>CAVSHS010000009.1:0-622048 GCA_963727785.1 uncultured Solirubrobacteraceae bacterium
CGGCGACCGGCAAGGTCCGGGTCATGGCGAGCATGCCGGCTATGACCCCCGCGCGCTGCGCAAGGCGGCCGCCTACAGGCGCCTGAGCCGGGAGCGCAGCTCGCCGCTGTTCAACCGCGCGACGCAGGCGGGCTACGCGCCAGGTTCGACGATGAAGGTCGTGACGGCCACCGCCGCGCTCGACAGCGGCCGCTACACACCGGATTCCACGGTGTCCGGCACGTCACCGATCATCGTCTCGGGTGTACCGCTGAAGAACTTCTCCGACGAGCAGTTCGGGTCCATCACGCTGACGACGGCACTTACACATTCGGTCAACACGGTTTGGGCGCAGGTCGCCGTCAAGCTCGGCCACGGGCGGATGGCGGACTACATGAACCGCTTCGGCTTCGATGCCGACCCCCCGCTTGACTATCCCGACGCGCAGATGTTCGCCAGCGGCGTGTTCGACGTCGCCAAGCAGAAGCTCATCCCGACCCGCTCGCGCCGCGTCGACATCGGCCGCGTCGGGATCGGCCAGGAGCGCCTGCGCGTGACGCCGCTGCAGATGGCGACGGTCGCCGCCACGGTCGCCAACGGCGGCGTGCGGATGAAGCCGCGCATCACGAGCCGGATCGTCGACCAGGACGGCCGCACCGTGACGCGGATCAGGCCCGAGCGGGCGCAGCGCGTCATGTCGGCGCGGTCGGCCGAGCAGCTCACGCAGATGATGAGCAACGTCGTGCGCGAGGGGACCGGCACGGCGGCGGCGCTGCAGGGCATCGAGGTCGCCGGCAAGACCGGCACGGCCGAGCTGAACATCGCCAAGGGGATCGACCAGCCGTGGTTCATCGGCTTCGCGCCGCGCTCGAAGCCGAAGATCGCCATCGCGGTGACGCTTGAGAACATCGTCGGCGGCCAGGGCGGCATCGTCGCCGCGCCGATCGCCAAGCGAGTCATGGAGGAACTGCTGCGATGAGGGGCATCGAGGTCGACGCCGTCGTCGACGAGCGCTACCAGATCGTCGCCCACCTCGGGACGGGCGGCATGGCCGAGGTCTACTGTGCGACCGACCTGCAGCTCGGGCGCAAGGTCGCGCTGAAGATCCTGCACCAGCGCTTCGCCGCCGACGAGGAGTTCGTCGAGCGCTTCAAGCGCGAGGCGTCGTCGGCCGCCGGCCTGCAGCACCAGCACCTCGTCGCCGTCTACGACCGCGGCGAGTGGGACGGCACGTCATACATCGCGATGGAGTACGTCGCCGGCCGCACGCTCAAGCAGATCGTCAGCGAGGAAGGCCCGCTCGCGCCGGGGCGGGCGGTCGACCTCACCGTGCAGATCCTGCGCGCCGCGCGCTTCGCCCACCGCCGCGGCGTCATCCACCGCGACTTCAAGCCGCAGAACGTCATCGTCGACGACGAGGGCCGCGCGAAGGTCACGGACTTCGGGATCGCCCGCGCGGGCGCGTCGGACATGACGCAGACCGGCTCGATCATGGGCACCGCGCAGTACCTCTCGCCCGAGCAGGCCCAGGGCCACGCCGTCACCGCCCGCTCGGACCTCTACTCGATCGGGATCATCCTCTACGAGCTGCTGACCGGCCGGGTCCCGTTCGAGGCCGACTCGGCCGTCACGATCGCGCTCAAGCAGGTCAACGAGGCGCCGCTGCCGCCGACCCAGGTCAACCCGTCGGTGACGCCCGAGCTCGAGTCCGTCGTGCTGCGCGCGCTGGAGAAGGAGCCCAAGGACCGCTTCGCCGACGCCGACGAGTTCATCGCCGCGCTCGACGCCGCCGCCTCGCGGATCCCCTCGCCGTCGGCGATCGCCGCCGCCGAGGCGGCGGCCGCCGCGCTGCCCGCCGTCGCGATGGGCGCCGGTGCGATGCCGCCGCCGCCGATCGCGCCGCCACCGCCGCCGGCGACGGGGGGCGGGTACGCGCGCGGTCCGGCCGACGAGCGCGGGGTCGTCGTCGAGTCGCCGCCGGCCTACGGCCAGCCCCGTCCGCCCCGCAAGCGCTGGCCGTGGGTGCTGTTCGGCGGCCTGGTCATGGTCGGGCTGATCGCGCTCATCGTGTCCGTCATGACGCCCACCCGCGTGCAGGTGCCCAACGTCGTCGGCGCGTCGATCTCCGTCGCGACCCAGCGGCTGCAGAGCGAGGGCTTCGAGGTCCAGTCCGTGCGCGACAACTCCGACAGGCCGCGCAACACCGTCATCGGGCAGGACCCCGCCGGCGCCACGACCGCCGCCGACGGCTCGCGCGTGACGATCACGGTGTCCGACGGACCGGCCATCACCACCGTGCCCGACGTCGTCGGCATGGGCCGCAACGAGGCGCGCCAGAGGCTCACGACAGCCGGCTTCAAGGTCAACGAGACGAAGGTCAACTCCGACACGGTGAGGATCGATCGCGTCATCGCCCAGCGGCCGGACCGCGGCTCGCTCGCCGAGCGCGGGGAGAGCGTGGACATCAAGATCTCGCTCGGCCCCCAGCGCCTGCCCGTTCCCGACGTCGTCGGCAAGAGCGAGGACGACGCGCGCACGGCGCTCGACGCGTTCAAGGTCACCGTGCAGGAGAAGGAGGACGCGAAGGCCGACCCGGGCACGGTGCTTGCGCAGAATCCGGCCAAGGGCTCGATACCGCGGGGGTCGAACGTGCAGCTGACCGTCGCGATCGAGCCGAAGAAGATCGCGGTGCCCGATGTCGTCGGGCGCTCCCAGAACCTTGCGACGAAGACGCTCTCGCGGGTCGGCTTCGAGGTGACCGTCGAGGAGGTGTCGGTCGACACGCCCGATCAGGACGGGCTCGTGCAGAAGCAGTCGCCGACGTCCGGCGGCGACAAGGTCGAGCGCGGCTCCTCGGTGACGATCACCGTCGGGCGCTTCTCGCCGACGCTCAACCCCGAGCCCGGCGCTGATACGACGACGACGCCGGCCACGACGCCGACGACGCCGGCACCCTGATGCGGGTCGCCGTGCTCTCCGGCGGGCGCTCGTCGGAGCACGAGGTCTCGCTCGCGAGCGGCGAGAGCGTCGCCGCGGGCCTGCGGGCCGCCGGCCACGACGTGCAGGCGGTGCTGCTCGAGCGCGACGGCACGTGGCTCTGCGAGGGCGAGGAGCTCGCGCTGCGCCCCGGCCGCGGGCTGCTCGACGCCGACGTCGCGTTCCCCGTCCTGCACGGGCCGTTCGGCGAGGACGGCACGGTGCAGGGGCTGCTCGAGCTGCTCGACGTGCCGTACGTCGGCTCCGGCGTGCTGGCGTCCGCCGTCTGCCTGGACAAGATCGTCGCCAAGGACCTCATGGCGCAGGCCGGGATCGCGCAGGTCGCCTACGCGGGGATCCGGGCCGCGCGCTGGGACGAGGAGCGCGAGCTGGTGCTGGGCGAGCTGGCCGCGCTCGGCCTGCCGGTGTTCGTCAAGCCCGCGCGGCTGGGCTCGTCGGTCGGGATCGTCAAGGTCGCGGCCGCCGAGGAGCTCGGCGACGCGCTCGACGCGGCGTTCTTCCACGACCACTGCGTCATCGTCGAGGCGATGAGCACGGGCATCGAGGTCGAGTGCTCCGTGCTCGGCTCGGCGCGCGCCGCCGCGGCCTCCGAGCCGGGCGAGATCGTCATCTCCGCCGACTGGTACGACTACGCCGCGAAGTACGAGCCCGGCGGGATGCAGCTGCGCGTGCCGGCACGGATCTCCGCCGCCGCCCGCGAGCGGCTGTGCGCGACGGCGGTGCTGGCGTTCGGCCGCTTCGGCTGCTCGGGGCTCGCGCGCGCGGACTTCTTCGTCGAGGGCGAGCGGGTGCTGCTCAACGAGCTCAACACGATGCCCGGCTTCACGCCGACGAGCGTCTACGCGAAGCTCTGGGAGGCCAGCGGCATGCCCTACGAGGAGCTCGTCGAGCGGTTGTGCACGCTGGCGATCGAGCGCCACGCGCAGGAGCGCAGCTACCGCTTCTGAGAACGCGGCGGCCCGTGCTCGGCCGGGCGACGGACAGCAGAACGCGCACGAGGCGCGGCCGGTGCGGTCGCTCAGGCAATTCGCCTGAGCATTCCGCGCCGCCGCGCCTCGCGCGGGCATCGACCGGTCAAGCGGTCAGCTCAGGGTCGAGCACTCCAGGGCCAGGTAGTCGAGGTCGTTGCCGGCCCGGCCGAACAGGCCGACCGCCATTCCCATGCTGCAGGACCGCTCGGGGAAGGCGCTGCCGCCCGTGCCTCCGACCATGACGGTCGTCGTCTTCGTGCCCAGGCTGCCGTCGGCGTTGAGCCGCGAGCAGACCAACTGCACTGCGTCGACGAGCAGGCCCGACCGCCCGTTGAACCCGGTGACGACGTACTGGTCAGGGCAGCTCGCCGTCGTGTCGCGCGTTCCCGAGGTGCCGATCCGCGACGTGCCGCTGGTCGCCGTGCCCAGCGAGACCGAGGAGGCGGTGATCAGCAACGGCTTGCAGACACCGTTCACGCTGCCGGCGGAGCCGTTCATGTGCAGCGTGACGCCGGTGAGGGCGGCGTAGCTCGGGCAGAGGGCGACTGCCGGGGTGCCTCCGTTCGGGTTCCCGGCGCCCGGCGACTGCGTCGGGGCGGAGAGCCCGCGGCCGAGCGTCATCCGCGGCTCACCCTGCCCGTTGAGGCCGGTGCCTGCGATCGTGCAGATGCCCCCGCGCGGGCTGCCGCCGTTGTACGCCTGGCGGACGCAGTTGCGCAGCGCGAGCTGGCCCCAGTAGTTGGGGTGCAGCGACTCCTGGATGAAGTAGTCGCTGCCGGCGGCGCTCACGGTGCGGATCTGGTCGACCCACTCCGTCTTGTCCACCGCTCCCGCGGACTTCCAGCTGGCGAGCCCCTTCTCTTCGAGCAGGCCGACGCTCTTGGAGCACAGCGCCCGTCCGTCGAACGCCTTGGAGAGCTCGAGGAACCTGACGTTGGACAGGCCCACCTGGCCCGCCGCGGTCTGGACGGCGCCGTTGATCGTCGGCAGCGCCGTGCTGTTGGCCCAGTCGGCGTCGGCGTTCCAGAAGCCGCAGCCACCGGTGTTCTGGCGGGTGAAGCCGGACTCCGAGTAGCGGATGTCCGAGCCCTTCGGGATCGCGGCCTCGTAGTTCTGCACGAGGATCGTGTACGAGCTGTCGCTGTAGCCGGCGTCGGACATCGCCTTGCGGATGTTGAGGATGGCCTGCTTGATGGCCGCGATCTGGGCGGCGACGTTCGCCGGCTTGAGGTTGGCCAGCACCGACGAGTCGTCCTTGCAGTAGTCCGGCGACCACGAGAACGAGGTCAGAAAGTCCTTGACGCACTGCGTGACGATGTCGCCGAAGTTGAAGTTGTTGCCCCCGATGGAGAGCGGGACCATCTTGACGTTGTGGGTCTTGGCGAACGCCTGGAGCATCGCGGCCTGGCCCTGGCGTCCCGAGCTGTCGGAGTAGAAGTCCAGACCCGGCTTGAAGTCGCCGTCCGAGTTGGTGAACGTCGAGGTCTTGGCCCCCGAGCACGCGAGCGTCATGCCGTTGACGCCGCCGCCGACGTGCACCTCCGCGGCCTGGGAGCGGTGACAGCGGTTGATGAGCTCCGCCGTCCGGGCGGGGTTGTCGAAGTAGGCCTTCGGGCCGAGCGCGTCGATCGTCGTTGAGGAGTTGTTCGTGTTGCCGGCCCAGCGCCCGGCCTCTCCGGAGATGTACGAGTCACCCACGCTCACGATCCAGGGCGCCCCGACCCCGGGGCCGTCGGCGCGCGCCGACGGCGCCGCGAGGATCGTGAAGGCGAGTGCCATCAAAGCCAGCAGGCCAAGCGTGCCGCTGGTCCTGGTCCGTCGTCGTGCCGGTGCATCCGATCGCATGAGAGTCCTCCGGTTGGTTGTGGGAGGACCGATGCTGCGAGGAGGCGGTTACACGCCGGCTACACCGCGGCCCACGGTCGCCGTCCGCGAACAGACGCCGCGAGTCGCGCGCTGCCGGCGCAGCGCGGGTGAGCAGCCGCCCAGCTGCCCGCTACGGTCCAGCCGGTCAACATGCGGTTGCTCGGGAGAGACAGCGAGGGGCCTGGTGGCTAGGCGGTCGCTGGGGCGGCAGTTCGGGTGGCTCTGGGGGGCGTATGCGGTCAGCACGTTCCCAGCGAGGGGCCTGGTGGCTAGGCGGTCGCTGGGGCGGCAGTTCGGGTGGCTCTGGGGGGCCTATGCGGTCAGCACGTTCGGCACGTGGCTCGCGTTCGACGCGTTCCCCCTGATCGCGATCCTCGTGCTGCACGCCGGCCCGTCCGAGGTGTCGTTGCTGGCGGCAGCGGGGCTGGCGATGGGGGCGGCCGTGGCGGTGCCGCTCGGCCCGTGGGTGGAGTTTCGCCGCAAGCGGCCGGTGATGGTCGCGATGGACCTGACCCGGTTCGCGGCGTTGATGAGCGTCCCCGCCGCGTTCGCGCTCGGCTGGCTCAGCTTCGCCCAGCTCCTCGTCGTGTCGGTCGTCGTCGGCGCGGCCGACATCGCCTTCAAGGCGGCCAGCGGCGCATGCCTGAAGGGGCTCGTGGCGCCGGAGGACCTGCTCGTCGCGAACGGGCGGCTGGAGTCCACGACCTGGACGGCCACCATGCTCGGACCGCCGCTCGGCGGGGCCGCGATCGGGCTGCTCGGTCCGGTGACGACCGTGGTGGCCAATGCGGTCAGCTTCCTGCTCTCGGCGGCAGGGGTCCGCGCGATCGGCGGGACGGAGCCGCGGCCCGCGCGCACCGACGTCCCGCGGCTGCGAGCGAGCGACCTGCTCGATGGGTGGCGCCACATCCTGAGCCACCCTGCGCTGCGCCCGCTGTTCTTCAACACGATCCTGGTCAACGGCCTGATCATGGCGACCGCGCCGCTGCTCGCCGTCCTCATGCTCGGTCGCCTCGGCTTCGAGCCGTGGCAGTACGGCCTGGCGTTCGCCGCACCCTGCGTCGGCGGCCTCGTCGGCTCACGACTGGCCCACCGGCTCGTCGCGCGGTTCGGGCGCCACAGGATCATGCTCACCGCCGGGGCGCTGCGCGCGTGCTGGTCAGTCGGGCTGGCCTTCATCGGCCCCGGCACCGCTGGGCTCGTGCTCGTCATCGCCGTCCAGTTCGGCCTGGTCACCTGCGTGGGCGTGTTCAACCCGGTGTTCGCCACCTACCGGCTCGACCAGACAGGGCCGGACCGCGTAGCTCGCACCCTGTCCGCGTGGTCGGTCACGAGCAACGCCACCATCGCGGCGATGACGGCCCTGTGGGGCCTGCTGGCGCATCTCACGAGCCCCCGCGCCGCGATCGCGGTCGCCGGTCTCCTCCTCCTGGCGACCCCGCTCCTGCTCCCCCGCCGCGACCACGCGCAGCGCCACGAGCGAGATCTCGTCCGCGGCTACACCTGACGCACCGCGACGCGCCGCAGACGGCGAGGGCCTCCGGCGCGGTGAGCGTCACCCGCGCGCCGGAGGGTCGGCCACATCGTTCCTACGCGACGCCCTGGCGCCTGAGGCGCGCGGATGTCGAAGCCGACGAGAGCAGCCCCACGGTCAGCAGCGCGACGCCGTTGACGAGGTGGTTGAAGTTCTCGAGGTCGCCGTAGCCGTACATCGAGATGATCGTCAGGTTGTCCTTCGAGACGGTTCCGATGACGAACGCGACGACGTAGAACAGGCCGACGCCCATCACCGCGCCCTCTGCGGCGGCGACGTTCGACCGGGTGGACATGATGATCAGAAATGCACCGATCAGCAGGTGCACGAGGTTGTGCATCGGGTTGATGGAGAACCCGATCAGCGTGTCGCCTGTGTTCTGCACGAAGTTGTCAAAGCCGGTCACGAAGAACCCGAGGATCCCGATCGTGACGTAGAGCAGCCCGAAGAACGGGCCCACTCGCTGCGCAAGGCTGTCTTGCCGCATAGAGGACGCCTCCCTGTCGAAGTCAACGCCGGCTGGCCGACGACCAGCCGGTTTCCCGTCGCGATCGATCTTCGCGCCTGCATAAATGCCTACGCGCCACGCTTGGATCAGCAGCGCGCCAACTTCGCCGGGATGGCGCGAGAATCCCTGGTCATGGGCGAGATCGAGGCGTGGTGGTCGGCCGGTGCACGGGTGCGATTGCGTATGCGCGGCAGCGAACGCATGATCTTCCTCAGGAGCCTGGGGGAGGGGCCGCCGATGACCTTGCTGCACGGCTTTCCGAGCTCTTCGCACGACTGGGCGCGGGTCGCGGCGCCGCTCGCCGAGCGTCATGCGCTGCTGCTGCCCGACTTCCTCGGCTTCGGCGCGTCGGACAAACCGGCCGGCCACGAGTACTCGCTGCACGAGCAGGCCGATCTCGTCGAGGCGTTGTGGGCCCGCGAGGGCGTCGGCGCGACCGTGCTCGTGGCGCACGACTACGGCGTGTCCGTCGCGCAGGAGCTGCTGGCTCGTCGCGCGGAGGGAGCGCTCGCCGTCGAGCTCGTCGCCGTGCATCTGCTCAACGGCGGCCTGTACCCCGACCTGCACCGGCCCGAGCCGATCCAGACGGCGCTGCTCGATCCCGAGCAGGGACCCCGTATCAGCGCGCAGCTCACCGAGGCGCACCTCGTCGCAGCGTTACGTCCGACGTTCGCCGAAGGCTTCGATGCGACCGCCGGCAGCGTCGAGATCTGGCGCGCGATGAGCCACGACTCGGGACAGCTGATCGCGCACCGGCTCATCCGGTACATGAGCGACCGCGTGCTCCACGCCGAGCGCTGGGTCGCCGCGCTGGAGACGACCGACGTGCCGCTCGCCTTCGTGTGGGGCATGCTGGACCCGATCTCGGGCGCGCACATCGCAGAGCGCATTCGCGCGCGCATGCCCGATGCGCCGTTCACCGCGCTCGACGACGTCGGGCACTGGCCGCCGCTCGAAGCACCGCAGCGCGTCGCAGCAGCCCTTCTGTGCGACTGACGATGTGAGGGTTACGTACAGAGCTCGTGCGTGGTTCGGTTGGCGTTGTCCGTTTACCGTACGTCGCGATGTCGCCGACGCGGATAGGATGCGCCGCATGAAGCTCAGTGTGAGTCTGCCTGAAGACGATGTGACGTTCCTCAACGACTACGCTGAAGCGCACGCGTTATCACGGTCTGCGGCGATCCACGAAGCGATTCGCGGGCTCAGAGGTGAGCTGAGCGGCGCGCCCGGCGAGGACCTGGCAGCGTGGGACAGTACGGACGACGTGCGATGTTGCAAGTCGATTTGCACTGACTGACCGATGCGCGGCGCAGCTGGTCACGCCTGACACGTGGCGCATTATCCGTTTTTCCGGCACCATCATTTCTTCGCACAGACGCGGGCGGTGGAGTAGCCGTCGCGCCGACGGCGGGCGCGGGCGCTTATGAACAGCATCGATGAAGGAGTGAGGGTCGAGCTGGCGCTGCCGCCGCCGTGTCGCTTTCTGATCGATATCCGATCACTATTCGACACGACCAAGATTCGGCGCGATCGCAGGAACGCCCAGGCGCTCAAACATCCGGCCCGCGTCAGCCGCTCACCGTGGCGTCGTGGCCCGCACGGCGATCGGGAGGCTGTACGTGTGCCCGCCGCTGCGCCGCGTCGTCGCGCGGTAGAACGCGATCGGCTCGGGAGCGCCAGGCGCCGGGAGGGTGATCGTGAAGCGCCCGGCCCGGTTCGTGCGAACGGTCCGCAGGCGACGATACGTCGTGCACGTCAGCTGCCGGCTGATCGTGATCCGCTGGCGTCCGCGCGGGTTCGAGAGCCGGGAGGTGATCCGTGTCCCGGCGCGCGTGGTGCGGCGACTGACGATCGTCAGCGCTCGTACGAGCTTGAGCGAGGCGCTGCGCCTGCCGGCGATCGTGGCCTGGTAGCGGACCGTCGTGCGCCGGTTGCGCGGTGGGAGCGGGAGCGTCGTGCGGAAGCTGCCGTCGGCCTGGATCGTCGCCGACGCCGCGCGCGATCCCTTGTAGACGGCCCGGATGCTCGCACGGCGGCCGCGCAGCAGCGCAAGCGCCACCCCGGACACCTCGACGCGCCGCCCGGCGCGGTGCACGTCGAGCAGCGCGATCGGGCGCCCGCTGCACGCCAGGGGCAGCGGCACCGCCGCGCCCGGCGCGGGCGGCGCCGGCACAGAACCGGGCGGCGGCGGTGGTGCCACCGACGGCGTCTGGCGATCAAACACCGCCACGGCGTTGCTCGCGGGCGATGTGGCGTAGGCGCTCCTGCCGTCGGGGCTGACCGTCACCGAGGAGGCGTTGACGAGCGCCGCTGCGTCGGTGCATCCGCCCGCGGCGGTCTCCGCGATGCAGGCGGCCGGACCCGCCTTCTGCGTCAGCGTGCCGTTCGCGGCGCGGTCGAACGCGGCCACGGCGTTGCTGCCGACGGCGGCGACGTAGGCGCTCCTGCCGTCCGGGCTGACCGTCACCGAGGAGGCATTGACGAGCGCCGTCG
Source organism: uncultured Solirubrobacteraceae bacterium (assembly GCA_963727785.1). Lineage (GTDB taxonomy): Bacteria > Actinomycetota > Thermoleophilia > Solirubrobacterales > Solirubrobacteraceae > CADCVQ01. Next base: position 10,349 of record CAVSHS010000009.1, read on the forward strand.
CGTCGGCGCACGGCGCGGCGCCGGCGTCTGAGGCGCAGCCCGCGGGGCCCGCCTTCTGCGTGAGGGCGCCGTCTGCGCCGCGGTCGAACGCGGTGACCGCGTTGCTCGTGGCGGCGGCGACGTAGGCGTTCCTGCCGTCGGGGCTGACCGTCACCGAGAATGCGCCGTCCAGCGCCGCCCCGTCGGTGCATCCGCCTGCAGCGGTCTCGGCGATGCATCCGGCTGGTCCCGGCTTCTGCGTGAGCGTGCCGTCGGCCGCGCGGTCCAACGCGGCGACCGCATCGCCGGCGTCCGATGCGACGTAGGCGTTCTTGCCGTCCGGGCTGATCGTCACCGAGCGCGCGCCGTCGAGTCCCGTCCCGTCGGTGCATCCGCCAGCGGCGGTCTCGGCGATGCAGGCGGCGGGGCCCGCCTTCTGCGTGAGGGCGCCGTCTGCGCCGCGGTCGAACACGGCGATCGCGTCGCCGGCGCTCGATGCGACGTAGGCGTTCTTTCCGTCCGGGCTGATCGCCACGGAGGTCGGCTGGGCGAGCGCCGCTCCGTCGAAGCACGGCGGGGCGCCGGCGTCCGAGATGCAGGCGGCGGTGCCGATCTTCTGCGTCAGCGTGCCGTCTGCGCCGCGGTCGAAGACGGCGATCGCGTTGCTCGTGGCGGAGGCGACGTAGGCGTTCTTTCCGTCCGGGCTGATCGCCACCGAGGCGGCGCCTGCGAGCGCCGTCGCATCGACGCAGGGGCCGGCGCCGGAGTCCGAGAGGCAGCCTTTCTGCGTCAGCGTGCCGTCGGCGGCGCGGTCGAAGACGGCGACGGCGTTGCTCGTGGCGGAGGCGACGTAGGCGTTCTTTCCGTCCGGGCTGACCGTCGCCGACAAGGCGCCTGAGACCGCCGTCCCGTCGGCGCACGGGGCCGTCCCGAGCTCCGAGATGCAGCCGGCCGGGCCCGTCTTCTGCGCCAGGTCGCCGACCGCGGCGGCAGCATCGCCGGCCGCCGCCCCGCCGAAGCAGCACACTGCGATCAGCGCCGTCAGAACTCCGGCCTTGCCCACCTGCCTCACCCCTTGCCGCGCGCCATTGCTCTACAAACCAGCGCGCAGACTACCGCGCAGCTGGGCGCTCGGCATGCGATGCCGAGCGGCGCACGCGGAGGCGTCAGACGATTTTGACGTGCATGTTTGCGTTCGGCCGAGCTCCGGGTAACTGCGCGCTCAGCCGGAAGCGGGCTCTTCGATCGCCTCCGGTCGTGTTGATCGCGGAAGGCGTGTCGCTGTGATCCGGCGACGCGCTGTCCGCGGTAGCCAATCCTGCTACCCACGGGAAAGGGGCAACACGATGCTGCAACTCAGCGATGGTTCGAGGAACGCGAGCGTCTCGCGGGCGAGCGGACCTCGTCTCGAGCACACATCCGCGCGCGTCGATCGCATGTTGTTCGCGCGCCACGCCGCGGGCGATCGGCACGCCCGCGACGAGCTGATCGAGCGCTGGCTGCCGCTGGCGCGTTCGGTCGCGCGCCGCTACGAGCGCACCGGCGAGCCGTTCGACGACCTCGTCCAGATCGCCTCCTTTGCGCTGGTCAAGGCGATCGATCGCTACGACCACGCGCTGGGCAACGCGTTCTCGAGCTACGCGGTCCCGACGATCGCCGGCGAGCTCAAGCGCCATTTCCGCGATCGCGGCTGGGCGGTTCGCCCGCCCCGCGGCCTGCAGGAGCTCACGCTGCGCGTCGAGGCCGCCGTGACACGCCTGTCGGCACAGCTCGACCGCGCACCGACGGTCGGCGAGCTGGCCGCCGCGACCGACAGCACCGACGAGGAGGTGCTCGAGGCGCTCCAGGCCCGCAGCGGTCGCGACGCACTGTCGCTGCAGGCGCCGCAGGGCGGCGACGATCAGCAGGCCGCGCTGCAGGACATGCTCGGCGCCGGCGACGACGGTTACGCCCAGGCCGAGATGCGCGTGTTCCTCGACGACCTGATGACCGGGCTGCCACGGCGCACCCGCGAGATCCTGCGGCTGCGCTTCGAGGAGGACCTCACCCAGGCCGAGATCGGAACGCTGTTCGGCGTCAGCCAGATGCAGATCTCCCGCATCGTCCGCCAGGCGATCGGCCGGCTGCGCGAGATCGCCGACCAGCACGAGGAGATGGCCGCGGAGCGCACGGAGGCTGCGCGTGAGCTGGCCGTGGTGCCGTAGCCGAGGTGAAGCCGCAGATCAGCGACCGAGCGTGCGGCGGATCGCCCGCGCCAGCGCGACCGCGATCAGGTCGCGCTGCGACGGGCGTTCCAGGCGCCGCGCGTCGGCGGCGTTTCGCATGTTGCCGAGCTCGACGAACGCCTTCGGCACGCGCGAGAGGTTCAGCCCGCCGAGATCCGCGCGCTGGACGAGTCCGGCGCCGGCGCCGATGTAGGTCGAGCGCGGCAGGCCGACCCCCTCCAGCCGCGCGCGCAGCACGCGGGCGAAGCGCAGCGACGGCGCGACGATCGCCGGTCGCACCGCGCGCGCTGCGAGCGGCGCGATGACGTGGAAGCCGCGCCCGCCCGGCGGGCCGCCGTCGGCGTGGATCGACAGCGCGAGGTCGGCGTGCGCGCGGTTGCCGATCGCCGCGCGCTCGTTGACGCACGGGCCGACGCCGTCGTTCGTCGTGCGCGTCATGACGACCCGCGCGCCGAGCGTCGCGAGCCGGCGCTGCAGGCGCCGCGCGACGTCGAGGTTGAAGCTCGCCTCGGTGAGCCGGCCGTCGTTCGTCTGCGCGCCGGTCGTGTCGCAGGCCTTGCGATAGCCGCCCGTGCCGGCCGGCACCTGGCGGTTGATCTGGGCCGCATGCGACCCGTTCGCGCCGTTGTGGCCGGCGTCGACGTGCACCGTCGTGCCGGCGAGCGGCAGCGCGGCCGCGAAGACGGCGAACGCGGTCGCGATCACTGGTACAGGAGGATCTCGGAGATCTTCACGAGCTGCTCGCCCGGTGGCAGCTTCGTGATCCAGACGAGGTAGCGGCTGTAGCGGTTCGAAGCGGTGTCGAGGTCGATCGGCTCGCTGGAGCTGGCCTTGATCGCCGGCGCGCTCACCTGCGTCCAGCCCTGCGGCGGCGCCGTCTGCGGCAGGTCGCCGCGCGCGACCCAGATCGAGACCTCGAAGCCCGGCGTCGGCGTGCGGATCACGAGCTTGCGCGCCGCGACGCCCGGCGAGGCGTCGATGACGGCGCCGACACCCGCCTTGCCGAGCTCGCCGCCGTCGTAGCTCTCGGTCGACCACGTCGACGACCGATCGCCGTCGACGAGCGCGCTCGTCTGCCGCGCATGCTCGCCGTCGCCGCCGAGCGGGTCGAAGTCCGACGCCGAGCGCTGTCCGAGCACGACGGGCTTCAGCCCGCGCGGCGTCGGGGCGACGTCCGTGCGCTTGCCGGTCCCGCGCTCGGCGCGCTGCGCGGCGACATAGGCGAGCAGGCCCGCCGCGACGAGGGCGACGACGAGCAGGCCGAACAGCGCCTTCGTCGAGCTGCGCGCCCGCAGCGGCACGCGCCGGCGCGTCGTCTCGGGCAGGCTGCGCAGGACGGTCGTGGCCTCGCCCGTGACCTGGCCGGTGCGCGCGGTCTCGATCGCGAGCACGTCCTCGAGGTCGGCGATCATCGCGTGCGCGTTGGGGTAGCGGCGGTCGAGCTCCTTCGCGGTCGCGCGGTCGAGCACGGCGGCGAGCGTGGCGGAGACCTCGGGGCGGCGGATCTGCACGTCGGGCAGGTCCTCGCGGACGTGCTTCATCGCGACGGCGATCTGGTTCTCGCCCTTGAACGGGACCTCGCCGGTGAGCATCTCGAAGAGGACGATCCCGAGCGAGTAGAGGTCCGACTGGCCGGAGACGGCGTGGCCGAGCGCCTGCTCGGGCGAGACGTAGTCCGTCGTGCCGAGCACGCGCCCGTCGGCGGTCAGCCCCTCCTGGTGCAGGGTGCGCGCGATCCCGAAGTCCGTGACCTTCGCCGCGCCCTCCTCGTCGACGAGCACGTTCTGCGGCTTGACGTCGCGGTGCACGATCAGGCGCTCGTGGGCGGCGCCGAGCGCCCGCGCGACCTCGATCGCGTAGGCGATCGACTCCGCGATCGGCAGGCGGCCGTAACGGCGGATGCGCTCCTTGAGCGTCTCGCCCTCGACGTATTCGAAGACGATGTACGGCGTGGGGTACTCCGGATCACCCTCCTCGCCGGCGTCGATGACGCCCACGACGTGGGGGTGGTTGAGCTGCGCGACGGCGCGCGCCTCGCGGCGAAACCGCTCGAGCTGGTCGGAGTCGCCGGCGATCTCGCGGTGCATGAGCTTGATCGCGACCTGGCGCTCGAGCACGGTGTCGAAGGCCCGGTACACCGTCGACATACCGCCCGCCCCGACCTGTGCGTCGAGGCGGTAGCGCTTGGAGAGCAGCGTGCCGACGGGCGATGCCATCGCTCTATTGTGCAGTCGGCCGCGGGTCGGGCACGTCATCTCCTATTCGCGGGTCGCGCGCGAGCATCCTCCGTCGGGCATCTACCCCATGTGGCGACGTGTGGCAACTCGCATAAGCTCTCGCTCGCGATGAGCGCCACGCCGCAGAAGACGTTCGCCGAGCGGGTCGAGGAACTCGAGCAGCGGGTGGCGCTGCTCGAGGCGGCGCTCGGGACCGCGACGACCGCTCCGCGCGCCGCTGCGCAGCTCGGCGAAGGGCACACGAGCGTCGTGCGCGCCGTGACGTTCTCGCCCGACGGAGCGATGCTCGTGAGCGCCGGCAACGACGGCACGGTGCGCCTCTGGGAGCCGTCCACCGGACGCCGCCGCGGCCTGCTCGAGGGTCACGCCGGTCGCGTCCGCGCGGTCGCGTTCTCGCCCGACGGCACGATGCTCGCAAGCGGCGGCGACGACGGGATCGTGCGCCTGTGGGACCCGGCGAGCGGTCGTCAGACGGCGATCCTCGAGGGCCATGCGGGCCGTGTTCGCGCCGTCGCGTTCGCCCCCGACGGCCGCACGCTCGCGAGCGCGGGGGGCGATGGCAAGGTGCGCCTCTGGGACACGCGAAGCCGCGTGCAGACCGCGCTCATCGAGGGCCATGCGGGTCGCGTTCGCGCGGTCGTCTTCTCGCCCGACGGGACGCTGCTGGCGAGCGGCGGCGGCGACGGCACGGTGCGCCTGTGGGACGTCGCCAGCGGCCAGCAGCGCACGATCCTCGAAGGCCACACGAGCTGGGTGCGCGCGGTCGCGTTCTCGCCCGACGGCTCGCGCATCGCGAGCGCCGGCGACGACGGCACGGTGCGCCTGTGGGACCCGGCCGGCGGCCCGCAGATCGCGATCCTCGAGGCGCACGCCGACTGGGTCTCGTCGGTCGCCTTCTCGCCGGACGGGCGGATGCTGGCGAGCGCCGGCGAGGACAAGACCGTGCGCCTGTGGGACGCCGAGAGCGGGGTGCAGATCGCGATCCTCGCCGCCCACACCGACTCGGTCTGGACGATCGCGTTCTCGCCCGACGGGCGCCACCTGGCGAGCGCCGGCGAGGACAAGGACGTCTGCCTCTGGGATCCGGCGACGGGCGGCCTCACGCGCACCCTGGGCCGTCACGGCCCCGCGGCGGCGGCGTAGCGCCGTCAGCGGCGCTCGATCTCCCCGGCGCGGTCGGTCACGCGGCCGATCAGCGCGCTGCCCGGATGGCGTGCCGACAGCAGCGCGAGTGCCTGCTCGGCATCGCCCTCGGCGACGACGGCGACGAAGCCGCAGCCCATGTTGAAGACGTCCCACATCTCGGCCTCCGCGACGCCGCCGCAGCGGGCGATCAGGTCGAAGATCGGCGGCACCGGCAGCGGCGCGTCGATCGCGAAGCCGACGCCGTCGTTGAGGCGCAGGAGGTTCGTCAGCCCGCCGCCGGTGATGTGCGCGAGGCCGTGGACGTCGCGTGGCGAGGCGAGCAGCTCGAGGATCGCGCGCACGTAGATGACGGTCGGCTCCAGCAGCGCGTCGGCGACGGAGGCGCCGCCGAGCTCGGGCGGCGTGTCGTCGAGCGTGTGGCCGCCGAGCTCGAGCAGGGCGCGGCGCGCGAGCGTGTAGCCGTTGGAGTGCAGGCCGCTTGACGGCAGGCCGATCAGCGCCTGGCCGGGCACGATCGTCGCGCCGGTGATGATCGCGTCGGGTGCGACGACGCCGAACGCGGCGCCGCAGAGGTCAAAGCCGTTCGGGCTCGGGTGGCCGCGGATGAGCTCCGGCAGCACCGCGAGCTCACCCCCGGGGATCTCGATCCCGGCGTCCTCGGCGCCGATCTTCAGCCCGGTCGCGATCTGCGCGAGCGCCGCCGGGTCGGGCTGCTCGACGGCGATGTAGTCGAGCATCGCCAGCGGCTCGGCGCCGACGCAGATGAGGTCGTTGACGTTCATCGCGATGCAGTCGATGCCGACCGTGCCCAGGCGCCCGGTCTGCTCGGCGACGACGAGCTTGGAGCCGACGCCGTCGGTCGACAGCGCGATCGCGAGGTCCGGCGTGACCTGCAGCACGCTCGCGTAGTGGCCGGTGCCGAGCAGCGAGCGGCTCGGCCGCCCGGGATCGATCGTGCGCAGCACGTCGACGAGTGCGCGCACGCCCGCGTCGCTGGAGGCGATCGACACGCCGGCCGCTGCGTAGGCGTCGTCTGGCACGGGGAGCGAACCTAGCGCAGGGGGCGGCGGGCGTCGCGTGTTCGCGAACGCTGGTGCCCCGCCTGCCCCGCGAGTGACCGTGCGCGCGTCCACCCGCGCCGACCCATGCCCTCAAGCCCGCCGCAACCGCCGCAGCACCAGCGCGGCGAGCCCCAGCCGGTACACCGCGTACGGCATCAGCGAGCGGCCGCGCTCGACGTGGCGGATGATCCGGACCGACGCGAGCGTCGCCGCGAACGAGGCGACGATCCCTGCGACGAACGCCCGCGCCGTACCCGCCGGCAGCCCGCGCCGCGCCAGGCGCGTGCCCTTCAGCGCCGTCGCGCCGATGATGATCGGCAGCGCCGCGTGGCGCGAGAGCACGCTTGCGTCCGCGCGCGCGAAGCCGCGCGCCCGCGCCGCCGCCAGCGTCGCGCCGTTGCGCGAGACGCCCGGCATCAGCGCGCACACCTGCGCCAGCCCGAGGCAGAGCGCGTCGGCCGCGCCGGCGTCCTCGCGCCGCCGCCGCCCGCCGCTCGTCGCGTCGGCCGCGATCATCGCCAGCGACCCGGCGACGAGCCCGGCGGCGACGGTCGCGGGCGTGCCGAGGCGCCGCTCGATCGGGCGCTCGAGCACGAACCCCACGATCGCCGGGGGCACGAAGCTCAGCGCGACGAGCTCGACCCGGCGGCGGTCGAGCTCGCGCGCCGCGACGGCGACCTCGTCGTGCAGGCCGACGAGCAGCGCCGCCGCCGTGCCGGCATGCAGGGCGACCTCGAAGGCCTTGCGCAGCTCGCCGTCGAGGCGGCTGTAGGGCCAGCCGCACAGCCACGGCACGACCGCGACGTGCCCGGACGACGAGACCGGCAGCAGCTCGGCCGGTCCGTGCAGGAGCCCGAGGGCGATCGCGTCCCGGGTGCGCAGGCGCAGGTCGTCAGCGGGCTTGGGCATCGGTCGCCGGCTCGACCGGCCCAACCGGTGCGTCGTCCCCGCCGCCGCGCCGCCGCTTGACGACGAGGTACGCGATCGCGGCCACGATGAGCGCCGCGACCGTGTAGTCGACGTAGTGCAGCGAGTCCTTCCACTCCGTCCAGTTCTCGCCGACCTGGTTGCCGATGAACGCGAGCATGAAGACCCACGGCAGGCAGCCGAGGAAGGTCAGCACCGAGAAGCGGACGAACGGCATCCGCGCGACGCCCGCGGGCAGCGAGATGAACGTCCGGATGATCGGCAGCATGCGCGTGAAGAACACCGTCGCGTCGCCGTGGCGCTCGAACCAGCGGTCCGCCGCGTGCAGGTGGTGGGGCTTGATGAAGAGCCTGTGGCCGTGCTTCTCGATGAGGTCGACGCGGCCGTAGTAGCCGACGCCGTACGCCAGCCAAGACCCGCAGAGGTTCGCGAACGAGCCGACGAGCGTCACCGCGATCAGGCTGTAGTGGCCTTCGCTGACGTTGAAGCCGGCGAACAGCATCGTCGCCTCGCTCGGGAGCGGGATGCACGCGCTCTCGAGGAGCATGAGGATGAAGACGCCCGGAAGGCCGAGATCGGCGACGACGTTCGTCGCGAACTCGACGATGGGGTCCGTCAGAGAAGCGACGACGAACACGTGGCCGGAGGCTAGCGCGCAGGCGCGACAGGAGTGTGTGGTCATTGTGCGGATCGGCCACCGGATAGCCTCGGCGCCCGCATGCGCGTCTGGGTGGATCTCACCAACAGCCCCCACGTGCTCGTGCTGCGGCCGATCGTCGCCGCGCTGCGCGCGCAGGGCCACGAGGTCTCGATCACCGCGCGCGACTTCGCCCAGACGCTCGGCCTGCTCGAGCGCTTCGGGATCGCCCACACCGTCGTCGGGCGCCACCGCGGCGAGCGGCTCGCGGCGAAGGGGCTCGGGCTCGTCTCGCGCTCGACCGCGCTCGCGCGCTGGGCGCGCGGGCGGCGCTTCGACCTCGCCCTCGGCCACGGCTCCAACGACGTGACCGTCGCCGCGCGGCTGCTGCGGATCCCCTGCTCGACGATGTTCGACTACGAGTGGGCGACGGTCCAGCACACGGTCAACTGCCGCCTCGCGCAGACCGTCGTCGTGCCCGACGTCATCCCCCCGGAGCGGTTGGCGCGCTACGGCGCGACTCGGAAAATTAGCCCCATATGCAGGGCTTAAGGAGGAGTACTACCTCGCCGACTTCGAGCCCGACCCCGCGGTGCTCGGCGAGCTCGGCCTCGACGCCGCCGCGCCGATCGCGGTCGTCCGCACGCCGCCCGCGGTGTCGCTCTACCACCGCTTCGAGAACGACGTCCTCGGCGGCGTGCTCGACCGCCTGCGCGGGTCGCAGACGGTCGTCCTGCCGCGCACGCCGCAGCAGCGCGCGGAGCTGCGCGACGGCGGGTTCATCGTCCCCGAGCAGGCGATCGACGCGCAGTCGCTGATCGCCTACGCCGACCTCGTCGTGTCCGCCGGCGGGACGATGAACCGCGAGGCCGTCGCGCTCGGAACGCCCGTCTGGACGACGTTCCAGGGCCGCCTCGGCGCGGTCGACGAGCGCCTGATCGCCGACGGCCGGCTCAACGTGCTCGAGCGCGCCGAGGACGTCGCGCTCGTCAAGCGCCGGCCGGGCGCGGGAGCGCAGGCGCGCGTGCGCCGCGACCCGGCGCTGCTCGCCGCGCTGCTGGCCCGCCCGTCTCAGCCGCGCGGCGCGTAGCGGTGGTGGAGCATCAGCACGTTGCCGTCCGGGTCCGAGAAGTGCGCCATGTGGCAGACGCCGCTGTCCATGGTCTCGGCGGCAAAGCCGACGCCGGCGGCCTCCAGCTCGGCGCGGGCGGCGGCGACGTCGTCGACGTGGAGCGCGATCGGGTGCGAGTGCGGCGCGAACGTGACGCCGAACGCGTCGGACTGCATGACCGCGATCGTCAGCGTGCCGGTCTCGAACTCGGCCGCGGGCATGTTCCCCCAGCGCCCCGAGCACCGCAGGCCGAGCACCGAGCCGTAGAACTCGCTCGCCTTCTCGAAGTCCTGCGTGGGCACCGTGATGAAGTCGACCCCTGTGATGTGCATCGCTTTCCCTCCGTATGTCGCGCTGCTGGTGCAGCCAGCAGCTACGCGCCGTTGCGGCCCGTCAGGCGCAGCGCGTCGATGATGACAGCGCACGAGCGGCGGCTTTGTCCGGCGTTCTCCCTAGAATCCGCGCGATGCGCCGACGGATCCGTTCGGCGGCCCTGCCCCTGCACCGCCATTCGCTGCCCCAGATCGCGATCGACGGGGCGTTGGTCGCGCTCGCATACTGGCTGGCCTACCGGCTGCGCTTCGACGCACCGCACGGGTGTCCCGACGCGCTACGACCGCCTGTTCGACGCCACGTTCATCCCCGTCGTCGCCGGCTCGCTCGTCGTCTTCGCGGCCTTCGGCCTGTACGCGAAGTGGTGGCGCTACGTCACGCAGCGCGACTACGCGAAGATCGTCCAGGCGGTCGTCGTCGCCGCGCTGCTGCTGGTGGTCTACACCGCCACGGTCAAGCCCGTCATGCAGTGGACGGCGGCGGGCCGGACCGTCGTCACGACCCCGTCCGGCGTGCTGGCGCTGCACCTGCTGCTCATGCTGGCGCTCGTCGGCGGCGCGCGCTTCGTCGCGCGCAGCGTCTACGAGCGCCCGCTGCGCGGCTTCCGCGCGCGCAAGGACGCGCGCGGGCTGCTGATCGTCGGCGCCGGCGACGGCGGGCGCCTCGTCCTGCGCGAGATCCTGCGCAACCCCGAGCTGCGCCTCAAGCCGGTCGGCTTCATCGACGACGACCCGCTCAAGCGGCGCCTGCGGGTCGACGGCGTGCGCGTGCTCGGTACCACGCAGGAGCTCGGGCGGATCCTCGACGAGGTCGAGCCCGACGAGGTCACGATCGCGATCCCCTCGGCGCCGGGCATCCTGCGCGCGAACGTCGTGCGCGCGTGCCGCGAGCGCGGGATCCCCGTCCGCACGCTGCCGACGGTCTTCGAGCTGCTGCAGTCCGGCGTCACCGCCGTGCGCCAGGTGCGCGACGTGCAGGTCGAGGACATCCTCGGCCGCGAGCCCGTGCGGATGGAGCTCGATCGCGTCGGGGCCTACCTCAGCTCCGAGGTCGTGCTCGTCACCGGTGCGGGCGGCTCGATCGGCAAGGAGCTCTCGCGCCAGATCGCGCGCGTCGCCCCGCGGCGGCTGATCCTGCTCGACCACGCCGAGGACAACCTCTTCACGATCCAGCGCGAGCTCGAGGACGACCGCCACGTGCATCCGTCGACGCTCGACGTCGTCCTGGCGGACTGCAAGGAGGAGGAGCGGATGCGCGAGGTGTTCGACGCGTACCGCCCGACGATCGTCTTCCACGCCGCCGCCTACAAGCACGTCGGGCTGATGGAGTCCAACCCCGTCGAGGCGGTGCGCAACAACGCGATCGCGACGCGGCTCATGGCGCGCATCTCGGGCCAGACGAGGGTCAAGACCTTCGTCCTCGTCTCGACCGACAAGGCCGTCGCGCCGGCGACCGTGATGGGCGCCTCCAAGGCGCTGGCGGAGTTCGCCCTGGAGGCCGAGCAGGCGCGCTTCTCCACGACGCACTTCTGCGCGGTGCGCTTCGGCAACGTGCTCGGGTCGTCGGGCTCCGTCGTACCGATCTTCCGCCGCCAGATCGCGCTCGGCGGCCCGGTGACGGTGACCGACGAGCGGATGACGCGGTACTTCATGACGATTCCCGAGGCCGTGCAGCTCATCATCCGCGCGGGCGGCCTCGCGAAGGGCACCGCGAGCGGCGAGATCTACGTGCTCGAGATGGGCGAGCCGGTGCGGATCCTCGACCTCGCCAGGACGATGATCGAGCTCTCCGGCCTCGATCCGGAGCGCGACATCGCGATCGAGGTCGTCGGTCGCCGCCCGGGCGAGAAGCTGCACGAGGAGCTCTTCAACCCCTACGAGCGCCCGCAGCCGACGCCGGCCGAGAAGATCCTGCGCGCCGAGCGCGACGCGCGGCTTCCACACGTCGTCGACGAGATGTTCGACCAGATCGGCCTGCTCGTGCTCGAGGGCGATGCAGCCGGTCTTGCTGCGAAGGTGTCGGAGCTGTCTGCGGTTCCCGACGTCACTCCGACTAGGATCCTGCGATCTGAGCCCGAAGCTGCCGTGATCTCTGCCGAACTTCGATCGATGAGCGACGGCACGCAGCCGTGACTGCGCGCCCGTGCTCGACCAAGGCCGCGGTGCAACCGCGCCGCTGGTGCTCGCGATGAGCGGGTTGCTCTCCGCTGCCTCCGCCAGCAGCCTCGTCGAGCAGATCGGCTCCTATGCCGGGTACGCGGCCATCCTCGGGCTCGGCATCCTGGCGTTGCTCTACTTCACGCAGGCGCGCGAGGTCAAGCGGCTGCGCGAGTGGGCGGGCCGCGCGCCGGAGCGCGCCGCCGAGCTCGAGCAGCGCGTCCAGGAGGATGCGCAGCGCCGCGTCGTCGCCCAGCCGCTGGCGCCCGCGTCGCCCGCGGGGCAGCAGGCGGCCGAGGCCCGCACGGCGGCGGCCACGGCTTCGGTCTACGCGAGCGTCGGCGCGGCACCGCCCGGGCCGTCCGTCGCCCCGCCCGGCCAGCTCGCGCGCCCCGCGACGCCCGGTTCGCCGGCGCCCGCGCCCGGCGCGGTGCCGGCAGCGCCCGGCAAGGCGGCGGCCCCCTCGCCGGGCACGCTGCCCGTGGCCCCCGGCAAGGCAGCCCCGTCGCCGGGCACGCTGCCCGCGGTGCCCGGTGCGCCGAAGCCCGCGCCCGCCGCCGCGGCGGCCGGGACGCAGGTGGCCGGCGCGCGGCCGATCGTGACCGCGGCGCCCGCGCCGACCGCCGCCCCGCAGGCGGCGACCGCTGCCGCGGCCGCCCGCGTCGCCGCCGCCTCGCGCAGCGTCGCGCCCTCCTCGGCGCCCGCCAACGGCTCGGCGGGCCAGGAGACCGCCGAGTCCGACGCGGCCCGGCCCGAGCCGCTGCCGCCCCCGCCGAGCTCGCCGGCGATCGGATCCTCCTCGTCGAGCGACGACGAGAAGGACGGCGGCTCCGGCCTCTCCCGCGGACGCGTGGGCGTGATCGTCGGCGGTGCGCTCGCCGTGGTGGCCGTCGCCGTCGTGCTCGTCCTCACCCTGACGGGCAACGACGCCTCGCCGCCGCCGCCCAACGGCTTCGGCAACACGCCCTCGACCGACCAGCCCGCCAGCGGTGCGAGCGCGTCCGACGGCTCCGGGTCGGGCAACTCCTCGTCGGCGGCGCTCACGAGCGCCGACCGCCGCGCGACGAACGTCGCCGTGCTCAACGGCACGACCCAAGCGGGCCTCGCGCGCGCCGTCGGCAACAAGATCGAGGACGGCGGCTTCAAGCTCGGCAGCGTCGGCAACAACGCCGACCAGAGCGTCCCGTCGACGATCGTCTCCTACACGGACGGCAACCAGAAGGCGGCGCTGGCGGTCGCGAGGCTCATCGGAATCGACAGCGGCTCGGTGCAGGCAGCCGACGCCAACACGTCGGCTGCCGCCGACGCCGACGTCGTCGTGACGGTCGGGTCCGACCAGAGCGGCTGAGCCGCCCACAGGGGGAGTCCGGATGGCCGGCTCGAATGAGGTTCTGCTCGTGCGCCACGGGGAGACCGAAGACAACGCGGCCGACCGCTTCCAGGGCCGTCGGGACACGCAGCTCAACGACCGCGGTCGCGAGCAGTCGCGCGCGCTCGCGCGCAGCCTGCGCGGCGAGGGCCTGCGCGCGATCTACACGAGCCCGTTGCAGCGCGCCCGCGCGACGGCCCAGATCGTCGGCGACATGCTCGGCCTCGAGCCGGTCCTCGACGAACGCCTGATGGAGGTCGACGCCGGCGACTGGTCGGGCCTGCGCTACGACGACGTCGAGCCGGGCGAGCTGCGGCGCTGGCGCGCCGCCGATCCGGCGTTCCGCTTCCCCGGCGGCGAGTCCGTCACCGAGCAGGCCGCGCGCGTCGCCGCCGCGCTGGCGGACGTCGCCGGCGGCCCGCTGCCGGCGCTCGTCGTCACGCACGGCGGATCGATCCGCTCCGTCGAGGGCATCGAGGCCCCGCCCGGCGGCGCGATCGGCAACTGCGCGCTGTTTCGCCTGCCGGCGCCGGCGCCGTCCAGGCCGTGAGCGCGACCCGGACCGCTCGCATCGGCTTCGCGGTGCTCGTCTGCGCGACGTTCGCCGCGTTCTTCGTCGCGCAGGAGCTCAAGAGCACGCCCCCCAACGTCCAGGACCTGCACGTCTTCCCGTTCTTCTCGCCCAACGGCGACGGGCGCTTCGACCGTGCGCACGTGTCGTTTCGGCTCAAGCGCACCGACGACGTCACGGCGACCGTCGTCGACCGCAGCGGCGACACCGTCCGCCGGCTCGCCGACAACCGGCGCCTGCGGGCGGGCCGGCAGATGCGCCTCGCCTGGGACGGGACGGACGCCGCCGGGCACCTCGTCCCCGACGGGACGTACCGGATCCGCCTGAACCTGCGCCGCCAGGGCCGCGCCGTCCTGCTGCCGCGCAACATCGACAAGGACACGAAGCCACCGACGATCCGCGTCACGTCGATCGGCCCGATCAAGGACAAGGTCCGGCGGCCCGAGGTGCTGCCGCACGACGATGGCGCGCCCGCACGCGTCTCGTTCCAGGCGGCCGGCCGGCACAAGGAGATCCTCGTCTACCGCACCGACGTGCGCCCGCTGCGGCCGGTCTTCGACGCGCCGATCGAGCTCGCCGACGATGCCACGACCTGGGAGTGGAACGGCAGGGTCCGCGGTCGCCGGGTCGCCGCGGGCAGCTACCTCGTCGTCGTACGCGCGCGCGACCGCGCGGGCAACATCGGCTCGTCCGCGCCGATCCCGCCGCGCTTCGAGTACGGCCGCCCGCTGTCCGGCCGCGGCGGGATCACGGTTCGCTACCTGCGCGCCCAGGCACCTTCGTCGCCCGTCACGGCGGGCAGGGACGCGCTCGTCGCCGTCGAGTCGGTCGGCGCGAACTTCAGGTGGAGCGTGCGCCGCGTCGGCGACAGCTCGGTCCGCAAGCGCGGCCGCGGCACCCGCTCGCGCCGCGTGCGGTTCGCCGCGCCGGCCGGCAAGTCGGGCCTGTACGTGTTCGACGTGCGCACGCGCACGCACCACACCGCGACGCCGCTCGTCGTGCAGTCGCGCGAGGAGCATCCCGTCCTCGTCGTGCTGCCGGTGACGACGTGGCAGGGCCTCAACCCCGTCGACGACGACGGCGACGGCCGGCCCGACATGCTCACGGGCGGCCTGCCGGTGCTGATCGACCGGCCCTACGTCAAGGACGGCATCCCGCCCCAGGTCCGCCGCGACGAGGCGCTCCTGCTGGCCCAGCTCGACCGCAAGGGGCGCCGCTACGACCTGACCACCGACGTCGCGCTCGCGCGCGGCGAGGGACCGAAGCTCGAGGGCCACCGCGGCGTCATCATCGCCGGCGACGCGCGCTGGCTCGACGACCGCGTCGCGCGTGCGCTGCGCAGCTTCGTGCGCGGCGGCGGCCGCCTGCTGTCGGTCGGGACCGAGTCGCTGCGCCGCAGCGTCACGCTGACGCCCGCGGGGCGCGCGATCGCGCCGACGCTGCCGACCGCGCGCGACCTCTTCGGCGCCCGCCTGCGGCCGGTCGTGCGGCCTCCGGCGCCCGTCACGCTCGTCAACGTCACCGACGAGATCGACCTGTTCTCCGGCACCGCGGGCCAGTTCGGCGGCATCGACGCGTTCGAGCAGACGCTCGACGTGCGCGGCGGCGCCAGCGCGATCGCGGCTGCCGCGGCGACCCAGGACGGCGCCCGCCAGGTCATCGTCGCCTCGCGCTTCGGCGACGGGCTCGTCATCCGCCCCGGCCTGCCGGGGTTCTCGGCGGGCCTGCGCGACAACCCCGAGCTCGCGGCGCTGCTGGACCGCATCTGGACGCTGCTGAGAACCCGATGATCGCCGCCGTCTCAACGCTCGGGGACTTCGCCCAGACGGTCGGCGTCGTCGTCGCGGCGCTGCTCGCCGCCGTCGTGCTGCTGCACGGCTCGCCGCGCGTCCGCGCGTCCGCGATGCTCGCGGCGCTCGCCCTGACGCCGGTCCTGCTCGTCGCGAACATCTGGTCGACGCCGCAGTTCGAGCCGCTGCGCGAGCGCCCGCTGCTGGCGCTCGGGGCCGGCGTCGGCGGGCTCGTCGTGCTCGCGCTCGGCGCGCTGGCGATCCACCGCCGGCCGGAGCTGCTCGCGCTCGCAGCCGCGGCGACGCTGCCGTTCCGCGTGCCGATCGACTCGGGCGGCGACACGGCCAACCTGCTCGTCCCGCTGTACCTCGTGATCGCCGCGGGCGTGCTCGCCTACGCGCTGCCGCGCCTGCGCGCGCCGCGCGGCCTCGACGACGCCGAGCGCGACGACGGCGAGCACGAGCGCGGGCTGCTCGAATGGCTGCTGGCGGGCGCGATCGTGCTCTATGCCGTGCAGGCGGCGTACTCGAGCGACTTCGACGGCGCGCTCAAGCAGACGATCTTCTTCTACGTGCCGTTCGCGCTGCTCTACGCGCTGCTCGTGCGGATCAGGTGGACGGCGCAGCTCGCGGGCCGCTGCCTGATCGTCCTGCTCGTGCTGGCGACGGCGTTCGTCGGGATCGGCTTCGTCGAGTACGGCAAGCGCGAGCTGCTGCTCAACCCGAAGGTCATCAGCTCCAACCAGTTCGAGTCCTACTTCCGCGTCAACTCGCTCTTCTTCGACCCGAACATCTACGGGCGCTTCCTCGTGACGGTCATGCTCGGGCTCGTCGCCGTCCTGCTGTGGAGCCGCCGCAGGGCGCTCGTCGCGGGCTGCGCCGCCGCGCTGGCGCTGCTGTGGGCGGGGCTCGTGCTCACCCTCTCGCAGTCGTCCTTCACGGCGCTGCTCGCGGGGCTCACCGTGCTCGGGGCGCTGCGCTGGGGGACGAAGCGGGCGGCGGCGATCGTCGCGGCGTTCGCCCTCGCAGGCATCCTCGTCGTGCTCGTGGCGCCCGGCGCCGTCGGCGTCGACGGATCGGCGGACAACGTCTCCAGCGGACGCTGGTCGCTCGTGCGCGGCGGCGTCGAGCTGGCCTCCGAGCGCCCGCTCGAAGGCTGGGGGGCGGGCGCGTTCAAGAAGGAGTTCCGCGCGCAGAAGAAGGCCTCCAGCGAGCGCGCGTCGGCGGCCTCGCACACGATCCCGATCACGGTCGCCGCCGAGCAGGGCATCGGCGGCCTCGTCCTCTACCTCGCGCTCATCGCCGTCGCGATCGCGGTGCTGCTGCGCGGCGCGCGCCGCTCGATCGCCCGGGCGGCGGTCGCGGCGGCCTTCGTCGCGCTCGTCGTGCACACGCTGCTCTACGCGGCGTTCCTCGAGGATCCGCTCGCGTGGGCGCTGCTGGCGGTCGGCGCGGCGCTGGCGCCCGAGCCGTGAGGGAGCGCCTGGCGCTCGCCGCGCTCGCCCTCGCCGCCGTGGCGGCCTGGGCGCTCGTGCCGACGTACCCCGACTACGACGCCTACCACCACCTCGTCTGGGGCCGCGACCTGCTGCACGGCGTGACGCCCGGCTTCCAGGACTTCGCGGCGCCGACGGAGCACCCGCTCTACCTCGCCCTCGGAGCGCTGCTGTCGCTCGCCGGCGAGCACGCCGACCGGCTGCTCGTGCTCGTCACGATCCTCAGCCTCGTCGCGCTCACCGGCGGCGCGTACGCGCTCGGGCGGGCGCTGTTCGGCGGCGCCGCGGGCGCCGCGGGCGCGCTCTTCGTCGGCTCGAGCTTCGCGTTCGCGCTCTATGCCGTGCGCGCGTTCGTCGACGTCCCGTTCCTCGCGCTCGTCGTGTGGGCGGCGGCGCTGGAGGCGCAGCGCCCGCGCCGCGGCCTTGCGCCGATGGCGCTGCTCGCGGCGGCCGGGCTGCTGCGGCCCGACGCGTGGGTGCTCGCGGGGCTGTACTGGCTGTGGTGCCTGCCAGGGCGCAGGAGCCGCGACCGCGCCGCGCTGCTCGCGCTGGTGATCCTCGCGCCCGGGCTGTGGGCGGCCGTCGACTACGCCGTCACCGGCGACCCGCTGTTCAGCCTGCACGCGACGAAGGACCTCGCGGCGGACCTCGGGCGCGAGCGCGGGCTGCGCCACGTCCCGTCGGCGTTCGTGACGTTCCTCGCCGACCTCGCCCGTCCGCCCGTCGCCGCTGGCCGGCGCGATCGGTCTCGTGCTCGCGGTGCGCCGCTTCGGGCGGCGGCGGATGGCGGTGCCGCTCGCGCTCGTCGGCGCGGGTGCGCTGACGTTCGTCGCGATCGGCGATCGCCGGCCTGTCGCTGATCCCGCGCTACCTGACGGTGCCGGCGGTCGCGCTGTGCGTGCTGGCCGGCTACGCGCTGCTCGGCTTCACGACGCTCGAGCCCAGCGCGCAGCGCGAGCGCTGGCGCAGCGTGACGTTCGCGGCGCTCGCCGTCGGCGTGGCGTTCCTCGCCGTCAAGGCGTCGAGCTTCACCGCCCTGCGCAACGAGCTGCGCTTCATCGATCGCACGCATCGCGAGATGACCGGCCTGCTCGCCGAGCCGCGCGTGCGCGCGGGCCTGCGCTGCGGGGCGCTGACGTTCCCGACGTACCGGCTCGTCCCCGACGCGCGCTGGCTGCTCGACGCCGACGCGCGCGCGGTGCACACCCGCGCCGGCGGGCGCGCCGCGGGCGCCGTCGCCGTCTACATCACGGGCGACGAGAAGTTCGCGCGGCGCTTCGGCCGCGCCGACGGCGTGAGCCGCGCGACGAATCGCCTGCCGGCGGGCGATCCGACCGTCGTCCACGGCCCGTTCGCCGTCTACGTCGTGTGTCGCG
Organism: uncultured Solirubrobacteraceae bacterium; assembly: GCA_963727785.1. Taxonomy (GTDB): domain Bacteria; phylum Actinomycetota; class Thermoleophilia; order Solirubrobacterales; family Solirubrobacteraceae; genus CADCVQ01. Next base: position 28,763 of record CAVSHS010000009.1, read on the forward strand.
CGCGGTCGCGGTAGTCTCGCGGGCAGATGAAGCTCCTCACGAGCAAGCTCGGTCCTCGTCTCGGTGGTGCTCGTCGCGGTCTCTGCTCGTGGGCTGCGGCGGCGACGACAAGGCGAAGCCGGTGACGTCCGGCAAGGTCAGCGCGAAGGACCTGAGCGTCGGCACCTGCGTCACCGACGCCAACTCGTACGTCGGCGACGTGACGACCTTCGACGCCGTCGAGTGCGCGAAGCGCCACGACGGCGAGGTGTTCACGATCATCGCCGCTCGCCGGCGAGAAGTACCCCGGTCTGAAGCCCGTCATCGCCAAGGGTCAGCGCGGCTGCCGCGCGCGGCTGCGCCGTCAGGCCACCGCGAAGGCCTTCAGGGACAGGCAGCTCGGCTTCAAGTTCGTCTATCCGACGACGACGAGCTGGGCGCAGGACGACCGCGAGATCACCTGCCTGGCGACGTTCAAGAAGCCGCGAACCGCCAAGCTCGCCCAGCGCTAGACTCCGCGCTCGCGCAGTTGTGGCCCCACAGTCACCCGGGCCCTTCAGGGGGAGGCAGACCCGGGTGACCGTGAGGCGGTCTTCGCCGCGCTCGTCGGGAGGTGGACGACAAGAAGGCCGTTTCGGGCCCGTGCGACGAAGTGGGTGTGGGAGCGCGCGTCCGTGCTTACAGCCGGCATCGGCTGCAACTTCGGTGTTCAGGACGGCGGCGGCGCTCATTGGGAGCACGCGCACGAGACATACTGCTTGATCGGGTTCACGCAGAACCCCTTCCTGGTCGCCACCACGGCCGATCCGACCGGGGCACTCCCAAAGCGAGACACCAACTCTGGTGGTATCCGCGGCAAAGTCAAGCCTGGCGGGCGCCGCGTGGCGGATGCGATCGACATTGAACGAAGACGGTGCCGCGATCCTCCCGTGCAGGCGCTCAGTTTTCTGGGAACGGTCGTTGCGCTCAGGCCATCCCGAGTGCCCGCAGCCGCTCCCAGAGCGGTGCGTTGACCCGCTCGGCCGTCTGCTCGAGCGCCCACGCGCGCAGCTCCTCGTCGGGCCGCAGCCGGGCGCCGGCCTGCCCCCGCAGCGCGGCGACGAACGCGTCGGCGCCGGCCGCCGTCGTCACCGCCCGGTCCCACGTGTGCACGCCCGCGAGCTCGGGCGAGATCGTCCGCCGGCCGAGCCGGGCGTACTTCAGAATCCGGTACGGCAGCGCGGCGTCGTTGAAGGGCTCGACGCGGAAGGGCAGGATCCCCACGTCGGCGCAGAGGATCAGCCGCGCCGCCTCCTCGTCGCTGCGCCGGCCCAGCCAGACGAGGTTCGGCGCCGCGCGGCACCAGCGAAAGTCGGCGTCGTCCTTGCACTCGTCCTCGTGCCACGCGCCGACGAGCAGGAGCACGAGCTCGGGCATCCGCTCGGCGACGCCGCGCAGCAGCGCCCAGTCCGTGCGCCAGCCGAGATGGCCGAGCGAGACGGCGATCGACGGCGCCGCGCGGGTCGGGCGCGGGGAACGAGTCGGCGGCGAGGCCGACGAGCTGCGCCTCGCGGCCCGCATCGCGCTCGAGCTCGGCGAGCTTGCCCGACACGACGAACGTCAGCGACGAGCGCTCGGCGGCCTGCTCGTGCAGGGTCGCCAGCCGGCGCCGCATCGCCGGCGAGGCGTCGTAGGCCAGCTCGTAGCGATCCCAGCGCCCGTACCAGAGCTCGGCCTGCGGCCGCGCCTGCAGCAGCGCGCGCGCCAGCGGCCACTGCACGGGATGGAAGATCGCCACCGCGCGCAGGTCGCCGCGCAGCGTGCGCAGCAGCCGCCGCGCGGTCCCGCGGGCGAGCCGGTCGCGCAGCGGCTGCGGCAGTCGCGCGACCGCGCCGTAGGGCACGCGCGGCGGATCGGCCGCGACGACGCCGTCGGCGCGCAGCAGGTCGCGCGCCTGGTCGGCGAGGATGAACCCCTCCAGCGGTCGCGGGAGCAGCAGGAGGGCGCGCGGATCCGGCACGCGCGGACAGTAGCGTGGCGAGTGGCCGTGCCCGCGAATGCCCACACATCCTGGACAGCGCGCGCGCGCGGCCACTGACATGCGCAGCCTCTTCGGGCGCCTGCTTGCCGGAGGCGCGGCGTACCAGGCGTCGAGCGTCCTCTCGGCGGTGCTGGCGCTCGTCACGCTGCCGCTCTACACCCGCGCGCTGAGCCGCGCGGACTTCGGCGTCGCCGAGACGCTGCTGACGTTCATCATCCTCGCGTCGATCCTGCTGCGGCTCGGCCTCGGCGAGGCGTTCGTGCGCTTCTACTTCCAGACGCCGGTGCAGCAGCGCGACCGCCTCGCGCGCACGACGAGCGCGACGGTCCTGCTCGCGACGACGGCCACGGCCCTGCTGGCCGCGGCGCTCGCGGGCCCGCTCAGCACGCTCATCCTCGGCTTCGAGGACGCCGGCCTCATGCGCATCGCGGTGCTCGGCCTGTGGGCGTTCACGAACCTCGAGATCGCGTACGCGCTGCTGCGCGTCGACGAGCGCCGCCGCCGCTACGTCGCCGCGTCGCTGTGCAACGTGCTGCTGAGCGTCGCGCTGACGGTGACGCTCGTCGTCGGGCTGGACGAGGGCGCGCGCGGCTACCTCGCCGGCAACTACGTCGCCTCGACCGTCGTCCTGCTGGGCCTGTGGTGGACGCTGCGCGGGCGGATCGGGCTGCGGCCGGAGCTGTCGCTGCGCCCGCTGCTGCGCTTCGGCCTGCCGACGGTGCCCGCCGACGCGACGGTGTTCGCGCTCAACGTCCTCGACCGCGCCTACCTCCTGCGGGCGCAGAGCGCCGCGGCGGCCGGGCTGTTCGCGCTGTCGGTGAAGCTGGCGACGGCGGTCATCCTCGCCGTGCGCGGCTTCCAGCTCGCCTGGCCGCCGCTCGCGTACTCGATCGCCGACGACCACGAGGCCGGCCGCTTCTACGCGGCGGTGACGACGTGGTACGTCGTCGTCACGGGGCTCGTCGTGGCGGGCCTGACGCTGCTCGGCCGCTGGGTCGTGCGGCTGCTCGCCGCGCCGGCGTACTTCGAGGCCCACGAGGCGCTGCCGTGGGTCGCGCTCGGCTGGGCGATGTACGGGCTGTTCCTCGTCCTCGTGACGATCGGCGGTCGCGTCGGCGTGACGTCGCGGACATTCCCGGCCGCGATCGCCGGGGTCGCCGTCAACGCCGTCGCGCTCGTCGTCCTCGTCGGCCCGCTCGGCATCGCCGGCGCCGGGATCGCGCTCGTCGCGGCGTACGCGGTGATGCTCGTCGTCCTGCACCTGCTGACGCGGGGGCTGTTCGCGGTGCCGTTCGAGTGGGGGCGGCTCGCGCACGCGATCGTGCTGCTGGCGGGCGTCAGCGTCGCGGGCGAGCTGCTGCTGCCCGACGCCGGCATCGGCGGCTTCGTCACGCGGGCGGCGGCGCTCGCGGCGCTGCCGCTCCTGTTCGCGATCAGCGGGTTCGTGCGACCGCGGGAGTGGGCGGGGCTGCGCAGCGTCCTGCGGCGCGGGCGCTGACCGCGGGCGGGCTCAGCGCGGGACCCACACGCTCAGCGCCCCCATGGCGACGGCGAGGACCGCGAGGAGGATCCCCATCGCGTTGTCGGCGCCGCCGACGGCGCCGGCGGCGAGCAGCAGGACGGCCGCCCAGACGGTGCAGGACGCCTGCGCGAAGAGGCCCGGCTCCCGCCGCCGGCCGGCGGCGGCCGCGACGAGCATGCCCACGCCGAGCAGGATGAGCGGGATGCCGATGACGAGGGCGACGCTGCGCTCGTTGCAGCCGCTTCCGAGGTTGCAGCCGCGATCGATGGCCAGCTCGAGGCCGGTAGCGATCGCGCCGATCGACAAGAGGCCCGACAGAAGGAGCGCGACTCGGGCCCGCGACGGCATGAGGGACCGGGCTACCCGGGCCGGGAGGCGCGTAGGCGCGCGGACGCGAGCATCGCCTGGGCGACGAGCGCCGCGATGCTCAGCAGGACGACGCCGATGCCGTAGACGAGCGCGGTGTCGTGCAGGCCGACCGACGTGGTGGCGAAGCCGGCGAGGATCGCCGGGAGGCTGAACGCGAGGTAGGCGATGACGAAGGCGACGGCGAAGAGCTCGCCGCGCTCCTCGGGTGCCGCGAGCCGCGCGAGCGTCCCGAAGCAGCCCAGCGCCGATGCGCCGAAGCCGACGCCGGCGACGACCGTCCCGGCGGCGGCGACGGTCGCCGAGCCGGCCTCGACGCCGGCCAGCGTCAGGAGCGTCCCGGCGGCCAGCAGGCCGCCGGCGATCGCGAGCACCCGGTCGATCGGCCGGCTGCGCAGGGCGAAGGCCGTCGCCGCTCCGGTTCCGCACAGCAGCGTCACGACGAGCCCGCCGACGAGGTGGCTCTGCAGGCCGAAGAGGCTCGCGGCGACCGACGGGCCGAGCGACAGGTACAGCCCGCCGAGCGCCCAGCTGGCGGCGAGGATGGGAACGATCGCGTAGACCTCGGGGCGAAGCCGCGCCGGGATGCCGACGCGCGGCTTGAGCGAGGCGAGGCCGCCCGGGCGCCGCGCGGAGGTCTCGGGCATGCGCGCGACGACGGCGGCCGCGAGGACCATGCCCGCCAGCAGCAGGGCGTAGACGAGATGCGTCGGGGCGGGCGCGAACTGCACGAGGGCGCCGCAGCCCAGCGCGCCGACCGCCAGGCCGCCGAGCGGCGCGACGCCGTTGACGACGCCGGCGCGGCCGGGCGCGTGTGGCGGGTTGAGGTCGACGAGCGCGGCCCCGAGCGTCGTCATCGCCGCACCGGTCGCGATGCCCTGCGCGACGCGGGCGACGGCGAGGACCGTGACGTCGCCCGCGACGAGGAAGAGCACGAGCGCGACGGCCTCGAGCGCGATCGCCGCGGCGAGCACGGGGCGCCGGCCGACGTGGTCGGAGAGCGCGCCGACGACGAGCAGCGAGCCGAGCAGCCCGACGACGTAGACGGCGAAGACGACGGTGAGCGTGATCGGCGAGAAGTTCCATTCCTGCTGGTAGACGACGTACAGCGGCGAGGGAACGCTCGACGCCGCCGTGAACAGCACGAAGATCGCGGTGATCGCCGCGAACGCGACCGGGAACGAGAGCCCGGCCCGGCGGGCGGGTAGCCGGGTACGTGACACGGTGGTGGCGGGAGAAGACGCGGACATGCCGTTCTTGATGCAGCGATCAGTGCGTTAGCGAAGTGATACCGTAGCAAACGCAGCGATCAGTGCGATAATGCCGAGCATGCCCGCAAGCTCCCCCACCCACACCCGCCCCGGCGGCCGCTCCGCGCGGGTGCGGGCCGCCGTGCACCGCGCGGTGCAGGAGCTGCTCGCCGAAGGCCCGTCGGCCGTGCTGACCGTCCCGGTCATCGCGTCACGCGCCGGCGTGCACCCGACGACGGTCTACCGCCGCTGGGGATCGCTCTCGGACCTGATGGCGGACGTGGCGACGAGCCGCTTCAGCGGCGACATCGTCGTGCCGGACACGGGGACGCTGCGCGGCGACCTCGAGCGCTGGGTGGCCGACGTCGCGACCGACCTCGCCGACCCGACGTCCTGGCGATCATGCGCGCCGCCGTCGGCAGAGGCGGGCCCGCGGGCAGCAACGCCTGCGTCGCCGACCGCCACGCGCAGCTCGCGGCGATGCTCGAACGCGAACGGGCCCGCGGCGCCGCCGTCCCGGAGCTCGGGCGCACCGCCGATGCGCTGCTCGGACCGCTCTACTACCGCGCGATCTTCACCGACCAGCCGGTCACGCCCGGCTGGGCGCGCGAGCTCGTCGGCGCGCTGCTGTCCTGAGCGCGACCGGATCCTGCCCAGGCGTTTACGAGGCCCCGGGCGCGGGTGAAACAGAAATATGGCCCGTTCATCATCATCCTCCTCCGCCCTGCCGGACACCGATCCGTCCGTCCGCACGCTGGTGAGCGCCGCCGCCGCCGGCACGACCGCCGCGAGCGACCCGCCGCCCGCCCCCAAGCCCGCGACTCGCAGCGAGCGCAAGTTCCGCCTGCGCACCGACGAGACGGTCGCCGACGGGATCCGCCGCGTCGCGCGCGGCCAGCTCGCCGACGGCGCGGACACGCTCGCCGGCGTCACGCCGGCCGGCCTCGGCAAGGCGGTCCACTCGACGCGCAAGGACATCAAGCGCGTCCGCGCCGCGCTGCGGCTGTCGCGCGACGCGATCGGCGACGACGCCTACCAGCGCGAGAACACGCACATGCGGATGGTCGCCGCACGGCTGTCGGGCGCCCGCGACGCCCGCGTGATGGTGGAGACGCTCGCCGCGCTCGAGGAGCGCTTCGAGGACGAGCTTCCGCCGTTCGCGACCGCGCGAGCTGCGCGCGCGCCTGGAGGACGATCACGAGCGCGCGGTCGCCGCGATGGCGCAGGACGGCGACGTCGCCGAGACGACCGCGCAGGCGCTCGCCGAGGCGCGGGCGCGCACCGCGCAGTGGACCTTCGCCGCGGACGACTTCGACGCGGTGAAGCCCGGCCTGCGCCGCATCTACCGGCGCGGGCGCAAGCAGATGCGCGCCGCCCGCAAGGAGCCCGACGCCGAGCACCTCCACGACAGCCGCAAGCGCGTCAAGGATCTCTGGCACGCGGCGCAGCTCCTGCGGCCGGCGCATCCCAAGCGGATGAAGCGCCTGGCGCGCGACGCCCACGCGCTCGCCGACCTGCTCGGCGACCACCACGACCTGAGCGTCCTGCGCGACTACGTCGAGGTGCACCCGCAGCACTTCGCCGACACGGCGTCCCGCGACGCGCTGCTCGCCGTGCTCGACCGCCGCAGCGATGAGCTGCGCAACCGCGCGCTGAAGCGCGGGCGACGCATCTACAAGCGCTCGCCGAAGCGGTTCGTCGCTGCGGTCGAGCGCGGCTGGCGCAAGCGTGCCGGCGCTGCGCCGCGCGCGATCGCCGGCTGAGCGGGGCGCCGGCTCGCTACCGCGTGCCGGGCCGCCAGGCCCGCATCGTGCTCTGCGTCTGCTCGGGGTCGAGCGCGGGGCGCTTCAGCGTGCTCGGGCCGTCGCGGCGCGTCGCCAGCCCGTCGGTGACGATCCCGAGGAAGCGCCGCCACACCTCCGGATCGACGTCGCGCGTGCACTCGCTCAGCGCGCCGATCATGAGCTGCAGCAGCGGTAGGTCGGTCGGCTCGAGGTCGGCTCGCAGGCTGCCGTCCGCCTGGGCGCGCGCGACGAGCCGCGAGACGAGCGGGAACATGAGCTGACGGGCGCGCGCGACGCGCTCCAGGCCGTGGACGCCGGAGAGCGCGACCTCCTTGAAGCCGCGGTCGCAGGCGTGCTGCTCGGTCGCCAGCTCGAGGAAGCGCACGAGGCCGCTCCACGGATCCTCGGCCTCGAGGCATCCCTCGGCGATGCGCGCGAACTCCGTCATGCGGTCCTCGAACAGCGCGTCGATGAGCTCTTCCTTGTCGGCGAAGCGCCGGTAGACGGTGCCGACGCCGACGCCCGCGCGGCGCGCGATCTCGTCAAGCGTCACCGCGAGGCCCTCCTCGGCGAAGGCCGCGCGCGCGGCCTCGATGATCCGCTGCCGGTTGCGCTCGGCGTCGCGGCGGAGGGGGCGGGCAGGAGTCGTCGGTGAGCTGGGCACAAGAGAACCTTAACGAAAGTGGAGACAGGTACTCCACTTCTGTGGTACGGTTCGCGCCATGAAGTTGAGACCCCCCCTCCACTTGCACTCTAGCAGCCCCTCTCCGCCGGAAACGAGGCCCCCCATGGAAGAACCACATACCAACCCGCATCACGCCCGGCGCTGGCTGATCCTGTTCGTCATCGCGATCGCCCAGCTGATGGTCGTCCTCGACGCCACGGTCGTGAACATCGCGCTGCCGTCCGCGCAGAAGGCGCTCGAGTTCTCCAACGACCAGCGTCAATGGATCATCACCGCGTACGCGCTGGCCTTCGGCAGCCTGCTGCTGCTCGGCGGCCGCATCGGTGATCTCTTCGGGCGCAAGCGCGTCTTCGTCATCGGGCTCGGCGGCTTCGCCGTGGCCAGCGCGCTCGGCGGCTTTGCACAGAGCTTCGAGGTGCTCGTCGCGGCGCGCGCGCTGCAGGGCGTCTTCGGAGCGCTGCTCGCGCCCGCCGCGCTGTCGCTGCTGACGACGACGTTCCTGGACCCCGAGGAGCGCGGCAAGGCGTTCGGCGTGTTCGGCGCGGTCGCGGTCGGCGGCGCGGCGATCGGCCTGATCCTCGGCGGCGTGCTGACCGAGTACCTCAACTGGCGCTGGTGCCTGTTCGTGAACCTCGCCATCGCCGTGCCCGCGGCGCTGGCTGCCACGGCGCTGCTGCACAACGAGGTCCCCGAGAAGCGCTCGCGGATCGACCTGCCCGGCACGCTGACCGCATCGACGGGCCTGTTCGCGATCGTCTACGGGCTTTCGAACGCCCAGACCCACAGCTGGACCAACGCGACGACGATCGGCATGCTCGTCGCCGGCGTCGTGCTGCTCGTCGGCTTCGTCGTGATCCAGCGCCGCAGCGCCAACCCGCTGCTGCCGCTGCGCGTCGTCCTCGACCGCGACCGCGGCGGGTCGCTCCTCGCGATGCTGCTCGCGGGCGCCGGCATGTTCGGCGTGTTCCTGTTCCTCACGTACTACCTGCAGCAGAACCTCGGCTTCTCGCCGATCCAGACGGGCTTTGCGTTCCTGCCGATGACGGGGACGATCGTCATCGCCGCGACGAGCGCGTCGACGAAGCTGCTGCCGAGGATCGGCCCGCGGCCGCTGATCGGCGGCGGCATGCTGCTCGCGTGCGCGGGCCTCGTGACGCTGACGAGCATCGGAACGGACACGGCGTACGCCAGCCACGTGCTGCCGGGGATCATGATCGTCGGCGCGGGCATGGGGCTCGTCTTCAGCTCGGCGATGGCGACCGCGACGTTCGGCGTCGAGCCCAGCGATGCCGGGGTCGCCTCGGCGATGGTGAACACGATGCAGCAGGTCGGCGGCTCGATCGGCACGGCCCTGCTCAGCACGCTGGCCGCCTCGGCGGTCACCAGCGAGCTCGCGACGGCGACGGCGCGCCCGGACGCCGCCGCGCTGGCGCACGCCGCGGTGCACGGCTACACGAGCGCCTTCTGGTGGGCGGCCGGCATCTACGCGGTCGGCGCCGTCGTCTGCTCGGCGCTGCTGACGAAGCGCAGCCGGGCGGTGGCGACCGCCGGCGAGCCGGCGTTCGCGCACGGCTGAGCCGCGCATAGCGGCCCGCGGGCACGCGGCCCGCGCCGGGACCTGCTCCCGGCGCGGGCCGCGCCGTCTGCCACCCTTGGGCCGTGCAGATCGGGATCCTCGGTCCTCTCGAGGTGCGGCGCGACGGGCATCTCGTCGCGCCGTTCGGGCGTCGCGTCGCGGCGCTGCTGGCCCGCCTGGCGCTCGACTGCGGGCGCCTCGTGTCCGCCCCCGCGCTCATGGACGCGGTCTGGGAGGAGGCGCTGCCCGCCGATCCCGCGCACGCCCTGCAGACGCTCGTCTCGCGCCTGCGGCGCGGCCTCGGCGGCGCCGCGCTCGTCGTGCAGGAGGCCGGCGGCTACAGGCTGGCGCTTCCGCCCGAGTCCGTCGACGCGGCCGGCTTCGAGCGCCTCGCCGCGGCCGGTGCCACCGCGCTGCGCGAGGGCGACCCGGGGCGCGCGAGCCAGCTGCTCAACCGTGCGCTCGAGCTGTGGCGCGGGCCCGCGCTGGCCGGTCTCGCCGGCGAGCACCGCTTCGCGACAGCCGCGGCCGACCGCCTCGAGGACCTGCGGCTCGCCGCGCGCGCCGGCCAGATCGGCGCCGAGGTGCAGCTGGGCCGCGGCGCCCCGCTCGTCGCGGAGCTCGAGACCCTGCTCGCCGAGCATCCGCTCGACGAGCGCCTGGCGGCGTACCACGTCGCCGCGCTCGCCGCCGACGCCCGCCCGGCCGATGCGCTGGCTGCCTACGAGCGCATGCGCCGGCGCCTCGACGAGGAGCTCGGCGCGATCCCCTCGCCGGAGCTGCAGGCCGCTCACGCCGCGGTCCTGCGCGCCGAAGCGCCGTCCGCGCCGGCGCCGGCACGCACGAACCTGCCGCACGCGCGCAGCAGCTTCGTCGGGCGCGGGCAGCTCGTCGAGCAGCTCGGCACGCTGCTCGACGATCACCGGCTCGTCACGCTCGTGGGCACCGGCGGGGCGGGCAAGACGCGTCTCGCGGTCGAGGCCGGGCGCGGCCGCCTCGCCGGGACGCGCGACGGCGTCTGGCTCGCCGAGCTCGCGGCGGTGAGCGAGGGCGGCCACGTCGCCGGCGCCGTGCTCGACGCGCTCGGCCTGCGCGAGGTCAGCGTGCTCGACGCCGCCGCGCCGCGTCCGGTGCGCCCGCCGCGCAACGCGTCGGCCGTGCTGCTCGACGCGCTCTCCGGCAGCGAGGTGCTGCTCGTGCTCGACAACTGCGAGCACGTCGTCGATGCCGCCGCCGAGCTCGCCGACGGCCTGCTGGCCGGGTGCCCCGGCCTGCGCATCCTCGCGACGAGCCGCGAGCCGCTGAAGATCGCCGGCGAGCGCCTGCTCGCGGTTGCGCCGCTCGACGTGCCCGACGAGCTCGCGACGGCGGCGCAGGCACTCGCCCAGCCCTCGGTCGAGCTGCTCGCCGACCGCGGCGCGGCCGCCGCACCGGGCTTCGCGGTCGACGCGTCAAACGTCGACGCGGTCGTCGAGATCTGCCGCCGGCTCGACGGCCTGCCGCTGGCGATCGAGCTCGCCGCCGCGCGGCTGCGCTCGCTGTCGGCGGCGCAGATCGCCGCCCGCCTGGACGACCGCTTCCGCCTGCTGACGGACGGCAGCCGCACGGCGCTCCCGCGCCAGCGCACGCTGCGCGCGGTCATCGACTGGAGCTGGGACCTGCTCTCCGAGCCCGAGCGCCGGCTCGCCGCGCGGCTGGCCGTGTTCGGCGCGGGCGTGACGCCGGAGAGCGCCGGGGCGGTGTGCGCGGGCGCCGGGATCGCGCCCGGCGAGGTGCTCGACCTGCTCGCGGCGCTGGTCGATCGCTCGCTGCTGCAGGTCGCCGATGCGGCGGCGCCGCGCTACCGGATGCTCGAGACGCTGCGCGAGTACGGCCTCGAGCGCCTCGCCGCGGACGGCGAGCTCGAGGCGGCGCGCACGGCGCATGCGCACCACTTCGCGGCGCTCGTCGACGAGGCCGAGCCGCACCTGCGGTGCGCCGAGCAGCTCGAGTGGTACAGGCGGCTGAGCACCGAGCGCGAGAACCTGCTCGCGGCGCTGCGCCACCTCTGCGACGTGGGCGACGCGAGGCGCGCGCTGCGGATGGCCGTGTCGCTGGCGTGGTTCTGGCTGCTGTCGGGCAGCCGCGCCGAGGCGAGCGAGGCGATGGCGCTCGTGGCGGCGGTGCCGGGTGACGCCGACCCGATCGATCGCGTCATCGTCACCGCGCTGTCGCGCCCGCCGGGACTGACCGCGCCGCAGCTGCGCTCGGCCGCCCTCGGGCTCCTGGAGGGGCTCGAGCGGGCCGATCTCACGAGCCGCCCGCTCGTCACCGCCGCGCTGCCGATCATCGCCCTCGTCGGCGGGCAGCCCGAGCGCGCCGAGCAGCTGTTCGACGCCGCGAGCCGCAACGACGACCCGTGGATCCGCGCCGGCGCGCAGATGGCGCGCGCGCAGATCGCGGAGAACGACGGCGACGTGGACGCGACGCGCGCCCATCTCGCCGCGGCGCTGGAGGGATACCGCACGGTCGGCGATCGCTGGGCGCTGGCGCTCACGCTCACCTCGTGGGGGGCGCTGCGCACGCTCGACGGCGCGCTCGACGAGGCCGGCGCGGCGCTCGAGGAGGCGCTCGCGCTGCTCGCCGAGCTCGAGGCGGGCTTCGATCAGCTCGTGATCCTCCTGCGGCTGGCCGACGTGCGCATGCGCCAGGGCGACCTCGCCGCCGCGCGCGAGCTGCTCGCGAGCAACGCGGCGCGGACGGCGCCGGCGGGCGGCGAGCAGGAGGCGCTCGGCCGCGCGTCCCAGGCCCGGATCGCCGAGCTGTCCGGCGACCTCGACGAGGCGGTGGCGCTCGCGGCCATGGCGCAGCGGGCGCTCGACGGGCTGCCCGCCGACGCCGCCGGGCGCGGCCACGGCGACGCGATGGTCAACGCGGTCCTCGCGACGATCGACCTCGCAACCGGCGATGGCGACGCCGCGGCGCACCACCTCAACGAGGCCTATCGCGCGGCCGTCGAGACCGCCGACATGCCGATCCTCGCGGCCGTCGGCGTCGCCCTCGCGCAGGCGCTGGTCGCCGCCGGCGGACACGAGGACGCGGCCGAGGTCCTCGGCGCCGCCGCCCGCCTGCGCGGCGCCGAGGACCGCACCTCGATCGATATCAGGCGCCTCACCGCCGAGCTGCGCGAGGCGCTCGGCGAGGACGCCTTCGCGGCCGCCTATGCCCGCGGGCGCGCGCTGGACCGCGACGCCGCCTCCGCGCGGCTGGACCCGGCGGTCCTACGCGCGCCGTCCGTAGGCACGTAGCGCGAGCGGCACGAAGACGACGAGCAGCGCGGCCATCGACACGAACGTCCAGAGGACGTGCTCGCCGGCCGGCCCGCCGATGAGCAGCGCTCGCACCGCACCCACGAGCTGGCTGAGCGGGTTGACGTTGGCGAACCACTCCAGCCAGCCCGGCAGCGTGCTCGGGTCGACGAACGTGTTCGAGCCGAAGGACAGCGGGAAGACGATGAGCATCGTGATCCCCTGCACGGCGCCCGAGGTCCGCGCGAGCATCCCGATCCAGACCGAGATCCAGCACAGGCACAGCGCGAACGCGATGCCCAGCAGGCAGGCGGCGGCGACCGGGAGGATGCCCGTCTGCGCGCGGAAGCCGAGCACGTAGCCGAACGCGAGCATGACGACGGTGAGGATCGTGTACCGCACGACGTCCGCCAGCACGGCGCCGACGAGCGGAGCCGACCGCGCGATCGGCAGGCTGCGGAAGCGGTCGAAGATCCCCTTCTCGAGATCCCGGCTGAGGTTGACGCCGATCGCCACCCCGCCGAGCGCGATCGACTGCCCGAGCAGCCCGGGCAGCAGGAACTGCAGGTAGTCGTGCTGCGAGCCATGGGCGATCGCGCCCCCGAAGATGTACGTGAAGATCAGGAGGAAGAGGACGGGCTGCAGCGTCACGTCGATGAGCGCCTCCGGCGTCCGCCGGGTGTTGACGAGGCTGCGCCAGGCGAGCGTCGCGCTGTGACGCACGAGCGGGAACGGGCGCGCGCGCGTCGCGAGCACCGGCGTCGGCGGCTGGATGGCCATGTCCGTCGAGCGGTGGCGCGCGATCATGCCGCCACCTCCATGACCAGCGGCTCGCGTGGCGTGGTCGTCCCGGTGAGGGCGAGGAACGCCTCGTCGAGGCTCGGCAGGTGCAGCGACAGCTCGGTGACGACGATTCCCGCCGCCGACAGGCGATGGACCGCGTCGGGCATGACGGCGTCGCCGGAGACCGGCACGCTGAGGACCCCTACGCGAGGCGACTCGGGCCGGGCCGCGGCGACCTCGGCGAGGATCGCCGCGGCGTCCTCGAGGCGGCTCGGGTCGGTCGGCCGCAGCGTCAGCGTCTGGCCGCCGACGATGCGCTTGAGCGCGTGCGGCGTGTCGTGCGCGATCACCCGTCCGCGGTCGACGACGGTGATCGCGTCGGCGAGCGAGTCGGCCTCGTCGAGGTACTGCGTCGTCAGCAGGACCGTCGCGCCGTCGGAGACGAGCGAGCGGACGACCTGCCACATGTCGCCGCGCTTGGACGGGTCCAGGCCGGTCGTCGGCTCGTCGAGGAAGATCACCGACGGTCGGCCGACGAGGCTGGCCGCGAGGTCCAGGCGGCGGCGCATCCCGCCCGAGTACGTGCGCGCGGGCCGGTCGGCGGCCTCGGTGAGGTCGAACCAGTTGAGCAGCTCGCGGGCTCGCGCTCGCGCGTCGCGTCGGCTCAGGTCGAGCAGGCGGCCGATCATCACGAGGTTCTGCGTGCCGCTCAGCGTGTCGTCGACCGACGCGTACTGTCCGGTCAGCCCGATCGACTCGCGCACGCGGGCGGGCTCGGCGACGACGTCGTGGCCGTCGACCTGCGCCCAGCCGCCGTCGGGTGCCAGCAGCGTCGCGAGCACGCGCACCGCGGTCGTCTTGCCTGCGCCGTTGGGGCCGAGCAGGCCGAGCACCGACCCGCGCGGGACGGCGATGTCGACGCCGTCGAGCGCGGTCGTCGCGCCGAAGCGCTTGACGAGCCCCTCCGCCTCGACGGCGATATCCGAAGTATGTGTTGTCGTGGTCACGCCGCCAGCTTGCGCGGCGCCGCTCCCAGTCCGCTCACAGCTCGCTCGCAGCGCGGTCACACGGGGCGTGCGCCGTCTGCCCGCGGCGCTTGGGAACAGCATCGATGAAGGAGGGGTGCCCGGGCGATCGTGGCGCGCGCCGCGGAACGCCGCGGTCGCCTCGCGCCGGCCCGCGAAGAACGCCGGAGCCGAGCGCCACGAGGCCCAGACCCGCTCCTTCATCGATGCTGTTCACAACAGCACCACACCGAACCCAGCCGACGAGATCCCACCGCGCGGTAGCGGTCGGCAGGGTGTGAGGATGCCAGCCCTGGGTGACCGGCCCGGAGCACCCCGATCGCGGAGGATGCCCGCATGCACCGCTCCCTCCTGACAGCCCTCCTCGCCGCGACCTGCCTCGCGGCCCCCGCCACCGCCGCGGCCGCCGACACGCTCGTCGCCCCCGACCCCGCCGCGCAGCAGCTCACCGCGCTCGACGGCACGATCGTCTGGGTGAGCGGCGCGTTCGGCGATCAGCGGCTCATGCGGCGCGCGCCGGACGGGACGATCGCCCCCGTCAAGAACGCGCCCGAGTCACGCTCGTACCGCTCGATCGACCTCGGCCATGACAGCGACGGCAGGCTGCGGCTGACGTACCTGCGCTGCGACACGAGCGCCTCCTGCAAGTCGCTCTGGGACGACCTCGACGGCCGCCGCGCGACGTTCCGCAACCTCACGCTGCCCAGGTGCACGATCAGCACGGCGGTATCGCAGTGGCGCACCCGCCTGGCCTACGGCCTCGCCTGCACGGGCTCGGCGGCCAACCGCAAGCTCACCGGCCTCTACACGAAGAACGGCTCGCGCCACGCGGTGCGCCTGCCGCGCCCGAAGGACGCGGTGAAGTTCGGTGTCACGTCGATCGAGTCCGTCGACCTGCGCGGGACCCGCGTCGCGGCGGTCGCGGCCGACATCTTCGAGTACTCGTTCTCGCAGACCGTCGCGGGCAAGGACATGCGCTCGTTCCTCGCGGCGGCATCCGAGGGCGAGAGCGACGAGAACGCCCGCGGGCTGGCGATCCAGAGCGCGTCGACGCACTGGACGCTGACCGACTCCACGCACACCGGCGATCCGAACGAGGCGCTCATCTTCCGCCAGACGGGCGACTGCCTGCAGCGCGAGCGGCTCATCGGCGCGCCGGATGCCGAGGGCTTCGAGGCGATCGACCTGGCCGTCGACGGCGCGACGCTCTACCTCATCAAGCCGGGCAGCGGGATCGTGACGCACACGTTCACGGCCGACC
This sequence comes from uncultured Solirubrobacteraceae bacterium, assembly GCA_963727785.1. GTDB lineage: Bacteria > Actinomycetota > Thermoleophilia > Solirubrobacterales > Solirubrobacteraceae > CADCVQ01. Next base: position 44,301 of record CAVSHS010000009.1, read on the forward strand.
CGGCGCTCACCTGCCCGTAGTCACAACCTCCGCCCGCGGTTGTGCTCCGACGCCGCCTCGCGCAGACCCTCCTTCTGCGCGGGGTGCAGCGTCGCGGTCACATGGCGCCAGTAGCGGCGCGGGTCGTGGCCGGGCAGGACGACCGCGACGAGCGCGCGCGCGGCGTACGTGGCCGCGGTCAGCAGCCGCACCGCCCACGCCGCGCGCCGCGTGTGGTGCTTGCGCATGTAGCGGTCGCGGTTGCGCGACAGCTCGACGATGCGCCGCTCGGGCACCGCGGCGGTGGACAGCTGCTCGTGGTGGATCGCGACCGCCTGCGGGACGTACAGCGTCCGCCAGCCGGCGTCGCCCAGGCGCTTGCAGAAGTCGACCTCATCGGAGTAGACGAAGAACGCGGGATCGAACCAGCCGATCTGCTCGGCGGCGTCGCGGCGGACCATCAGCGCGGCGGACTGCGCCCAGTCGACCTCGCGCACCTCCCGGCCGCGGCTCTGGACCGTGTAGCGGCGATGCAGGAACAGCGCGCCGACGAGGGCCGTGCGCGGCGTCGGGAAGCGCCAGGCCGACGCCTGCTGGAGCCCGTTGGGCCGGACCAGTCGCGCGCCCGCCGCCGCGGCGTCCGGATGCGCGTCGAGCGCGGCGCGCAGCGTGTTCGTGGCACCGGGCAGCAGCTCGGAGTCCTCGTTGAGCAGCAGGCACAGGCGCCCGCGGGCGCGCTGCAGGAGGTCGGAGTCGTTCTCGCCCTTGCCACGGCGGCGCTCGAGCGCCACGACCTTGGTCGTCGCCGGATGGCGCCGCGCTGCGCCGGCCGAGCCGTCGCTGGACGCGTTGTCGATGACGAGCACCTCGGTCGCCACGTCGAGCGTCGCCTGTTCGCGAGCGATCGCGTTCAGGCAGCGCAGCAGGAGCTCGCGACCCTCGGTGTTGACGACGCAATAGGAGACCTCGACGTCCACGCCCGCCACGTTATGCGACACGGCCGGCGTTCGCGTGCGCCGGGTGCCGGCGGGCACGCAGAGAGCGGTGCTTCTCGCCCGAAGCCGATCCCGTGGAGCCGACACGCCGATGCTCGAGCTGCACGGCGCGACGCGCTGCCGCTCCTGAGGCAAACCGCAGCGACCGCCACGAGCGCTCGTGACGGTCGCTGCGGTGGAGCGCCCGGACCGGCGCCGGCGCTCAGACGGAGGCGGGCTCCGGGTCGGGCCGCACGATCACGGTGTCGGCGACCGCGATGACCTCGTCGGCCGGAAGGCCGGCGCGCGACGCGTGCTCGCGGATCTTCTCCGGGCTGGTGCCCTGGTAGATGCAGACCGTGCCGAGGCTGCCGTCAGGCTCCGCGATGACGTAGGAGCGGATCCACCGGATGTCGTCGGACATCTCCTTGTCGCCGACGTTCGCCGACGTCGCTGCGGCCTGCTCGAGATCCTCCGGGGCCTGCCAGCCGCCCCGGCGCAGGATCACGTATGTCTTGAACTCGTCAGCTGTGCTCACGCCGAATCCCTTCTCCGTAGTTAGCACGATCGTTCGTGTCTTTCGGAGAGCATACGAACGATCGTGCTAACTTGTCAAGGATGAGCGACAACGGCTCGGACACGACCGTTCGGGCGACCGCGCGCAAGCGCCGAAGCGACGGCGAGCGCAGCCGCACCGCGATCCTGCGCACGGCCGCGCAGCTGGCCACCGTCGAGGGCATCAACGGCCTCTCGATCAGCCGCCTGGCCAATGCCGTCGGGATGAGCAAGAGCGGCCTGTTCGCCCACTTCGGCTCGAAGGAGGAGCTCCAGCTCGCAACCGTCGAGTTCGCGGGCGCGGTGTTCTCGGCGGAGGTGACCGGGCCCGCCGCCGCGGTGCCTGACGGAATGCCCCGCCTGCGAAGCCTGGTCGAGAACTTCCTGCAGCACGTCGAGCGCGGCGTCTTTCCGGGCGGATGCTTCTTCGCGTCCACGACCGCCGAGCTCGACACGCAGTCCGGCCCGGTGCGCGATCGCGTCCTCGAGGTCGAGACCGACTTCCTCGCGCGAATCGGCGCAGCCGCCCGTCAGGCCCAGGCCGACGGCGACATCGCTTCCTCCGAGGACGTCGAGCAGCTGATCTTCGAGCTGCACGCCTTCATGCTTCTCGCCAACGCCCTCTTCGTTCTCACCCAGGACTCGGCGCCCATGGAGCGGGCGCGCCGCGCGATCGAACGCCGGCTCGCCGTAGCGCCCACGCCGGCGCCGCCATAGGCACGCGGAACGCCGCCCCGGTCTGCAATCGTTGCCCCATCGGCTACGCCCGGCCGGCCCAGGCGTACCGCCCGCGCGCCCAATACGCTCGTGCCGTGCGCGTGGACGTCGTCGATCCCTCGGCCTACACGCCGCCCTACGACCACGCGCTCTGCGCCGCGCTCGCCCGCGCCGGCGCGCACGTCCGACTGCAGACGAGCCGCTTCGGCTACGGGCCCGTGCCGCCGCCGGACGGGTACGAGCGCGTCGAGCGCTTCTATCGCCGCGGCGGCGGCGCGCCCGGCTCCGCGCGGCGCTTCGCCGCCAAGATCGCCCAGCAGGTGCCCGACATGCTCGCCTACCGCCGCGCCGCGGCTGCGGCGGACGTCGTGCACTTCCAGTGGCTGACGGTCCAGCCCATCGACGTGCACCTGCTGCCGCGCGGGCGCCCGGTCGTCCTCACCGCGCACGACGTCCTGCCGCGCGAGCCGCGCCGCGGCCAGCTCGCCGCGCAGCGGCGCCTGTACGAGCGCGTGGACGCGGTCGTCGTGCACTCCGAGCACGGGCGCAGGCGGCTCGTCGAGACGCTCGCCATCGCGCCGTCGAAGGTGTCCGTCATCCCGCACGGCGCGTTCGAGCACCTCACGCACGTGGCGGGCGAGCGGCCGCTGCCGCCGGCGCTGGCCGCGGTCGCACAAGCCCGTCGTCCTGTGCTTCGGCCTCATCCGCCCGTACAAGGGGATCGACGTGCTGCTCGACGCCTGGCGCGCGGCGGACGTCGATGCCGAGCTGTGGATCGTCGGGATGCCGCGGATGGACATCGCGCCGCTGCGCCGGCGCCCCGGCCTCGGTGCGCTGGGTCCCGCGCTTCATCCCCGACGCCGAGGTCGCCGCCTACTTCCGCCGCGCCGACCTCGTCGTGCTGCCCTACCGCGAGATCGACCAGTCCGGCGTGCTGTTCACGGCGCTGGCGTTCGGAGCGCCGCTGCTGCTGAGCGCCGTCGGGGGCTTCCCGGAGCTTGCGGGCGAGGGCGCGGCGGCGCTCGTGGAGCCCGGTGACGCGGAGGCGCTGGCAGGCGAGCTGGGGCGCCTGCTCGGCGACCGGACGGCGCGCGAGGCGCTCGCCGCGGGCGCCCGCGGCGCCGCGGCCGGGCGCTACGCATGGGACGTCATCGCAGCCGCGCACCTGGAGTTGTACGGTGCGCTTCGCTGACGTGGCCGAACGCTCGGAGAGAATGCAGCCGTGCTCGCCTGGGAGATCCTCTTCTGGCTCTGCGTCGCCCTGCTCGTCTACGCCCAGGTCGGCTACGTGCTCGTGCTGGCCGCGCTCGCGCGACTGCGGCGCGACCGCGCCGTCGCGCCGGCGCCCGCGACCGCGCCGGCCGAGCCGCCGACCGTCAGCCTCGTCGTCGCCGCCTACGACGAGGAGGCCGTGATCGCGCGCAAGGTCCACAACGCGCTCGCGCTCGACTACCCGCGCGAGCGCCTCGAGGTCGTCGTCGCGAGCGACGGGTCCTCCGACGCGACCGTGCGGGAAGCACGAGACGCCGGCGCCGACCGCGTGCTCGAGCTCGAGCGCGGCGGCAAGATCCGCGCCCAGGACGCCGCCGTCGCGCAGTCGCGCGGCGAGATCGTCGCCTTCTCGGACGCCAACAGCACGTGGGAGCCCGACGCGCTGCGGACGCTCGTCGGCGCCTTCGCCGACAGCAGCGTCGGCTACGCCTGCGGCCAGGTGCGCTTCGTCAACGACGGCGGGACCAACCAGGAGGGCCTGTACTGGCGCTACGAGATGGCGCTGCGCGCGCTGGAGTCGCGCCTGCACTCGATCACGGCCGGCAACGGCGCGATCTACGCGACGCGCCGCGCGTCGTACATCGAGGTCGACCCGATCATGGGCCACGACCTCTCGTTTCCGTTCAACATGGTCAAGCGCGGCTGGCGCGCGGTGTACGTCCCGCAGGCGCGCGCGACGGAGAAGATGGTGCCCTCGCTCGAAGGCGAGTTCGCGCGCAAGCGGCGGATGATGAGCCACACCTGGCCGATCGTCCTGCGCGGCGGGCTGCTGTCGCCGCGCGGCTATCCGCCGCTCTACGCGCTGATGATCGCCTCGCACCGCCTGCTGCGCTACGGCGCGCCGTTCCTGCACGTCGGCGCGCTCGTCGCGAGCGCCGCGCTGCTCACCACGAGCCCGCTCTACCTCATCGCGTTTGTCCTGCAAATCGGCCTGATCGCAGCGGCGTTCCTCGCCCGCGCGATCCCGCTGCGCCCGCTGCTCGTCGCGCGCTACTACGTCCTGACGACGGCGTCGGTGGCGGCGGGCCTGTGGGACTGGCTGCGCCACGGCACGCCCGCGGGCTGGGAGCCGGCGGAGGGCACGCGCTGATGGCGCGCCGCGCGTTCGACATCGTCGTGGCCGGTGCGGGGCTCGTCGTGAGCTCGCCGCTGCTGGTGCTCGCGATCGTCGCGATCCGGCTGGAGTCGCGCGGCGGCGCGTTCTACCGCCAGCGCCGCGTCGGCAAGGACGGCCGCGAGTTCGACGTCCTGAAGCTGCGCACGATGGTCGACGGCGCCGAGCACATCGGCGCCGGCCTCGCGGTGAACGCCGGCGACGCGCGCATCACGCGCGTCGGCAAGGTCCTGCGGCGCACGTCGCTGGACGAGCTGCCGAACCTCGTCAACGTCCTGCGCGGCGAGATGGCGATCGTCGGCCCGCGCCCGACGCTGCCCAAGCAGGTCGCGCAGTACACCGAGCGCGAGCGCGGCCGCCTCGCGATCCGCCCCGGCATCACGGGCTGGGCGCAGGTCAACGGCCGCACGTCGCTGCCGTGGGCGCAGCGGATCGAGCTCGACCTCTGGTACATCGAGCACCGCACGTGGCGGCTGGATCTGAAGATCCTCGTGCGCAGCGCGCGGCTCGTCGTCGTGGGCGAGGGCCTCTACAAGGGCAAGACCGGCGGCTGGAGCGACCGCTCGCCCCGGTAGCGAGCGTTACCGGTCGTCGCCGGGGTCGACGACGTCGACCTCGCGCAGCGCATGCGTGTCGACGTCGTAGACGAACCCGCGGATCAGGTCGCGGTGCAGGAGAAACGGCGACCGGCGCACGCGCAGGACGGACTGGCGCACGTCCGCGTCGAGATCGGTGAACGACTCGATCGCGAAGGCCGGCGCGACGCCGGTCGCCTCCTGCAGCTCGGCGCGGAAGCCGTCGTCGGTGAGCGACTGCATGCCGCAGTCGGTGTGATGGATGAGCATCACCGCGCTCGTTCCCAGGCGCCGCTGGGACACCGCCAGCGAGCGGATGACGTCATCGGTGATCACGCCGCCCGCGTTGCGCAGGATGTGCGCCTCGCCCTCGTGCAGCCCGAGCGCCGCGAAGACGTCCAGGCGCGAGTCCATGCACGTCACGATGACGAGCCGGCGGCGCGGCCTGACGTCGAGATGCTGCGCCGGAAGCCCGGCCGCGAAGGCGCGGTTGTTGGCGACCAGCTCGTCGATGACGTCCACTGGGGGGACCCTACGGCTCCACGGCCCGCGGCCACGATCGCTGGCGCAGGTCGGGCCTCGAGGTCGTCGAGCGCCTCGCGCACCGCGACGAGGCGCTCCTCCAGCGTCGGCCCGCCTCGGCGTCGCCGTGCTCGAGCCGGTCCGCCCGCTCGCGCGCGTGCTCGATCGCGCGCGCCTCCTCCAGCGAGTTGATGACGACGCCGATGAGGATGTTGAAGATGAGAAACGCGGCGATCAGCGCGTAGGAGATGAAGTACAGGATCGTCCAGTCCGACAGCGCGCGGCCGAGCGCGATCTGATCGGGCAGGTTCTCGAGCGTCAGCGTGACGAACAGCGTCAGCATCGCCTCGCCGATCGTCCCGTACTGCTCGGGCGCGTGGTCGGCGAAGATCGTCCAGCCGACCATGCCGTAGACGAACAGGACGAGCAGCGCGAGCAGCGTCAGCGACGCGACGCCCGGGATGCTGCGCCCGATCGCGATCGTCAGGACGGGAGTCGGGCGACACTGCCGCTCACGGGACTCAGATCGCGGCGCCCGCGAAGCTCGGGACCTTGTCGGTCGCAAAGCTCTTGCGCAGGTAGAAGAACCACGTCATCCCGGCGAACACGAGGTAGGCGCCGAGGAACACCCACAGCGCGGGGATCGACCAGTCGGCCATCGACTGCGCGACCGAGAGCTTCTCGGCAGGCGTCTCGGCCGCCTTCACCGCCGCTGAGACCCCGAGCGACGCCTGGCGGAATGCGACCTGGATGAGGAAGCCGCCAAAGGCGCCGATCGCGCCCGCGATCCCGATCACGGCGGCGGCCTGGTGCTTGAAGTCCAGCACCGTCGCCTTGACGTCCAGGCCCTTCTCGGCCGCCTCCTTGCGCCCGAGCGCGCTGAAGATCGACGGGATCATGCGGTACGTCGAGCCGTTGCCCATCCCGGCGAGCAGGAAGATCGCCATGAACGAGACGAAGAAGACCGGGAAGCTGTGCTGGTTGACGCCGACGATCGCCGTCAGCGTGAACACGGCCTCGCCGAGGAAGACCGCGAGCGTCACGCGCGCGCCGCCGAGCCGGTCCGACACCCAGCCGCCGAGCGGCCGCGCGAACGAGCCGATCAGCGCGCCGACGAACCCCAGCCCCGCGAGGTACGTCGCGATGAACGGGTGCGCCCCGAGGAACTCCGGGAACGTGTTCTTGATGACGACCGGCAGCGCGAACGAGTAGCCGATGAACGAGCCGAACGTCCCGATGTAGAGCAGCGACATGATCCATGTCTGGCTGTGCTTGAGCGACTTCGTGTAGGACTGCGGGTCGGCCTTCGCGTCGGTGATGCTGTCCATCCACAGCCACGCGAGCACGGCCGCGAGCACGATGAACGGCAGCCACATGAGGCCGGCGTAGGCGAGGTTGACGTCGTGCTCGGGCAGCTTCACGGCGGCCGCCGGCACGCCGACGATGATCACGAGCGGGACGAGCAGCTGCGCGACCGCGACGCCGAGGTTGCCGCCCGCCGCGTTGAGGCCGAGCGCGAAGCCCTTGTGGCGCTCGGGATAGAAGAACGAGATGTTCGCCATCGAGGAGGAGAAGTTGCCGCCGCCGAATCCGGCGGTCGCGGCGCAGAGCGCGAGCACCCACATCTGCGTCGCGTGGCTCTGCTCCTGCAGCCAGCCGCTCGGCACGAGGAACGACAGCAGCAGCACAGGAATCAGCAGCAGCGACGCGCTGATGCCCGTCCACAGGCGCCCGCCGAACTTCGGCACGGCGAACGTGTAGGGGATCCGCAGCGTCGACCCGATGAGGTTCGGCAGCGCGATGAGCAGGAACTGCTCCGACAGCGACAGCGCGAAGCCGGCGTTGGCGAGGTTGATGACGACGATCGTCCACAGCACCCAGATCGAGAAGCCCAGATGCTCGGCGAAGATCGAGATCGCGAGGTTCTTGCGGGCGATCCGCTTGCCCGTCGTCTGCCAGAACGTCTCGTTGTCGGGCTCCCAGTGGTCCAGCCAGCGACCGCGGCGGCTCCACGTCGTTGTCGTCGGCTCTGCGGCCGGCCTCTCGACCGTGGTGCTCATGCGCGCTCCTTCTCGAGGGCTCCGTTCCTGCGCAGCACCTCAGCAGCGCGCCGTTTCGGCGCGATGAGCGATCTATGTCGAGTGCGTGAACCGCGCGTTGCGGTCGTGGGTCAGCGGGGCCGCACCGCGCGCAGGTAGGCGTCGGCGGAGCGCGCAGCGCGGTTTCGCGCGTCGCCGCGGAACACGATGCGCAGCCGGTGCACCGCCGGCCGCCGCAGCGCCACCCGCGCCGAGAAACGCCCGCGCCGCACCTTCACCGCGCAGCCGCGCGACGGTGTGCATCCGCCCGTCCGAGCCCTGGCGCGCGATCTCGAGCACGACCTGCGCCCGCCGCGGGCGCATGCTCCCGCGCACGGTGAAGCTGCGCCGCGCGGTCACCCGCGCGGGCGCCCGCAGCGCCAGCAGCGGGGCGACCTTCACCTCCAGCCGCGGCGAGCTGACCCGCGTGCCGTCGGGCAGCTGCGCGACCGCGCGCAGCGAGCGCGAGTACTGCGTCTGCAGCGATGCGGCCCAGGTGCCGTCGGCGCCCGTCGTCGCGTGCGCCAGCGTGGCGAAGCCGCGGCCGGTCGCGACCTGGATCGCGATCGGCGCCCCGCCGAGCGCGCCGCCGCCGCTCGTCGCGCGGCCGGAGAGCTGCGCGAGCTGCGGGAAGTCCAGCGTGCGGTCGGGCGCGTCCAGCGAGACCGCGCCCGCCGGCGGCGCGAAAGGGAACTGCGGCGCGAGCGCCGCCGCCCGTTCGCGGATCTCCGGCAGCTGGGCGAAGAGCGCGCCGCCCGGGCACTCGCGTCGCGTCGGCGTCGCGGTGGCCCGCGATGCGCTGGAACGTCACGATCCGGCCGGCGGCGTAGCGGTTCGTCGGCCCGCCCGCCGACCGCAGCGCGACCTGGCCGGTGACGGGCACGCCGTGCAGCGACAGCTTCCAGGCCAGCAGCTCGGCGGTGGCGTCCACGGCGGCCTGGCGTCTGGTGCTCCTGCGAGAACGTGCCGAGCTCCGCGACCCCGGTCGAGGCTCCGTTGTAGCCCTGCGCCTGGGCGCCGATGACGGGCTGGTCGACGCCACCGGCACGGCCCTCGAAGATCTGCCCGTAGCGGTCGACGAGGAAGTTGTAGCCGATGTCGCGCCAGCCGTTCTCGTTGCGGTGATAGCGGCAGATCGACAGCACGATGGCGGCGCTGTCCTGCGGCGCGTAGGTGTTCGCGTTGACGGTGTGGTGCACGAAGCCGACCTGCACCTGGCCGTAGGCAGGCGCCGCGCGCGGCCGGCACTGGTCGGCGCCCCACGCCTCGCGCGGGATGATCGCGGGCGCCCCGCGGCCGCCGGGCGCCGAGCCGGTCTGGGCTCGCGCCGGCGTCCCGGCGATCACGGCGAGCGCCCCGTGCGCCGCCCGCCGCAGGGCGGTGCTCAGCCGGTCGGCCGCGGTCGCGGTGCCGGTCGCGTTGACGAACCGCGCGCGCAGGCCGCGCGGCCTGCCGCCCATGCGCAGCTGGTAGGCGTCGGCGCCGCCGGCCCAGACCGGCTCGGCGCCCGCGCCGCCCGCGTGGTCGGCGGCCATGGCGGTCCACGGTCCCCAGCGCCCGTCCGCGGCGCGCACGCGGATCCGCGCCGGATGCTCCGCGCCGGCGGCCGCGCGCCAGTGCAGCCCGACGAGATCGAAGCGCTTCGGCGCGCGCACGACCGGCGATCGCCACCCGCCGTCGCCCGCGCGCTCCCAGCCCTTCGTGTCGAGCGCCTGCTCGAACTCCACGGCGCGCGGGACGAACGGCCGCGACGACAGCGCCGGGGCGGCGAGCCAGACGAGCAGGCCTGCGGCCACGAGCACAACGGCGAGCCGGCGCATCGGAGGATCAACACGACGGCGCCCGCGCGGGTGCGGCCTGCACGGCTTCTTGCGGGCGCGCCTCCGACCGTCGGCCCGGCCAGCGCTACGGAACGGTTTCCGGACCCTTGTCGATGAGGTCGTTGCGGAAGGTCCGCAGCGCCCCGATCGACTTCGGCGTGAACTCCCTGCAGGCCATGTAGTGCCGCCAGGCGACCGCGGCGACCTGGAAGGGCATCTTGGAGTTGTTGCGCATGAGCACGCTGTGGTAGGCGCCGCCGCTGCCCTTGACGTCCTCGTTGAAGAGCTGCTCGAGCTGCGTGACGACCGGCTGGCTCGTGCCGGGGCGGTACTGGAACAGGACGCGCCCGTGCTCCAGCGTGTGGACCCAGTTCTCGATCGCGGGCTCGTTGCCGGCGACGTACAGCCCGTCCCCGGCCGGGTTGGGGTTGTGCGCGCCGGAGGTCGGCGGGTTGGTCTTGTAGTCGGCCGCCGTGCGCGTGGCGGTCACGTGGTCGCGCCCCTCGCTGGGAAACGCGCGGTAGACGCAGCCGGACGCCGCCGCGGTGGCCTTCAGCTGGGCGTCGTCGATGTCGGGTCCGCTGTCGCTGCCCCCGCCGCCGCCGCTCGTGACCGCGACCGCGACGCCGGCGACGATCGCGCATGCCACGACCACGCCGCCGATCATCTGGATGAGGCGCGAGCGCCTGGCCTTGGCCGCGGCGGCGCGCTCGCGCTCCTCGCGCTCCTGGCGGCGGCGCTCCTTCTCTTCCTGACGACTCGACATCGGCGCCGAAGCCTAGATGGTTGATTGCACGGGTGGCACCGGCCGCGCAACCAACCATCCAGATGGTCGCTCAGGATTGCGTCTCAGGAGGCGGCGGCGGCGCCGCGGCGGCGCGCGGCGCGCCGCTGCGGGCTTCCAGCAGTCGCCCAGGAAGTCCGCGATCTCGCCGGTCAGCCGGTCGGGGGTCAGGCGCAGCTCGACGAGCGAGTTGGCCTCCAGCAGGCGCGCGTTGGGCATCTCGTCGGCGAGCATGCCCGCGTCCGACAGCGGGTGCAGGGGATCGCGGCGATGGCCGATCACGAGCGTCGGCGCGAGCATCGCACGGCGCTCGGCCGGCCGCGGCGCGACCCGGGCGAAGAAGAGGCCCTGCAGCACGGCGCCGTTGGAGACGGGGTCCTGGCGCACGGCGTCGAGCACGACATCGGCATAGAGCGGCAGTCCCCGGCTCGGTACGGCGCGCGCCGCGAACGCCCAGAACCGCGCGACGGGCTGGGCGAACGCCAGCGCGACGATGAGCGGCCCGAACACGAACAGGCAGGCGATCAGCGCGTGATCGAGCACCGGCATCTCGATGACCATCCCGCGCACCCGGTCCGGGGCGAGCTGGGCGACCTCGAGCGCGGTGTTCGCCCCCAGCGACGTGCCGAAGATGACGGCCTCGTCGAGCTCGAGGTGATCGAGCAGCCCGACGACCTGCTCGGCGAAGATCGAGGTCGAGTAGGCCGTCGATTCGGCCGGGTGGTCCGAGCGGCCGTGGCCGAGCAGGTCGATCGTGATGACGCGGTGGCCGTGCTGGGCGAGCGCGCGGGCGAGCGGCTCGTGCATGCGCTGGGACAGCAGCAGGCCATGGATGAGCACCACTGTGCGCGTTCCCGAGCCGTACTCGGAGTAGGCGATCCGTTGCCCCGCGTGACGAAAGCTGGTGATCGACAAACGATAGCTCGCCGGTCGACCCGGCCCGGCCCGTTGTAGCCTCGAATCGCATGGCTCGCACTCCCCGCCCGCTCGACGGCCGCGTCGTCGCGATCACCGGCTCCGCCCGCGGCATCGGCCGCGCGACCGCGCAGGCCTGCGTCCAGCGCAGGAATGAAGGTCGCGATCGGCGATCTCGACCTCGCGATGGCCAGGCAGGCGGCCGCGGAGCTCGGGCACGGCACCATCGCACTCGAGCTCAACGTCTGCGACCGCGATTCGGTCGCGCGCTACATCGACGAGGCCGAGGAGCAGCTCGGGCCGCTGGACGCGTTCGTCAACAACGCCGGGATCATGTCGCTCGCCCCGTTCGTCGAGGAGGACGACGCGACCGCCCGCCGCCAGGTCGACATCAACGTCCACGGCGTGCTGCACGGGATGAAGGAGGCGCTGTCGCGGATGCTCCCGCGCGGCCACGGCCACGTCCTGAACATCGCGTCGACGGCGGGCAAGGTCGGATTCGCCGGCGGCGCAACGTATTCCGGTACGAAGCACTTCGTCGTCGGCGTCAGCGAGGCCGTGCGCAGGGAGATCCGCGGCTCCGGCGTGCAGATCAGCTGCGTCATGCCGGGCGTCGTGAACACCGAGCTCGGCGCGGGCCTGCCGCAGGCGCGCTTCGTGGCCCACATCGAGCCGTCCGACGGTCGCCGACGCGATCGTCGCGGCGCTGCGCTCGCCGCGCTTCGAGGTCTACGTCCCGCGCCGGATCGGACCGCTGACGAAGGCCGGCGCCGCCGTCCCGACCGCCGTCCGCGACGGCTTCGGGCGCCTGCTCGCGCTCGACCGCGTGCTCGGCCGCCCCGATCACGAGGCGCGCCGCGCCTACGAGCAGCGCGCGGCGCGCTCGCGGGGTGAGCTCGAGCCCGAGGACGAGCCGCCGGTCCCGACCGAGCGGTGAGCCTCTACGGCCGCCTGTTCGCGCGCTTCTACGACCGCGCGATGGCCGCCAGCGAGGCGGCGGGCCTCACCGAGCGACGCGCGACGCTGCTCGCCGAAGCCGAGGGACGCGTGCTCGAGCTGGGCGCGGGCACGGGCCTGAACCTCGGCCACTACCCCGCGCGCGTGGAAGAGCTCGTCCTGACCGAGCCCGAGCAGCCGATGCTCGCGCGCCTGCAGTCGCGCGCCGCCGCCCGCACGCCACCGGCGACCGCGGTCAGCGCCCCCGCCGAGCAGCTCCCGTTCGCCGACGCGAGCTTCGACACCGTCGTGAGCACGCTGACGTTCTGCACGGTGCGCGACCCGGCCGCCGCGCTCGCCGAGGTCCGCCGCGTGCTCGTCCCCGGCGGGCGCCTGCTGTTCCTGGAGCACGTGCGCGCCGAAGATCCGGGCACGGCGCGCCGGCAGGACCTGCTCGCGCCGCTCTGGCGGCGTGTCGGCCATGGCTGTCACTGCAACCGCGACACGCTCGCCGCGATCGAGACGGCGCGGTTCGCCGTGGAGCGCGTCGAGCGCGGCCGCTTCCCGAAGGCGCCGCGCATCGTCAGGCCGCTCATCACCGGCGTCGCGGTCAAGCCCAGCTGACGTCGAGCTCGTCCGCGCCGAGGTAGGCGGCCAGGCGTGCCGCCTCCGCTTCGGCGCCCGCGCGCACCGCGCCGGAGATCGACGCCAGCGGCTCGATCACGACGCTCAGGCGGCGGCCCTTGCGCTCGTGGCGCCAGACGGCCTCGATGCGCCCGTCGGCGACCAGCACGGGCGACAGCCAGCCCTGCGGCCGGTAGACGCGCGCCTTGTGCTCGGCTGCGAGCACGGGGCTGTCCCCGCGCGGCGCGGCGACCACGTACTGGTCGAAGCCGGGCAGCAGCGCCACCGTCCCGCGCGGGCGGGCCGCGACCGCCGCCGCGACGTCGGCGCGCAGCATCCAGCCGGCGTCCGCTCCGTCGATCGTCACGGCCGCGACCTCGTCGCCGAGCCCCTTCAGCGCCCGTCCGGCCTCGGCGGCGGAGCGGATCCCGAACCAGCGCGCGAAGTCCTCGCGCGTCGCCGGGCCGTAGGCGGCGAGGTAGCGGCGCAGGACGCCCGCCAGGGCGTCGCGCGGCGGCGCCACCGGCTCCCACGGCCCGAGCCACAGATCGGGCCGTGTGAAGCGCACCCGCTGGCCGGCGGACGGCGCGAAGCAGACGTCGCCGCGCAGGGCCGCGAGCTTGGGCATCGTCCCGAAGCTGCCGCGCACGGCGTCGCCGAGGCGGGCGTCGCCGAGCAGCGCCGCGACGGCGTCGCCCAGCTCGTCGCGGGTGAGCGGCGCGCCGTCGAGCGCGGTGCGGATCGCGTCGAGGACCGCCGACCGCCTCCGCGCTGCTCATCCCGAACGCCTTGCGCCAGCTCGCCGTCTCGTAGCGCGGCTTCAGCGCGGCCTGCGCGCCCACCCACAGCCCGAGCTCGTCGGACGCCAGCAGGTGCAGCGTGCCGCGCATCGCCCAGGTCTTCACGAGCGCGCGAGCGGGGTCGTCCCACAGCGCGCGGGCGACCGTTTCGCGCTCGAGGCCGTCGACCCGCGCCCACAGCGTCAGCTCGGCGCAGGACTGCACCTGGGCGTGCAGGCCGCAGATCCGCCGCACGACTTCGAGCCACTCCGCCGGGCCTGCTCGCCGCGCGAGACCCTGGCGCTCGACCCGCCAGGCGAGCACGCTGTCCCAGGTCAGCGCGTCGGGCATCGCGGGCGCTCGTCGGGGGTGCGGATCGCGTCGCTCATGCCGCCTGGCGATCTAAGGCGTGGCCGGTGCGCCGTGCCCACGCTCGGCGGCCGGGCGACGTCTTGCTCGTCGTAGGGTGTTGCCGTGCAAACGGGCATTGGTTCGATGGTGGATGCCGGGTTGGCGGAGATCGCCGGACGTCATAGACGATCGTCGCGGCCGATCGGCGCGCTTGAGGGCGCGGTCTGTGCTGGGAAGACGACGGTCGCTGCCGAGTTGGCGTCAGACGGTGTGGTGGTGGTGCCGGAGTACTTCGACGTTCCGGGCGCTGCGAGACGGGTGGGCGTCGATGCGCCCTTCGCGGGTGATGGCCTCCGTCGCTTGTCCGTGCTGTTGGAACTCGAGTGCGCTCGATTGACGCAGATGCCGCCGACTGGCTTGGTCGTGCTCGATCGCAGCGTGTTCTCGCTTCTTGCCTACGAGGCGGGATTGTCGGCGATGACAGCACCCAATGTGCTCGCCGACGCTCTAGAAGCGGTAGTGGCGGCCGTCGATGGTGGTGCCGTCGCGCTACCCGAACGCATCATTTTCCTGGACTGTCCGGCGTCGTCGTGCCGTGGGCGCGCTGCGGCCGCGGGCATGCGAACTCCTGCGTTCCAATTTGATCCGGAGTTCCGCGGCGGATTTCGTCAGCTGTTCTGCCGCCTTGAGCGCGTGGCGCCTGGCAGGGTGCTATTCGTCGATGCAGCTCGACCGCTGGCGGAGGTCGTCAACCAGGTCAGGGATTTGCTCACGGCCTAAGTCGGCCGGTTGATGAAGGTATGCGTCAAAGAAGCGGCTGTGCGCCGCGCGGTAGAGCTCGTCGCGCTGGTCCCGGGGGATCGCCACCGTTCGGTCGTCGATGTGAAGTGAGAATCTCGCTGCGAGCGGTACGACCGGACAGCTGGCGGTAGCGATGAGCTTTGTGACCAAGGTCGTCTCGACAAACCCGTAGGCACCGTTGATCGCGTCGAATCCTTCGCACGACCGGGCGAGGTTACGATCGCAGGCGAACAGGCCACCGAGGACCATGTTCGCGATCGTCCAGGGTCCGAGGAAGCCCGTCCGTGGCCAGGCGCGCAGGTTGTGCGTGTCCGCGAGTGGCCGGAAGCGGTGTCCCACGAACGCCCGGTCGCGCTCGCCGCCGATGTAGTTTGGACGGTACCGGCAGTCCAGCCGGAAGTCGTTTGGCTCTCCGTCGAAGCGCCGCGGATTGGCCGCGAGCCCTGGCCAGCCGCCGTCGTCGCAGAAGCGGAACAGGCTGGTGGTGATCGGTCGACGAGCGGCGAGCGCACCGTGGATTCGCAAATGGTCGACCAGGGTCTGCGGGTGCACGAGCACGTCAGCGTCCACGAACAGGACCACCGGGTGCTCGGCGGCTTGCAAGCCCTTGTTGCGAGCGCTTGCCCGCCCGCCGTTTCGGGGCGACGTGACGATCTCGACCTGTCCGGCAGTCAGGTGCCGTTGCAAGGCTGTGGCCGCAGGCGCGGCGACCGATCCGTCGTCGACGATGACGATCTGCACGGCTGCGGCGGGCGCGGCGCTACTCAGAACAGCGACCGCCTGGAGGAGGTGATCGACACAGGCGAGGACTGTTCGTGATGCCTCGTAGTACGAAACGACGACCGTGCAGTGCGGCGCGGGTCGCAGGCCGCTTGCCAGCAGATCCGCGTCGAGGCGATAGTCGTTGTCGTGGGCGAGCAGCGCGGCGCCGAGGGTGCCAGCCGCATAGCGGGAATGTCGGGTCATACATCGTCCGTGCGACCAAGCTGGATCGGCGTCCCGCACAGCCACGCGTGCGCGAGGTACGCCAGCGACGCGTACGGCGGCAGCGCGTGGAGGGCGCTCGCGGGCAGCGCCGCCGCGGCGGCTTGCGCGACCGTTCGCGCTTGCACGCGCCGTGGCGCGACGCCGCTCGCAACGTCGAGCTGCGGGCGGACAGCGACCATTACGGCATGTTGCACCGGCCCGTAGAGCGTCAGGCCCAGCGCGGCCGTGATCCGAGCAGGGCGGCCTTGGCGGCGGTCGAGCAGCGTGACGGCCGCGCCGGCGAGTAACGGCCCGCTCGTCAGCCATGCAAGGGCAGAGAGCATCACCTGCGAGGCCATGAGGATGGCGCCAGCGCGCTGCGCAGCCGTCAAGTCCCGGCGACGCCACACGGAGCGCAGATAGGCAGGGAAGCACAATGGGCCGAAGAACCATCCGCGCCGCTGTGCGAGCACGGCGCCAAGGCTCCGGGGAGAGTCGGCGAGCTCAAGCAGGGGCAGCGGTTCGATGCGCCATCCAGCGATCGGAGTAGGAACCCGAGGAACAGATCTTCCGTCGGCGTGCCGGTCGGGAATCCGCCGACGGAGCGCAGCACGTCGGCGCGAATGAACAGTCCGTGGCCGACGACGTGGGCGTAGCTGCACCGCAGCAGCCGTGACGGGGAGGCCTGTCGCTGGCGCAACAGGCGTGGTATCTCGTGTGTGAGCGTCCAGCGACTCTGCAGCGTCGCGGTCGCGCGAACCAGCCAGCGCCACGGCCCCAGTGGGAGGTTGTCATCGTTGGCAAAGAACAGCGCAGGCTGCTGGAAGACGGCGGTGTCCGGCTGAGCGGCCAGAGCGGCACGAAAGCCCGCGATCGTGTGCGGATGCGGACGTGAGTCGGCGTTGTAGACGGCGATCCAGCTGTTGGTGTCACGGATCTCCTCCAGTGCACGGTTGAGCTGATGCGCGAGACGACCGTCGGGCTGGTTGACGTGCACGATGCGCACGAAGCCGCGGCCGGGGGCCTCCGTCGCGATGAAGTCGGCAACGATCTCCTGCGTCGAGGGGCTAACTGGGCCGTGCTCGTGCTCGCGCTCGGTCGTGATGACTGTGATCGACGTGTGGTCGTCGCACTGCGCGACGAGATATCGCAGCGTGCGAATGATGCGCTGCTGCTCACGCAGCGCCGGGATGAGGATCTCCAGGCTCGGCGGCGTGCCGTAGGGGGCATTGCCTGGGACGCTGGCGGGATCCTGCGCTGCGGCGAGCCATCGCACGGAGCGAGCCATCTCGGCCGATGTCAGCACGGCGCGGCCGAGGACGACGCACGCGGCCGCCGCCGTCACACGGCGTCCCCTACAGCTCAGAGAACGTGCGCAATGTGAGTGCACCGCTCCACCTTCGATCACGAAGCCGACGGTCGGTTAGCACTGCCACTTGCAATGGGCGTTTCACGCGATAGGAACTCGCGAGCAACGGGTCGTGAAGACCTGGGTGAAGCACTATCTCCGTCACGCCCATCGGCGCCTGCTCGAGCATGGACAGCAGCGCGCTGACGGAGAGACTCTCTCGCGGATAGAAGCGCCACTCGGTGTGGTCAGGCGTGCGCAGTCGCCCGGCGAGTTCCGGCACGCGCCGCCCGGGCACTCCCGGTTCGACCGCCGCTTCGGCGTAGACCTCGCCGTAACCGGGGATGGCGCGCGGAAATCGGTGATGGTTCACGTGCGCTGGCAGGGCGCCGGCGATGCTCTCGAAGCGCTCGAACTGCATGGTCACCTCGTCACGGACTCTCTGAGCAAGCGCCTGCGGCAGCGGCTGGCACGCGTCTTCGTAGCCTCTGACCCTGCGGACCAACTCGCGCCGCATCTCATCGCTCGGGCTGACCCACGCCTCGCTCGTCAGGTTGAGATGCAGCCGACCTCCAGTCCGGCGTCGACTGCCAGGGCGTGACTACGGACGGCGCCGGCCGCGGTGACCAGCAGGCTGGCGGAGTTCACGACACCCGCACGAGCGGCCTCGATAATGCCGTCGTCTGTCCGCGCCGAGCACCAAGGTCGTCGGCGTTGAAGATGAAGGTCCTCATCGCGTCGCTTTCCGTCCGGAGACTCGGGCTCTCCGCACATCCTCATGCCGGTACATCACCTGCGAGGACTCGACTTCGATGAGGCCATCGACGTACGCGCGGGCGTCGTGCAGCGTGGCGTGGTCGCAGTCGTGCATGCACCAGCCCGATCTGCTGGAGCGGCGCTGGGCGACGAGCCAGCGGTGGCGCAGCTCGGTCTTCAGCTCCACGGGTTCGCAATGCGCCACAGACCGTCGGGAGACTCGAACAGCCCGCGCTCGATCTTGCGCCAACCGTCAGGCATCGGCGTGCTGTTCGTCCACGGAGGCAAGCAGTTCGCATCCACGCGGTGAAGGCGTCGACCTGGAGGATCCGGACGGCGCCCTGAGCGCCGTCGCGCTGCGCGTGCTGGTGCGGACTTAGTCGGGGCTTGTTGGACCAGCGCGCGAGCTGCCGGTGCGCGGCGAACCTCAGAGCCATCGACCTGGTCGCCGCGAGAGCCGGTCGGTCGCCTCGTCGGTCATCGGGTCAGTCTCGCGCAGGCCGAACTCGATGTCGTGCAGGTCGGCCGTGTCGCAGCTGCGGCGGCTGGACGGAGCCGATAATCCGCTCGCAACCCAGACTGGGGTCGGCAGATGACGATCTCAACCGGTTGCATACGCTCGGCGGCGCGCCGCGCGACCGCGCCGCGGCGATCGACAAGCTCGGCGAGCTCCGTGCGCAGCCCTGGGTCCAAGCGATCCAGGAATCGTACGGTGAGACGGCGGCGTTCGCCTCGCGTCAGGCCAAGCCGCGGGTCTGCTCTTACGGTCAGCTTGACGGGGGCGCAGACGAGTTCGCTATCGCGGTAGGCGCGCGCCCAGCGGTGGCGACGACCGGTCGATGGATTGCCGTCGCCGTGTCCGCCATCGATGAAACTGGCGCGAGTCGGGCGCGGATGAGCCTGTGGGATCTCCATCGCGCAAGTCTTGGGCGCAACGGAAAGCACTGCAACGAGCGCGTCCGCATAGTTATGCGGATTTCGCATAACTCGTCGACCATCGTTCAATCGCAGTGAGCTGCGGTTTAGACTCCGCCGCGACCGCAATGGGGCGCGAGCAATGGGCATGTCAACGCTGCGGTGCGCTGTTGGCGCAAGCCAACAGCAATGCGGTGTGTGCCGTATGTCGGTCCGTAGGCGATGGGCCAGGGGACCTGCCACGGGACTTCTGGCACGACGAGCAGATGATCGCCGCCCTGCTGTCGCCCGGATTCGGCGCTGTCATCCGGGCGTTCCGGCTGCACCCGTACTGGCGCGATCGTCCTCATCCTGCGCAGCGCCGGTGCTGGTTGTCGCAAGAGCTCGTCGCGGGCTGGCTGAGCATCAGCCAGGAGAAGCTCAGCCGCATTGAGTCCGGCAGGGAACCGGTCTGGGATCTGCGCGATCTCGACTACTACGCTCGTGTACTCGGTCTCCCTCAGCCGTCCGCCTGCCTCGGCACCCTCGATGGACTCACCCCCTGCGCCACAGATACGCCAATGGAACCGCTCGATCGTCGTGCGCTGCTGAGTAGGGCGGCCGCGCTCGGACTGGCGGCACTCCCCGCAGTGCCGCTGCCCGATGTCGCATCGAAGGTGGACCCCGAGCGCGTGGAGCGCTCGCTGCAGATGCTGGGCGTGCTTGCCGACCAGGACAACATCTTCGGGCCTCGTGCCGTCGTCGCCGCCGTGCGACGAGAACTCGCCACGACGAGCCGGGAGCGGCAGGTCGCCCGCGGGACGCTGCGGACCGAGTTGCTGCGAGTCGAGGCGCGCTGGGCCGAGTTCGCCGGCTGGCTGAGTGACGACGGGGGCGATGCTCAGGCTGGGGATTACTGGCTCGATCGCGCGATCACGATGAGCCAGGAGAGCGGCGACCGCCTGATGACGTCGTACATCCTGATGCGTCAGAGCCAGCGTGCATCAGAACGCGGCCATGCGCAGCGAACGATGGCCCTCGCACAAGCGGCGCAGCGTCCCCGGATGTTGACCGCCGCGGTTCGCGCGCTGGGCGCGGTGCGCGAGGCGGAGGGGCACGCTCTGACCGCCAACGCGGCAGCGTGTCAGAGCAAGCTCGACGAGGCCCACCGGCTTTTGGATGACCGCCGAGATAAGACCGTCCAGGAGCCCTTCGACTCGCTCGGTACGCACTACATGACCCATGCCTACGTCACCGTGCACGAGGCCCAATGCTGGACCTGGCTCGATCGGCACGACGAGGCTGCCGCGACGTTGAGCGGAGCGCTCGCGTCCGGCCGGCCGCGCTGCATCGCGACGCCGGCTTGCACCGAGCCCGTCTCGCGCGTGCCTGCGCGGCAGACGGCGAGCCCGATAGGGCCGCTCACGACGGCATCGCAGCTTTGGAGATCGCGTGTTCGACGAAATCGGCCCGCATCATGTCCGAACTGGGCACGCTGGACCGCGAGCTGTCGACTCATGGGGCACTCCAGGCCGCCCGGGACTTTCGCGACGCCTACGCAGTGGCTTCGGTCGGTCACGGTTGATGGCCAGCGACCGCGAGATCCAAGCGATGCGGCGGGCGATCGAGCTTGCCCGTCGCGGCCTCGGGACCGCGAGCCCGAACCCGGTCGTCGGCTGTGTCGTGCTCGACGGCGACGAGCGAATCGTCGGTGAGGGTTGGCACGAGCGGCCGGGTGAGCCGCACGCCGAGGTCAACGCCCTGCGTGCCGCCGGTGAGCGGACCCGTGGCGCTACCGCCGTTGTCACGCTCGAGCCCTGCAATCACTACGGCCGCACCCCGCCATGCCGACTGGCGCTGATCGAGGCCGGCATCGCGCGCGTGGTCTACGCGGTCGCCGATCCCAGCCCGGCCGCCGAAGGTGGCGCGCAGGCACTGCGCGATGCGGGCGTCGACGTCGAGGGCGGCGTGCTCGAGCATGAGGCAGCAGCCGTCGCCGAAGCCTGGCTGACGACGATCCGCGAACACCGCCGTTCGTCACCTGGACCCGTACCGAGACCGGCGACGACGATCCAACCGTCGCCGTCGGCGACCTGATGACGACAGAACCGATGTCCGCGAGCAGCTACGCGCGCAGTCCGACGCGATCATCGTCGTCGCTGACACATCGCACACCACCACGCCGCGACTCGCCCTACGCGACACCGTGAACGGCCCTCGCCCGCTGGAGGTCATCTACGACGACGACGATCCGCGCGAACTGCTCACGACCTTGCCCGTACGCGGAATCCTCTCCGTACTCATCGAAGACGACCCCGCCATCGCAGGCGCGTTCCTGGCTGCCGGACTCGTCGACCGCATCAACCGCGAACTGTAGGCACGGGCCGTCTACAGACACTGCTCCGTCGTCCGAAAAAGAATCTCTCGGAGCGAGCGGCGGCGTTCCACCAGTAGCGCCGGATCCGTCGTCGGGGGTGCATATGGTCTGCAGGCCCGCTCGGAGATCCACCGGAGCATGGTGAGAATCTTCTCGCGGATCCGTTCATCAATGCCTGCACCGATCGTGACTACGACATCGCACGCCCTGACCCGACTCGCTCGAGTCTGCAACCTGGGTCCAATCGAGTCCGTCGAGCGCCTGAGTACCGGCTATCTCAACGACAACTACCGGCTCACGTCGTCTGCGGGCACCTACATGCTCAAGCACCATCGGCGCGCTCGCGCCGGCAAGGTCCGACGTGAGCATGAGGTCGTACGCGGCCTAGCGGCCGTGGGGTACCGGTCGTCTGCCCGCTGCATCCGGCGCCGGGCCAGGCCTTTCTTTCGAGCCGTCGGCGTCCGCTCGTGCTGTTTCCGTGGATGGATGGCGAGCACCGAACTGGACTGCAGCTGACAGAGGCGGAAAGCGCCGAGCTCGGGGCGAAGCTGGCCGACCTTCATGGCGCGTTGGCCGCCATGCTGCCCAGGGTCCAACAGACGTTCTATCACCCGCCCGCGCGCCCCGAGAGCACGTGCGAGAAGGCGGAGAGCCTGTTGTGCTTGCTCGAGCAGCGCGGTGAGCACGACGGCTTTGACGCGTTTGCATATCGCTACCTGCGCGACCTTGCGACGGTCCTACGCCATGCTGCGCCGCAGCGCCCCGACGCATTGGCCATGCTGCCGGTGGGGTATCTGCACGGCGATTTCATCCCCAACAACGTGCTCTACCGCGATCGGGAGATCGCGTGTGTGTTGGATTGGGAGCGCGTGGGAGTCGGGCCGCGTAGCCTCGAACTCGTGCGGGCGACCGCGTTCTGGTTCACGGACTCGGACGATGGCTCGCTGGATATGCCTCGCGCTCGCGCTTTCGTCGAGGCGTACAGCGAACGCCACCCGCTTCACCGCGGCGAGCTGGAGGCGATGCTCGCGCGCTTCTGGTGGGAGAAGCTCAACGATCTGTGGGTCTTCGATCGCCACTACCGCTGCGCCGACGACTCGGCCGACCACATCGCCGTCCATACGGCTCGCTGGCTTTCCTGGTGGTCTGAGCGGCGCGAGCATCTATTCGCCGCCCTCGGTGCGAGCGTGCTCGTCTGCTGATCGCGCTCGGCCACGCGATCGAGATCGTTGAACGTCACCCTCGCTCCCAGCGGCGTGGGACTCCTCACGCCCGCGATATCCGTCTCCGCGCGGAGAGCCCAGTATCGGCCCCGGAAGGGTCGGCGCGCTGCCGCTGAGGGTGGTGGCGCCGAAGTATTCGCGATCGGTCCGCTGGCGGACGATTTCTCCACGCTGCAGCGCGGGCAGCGGATGTTGATACTTCAAGACGATCGTAGTCCGGACGAGGGTGCGGCGCGGACGGCTGATGTTGATACTTCAGGGCATGACTTCCGAGACCGACCAGCTCTGCATCGACACGATCCGCGCGCTGTCGATGGACGCCATCCAGAAGGCGAACTCCGGCCATCCGGGTCTCCCGATGGCGATGGCGCCCGCCGCCTTCGTGCTCTATCGCAACATCATGCGCCACGATCCGGCCGAGCCGGCGTGGCCGGATCGCGACCGGTTCGTCCTCAGCGCCGGCCACGGATCGATGCTGCTGTACTCGATCCTGCACCTCACCGGCTACGACCTGTCGCTCGACGAGATCAAGCAGTTTCGCCAGTGGGGCTCGCTGACGCCGGGCCACCCTGAGCGCGACCGCGTCCACGTCACGCCCGGCGTCGAGGTCACGACCGGCCCGCTCGGCCAGGGCTTCGCCAACGGCGTCGGCATGGCGATCGCCGAGCGCTTCCTGCGCGACCACTACGGCGCCGAGGTCCAGAACCACCACGTCTACGCGATCGTCTCCGACGGCGACC
This sequence comes from uncultured Solirubrobacteraceae bacterium, assembly GCA_963727785.1. Taxonomy (GTDB): domain Bacteria; phylum Actinomycetota; class Thermoleophilia; order Solirubrobacterales; family Solirubrobacteraceae; genus CADCVQ01. Next base: position 67,401 of record CAVSHS010000009.1, read on the forward strand.
TCATGGAGGGCATCGCCTCCGAGGCGGCCTCGCTCGCCGGCCAGCTCGGCCTCGGCCGGATCGTCTACCTCTACGACGACAACGACATCTCGCTCGACGGCCCGACGTCGCTGAGCTTCGACCGCGAGGACGTCGACAAGCGCTTCGAGGCCTACGGCTGGCACGTGCTCGACGTCCACGACGCCAACGACATCGTCGCGCTGGAGGCGGCGATCCGCGCGGGCCAGAAGGTCGAGGACCGCCCGACGCTCATCCGCGTGAAGTCGATCATCGGCTACCCGTCGCCGAACAAGGCCGGCACGAGCAAGGTCCACGGCGCCGCGCTGGGCGAGGACGAGGTGCGCGCGACGAAGGAGGTCATGGGCTGGGACCCCGACGAGCACTTCCTCGTCCCCGACGAGGCCTACGCCGCCTGCTCGATGAAGGACGCGGGCGCCAAGGCCCACGGCGAATGGCACGAGCGCTTCGCCGCCTGGCGCGAGCAGCATCCCGACCTCGCGGAGGAGTGGGACCTCGCCTGGCGCGGCAAGCCGCTGCCGGGCCTCGCCGCCGCGCTGCCGACGGAATGGGACAAGGACAAGCTCGCGACGCGCAGCGCCGGCCAGAAGGTCATGGCGGCGTTCGAGGACTACGTGCCGACGATGGTCGGCGGCGCCGCCGACCTGTCGGAGTCCACGAAGACCGAGTTCCCGAAGTCCGAGCGCTTCACCGCCGAGAAGTCCGGCCGCAACGTGTTCTTCGGCGTGCGCGAGCACGGCATGGGCGCGGCGGTCAACGGGATGGCCGCGCACGGCGGCATCGTGCGGCCGTACGGCTCGACGTTCCTGCAGTTCGCCGACTACATGCGCGGCGCGATCCGGCTGTCGGCGCTGACCGGCCTGCCGTCGGCGTGGGTCTTCACGCACGACTCCGTCGGCCTGGGCGAGGACGGCCCGACGCACCAGCCCGTCGAGCACTTCGCGGCGCTGCGCGCGATCCCCGGCCTCGTCGTGCTGCGCCCGGGCGACGCCCACGAGACCGCCGAGAGCTGGCGCGTGATGCTCGAGGACCTCGAGGGCCCCGCCGCGCTGATCCTCTCGCGCCAGGACCTGCCCGTCCTCGACCGCTCCGAGTACGCGCCCGCGTCCGGCGTGGCGAAGGGCGCCTACGTGCTCGCCGACGTCGACGACCCGCAGGCGACGATCGTCGCCACCGGCAGCGAGCTCTGGGTCGCGCTCGCCGCCCGCGACCAGCTCGACGTGCCGGTGCGCGTCGTCTCGATGCCGTCGTGGGAGCTCTTCGAGCAGCAGGACGAGGAGTACCGGGAGTCCGTCCTGCCGGTCGACCTGCCGACGGTCTCCGTCGAGGCGGGCGTGCGGATGGGCTGGGAGCGCTACGCCGACTCGATCGTGTCGATCGACCGCTTCGGCGCGTCGGCGCCGGGCGAGCTCGTGCTCGAGAAGCTCGGCATCACGCCCGAGAACGTCGCCGGCCACGTGCGCGAGCTGCTCGGCATCACGGTGTGAGCACGGCGGCGAGCCGCCGCGCATCCGCGGACACGGTGACGTGGATCGCGGCCGGCTCGCGTACCCAGGCGATGAGGTCATAGGACTGCAGGCGCTCGAGCATGAACTCGAACGCCAGCGCTTGCGCGCGCGAGCGGTACCGGCGCAGGATGTCGAAGGCCCAGCCCGTCGTGTGCAGCGAGTAGTTCGGTGTCGCCTCGCTGTTGTCGGCGCGAAGCAGGCGCTGGTAGCGCGCGTCGCGCACGCTGCTCGTCACGACGAGCGGCGGGCCGGCCGCGATCGCCTTGACCCCCGCGCCGATGTAGGCCAGCAGCGCGAGCGCCGTCGGCCGCAGCCCGCGGTACGTCGCGTCGCTGCCGCCCAGGTGCGGGGCGAGCTCACCCATCCCCGGGTCGATCGCGAGTCCGTACTGCGCGAGCGTCGCCGGGCGCAGCGCGACGATCCGCTGGTCGTCGTAGGCCGCGCGCAGGTCTGACGGCGTCGCGAAGGACTCGGTCTCGGCCTGCGGATGCAGGACCTCCTCGGCGGAGTTCTTCGCGGTCTGCAGCGCGGCGATGCGATCCAGCTGCGCCGGGTCGGTGCGGTACAGGCGCATGATCGCCCGCGCCGCCTCGACGCGCCAGAGGTACGTCGCCGAGTCGTCGCCGAGCGCGGCGAGCTTGCGGTAGGCCTCGCCGTGGTCCAGCGGCGTGGAGTCGAAGTACAGGCGCGCGTAGGAGGCGTGCTCGTCGCCGTAGGCGCGCAGCGCGCCCTGCAGGTTGCCGATCCCCATGTGGTAGCTCACGACGGCGAGGTCGTCGCGACCGAGTGCCTTGCGCGCGATCGTCAGGTAGCGCGCCGCCGCGGCCAGCGCCTTCGGCGGGTCGAAGCGCTCGTCGACCTGCCGCCTGCGCGCGCGCAGGCGCGCGACCAGCGCACCGTCGCCCGCCCGCGCCGCGCGCCGCAGCGAGCGCCCGATCCGCCGCGCCGCGGCCGGATCGACCTTCATCCCCAGCAGGTTGCGCCCGGTCTCCGCGAGGATCTGCGTCAGGCCGACGGCGCCCTCGAGCTGCGGGTCGGTGGTGACGTCGGGCCGCCCGGCGCTCTCCAGCAGGACGATCGCCTCGAGCGTGTCGGGGTCGATGTCCGCCGCCTCGGCGGCGGCCTCGACGAGCGGCCGGTAGCGCGCCGTGCGCGAGGCGCTCGCGTGCGCGCCGCCGGGCGACTTGGCGTAGATGACGTGCGCCTGCCCGCGCGCGGCCGCCGCGGCGAACGCATCCTCGCGCTGGGGCGTGTAGGCGAGCGGGTCGTTGTCCGCTCCGGTTCCGGGCACGAGCCGCCGCACGCTCGTCTCGCCCGGGAAGAGGACGATGACGGCGACGACCGTGAGCGCGGCGACGGCGACGAGCGCGAGCGCGCGGCGGAGAAGGGGCGACACCGCGCCTAGGCTCGCAAAGTCGGCACCGTGATGGCGCCGCCGCCGCCCGTAGCCTGCGCTGCGATGCGCACGCTCACCGCCGGCACCGAAGCCGTCCTCGACGACGACCTGCTGATCGCGGGCGACAACCTCGCGGCGATGGCCGCGCTGCCCGAGGGCGCCTTCGACATGGCCTACCTCGACCCGCCGTTCAACACGGGCGTCGAGCGCCGCCGCGGCGCGCTCGGCTACGCCGACGCGTTCGACGACTACGCCGGCTTCCTCGCGCCGCGGCTGGAGCGCGTGCGCGAGCTGCTCGCCCCGCACGGCACGCTCTACCTGCACCTCGACTACCGCGAGGCGCACCGCTGCAAGCTCGTGCTCGACGAGCTCTTCGGCCCGCAGTGCTTCCTCAACGAGCTGATCTGGATCTACGACTACGGCGGGCGGCCCAAGCGGCGCTGGCCGGCGAAGCACGACACGATCCTCGTCTACGTCCGCGACCGCGACGCGCTACCACTTCGACGACGACGAGGTCGATCGCGAGCCGTACATGGCGCCGGGGCTCGTCGGGCCCGAGAAGGCCGCGCGCGGCAAGCGCCCGAGCGACTGCTGGTGGCACACGATCGTGCCGACGAACTCGCACGAGAAGACCGGCTACCCGACGCAGAAGCCCGAGGGCATCGTGCGGCGGATGGTGGCGGCATCGTCGCGCCCCGGCGGCTGGTGCCTGGATCCGTTCGCGGGCTCGGGCACGCTCGGCGCCGTTTGCCGCACGCTCGGCCGCCGCTTCGTGCTCGTCGACTCCAACCCCGAGGCGATCGCGGTGGCGCAGACGCGGCTCGGCGAGCCGCTGCGGCGCACGGCGTAGCGGCCACGCGGGCGGCCGGCGAGCGCCAACGCGCCAGCTCGCGAGAAGGTCCGTTGGATCGCGGCGGCTCATCCGTGGTCGGGGCACAGGACCCACCCCGATCCCCGCAGGAGCCATCCGATGACCATCACCCGCAACCTCACCGCCGCCACCGCCGCCGCGCTGATCGCCGCCACCGGCGTCGCCGCCGCCGCCGAGGCGCCGGTCGTGTCCGAGCAGCACACCTCGCCGGCCAAGACCGCTCCCCTGACGATTCCCGGCACCGGGGTGCACAAGGGCGACCGCCTGCGCGGCGGCGCGCGCCTCGTGTACCGCGAGGTCGCGCTGGAGGGCAAGCAGACCGTCAGGCTGACGATCAAGGCCCCGGCGGGCAAGCGCCTGCGCGGGCTCGCCACCCAGGAGGGCGCCGACGTCGGCTTCGCCGTCGTCGACAAGGGCAGCTACGTCGGCCGCACGAAGGTGCGCGTGCGCGCGTTCGCCAACCCGAACGCCCAGGGCCGCGTCGACGGCCGGATCTACGGTCTCGTTCGCTAGCAGGCGCGCGCCTGCGCCGCGCCGGATGTCGCTCCGGCGCAGCGCTAGCGTCGAATGCTCGTATGCCCTCGCTCCTGCGCTCCCGTCCGGACGACGCCGAGCTCGCCCGCCGCGTCGCGACGGGTGACGGCGCCGCGTTCGCCGCGCTCGACGAGCGCTACCGCAAGCCGCTCATCCGCTATGCCCGCACGCTGGGGAGCCGCTCTCAATACGACGCCGAGGACGTCGTCCAGGACGTCCTCATCCGCGCCCACGCCGCGCTGCGCGACGGCAGTGGTCCCGACGAGCTGCGGCCGTGGCTGTACCGGCTCACCCGCAACCGCGCGATCGACGAGGTGCGCCGCGCGCGCTGGGGCGACGAGGCGCTCGGCGACGAGGCCGCGGAGCTGCGCGACGAGCGAGGAGATCCAGAGGCCGTGCTGAGACGCCGCGAGACCCTCCGCCGGCTCGTCGGCGACCTCGCCGACCTGCCCGTCCGCCAGCGCACGGCGCTGCTCGCGCGCGAGCTCGACGGCCAGAGCGCCGAGCAGGTCGCCGAGCAGCTCGGCGTCAGCGTGCCGGCGGCGCAGATGCTCGCGACGCGGGCGCGCGAGAACCTGCTCAAGACGCGCGCGGCGCGCGACGCCGACTGCGCCGACGTGCGCGGCGCAGCTGCTCGACGCGCACGAGCGCGGCGTGCGCCCGAGCGAGCACGCGCTGCGCCACACCGCGGGCTGCGACGCCTGCCGGGCCTACCGCCGCGACCTGGGCAGGCTCGGCACGCGGCTGCAGGCGCTCAATCCGGTCGCCGGCCTGCCGCTGCTCGCGGGCCTGGCGAAGCTCGTCGGCGGCGGCGGGAGCAAGACCGCCGCGGCGGCGGCCGCCGCGGTCGCGATCGCCGCGACGGGCGGCGTGCTCGTGCTCGGCACGGACGTGGTCTCGGTCCGGCGACCCGGCGCCGTTCGTGCTCAAGGGCGTCAAGCCGCTCACCGGCCGCGCGGTCAGCACCGGCCAGGCGCTCCCGCCCGGGCACCGCGCTCGTGACCGCGCGCGTCCGCATCCCCGCGGGCGCGCCCCGCGGCGAGGGGCGCAGCGTCACGGTCGCCTGTCCGGACGGGATGAAGGTCGCCGGGCTGCAGAGCCCCGAGCAGCGCTTCCCGATGAGCTACGGCCTGTCGAAGGGCACGATCATCGGCTACTCGACGCGCGCGCGGATCGACTTCGGCCGCGGCGATCCTGCCGCGCGAGTACGACGTCACCGTCGGCGCGCTCTGCCGCCGCCCGGGCGCCCGCGGGTCGCTCGTCGACAACCCGCGCGAGACGAAGCCCGGCGAGCAGGCGGGCCGCGTCTGCGACGCGTCGGCGTACGTCTACCGCTCGCCCGGGCGGGCTGTTCGTCGGCACGGTCTTCAAGGGTGAGCCGGTCTCGATCCTGCGCCGCTCGGACTCGGGCACCTGGGCGCGCGTGGTCAGCGACATCGGCACGAAGGGCTGGGTCAAGGTCAGCGCGCTCTGCGGCTGACCGCCGGCTCAGCTCAGGCGGGGTCCCACGCCTCGACGTCGACGTGGCGGACGATCAGCCCGTCGCGCACGTCGGCGATGACGTGCTCGATGATCCGCCGCCCGTTGCCGAGGTCGACCGTGCACGAGAACGCGATCCGCTCGGCGCCGAGGACCTCGTCTGCGAGCTCGATGCCGATCGGCAGCGCCGCGATGTGCTCCAGGAACGCGCGGATCTCGTCGCGCCCGCGCATGACGTTCGGCGCGCGCGGCGGATCGTCCTGGCTGTTGTACTCGATCCACTCGGCGTCGTCGGCGTAGAACGCCAGCCAGCGCGGGACGTCCTTGGCCTCGAACGCCGCGCGGTAGGCGGGGAAGTCAAACGGCACCGCGCGAGCGTCGCATACGCGGCTGCGGCGGCGCAACGCGCGGCGCCGCCTGGCCGTCCCCGCGCGCCGGTACTGTCGCGCGCTGTGCTGACCGCGATCGTCACCGGCCTCACCGTCGTGCTGTTCACCTTCACGGCGACGATCAAGCTCGCCGGCATGCGCCCGTCGCTGGAGGTCCGCGACCACCTCGGCATCGCTCCCGACGCCTGGCGCACGATCGGCCTGCTCGAGCTCGCGGGTGCGGCGGGCGTCCTGCTCGGGCTCGCCGTCTGGCCGCCGATCGGCGTCCTCGCCGCCGCGGGCCTCGTGCTCGTCGGCCTCGGCGCGGTGACCGCCCACCGCCGCGTCGGCGATGCGGCGACGCCGATCATGACCGCCCTGGCGGCCGCGACGCTCGCGCTCGCATCGCTCGTGCTGCTCGCGGGCAGCTCGTAGCTTCCGTGGCGAGAAGCGGTGGACGTGGTGTCCTAGTCGAGCGTCAGAGCAGGCGAGTCGAGCACGCGGCCACGCGCCGGTCAGGTCACGGCCGCGGCGGGGCGACTGGTCGTCTCGGGCATCAGCGTGGGCGCGGTCCGAGCGGTAGCGCCGGCGCGCGCACCGAGGCAAGTCGCGGCTCGAGCCACGCGCCAGCGGTCCGTCCGCCACGTCGAGGAACGCCGGCTCGATGGCGTTGCCGGCGGCCACGAGCGCCTCGGCGACCGCACGTAGTCGCGCCCCGGACTCTGATGGGCCGAGCCGAGCGCGCCCACCCCAGCGGCGTCGAGAGGCCTCGGCCGGGTGCGAGGGTCCGCGCCGCGCGCGAGCGACGCGCAGACGAGGCCGGCTCGCCGACCCAGCGGCGTGAAGCAGCGGCGGGCCCTCCGGCGAGCCGCCGACCACGCCGCGACCCGGCCGGCGACGTCGATGCGATCAGCCGGCCGCGCAGGCGGCGAGGATCGGACCTCCTGGGCGTCGGGTCAGCGGCTCGGCGAGCGCCGGGCCGGCCGCACCGCGCGCGATCGCCGCCACGGCGATCCTCGGTCGCGAGTCGTGACGGCGCCGAGCCCGGCGAGCGCCTCCGCCTGGTCGTCCCTGCCGCGCAGCACGGCGTGCTGGTAGGCCGTGCGCAGCGGCACCTCGCCGCGCCATGTCTCACCGCCGGGGCGCTCGAGGTCGGCGCCGTGCTCGGCGAGCAGCGTCAGGAACCGCGGCCCGCGCCCGCGACGGACGGCGTGCGCGAGCAGCGCGCCCTCGTTCGGATCGGCGCCGGCCTCGAGCAGCTGCCGCACGTGCTCGAATCGGTCGTCGTCGAGCGCGTGTGCGAGGGCATTCGTCGCCCGCGTCTGCGCGCCGTGGGCGAGCAGCAGCGCCAGGCACGCCGGGTCGGAGGCCTCCGTCGCGTGATAGAGCGATTCGCCGTCGTCGGGATCCGCGCCTGCCTCCAGCAGCAGGCGCGTCAGCGCGGCGTCGTGCACGACCCCGCTCGCGCCGTAGAGCGCCGACATCCGGCCGTAGCGGTTCTCGAAGGACGCGTTCGGATCGGCGCCGCGCTCGAGCAGGTGCGCCGCCAGCGCGGCGGAGGCAAAGCCGAGTGGCAGACGTACAGCAGCGGCGCCCACCCGCGTGGCCCGCCGGGCGTATCGGCGTCGCCGTCCCACGCGCGGCCGAGGACGAGGCGCGCCCACGGGTCGTGCTCGATCTCGGGGTGCGCGGCGAGCAGCGCCTCGGCACGGGCCCGCCGCCCGTCGGTCGCGGCGTGCACGAACGCCGAGCACAGCTGATCGAGGCTCACATGGGACATGCAATCACCATAGCAGTGCCCGCGCTCCTGCACCCCGAACCGTCACCCAGGCCGTGCGGTGTGGTCAAATACCGCTCTATGCGATCCCTTTCCCGCACCGCCAGCCTGCTGGCCGTCGCCACCACCGCGCTCGCCTCCGCCGCGTCGGCCGCGCTCGCGGCCCGGCCCGCACGCAACGACGATGCGGGGAAGCGTTCCAGCCTGGGCTCAGCCCAGCCGCGACCGCGGCAGCGAGGCCGGATCGCGGACGGTCACGCTGACCGTCCACCTGCCCCTGCGCGACGCCGCCGGGGCGGAGGCGCTCGTGCAGCAGCTCGCGACGCCGGGCAGCCCCGGCTACGGGAAGTTCCTGACGCCCGCCGAGGTCAAGCAGCGCTTCGCGGCCAGCGACGCCGACGTGGCGGCGGTCAAGGACTTCCTCACCGGTGCCGGCCTGCGGATCGTCGACGTCCCGAGCAACAACGCCCACGTCGAGGCGACCGGGACGCTCGCGCAGGCCGAGGCGGCATTCGGCGTCGAGGTCCGCCGCTACGGCTATCGCGGCAAGGTGCTCGACGCGCCGGCGAGCGAGCTCAAGGTGCCCGCCGCGCTGAGCGACAAGATCGTCGCGGTGACCGGACTCGACCAGGCCGGCGTGCTCACGCATCCGCAGACGGTGGGAGGCGCGGACGACAACGCCCGTCAGCAGGCGCCCGACGCGCCGGTCCGCACCGCGCCCGGCCACGTGCAGGCGGCGCCGCCGCCCGATGCGTACGTGAACGCGCCTCCGTGCTCGACGTCCTTCGGCGAGAAGCTCGCCACGACCCTGCCTCCCGTGAACGGTGCCGCGCAGCCGTACGCGCCGTGCGGCTACACGCCCGCGCAGTACCAGGGCGCCTACGGGATCGACGGGCTCCTGGCGAACGGGGTCGACGGCCGCGGCATCACCGTCGCGATCACCGACGCCTATGCATCGCCGACGATCCTGCAGGACGCCAACACCTACGCGTCACGCCACGGTCAGCAGCCGTTCGCGCGCGGGCAGTTCCGCCAGGACAGGCCCAGGCGCCCGTACCGCTACGGCTACGACGACACCGTCAACGGCGACCTGTGCGACGAGCGCGGCTGGTACGGCGAGGAGACGCTCGACGTCGAGGCCGTGCACGCGATGGCGCCGGCCGCGAACGTCCTCTACGTCGCCAGTCGCTCGTGCGACGACGCCGATCTCCTCGACGCGCTGAACCGGATCATCGAGCGCCGCAGCGCGGACATCATCACGAACTCCTGGGGGAGCATCGGCGAGGACGTCGCGCCCGACCTGCAGAACGCATACCACCAGACGTTCATCAGGGCCGGCCTGGAGGGCATCGGCGTCTTCTACTCCTCCGGCGATGCCGGCGACGACAGCCTCACCACCGACGGCACCGCCACCCCGGTCGGCCCGCCGCTGGTCGACTTCCCGTCCTCGGACCCGCTCGTGACCGCGGTCGGCGGGACGAGCCTCGGCGTCGACAGCGACAACCGCTATGGCTTCGAGACCGGCTGGGCGACCGGCACGAGCACCCTGAACGCCGCCGGCGACGCCTGGGAGCCGCCGTTCCCGGGCACGTTCCTCTACGGCGGCGGTGGCGGCACGAGCGCGGTGTACGACCAGCCCGACTATCAGCAGGCGGCCGTGCCGCCCGCGATCGCCAACGGCCGTCGCGCGACACCCGACATCGCGATGGACGGCGATCCGCAGACCGGCATGCTGATCGGAGAGACGCAGACGTTCCTCGACGGCACGGCGCGCTACGCGGAGTACCGGATCGGCGGGACGAGCCTCTCGTCCCCGCTCTACGCCGGTGTCCAGGCGCTTGCGGATCAGGCCGCCGGCCACCCCCACGGATTCGTCAACCCGGCGCTCTACAAGCTCATCGGCGGTCCCGCCCTGCGTGACGTCAGGGATCCCGCGCCGGTGTCCGCGGTCGTGCGCGTCAACTACACCAACAGCGTCGACGCGACCGAGGGCACGACGACCCTCCTGCGTTCGCTCGACGACGAGGCCCAGTCGCTGCACGTCGGCCCGGGCTGGGACAACCTCACGGGCGTCGGCTCGCCGAACGGCGAGGCGTTCGTCGGGGCGCTCGGTGGCGGCTGACGAACCGCGCTGCGCCCGCCGCGTACCTACGCAACAATCGTCGGAGATCTGCTAGAGGTTCGAGCGGTATCGCACAAGGAAGAGGATGGGAAGGCGCGTCCGTCGTTCATAGTTGTCTCCATTCAGCGCTCGATGACGATCGCCGCATGACGCGGAGTCCGCGTGCGCACGGCTGAGCTGGGACCCGGTGACGATGCGGCGCTCGACGCGGCGCTCCCCGCGCTCCCGCACGAGGCGATCGCGGCGCGGTCGACGCTGGAGCTGTTCTGGCGCCGCCTGCGCACCGACCGGGTCGCGCTCGCCGGGCTGGCGTTCATCGCCCTGCTCGTGCTCGTCGCCATATTCGCGCCGCTGATCGTCAAGCTCGTCGGCGCGCCCGCGCCGGACGTGCAGTCCTCGGCGGCCCTGGACCCGACCTTCGGCAGCCCCACCGGGCCGAGCGCGCAGCACATCTTCGGCGTCGACAAGCTCGGCCAGGACGTGTTCAGCCGCGTCGTCTACGGCACCCGCGTCTCGCTGGAGGTCGCGGTCCTCTCGACCGGCAGCGCCGTCATCGCCGGCGTCATCGTCGGGATGCTCGCCGGGTACTACGGCGGCTTGATCGACACGCTGCTGTCACGCGCGCTCGACGTCCTGCTCGCGTTCCCGATCCTGCTGCTCGGGATCGGACTGGCCTCCGCGTGCTCGCTCGGCGACGGCTGCATCAACGGGCTCATCCAGCCCGGCCTGACGGTGGTCGTCGTCGTCATCGCGATCGCGACGTTCCCGTACATCGCGCGGATCATCCGCGGGCAGGTGCTGTCCCTGCGCGAGAAGGAGTTCGTCGAGGCCGCGCGCTCGCTCGGCGCCTCGGACCGGCGCATCATCTTCCGCCAGATCCTGCCCAACCTCGTCGCCCCGATCATCGTGTACACGACGCTCGTGCTCCCGCAGAACATCCTCTTCGAGGCCGCGCTGTCGTTCCTCGGCGTCGGCGTGCAGCCGCCGACCGCGAGCTGGGGGCAGATGATCGCCGACGCGACCGAGATCTTCGACACAGCCTGGTGGTTCATGGTGTTCCCAGGCCTTGCCCTCGTGCTCACGGTGCTGGCCTTCAACCTCGTCGGCGACGGGTTGCAGGACGCGTTGAACCCGAAGACCGGTCGATGAACCAAGCCCCCACACCCACCGTCCAGCAGGACACCCGGAAGGAGTCCACATGACCCGAAGCAGCCCGTTCACCGCGCGACGCCGCCCGCCGTCGCGCCCGCTTGCCGTCGCGTGCGCCGTCGCGGCGGCGGTCACGCTCGGCGCCTGCGGAAGCAGCAAATCCGACAGCAACGGCGACTCCGGCTCGACGCCGGCCGCCGGCGTCACGAGCGCAGGCTTCGACGCCGCGCTGCCGGTCGCGAGCCAGAAGAAGGGCGGAACGCTGAAGCTGCTCTCGACCGAGAGCTTCGAGCACCTCGATCCCGGCGCCGCGTACTTCCAGCTGGACTTCATGATCGAGTTCGCGACGCAGCGCTCGCTGTACTACTACAAGCCCGAGGACCCCAAGCACCCGGTGCCTGACCTCGCCGACGGCGACCCGCAGGTCTCGCCCGACGAGAAGACCGTGACGGTGAAGATCAAGCACGGCATCAAGTACGGCACGAACAACACGTCCTCGCCGGTCAACGGCCAGGAGGTCAAGGCCGCCGACGTCAAGTACGCGCTCGAGCGCGGCTTCAACCCGAGCGTCGCCAACGGCTACGTCGGCCACGTACTTCAAGACGATCGTCGGCGCCGACAAGGCCAAGGGCGGCGACATCGCCGGTATCACGACGCCCGACCCGTACACGATCGAGTTCAAGCTGACCAAGCCCTTCGGAGCCACGCTCGCGAAGGCGCTCGTCATGGCGATCACGATGCCGGTGCCGAAGTCCTACGCCGCGAAGTTCGACGCCAAGCAGCCCAACGAGTACGACGCCCATCCGGACAAGCAGGCCTTCAGCGGCCCGTACATGATCAAGAGCTCGGTGCCCGGCAAGAGCCTCGTGCTCGTGCGCAACCCGAACTGGGATCCGGCGACGGACGACCGTCCCGCGTACCTCGACCAGATCGAGTGGACGCTCGGCACCGACCCCAACGTGTCCGGTCGCCAGATCCTCAACGGCACCGGCATCGCCAACGGCGACACGCCGTCGGCCTCGAGCATCAAGTCCTTCGCGACGAAGGCAAAGGACCAGATCTCCTTCTCGGCGCTGGGCAACCGCTTCGTGAACCTCAACACGCAGAAGAAGCCCTTCAGCGACCTCAACGTCCGCAAGGCGGTCGCGGCGGCGCTGGACCGCAAGGCGATGCAGCTCACGCGCGGCGGCTCGCTCACCGGCGACATCGCGACGCACTTCCTGCCGCCGACGATGGCGGGCTTCGCGGAGGCCGGCGGCGCGGCGGGCACAGGCGCCGACTACCTCGCCAACCCCAGCGGCGACATGGCGCTGGCGCAGTCCTACATGAAGAAGGCGGGCTTCTCCAGCGGCAAGTACAGCGGCCCGGCGATCCGCATGCTCGGCGACAACTCCTCGCCGGCGAAGGAGACCTCGGCGGTCGTGCGGCGCGCGCTGGAGTCGCTCGGTTTCAAGGTCAACGTGACGTCGGTCGAGCACAGCGCGTTCTACTCGAAGTTCTGCAACGTCGTGTCGCAGCTCAAGAAGATCGACGTGTGCGCGAACTACGGCTGGCTGCCGGACTTCGCGGATCCGTACGCGATGCTGAACGCGAACTTCAACGGCGAGTCGATCGTGCCGGTGAACAACTCCAACGCGTCGCTGTTCGACGACAAGAAGATCAACGCCGACATGGACAAGGCGGCGCAGATCCCCGAGGACGCGCCGCGCGCCAAGGCCTGGGGCGCCGTCGACCGCGAGCTCGTCGAGCAGGTCGCCGCGGTGCCGTGGTTCTGGGACAAGCAGCCGAACATCCGCTCCAAGGACGTCCACGGCGTCATCGCGGAGTGGAACGCGGCCTGGGACCTCTCCTACATGTCTCGGAAGTAGCAGCTCACAGCACCGAGGACCGGGAGCCCCGCCACCGCGCGGGGCTCCCGCCCGCCCGCCCCCATGGTCCGCTACATCATCGGTCGCCTGCTCTGGATGGTCGTGCTGCTCGCGCTCGTCAGCGCGGTGGCGTTCCTCATCTTCTACGCGCTGCCGTCGGCCGATCCGGCGGTGCTGCGGGCGGGCCGCCAGGGGACGCCCGAGCTGATCGCCCAGATCCGCCACTCGCTGCATCTCGACCGGCCGATCTACGTGCAGTACTTCGAGTACATGAAGGCGATCGTCCTGCACTTCGACTTCGGCTACAGCTACCAGAACAGCGCCGACGTCCGCGAGCAGATCTTCTCGCGGCTGCCGGCGACGATCTCGCTGGTCGCCGGAGCGGCCGTCGTCTGGCTGTCGATCGGGCTGCCGATCGGCGTCATCTCGGCGATCAAGCGCCGCTCGCTGCTTGACCGGATGACGATGGGCGGCGCGCTGCTGGCGATCTCGGCGCCGGTCTACTGGCTCGGGCTCGTCGCCCTGTACCTCTTCTCGCGCGACATCGGCATCGTGCCGATCTTCGCCGGGGCCAACAGCTACACGCCGCTGACGCAGAACCCGCTGGCGTGGGCCGATTCGCTGCTGCTGCCGTGGTTCGTGCTGGCGGCCGCGTTCGCGGCCTTCTATGCGCGGCTGCTGCGCTCGAACCTCATCGAGGTCATGTCCGAGGACTACATCCGCACGGCGCGCGCGAAGGGCCTGCGCGAGCGGCGGGTGATCCTGCACCACGGGGTGCGCTCGGCGATCACGCCGGTCGTCACGGTGCTCGGACTCGACATCGGCATCCTGCTCGGCGGCGCGATCCTGACGGAGTCGGTCTTCAACATCCCCGGCATCGGGCGCCTCGCCTTCGACGCGATCCAGCGCGCCGACCTGCCGGTCATCCAGGGCACGGTGCTGTTCGCGGCGTTCTTCATCATCGTCGCGAACATCGTCGTCGACATCGCCTACGCGTTCCTGGATCCGAGGGTCCGCTACTCGTGAGCACGCCCCTGCTGGCGGTGCAGGACCTGCACGTCCACTTCGCGACGGAGGACGGCATCGTCAGGGCCGTGGACGGGATCTCGTTCGAGCTCGAGCGCGGCCGCGTGCTCGGCATCGTCGGCGAGTCGGGCTCGGGCAAGAGCGTGTCGAGCCTGACGATCATGGGCTTGTCACGGGCGCAGAACGCGCGCATCTCCGGGTCGGTGATGTTCGACGGGCGCGACATGCTGACGCTCGACGCCGAGCAGATCCGCGCGATCCGCGGCAACGACATCGCGATGATCTTCCAGGACCCGCTGTCGTCGCTGCACCCCTTCTACCGCGTCGGCGACCAGATCATCGAGGCGATCCAGGCGCACCGCGACGTGCCTCGCGGCGAGGCGCTGGACCGCACGCTGGAGCTGCTCGGGCTGGTCGGCATCCCCGAGCCCAAGCGCCGCGTGAGCGCCTACCCGCACGAGTTCTCGGGCGGCATGCGCCAGCGCGCGATGATCGCGATGGCGCTCGCCAACGAGCCCAAGCTGCTCATCGCCGACGAGCCGACGACGGCGCTCGACGTGACGGTGCAGGCCCAGATCCTCGAGCTCATCTCGCGCCTGAAGGACGAGCTCGGGATGGCGGTCATCATCATCACGCACGACCTCGGCATCGTCGCCGAGATGGCCGACGAGATCGCCGTGATGTACGCCGGGCGGATCGTCGAGCGCGCGCCGGCGCGGCGCATCTTCGCCGCCCCCGAGCACCCGTACACGTGGGGACTGCTGGGCTCGATCCCGCGCCTGGACGCCGTCCGCGGCAGCGAGCTCGTGCCGATCCCGGGGCGCCCGCCGAGCCTCATCAAGCTGCCCAGCGGATGCTCGTTTCACCCCCGCTGCCCCTACGTCCAGCCCAGCCACCGGGAGATCGACCCGCTGCTCGAGCTCGTGCCGGGAAGCCGCGACCACCGCGTCGCCTGCCTGCTCGAGCACGAGACGCGCACGCGCCTGTGGGGCGAGCTGCGCCAGGGCGCGGTGCCCGCCGAGGCGCGTGCCGCGGTGCTCGCCGAGGACGCGCCCGATGCCTGACAACCTCGTCGAGGTCCGCGACCTCGTCAAGCACTTCCCGCTCACGCAGGGCGTCCTGCTGCGCCGCGAGACCGGCGTCGTGCACGCGGTCGACGGCATCTCGTTCGACGTCCCGCGCGGGCAGACGCTCGGCATCGTCGGCGAGTCCGGCTGCGGCAAGAGCACGGCGGCGCGGCTCATCCTGCGGCTGCTGGATCCGACGAGCGGCACGATCGGCTTCGACGGCGAGGACATCACGACGGCCAAGGGCGCGCACCTCAAGCGGCTGCGCCGCGAGATGCAGATGATCTTCCAGGACCCCTACTCGTCGCTGAACCCGCGCCAGACGATCGGCTCGATCCTCGCCGAGCCGTTCGCGATCCACGGGTTGCGGACCGGCGACGGCGAGCGCAAGCGCGCCGTGCAGGAGCTCATGGAGCAGGTCGGGCTGAACCCCGAGCACTTCAACCGCTACCCGCACGAGTTCTCGGGCGGGCAGCGCCAGCGCATCGGCGTCGCGCGCGCGGTCGCGCTGCGACCGAAGCTCATCGTCGCCGACGAGCCCGTGTCGGCGCTGGACGTCTCGATCCAGGCGCAGATCCTCAACCTCCTGCTCACGCTGCAGCGCGAGCTGGGGCTGACGATCGTCTTCATCGCCCACGACCTCGGCGTCGTGCGGCACATGTGCGATCGCGTCGCCGTGATGTACCTCGGCAAGCTCGTCGAGGTCGCCTCGTCGGACGAGCTGTACCACCACACGCGCCATCCCTACAGCGGGGCGCTGCTGTCCGCCGTGCCGCTGCCCGACCCCGACGCCAAGGGCCGGCGCCAGATCCTCGGCGGCGACGTTCCGTCGCCGACAGACCCACCGGCCGCCTGCCGCTTCCACACGCGCTGCCCGCGGGCGGTGCCCGGCCGCTGCGACGTCGAGGAGCCGCTGCTGGAGCACAAGCCCGGCGGCGGGCTGGCCGCCTGCCACTTCCCGCTCGAGGACCGCGACGTCGCGGGCGGGGCTCGCGGCCGGCGCGCCTAATGCCTGAATTGCGCTCGGGTTTGCCGGGTATGTAG
Organism: uncultured Solirubrobacteraceae bacterium; assembly: GCA_963727785.1. Lineage (GTDB taxonomy): Bacteria > Actinomycetota > Thermoleophilia > Solirubrobacterales > Solirubrobacteraceae > CADCVQ01. The sequence continues at coordinate 83,628 of CAVSHS010000009.1, forward strand.
CCTGTCAGGTCATGACCTACGTCATCGCCGGTAGCTGCATCAAGGACGACTCCTGTATCGAGGTCTGTCCCGTGGACTGCATCCATCCGAAGCCGGGAGCGCCGGACTTCGAGACGGTGGAGCAGCTCTACATCGATCCCGAGGTCTGCATCGACTGCGACGCCTGCGTCGAGGCGTGCCCGGTCGACGCGATCTTCGCCGAGGCCGAGATCCCCGCGAAGTACGACTACGCGCTGGATCTCAACGGGCTGTTCTTCAGCGAGCAGAGCACCGCGGAGCGCACCGCCGGATGACCGGCCGCGCGCGGACCTCGGGTGGCGATCGTCGGCGCCGGGCCGGCCGGGGCGTTCGCCGCCGCCGGCCTGCTGCGGGCCTGCGGCGACGCGGAGATCGACCTGTTCGAGCGGCTGCCCACGCCGTGGGGGCTGCTGCGCGGCGGGGTCGCCCCCGACCACCAGGAGATCAAGCGCCTGCAGGACACGTTCGACCGCCAGACGCTCAAGCGCGGCTGTCGCTTCCTCGGCAACGTGCAGGTCGGCGTCGACGTGTCGCACGCCGAGCTCATGCGCCACTACACGGCCGTGATCTACGCCACGGGAGCGCAGACCGACAAGTCGCTGGGGATCCCCGGCGAGGACCTGCCGGGCAGCTGGGCGGCCACCGAGTTCGTCGCCTGGTACAACGGCCATCCGGACTACCGCGACCTCGAGTTCGACCTGTCATGCAAGCGCGCCGTCGTGATCGGCAACGGCAACGTCGCGGCGGACGTGACGCGCATGCTCACGCTGAGCGCGCGCGAGCTCGAGCGCACCGACGTGGCCGATCACGCCCTCGAGGCGCTGCGCGAGAGCCGCATCGAGGAGGTCGTCGTGCTCGGCCGGCGCGGTCCCGCGCAGGCGGCGTTCACGAGCGCCGAGCTGCGCGAGCTGGGGCGCCTGGACGGCGTCGAAACGCGGGTGCAGGCCGGCGAGATCGACCTGGACCCCGAGTCGCGCCGCGTGGCTGGACGACGCGGGCACGTTCACCGCCCGCACGAACATGCGCCTGCTGCGGGAGTTCGCCTCCCGGCCCGCGCAGGCCGGCGCCCGGCGGCGGATCGCGCTGCGCTTCCTGCGCTCGCCCGTGCAGATCCGCGGCAACGGCAGGGTCGAGGCGGTCGACGTCCGCCGCAACGAGATCGTGCGCGCCGACGACGGCTCGCTGCGTGCGCGCGCCGTCGAAGAGGACGTGGAGACGATCGCGTGCGGGCTCGTCCTGCGCTCGGTCGGCTACCGCGCCGTGCCGCTGCCCGAGGTGCCGTTCGACGAGCGCAGCTTCGTGCTGCCCAACGAGCGCGGCCGCGTGCGCACGCCCGACGGCGAGCCGCTGCCCGGCGTCTACGCCGTCGGCTGGATCAAGCGCGGCCCGACCGGGATCCTCGGCACGAACAAGCGCGACGCCGAGGAGACGGTGAGCTGTCTCGTGGACGACCTGGCGGCCCTCCCCGAACCCGCCAGCCCCGACCGCGAGCAGATCGACGAGCTGCTCGCCGAGCGCGCGCCGGGCCTCGTCACGGCCGACGGCTGGCGCGCGATCGACGGCCACGAGCTCGCGCGCGGGCGCAGCCGAGCGGCGCCCGCGCGTCAAGCTGGCGTCGCGCGACGAGCTGCTCGTGCAGGCCGCGGCGCGCGGCGCCGAGCCCGGCCGGCGCGCGTTCGTAGCGCCAGCGCTCAGGTCGCCGGCACGAGCTAGGCGACCGCGAGCACGGCGACCGTCCCGTCGTCCTCCAGCGGCTCGCGCCAGCAGCTGCTCACGCTCTGCAGCACCGCCATCGCGGTGGCCGCGGCCGTCGGATGCTCGATGTCCGCGATCGCGCGCCTGATCCCGTCCACGCCGAACCGTCCGCCGTCCTCGGTGCGCCGCCCGATGACCCCGTCGGTGACGAGGATCACGCGCTCGCCGGAGTGCAGCACGCGCTCGGCGGAGGTGAACGCCGGATCCTGCTCGGCGGTGCCGAGCGCCAGGTGGGGCGGGCTGTCGAGCTCGTTGAGGTTGCCGTCGAGGTCGGCGAGGTACGCCGGCGGATGGCCGCAGTTCACCCACGTGAGGGTCTGGGTCGCGGCGCGCCAGCGCGCGACGAGGGCGCTGACGTGGAAGTCGGGGTTGCCCAGGCGCCGGACGGTCTTGTGCATCTCGAGCATCGCGTCCTCGAGGGTGTGGCCGCTGCGGCGCGCGGCGCGCAGGGCTCCGAGCGCGGCGGCGCCGAGGCCGGCCGCGGTCGGCCCGGTGCCCGAGGTACCCGCGATCGCGAGCCACGCCCCGTCGCGGTTGTCGACGAAGTCAAACCAGTCGCCGCCGACCTCGTAGGTGGGAAGCAGCCCGCCGGCGAGCTGGGCGCCCTGGACGCGCACGATCCGCGGCGGGAGCAGGTTCTGCTGGATCTCGGCGGCGGGCGTCGTCGGCTTGCGCCGCCGGGCGGCTTCGATGAAGTCGGTGTAGTCGTCGGCGAGCTCGAGCGCGGCGGCGCCCTGCCGGGCGATGTCGTCCAGCGGCGTCATCGGCGTGCCGATGCACAGCAGCAGGCCGGTCACGCGCCCGCGCAGCCAGAGCGGCTCGCAGACGCAGCCGGGAAGGCGCCGGCGCAGCTGCTCCTGGTAGGCGGGGAGCCCCTCGGGAACGATCTCCGGGCCGAGCGCCGGAGGGTCGGCGAGCGAGTCGGGGAACTCCTCGGAGCCGGCGAGCCGCAGCAGGTGCGAGCCGTCGATGTCGACGACGTAGAGCGCGACGGCGACGCCGCCGGCGCGGCGCGCCTCGGCGACGAGCTGATCGGGCACGAGATGCGGAGGGACCTCGTCGAGGACCCGGGTGACCTCCAGCGCGAGCGGCCGCTCGCGCCCCAGCTGCCCCGGCGCGCGAAACGCCATCGTCGCGACCTGGCCTGAGGGGGCCGCGACGGTGGCGCTGCGTCGGCGCGCTCCTCCAGCGCGTGCTGCAGCACCTCGCGGGTCGCGAAATGGCGATAGAGCGTGGACCGGCCGACGCCCGCCGCGGCGGCGATCTCGACCATGCTGACGCGCCGGTCGCCCCCCAGCACCGCGGCTGCCTCCAGGATCCGCTCCCGGCTGGCGAGGGCGTCGGCGCGCAGCGCGCCGCTCGTCTCCGACGGCGCGCTGTCCTCGATATCGGGGGCCGACTCATCCATCTCTCATCTCAACGTAGCGGCAGGTGAGCCGTCATGCGCTGCTGGGTACGTGTACCGATTGTCCCGCTTTGAAGCGCCGCCGATGACGAGCGCGAAGGCGCCAAAAGTAGTGTTTTGTTTGTTCTGGCCCTCACTGCGGTACACGTGCCCCAGATTTTGTCCCGTTTGAGATGAAAGATGAGGGAGTCTGCCCGCATGACAGAGCAACGGCTGAAGGTCGAGTCCGGGCCGCCGGCGCACATGATGTCCGACAGCGGCCACGACGCGCCGCCATCCGCGCGACGCGCCGCCGGCCGCTGAGAGCGCCAAGGAGAAGGCGCAGGAGGCAGGCGCAGACGCGAAGGAGCAGGCCCAGGAGATCGCGGCGACCGCCAAGCAGCAGGCCCAGGAGGCCGGCGCGGGCGCGAAGGAGAAGGCGCGGGAGGTCGCGGGCCAGGCCAAGGAGCAGGCGCAGGCCGTCGCGGGGCAGGCCAAGGACAAGGCCGCTGCGCAGGTCGACGAGCGCTCGACGCAGCTCGGACAGCAGATCGGCACCCAGGCCCAGTCGCTGGACGGCGTCGCCGAGGAGCTGCGCCGGCAGGGCAAGGACGGGCCGGCGAAGATCGCCGAGCAGGTCGGTCAGCGCGTCAAGGACGTCGGCGGCCACCTCGAGCAGGCCGACGGCGCGTCGCTCGTCACGGCGGCGGTGGACGCCGCGCGCGAGAACCCCGCGGCGGCCGCAGCCGCAGGCGCGGCGGCGGGCTTCGTCGCCGGACGGCTGCTGAAGGCCTCGCTCGACGACGGCACCGTCGAGGAGGACGAGCCCGCTGTGCCGGGCGACGGAGGCCAATGACCGTGTCGCCTCACCCCCGCGACGCCATGGATTGGGAGGGCCGCACGCTCGTCGACCGCAGCGGCGAGAAGATCGGCAGGATCGAGGAGATCTACCTCGTCGAGGAGACCGGTCAGCCGGAATGGGGGCTCGTCAGGCTGGGCCGGCTCGGAAAGAGCCGCGCGACGCTCGTACCCCTGCTCAGCGCCGACCCGGTGGACGAGGGCGTCCGCGCTGCGTACGAGAAGTCCGTCGTGACCGGCGCTCCGCGCGTCGACGGCGACGGCGAGCCCTCCGAGCAGCAGGTCAACGCCATCTACCGTCACTACGGCATCGCGTACGGCCAGGAGCAGCGGCCCGATGCGACGCAAGAGGGCGCCAACGGACATGGTGCAGGCCGGCCGGGGCAGCCCACGCAGGCCACTGCGGTGGCCACGACGCCGGCGCCCTCCAACGGTGCGCCGCAACCTGCGGCCGAAGTGGTCAGCGGGTCGGCTGATCTGCGCGACGAGCCGTTCAAGGATGTCGTCAAGCAGGTGACCGACGAGGCGTCGACGCTCGTGCGTCAGGAGGTCAAGCTCGCCAAGGCGGAGATGACCGAGAAGGCCAAGGAGGTCGGCGTCGGCGCCGGAATGCTCGGCGGCGCCGGCTATCTCGGGCATCTGGCGGGGCTCGGGCTGATGCTGTGCCTGATCTTCGCGCTGGCCACGTTCATGCCGGCGTGGGTTGCGGCGCTGATCGTGACGCTCGTCTTTGCCGCGGGCGCCGGCGCACTGGCGCTGATGGGCAAGAAGCGCATCCAGAAGGCGGGCCCGCCGATTCCCGAAGAGACCGTCGAGTCCGTCAAGCGGACGATCGAGACCGTGAAGGAGGAGGCCAAATGGGGCTTCGGTCAGACGAGGTAGACGAGATCCGACGGCAGATCGCGGAGTCACGCGAGAACCTCGGCGCGGCGGTCGGCGCGCTGGCCTACAAGGCGGACATCAAGAATCGCGGCAAAGAAGCACTTGAGGACAAAAAGGAGGCGGTCATGGAGAAGGTCGACGAGCTCAAGGACAAGCTGCCCGGGGGCGACGGCGACGGCGCGGGCGGCATCGGCGACGCGATCAAGGACAAGCTGCCCGACGCGCGAGGCGATCAAGTCCAAGCTGCCTGACGGCGACGGCGATCAAGGCCAAGCTGCCCGACGGCGTCGGTGATGCCGTCTCACGCATCGGTGATGCCGCGCCGTCCAAGGAGGACATCAAGCGCAAGGCACAGGACGCCGGCGGCGTGGCGCAGGACCATCCGATCGCCGTGGTCGCCGGGGCAGCGGCCGCCGGCCTCGTCGCGGGGCTCGCGATCCCGGAGACCGATCTCGAGCGCGAGAAGCTCGGCCCGACCGCGCGGAACGTCCGCGAGCAGGTGCAGGGGCGCGCCCAGGACATCATCGAGCAGGTCAAGGATGGCGCCAAGGACGCCGTCAGCAGCGTCGCCGACGCGGTCAAGGACAAGGGCCAGGAGCACGGCGGCAAGGTCGGGGAGATCGCCGAGAAGGCCGCCGACAAGACCCGGGAAAAGGTCGAGCCCGCGGGCTGATCGTCCTGGAGGGTTGTCATGAGCGCTCAATCTCGCAGCGGCCTGGACTGGGAAGGCCGGACGATGCTCGATCGTGCCGGGGAGCGGATCGGCACGATCGAGGAGATCTACCTCGTCGAGGAGACCGGCCAGCCGGATTGGGCGGTCGTCAGGCTGGGCCGGCTCGGCAAGAGCCGCGCGCTGGTGCCGCTCGTCGGCGCCGAACCGGTCGAGCGGGGCATCCGGGCCGCGTACGAGAAGGACGTCATCGATGACGCGCCGCGCATCGACGGCGCCGCCGAGCCATCCGAGCAGCAGGTCGACGCGGTCTACCGTCACTACGACATCGAGTTCGGCGGCGACGGAGGCGACGGCGCGAGACGGCGCCGCGCGATCCGACGCGCGGCAGGCGCGACGGCGGCCCACGAAGCCGCTCAAGCTGCCGCGCCCGGCGGGGCCGGGCGGACGCCGGCTCGGCGCTCAAGCGCACCGTCAAGGAGTTCTCGGACGACAACCTGACGCACTGGGCCGCGGCGCTCACCTACTACGGCGTCCTGTCGATCTTCCCGGCGCTGCTCGCCGTGGTGACGGTCCTCGGCCTGATCGGCAGCTCGGCGATCCAGCCGCTGCTCGACAACCTCGGGACGGTCGCTCCCGGCCCCGCGAAGGACATCCTGACGAGCGCGCTGAAGGGCTTGCAGAACGGCGGCGGCTCGGGCGTGCTGTTCGTCGTCGCCCTGGCCGGCGCGATCTGGTCGGCCTCGGGCTACATCAGCGCGTTCATGGACGCCTCCAACGCGATCTACGACATCGAGGAGGGGCGCTCGATCTGGAAGAAGCTCCCGCTGCGGATCGCGATCACCGTCGTGATGCTCGTCCTGCTGACGGTCAGCGCCCTCGCCGTCGTGCTCACCGGCCCCCTCGCCGAGCAGGCGGGAAGCCTCTTCGGCGTCGGCGACAGCGCCCTGACGATCTGGAACATCGCCAAGTGGCCGGTCCTCGTGCTCGTCGTCTCCTTCATGTTCGCGGTGCTCTACTACAGCGCCCCGAACGTCAAGCAGCCGGCCTGCGCGCCGTCCTGCCGGGAGGCGTGCTCGCGGTGATCCTGTGGATCGTGCTCTCGGCGGCCTTCGCCGTCTACGTCGCGAGCTTCGGGTCCTACAACAAGACCTACGGCGCGCTGGGAGGGGTGATCGTGTTCCTCGTCTGGCTCTGGCTGACGAACGTCGCGATCCTGCTCGGCGCGGAGTTCAACGCCGAGCGCGCCCGCGGACGTCACATCGCGTCCGGCCACAGCCCCGACGACGAGCCCTACCTGGCCCCGCGCTCGCGTCCGTGATGCCACGGCGCCGGGGTCCGGGAGTCAGAAGGTGCAGTCGGCGGCGGGCTCGCACCTCGGCGCGCATGTTGCGACGCATCATCCGCAGCGCCGCGTCGGCGAGCTCGGCGTCGATGTGCGCGACGGCGTCGGTCGGGTATCGCGACGTTGAGGTGGCGCACGTAGGCATCCAGCGCGCTGTAGAGGATGCACTGCTCGGTGACCTGTCCGCACAGGAGCAGGCGCGAGACGCCGAGCTGGCGCAGGAGGTACTCCAGCGGGGTCTCGTAGAAGATCGAGTGGCGCGCCTTGATGACGAAGTTCGCGTCCTCCGGCGGGCGCAGCGGCTCGACGAGCTCGGGGTGGCGTCCGTCCTGCAGCGCGGCCTCCAGCAGCTCGGAGGACGACGAGTTCCAGTGACCGTAGTTGTCGTTGACGTAGATGACCGGTCGCTGCTCGTCGCGCGCGCGATCGAGCAGCAGCGCGATCTGGTCGACCGTGCCGGCCATGCTCTCGGCGAGCCGGTCGGCGTCGTCGTGCTGGTAGGGGTTGAGCACGTCGACGACGACGAGCGCGGTGCCGGAGCCGGAATCGCCTGACACAGCTGATCTACCGCGCTGCAGCCTCGCGCACCGCGGTCGCTTCGCCGGCGCGTACGCCGCGGATGATCGCGACGCGCTCGGTGGCGCCGCCGGGTTCCAGCAGGCCGGCGTCGCAGAGCTGGTCGCGGCGCTGGTGCAGCAGCGGGCCGAGCGGGCCGTGGTGCTCGGCGGCGACGTCGACGCGCAGGCCCGTGGCCTGCAGCGAGCGCATCGTCAGGTCCAGGTCGCAAACCGAGGAGTGCACGATCAGGATCGTGCCGCCGGGCTGCAGATGTGCCGCGGCCGCGGCACACAGCGGGTCGAGCAGGGCGCGGCCGTCGCGGCCGGCGTCCCATGCGCGCGCAGGTCCGCGCGTCGGGAAGCGCGTCGTCCTCGCCGGGCAGATAGGGCGGGTTGGCGACGATGAGATCGAACGCTCGCCGGGCACGGCGCCGAACAGGTTCCCGTGCCGCGCGCGCACGCGCACGCCGTTGAGCCGAGCGTTGAGGCCGACCGACAGCAGCGCCCGGCGTGACACGTCGACGGCCGTCACCGACGCGCCGCGCAACGCGGCCGCGACGGCGACCGCGCCGCTGCCGGTGCACAGATCCAGCACGCGAGCGTCCGCGGGCAGTGTCTGGCGGCGCACCGCATCGATCAGCATCCACGTGTCCGAGCGCGGCGAAAGACGCCCGGAAGCGGCAGCACGCGCAGCGGCGAGAGCGCCGTGCGCGGCGCGGGTCGCGCGGCCTCCCGCCGGCGACCCGGGCGCTTGACGAGCGAGGAGGAAGCGAACGACACGGCGGGCGCGTACCCGCGCGCGCGGCGCCGTCATTCGCAGGCCGCGGTGAAGCGGTCGCAGAGCGCCGCGGCGAGCCCGGTCAACCCGCCGTCGGCGGCGAGCCGGCGATGCGTGCGCGCCGGTCCGCCGGCGGCGAGCATGGCGCGGGCGTCGCCGAGCGCCTGCGCACAGCCAAGCCGCTGCGCGGCCGGGAGCAGCGCGGCAAGCAGGCGCTCGAGGTGCTCGGCGGTGGGCTCGGTCAGCCGACGTGCAGGTCGGCCATCGTTCCCGCTACGCCGTGGCGGCACGCCGACCAGCGGTTCTCGTCGATGCGCCAGCTCGGGATCGTCTCGGCGCGCTCGCCGGCGAGATGGCGCTCGCGCAGCCACGCGACGAGCGCGTGGATCGTCGCGGCGAGCGCGCCCGTCTCGGCGAGGGTCGCCTGGGTGTCGCAGACGCGGATCTCCAGCGTGCCGAACGTCGGATGCGGTCGCAGCTCCCACCACCAGCGGCGCGCTGCGACACAGCGCCGGCCTGCTCGCCCCATGCGAGCTCGCGCGCGAAGCCCGCAAGGTCGCCGAGCATCGGCGGCACGCCCTGTCGCGGCAGCAGCCCGGCGATCTTCGGGCGCACCGAGGCCAGGCCGGTGTCGCGACCTGCGTAGAACGGCGCGGCCGCGGCGAGCGCGGCCAGCTCGGGCAGATGCGCGCGCAGCATGTCGTGCACGGCGATCGTCGCGTCGGCGCCGCCGACGGCGACGTGGACATGCAGTCCGCAGAGCAGCTGCGCATCGGCGATCGGGCCGTACCGTTCGCGAACGGCGTCGAACAGAGGGCCTTGGGTGAGCTGCCCGGTCGGGGCCGAGAACGGGTGCGACGCCGGCGCCCATCAGCCGCAGGCCGAGATCGTCCGCGGCGTGTTGCAGGTCGCGGCGCGCGGCGCCGAGGTGCGCAAGGGCCTCGGGGACCGACGCCGCGGCCGGCGTCATCAGCTCGACGTGGGCGGCGGGAAGCTCGGGCTTGAAGCGGGGATCGCCGGCCAGCGCGGCGAGAAGCTCACCGGCGCGCGGCGCGAGCTGCAGCGTCTCGCCGTCGAGCAGCATGACCTCCTCCTCGAGGCCGACCGTCAGCGGCTCGACGGCGTCGAACACCGCGCGCAACGGCGGCGAGGTGCTCAGAGCGGGCATGCCGCTGCGGCGTACCCGCTGGACGAGCTCGTCGCGCGTGCAGCGCCGGGGCCGCGGCAGGCCGCGGTGCGGCGAGGTGGGGCGGCGCGGCGTGGGCGGGCGCTAACGTCGAGCGCATGCTTCAACGAACACTCGCGCGCACCGGCGTGCACGTCAGCCCGCTGTGCCTGGGCGCCATGATGTTCGGCGCGTGGGGAGAGACCGACCACGACGCGAGCGTGCGCATCATCCACCGTGCGCTCGACGCCGGGATCAACTTCATCGACACCGCGGACGTCTATTCGCGCGGCGAGTCTGAGGAGATCGTCGGCAAGGCGCTCGCCGGCGGGCGCCGCGACAACGTCGTGCTCGCGACGAAGTTCCACGGCTCGATGGGCGATGACCCCAACGAGGCGGGCAACTCGCGGCGCTGGATCTTCCGTGAGGTCGAGGCATCGCTGAAGCGCCTGAAGACCGACTGGATCGACCTCTACCAGGTGCACCGCTGGGATCCCTGGACCGACCACGAGGAGACGCTCGGCGCGCTCTCGGATCTCGTCGCGCAGGGCAAGGTGCGCTACATCGGCTCCTCGACGTACCCGGCGGCGCAGATCGTCAAGGCCCAGTGGGTCGCGCGTGAGCGCGGCCTGCAGCGCTTCGTCTGCGAGCAGCCGCCCTACTCCATCCTCGCTCGGGGGATCGAGGCCGACGTGCTGCCGACCTGCCTGGAGTTCGGGATGGGCGTCATCGCGTGGAGCCCGCTCGGCGGCGGCTGGCTGTCGGGTCGCTGGCGCAAGGGCGCCGACGACCTGACGTCGCGGCGCTCGGCGCTGGTTCCCCAGCGCTACGACCTCTCGATCCCCGCCAACCAGGTCAAGCTCGAGGTCGCCGACGCGCTCGGCAGGCTGGCGGACGAGATCGGCATGTCGCTCATCGACATGGCGCTCGCGTTCGTCATCCGCCATCCGGCGGTCACCGCGGCGATCATCGGCCCGCGGACGCTCGAGCAGCTCGAGTCCCAGCTCAGCGCCGCGGACGTCACGCTCGACGACGCCGTGCTGGATCGCATCGACGAGATCGTGGCGCCGGGCACGACCGTCAACCCGACGGACGCCGGCTGGACGAATCCCGCCCTTGACCCCGCGGCCCGGCGACGGCAGCCGGCGGCACAGTAGGCGGAGGCCCGGGACGCTGCCTCGGCGCTCTCGTCGCGATCGACCTCCTATACGCGGGGGTCTCCGGGGAGCAGATGGCCGAAGGCGCGCTTGACGGCACGCGAGGTGCTCGGTCCCAAGCTTGCCGTCCTCCTCGAGGGCGATGCCGGGGAGGGTGTTGAGGAAGCGCTGCAACGCGACGCCTCGCGGAGCGACCTCGGCTCCCGAATACTGAAACAGGGCGTCCGCGGGCGCGCCGTTCCAGGCCGGGATCAGGTCACGGTCGACCATCCGCCGCAGCAACACCGCGGCGCCGCACTGCTGTGACACGGCGTTCGGGTCGAACTGGCCGTCGGCGACGTATTTGCCCTTCGTGTAGTGCTGCGAGCAGCTCCAGAGGTAGGGCGAGAGCACGCCGGGGTGAAACTGCCGGTACCCCCAGCCGTTGTACTCCTCGAGCTTGAACATCACGCCGGCGATGCTCCAGTCGTGCCAGCGCTGCAAGCCCTTGAGCTCCAGCGCGTCCTGCGCGGACGCCTCCCATGTGAACGGCGGGCTGCCGCGCGCCGGGCGCCCCGCCGGCACGTGTGTCGTGCGCGCCGTCAGCGGGTCGCCGTTGTGCAGGTGACGATCGAACCGCTGCCCGGATTCCAGGCTGTGGATCACACCCGGCACATACCACGGCGTACCGATGACGAGCTCCAGCTCGGCATACCGCGCCTTCGCCGCAACGAGCCGATCGACGATCCAGTCGACCGTCTGAGTCCGCTCGGGCCGCACCTTGCACTGCGTGAACAGCCGCTCGTATTCATGGCGCAGGGCCTGGTCGAGCTGGGGAACGGCCCGCTCCTCGGCGACGGGGCTCAAGGGCCCCTCGTCAAGCAACGTGAGTACGTCTTCCTCCTCGGGGCGTGAAACGAAATCCACAGTGCTCCTCTCGCCGTCGCATCGGCTGATCCCGTTCGCCCCCGCGGGGAAGCCGATCGTGGTCACTCAAGTCCGGTCCGCCACGGCAACGCGGCTGTCCGTACACCACAACATGGTGTCATGCATCTGCCCGTTACCGTTCGATACAGCATTCCACGGTACAACGCCGCTCGACGTGGTGCACGTCACAGAGGCCCGCGATCTGGGTGAGATGGCACAAGGACGTTGTGATCCTGTCGCCGGTGCCCCCCATCGACCGGGCGCGGTGTGCGTGGTCGCCCCGCTTTCGCCGGGGTGCGCGTGGGAGATGCACCCCGTCTTTATTGATGAACGCGGGCACACGCGTCAGCCGCGGGAGGACGCTCAGTACCGTCGCTTCGGTGGGCGACCGGGCTTGCGAGGTCGGCGTCGAACTGGGTTCGAGCGCGTGCCGGTCGTCTTGGCGGACTACGTCATGACCAAAACTCGTCAGGGCTGCCTGCTCATCGTTGTACTCGCGAAAGCTGTGGCCTTGGCGTCCACAAACTGCCAGACCTGGACGGTGTCAAACCTGCGTTGCTGGCCGTTGCGTTCGCCCTCGAGTGAGCACAACGCCACGACGGTCCCTGCGTAGGTTGCGCAAGCAGGGCCGAGGGGACGCTTGCGCGCTGGTAGACAGCCATCGTCGAACGCATGAGTCCAGTCCATTGGGTCTGTTCTGGCGGCGCGGCCGCCGCGGCGCGCGGCCGTACGACCACGTGCGGACATCTGATCGATGAGCTGGCTACTCCCCGGAGATCCCTGCCGAGGACGCGATCCGGGCCGCGCGCAAGCGGCTCGTGCGTCACCGGGGGGTCAACAGGAGGCAGCCCAATGCGTAGCGCGGTAGTAGCCGTAGAACGTAGAAGCCCCGCAATTGCGGGGCTTCTGGGTGATGGAGCTAGGGGGACTCGAACCCCCGACCTCCTGGGTGCGATCCAGGCGCTCTCCCAACTGAGCTATAGCCCCGAGCAGCGGACAGTCTAGCTGCGTTTAAGTCCACCTAGGGGTGCGGGAACGGCCCGAACACGCCGATACGCTCAGAACAAGTGAGCTTTCGCAACCGCCTCGCGCTGTTCTTCGTCCTGATCGTCATCGTCCCGATGCTCGCGGTGGCGTTTCTGCTGTTCCGTCTCATCGACAACAGCGCGACCGGTCAGGCGGAGGCGAAGATCTCCCAGCAGCACACGATCGCGACCAACCTGTTCAGCGAGCAGGGCGCTCGCGCGGCGTCCGCGCTGAGGGTGGTCGGCAACGATCGCGTCTTCACGAGCGCGCTGCAGGACGGCAACACGAAGCGCGCGCAGAAGCGGGCCGAACAGCTGCGCAAGAGCCGCAAGCTCGAGCGCATCGTGTTCGTCCGCAGCGACAAGATCATCGTGCAGTCCGGCGACAAGCGTGCGATCGCGCCGGCCGTGCGGTCGGTGGTGTCCGCCAGGGGGCGCGAGCTGGGCCGCCTGGAGGTCTCGGTCATCGACGCGGGCACGTACGCGCAGCTCGCGCGCACGCTCACCGGCCTGCAGATGATCGTGTTCAACGGTGGCAAGGTGCTCGCGAGCACCCTGCCGTCCGCCAATGCCGGCAACCTGCCCCTTGCGGACGGGGCGAGCGCGACGCTCGACGGGGTCGAGTATCGCGTGCAGAACTTCGGCGGCGTCAATCCGTTCCACGGGCAGGAGATCCGCGTGTTCACGCTCGGCTCGATCGCCGCCGCCCGGAGCGTGGACTCCGGCGACCGCATGTTCGCCAGCGTGATCCTGCTCGGCTTCTTCATGCTCGCGATCGCCTGCGCGATCCTCGTCTCGCGCACGCTGCAGCAGCAGATCGCGGAGTTCCTCATCGCCGCCCGCAGGCTCGCGGGCGGCGACTTCTCGGCCCAGGTGCCGACCGTCGGCCGCGACGAGTTCGCCGAGCTCGGCGAGGAGTTCAACAAGATGTCGCGCGAGCTCGAGCGCCGGCTCGCGGAGCTCAGCCAGGAACGCGGTCGCGTGCAGGACTCGATGCGCCGCCTCGGCGAGGCCGTCGCCGCGAACCTCGATCGCGACGCGCTGCTCGAGCTCGTCGTGCAGACCGCGGTCGACGGCGTCGGCGCTGACGCAGGCCGCGCCTGCGTACGTTCCAACGGCGGCGAGAAGCTGCAGGAGCGCTCGCGCGTGGGTGACATGAACGGCATCGAGGCCGCGGTCGCGTCCGCCGAGGCCGAGGCCATGGCCAGCGGCAGCGCTCGCGAGACGACGATCGGCGCCGCCACGGCGATCGCCCAGCCGCTGCGCCGCGCCGACGGGCGCGACGACGTCGTCGGCGTCGTCTCCGTCGGCCGCTCAGGGCGGCCGTTCACGCCGAGCGATCGCGAGCTCTTCAACTACCTCGCCGGCCAGGCCGCGCGCTCGATGGAGAACGTCGACCTGCACGAGACCGCCGCCCGCGAGTCGGTGACAGACGACCTCACCGGCCTGAACAACCGCCGCGCGTTCGACGACGTCCTGGCCAGCGAGATCGAGCGCGCCCGGCGCTTCGGGGGCGACCTCGGCCTCGTCCTCATCGACCTCGACAATTTCAAGGTCGTCAACGACACATACGGTCATCCGCAGGGCGACGTCGTCCTGCGCGAGGTCGCACGCGTCCTGCGCGAGAGCTCGCGCGAGATCGACCATCCCGCGCGCTACGGCGGCGAGGAGTTGGCCGTCGTGCTTCCCGGAACCGATCTCGAAGGCGCCTTCAACCGCGCCGAGCGCATCCGCGCCGAGATCGGGCGGCTGGAGATTCCACGCCTCGACGGCGCCGGCACGGTGACCATCACGACGAGCTGCGGCGTCGCCGCGGTGCACGCCGACGGCGCGGACGGACGGGCGCTCGTGCAGGCCGCCGACAACGCGCTCTACCAGGCTAAGCACAGCGGGAAGAACACGTCCGTCCGCGCGAGGTAGGCTTCGTTCGGGATGGGATTGCTGGACGACGCCATCAAGGAGCATCTCGAGCTCAAGCGGCGCCGCGGCGCGGACGCCGGTGAGATTTCCCGGCTGGAGAGCGAGGCGCTCGGGCCGGTCCGCCGGTCCGCGGACGGCGTGCCGGACCTGTCGGACACGTTCGTGCCTGCCGAGGAGCCCGCCGGCGAGGCCGGCGTGACCGCACCGCCGCCGGCACCGACGCCGCCGGAGGACGAGCACACCGCCCTCCACAGCGCGCTGCCCGAGACGCCCGTGTACGAGCCCCCGCCGACTCCCGCCTACGAGCCGCCGCCGGTCATCCCGTCCCGCGATCCGGAACCGCCGCCCGTCCCGTCCAAGCCGCTGTACGAGTCGCCGCCGGTCACGCCGCCGCCGACGCGCGAGGCCTGGCAGAGCGCGCCCGAACCCGAGGCCGAGGCCAAGCCCGGACGTCGTGCCAGCCGAGCCCGAGCCCGAGCAGGAACCGGGCGGGCTGCTCTCGCGCCTGCGCGTCGGGCGCAGGCACAGGGCAGAGCCGGAGTCTGACCCGGAGCCGGGGCGTCCCGCGGCGTTCGAGCCTCCGCCGGTGCCGGCGCCACCGTCCCAACAGCCCCCGCCACCACCGTCGCCGGTCCAGCACGAGCCCGACATCGTCCCCGCCGACGACGAGCCCGACGGCGAGGAGCTGCTCGAGGAGACGCCGGAGTTCCTCGAGGAGACGCCGGAGCACGACCGGCTCTGGTTCGAGCAGCGCCCCCCGCGCGACTTCGACTTCGACGGCTAGCACACGCGTCTGCAAGTTCTGCGCGTTTTCCGGGCGCCCGATCCGTGCATCCCGGAATTTCCACGCAGAAATTCCGGCCGCGTGTACGAGCTTGCGGCTCCCGTCACCTGGCTCGACGTCTTCATGTCGATCCGCTGACCGGCAACCAGCTCGCGGTCGACGATTGCCCCGCTCGCCGCGCGAGCACGTACGCTGCGTCGTCCAGCCGACCGGACGCCGAACACGGCGCACCCGCTCGGCTGTTGTCGTCCTCCATGCCGTTGCGCTCCCACCACCTCACCGACACAGCGCCGGACCCCACCCGGCCGGCGCTTCCGGCACGCGACCCCAAGCCGTGACAGACGCACCGTTGCGCCTGGGGCTCGTCGGCTGCGGGCGGCTCGCCGAGCGTGGATACGTCCCTGCCGCGCGTGCCGCGCAGGGCGTCGAGATCGTCGCGGTCACGGACCCGGACCGGGCGCGCCGCGGCCTCGTCGCGGCGAAACTCGGTGCGTCTGCTCACGCCCGGCTCGGCGAGTTGCTGCAGGCGACGCTGCTCGACGGGATCATCATGTGCACCCCGCCCGGGCAGCACGAGGAGGTGGCGAGGCTCGCCGCGCAGGCAGACCTCACCGCGCTCGTCGAGAAGCCGCCGGCAGCCGACGCGGCGGGCGCGCTGCGGATCGCCGCGCTCACGCCGACGCCGTGGATCGCCTTCAACCGCCGGTTCGACCAGGGCCTTGAACTCGAGCGCACGATGCCGCCGGGAGGCGACCTCGAGCTGCGCATGGTCCTGCACCACCGGCGCAAGTCGTGGCGGCCGGTGCAGGCGGACGACGACGCGCTGCTGGAGCTCGCCCCGCATCTCATCGACCTCGCGCTGTTCCTCACGGGATCGCTGCCGCTCGCGGTACGCGCCAATGCCACGCGCGAACGAGCCGGGCTCGTCCTCGCGACGACGCGCGCCGAAGTGCAGATCGAGTGCGCCACCGACCGTCCCGACCACGAGCTCATCGAGATCCGCGACGCGGACGGCACCCGCATCAGCCGCACCGAGCGCGGCGGGCGGACCCGCGGCGCGCTGGCCCGCGTCGCGCCGGGCGCCCATCCGCTCGTGCGCTCGCTGACGCTGCAGCTCGAGGCCTACGGACGCGCGCTGCGGGGCGAGGACCCCGACCCGCTGGCGACCGCCGGCGAGGGTGCCGCCGTCATGCGCGTGCTCGACGCCGCGCGTCGGTCGGACGCCGTCGGTGGCGAGACGGTGACCGTGGAGGGCGTGCGGGTCGCCTGATCGGCGCATCAGGGACCACCGCATCGCCGAAGGCGGTGGCCGCTGACGCATGTGAGGTACCGAGATCAGGCCAGTCTTGGGCCAACCAGTTGACGGGCAGCGTCCACGAATGCCTCACGAGTCGGATCGAACGCATCATGGGCGCGCTGCTGTTGCTCAAGCACCGCCGGGTCGATCGGAGACCCTCGTTCGAAAGCACGCGCTTGGGGCTCGAAGCTGTCGCGGGGCGGCAAGGATGGCTAACGCCGCGGACGAGAAGCGGGCGCATCGCCGGATCCGGGGACGTGCTCCTGGCCAGGCGTCGACGCTCGCGCGCCGCGTCACGCCGCGCGAGAGCTTGACGGGTTGTTTGCCGTCGCTCCGGATTCCGGCGTAGGCTCGCCCTGGGCAGGGTCACTCGAACGGCGGGGCTTCCAAATGAACGGCATCTTCGGCAGTGTGCGGTACGCCAAGGTGACGGCGACGATGGCGCTGGTCGTGGCGCTCGGCGGCTCGGCGTATGCCGCCAACACGATTCGCAGCCGCGACATCAAGAACGGCGAGGTCAGGCAGGTGGACCTCGCGAACAGCGCTGTGACCTCCGCCAAGGTCAGGAACGGCGCGCTGCTGAGCAAGGACTTCAAGAGCGGACAGATTCCCGCTGGTCCCCGCGGAGCCACCGGAGCGACGGGCGCCAACGGACCCAAGGGCGACAAGGGCGATACGGGTCCGAGCGACGCCTTCCAAGCGTTTCGCAACACCATCTCGCCGCCCCCGCTTCCCGATGCCGCCACGACGACGCTCGTGACGCTGCCGCTCCCTGCCGGCAAGTACGTCGTCCTGGGCAAGCTCGACTTCGACGGCGGCGGCACCGTGACGTGTCGCCTGCGGGCCGGGGGCGACAGCGACAGGATGTTGTCCACCGCGACCGGGGTCGGTGGTTTTCATTGCAACATGCAGCTCGTCCACGAGTTCGCGGCGGCGGGCTCGGCGATCCTCGAGATCGACACGCCTGCCGCCTCCGGCGTCCGCGGCGGCGATGCGAAGGTCACGGCGATTCGCGTCGGTTCACTGAGCAACACCGCTGTCACGGGGTGATCGCGCGGCCCGAAGAACTGAGCAGCGCGCTTCCTCGGGCGGTGCAGCGAAGCGCTGAGAACGAGGAAGAGCAGCACTGCAGTTTTGGGATGTACTCGGGCGTAACTACGGACAGCTAACGCAAGTCTGGTGGTCGGAAAGTCAAGAGAGATACACGCGGCGAGATTGAGGATCGGGGTTCCTGGGCTGACGTGTAGGAAGATCCCCGCGCTACCAAGTGCGACGTTCTAGACGCCGCCCGGGCGCTTGGGTCTTGGTGCAGTCCGGTACAGCCGTGAGAGAGACTCATCGTCTCTGTGGCGGCTAGACGATAGGACTCCATTGGTGCGGACTGGCTCGCACGGCGGCTTCCAGCGGCGGACGTCTCCGCCATGATCGGGTGTCATGGCTGCTGAGATGCGGAAGCTTCGGCGCACCGGTACGTGCTTGGCCTGCGGCGGTGCGCTGGCCAGAGGTTCGTATGCCTGGTGGGATGCGGTTTCTCGAACAGTGACGTGTGCTGTTTGCTACGTCAGGTCGCCGGAGGGTGAGACGCGGGTACGTGAACTGGATCGCGGGGTCGCTGGCGCGAGCGTGGCCGGCGAGTACCGACGGCGCAAGCTTGCCCGCGAAGCAGACATCACGCAGCCTCGGTCGGTGATCAGTCATGTGCTCGCAGCGCGGCGTGCGCCTATGCAAGAGACGGCCTTCCGTCGTGGCGAGCAGGGGGAGCTGGCGGTTGCTCGTCACCTCGAGCGTCGAACGCAGAACACGTCGACGATCCTGCTGCACGATCGCGGGATGCCGGGCGGTCACGGCAACATCGATCATCTCGCGGTGACACCTACGGGGGTGTTCGTGATCGACGCGAAGCGCTATCGCGGGAAGGTGGGCGTCGGCCGCGGCTTCCAGGCCGAGCAGCTGTCCGTCAACGGCAAGCCTCGGACGGAGATCGTCGATGGTCTGGACCGCCAGGTGAAGGTCGTCCGTACGGCGCTGAGCGACCTGGGCCAGCATGAGGTCGCCGTGCAGGGCGTGCTGTGCTTCGTCAGACGCAACTTCGCGCCCGGTCAGGGCAACCAGACCGTCCGCGGGCATCTGCTGCTGCGACCTCGACCCCTGGCGCGACGGCTGACGGCTAAAGGTCCGCTCGCTTCGGAGGTGATTGATGCGGTCGCTCTCGCGCTGGCGGAGATACTTCCGAGCGCGCGAGTCGCTGACGGGCAGCGCCGCAGCGCCCCGGCAGGCGCGAGTCGCTACGCCTCGAAGTCGTAGCGCAGGATGTAGGCGGACGCGTCGAGGGTCATCTCGTTGACCTCGGGCGAAGACCGACTGGGGCAACTCGCGGCGCCGGGCGTTCGACCGCGCGTGCGTGGCGATCGCGCTGTACGACGCGCGGCCGTATGACCTGCGCCACGGCTTCGCGTCGCTGTTTGCTGCACGAGGGCCGGTCGGTGATGTACGTCGCGCGCCAGCTCGGCCAGCATGCGTGATCTGAGAGCTGTTGTGGCTCGCAGAAGTGCCGTGTTTGCAGGGCGTTCGGTGAGTGGAGCCAGGCGGGTTCGAACCGCCGACCTCCTGCTCTGCAAACCGGCTAAGCCGCGAGCGCAGGGCTCGCATGCCCGTGTTTGCGGGCATCGACTCCCATCGATGGTGCTGACCGATGTGGTCGTCTAAGCGAGCTGGGCACGCTGTGGGCACGCTTGCGGTTCCTCTGGATCAGTCGGTGGGTTGGGAGGCGATCGCGGCGGCCAGCGCGTCGGGTAGCTCCTGGATCTCTTCGAGCAGGTCGGTGAGGATGCGCAGTGCTTCCTTGCGCCCCCGCGTGACGGACAGCTCTGACGTGACGGCGCCGAGGTCGTCGAGCACGCGGCGGATCTCGATCAGGCGGTCGTGTAGCTCGTGGACGGCTTCGGGGTCTTCGAACGGATCGTCGTCCTCGTCCTGGTCGGGCTCCTTGCCGACGTCGTCGCCGGACATGTCGCCGGCCGCGGGCGGTGGGTCGTGATCCTCGCTCGGGGTGTCGAGCGCGGGCGCTGGCGCAAGCAGGCCATGGACGGCGAGGTTGACGGTCCGGTCGACGACCGCACGCCCCGGCCGCAGCTGGCTGGCCTTGTCGTAGACGCGCAGCATCGCGTCCTCGCCGTGCTGCGACATGACGACGCCGAGCGCTCGCAGGCCGGTGGCGCCGGGCAGCTGGCTGGTCTGCTCGTCAAGCGAGATTCGGCCGTGCTCCAGGTATGGAGCCAGGCGGGTTCGAACCGCCGACCTCCTGCTTGCAAAGCAGGCGCTCTCCCAACTGAGCTATGGCCCCGTCGGTGTGAGTGTAGTCGCCGCTACGCGGCGCTCAGGAGCTCCCCGGCCACGCGATCGGTGGCGTCGCCGACCCCGCCGAGCAGACGTCGAGAGAGCTGCGCGCGGCGGAAGAACAGCGGCGCGTCGTGCTCCCAGGTGGCGCCGATCCCGCCGTGCACGGAGATCATCGCGCGGCTCGCGTAGTCCAGCGCGTGGCCGCCGGCGCTGCGCGCCGCGCTCGCGGCGAGCGCGAACTCGTCGGGCTTGTCCTCGTACGCCCAGCCGGCGTAGAGCAGCAGCGCGTACGTGTTCTCGCGCAGCCGCAGGACCTCGACGAGGCTGTGCTTGACGGCCTGGTAGGAGCCGATCGCCCGACCGAACGTGAAGCGCTCCTTCGCGTACGCGACCGACACAGCGAGCGCGGTCTCGACCGCGCCGAGCGACTCGGCGGCCAGCAGAGACTGCGCGAGATACCACGCGCGCGCGATCTCGCCGTCGGCCACGCCCTCGAGCACGCCGGCCGCCGACGCCGTCGAAGCGCACATGCCCGAGCGAGCGGGTCGCGTCGTAGCGCACGGCATCCTCGACGACCGCGTCCGCCGCGTCGACGACGACCGCCACCGGCGCACCGTCCTGCTCCCGCGTCGCGACGACGACGTACAGGTCGGCGCCCGGCGCGTCCGGCACCCAGGCGACGCTGCCGCGCAGCATGCCGTCGGCCCCGAGCAGCGGGGCCGCGAGCCGCACGGAGCCCGACGGCGGCTCGACCGTCCAGCGTTCCTCGAGATCGCTCGGCGGGCTCGCCGCGACGAAGCACGCGCGCAGCTCGCCCTCGGCGATCGCCCCGATCCGTTCGTCGGCGGCGCGGTCCAGCAGCGCCGACGCCGGCAGGTGGCCGAGCAGCTGCACGCCGGCGAGCACGCGCCCGGCCTCGCTCATGACGAGCATCGCGTCGAAGGCGCTCAGGCCTGCGCCGCCGTTGTCCTCGCTGACGAGCAGGCCCGCCCAGCCGGCCTCGCGCGCGATCGGCCATAGGTCCGGCAGCGCGGCCGGATCCTCCAGGGCGTCGCGCGCCGCGGCGACGGTCTTCACGCGCGACAGCGCCTCGCGCGCCGCCTCGCGCAGGAAGGTCTGCTCGTCCGTCAGCTCGAGGTTCATCGCGCAGCCACCCCCGCGCGCTCCTTCGCGCGCAGCTCGCTGAACGGGATGCCCTTGTCCAGCCGCGGCTCCGGCGGCAGCCCGAGCACGCGCTCGCCGATCGTGTTGCGCAGGATCTCCTCCGTCCCGCCCGCCGACTTCAGCCCCGGCAGGTAGGAGATCGTGTACGCCCATTCGCTGCCCTCGGCGAGCGCCTCGGGCCCGAGCACGTCGGCGACGAGATCGCCGGCCTCGATCGCGGAGCGCACCGTCGTGACCTTCGCAAGGCCCGCCTCCGGGCCCGGGATCTGGCCCTGCTGCAGCAGGCTGAGCATCCGGTAGCCGGTGAACTTCACCGCCAGCAGCTCGACGGACAGCTCGCCGAGCCTGCGGCGCACCTCCGGATCGAGCCGGGCGTGCTCGTCGGACGCGATCGCCGCGGCGTAGCGCTCGGGCCGGTAGCCCATGCTCTCGGAGCCCAGGCCGATCGTCATGCGCTCGAACATGAGCGTCGTCAGCGCCGTTCCCCAGCCGTTGCCGACCCCGCCGACCACGGCGTCGGCCTCCAGCCTGACGTCGTCGAAGAAGACCTCGTTGAACTCGGCCTCGCCGGAGATCTGGCGCAGGCCGCGGATCGTCACGCCCTCGGCGTTCATCGGGACGATGAACATCGTCAGGCCCTTGTGCTTGGGGACGTCGGCGTCGGTCCGCGCGAGCAGGAGCCCGTGCGCGGCGAAGTGCGCGGCCGTCGTCCAGACCTTCTGGCCCGACAGGCGCCAGCTGCCGTCGTCCTGCAGGACCGCGCGCGCCTGCACGGCCGCGAGATCCGAGCCCGCGGCGGGCTCGGAGAACAGCTGGCACCAGACCTCGTCGCCGTGCAGCATCGGGCCGAGATAGCGGTTCTTCTGCTCGTCGCTGCCGTGCGCGATGATCGTCGGGCCGAGCATCCCGACGCCGATGACGTCGAGGACGTTGGGCACGCCGGCGCGGTTGATCTCCTGGCCGACGATGACGAGCTCGACCGGCCCCAGGCCCTGGCCGCCGAGCTCGACGGGCCACGTCACCCCGGCCAGCCCGGCGGCGGCGAGCTTGCCCTGCCAGGCACGGCGCGCGTCGATGTAGGCCGCGTCGTCGTCGCCACCCTGCTCGGCCGGCGCCTCGGCCTTGTGCTCGTCAAGCCAGGCGCGCACCTTCGCGCGATACCGGACCTGCTCGGGAGTGTCGTTGAGGTCCATGGGAACGTCGCTCCTTTGCCTTGGCTGACCGGCCAGTCAGCAGCCGGACCATACAGAGGATGAGGGCGCCGCCTCGCGGGTTGCGCCGCTACGGCCCGTGCGACTGTGCCGCCCGGCCACGGGACGTGTGAGCGGTCGCGGCGATGAGCTCGTCGAGCGGCCTCCAGAACGTCTGCTGCGCGATCCCGTCGAACATCCGCGGGTCGCTGTGCTGGTCGACGGCGTCGTCGCGGATGATCCGCAGCGTCGTGTCGGCCTGCGTGGCGTCCGCGACGATGCGGTGCGCCGTGACGCTGCCCACAGCCGTGTCGCGCTGCCCCGCGAAGACGAGCACGCGCGTGCCGGGAGCGATCGCGGCGAGGTTGGCGGAGGGGATCGGCACCGCGAGATAGCGCAGCTTGCGACCCGGATAGACGCAGAAGACCGCGGCCGGCGCCGGCAACCCGTTGGCCGTCGCGACGGCCGCGTAGTCGGCGGACAGCGCTCCGCCGGCCGAATGCCCGGCGACGACGAGCCGCCCGGGCGCGATCACGACCTGCTCGAGCGCCAGGCGCACGCCGGCCAGGACGTTTGCGAGCGGCGTGATCGTGTCGTAGGCCGGCTTCGTCTGGTAGGCGGGATAGATCACCGTCGTCCCACCGCGAACGAGGTGGCCGATCCAGGGTCCGTAGCGCTGTGGGTCGATCGCCACCCAGCCGTGCAGGAAGATCACCACGGGCCCGGGCTTGCCCGCCGTACCCGGCGCGCGGAAGATCGCGGCGCCCTGCGCGCCGCTGCCGACGTCGACCCGCTCGGCCCCGGGGGGGACGTATTCGAGCGACGATCGCGGCTCGGGCTCCTGCCGCGGGCGGCGGGAGCGGTGACCGGCGGTGGCGCGGCGGGGGGCGGCGCAGGTGCGACGGGCGGTGGGGCGGCGACGGGTGGCGGGGCCGTGACCGGCGTGGCGGCGGCGTGGTCGAGGCGGGCGGCGGCGCGGCCGGTGGTGGCGGTGGCGGTGGTGGTGCAGCGGGAGGCGGCACCGCGGCGGGCGGCGGCACCGCGACCGGGGGCGCCGCACGTGTCGGCAGCGGGCGCGGCGCGGGCGTCGTCGTCCTCGCGGTCTGCGTGGCGGGCGCGGGGGCATCGGAGCCGCGGTTGCCGAGCACCGCCGAGGCCAGCACGCCGACGAGGATCGCGACCGGCACGAAGACGGCGAGGAGCAGCATCCGCGCGGGCCGCTGCTCGCCGCCGTTCACACCGCCTCCCGACGCGTCACGCACCGCGTCTCACGACAATTCCCGCGCGCCCGCGCGCCCGCTCCCTCGCGCGGGCGCCCGCGCGAGGCTCAGGCCCGCCGGCTCGCAGCGTCGAGCTCGGGGCTCGTGTCGCAACGGCACAGGAACG
Organism: uncultured Solirubrobacteraceae bacterium; assembly: GCA_963727785.1. Taxonomy (GTDB): domain Bacteria; phylum Actinomycetota; class Thermoleophilia; order Solirubrobacterales; family Solirubrobacteraceae; genus CADCVQ01. The sequence goes on from CAVSHS010000009.1 coordinate 107,208, forward strand.
TGTCGAGGATCGCGTGCATGGCCTTCAGCTCGGCGGCGGACTCGCGCAGACGCTCCTCGCCCGCCGGCGTGAGCGAGTACGTGCGCCGGTCGGGTCCGCCGCTGGAGGACTGCCATTTCGATCGCACGAGCCCGGCCGCCTCGAGCCCGCGCAGGGCACGGTACAGGCGGCCCGGATCGTCGCGGCTGAAGCCCAGCGGCCGCAAGGCGCTCGCGCAGGTCGTACCCGTGCGCGGGACTCTCGTGCAGGAGCAGCAGAAGGCACGGTCGCAGGAAGTTCTTCGGCAGGACCAGGCGGGCCAAGTCGGTGTCCAGCGGCCATGCCGCCACCGTACTAGAGGACGACCGCACACAGGCCCTCCAGGTTCGCGGGAGTCGGCCGCAAAAATTCTTAACAGAAGCTAAGAACGCCTGCAAAGACGCCGTCTGGAAGCGTCCGTACCCCCCGCTAGGGTGCCTCGGGCGGCCGTCCACTAGACATTCCTGCCCGCGGTGTACTAGTGTCGCGCACAGAACCGGCTGGGTCGGGGCAGAGGGAGACGTACCGGGACCCGGAATCGGAGTCATCTAGGGAGCGAGCAACTGGGTGCCGTGGCAGTTCGCCACGAGCGCTACAGGGGCGTACAACAGAGGGGAGCCACAGTGCTTATACGGCCAGGCGCATCGGCGCCGCAACGGTGGAGCGTTCCGTGCCAGCGCTAAAGAGGAAGCCAAAGACCCCCCAGCAGCAGGGGAGCGTCGCAAGCGGCAGCGGTACGAAACGGCCCAGCGGCGCCTCCGGCGGCGTGCAGGGCGTCAACGTCATCATCCTGGTCCTGGTCGCAGCGTCGGTCACGATCGCGGCGGGTCTTCTCGCGGAGACCGTGAACACGGCTCGTGCGATCGACAAGAAGGCCAAGAGCATTCGTGATACGGGCATCGGGATCAACACGGCGACTGATTCGATCAGCCAGCTCGTCAAGACGAACAAGATCGCATCGTCGATCCTCGACACTGCTGAGCCGCTCGCACCGACGCTGACGAAGATCGTCGCCCGGGCGAAGTCGATCAACAGCGACGCAAGCTCGATCGACAGCCTCGCGAGCACGATCCTCTCGACGGCCGGGACGATCAACACGAGCGCCACGACGATCAACGGCACGGCGTCGGAGATCAACAACACCGCAGGCGAGATCAACGGGACGGCCAAGGCCATCGACTCCGTTGCCGGCGGGATCAACGACGTGGCGGGGACGATCAACCGCACCGCCAAGAACATCAACGCGACGGCGGGCCCCGGCTCCGGCATCCTCGGGATCGCACGGATCATCGACAACGACGCCGCGACGATCGTCCAGGGTCTGACCGAGACGCTGGCCACCGCCAAGGGCATCAAGTCCGACTCGGGCGACATCCTCGGAGACGCCACGGTCATCAAGGACACGGCGTCCTGCATCGACGTCAACGCCAACCTCGGCAGCCCCAAGGCACCGAAGGCCGACTGCGTGGGTCTCCCGTGAGCTACGCAACGACGAGCAACGAGAAGAAGGCCTCGAGGAGGACCCCGTGCAGCGTGGCATAGCTACAGATCTCCGCTGGACCTGGATCTTCGGAACGATCCTGATCCTGGTCGTGGTCGTGGTCATCGGATTCCTGTCCGGCATCACGAGCGCGCTGAACTCAATCGACAAGGCGCTCGGGACGACCGACGCGACCCTGACCAACGTGGGCGGCGACGCCGACCCGCTGCCGGGCTACATCCAGAAGATCAACGGCAACCTGACCGACATCGACAAGGCGCTCAAGCCGATCCCGGACCAGGCCACGTCGATTCTGTCGTCGCTGACCTCGATCAACGGGTCGACGGGCCGCGTCAACGCCGCGCTCGGCAACACCTCGAGCTCGCTGCTGAGCACGTCCGGGTCCCTCGTGGACACGACGGGCACCCTGCAGACGATCTCCGGGTCCCTGGTCGACACGTCGAACTCGCTCAAGGGCACCACGAACGTCCTCGTGACGATCCGCGGCTCCCTGCGCGACACGTCCGGCGTCCTCGTCACGGTCGCAAGCCGCGTGCGGACGATCAACACCCAGCTCCGGCAGGTTCGCTCGCCTGAGAGCCAGGGCACCGGTGCCGTGCCGCCGCTCGTCGCAAGCATCAACGGCGACGGCGCACTCGGAGGGATCCTCTCCGACACGCACAAGATCAACGCCGGACTGACGGATGCTCACAACCATCTGACGAGCATCTGCAACTCGACCGCGATCAAGGCACTCAGCGTCATCGCCGGCAACAACAAGTGCTAGCTGACCATGTTGCGTGACATTCTCAGCGGAGCACGGGGCATGTCGCCCGTCGTGCTAGTGATCCTGATCGCGTGGGCGCTGCTCTCGGTGATGTTCCTCACCGGGACGCTGCTGGCCGCACGATCGATCGATCGCTCAGTGGCAGTCATCAAGCCAAACGTGGATGAGATCGGCACGGATGCCGGCTTCATCGCGCAGGCGAAGACGATCCAGGAGACGTCGACGAAGATCAACCGGGCGGCTGCGCCGCTGACGGGGAGTCTCGCGACGACGCTCCAGGTCGCCAGCAAGGGAATCGATCCCAAGCTGAAGGTCGATTCTCGGCAAGGTCGGGCAGATCAACTCGGTCGCCGGGGATATCAACGGCACGGTGCTGACAGATCGGTGGAACCGTCGATGAGATCTACGGCAACGCGAGCTCGATCAACAACACCGTCCACGCCATCGGCAGCAAGGGCAGGACGATCCTGAACTCGGCTCAGACGATCAACGGAAGCGTTCGGAGCATTCTCTCGAGCGGTAACTCGATCCTGAGCCGCGTCAACAGCATCGACAAGGCCGTCGCAAACATCGTCGGCGGGCTGGCGACGCCGATCGATGAGACGGCGCTGGCGATCAAGAAGGACTTCATCGGCATCGACGAGCGGGTTGGCCAGCAAGGTCGCGGTGGCGCGTTTGCCTCGACCATCAACGGTCACGCGAACAGCATTGACTGCTCGGTGCCCGTGGATCTCCTCGGACTGTCGCCCGCATTGGCCAAGCTGCTCCAGCCGATCATCGGCACGAAGAAGGGCGGCCTAGGCGGAGCGGGGTGCAAGAACTAATGATGATCGCATCCACATATAGCGACTGGTACATCGGCCTCGGCCTGTCGTTCTTCGTCATCGTGGTCGTCGTGATCATCGTGGCGGTCATCCTCACGATGGCCGCCCGGATCGCCGACCAGGCGGCGGAAGCCGACGCGGGCGTCGACACCGTCCGGGCTCAGTCAACGAGCCTCTCGGACGGTGTCGACAGGGTCAACGACTCAGCTGTCCGGATCCTCCACATGGCTCGGGCACTGCGGAAGGTGGCGGTAGGCAAATGAGCGCACTCGCAGCAGCAGACACACATGCCGCGTGGCAGGTCGTGCTCGGGATGGGCGCGGTCGTGCTCGTCGTCGTGATCATCCTCATGATGCTCCTGTTGAGCCTCGTGAAGGACATCCAGGCGAGCGTCGCGAGCCTGCTGGAGACAGCAGGCATCGTGGCCTCGCAGACGGTGAACATTCCCAAGCTCGCCGCCACGCCGCCGGTCTTGAACCTGATCATCGAAGAGGCGATCATCCAGGACGGCTACATGAACGCACTCACCGACGGCTACATCGGCGCGGGAGAGACAGTATGAGCACAGATCTCATGATCATCCTGAGCATGGTCGAGCCGGCGTTGCTGGTCGTCATCCTCGCGATCGCTCTCACGATGGTGGCCAAGCGGCTGGAGATCATCTCCGCGGGCCTGGGCACACTGGGCGGGGCGCTGGCGACGGTGGAGTCCCAGCATCTGCGCCCGCTGTTCGGGCTCGTCGCGGACGTCAACGGCCCGCTGAAGATCATCGTCGACACGCTGCCGGTGATCGCGGGCAAGGCCGCGCTCGTCGTGCGCAAGGCAACGGGGGGCTGATCGATGGCTGACGCAGCACTCTGGATCATGGTCATCGTCCTGGCCGTCGTGGTCGTCGTTCTGCTCGGGCTGCTCAAGCGCGTGCTGAAGGCGGCGACGAGCATCCCTCCGAAGATCGATGCCATCGCCGGCGTCGCCGCGGCGGCGTCCAGGGACCTCGACGCGGTTGCGGTCCTGCTCACCACGCAGGGCTACATCAAGTCGATCAGGGCCTCGGTCCTCAACTACGGCGGCTCCCTGGATGCCGCCCTTCCGGACTACTAGGAGGCTGCTGTGGAAATTCAGGTAGCCATCATCATCCTGCTGGTCGCCGTGATCATCGCCACGCTGGCGGTGTTCCTGATCGCGACGATCCTGCAGCTGTTCAAGATCAACGCGGGGCTGAGCGTCGTCCTCCCCCTGGTCGGCCAGATCGTCGCCAAGACGAATCCGGTCAACCCGGTGGTCGACGACATCAACGCGCAACTCGTCGTGACGCGCGACGCGCTCGAGAACCTCATGCTGAAGAAGGCAGGTCCGGACTCAGCAGGTCTCGTCGAGTCGCTCTTCCCCGGCGAGGGCGCGAAGTTCCTGCGGCGTGTCGGCCGGACCGGCAAGGTCGTCAACGTGGGTACGGTCTACACCCGCGGCGTCGGCATCCTCGCCGGCCTGGGCCGTGGCGCGCCGATCGGCGTGTCGCACACCAAGGGCCCGGCCGTCCGTGACCCGAAGTACTCGACGACCGAGGTCGCGAAGCTGTACCCGGCTCCGCCGGACCGTCGCGATCCGTCGCGGAACATCCCGAAGGCGCCGGTGATCGGCAAGGATCCGGTTCACAGCCCCTACGAGGCCGCGCTGACCCCGGGCACGCGTACGCGTGACGCCCAGGGGAACAAGATCGAGGCACCAGCACCCGCGCCGCCGTCGCCGCCACCGGCGCCGACCGGCAAGATCGAGGTCGCGCCACCGCCGGCGCAGAGCGCACCGGCGGCACCGACGCAGGCCGAAGCGCCGAGCACCCCAGGCCGGTTGTCGGCCAAGGGCACTCGGCCCTGGGAGCGCTGACCACTGACAAAGAGTCCGGCTTCGGCCGGACTCTTTTTTCAGGCCGGCGGGACCGTGAATCGAAATTGGCTGGTCGGCGGCGTGGCGGCGAGTCCTCGCGCTCGCCGCCGTCCTGGCGCTCGTCGTCGGCGGGGTCGTGGGCCGGAGCATCGTGCCGGCGCCCGCGCCGGAACGCCCCTCGACCGTGCGCTTCTGGGACACGCTGACCGACATCTCGATCTCCTATCCGGCCACGTGGCTGCGACGGATCGCGAAGGATCAGGCGGTGCGTTTCGTCGCGTCGGCGCCCGACGCGTCGGCATCGGTCAGCGTGAGCGTCCGCAAGACCGACCTCGACACGGTGACGTTCGACACGCTGCCGATCGTGCGCCCCCTGACCGACGACCTGCTGCGCGTGGACCAGCGCATCGCGAAGATCGGCGTGCCCGTGCCGGTACGGGTCGGTGGACTGCCGGGCTATCGCTACACGTACACGTACCGCAAGGACGACGGCACGGACGGCGCCCACATCCACTACTACCTGTTCAAGGGCCAGCGGCTCATCCAGATGGTGCTGCAGGCCGTGCCGGCCGCGCGACTGCCGGCGCTGCAGTCGACGTTCGACCGCATCGCGGAGACGTTCCAGGGCAGTCGCCGCTGAGCGGCAGTTCACGCGCCGTTCATCGAGTCGACAACTCGTCGTCACGGTCTCGACCTAGCCTCCCGGACGGAGGAACGCTCAACAACGGGGGTCGAACATGGCGACAACTGAGACGCATGATGCGATGTACCAGCAGATCGGCGGCGAGGCCGGGCTCAAGAAGGTGGTCGACAACTTCTACGAGCGCCTCTGGGCCGATCCCGATCTGCAGCACTACTTCGCGGGCATCGATCGCGAGAAGCTCAAGCAGCACCAGCGCCAGTTTCTGACCTTCGTCCTCGGAGGCGGCGTCGACGCCTACAAGCGGCGAGTCGCTCAGCAGCGCGCACGTCGATCTGAACATCACCGACGACGCGTTCAGCAAGGTCGCTTGGCATCTGACGCTGACGCTCGAGGAGCTCGACGTCGAGCGCTCGCTGATCATGATCATCAACGGCTTCGTGGAGGGCGCGCGCGGCCAGGTCGTGCGCCCTGAGCTGCACCGCACGGCGGAGCACGGACGTTCCCGCCGGACCCCTTGCGCAAACCGGCGGGCGAGCCTGGGGCTCGCGTGCCGGTGAGCGTCAGTCAGCCGGTGCCCGCGACCTGAGCGCCGGCCGGGCCGGAACTGCGATGCTGCGCGTTCTGTGGGCGGATCAGCCGCCGATCTGCGACATCGTGCGCTCCGGCTGGCGGTAGCCCGGCTCGTTGACGTGGTGCTTGAGCTCCTTGCGCCAGACGGCGTCGCGGATGGTCTCGCGCAGCTCGTCATCCGACACGCCCTCGCGCATCGGCGTGCGCAGGTCGGTCTCGTGGAGGCTGAACAGGCACGTGCGCAGCTTGCCCTCCGCCGTCACGCGGATGCGATCGCAGTCACCGCAGAACGGCTCCGACAGCGGGTTGATGAAGCCGATCTTGCCCGTGCCGTCGACGAAGCGGTAGACGCGCGCCGTCGCGCTCGGCTCGCGCGGCTCGGCCTCCAGCGGATAGACCTCGTGGATCGCCGCGCGGATCTCGTCGCCGGTCAGCACGAGGCTGGGGTCCCAGGAGTGGTCGGCGTCCAGCGGCATGAACTCGATGAAGCGCACCTCGTAGGGATGGCTGCGCGCGAACTCCGCCATCGGCAGGATCTCGGTCTCGGTGAAGCCGCGCATGCCGACCGCGTTGATCTTGATCGGGTGCGCGTCCGGGAACCCGGCGAGCACCTCGAGGCCGCGCAGGACGCGGGGAAGCGCGTCGCGCCGCGTCATCTCGAAGAAGCGGTCGCGCTGCAGCGAGTCGACCGACACGTTGAAGCGGTTGATGCCGGCTTCGACGAGCGCCTGCGCGTCGCGCTCGAGCAGGAAGCCGTTCGTCGTGACGCTGAGGTCGCGGACGCCGGGAACCTGCGGCGAGCATCGCCGCGAGGCGCGGGAACTCGCGCCGCACGAGCGGCTCGCCGCCCGTCAGGCGCACGTCGTGCACGCCCATCGACGCGAGCACGCGTCACGAGCCGCTCGAGCTCCTCGAAGCTCAGCACCTCGTCGCGCTCCAGCCAGGGCAGGCCCTCGGCCGGCATGCAGTACTGACAACGGAAGTTGCAGCGGTCTGTCACCGACACCCGCACGTCGCGGATCAGCCGGTTGTGTCCGTCTCGCAGCGGCTCAACCTTGCTCATCACGCCTCCAAGTTCCCGATCGTCCCCCGCTCTTGTACAAAAGCTCTACCCGTTCGAGCGCGACACCGCGCTCGACGCCCTTGACCATGTCGTAGACGCACAGCGCGCCCGCCGCGCAGCCCACCATCGCCTCCATCTCGACCCCCGTGCGAGCGTATACGCGGGCGGTCGTCGTGACGATCACCGTGCCCGCCTCGACGTCGATGTCGATGTCCACGTCGACGGAGTTCAGCGGCAGCGTGTGGGCGAGCGGGATCCATTCGTCGGTCCGCTTCGCCGCCTGGATCGCCGCCAGCCGCGCGGTTGCGACCACGTCGCCCTTCGGCGCGTCGCCCGCGGCGACCGCGGCTGCCGTCTTCGGCGACATGCGCACCACGGCGCGTGCGGTTGCCACCCGGTCGGTCTCCGGTTTTGCGCCCACGTCGACCATGCGGGCTCGCCCGTCCTCGTCGAGATGGGTCAGAAGTTCGCTGCTCATATGGTTCGCTCCCAAGCGCGAAAGTGCGCCTCCCAGACGTCCACCGTAGCGAAACTGTGGTATGCGCCGGGATTTAGTGCGACGCCGACCGCGCTCGCCTGCCGAGTCGGGGAGCGCCGATGCGCCACGTTTGCGGCCGAATGGGCGATTGCTACGTTACGAATGCGGCGATAACCGCAGGGAGCGAACCACGAGGAGGACGCGCGATGCCCGAGATGGCCGAGAGCCCCGAGAAGAGCGACAGCACAGACGCACTGGTCTGCCTGTACCCCGGCTGCGAGAACCCCGCGGTTCCGCCGCCGAACAAGACCGACAACCCCAAGCGCCAGGGTCCGCCCCCGCGCTTCTGCGAGCTCGAGGAGCACAACGCAAGCTCGGCGTACCAGGAGCGCCAGCGCCTCGAGAAGGAGGCCGCGGCCGGCTGAGCCGTCCGCGCGGCACACGCGCAGCATCAGCTCCACCGCGTGCCGCTGTGAACGAAGCGCTCCGCGGGGACGCCGCCCCCGCGGGCGAGCATCGCCCGCGTGGCCTCCGGCATCGTCACGAAGCGCTGCAGGGCCTCGGCCGACGCGGTGCGCAGCTCCGGTCGCAGCATGCTGACGTACCACAGGCCGGAGATCGGCGTGCCGCGCACGTCGAGCTCGACGAGCGCGCCGCGCTCGAGCTCGTCGCGCACCGTGTGCGCGATCGCCAGCGTCACGCCCCGGCCCGACGCCGTCTGCGCGAGCGCGGCGGCGAAGTTCGGAAACGTGCGGGTGCGGCGCGGCGCGATCGACTGGCGGGCGAGGAACGCCCCGGTGTCCGTCGAGCGCTCGCTCTCGTACGGCCCCAGCAGCCACGGCGTGCTGACGAGCGCCGCCGGGGCGAGCCCCTTCGACGTGGCGAGCGTGTGGCCCGGGCGCGGCGACGACGATCAGCCCGTAGCGCAGAAACGGCTGGGAGACCATCGCCGGCACGTCCTGGCGCTCGGTGACCGGCGGGCCCAGCGTGATGTCCGCGCCGCGGTTGGCAAGCAGCGCGGCGAGCTGCTCGCGGCGGGCGACCTGCAGCTCGACCTCGATGCCCGGATGGCGGTGGCTGAACGCGTTGAGCAGCGGTCCGGCCGCGAACTCGGCGAACGGCGGCGTCACCGCGACGCGCAGGGTCCGCTTGTCCACGTCGGCCTCGCGGACGGCGCGGCGCGTCTCCTCGGCGAGGTCGAGGATCTCGCTCGCCGCACGCGCCAGACGCCGGCCGCCCGGGGTCAGCTCGATGACGCCGCCGGACCGGATGTAGAGCTTGTCGCCGAGCTCGCGCCGCAATGCTCCGACCGCGCCAGATACCGCGGGCTCGGAGACCTCCAGCGCCCGTGCCGCGGCCTTGACAGAGCCAAGCCGCGCCACGGTTACGAAGGATCGGAGCTGCGAAAGGGTCAATTAAGCGAACGCTTCATCCGGTTTGCATAAGCGATCGTAGCGTGCATAGGATCGAGGTCGGACCACTTTCGGAGGAGAGGAGCGTCACACCTTGGCAATGCAGACCCCAGCGCCCTGCGACTACTCGCGGGCAACGAGCGTCGACGACGCCATAGCGCAGCTCGAAGCGCTCGGCGGCAACGCACGCATCCTGGCCGGGGGGTACAGCCTCATCCCGATGATGAAGCTGCGTCTCGCGAACCCCGGTCACGTGATCGACATCAACCCGCTCGAGCCGGAGCTGAACTACATCCGTCAGGAGGGCAACGAGATCTGCATCGGCGCGCTGACGCGCCACGTCAACATGCTCGAGTCCGACCTCCTGTCGCGCACGTTCCCGGACATCTTCCGCGAGGCCGAGGCGGTGCTCGCCGATCCGGTCGTGCGCAACCGCGGCTCGATGGGCGGCTCGCTGTGCCAGTCCGACCCCGCCGAGGATCTGTCCGGCGTCGTCGTGGCGCTCAAGGGCAAGGCGGTCCTGCGCGGCCCGGGCGGTGCAGAGCGCACCGTCGGGATGGAGGAGTTCCACCTCGGCCCGTACATGACGGCCGTGCAGCCGACCGAGATGCTCATCGAGGTCCGCTTCGACATCCAGCGCGGCTTCGGCGGCGCGCACGAGAAGGTCGAGCGGCGTGCCGGCGACTTCGCGATCGTGGCCGCGTCGGCGGCGCTCGCCATCGAGGGCGGGAAGATCAAGTGGGCCGGCGTCGCGTGCAGCGCCGTCGGGCCGACGACGATGCACATCGACCGCGCCGAGAAGGCGCTCGTCGGCCAGGCGCCGTCCGAGCAGCTGTTCGAGCAGGCAGGCAAGATGGCCGCCGCCGACTGCTCGCCGAACAGCGACGGCCGCGGACCGGCCGACTACAAGCGGGCCGTCGCCGGCGTGCTCACGACACGCGCCCTCAGCCGCGCCGCGGCCACGGCCCTGCGCTAAGGAGGTATCGATGCTCGTAAACATCTCGATCAACGGCCAGGCGTACTCGCATGACGTCGAGCCACGCCTGCTGCTGGTCCACTTCATCCGCGAGTACGCGGAGCTGCACGGCACCCACTGGGGCTGTGACACGTCCAACTGCGGCATCTGCATCGTGCTCATGGACGATCCGAACAGCGACCAGCCGCCGTATCCCGTCAAGTCCTGCACGATGCTCGCGGCGATGGCCGAGGGCTACGAGATCACGACGGTCGAGGGCATGCCCAAGCCGGACGGCACGCTGGACCCGATGCAGCAGGGCTTCCACGAGATGCACGCACTGCAGTGCGGCTTCTGCACCCCGGGCATGATGGCCACGGGGCGCTGGCTGATCGAAAGACATCCGAACCCAACGCAGATGACCGACCACGAGATCCGCGACGGTATCTCGGGCAACCTGTGCCGCTGCACGGGCTACGACAACATCGTCAAGGCGATTCGCTGGGCAGCTGCCTACATCGAGGAGCACCCGGAGTCGGCCAGGACGGCGAGGAGCTAACACATGGCAACAGTTGAAACAGGCCCAGGCCGCAACCCCGGCTGGTTTGGCTTCGCGAACGGCGACACGTTCGGGAAGGTGACGGACGCGCCGATCGGCCACGGTCACATGAAGCGCAAGGAGGATGCGCGCTTCATCCGTGGTCTCGGCGACTACACCGACGATGTCCGGCTTCCGGGCATGCTGCACAGCGCGATCCTGCGCAGCCCGTACGCCCATGCGAGGATCAACTCGATCGACACGTCGGCGGCGCTCGCGCATCCGAAGGTCGCCGCGGTCGTCATCGCGAAGGACCTCGAGACGCTCGGTCTGGCGTGGATGCCGACCATCTCCTACGACACGCAGGCCGTGCTCGCGGGCGACAAGGTGCGCTTCCACCTCCAGGAGGTCGCCTTCGTCATCGCGACCGACGCCTACGCCGCACAGGACGCGCTGCAGCTGATCGACGTCGACTACGACGTGCTGCCGGCGATCGTCAACTGCCGCAAGGCACTCGATCCCGACGCGCCGCTGATTCGCGACGACAAGGTCGGTCAGGTCGACAACCTCGCGAGCCCGCTGTGGGAGGCCGGCGACAAGGCCAACTGCGACCGCGTGTTCGCCGAGGCCGACGTCATCGCCAAGCGGACGGTCCTCGATCCGCGCAGCCATCCGTGCCCCATGGAGACGTGCGGCATGGTCGCCGACATGAATCCGGCCACGGGTCAGCTGAACATCTACAACGCCAACCAGGCGCCGCACGCACACCGCACGGTGTACGCGCAGGTGGCGGGTCTGCCCGAGCAGAACATCCGGATCCTCTGCAACGACATCGGCGGCGGGTTCGGCAACAAGGTGCCGGTCTACCCGGGCTACGTCTGCGCGATCGCCGGTTCGATCGTCGCCGGCGCTCCGGTGAAGTGGATGGAGGACCGTTCGGAGAACCTCGCCTCGACCGGGTTCGCTCGTGACTACCTCATGACGAGCGAGATGTGCTCCAAGGGCGGCAAGATCACCGGACTGCGCGTCGACACGATCGCCGACCACGGCGCATTCGACTCGACCGCACAGGCCACGAAGTTCCCGGCCGGGTTCTTCCACATCGTCACGGGGTCCTACGACCTCCAGGGCGCGCACTGCCAGGTCAAGGCCGTGTACACGAACAAGGCGCCGGTGGCGTCGCGTACCGCTGTTCGTTCCGCATCACCGAGGCCGTGTACCTCGTGGAGCGGATGGTCGACGCGCTGGCGATCGAGATGAACGTCGACCCGATCGAGCTCCGCATGAAGAGCTTCATCAGGGCCGACCAGTTCCCGTACGAGACGCAGACCGGCTGGGTCTACGACTCGGGCGACTACCACAAGGCCATGAAGCTCGCGATGGAGATCGCGGACTACGAGGGGCTGAGACGCGAGCAACAGGAGAAGCTCGCCAACGGCGAGATGATGGGCATCGGGGTGGCCTTCTTCACAGAAGGCGTCGGTGCCGGTCCGCGTCGCCACATGGACATCCTCGGCCTGGCGATGAACGACGGCGCCGAGCTGCGGGTCCACCCGTCCGGCAAGGCCGTCGTCTCGCTGTCGGCGCAGACGCAGGGCCAGGGACATGAGACGACGTTCGCGCAGATCGTCGCCGAGGAGCTCGGCATCTCGCCGAACGAGATCATGGTCCGCCACGGTGACACGGACAAGACGCCGTACGGCCTGGGCACGTACGGCAGCCGCTCGACGCCGGTCTCCGGCGGCGCGGTGGCGGTCGTCTCGCGCAAGGTGCGCGACAAGGCTCGCCAGTTCGCCGCGCTCATGCTCGAGACCCGCGCAGAGGACCTCGCGTGGGAGAAGGGCCGCTGGTACGTGCGAGGCGACCCGGAGCGTGGCGCCACGATCGAGTCGATCGCGGAGTACGCCTACAGCGCCACCAACCTGCCCGAGGGGCTGGAGGGCGGCCTCGACGCCAACGCCGTGTACGACCCGCCGAACCTGACGTACCCGTTCGGCGCGTACATCTCGGTGGTCGACGTCGACCCCGGCACCGGCAAGGTCCACATGCGTCGCCTCATCGCAGTCGATGACTGCGGCGTGCGGATCAACCCGATGGTGGTCGAGGGCCAGATCCACGGCGGCCTCGTCGAGGGCATCGGCCAGGCGCTCATGGAGATCATCTCGTTCGACGAGCAGGGCAACTGCCTGAACGCGTCGTTCATGGATTACCTCCTGCCGACGGCGCTGGAGTGCCCGCCCGGAGGGTTCGAGCTCGGTGAGACGATCACGCCGTGCCCGCACCACCCGATCGGCGCCAAGGGCGTCGGCGAGAGCCCGTGCGTCGGGTCCCCGCCGTGCATCGCCAACGCCGTCACCGACGCGATCTACCGCGCCAAGGGAGTGAAGTACATGGACATCCCGTGCTTCCCGGCGCGCGTTTGGGCGGCGATGAACGGTAACCCGCAGCCCCCGCAGTGAGAAGCGACGCGCTTGCGCGGCGAGCTGAAGAGCTCGCCGCGCAGGGCGCGGCCTTCGCGACCGCGACCGTCGTCCGCGCCCAGCGCCCGACGAGCGCGCACGCCGGAGACGTCGCGCTCATCACCAGCGACGGGAACATCGAGGGCTTCGTCGGCGGCATCTGTGCCGAGCACAGCGTCCGGCTCTTCGCCTGGACCGCGATGAAGTCCGGTAAGCCGCTGCTGCTGCGGGTCCTGCCGGAGGTGAGCGACGACATGAAGACGGGAATCGAGGAGGACGGCGCCGTCACGGTGGAGAACACATGCCTGTCGGGTGGCGCGATCGAGATCTTCCTCGAGCCGACGCTGCCGACCCCGCGCGTGAACATCGTCGGCTCCAAGCCGATCGCCGCCGCCATCGAGCGGCTGGGATCGGAGTTCGATCTTGACGTCGCCGCTGTCGGCGACAACGCGCCGGAGCTGCGCGAGGGCGATCTCGGCATCGTCGTCGCCGCGCACGGCAAGGGCGAGCTCGAGGCGATCCGCGCCGGCCTGGAGGCCGGACTGCCCTACGTCGGGCTCGTCGCGAGCCCCAAGCGCGGCGCCGCGCTCATCGAGGAGCTGCGCGCCGACGGCGTCGCCGACGATCAGCTCGCGCGCGTCGAGTACCCCGCGGGCATCGACATCGGCGCCAAGACGCCGCCCGAGGTGGCGCTCACGATCCTCGCCCGTCTCATCGAGACGCGCTACGGCGGCGCGTACACCCCGCCGCTGCGCTCGCCGAGCGCCGAAGGCGCAGCCGAGCTTCGCGGTCGACCCGATCTGCGGGATGACCGTCACGATGGCGCCCGACACCCCGCATCTCGAGCACGACGGCGAGACCGTGTGGTTCTGCCGCGAGGCCTGCAAGACCGAGTACGAAGCGCAACTCGCGGGCGGGCGGCGAACCGGCGGCGCGAAGGCCGAGGCCGCCGCGCCGGCGACCGCGGTCGACCCGATCTGCGGGATGACCGTCCTCGCGACGCCCGACACCCCACATCTCGAGCACGACGGCGAGACCGTCTACTTCTGCTGTGACGGCTGCCGGACGAAATACCAGCAGGAGCACCTGGATGCCGTCGCGGCAAGCTGAGACCTTCGTCACCGGGCTCGTGCTCGGCGCCGGCGGCTCCTCGCGCCTCGGGCGGCCCAAGCAGCTGCTGCCCTACGGCGAGCGCACGCTGCTCGACCACACCCTGGACACCGCGCGCCACTGCGGCTTCGACCAGCTCGTCGTCCCGATCGGCGGCGCCGCGGACGAGGTCCGCGAGCGCGTCGACTTCAGGGGCGCGGAGGTCGTCGTCAACTACGCCTACGGAGAGGGCTGCTCGTCGTCGATCGCGGCTGCGCTCGGGGCCGTCGACCCACGCTGCGAGGTGCTCGTGCTGATGCTCGGCGACCAGCCCGGCGTCACGCCGGCGACCGTCCAGGCGCTGCTCGACGGTCGCGGGGACGCGCCGCTCGCCGTCTGCCGCTACGACGACGGCCGCGGCCATCCGCTCGCCTTCGACCGCAGCGTCTTCGGGCAGCTCGCCGATCTGCACGGCGACAAGGGCGTCTGGCGCTTGCTCGACCAGCGCGCAGGGGATGTCGTAGATGTGCCGATCGCCGGCACCGTTCCACTTGACGTTGATACGCCCGAGGACTACCAGGCCGTGCTCGCTGAAGCCGGCTACACGGAGGTGACGGCATGAGCCGCCTACAGCGAAGCGATGAGCTTGAAGACGAGATGCGCCGCCTCATTCCGAGCGTCGACAAGCTCGGGCAGATGCTGGGAGACGTCGACTACCTGGCCGACGAGGGTCTTGCGACCTCGGCCTACCTCGCGCTGCGACTACCCCAGCCGCTGCTGCTCGAGGGCGAGGCGGGCGTCGGCAAGACCGAGCTCGCCAAGGCGCTCGCGCAGGTGATGGAGACGCCGCTGATCCGCCTGCAGTGCTACGAGGGCATCGATGCCTCCGAGGCGCTCTACGAGTGGAACTATCCGCGCCAGCTGCTGAGCATCCGGATCGCCGACTCCAAGGGCGAGGACCTCGACGAGGAAGGGCTCTTCGGGCCCGACTACCTCATCCGCCGCCCGCTGCTGCAGGCGCTCGAGCACAAGGGGCCGCGTCCGGCGGTGCTGCTCATCGACGAGCTCGACCGCGCCGACGACGACTTCGAGGCGTTCCTGCTCGAGCTGCTCGCCGAGGCGACGGTGACGATCCCCGAGATCGGCACGATCACGGCGACGCACCCGCCGATCGTCATCCTCACGTCCAACCGCACGCGCGACCTGCACGACGCCGTCAAGCGTCGCTGCCTGTACCAGTGGATCGACTACCCGACCCCGCAGCGCGAGGTCGACATCGTCCGCCGCCGCGTGAAGGGCGTCTCCGAGGTGCTCGCCGTCCAGGTCGCCGACGCCGTCTCGCGGATGCGCGAGTCCGACATCCAGAAGCCGCCCGGCATCGCCGAGGCGATCGACTGGGTCTCGGCGCTGGACCTGCTCGGCGTCGACCATCTCGACGTGGCAACCGCTGACCGGACGCTAGGCTCGGTATTGAAATACAGCGAGGATCAGGAGGTCGTTCGCGCGGCCGGCCTGGAGCACCTCATGGAGGAGCGGTAGCAGTGACTGGCAAGCGGCGGCAACGGCGCGGTCCCGGAATTCAAGGTCGTCGATTTCGAGGTCGACCTGCCCGGGCTCGCGAGCGCGTTCAGCCAGCGTCTGCACGACGCCGGCGTTCCCGTCACGCCCTCGCAGACCGAGCAGTACACGCGCGCGCTGAAGCTCACCAAGCCGGTCTCGCGCCGGCGGCTGTACTGCACGACGCGCGCGATCTTCGTCACGGGCTTCCAGCAGGTGCCGCCGTTCAACCGCGTGTTCGGCGAGGTCTTCGGCGGGCGCAAGAAGGCGAGACACCGACGACTACGACGTCGTGCTCGAGGAGGATCAGGACGTCGAACAGGTCGACAGCGAGACGCCCGACGACATGGACGACCAGAAGGTGATGGAGCGCGAGGGCGGCCAGGACGCCATGAACATGAACGCCGGCGACGGCGACGGCGATGACGACGAGGACAGCGAGAAGGAGCAGCTCGTCCCGATCCAGGAGGCCAGCGAGGAGGAGGCGCTCAGCCACAAGAACTTCCAGTCGCTGAACGCCGAGGAGCTCGCGCTCCTCTACAAGCTCATGGTCCGCCTCCAGCTCGCGACGCCCGAGCGCGTGACGCGCGCGCAAGCGCCGCGGCCGCCGCGGCGAGCACATGGACATGCGCCGCACGCTGCGCAGGAGCCTGCACACCGGCGGCGACCCGATCGTGCTCGCGCGCAAGCGCCGGCGGGTCGCATCCGCGCCGGCTCGTGCTGCTGTGCGACATCTCGGGCTCGATGGAGCCTTACGCGCGCGCGTACCTACAGTTCCTGCACGCGGCGCGCGCGACCGGCCCCTACGCAGAGGCCTTCGTCTTCGCCACGCGCCTGACGCGCCTGACGCGTCAGCTCGCCGGCCGCAACCCGCAGCGCGCGATCCGGCGCGCCACGGAGGCCGCGCCGGACTGGTCGAGCGGCACCCGGATCGGCGACGCGCTGAAGGAGTTCAACGACCGCTACGGCCGGCGCGGCATGGCGCGCGGCTCGGTCATCGTGATCCTGTCCGACGGCTGGGAGCGCGGCGACCCCGAGCTCGTCGGGCGCGAGATGCAGCGCCTGTCGCGGCTGGCCTACCGGATCGTGTGGGTCAACCCGCGCGTCGCGGCCCAGAACTTCGCGCCGAAGGCCGGCGGGCTCGTCGCCGCGCTGCCGTACTGCGACGCGCTCGTCAGCGGCCACACGCTGAAGTCGCTGGAGGAGGTCGCCGACGCGATCGCCGCCGAGCGCGACCACGATCCGCTGCTCGCGAGCTGGAGGATTCCGACGCTCGACGACGAGCCCGAGGAGGAGACCTGGGGCGTCGCCGGGACGACCGAGCGCCATGTCGCGATGCCCAGCGGATACGGCGCGTTCAAGGGCAACACGTCGCCCGGATCCAACTCGGGCCTATGAGCTCTTACACGATCTTCGGAGGCGCCATCGGGACGGGCGCGGTGCCCCGGGAACTGTCATACTGGCGCCCGCTTGACCGGCGGCCATTCGTGGTCGCCCGATCCTTGGGAAGGAGCGTGACTGTGCAGGTATCGGCACAAATGAGGGGAGCTGTCCATGGCTAGTGTCTACCGTGCGGTCTATCTGCGCGTGCATCCGACCGGCAAGTGCGTGCTCAGCCTGAGCTGCGACGGCGGCGGGCAGGAGGCACTGCTGGCGCAGGTCGTCGGCGACGAGCTCGGCATGCCGTCGGGCGACGTGAAGGTCGTCCCGCAGGATCTCGACCGCTTCGGCGGGGGTCACGGGTACGTGACGAGCTCGAGCCCGGGCATCCAGAACGCGGTCCGCACGACGTGCGGCAAGATCAAGCACAAGGCGCAGTACCTCGCCGGCGGCATGCTCGGAACGTCGCCGCAGCAGCTGAGGTGGAATGGCGACAACTTCGGCGGCAAGCGCATCGAGGAGATCGCGCTGTACGCCCACGGCGGAGCGATCGAGCTTCCGCTTGGGCCCGACGGTCGGCAGCTCGAGGGTTCCCTCGACGCGCAGACCACCTTCCGCGACTAGCTCGCGCCGATCAGCATCGACGACGATTCTCGACCTGCGACGCAGGCCGGGAATCGTCGACGTGCTTGATCAATCCTTGTAGTCGCGGCGCCGCGCGCGCAGCGTCGCCATGATCGCCACGTAGGCTGCCC
Source organism: uncultured Solirubrobacteraceae bacterium (assembly GCA_963727785.1). Classification (GTDB taxonomy): domain Bacteria; phylum Actinomycetota; class Thermoleophilia; order Solirubrobacterales; family Solirubrobacteraceae; genus CADCVQ01. The sequence goes on from CAVSHS010000009.1 coordinate 125,097, forward strand.
CGAGCGCGGGGAGCGCCATCGCGACCGTCTCCTCGATCGGAATCCCCGCGATGTGGGCGACGATCATGGGCACCGGTCCATCGTAGCTGGGCCGGCAGGCCAGGGTCAGCCGACCTTGGCCTCGACGACGACCTTGACCTCGTCGTTGACCTTCAGGGCACCGAAGAGCGCCGAGTAGGGCTTGATGCCCCAGTCGCTCTGCTTGACGTCGGCGCTGCCGGTCAGCGTGCCCCCGCTCTCGCTGAGGTCGAAGGAGATCGGCTTGGACTTGCCGCCCATCTCGAGGTCGCCGCTGACCTTCAGCCCGTCGCCCGCGCTCTCGACGCTCGACGACGTGAACTTGACGTCCTTCTTCTTCAGCACGTCCTTGTCGATCGTCTTGCGGATGTCGGCCTTGTCGTCGTCGCCGAGCGCCTGGAGGCCGCCCTTGCCCTCGCGCACGTGCAGCGAGGTGGGATCGGCGCTGAGCTCGAGGCTCGACGCGTCGCCGACCTCGAGGGTCGCCTCCCACGACGTGACGTCGATGATGAGGTCGTGTCCTGCCTTGGCCGCAGCCCCGCTGCGGCCCGTCTCTACGTGTAGAGACGCGTTGTCCGGTCCGAGCTTGTATGTACCTGCCTGAATCGCCATCGCCGGAGTCTATGAAGAGAGGCTTTTCTTCGGCGGCTCCCCGACGACCCTGCCGGGAGCGAGCGAATGGGCACCGGACGTGGGATACTGCGCGGCCCTCAGCGCGAGTGATGCCCGGGCGCGGCGGCTGTACGGAGCGCGACCGGGGTACGCAGACGAGGCAGCCGCCCAAACGGATCAAAGGAGAGAGCGCAGAATGCCAACGTTGAACGAGACGTTTTCGGTTTCCAACCCCGATCACGCCTGGAGCATCATCAGCGACCTCAACAAGCTGGTGCCCTGCGTCCCGGGCGCGAGGGTCGCGTCAGCGGACAGCCCCGAATCCGTCAAGGCAGAGATCGACGTCAAGATGGGCTCGATGGGCATGAAGTTCAGCGGCCCCGTCACGATCGAGTCGGCCGACGCCGGCAGCAGGACGGTCAAGATCAAGGCCAAGACGAAGGAAGCCGGCGGTCAGAGCGCCGCCAACGGCGACGTGACGATCTCCGTCAGCGGTGGCACCGGCACGGTCAACGCCGTGGCGAGCGTCAACGGCAAGGCCGCATCGATGGGCGAGGGCACCGTCGTGGCCGTGCTCACGCAGCTCGTCAAGCAGTTCACGGCGAACGTCGGAAAGGCGTAGCCAGATCCCTGCCGGCCGGGTGCGCGCGTCGCGCCCCGGCCGCCATGCGGGCTCCGCGCAGACGCAGCGGCGCCAGGTTCTTCGCGCCGCTCCGAATCGTCCTCTCGCGCGCGGGTAAGGTGTCCAGTGTGCTTCGTCACACGTCCCCGGTGGCTCCCATGACCACCGCCGGATGCCGTCAGACCGTGGAAGGAGCGATGCGATGAAGGATGTAATCGAGGACGTCGATCGCTGGGTCGGTGAAGGGGCGCAGGTCGCCCTGGCCACCATCACCGGTACCCGCCGCTCGGCGCCGCGCCCGCCGGGCGCGAAGATGGCGATCAACGATCGCGGCGAGGTCTCGGGCATGGTCTCGGGCGGCTGCGTCGAGGGCGCGGTCATCGAGATCGCCGACAAGATTCTCAACGACGGCGGCGAGCCGCAGCTGGTGACCTTCGGCATCGCCGACGAGGAAGCCTGGGACGTCGGGCTGCCGTGCGGCGGCGAGATCGACGTCTGGGTGGAGCGCTTCGAGCCGTGAGCATCCAGGAGGAGTTCGCACAGATCGCGCGCGAGGATGGGCGCGCCGCGCTCGTCACCGTCGTGCAGGGCCCGCACGTGGGCGAGAAGCTGCTCGTCCGTCCCGACGGCACGTCGGAGGGCACGCTCGGCGACCCCGAGCTCGACACTCAGGGCAAGGCCGACGCCGAGGACCTCATGTGGAAGGAGAGCTCCGAGGTGCGGGGTGATCTCTTCATCGACGTCATCAACCCCGATCCGCGGATCGTCATCTTCGGCGCGGTCGAGTATGCGCAGCACCTGTCGGCGCTCGCGCGCGTCTGCGGCTGGCGCCCGTACGTCGTCGACCCGCGCGCTCGCTTCGCGACCTCCGAGCGCTTTCCCGACGCGCTCGGCGTCGTCGCGGCATGGCCCGAGGAGGCCTTCGAGGAGCTCGGCGCCCCGGACAAGGCGACGTACATCGTCATCCTGACCCACGATCCGAAGCTCGACGACGCAACCCTGCTGATCGCGCTGCGCTCCGACGTCGCGTACATAGGCGCGATGGGATCCAAGCGCGCGCAGGCCGATCGCCGGGAGCGTCTGCTCGCGGCCGGCGTGCCCGAGGAGGACCAGGCGCGGATCAGCGCGCCGGTCGGTCTCGACCTCGGCGCGACGAACGCGCGCGAGACGGCCCTGTCGATCATGGCCGAGCTCGCGGCGGTGCGCCACGGCCGCGCGGGCGGACGCCTATCGGAGTCCAAGGGCGGCGGACGGATCCACGCCACCGCCGACGCGACGTAGCTGCGCCCTGCGCTGTGTCGCGCCCAGGCATGTGGCGCGGCACAGGCGACCAGCCACCGCGTGCTCCGGACTGCGGAGCACGCGGACTGGCACGGTTGGGGCTACTTGATGAACTTGTCGATCAGGCCCGAGCTCGCCAGGAGGTTGCCCCCCTGCTCGAGGAGCCCGCTTGCCTGGTCGAGCATTGCCTTGCGGCCCGCCTCGTCGGCGGTGACGTATGCGACGCCCGCGGCAACGACGCCGAGCTTGGCGAGCGCGAGCACCGGGCGGCGATGCCCGACGAGGCCGAGTAGCTGCGCATTCGTCGCGGCGAGCGAGTACATCGCCGGGGCAAGCTGCGCGTTGAGCTTCCTGTTCCGCATTCGCATCCCTTTCAACGCTGGTGTCCGACGTCCTAGGCCGACCGCCCGGAAGGGCATGCCGACGGCCGCGCCGACCCCGCCTGCACCGGCGACGAATCCGACGACCGCCGCTGCTGAGGTCAGCACATCCTCCCGAACGGTGACCATACCGGGCTTGTCCGGAGCAGGTGCCGCCGGCGCCGTGCCGTTCGTATGAAGCGTGATCGTCCCGTCCGTCATCGACCCACCGCTTTCCAGTTCTCGCGCGCGCGGGTATTAAGCGCGCATTGTTCATGCGTGATGCCAGCCCCCCAGCCGGTACCTACGCAGCGGCGGGCGGTGCTAGCGGACAATCCACCTCACCACCCGCGCGCCGACGAATCCGGCGGCGACGGCCACAGGGACCTTCAGCGCGGGATCGAGCTCGTCGTACTTCGCCTTCAACTCGCCGAACATCTCGCCGACGTCGAACTGGCTCGGATCGATCTCCATCGCCTGGTTGATGATCTCGAACAGGTCGAACGACCCGAACTGGCCGACGATCGCGCCGGCCTTCTCTCCGATCTCCGTCACGGGCACTCCGAACGACCCAAGCTTGTCTAGCGCCTGCTCAATGGGATCCTGCGTCACCGATCGACCTGTGGACACGCGGTTTCATCCTCCCTTTCCCCGGTCTGGGCACAGCTAGCTAGTCGCGACGGCCCGTTGGTACCACGGCCGCTTGCGCGGGCACAAGGTGATCTACACATCTAGTGCCCAGCTTGCGGGAGTGGTACGACTCCAAGCCTGCTCTGAGAAGTGATGTGGCAACCGGCATCTCAGACGTGATGTGGCAAACGAAGTTCGAACGGGGGGCTTGACGACGGCATATGTGCTTGGCGATTCCCGGTCAGATCTTGGAAGTGGTCGACGAGACCAACCGTCTTGCGAAGGTCGATGTTGCGGGCGTGCATCGCAACGTCAACATCGGGCTTCTCGATGACGACGGTGAGGGCGTCGGTCCCGGCGACTGGGTCCTCATCCATGTCGGCTTCGCGATGTCGAAGGTCGACGAGGCGGAAGCCCTTGAAACACGCCGCATGCTCGAGAGCATGGGCGAAGACTATGAGCAGGAGCTCGAGGAGCTGAAGGCGAGCATCATCGAATGAGTCGGCTCATCGCCAACGCGGCTGCCGCGCTGGCCCCTACCTGCGACTACACGACCGGCTGCATCACCTGCGGCGACGTCGCCATCCCACTGACGGTCACGCGTCTGGACGAGGCACGAGGACTGGCGCTCTGCGCTGATGACGACGGGAATTCGGAGACGGTTGAAATAGACCTAGTCGCCCCGGTGGCGCCGGGGGACCGACTCCTCGTCCATGCCGGTACGGCGATCGCACGGCTTACCGAGGAGGCCCCTGCATGAAGTACGTAGACGAATTCCGAGATCCCGCGCTCGGAGAGGTGCTCGCTGGAGAGATCCTGGGCCTTGTCGAGCCCGGCCGCCACTACAAGTTCATGGAGGTGTGCGGCGGTCATACGCATTCGATCTACAAGTACGGGATCGACGACCTGCTGCCCGCCAACGTCGAGCTCGTCCACGGGCCAGGTTGCCCGGTGTGCGTCATCCCGATGGGCCGCGTCGACGACGGCATCTCGCTCGCGCACCAGCCCGACGTGATCTTCACGTGCTTCGGCGACATGCTGCGCGTGCCCGGGTCCGACGGCACGCTCCTGGACGCCAAGGCCGAAGGCGCGGACATCCGGATGGTCTACTCCCCGCTCGACGCGCTGCGGATCGCCAAGGCCAACCCCGACCGCCCGGTGATCTTCTTCGCGATCGGATTTGAGACGACGGCGCCGTCGACGGCGCTCACGCTCAAGCGCGCGAAGGCAGAGAACGTCCCGAACTTCTTCTGCATGTGCAACCACGTGACGATCGTGCCGCCGCTGCGCGCGCTGCTCGACTCGCCCGACCTGCGCCTGGACGGGTTCATCGGACCGGGCCACGTCTCGACGGTCGTCGGCGTCCGGCCCTTCGAGTTCATCCCGCGGGAGTACGGCAAGCCGATCTCGGTCGCCGGCTTCGAGCCGCTCGACGTGCTGCACGCGATCCACATGATCCTCACGCAGATCAAGGAAGGCCGCTGCGAGGTCGAGAACCAGTACGCCCGCGTCGTGCCGTGGGAGGGCAACCCGCGCGCGCTGAAGGTCATGTCCGAGGTCTTCGAGCTGCGCCCGCACTTCGAGTGGCGCGGGATGGGCTTCATCTCGCAGAGCGGCCTGAAGCTCTCCGAGGCCTACGCCGACATGGACGCCGAGATCCGGTACGGCGTTCCCGGCATCCGCGTCGCCGACCCGAAGGCCTGCCAGTGCGGCGAGGTCCTCAAGGGCGTCATCAAGCCGTGGGAGTGCAAGGTGTTCGGTTCGGGCTGCACGCCCGAGCGGCCGATCGGCACGTGCATGGTGTCCAGCGAGGGCGCCTGCGCCGCGTACTACAACTACGGGCGCTTCGCCCGCGAGCGCGAGGTCGTCTAGGTGCCATCCGACGTCTCAGAGCGCGAACAGAAGGTCCTGAACATCATCGAGACCGCGCGCGCGAAGCGTCAGAAGTTTCGCGACACGCAGATCACGATGGCGCACGGGGCCGGCGGCAAGGCGACGCAGAGCCTCATCGAGGGCCTGCTCGTACCGTCGTTCGCCAACGAGACGCTCGAGGCGATGGCCGATGCGGGCACCGTCCCGGTGCTCGGTGGGAACGTGGCGATGACGACGGACTCCTTCGTCGTCAACCCGATCACGTTCCCCGGCGGCACGATCGGCGAGCTCGCCGTCAACGGGACGGTCAACGACCTCGCGATGGCCGGCGCCAAGCCGCTGGCGCTCACGCTCTCGCTGATCCTCGAGGAGGGCCTGCCGGCCGACATCCTCAAGGAGCAGGTCGCCGCGATCGCCGAGGCGGCCTCGTCCGCCGGCGTGCCGATCGTCGCGGGCGACACGAAGGTCGTCGAGCGCGGCGCCTGCGACCAGATGTACATCTGCACGACCGGGCTCGGCGTGCTCGACGACCGCGCGAGCCTGTCGCCGTCGTCGCTGCGGCCGGGCGACAAGATCCTCGTCTCGGGTCGCATCGGCGATCACGGCACGGCGATCATGCTCGCCCGCGGCGAGTTCGAACTTGACGCCGACATCACGTCGGACACCCAATCTCTCTGGCCGATGGTCGACACGCTGCTCAACCAGGCTGGTCCGTCGCTGCGCTGCCTGCGCGACGCGACCCGCGGCGGCGTCGCATCGGTCCTCAACGAGCTCGCACGAGCATCGCGTGTCGCGATGATCATCAACGAGGCCGCGGTGCCGGTGCATCCCGCGGTAGCAGGAGCCGCGGAGATCCTCGGGATAGACCCGATGCACGTGGCGAACGAGGGGAAACTTGTTGCGATCGTCGCCCCCGAGGCGGCGGACGCAGCACTGGCCGCTTTGCGGTCAATGCCGGGTGGCGAAGAGGCCGCCGAAATCGGCGAATGCAAGACCGAACCCGAAGGCATGGTGCTGATGGCCACCGCCTTCGGAGGCAAGCGGGTGATGGATCAGCTCGTGGGCGATCCATTGCCGCGCATCTGTTAGTCGAAAGGGAGGAGCTCACATGGCATCAATCGAGTTCGCACCACGGCAGCACGAAACGGAGCAGATCACTGCTCACGTCATCTGGATGACGTCGGGGCTCAGCTGCGATGGTGACTCGGTTGCCATGACGTCCGCGGTCAACCCGAGCCTTGAGGACATCATCACGGGCGCGATTCCTGGTATGCCGAAGGTTGTGGCGCATACCCCGGTGCTCGCGTACGAGAACGGGGCGGAGTTCATGCAGGCCTGGTATGACGCCGAGGCCGGCAAGCTCGATCCGTTCGTCCTCATCGTCGAGGGTTCGATCCCGAACGAGAAGATCAACGGCGAAGGTCACTGGGCCGGCATGGGTGTCAACCCGTCCAACGGTCAGCCGATCACCACGAATGAGTGGATCGATCGCCTCGCGCCGAAGTCCGCGGCGACGGTTGCGCTGGGAACGTGCGCGACCTACGGCGGCATTCCGGCGATGAAGAACAATCCGACTGGCGCGATGGGCCTGTGTGACTACCTCGGATGGGGATGGACCTCCGCCGCTGGCCTGCCCGTCATCAACATCCCCGGTTGCCCCGCGCAGCCGGACAACACGACCGAGGCGCTGACGCTTGCCGTCATGGCCCTGGCCGGCATCGCGCCGGTTCCGGAGCTTGACGAGCAGCACCGTTTGGTGGCGCATTTCGGCCGGACCGTGCATGAGGGCTGCAACCGTGCGGCGTTCTATGAGCACGGCAATTTCGCGACGGAGTATGGGTCTGACCATCGCTGCTTGGTGAAGCTGGGGTGCAAGGGTCCGGTCGTGAAGTGCAACGTCCCGATCCGCGGCTGGCAGAGCGGTGTCGGCGGTTGCCCGAACGTGGGTGGCATCTGCATGGCATGCACGATGCCGGGCTTCCCCGACAAGTACATGCCGTTCATGGACGAGGACCCGAAGGCGAAGCTCTCGTCGAACGCTGCCAAGTTCACGTATGGGCCGCTCCTGCGGTACTTCCGTAACCAGTCGATCAACAGGGTCGGCGACAAGGAGCCGGACTGGCGCCATCCGCGTGCCGAGATCACCACCGGCTACAAGCCGCACTGGATGTAAGGGAGAGACAACAGAACATGGCCACACTTCAAACACCGACTTCGACCTCTGGGGTCGTAGTCAAGGAGATGGCGTGGGATCCGATCACCCGTATCGTCGGGTCGCTCGGCATCCACACGGAGATCGATTTCACGAACCGCAAGGTCAACAAGTGCTACAGCACGTCGATGATCTTCCGTGGCTTCGACATCTTCATGAAGGGCATCGATCCTCGCGATACGCACTTCATCACGAGTCGAATCTGCGGGATCTGCGGTGACAACCACTGTACGGTCTCGTGCCTGAACCAGAACATGGCCTATGGGGTCAAGCCGCCGAAGCTCGGCGACTACGCCTTCAACCTGGCCGAGACAGCGGACTACATGTTCGACCATGCGATCTTCAACGACTGCATGTGCAACGTGGACTTCTGCGAGCAGATGGTCAAGGAGACCAACCCGTCCGTGCTCGCGAAGGCCGAGAACACCTCGGCTCCGCATTCGGACATCCACGGCTACAAGACGATCGCGGACATCATGCGCGCGCTGAACCCGTTCACGGGTTCGTTCTACCTGGAGACGCTCGGCGTCGCCCGGTACACGCGTGAGATGTACTGCCTCTTCGGCGGCCGGCACACGCATCCCTCGACGATCCTGCCGGGTGGCTGCAGCGCGGACATCACGCATCAGACGATGACCGACTACTACGTGCGGCTCATGCGCTACATGGACTACATCAAGCGCACGGTGCCGATGCACGACGACCTGTATGACTTCTTCTACGAGGCCATGCCGGGGTACGAGCGGGTCGGCTACCGCGACACGGACATCATCTGCTGGGGCGCCTTCGACGACCCCGAGTACGTGACGTACGAGTACAAGACCATGACGGACTGGGGCCGCAAGCGTTTCATCACGCCTGGCCTCGTCTTCAAGGGCGAGCTGATCACGACCGACCTGGTCGAGATCAACCTCGCGATGCGGATCCTCCTGGGCCACTCGTACTTCGACGATTGGGATCAGGAAGAGACGTTCGTGACGGAGGACCCGCTTGGGAACCCGGTGGACAAGCGCCACCCGTGGAACAAGCAGACCCTCCCCCGGCCGCAGAAGCGCGACTGGAACGACAAGTACTCGTGGGTCGCTGCGCCGCGCATGTACGACAAGCGCAACGACATCTACGTTGCGACCGACACCGGTGGCGGCCCGTTCGCGCGCAACTGGTGCACGGCGAAGGCCGGGCTCGTGGACATCGGGTACCTCAAGGCAACGGGTCACAGCATCCAGATGGTGCTGCCGAAGTCGCTGAACATGCCCGAGATGGAGCTCGAGTGGAAGATCCCGCCGTGGTCCAACGCCATCGAGCGTGACCGCGCCCGTACGTACCATCAGCCGATTTCCGCGCTGATCGGTCTGTACAACCTGGAGCAGGCGCTGGTCGAGGTCCGCGCCGGCCGCACGAAGTCCTGGAACAGCTTCACCGTTCCGGACGAGGCGATCTCCTGCGGGTTCCATGAGGCCGCTCGCGGCGTCATCAGCCACCACATGGTCATTCGCAACGGCAAGGTCGCGAATTACCAGCCATATCCCCCGACCCCGTGGAACGGGAACCCGCGCGACAAGTTCGGGACCCCGGGACCCTACGAGGACGCTGTCCAGAACACCCCGATCTTCGAGGAGAACGGGCCGGACAACTTCAAGGGGATCGACATCATGCGCGCTGTGCGCTCCTTCGACCCGTGCCTGCCGTGCGGTGTGCACATGTACACCGGCAAGGGCCGCGTCAAGAAGGTTCAGCACACGCCGACGGGGATGTGCTGAGGGCCTAGTGGCTACTGAGCACCAAGCTCCGGAAGAGCTGGTCGAGCGGGTCCAGGAACTCCTGGGCTCGCTCGACGAAATCGCCGATCCTGTCGCGCAGAATCGCGTTCAGGAGCTCGTCGGCGCAGTTCTCGAGTTGTACGGAGCTGGTCTGGAGCGGATCCTCGGCGTCCTTGCGGACGCCGGGGAGTCCGCGCTCCCGATCCGTGACGCACTGCTCGACGACGGCGTCGTCGCCAGCCTGCTGCTGATCCACGGCCTGTACCCCGTGCCGCTCGAGGAGCGCGTCATGAAGGGCTTGGAGAACGTCCGCCCGTTCCTTGCCGGACACGGCGGCAACGTCGATCTGATCAGCGTCGAGAACGGCGTTGCCCGGCTGAAGCTGAAGGGCAGCTGCGAAGGCTGTCCTGCCTCCGCGTCGACGCTCGAGAACGCGTTGCGCGAAGCGATCGACGAGGTCGCTCCCGATCTGCTCGGCCTCGAGGTCGAGGGCGTCGTCGGTCTGGAGGAGAGCGCTTCCGACGCACCCGCGGGTCTGTCGCTGCCGATGGTCCAGGTCGGTGGGCCGAGCCTGCCGATGGCGGATGCCCCGTACACCGAATGTCCGTCGGGCGTGGGGAAGTGACCGCCAGCGGTCGCCTGCCCTCCACTCTCGTGACTGGCCTGGGCCGCCTCGCGCGGCCCGCGCCTGTAAAGGACACGGAGAAGTGCGAGCTCTGCGGAATGCCGGTGTCGGAGGACCACCGGCACCTGCTCGAGCTCAACGAGCGGCGCATCCTCTGCGCCTGCGAGCCGTGTCTTGCGATGAAGTCGGGCCTGGAGAACTACTGCCCCGTCGGCAGCCGCACGCTGTGGCTCGACGACTTCGTGTTCCCCGACGAGCTGTGGGCGGCGTTCCAGCTGCCCGTCGGTCTTGCGTTCTTCATGCGCTCGACGGGAACGAACACGGTCGTCGCGCTGTATCCCAGCCCCGCCGGCGCGACGGAGTGCGAGCTGCACCTGGAGAGCTGGGACAAGCTGCTGGAGGTCAATCCGATCCTGCGCGACCTCGAGGCCGATGCCGAGGCGCTCGTCGTCAACCGCATCAGCAGCCCCTCGCAGCACGCGATCGTGCCGATCGACGAGTGCTATCGCCTCGTGGGCCTCATCAAGTCCACCTGGCAGGGCATCTCCGGCGGCAACGCGATCGAGGACGCAGTGCCCAAGTTCTTTGAATACGTACGCCACAAGGCGGGAGTTGTATGAGCCCCCAGGATGCCGCCACCCCACCGGCCGAGAAGCGCGACTACGGTCCGGAGGTCACGTTCGAGGTGCTCGGCGCCGCGCACGAGCCGTTCGCCGCGCAGCCCACGCTGCGCTTCGAGCTCAGCGTCTTCGAGCCGACCGACCGGCCGATCTACGCGATCTCGCTGACGGCGCAGATCAACTTCGATCCCGCGCGGCGCGGGTACGACGCCAAGACGAAGGAGGACCTCTACGAGCTGTTCGGCTCGCCGGAGCGCTGGCCGTCGACGACGCGCAGCTTCCTGTGGACCCATGCCAGCACGATCGTGCACTCGTTCAGGGGCGCGATCACGTTCGGCCTGGAGGTCCCGTGCACCGCGGACCTCGAGATGGTCGCCTCGCGCTACGTCGCGGCCCTGCCCGACGGCGAGGTGCCGATCACGATGCACTTCACCGGCCGCGTGATGTACGAGGGCCCGCAGCGCCAGGTCCAGGTGCTGCACCTGCCGTGGCACACGTCGGCGTCCTACCAGATGCCCGTCACGGTCTGGAAGAACATGATGAAGCACCACCACGGCGAGTCGGGCTTCGTGAACCTGCACAACGACACGCTCACGGAGCTCAAGCGCTACAAGCGCGTGCGCGGCCTGCACAGCTTCGACGCGGTCGTGCTCGACCTGCTCGAGCGCGCGCCCGCCGGCGAGGAAGGGAGTGACCGATGAGCGGCGTTGAACCGATCAGCCCGGAGAACCCGTCCGACGTCTCGATCACGTCGACGAAGTCACATCTCGAGCGGCTCGTCGACTCGCTGCTGTTCGAGGGCTACGCGCTGTACCCGTACACGCCGGGCGCGACGAAGAACGCGACGCCGACGCCGTTCGGGATCGTCTATCCGACCGACTACGCGCGCAACCAGACGCACGCGTTCGAGCGCATGCAGATACAGGGCGTCGTGACGTCCGCGGAGGCGCTCGTCACGGCCGAGGTGCGCTTCCTGCAGGCCTCCGGCGACAAGCACAAGGCTGTCGAGCGGCGCGTGCAGCTCGGCGCCGCGCCGTCGACCGTGCGCTTCGAGTTCGACGACCTCGAGGGCCGCGCCGAGCTGATCGTCGACAAGCTGCCCGACGGCCGCGGTCGCGTGACGCTGCAGGTCGAGAACCTCACGCCGCTGACCGACGAGGAGGCGACCGCGGACCGCAAGGACGCGCTGCTGAAGAGCATGCTCTCCACGCACCTGCTCGCGCTCGTCGAGGGCGAGCACACGTTCATCTCGCCGCTGGAGCGCGGCGACGACGGCGTCGCCGGCTGCTGCCAGGTCAACACCTGGCCGGTGCTCGCCACGCCGAACGACGACGCCCTGCTCGGGCCGACGATCATGCTGCCCGAGCATCCCGAGATCGCGCCGGAGAGCGTCAACGACTTCTTCGACGGCACCGAGATCGAGGAGGCGCTCGTCCTGCACATCCAGGCGCTCTCGGACTCCGAGCGCGAGCAGATCGCCGCGCAGGACCCGAAGGTGCGCGAGATGCTCGCGCGCGCCGACGCGACGACGCCGCAGCAGCTCATGGACCTGCACGGCCGCGTGCGCCTGGAGGATCCGCCCGGCGAGCGCGAGGTGACCTTCGACGGCGTGACGTACAAGCGCGGCGACAAGGTCATCCTGCACCCGCCGCAGGGCGCGGACGTCTACGACAAGATGCTCGACGGCCGCGCTGCGACGATCCACCGGCTGTTCCTGCGCGTGGACGACCGCCTGCATCTCGGCGTCACCATCGACGACGACCCGATGCAGGAGATCCTCGGCGAGAGCGGCCGCTTTCTGTTCTTCTTTGCCGAGGAAGTGGAGCTGGTGCAATGACCGATGAAGCGCGCGAACGCGAGACGCTGGAGCCGCCGAAGGACAACTGGCGCCCGCCGGCGCCCGATGCGCCCCTGACGACGCAGGAGCCCGACGTCTCCGGCCGTCCCAAGCGGGTGCTCATCGCCGGCATCGGCAACGCCTGGCAGCGCGACGACGGCTTCGGCAGCGAGGTCGCGCGGCGCATCGAGGGGCGCGAGCTGCCCGAGGGCGTCGCGGTCATCGACTTCGGCACCGGCGGACTGGACCTCGCCTACCAGGTCATGTACGGCTACGACGGCCTGCTGATGATCGACGTCAGCCGCCAGGGTGGATCGCCCGGCACGCTGTACGTCATGGAGGTCGACGAGGACGAGGTCTCGGGCGGATCCGTCGAGGACGGCGAGGTGCTCAACCCGCACGGGATGGACCCCGAGACCGTCCTTCGCTTCATCAAGATCACCGGCGGCTGGCCCGGCAAGGTCGTCATCGTCGCGTGCGAGCCCGAGACGGTCGAGGAGATGGGCGTGGGCCTGAGCCCGGTCGTCGAGGAGGCCGTCGACCGCGCGGTGGAGCTCGTGATCGAGACCGCCAAGGAGCTCTTGACCGACGAGGCCTACGCCGCGATCGACGAGCCGAAGTAGTCAGGAACGCGGATGCACGAGTTCGACCTGTCGAGCGCGATCGTCGCGACGGTCAACAAGCACGCCGACGGGCGCAGGGTCACGCACGTGACGCTGCGCATCGGGCGGCTGCGCCAGGTCGTCAAGCAGACGCTCGAGTTCTACATGGCGATCGTGGGCAAGGAGACCCCGTGTGAGGGCGCTACCCTGGAGATCATCGACGTCCCGGCCGTGCTGCGCTGCAACACCTGCGCGAACGAATGGGAGATCGAGATCCCGGCGTTCATCTGCGGGACCTGCGGTCCGGGCGCGGTCGAGGTGAAGACGGGCGAGGAATTCATGGTCGAATCGATCGAAGTCGAGGACGAGGAGGAGGCGGCATGCACCGCACCAAGGTGAGGGTCGTCGAGGACGCTCTCGACGCCAACAACACGATCGCCTCGGCGAACCGCAGCGATTTCGATCGCAGCGAGGTCACCGTCGTGAACCTCATGAGCGCCCCCGGCGCCGGCAAGACGACGCTGCTCGAGCGCGCGCTCGACGGCATCGCCGAGGAAGGCCTGCGGGTCGGCGTGCTCGAGGGCGACGTCCAGGGCAGCTTCGACGCCGACCGCCTGTCGGTCCTCCACATCCCGGTCGTGCAGCTCAACACCGACAACGGCTTCGGCGGCGAGTGCCACCTCGACGCGAACATGGTCCGCTCGGCGCTGCCGGCGGTTCCGCTCGACGACATGGACGTGCTCATCGTCGAGAACGTCGGCAACCTGGTCTGCCCTGCGGAGTTCCGCATCGGCGAGGACGCGCGGATCATGGTGTGCTCGGTGACCGAGGGCGAGGACAAGCCGCTGAAGTACCCGCTCATGTTCCGCGCCTGCGAGCTCGTGATCATCAACAAGGTCGACCTGCTCCAGCACCTCGACTTCGACGTCGATCGCCTCGAGGCGAACATCCTCCAGGTCAATCACCACGCCACGGTGATGCGCGTCAGCGCGAAGACCGGCGAGGGCGTCGATGCGTTCCGCGCCTGGCTGAAGGCGCTCCCGGCGCGGGAGGCCGGTGAGGCTCACGATCACGATCACCATCACCACGATCACGAGCATCACGACCACGCCGATCACGAGCACGCCACGGCGTGAGCCAGTCGGCGCTCATCGGCGCCGAGCGGGTCGAGGCTCTGCTTCGAGACCGCAGCGAAGCCAACGCGCAGTTCTTCGCCGCCGAGGCCGAGCGGCTCGCGCGCCTGTGCCACAAGATGGCCGAGCGGTTCGCGCGCGCGGGCCGGCTCGTCGCGTTCGGGGCGACGCCGGCCGACCGCTCCGACGCGCGCCACGTCGCGGTCGAGTTCGTCCATCCGGTGATCGTCGGCAAGAGCGCGCTGCCCGCGCTCGGCATCGCCGGCGAGGGCGGGCGCGTCGCCGACCAGGTCGCGCTCGAGTCCGAGGGCGACGACATCGCGATGGGCTTCGGCGACAACCCCGACACGTTCGCGGCGCTCGCCGCGGCGCGCGCACGCGGCTGCCTGACGATCGCGTTCGCGCCCGGGTCGGGCGCGGAGTGGGAGTTCGACCTGACGGCGGTCGAGGATCCGTTCATCCGCCAGGAGATCGTCGAGACGCTCTACCACCTGCTGTGGGAGCTCGTCCACATCTTCCTCGACCACCGCGGGCTGCTCGAGGGCCGTGCCGCCAAGCCGGTCCACGATTCGGGTGCCTCGAGCTTCCTCTATCCGTTCCTCGGCCAGCAGGAGCACGACCTCGATGCGATCGTCGACGACGTCCGCAGGTCGATGCTGCTGAAGGCCGACGAGGTCACCGCGCTGCGCACGCAGTCGCTCACCGAGGGCTGCGAGACGCTGCTGAGCGCCGCGCGCATCCTGCGCGAGCGGCTCGACGCCGGCGGCCGGCTGATCGCGCTCGGCAACGGCGGCTCGGCGACCGACGCGATGGACGTCGTCGCCGACTTCCACACGCCGATGTTCGGCGGGCCCGCGCGCCGGGCCCTCGACCTCACCGAGGACACGGGCATCATCACCGCCGTCGCCAACGACATCGGCACGGACGCGATCTTCCTTCGGCAGGTCATCGCCTACGGGCGCGAAGGGGACGTGCTGCTGGCGATGTCGACAAGCGGCAACTCGCTGAGCGTGCTCGAGGCGCTCAAGGAGGCGCGCAAGCGCAGGCTCGTCACGATCGCCTTCGTCGGCTACGACGGCGGCAACGTCGCTCAGGGTAACCTCGCCGATCACATCGTCGTGTCCCGCTCGCAGAACATCCCGCGCATCCAGGAGGCGCAGGCGAGCGTCTACCACGTGCTGCGCGAGCTCGTCGAGCTCGCCGCGCCCCACACCGTGCGATGAGCACGAAGTCCCAGGGGTCGCTGCGGCGCGTGCGCGCACGGGTGGACGGCACCGTTCAGGGCGTCGGCTACCGCCCGTTCGTATACCGCCTGGCCGCCGAGCTGGGGATCGCGGGCTGGGTGCTCAACGACGAGCGGGGCGTGCTCGTCGAGGCCGAGGGCCCGCCCGACGCCGTCCATGCGTTCCTCGCGCGGCTGAGCGCCGACGCGCCGCCGCTCGCGGAGGTCCGCGGCGTCGCGGCCGAGGATGTCGCCGTCGTCGGCGAGACAGGCTTCGAGATCGTGTCCAGCGTGCATGGCGGTGCCGCGAGCGCCCCGGTGAGCCCCGACTCGGCGACGTGCATCGACTGCCTCAGAGAGCTGACCGATTCGGCGGACCGCCGCTACCGCTATCCGTTCCTGAACTGCACGAACTGCGGGCCGCGCTTCACGATCGTGCGCGGGATCCCCTACGACCGGCCGCTGACGACGATGGCCGATTTCGAGATGTGCGAGGCCTGCCGGACCGAGTACGAGGATCCCACCGACCGCCGCTTCCACGCCCAGCCCAACGCCTGCCCGGTGTGCGGGCCGCAGGTACGCCTGCTCGAGCGAAGCGGCGAGCCGGTCGCGGGCGTGGAGGACGCGCTGCGCGCCGCCGCGGACGACCTGCTCGCCGGCAGGATCCTCGCCGTCAAGGGCCTCGGCGGCTACCACCTCGCCTGCCGCGCCGACAGCGAGGAGGCGGTCGCCGCGCTGCGTGCCCGCAAGCACCGCGAGGACCGGCCGTTCGCGCTGCTCGTCGCCGACGTGCAGACCGCGCGCG
Source organism: uncultured Solirubrobacteraceae bacterium (assembly GCA_963727785.1). GTDB lineage: Bacteria > Actinomycetota > Thermoleophilia > Solirubrobacterales > Solirubrobacteraceae > CADCVQ01. Next base: position 141,307 of record CAVSHS010000009.1, read on the forward strand.
AGCTCGTCGAGCTCGGCCCTCAGGAGGAGGTACTGCTGACCTCGCGCGAGCGCCCGATCGTGCTCGCGCGCCGGCGCGCGGACGCCGCGGTCGCGCCGGCGGTCGCGCCGCATGCGCCGGACCTCGGGCTCATGCTGCCCTACACGCCGATGCATCAGCTCCTCGCAAGCGACAGCGGCGTGCCGCTCGTCCTCACGAGCGGCAACCTCTCCGACGAGCCGATCGCGTTCGCCGACGAGGACGCGCTGCATCGCCTGCGCACGATCGCCGACCGCTTCCTCGTCCACGACCGCCCGATCGCGACACGCACGGACGACTCGGTCGTGCGCGTCGTGCGCGAGCGCCCGCTGCTGCTGCGCCGCTCGCGCGGCTACGTGCCGGCGAGCCTCGACCTGCCCGTCGCGACCTCGCTGCACCTGCTCGGCGTCGGCGCCGAGCAGAAGAACGCGTTCTGCGTCGCCAAAGACGACCGCGCGTGGCCGAGCCATCACATCGGCGACATCAAGAACTACGAGACGCTGCAGTCGCTCGAGACCGGCGTCGAGCATTTCGAGCGGCTCTTCGAGGTGACGCCGCAGCTCGTCGTCCACGACCTGCACCCCGACTACCTCTCCACGCGCTACGCCCTGGGACGCGAGGACGTGCAGCTCTTCTCCGTCCAGCACCATCACGCCCACCTGGCGGCGACGCTCGCCGAGCACGGCGTGACGGGGCTCGCCGTCGGGGCGATCTTCGACGGCACCGGCTACGGCACCGACGGCACCGTGTGGGGCGGCGAGATCCTCGTCGGCGGCCTGGACCGGATCGAGCGCTGCGGGCGGATCCGGCCGGTCCGCATGCCCGGCGGCGAGCGTGCGATCAAGGAGCCGTGGCGGATGGCCTGCTCCTGGCTGACCGAGCTGAACGTGCCGCTGCCGCCGGCGTTCGACAACATCGCGCAGCCGCGCTGGAACATGGTCGCGCGGATGTCGATCAACGGCATGAGCTCGCCGTTCACGTCGAGCGCGGGCCGGCTGTTCGACGCCGTCGCGGCGCTCTGCGGCGTGCGCCTGGAGGTCAGCTACGAGGGCCAGGCGGCGGTCGAGTTCGAAGCGCTCGCAGACCGCGGCGCCGTCGACCCCTACCCGCTGGAGATCGAGCATCGCGGCACCGCGATCGGCCTGGACGTGCGCCCGCTGATCCTCGCCGTGCTGGGCGACATCGGCGCCGGCGTGGCGGTGAGCACGATCTCGGCGCGCTTCCACGCGGGCCTGGCGCGCGCGACCACCGAGGCGCTCGTGATCATCGCCGGGCGCCAGGATCTCGACACCGCCGTGCTGTCGGGCGGCGTGTTCCAGAACCGCCTGCTGCTCGAGCTCACCGTGGCCGGCCTGGAGGACGCCGGACTGCGCGTGCTCGTGCCCGAGAAGCTGCCGCCGAACGACGGGCAGATCGCGTTCGGGCAGGTCGCCGTCGCCGCCGCGCGGCTCGCCGCCGGCTGAGTTTCGCCGCGCCGGAGGCGCCCTCGACCAGCGCCGTATGCTTCATCCATGGCGGAGGGTTTCGCGCTCAGCGAGCGTTGGAACGGGTGGACGCGCGTCGACGTCATGGTGCATGCCGCCCGCGCCGCGATCGCCGCCGGGCCGCTGGATCCGCTCGTCTGCGAGGTCACGCTCGAGTGGGATGACGACACCACGTCGCTCGACAACCTCGGCGGGCTCGACGCGCTGCTGGCGGCCGGCAACGAGCCGCTGGCGCTGGACATCTACGTCGCGCACATCGTCGAGTCCGAGGCGAGCCTGACGCTCGTCTACAACGGCCGCTGGCTGCAGATCAACGGCGCCGGCACCGACTGGCCGCGCGCGCGACAGGCCTACAACGCAGCTCAGGTCGAGCTGACGCTCGAGTACGGCATCACGACGTTCAAGCTGCCCGAGCCGCCGCGGGACACGGTCGCCGAGACACGGCGCCGGCTCAGCGAGCCGCCTCAGGGCTGAGTCGCGCCGGGATCCTCGGTCGCCACCTCGCCGGGGCCGCCCTGCCCGGGCACGAACCACTCCGGGATCGTCAGCGTGCCGTCGGGCGAGTCGGAGATGCCGTCCGGCGGCCAGCGCTGCGGATAGGGCGGGCGCTTCCAGACCCACTGCTCGCCGGAGTAGGCGTAGTGGAAGCGAATCGACTTCAGCAGGGCGCGGCGGTGGTCCGGGCAGGCGTAGCGCCGTGGCCCGAGCAGCCCGCCGGCGTGCCAGACGAGCCATTTGCCGGGCATCGCGTCGATCAACTCGCCGAACAGGTCCTCCCTGGTCGAGGCGCCGATGCTGCTGCGCGTCGCCTCGTCGGGCAGACAGCCGCAGATGTCGCAACGAAACCAGTAACGGACCGGCATGCGTTCAAGGGTAGGCCTGATCGGGCCAGATGCCAACGCTCAGATTGAGCCGAGGCCGGGACAGGAGCCCCGGCCTCGACGCAAGCGCCCGCGACCTACGCGTGCTCGTGCTCGTGGACCTCTTCGAGGCCCTCCTCGTGGACGTGCGGATGGGCATGGGCCTCGCCGTCGTGCGCGTGCTCGTGCTCATGCTCGACGTGCTCGTGGTCGTGATCGGTGTGCGCGTGCACGTGCGTCTCGCCGTCGTGCTCGTGCTCGTGCGCGTGCGGTGCGTCGTGCTCGTGGGCTTCGGTCATGCTGCTCCTTGGCTCGTGGTTGTCGTGGTGGGTCCGGCGGGCCTTCTCGGCGGGTCGGCGGCACCGGCTCGCAGGTGCTCGATGTGGCGCAGCGCCTCGTCGAGAAGCGTCGCGACGTGCGGGTCGTAGAGGCCGTAGATCACGTGCCGGCCGTTGCGGCTGCCGAGCACCAGGCCGAGGTCGCGGAGGATCCGCAGCTGGTGTGACACCGCGGGCTGCTCCATCTCGACCGCCGCGGCCAGATCGCCGACGGCGCATGGTCCCTCGCGCAGCCGTCCGAGAATGCGGACGCGGCTCGGCGTCGACAGCGCTCCCATGATGCGCGCGACGTGGCGCGCGTCGTCCGCCGTGACCGGGGTGGTGGAGGAGACACCGTGAGCCAGACCCATGTGCAGGAATGCTTACATGCATATATCTACATGTCAACAGGTATGGCGCCCTGGCCCATCTGATCACTCGGCATGAAGTGCAGAAATCAGGCTTGCAATCGACTGCGACAGCGAGTTGAATTTGCGATGAGGTCGCAATTCCGGGGCTGCCGTGGTGGAGACAGGGAATCGAGAGCGGCGTTCCGTCGGGTCGTGAGACGCAGACAGAGGAGGCACGACCGATGTTCAGCCTGCCGATCGCCATGCACATCCCTGACGGCTTCCTGAGCGGAGGCGTGGCGACCGTGCTGCTGCTGCTCGCCATCCTCGCCGTGGCGAACGGCCTGCGGGTCGCCAACGCCGAGCTCGACGAGGCGCGCGTCCCGCTGCTCGGCGTGCTCGCGGCGTTCATCTTCGCGGTCCAGATGCTGAACTTCCCGGTCGCTGGCGGCACGAGCGGCCACCTGCTCGGTGCGACGCTCGCGGCGGTGCTGCTGGGGCCGTGGATCGCCTGCCTCGTGATGGCGGTCGTGCTCGTGACGCAATGCTTCGCGTTCGCCGACGGCGGCGTCAGCGCGCTCGGGGCGAACATCGTGAACATGGGCGTTCTCGGAGCGCTGCTCGCCGGCTTTCTCATCAAGGCGCTCACGCCGATCCTGCCGAGGTCGCGTGGCGCGTTCCTCGGGCTCGTCGGCGTGACCTCGTGGCTCGCGGTGATGATCGGTGCCGCCGCGACGAGCGTCGAGCTTGCGGTCTCGGACACGGTGCCGCTCGGCACCGTGCTCCCGGCGATGCTCGGCGTGCACGCGCTGATCGGGATCGGCGAGGCCGTCATCACGGTGGCGGCGGTCAGCGCCGTGCTCGTCTCCAGACCGGATCTCGTGGCCCTCGGCAGGTTCGTCGAGGCCAAGCCTGTCAGGCCGGAGGCGGCGGCCGCCGGGAGCGTCTCATGAGGCGCTCGACGCGGCTCTTCGTCATCGTCGCGCTGGCCGTCGCCGTGGGCCTGGGCACGGCCGTCTCGCCATACGCCTCCTCCTCTCCCGACGGCCTGGAGAAGGTCGCCGAGAAGAAGGCCTTCGTCGACAAGGGCAGGCTGCACTCGGTCCAGAAGGACGCGCCGATCGCGGACTACGCGTTCCCGGGGATCGCCAACCCGCGCGTGGCCACGGGCGTCGCGGGGTTCGTCGGCGTGCTGTTCGTCTTCGCGTTCGGCTACGGGCTGGCGTTCGTCCTGCGCAGGCGCGGCCCGCGGGCCGCGCCGGCCTCACCCGCCTGAGCGCTGCTTGAGCGTGGGCGGCCTCTGCAACCACTCGCTGGAGCTCACCGGCCTCGCGGGCGATCCCGCCAGCCCGGTGCATCGCCTCGATCCGCGCGCGAAGATCGTCGGGCTGCTGTCGGTCACGATCGTCGCCGTCTCCACGCCGCTGCAGCTGTGGCCGGTGTACGCCGTCTGCGTGGCGGTGCTCGTCGCGTCCGCTGCGGCCGCGCGCGTGCGGCCGCGCGATCTCTGGCGGCGGATGCGCGTCGTGCTGCCGTTCGTGCTCGTGCTCGGCGCGCTCGTGCCGTTCGTGCGCACGGGCGGCGCGAGCTACGACCTCGGCCCGCTGACCGCGCACGCGGCGGGCATCGAGGTGTGCCTGGCGGTCAGCGCGAAGGCGATCATCGGCACGTTCAGCGCCGCGCTGCTGGGCACGACGACGACGTTCCCGCAGGTGTTGCGCGGCCTCGAGGCGCTGCGCGTGCCGCGGCTGTTCGTGCTCATCGCGGCGTTCATGTACCGCTACCTGTTCGTCATCGTCGAGGAGGTCGGGCGGATGCGCTCGGCGCTCGTGTCGCGCGGGTACCGGCCGCGCCACATGCTCCAGGCCGGCCCGATGGGACGGATGGCGACGGCGATGTTCCTGCGCACCTACAGCCGCGGGGAACGCGTCTACCGCGCGATGCTCGCGCGCGGCTACGACGGCACGATGCCGCAGCTGACGCCGCTGCAGTTCACGCGCGCCGACGTCGTGTTCGTCACGGGCGTCCTCGCGCTCCTGCTGTCGGTGCGCATCGCCGGGGCGGCGGCATGACCTGCGTCGTGCACGCGCGCGGCCTGCGCTACCGCTACCCGGGCCACGACGAGGCGCTGCGCGGGATCGACCTGCGCATCACGCACGGCGAGCGCGTCGCGCTGCTCGGGCCCAACGGCGCCGGCAAGACGACGTTCATGATGCACCTCAACGGGCTCATGATGGGCGAGGGGGAGCTCGAGGTCGCGGGTCTGGTGGTCGCCAGGAACACGCTGCAGCAGCTGCGCGCGCGCGTCGGCGTGGTCTTCCAGGATCCCGACGACCAGCTGTTCATGCCGACGGTGCGCGAGGACGTCGCCTTCGGGCCGCTGAACATGGGGCTCGATCGCGACGCGGTGCACGAGCGCGTCACCGCCGCGCTGGGCAAGGTGCGCATGCTGCACGTGGTCGACAGGGCGCCGTACCAGCTGTCGATGGGCGAACGCCGGCGCGTCGCGATCGCGACCGTCCTGGCGATGGATCCCTCGCTGCTCGTGCTCGACGAGCCCTCGGCGAACCTCGACCCGCGCGCGCGCCGCGAGCTGCTCGAGGTGCTGGAGACGATCGAGCGCACGATGCTCGTCACGACCCACGACCTGCCGCTGGCCGCCGAGCTGTGCGAGCGTGCCGTCATCCTCGCCGCGGGCCGGATCGTCGGCGACGGGCCATGCCACGAGATCCTCGCGCGACGCCGAGCTGCTGGCGGCACACGACCTCGAGCTGCCGGCGGGCTTCGACCTCGCGGCCATCGAGCGGCGCGTCGCGGCCGCTGGCCGCGCCCCGGGGCTGAGCCTCAGCTCTTGGTGGCCGGGCTGCGGCGCGCCCGGCCCCGGCGCTTCTTCGCGCAGCGCGCGCAGAGGCCGACGATCGGGAAATGCGAGAAGCGCGCCTCGAAGCCCGACAGGTCGCGGACCGCATCGCGGACGCCGTCGAGCGCCGCCGGATCGACGGACTCGAGCGCCCCGCAGGACTCGCAGGCGAGGTACTCGCGGTCGCCGAGGCCCTCGAGCACGTAGCGCCCCGGGCCGTGGCCGGCGTGGAAGTGGCGGACGAGGCCGAGCTCGCCGAGCGTCTCGAGGTTGCGGTAGACCGACGCGATGTCCGACTGCGTCATCTTGCCGCCGAGACCGTCGGCGATCTCCTCCGCCGAGATCGGTGCGCGTGCGGCGAGCAGCGCCTCGAGCACGAGCCGGCGCGCGGACGTCAGGCGCAGGCCACTGCGGCGTACGGCGTCGACCGCCTCGTTGAGGTCGGCGACCACGACGGGTTGACGGTCAGGAGAAACGGTCACCATGGCAAACGTACCGCATCAATCACCCGGTGGCGGCTGGCGCAGCGCGCCGACGATGCCGCTGGCGAACATGCCCAGGACGAGCAGCGAGACCGGCGTCAGGACGCTGATTCCCGACGTGATGCAGACGTAGACGGTGAGCGACGCGAGGAGCCCGATGAACAGGAGCGCCGCACCGAGGATCACGGTGCGCGCGTCCACTAATAGACGGGGTACTTCGGCGGGATCGTGTAGTCCTTGTGGCGGTTGGCGAAGCAGCTTGATCGTCAGCAGGCCGAACACGAAGCCGCCGATGTGGGCGAAGTAGGCGACCCCGCCGCCACCACCCCCGGCGGGGTTGGCGAGGTCGAAGTAGCCGAACGCGACCTGCTGCAGGAACCACAGGCCGAGCACCGCCATCGCGGGCAGCTCGAGGATCGTGAAGAAGAAGACGATGAAGATCAGGGTCACGACGCGCGCGCGTGGATAGAGCAGGATGTAGCCGCCGAGCACGGCGGCGATCGCCCCCGATGCGCCGACGGTCGGAATGGCCGCATTGGGCTCGACGATCGTCTGCAGCGCCAGCGCCGCGATGCCGCCGAGGAGGTAGAAGACGACGAAGCGCACCGGGCCCATCGCGTCCTCGACGTTGTTTCCGAAGATCCACAGAAACAGCATGTTGCCGCCGAGATGCAGGATGCTGCCGTGCATGAACATCGACGTGAGGATCGTCAGGATCGTCGACGGCCCGCCGAGACCCTCGCCGCACTGGATGAACCGCGCGTCGGCGCTGACGTCGCACTGCTGGCCGGGATGCGTGATCTCGTACGGGATCGCCCCGTAGTGGACGACGCCGCTGTCGCTCGGCCCGCTGAAGATGCCGCCCTTCTGCAGAACGAAGTAGACGATCACGTTGATCGCGATGAGCGCGATCGTGACGTACGGCGTCCGATCTGTCGGGATGTTGTCCTTGAGCGGGAACACGCGCGGCTGGTGCGGACCCTATCCTGCGCCGCGCTCTGGCCCGATGTCGATCGCGCGTCAGCTCGAGCGCGATGTGCGCCTGCACCGACGCCATGAGGTCGTCCGGCACGCCCGACGGGTCGATGAGGCGCTCGAGCGCGAGGCCGTTGGAGAGCGCGAGCGTCACGATCGCCCAGCGGTCGATGCCGAGCGGCGAGGCCTGCGGCCCGATCGCGGCGAGACCGGCGCGCAGGCGCCGGTAGCGCTGCGAGAACGCCTCGAGCACGGCCGGCTCGCGCGCGGCGTGGACCCAGAACTCGATCGCCAGCAGCAGGAACTGGGCGTTGCGGTCGTCGATCGGCTGGCGCGCGAGCGCCTTCAGGCGCATCTCGTCGTCCTCGTGCGGCACGAGCAGCTCCCGCAGCTCCTCCAGGCGGCGATCGATGACCTGGTCGAAGAGCACGAGGAACAGCCCCGCCTTGCTCCCGAACGTCGAGTAGACGGCGCCCTTCGTGTACCCGGCCTCGTCGGCGATGTCGTCGAGCGACGCGCCGTGATAGCCGTGGACGAAGAAGTGGCGCTCCGCGGCCTCGAGCAGCTCGCGACGGGTGTGCGCGCTGCGCTCGGCGCGGGTCGGGCGTGCTGTCGGCAACCCTCAGCCCACGCGCGGGAGCTGCGCGATCTGCGCGCCGTCGTAGCCGGCCGGGCGCAGGTGCGGCATCGGCGGGGACTCGGGCGGCGCGGGTTCGGCGGGCTCGAGCTCGTCGGCGGCGGCGCGCAGGTCCGCCATCCACTCCTCGGGAACGACGGGGCCGAGGTGGCCGGCGTAGTCGGGTGCCACGCGCCGCGCGAGGTCGGCGGCCGCGCGCCCCTCGATGAACGGCGCGAGATCGTCGGAGAGCAGCAGCGCCGAGACGTTGACGGCGATCTGGTAGTCGGCGGCGTTGAGCTGCGGTCCGCCGAGCACGCCCTCGGCGATCCAGGCGTCGATCTGGTCCATGCGCTCCGGAAGCAGCTCGATGTCCTCGTGGCCGGCCGCGTCGCTGGCGCGGTGCACGCCGGTGGCGAGCTTGATGATGACGGGCGCCATCATGCGGATCATCGTGCGGCGGATCGGGCCGCGGTCGGTGCCCAGGACGCTCATGAACGCGGCGCGGTCGCGGCGGGCGGCGCAGTAGAAGATCCGCCGCGTCGCGTTCTGCAGCTCCTCGCCCCAGCGCTCGGCGTGCTGGACGGCGCGGCGCATGACCGGGTCGTCGGGGAACAGCGGGTTCTCCGGGTGCAGCTCGTCGAGCGCGCGGGCGATCCAGCGCGTGCCCTGGACGCGGACGCCGTCGATCTTCAGCGCCGGCACGCTCATCGTGTCGAAGCCGAGCAGGAGCATCGTGGGCGCGTGCGCGGCGGGGGGAAGCTTGACGAACTTGTATTCGAGCCCCTTGTGCTCGAGCAGCAGCCGACCGGTGTAGACCGAGTTCGACCCCGTGAAGCCGTAGAGCTTGACCTTGCCTGCCATACGCGACCCCTCCCCGTGTTTACGTACCGTCGGTATGTTGATACCGGCGGTATTTTAAGTCAAGTTTTCAGGGAATCGCTAGGAGATCGCTGCGAGCGGCCCGCTGCCGGGCTCGTCCTGCGGGATGTGCTGGTCGGCGTGGTAGCTGGAGCGCACGAGCGGACCGGCCGCGATGTGGTCGAAGCCGAGCGCGTAGGCCGCGTCCTCCAGCGCCTTGAACTCGTCCGGGTGCCAGTAGCGCACGACCGGCAGGTGGCGCTCGGTCGGGCGCAGGTACTGGCCGACGGTGAGGACCTGCACGTCGTGCTCGCGCAGGATGCCGAAGGTCTGCGACCATCTCGTCGTGGGTCTCGCCGAGCCCGACCATCAGGCCCGACTTCGTCGTGACCTCGTCGCCGCCCATCTCCTTGGCGTTGCGCAGCACGCGGCAGGAGCGCTCGAAGCGCGACCCGCGCCGCGCGACCGGGTACAGCCGCGGCACGACCTCGACGTTGTGGTTGAAGACGTCGGGCCGCTCGGCGATGACCTTCGCCAGCGGCATCTCCTGGCCGCGGAAGTCGGGCGTCAGCACCTCGATCTTGCAGCGCGGCGCCTGGCGGCGGATCTGGCGGATGACGCCGACGAACGCGGAGGCGCCGTAGTCGGGCAGGTCGTCGCGGTCGACCGACGTGATGACCGCGTGGCGCAGGCCCATCTTCGCGATCGAGCGGGCGACGCGGGCGGGCTCGAGCGGGTCGTTCCATGTCGGCTTGCCGGTGCGCACGTTGCAGAAGCCGCAGCGCCGCGTGCACGTGTCGCCGAGGATCATGAACGTCGCGGTGCCGCGCTCCCAGCATTCGCCGACGTTCGGGCAGGCGGCCTCCTGGCAGACGGTGTGGAGGTTCTCGTCCTTGATGAGCTGCGTGAGCTCGCGGTAGCGCTGGCCGCCCGGCGCCGGGACCTTGAACCACGGCGGCTTGCGCTCGCGCATCGGGCGCACGTCGGGGCCGAGCACGCTGAGGACGTCCATCCCGCCGGGGTTGGAGCGGGAGCGTGTCGAGAGCCTGCGTTCCTCGGTGGCCATGGCGCTCCTTCGAGGGTAGCCGGTCAGATCGGGCGGCTGAGGAAGATCAGGTCCGATGCGAGCAGCCCGTGGCGAGCGGCTTCCTCGGGGCCGAGCTCGGCGTGCAGGTCGACGATCTCGACGGCGAAGCCCGCGGCGCGCAGGCGCTCGGCGATGTCCGGCGCGTAGAGGCGCACGTGGTCGTGCCTGCAGGAACGCGCGCTCGCGCTCCGCCGGCTCGGTGATCGACCAGTCCTCGTAGGTCTGCTCGCGCGTCAGGTCGATCGGGACCATGACGAGGCACCAGCCGCCGGGCGCGGTGACGCGGCGCAGCTCGCGCATCGCGGCGCCGTCGTCGGGGACATGCTCGAGGACATGCGAGCAGATGACGGCGTCGAACGCGTCGTCGGGCAGGTCGAGCGCCGTGACGTCGAGGCGCAGGTCGACGTCCTGCGCGGGATCGAGGTCGCTCGTCACGTAGCGCAGGCCGGGCAGCTGCGCGCAGCTGCCGGCGCAGGCACCACTCGGGCGAGAGGTGCAGCAGCGAGCGCGCGTCGCGCAGCAGCTCCGGGCGGCGCTGGAGCACCAGCCACTGCGCGCGGTGGCGCTCGTGCGATCCGCAGCGCCAGCACAGCGCGTTGGGCCGGTTCCAGTCGTCCTTGAAGCGATCGAACGCGTTGGCGCAGAGCGGGCACTGCACGGCGCTGCCGCGGTGCCGGGCGGTCGCGGCGCGCACGCGCACCGCGGCGGCCAGCCGGCTCATCCGGCGCCGGACGGACGAACCGGCGCGCGCTCCTCCGTGGCGGCGTCCAGCGCGGCGGCGTCGATCTCGCGCACGCGGCGCCCGAACGCCGCGGCGAAGTGCTGCGCCATGCTCGAACGGACCGCGGGCAGGGGCGGCGTTGCGCCGCCCGCGGTCTCCTCGAGGACCGACGTCATGTGCACCCCGTCCAGGCCGCACGCGACGACCCAGCCGAACGGCGCGAGGTCGTTCTCGACGTTGATCGCGAAGCCGTGCGTCGTCACGCCGCGCGCGACGTGGACGCCGATCGAGGCGATCTTGCGGTCGGCGGCCGTCCAGACGCCGGTGTAGTCGGGCCCGTCGTCGGGGCGCGCGTGCGCGGTGATGCCGGCGTCGGCGAGCGCCGCGACGATCGCCTGCTCCATCGTGCGCAGGTAGGCGATGACGTCGTCGATGCGCATGATCGGATAGCCGACGAGCTGGCCCGGGCCGTGGTAGGTCAGCTTGCCGCCGCGGTCCGTGTCGACGATGTCGATCCCCTGGTTGCGATACCAGTCCGCGCCGAGCGGCAGCTCGCGCGCGTCCGAGCGGCGGCCGCGCGTGTAGACGGGCGGGTGCTCGAGCAGCAGCAGCGTGTCCGGGATCTCGTCCTGCTGGCGCGCCGCGCGGACGCGCTCCTGCAGCGCGAGCGCCTCGCGGTAGTCGATCGTCGGCAGGTCGCAGACCCAGAGCTCCTCGGCGGCGCCGTTGCTGGTCATGGAGCGATGATCGCAGGCTGCCGCGTCGTGGCGAACACCTCGAGCGTGAGCGCCAGGAACGCCTGCGCGGCGGGCGAGTGACGGCGCTTGGCACGCGAGGCGAGCGTGACGTCGCGCGTCAGCGCCGGCTCGACGAGCGGCGTGACGGCGACCGGCGCGCCCGGGCCCGCCGCATCGGAGCGCGGCAGGATCGCGACGCCGAGGCCGCTGGACACGAGGCTGCGGATCCGCCGGCTCTCGTTGGACTCGAGCGCGATGCGCGGCTCGAAGCCGACGCTCCGCGGCGGCGGAGTCCAGCAGCTCGCGCAGCCGCGATCCGGTCCGGAAGCTGATGAACGGATCGCCCGCGAGCTCGCTCAGGGCGACGCCGTCGCGGGCGGCGAGCGGGTGCTGCATCGGCAGGACGGCGACGAGCTCCTCGGACACGAGACGGTGCAGCTCCAGCCCATGGCTCTGGATGCGCTCGGTGACCGAGAGGAACGCGAGGTCGATCTCGTCGTCGCGCAGCATCTCGGCGAGCTCCTCGCTGGACTGCTCGCGCACGGTGAGCTCGACGGCCGGGTGGTTGCGATGAAAGGCCGCCAGCAGCAGCGAGAGGTCGACCGGCCCCATCGTGTGCAGCGCGCCGACCGAGAGGCGCCCGCCCTTGACGCCGGCGAGCGTCCCGAGCTCGGCCTGGGCGTCGTCGACCTCGGCGAGGATCCGGCGCGCGCGGGCGACGAGCAGCTCGCCCGCGTCGGTCAGCGCGACGCGGCGGGTCGTGCGCTCGACGAGCGTCAGGCCGACCTCGGCCTCGAGGCGGCGGATCTGCTGCGACAGCGCGGGCTGGGCGATGTGCTCGCGCGCCGCCGCGCGCGTGAAGTGGCGCTCGTCGGCGAGCGCGACGAGGTAGCGCAGCTGTCGCAGTTCCATAGGCGTATCTTATGAGTTTCAGGCGATACTGGTATTGGACTTCTGGATGGGGCATGGGCAGGATGGTCGAGCCACTCACCTCGCGCATCGCCAGGCCAGCCTCTCCTCCCGCTTCGCTGGCCTGGCGGGTGCGTTGTCTCACCCTGATGCACCGAAAAACCGACGAAGGGCGTGCCGATCTCCTCCCGGCGCGCCCTTCGTCGTTGCAATGGCCCGGCGCGCCCTTCGCCGTTGCGGTTAGGCTGCGCACGCGATGCGATACGCAGATCCCTTCCGGGAGGCCGGCCGGCCCGAGACGACCGATCACGACTTCCTGCTCACGTGCTCCTGCGGCATGGAGCAGCGCATGGACGAGATGGGGCTGGACGAGGCGGGGCCGATCACGCTGTACGAGTGCAAGCGCTGCACGAAGTCCATCGTCGGCGTCATGACCGACGACCCCGATCTGAAGCTGCAGGCCCCCACCCAGGGACTGACCCGCTGGGAGGAGAAGGCCGGACACCACCTGCGCGGCTACATCATCGGTTCGCGCGTCGACGTCGCGCTGCGGCCCGAGGACGCGGAGGCGGACATGCTGCTGATTCCCGCGACGCAGTACTTCTTCGTCCAGTACCTCAACCTGTAGGCGGCGCCGGCGCCGGGCGGACCTGCTCGCGCGCGGTCAGGCTTCGTAGCTCTCCACGCGCTTCTTGACGCTTGCGAGGAACCGGGCGGCGAGCGCTCCGTCGAGCGCGCGATGGTCCCACGAGAGGCCGAGGATGACCATCGGGCGGATCGCGATCGCGTCCTCGCCGAAGGCGTCGGTGACGACGACGGGGCGCTTGATGATCGCCTCGACGTCGAGGATCGCGACCTGCGGCTGGGCGATGACCGGCGTCGCCATCATCGAGCCGAACTGACCGGGGTTCGTGATCGTGAACGTCGTGCCGCGGACGTCGTCGGGGCCGAGCTGGCGCGCGCGGGCGCGCCGGGCGAGGTCGCGGATGCGCCGCGCCAGGCCCTCGGGCGAGAGGTCCTGGGCGCCGCGCACGACCGGCACGATCAGGCCGTCCTCGCCGAGCGAGACCGCGATCCCGAGGTTGACCTGCTCGTGCACCGTGTGCGTCTCGCCCTCCAGCCAGGCGTTCAGCAGCGGGTACTCGACGAGCGCGCCGATCGTGCAGCGCGCGATGAGCGGAAGCGCGGTGATGCCGAGATGCTTGCGCGCGATCTCGACGCGCGAGACGTCGACCTCGATCCACGTCGTGCAGGTCGCGGCGGTCTCCTGCGAGCGCTTCATGTGCTCGCCGATCGACTGGCGCATGCGCGACAGCGGCCGTCCCTCGGGCGGGATGTAGGGCCCGCTCAGGGAGGCCCCGGCGCCGGGGCGGTACGGGCTCTCGGTGTGCAGCGTCGGCTCACCGGGGGTGGCGGGAGCGGCGCCGCCGTGCGACTGCACGTAGGCCATGACGTCCTTCTTCTGCACGCGCCCGTCGCGGCCGCTGCCCTCGACGTCGTCGAGGTCGACGCCGTGCTCGTCGGCGATCCGCTGCACGACCGGGGAGTAGCGGCGTGCCGCGGGCGAGCGCGCGCGCCGGGCGTGCCGCGCGCGTCGCGTGACGCGGGCGCAGCCGGGGCGTGCGCGGCGGCGCGGCAGGTGCGGCGTGCGGCACGCGCCGCCGGCACGGTCGTTCTCGGAGCTGTGCGGCTCGCCGGGGCGCGCGTCGGTCGCGATCCGCGCGAGCGTCGTGCCGACCTCGACCGTCACGCCGACCTGCACGAGGACCTCGACGAGCCGGCCCGCGGCGGGCGACGGCACCTCGGTGTCGATCTTGTCCGTCGAGATCTCGCAGATCGTCTCGTCGGCCTCGACCCAGTCGCCGCGCTGCTTGCGCCACTCGACGACGGTGCCCTCCGCGACGGAGACCCCCATCTGCGGCATCGTCACGTCGACGATGGTCGCGCTATCAGTACTCGAGGAGCTGACGGCAGGCCTCCCTCACGCGTTCGACGGACGGCAGGACAGCGGCCTCGAGCGGCGGCGAGAACGGGATCGGCACGTCCGGCGAGGCGACGCGGACGACCGGGCCGTCGAGGTCCTCGAACGCGTGCTCGGCGATGAGCGCCGCGACCTGGGCGCCGGCGGCGCAGGTCTGGTTGGCCTCGTCGACGATGACGACCTTCGAGCAGTCGTGGACGGCGCTGAGGATCGCCTCCTCGTCGAGCGGCACGAGCGAGCGCAGGTCGAGCACCATGATCGACGCGCCGTCGATGTCCGCGGTCGCGTCGAGCGCGGTGTGCACCATCGCCCCGTACGTGATGACGACGAGGTCGGAGCCCTCGCGCGCGACGCGCGCCCGAAACGGTGTCTCGTAGCTTCCCTCCGGCACCTCGCCCTTCACGTGGCGGTAGAGGTTCTTGTGCTCCATGTAGATGACCGGGTTGGGATCGCGGATGCTCGCGATGATCATGCCCTTGGCGTCCTCCGCCGTGCTCGGCGCGACGACCTTCAGCCCCGGCGAGTGCATGAACCAGGCCTCGGGGTTCTGCGAGTGAAACGGCCCGCCGGAGAAGCCGCCGCCGCTCGGCAGCCGGATCGTGATGTTCACCGGCAGGCCCTGGCGGTAGTACATCTTGCCCGCGACGTTGATGATCTGATCGAAGCCGCAGGAGACGAAGTCGGCGAACTGCATCTCGCAGACCGGCCGCAGGCCGACGACCGCGGCGCCGACGGCGGTGCCGACGATCCCCGACTCGGCGAGCGGGGTGTCCATGACGCGGTCGGCGCCGAACTCCTCGATGAAGCCGTCGGTGACCTTGAAGGCGCCGCCGTAGACGCCGATGTCCTCGCCCATGAGCAGGACGCGCTCGTCGTCGCGCATCTCCGTGCGCAGGCCGTCGGAGATCGCGCGCAGGTACGTCATCTCCGTCATCGCGAGGACCGCCTGCGGAGTAGGCGCCGGCGACCGTCGAGCAATGGCGCGCTGTCATGCGCGAAACCCGCTCCAGGGCGCGAGGCCGTCCTGCAGCAGGATCTCCTCGGCGTCGCGCGGATGGAAGAGGCGGTCGGTCGCCGTCGCCGGATCGGGCATCGGGCCGGCGAGCGCCTTCTTCGCGGCCGCGTCGACCGCGGCGCGCACCTCCGTGCGCAGCGCGTCGACGTCGACGCCGAGCTCCTTGACGCGCGCGCTCTGGCGGTCGATCGGGTCCTTCTGGCGCCACTCCTCGACGAGCGCCTTGGGGACGTACTTCATGTCGTCGTGCGCGCCGTGGCCGTGCATGCGCATCGTCACGGCCTCGATGAGCGTCGGCCCGCCGCCGGAGACCGCGCGCTCGCGCGCGATGCGGGTCGCCTCGAACATCGCCTCGACGTCGTTGCCGTCGACCGAGAGCCCCGGGAAGCCGTACGCGGCGGCCCGCTCGACGGGGTTGACCGCGAACTGCTGCTTGATCGGCGTCGAGTAGGCGAACTGGTTGTTCTCCAGGACGAAGATCACCGGCAGGTGCTGGACGCCGGCCCAGTTCATCGCCTCGTGGAAGTCGCCGCGCGACGTCGATCCGTCGCCGAACCACGTCAGCGCGCAGCGCTTCTCGCCGCGCAGCTTGAAGGCCATCGCCATGCCCGCCGCGACGAGCATCATGTCGGGCAGCATCGAGACCATCCCGACGCAGCCCGTGCGGTAGTCGCCGAAGTGCACGTTGCCGTCGCGGCCGCTCGTGATGCCGGCCTCGCGGCCCATGTACTGGCTGAGGATGGCCGCCGGCTGGACGCCGCGGACGACGTGCGCGCCGAGGTCGCGATGCAGGACGCAGAGCCGGTCGGCGGCCGCCATCGCCCAGGTCGCGCCGACGGAGACGGCCTCCTGGCCGAAGCCGTCGTAGAAGGATCCGGGCACCTTGCCCTGGCGGTAGAGGTTCATCGCGCGTTCCTCGATCGCCCGCATGAGGAGCATCGCGCGCAGCAGACCGACACGGTCGTCCGTGGTCAGGTGCGCGGCTGAGTTCTCCTGGGCGGGTGTCTTGGGACCGATGTGAACGTCCGTGCTGCTGGTCGCCATCTGCGCCTTTCTGCTCGGCGGTCGAGACGGGATCGCCGCCTCGCCACGTGACGTCTCGTCGGGATCTCCGTGCGGGACGCGAACCGTCATCGCCGAGGGTAGCGTGTACGTACGCTGCTTGGCATGGAGGAGGTCGCACGAGAACGGCGCCAGGAGGGGCTGCGGCGCATGCGCTGGCGGCTGCGCGGCGCCTGGCTGTGGCCGGCGTTCCTCGTCCTGACCGTGCTCGAGATGGGTCTGCTGCACTGGCTGCCGATCGCCGGCGCGGGCAGCGGCTGGATCGCGGCGCTGCTGCTCGCCGGGTGCCTCAACGTCATCGCGGTCGCGGTGGGCGGCGGGCTCGGCGGCGTCGCGCTGCGGCGCGTGCGGGGCGACCTGCCGAAGGTCGTGGCCGACGACTACGCCGGGCTCGCCGCGCTCGGTGTCGTCGGTGCCGCGTTCCTCGTGGCCGGGCTCGTGCACCGGCCCGAGCTGAACGCCGACCGCAAGGCGTTCGCGCTGCAGTCGATGGCCGTGCGGCTGTGGGTCGAGGCGCACGGCGACGACTTCACGCGCGCGCACGTCAACGGCGCGGACTCGGTGCTCATCGACCGCGATCTGTACCGCACGTGCATCCCGGGGCCGGACCCGAGACGCTGGTTGTGCCTCGTCGTCGACACGTCCCGTCGCCCGCCGCTGGTGCGGCGCGATGCGAGCCGCGAATCCAACGCGTCGCAGAATCCGCGCGGAAGCTTCAGGTAACGCGCCGAACTGCCGATAAGTAGGTTCATGCCCGGAACGCGTGCCCTCTTCGCATCGATCGGCGCCAGCGTCGCGCTCGTCGCTGCCGCGGCGGTGTCGCTGCTCGCCGTCAGCGCGGTCTTCGCCTTCGGCGGCTGGTCGGACTCGCCCTCCTCGTCTGTCAAGCAGCCCGCGCTCGTCGTCGCAGGCGCCACGCCGACGCAGCCCGCTGCCGGCGACGCCGTCGCGCGCGCGAGGACCGCGCGCCCGATCGTCGTGGCTGCGCCGGCAGCGGCAGCGCGAAGCGCGCCGGCTCACGCTCGCGCGCGCGGCGCCGCGCCGGGTCCGCCCCGCCGAGCGGCCCGTGACGACCCGGCCCGCAGGCGCCGCGACGTCGATCGCCGGGCCTGGGCCCGCCGGTGGTCCGGCCCGCCTCACCGTCGCCGCCCGCCGTCGTGAAGAAGCGCACCGGCGACGGCGTGCGCAAGGTCGGCGACGGACTCAGCTCCACGGTGCAGGGCACCGGCGCGGCGCTCTCCGACGTCACCGAGCCGCTCGCACCGCCGGTCAGCTCCGCCGTCCAGAAGGTGGTCGACGCCGTCGCCGCGATCCTGAGCAATGCGACGAACGGCATCGCCGGCGCGCTGGACAAGCTCCTGCCGCCGAAGTAGCCGGTCGCGCCTTGGCGTCCGTGCTGGTGCCGAGCGCGCGGGTCGGCGCGGGCGCGGGCGCTGGCGCCTGCGAACTGCATCGATGACGGGTGTGGTGAGCGAGGCGCTCGAGGCGTGCCCTCGGGTCGCCGCGTGCGCTCGGGGCGGGGAGCGTGGCGCGGTTGTGTTCGCATGCAACACATTCGCGCCATCGTCCCGCGTAGCAACGGCCGGGAGCCGGAGAGCGGTTGGGGGTTGCCCTGAAACGTCCATCCGCTGGACGCAAGTGTCGAAGCCTCACCGAGCAGACATGGCGCCCCGCACTGAGCGCCACGAGGCCGACACTGCCACTCCTTCATCGATGCTGTACACGAGCGTGCCGCACTCCCACTGGCGCCGACATTCGCAGCACGCACGCCCGCGGCACACCACCCACAACAGCGGCCGCCGGCCGGTCAGAAGGCGAGCGCCAGCGGGCGCTCGAGCAGCGCCCGGATGCGCGCGAGGAACTCGGCTGCCTCGGCGCCATAGAGGATGCGGTGGTCGCACGCGAGCGTGACGTTCATCGTGTGGCGCGCGACGAGCTCGCCGCCGTCGCCGACGACCGCGCGCGGCGCGAGCGCGCCGACGGCGAGGATCGCCGCCTGCGGCGGGTTGATGACGGCGGTGAAGTCCGTCACGCCGTACATGCCGAGGTTCGAGACGGTGAACGTCCCGCCGCTGACCTCGGGCGGCGTGATCGTGCCCGCGCGGACGCGCTCGGCGAGCGCGCGCGTCTCGCGGGCGATCTCGCGCAGCGACTTGCGGTCGGCGTCGAAGACGGTCGGGACGACGAGCGCGTCGGCCGCGGCGACGGCGACGCCGACGTTCACGCGGCTGTAGAGCTCGAAGCGGGCGTCGCGGTAGCTGCCGTTCGCGCGCGGGAACTCGCGCAGCGCGAGCGCGCACGCCTTCACGACCATGTCGTTGTAGGACGGGACGTCGCCGCCGAGCGCCTTGAGCTCCGCGCGCAGCGCGACGCAGGCCTCCATGTCGATCTCCGTGCGCAGCTCGAACGACGGGATCGTGGCGCGCGACTCGGCCATCCGGCGCGCGATGAGGCCCTGCGTGCGGGTGAGCTCCTGGACCTGGACGTCGCCCTTCGCGGTGCCGGTCTCGGCGACCCTGGCGGGCGGCGGTGGAATCGGCGGCGTGGCGGCGGGCGGCTGCGGTGGCGCGGGGGTGGCGTCGGGCGGCCTGGGGGTGGCGGGCGGTTGCGGTGGCGCGGGGGTGGCGTCGGGCGGCCTGGGGGTGGCGGGCGGTTGCGGTGGCGGGGTGGCGTCGAGCGGCGCGGGCGGCGCGGCCTCGGGCGCGGTCGCGGTGACGCCGGCGGTGGTGACTTCGCGGCGCGCTCGACGTCGTCCTTGACGATCCGCCCGCCGGGCCCCGTGCCCGTGATCTGCTGGAGGTCGACGCCCTGCTCGCGGGCGAGGCGGCGGGCGATCGGCGAGGCCTTGACGCGACCGTCGGCGCGGGCGGCGGGCGCGGGCTGCGTCGCGCGGCCGGGCTCCGGCTCGGTGGTCGCCTGCACCGCCGGCTCGGGCGCGGGCTCTGGCGACGGGCTCGGACGTGGGCGTGGATCCGGCCTCGGGCTCGGGCGATGCCTGCTCCGGAGCCGACGCGCTCGCCCCATTGCCGCCGCCGTCCAGCCGCGCGATGACGCTGCCGATCGGCAGCGTCTCCCCCGCCGGCGCGACGATCGTCAGCACGCCCGCGGCGTCGGACTCGTAGGTCAGCGTCGCCTTGTCGGTCTCGATCTCGGCGAGCGGCTCGCCGCGCGACACCGCGTCGCCGTCGGACTTCAGCCACTTGAGGATCGTCCCCTCCTCCATCGAGTCCGACAGGCGCGGCATGACGATCTCGGTCACGAGTGCTACCGGTCCCGGAAGGTCGCGAGCACGGCGTCGATGACCTGCGGCTCGTGCGGGAAGGCGATCTGCTCCAGCGGCTTGGAGTACGGCATCGGCACGTCGGCGCCGGTGACGCGCTGGATCGGCGCGTCGAGGTCGTCGAACGCCTGCTCCTGGACGAGCGCGGCGAGGTTCGCGCCGACGCCGCCGTGCGGCCAGCCCTCCTCGACGATGACGCAGCGGTTGGTCTTGCGCACGGACGCGAGGATCGTGTCGAGGTCCAGCGGGCGCAGCGTGCGCGGGTCGATGACCTCGGCCTCGACGCCGTGCTCCTCGCTCAGCGTCTTCGCCGCGCGCGCGGCGGTCAGCGCCATCCGCGAGATGCCGACGATCGTCACGTCGGAGCCCTCGCGGCGGATCGCCGCCACGCCGAAGCGCACGGTGTGGTCCTCGTCGTCGGGCACCTCGCCGCGCTGGCCGTAGAGGTACTCGTGCTCGATGAAGACGACCGGGTTGTCGTCGCGGATCGCGGACTTCAGCAGCCCCTTCGCGTCGGCGGCGGTCGTCGGCGTCGCGACGAGCAGGCCGGGGACGTGGAGGTACAGCGCCTCCCAGGAGTGCGAGTGCGTCGGGCCGAGCTGGTGGCCGGCGCCCTGCGGCATGCGGACGACGAGCGGCACCTTCACCTGGCCGCCGAACATGTAGCGGATCGCCGCCGCGTGGTTGACGATCTGGTCCATCGCCAGCAGCGAGAAGTTGATCGTCATCAGCTCGACGACCGGGCGCAGGCCCGTCATCGCCGCGCCGACGCCCATCCCGACGATCGTGTTCTCCGAGATCGGCGTGTCGCGCACGCGCCGCTCGCCGAACTCCTCGAGCAGCCCGGCGGTGACCTTGAACGCGCCGTTGAAGACGCCGATGTCCTCGCCCATGAGCATGACGTCGTCGTCGCGCGTCATCTCCTCGCGCAGCGCCGCGTTGAGCGCCTCGCGGTAGCGCATGACGGCCATCAGTCGTGCGTCTCGCTGCGCGTCGTCGGCGGGCTTGCGGCGCCGCCACCTCGCCGTGCTCGGCGGAGTGCGGCAGGTCGGCGCGGTCCATCCCGCGCTCGGCCTCGCCGCGATGCGGCGTCGGCGTGCGCTCGTCGACGGAGTACCAGCCGCGGACCTGGTCGCCGAGCACGTAGATGTCGTCGTAGAGCGCGTTCGGCCCCGGGTGCGGCGAGGCGTCGGCGAACGCGACCGCGCGGTCGATGCGCTCGATCGTCTCGCGATCCATCTGCTCGCGCTCGTCCTCGCCGAGAACGCCCGCGGCGACGAGCTGGTCGCCGAAGACGACGAGCGGGTCGCGCTTGCGCCACTCGTCGACCTGCTCCTTCGTGCGGTACTCCTCGGGGTCGGCCATCGAGTGCCCGCGGAAGCGGTACGTCACGGCCTCGACGAGCATCGGCCGGCGCTCCTCGCGCGCGATCCGCAGCGCCTCGGACGTCACGTTGTAGGTGTCCAGCACGTCCATGCCGTCGCAGCGCATGCCCGGCACGCCGAAGCCCTCGCCCTTGCGCAGCAGGTCGGTGATCGCCGAGTGGCGCTCCAGCGCCGTGCCCATCCCGAACTGGTTGTTCGTGATCATGAAGACGACGGGCAGCTTCCAGAGCGCCGCGAGGTTCATCGTCTCGCCGAACGTGCCCTGGTTGGACGCGCCGTCGCCGAACTGGCAGAGCGTGACCTCGTCGAGGCCGCGGTAGTCCGAGGCGAGCGCGAAGCCCGCGGCGAGCGGGAGGTTGCCGCCGACGATCCCGTAGCCGCCCATGAAGCGGCGCTCGAGGTCGAACATGTGCATCGAGCCGCCGCGGCCCTTGCAGAGCCCGTCGACGCGGCCGAAGAGCTCGGCCATCACGTTGTCGGGGTTGCTGCCGCGGGCGAGCGTGTGGCCGTGCGAGCGGTACGTCGAGATGAGGTAGTCCTGGTCGCGCAGCGCGCGCGTGGAGCCGACGATCGTCGCCTCCTCGCCGATCGCGAGGTGCAGGAAGCCGCCGACCTTCGCCTTGGCGTACATCTCGCCGGCGCGCTCCTCGAAGCGGCGGATGAGCATCATCGCCGCGAGCCACTCGCGGGCCACGCCGGGCTCGGGGAGCCCGGCGTGCTCGGCGGGTTCGGCGACGCGTTCTGCCATTCGTGCGCATCAGAGTACAAGCCGCGCTCGGCGGCGATCGAACGCGTGTTTCCTCGCGCCGATCGGCATCCTGAACGTGGGCGTTTGACAGAGCCGGGCCGCGGTGGTGACGTGCAGGCGTGAGCGATCGGGGAGGCATCAGCCGGCGGCGCTTCGTCGCCGGCGCCGCAGCGACGGCGGCGGCCGCGATGGCGGGCGGCGCGGGCGCGGCGGGAACCGCCGGCGCCGCGAAGCGCAGGCCCAAGCGCCGCCGCCGCGCGCACCGCAGGCAGGACGTGGTCGTCGTCGGCGGCGGCCTGGCGGGGCTCGTCGCGGCGCGCGAGGTCGCGCGCGCCGGGCGCTCGGTCGCCGTGCTCGAGGCGCGCGACCGCGTCGGCGGGCGGATGTTCGACCGGCCGATCGCGGGCGGCGAGGTCGTCGACCTCGGCGCCGAGTTCATCGGGCCGACGCAGAACCGCATCCGCGCGCTCGTCGACGAGCTGGGGATCGCGACGTTCCCGAGCTACAACCAGGGTCAGAACGTCTTCTACGCCGGCGGCAGGCGAACGCTGTACGCCGACACCGGCATCACCGGCACCGCGCCGCCGGACCCCGCGCTGCTCGTCGACCTGCTGCTCGCGATCCCGAAGCTCAACTCGCTGTCGCGCAAGGTGCCGGTCTCCGCGCCGTGGGAGGCCGCCGGCGCGGCGCGCCTGGACAGCGAGTCGCTGGAGAGCTGGATGCGGCGCAACACGACGGGCGGCAAGCGCTTCCAGGCGCTCACGAAGACCGCGACGCGGGCGATCTTCGGCGCCGAGCCGCGCGAGCTGTCGCTGCTGTTCGTGCTCTTCTACATCGCGGCGTCGGGCGACGAGGGGACGCCGGGCACGTTCGAACGCAACTTCAACACCCGCAACGGCGCGCAGCAGGACCGCATCGCCGGCGGCACGCAGCAGATCGCCGAGCGCGTCGCGAAGGAGCTCGGGCGGCGCGTGATCCGCCGCTCGCCGGTGCGCCGGATCGTGACGGCGCCCGGCTACGTCGACGTCGTCTCGGACCGCTACGTCAACCGCGCCAGGCAGGTCATCGTCGCGCTGGCGCCGGTGCTCGCCGGCCGGATCCAGTACGAGCCCGCGCTGCCGTCGCTGCGCGACGGCCTGACGCAGCGCATGCCGCAGGGCCACCTCGTCAAGGTCCAGGCGATCTACGAGCGCCCGTTCTGGCGCGGCGACGGGCTCAACGGCTCGTCGATCGCCGACGTCGGGCCGTGCAACGTGACGTTCGACAGCTCGCCGCAGTCGGGCACGCCGGGCGCGGTGCTCGGCTTCGTCGGCGGCGACGAGGCGCGGGCGTTCACGCGGCTGCCGGCGGACGAGCGCCGGCGCGCGGCGCTCGGCAGCTTCGCCCGCGCGTTCGGGGCGCAGGCGCTGAGCCCGATCGACTACTTCGAGACCGACTGGGCGGCGGAGCCGTTCACCCGCGGCTGCCCGGTCGGGATCGCGCCGCCCGGGCTGCTGACGACGTACGGCCGCGCGCTGCGCGAGCCCGTCGAGCGGCTGCACTGGGCGGGGACGGAGTCCTCGACGTACTGGAACGGCTACATGGACGGCGCGGTGCGGTCCGGCGAGCGCGCGGCGCGCGAGGCGCTCGCGGCGCTGTAGCGGGCGGCAGCCGGTCCGCGCCGGGCCGCGCGGTTCGACTCCGCTCGCCGTGGCGGGCACGCCCGGGTACGCTCGCCCGCGCATGCTGCCGACCGACCACCTGCTCGCGTTCGCCCTCCTCGCGTTCGTCCTGATCCTCGTTCCGGGGCCGAGCGTGCTGTTCGTCGTGACGCGCTCGCTGACGCTCGGCCGCGGCGCCGGCGTGGCGACGGTCGTCGGCAACGCGACCGGGGCCTACGTGCAGGTGATCGCGGTCGCGCTGGGGCTCGGCACGCTCGTGCAGGAGTCGATCGCCGTCTTCACGGTCATCAAGCTGTGCGGCGCGGCGTACCTCGTGTACCTCGGCGTGCAGGCGTTTCGCCACCGGCGCTCGCTCGCCGAGTCGCTGCACGCCGCCGGTCGAGCCGAAGGTCCTGCGGCGGATCCTCGCCGACGGGTTCCTCGTCGGCGTCCTGAACCCGAAGGTCATCGTCTTCTTCATGGCCGTGCTGCCGCAGTTCGTCGACCGCGAGGGCGGCTCGGTCCCGGCGCAGCTGCTCGTGCTCGGCGCGATCTTCTGCGCGATCGCCCTGCTCTCCGACAGCCTCTGGGCGCTGCTCGCGGGAGCGGCGCGCTCGTGGCTCGTCTCGTCGCCGCGGCGCCTGGCGGCGATCGGCGGCACCGGCGGCCTCGTGATGATCGGCCTCGGCGCGGGCCTCGCGGTCACGCGGGCGGCCGAAGCAGTAGGCGCACGGGCGCGTACTACGCCGTGAGGTCCCACTCGAGGATGACGTGCGGTGGCGTCGCCCGGGCGCCCGCCCGCTCGTAGGTCCTGCGCGCCGCGACGTTGTCGTCCTCGGTGCCGACCCACATCCCGTAGCACCCGCGCTGCCTGGCCAGCGTCGCGAGCGCGCCGGTGAGCGCGCTGCCGACGCCCTGGCGGCGCGCGGGCTCCGCGACGCCGAGCTCGTAGAGGAACATCTCGGTGCCCTTGTCGGGGTGCGTCGTCTCGACGCCGGTGACGAAGCCGACCGGCTCCCCGCCGGCGTCGTAGGCGATCAGGAGGTGATGGGTGGGCTGCTCGAGGAACCGCCGCGTGGCGGCGGGCTCGGGCGGCTCGTCGAACAGCGCGCCGGCGGCGAGCACGGCGCCGTCGTCGCCGGGACCCAGGTGGCGGATCTCGAGGTCCACCGCGGCGGCCGCTACCCGGCTTCGCCCCAGCGCGCGAGGAAGGCCTCCTCGTCCAGGCCGGAGAGATCCTCGCGCAGCCGCCGCGCGTACCGCGCGGCGTCGGGCGCGGGCAGGTCCCAGAAGAGCACGACCTCGCCCGAGGCGACCTCGACGACCTCGAGGTGGTCGATGCGCGACGGGTCCAGGCGCGCGGGCGTGCGGCTGGAGCGGGTGTGCAGCAGGCGGTAGCTGCGATTGGCGCGCATGAGCTTCGACGCTACGCGATCAGCGCGCGCACCGCGCCGTCGAGCGCGTCGTCGCCGTGGAAGACGCGGCCGTCGGGCAGCCACACGGCCGGCACGTCGCGGACGCCGCGCTGCGCCGCGAGCGCGGTCGCCTCGTCCAGCGCGCGCGCGACGGAGTCCAGGCCGGCGCCCTTCGTCACCGCCCGGGGGTGCATCTCGCAGGCGGCGGCCGCGATCAGCACGTTGTCGGGCAGGCCGAGGTCACGGCCGCCGGCGAACGCCTGGCGAAACGCGGCGAGCGAGAACGCGACGGCGCGGCCGATCTGGCAGGCGTACGTCGCGGCGCGCATCGCGTACGCCGTGTCGGACGGAAACGGGTCGGGCCAGCGCACGTCCTGCAGCCCGCGCCGCGCGGCGAGGCGCTCGATGCGATCGCAGGAACGCCTCGCGGTCGGTCGGGCAGCAGGAAGGCGTCGAGCAGGTCCGCGCCGGGCAGGTCGGGCGCCGACACCGGGATCCACTCGGCCGCCGGCAGCAGCCCGATGATCCGCTCGGCGGCGAGGTAGGCCTCGGGGCTGAAGAGGTCGTAGTAGAAGGCCGTCCGCACGGCGCGTGCTCGTGACGCGCTAGCCGTGGATGATCCAGCCGTCGGCGTCGCGGGCGGCCTCCATGACCGCCTCCGACAGCGTCGGGTGGCCGTGCACGATGCGGGCGACCTCGCCGAAGCCGCCCTCCAGGGCGCGGACGTTGACGAGCTCCTGGATGAGCTCGGTCGCCTTCGTGCCGACGATGTGCCCGCCCAGCAGCTCGCCGTACGTGCGGTCGCCGACGATCTTCACGAGGCCGCTGCGGTCGCCGTAGACCGTGCCCGCGCCGACGGCGCCGAAGCCGATCTTGCCGACGACGACGTCGTGGCCGGCGTCGCGCGCCTGCTGCTCGGTGAGCCCGAAGCTCGCGACGTTCGGCTGGCAGAACGTCGCCCGCGGGATGTCGACGTGCTCGAGCGGGTGGGTCTCCAGGCCGGCGGCGTCCTCGACGGCGATGATGCCCTCGTCGGAGGCCTTGTGCGCGAGCGCCGGGCCGGCGACGAGGTCGCCGATCGCGTACACGCCGGCCAGCGACGTGCGCAGCGCGCCGTCGACGGCGATGAGGCCGGTGTCGCTGAGCGCGATCCCCGCCTCCTCGAGCCCGAGCCCCTCGACGTCCGGCGCGCGGCCGGCCGCGATGACGAGCCATTCGGCCTCCTGCGGCTCGCCGGCGACGGTGAACGTCACGCCGTCGGCGCCGGTCTGCACGTCCTCGACGAACACGCCGGTGCGGACCGGATGTCCTGGCGCTTGAAGCCGCGCTCGGCGATCTTCGAGATGTCGGCGTCCTCGGTCGGCAGCACGCGGTCCAGGCCCTCGTAGAGCGTCACGTCGCTGCCCAGGCGCGCGTAGGCCGAGGCGATCTCCGTCCCCGACGCGCCCGCGCCGACGACGGCGAGCGTCTTGGGCAGCGCGTCGAGCGCCCATGCCTCCTCGGTCCCGATGACGTGGCCGCCGAACTGCGTGCCGGGCAGCGGCTTCTTCACCGAGCCGGTCGCGAGGATGACGAACTTCGCCGCGATCTCGGTGCCGTCGAAGTTGCCGCCGACCTTCACGTTGCCCTCGTCGGTCACGGACGCCGTGTCCCTCGATGACGTCGATGCCGTGCTTGCGCATGAGGCCCGCGACGCCGCCGGTCAGCGTCTTGACGACCTTCTTGCGCCGCTCGCCGACCGCCGCGAAGTCGACGGTCGGCTCGCCGACCGTGATGCCGTAGTCGTCGGCGTCGCGGATCTCGGCGAGCACGTCGGCCACGCGGAGGACCGCCTTGGCCGGGATGCAGGCGTAGTTCAGGCAGCGCCCGCCGACCCGGTCGACCTCGACCACGGCGGTCTTCATGCCCAGCTGAGCGGCGCGGATGGCGGCGACGTAGCCGCCCGGACCCGAGCCGATGACGATGCAGTCGTAGGAGCTTTCCGCCATGGTGAAATCGAGCCTATCGACTCGACTCGGAGGGTCGCCGGGTCAGTCCAGCGCGCCGGCGGGGAGCACGAAGCGCGACGCCGGCGGGGCGGGTCCGCTCGTCTCGTGCAGCGATCCGTGCAGGCCGTGGCGTGCCGATGACTTCACGACAGCGGCCTCGGGCTGCCCGCCATGGGCGATGATCCACGTCAGCACGGACTCCGATCCGGCGCCCTCTGCGACGATCGCGGCCCGCTCGATGACGCTGCCGCCAGAGGGGTGGGTGCGCGCCAGCCGCGTCACCAGAACACGGATTGCTTCGTCATCCACGCCTACCACGGTAGAGCAAAGCCGGCTCGCCGGCGAGAACTCGTCGCTCTGTGCGTGTTACGGCGCCGGCTCGCGTGGCGGCCGCGTGGGCATCTGCAGCTGCGCCATGGGGCGCACGAGCTTCCAGAACAGCCACCCGAGCAGACCGATCGCGACGAGCGGGATGATCGCCTGCCACACCTTCTGCACGCCGATGAGGTACAGCGAGAAGAAGACGATCTGCAGCCCGAGGATCGTCTGGAAGCCGAGCACCGCCCAGTACTGGCGGGCGAGCATGCCGAGGCCGGCGACGAGCAGCAGCGCCGTCGTGACGGCGGTCGCGATCGACGGGTCGCCGCTGGCCGAGGAGATGTCGTTTCCGGTCAGGGCGGCGAGGACGTTGCCGATCGCGAAGGCGAACGCGACGATCGCGGCGACGGTGACGGGGCGCGGGCGCTCGCCGGGCGCGAGCGGCTGCAGGCCCGCGCGGATCTCCTCGTCACGGGCCCGGCCGCGAGCGTAGCCGCGGCGCAGCCCGTCGTCGCCGGGCTGTTCGGGCGCGGGCTCGGTGGCCGGCGGACGGTCGGCGGCTGCCGGCTGCTCGGCGGCTGCCGGCTGCTTCGTGGCGAGGTCCGCGCCCGAGCGGCCGCGCTTGCGGCTACGTGAGCCCATGGACCGGCTCGGTCGTGTCGGCCGCCGCGCGCAGCAGCGCGGCGGCGCCGGCCGGATCGGCGGCCTCCGCGATCGCCCGCACGACGGCGATCCGCCGCGCGCCCGCGGCCACGACGTCGTCGCACGTTGCCCGCGTCGATCCCCCCGATCGCGAAGAACGGGACCGGCGCATGGAAGGCCGCGTAGCGGACGAGCTCGACGCCGGCCGGATGGCGGCCAGGCTTCGTCGGCGTCGCATAGACCGGACCGACGCCGATGTAGTCCGCGTCCGCGGCCGCGTCGACCTGATAGGGGAAGTGCGTCGAGCGACCGACGAGCGCATCGGGTCCGGCGAGCGCACGGGCGGCAGCGACGTCCATGTCCTCCTGGCCGACATGGCAGCCGTCGGCGCCGGCGGCGGCGACGAGGTCGGGCCGGTCGTTGAGGATCAGCAGCGCGCCGGCGTCGTCGCAGAGCGCCCGCGCGATCGCGGCGGCGGCGAGCAGCTCGCCGTCGCCCGCCTGCTTGTCGCGCAGCTGCACGATGTCGACGCCGCCCGCGAGCGCGGGCGCGAGCACGCCGGCCAGGTCGCGGCCGCCGGGATGCAGGTCGCAGACGAGGTACAGGCGGGCGTCCTGCAGCCGCGTGCGGCGCTCGTGGAGGTCGGGCATCACGGCCATTGTGGCAATGGCGGACCCTCTAGGATGAACGGCTAACGGGAGCCCGCGCGCGCGGGCTGAGAGGGCGACCATGCCGACCGTCAACAGCTGATCCGGATCATGCCGGCGAAGCGAGGTGTCATGCAGCAGGACCCAACCGCAACGAGCGACGTCGCCGTCATCGGCGGGGGCGTCATCGGACTCGCCGTCGCGTGGCGCGCTGCGCAGCGCGGGTACGACGTCTGCGTGCTCGAGCGCGGCGAGCTCGGCGCCGGCGCCTCGCACGTCGCCGCGGGCATGCTCGCCCCGGTGACCGAGGCCGACGCCGGCGAGCTGGCGCTGCTCGAGCTCGGCCTGCGCAGCGCGCGCCTGTGGCCGCAGTTCGCCGCCGAGCTGACCGAGGCGGCCGGCGCGGACCCCGGGCTGCGCCGCAGCGGCGCGCTCGTCGTCGCCCGCGACCGCGACGAGGCCGAGGCGCTCGAGCGCGAGCTCGCCGCTGCGCCACGAGCTCGGCCTCGAGGCGCAGCGGCTGCTGCCGAGCGCCGCGCGGCGCCTGGAGCCCGCGCTCGCGCCGACGATCCGCCTCGCGCTCGACGTGCCGGGCGACCACGCCGCGGACCCGCGCGCGCTCGTGCTCGCGCTCACGGAGGCCGCGCGCCGTGCGGGCGTGACGCTGCGCACCGGCGCGCGCGTCGAGCGCATCGAGCAGCGCGCCGGCCGCGTGACGGGCGTCGGGCTGGCCGGCGGCGAGGTCGTCCGCGCCGCGCGGATCGTCGCCGCGGCGGGCGCATGGACGCGGGACGGTGGACGGGCTGCCGCGGATCCCGCTGCGTCCCGTCAAGGGACAGATCCTGCGCTTGCGCGATCCCGCGGGCCCCGGCCTGCTGGAGCGCATCGTGCGCTTCGAGGGCGGCTACCTCGTCCCGCGCGGCGACGGGCGCTACGTGCTCGGCGCGACGATGGAGGAGCGCGGCTTCGACACGACCGTGACCGCCGGCGGCATCTACGAGCTGCTGCGCGACGCCGGCGAGCTCGTCCCCGGCGTGCACGAGCTCGTCGTCGAGGAGATGTCCGCCGGGCTGCGCCCGGCGACGCCCGACAACGCGCCGCTGCTCGGGCCCTCGGACGAGCTGGCGGGCCTGCACTGGGCGACCGGCCATCACCGCAACGGCATCCTGCTCGCGCCGGTCAGCGCGCGAGATCGTCGTCGACTGGCTCGACGAGGGCGGCGCCGCGGTTGCGCACGCGTTCGCCGCCGCGCGCTTCCACGGAGTCCACGCGTGATCTTCGTCAACGGCGAACCGGTCGACGCGGGCGCCGAGCCGACGATCCGCGACGTCCTGCTCGGGCTCGACATCGATCCCGATACCGCAGGCATCGCGGTCGCGGTCGACGCCGAGGTCGCCCGCCGCGGGGTCTGGCCGACGCGCACGCTCGACGACGGCGCGCACATCGAGATCGTCAGGGCGGTGCAGGGCGGATGATGCGCGCGCCGTCGCCACCGCTGCAGATCGCCGGGCACACGTTCACGTCGCGGCTGCTGCTCGGCACGGGCGGCTTCACGCGCATGGAGACGCTCGGCGACGCGATCGACGCCAGCCAGACCGAGCTCGTGACCGTCGCCATGCGGCGCATCGACCCGGCCGCCGGGGGCTCGCTGCTGGACGTCATCACCGCGAAGGGCGTCGACGTGCTGCCGAACACCGCCGGCTGCTTCACCGCCCGCGACGCCGTCCTGACCGCCCAGCTCGGGCGCGAGGCGCTCGGCACGGACTGGGTCAAGCTCGAGGTCATCGGCGACGAGCGCACGCTGCTGCCCGACGCGCCCGAGCTGCTCGTCGCCGCCGAGCAGCTCGTCGACGATGGCTTCGTCGTGCTGCCCTACACGAGCGACGACCCGGTCCTCGCGCGCCGCCTGGAGGACGTCGGCTGCGCGGCGGTCATGCCGCTCGGCTCGCCGATCGGCAGCGGCCAGGGGATCGCCAACCCGGCGAACCTCACGCTCATCGTCGAGGCGGCCGGCGTGCCGGTGATCCTCGACGCCGGCGTCGGCACCGCCTCCGACGCGGCGCTCGCGATGGAGCTCGGCTGCGACGCGGTGCTGTGTGCGAGCGCGATCTCGCGCGCGACCGATCCGGTCGCCATGGCGCACGCGATCCGCCACGCCGTGCTCGCCGGCGTGCTCGCGCGCGACGCGGGGCGGATCCCGCGCCGCACGCACGCTCGCGCGAGCTCACCGCTGGAGGGCATGCCGGAGTTCGCGGAGTGAGCGCGGCGGCCGAGCGGCTCGTCGAGCGCTTCGAGGCGGCGTGGTCTGCGGCCGACCTGGCGCAGGAGCTCGCCGACACGTGCGCGCCCGACCTGCACTACGAGGACCCGCTGACGTTCAAGGGCCCGCTGCACGGGCCGGGCGCGCTCGCCGAGCATGCGGCGCGCCTGCGAACGGCGGCGCCCGACGCGCGCCTGGAGAGCTCGGGCGTGCGCCTGACCGACGGGCGCTTCGTCGCTGCTCCCGTACGCCTGCTGGCGACGCACACCGGCGAGCACGGGAGCTTTCCGCCGACCGGTCGCGCGGTCGTCGTGCAGGCCATCTTCTACTGCGAGCTCGACGAGGCCCGGACGCGGCTGTGGCGCATCCGGGCGTTCTTCGATCTCTACGACGTGGCGATCCAGCTCGGCGTCCTCCCGAAGCCGGGATCCGTCGGTGAGCGGGCGCTCTTCCTCCTGCGCGGGTTCGGGCTGCGGGGATAGCGCTGAGGCGATGTGCTCCGTACCGCCCGGCATCGCCCTGAAGCCGGGGCGCTACCGGGTCGCGGCCACGGCAAGGACACGCCCGGCGCCTTCGGCAACTCCGCCCCGCGGCGCAAGCGCGTGATCGCGTTCGGCCTCTCGCGGCGCTGAGCGACCTCGCTGCTCGCCCCGCCAGGACGCGCCGCCTGACCTCGACCGATGAGTCTGCGCGCCGCTGCGAGTCCTATTGCCCACACGCCACTTACCCCAGGAGGACGGACATGCCCACGACAGCGAGCAGGATCGGCCAGATCAATCTCGTGATCATCCCGTCGACCGACCAGGACCGGTCGATCGAGTTCTACGAGAAGGAGCTCGGCTTCGAGAAGCGCACGGACGTCGTGTTCGGCGACGACTACCGCTGGGTCGAGGTCTATCCGCCGAGCGGCACGACGGGCATCGCGCTCGCGCCGCCGCTCCCGGGCAAGCCGACGGCGGTCGAGACCGGCATCTGCCTGACCACGGGCGACATCGACGCCACCCACGCCCACCTGCAGTCACGCGGCGTCGACGTCGACGCCGAGGTCATGCGCATGGGCGATCCGGTCCCGCCGACGCTCTGGTTCCGCGACCCCGACGGCAACACGCTGCTGATCGTCGAGCAGGGCTGACGACGCCGCGCAACGAGGACCGGCCGCCGCCGCAGGCGCGGCGGCCGGCCTCGCGGGCGTGCCGCTCAGTACTCCATCGGCACCGTCGAGTCCTCCTCGATGTCGATCAGCGTGCGCGTCCCCGCCGACGCCAGCATGCGGCTGACGAGCGCGTTCCATGGCTCGCGGGCGTACCCGCGACCGCTCGCGGCGTGGCGCCAGACGCCGATCTGCCAGACCCGCCCGCCGTCGATGTAG
The DNA here is from genome assembly GCA_963727785.1 of uncultured Solirubrobacteraceae bacterium. Classification (GTDB taxonomy): domain Bacteria; phylum Actinomycetota; class Thermoleophilia; order Solirubrobacterales; family Solirubrobacteraceae; genus CADCVQ01. The sequence continues at coordinate 173,334 of CAVSHS010000009.1, forward strand.
CGCTCGACGTCGATGAGCTGCTGGCTGCCGCGGCGGTCGTCGAGGATCTTGTCGAACAGCGCCGCGTCGGACGTGTTCGCCAGCGCGCCCGCGCCCGGCCCGACGCGCCAGAGGCCGAGGTACTTGCGCGTGCCGCCCTCGACGTAGGTCTCGACGTCGCCGAGGTAGGCGCCGAGACCGGCGTACTCGCTCTGCCGGTCGAACACCGTCTTCCAGCTCAGGTCGACCTGCAGCGCGCCGACGCCCTTGGCGTCCGGCTCGCGCTTGCGAAAGACGCCGAGGTAGGTCCACGCGCCGTTCTCGCGGTAGATCTCGACGTCGATGAGGTCCTCGTCGCGGTTGATCGCCTTCTGATGCGCGCGGAACGGCCCCTCGCCCTCCCGCGTCAGGAGCCCATCGCCCGGGCCGATGCGCCACAGCGCCGCGTAGAGGCGCTGACCGCCGCGGACGTAGGTCTCGACGTCGGCGAGGTACTGGCCCCCGGCGGCGAGCTCGGCCTTCCTGGCGTTGAGCTGCGCCCACGTGAGGTCACGGAAGAGCCCGCCCGTGCCGGCGCCCTCCTTGTCGGCGTACGCGCCGGTGAAGCGCTCCTGTGGTTCTGCGTTGGCGGCCTGGGCGAAGAACGCGTAGGAGTCGTTGTTGCGGACGGCCCAGTTCGTCTTGGAGCGCGCGAGGTCGGTGACGTTCGCGATGCCGTAGTACTTCTGGTCGGTGTGCCCGCCGACGCCGTCGCCGTGGTAGTCGCCGATCGCCGCCCAGACGTCGCCGACCTTCACGAAGACATGGTGAAGCGTCTCGTGCGTCAGCGTGAAGGCGCTGCGCGCCAACCGGTCGGCGTACGTGTCGCTCGAGTTGGCCCGCGACCAGAACACCGAGCAGGTGACGATTCTGCCCCGCACGGCGTGATGGGCCGAGGTCGTCTTCTTCTTCGCGCAGACCGTGCTGCACGTGATGAGGTACATCGTCTTGCCCTCGTAGCGCCTGCGCGCGTCGTCGAGCGCGCTCTGGACACGCTTGAGGCGAGCGTGGTCGTAGGCGCCGAAGTAGCGCTGCGGAGAGGCGGTCAGCTGCCAGTTGCTCGCGTCGCCGTAGCCGCGGAAGTCCTGCTCCCACAGCCGCCGGCGCTCGTCGTCGGTGGGCTGCGACGCGATGTAGTCGATGAGGTCCTCCGCACGCTTCGTGTAGGCGTAGGCCTCTTGCCAGGCGGCGCGCAGGTAGGTCTTCTGGCCCGACGAGCAGCGGATGTTGCTGCCCGGGAACGTCGCCTGCCCGACCGGGTCGTGATGCGCCTGCGCCGGTGCGGCGAGCAGGCCCGCGAGCAGGGCGGCGGGCACTGCAGCCGCCGCGAGCGCCCGGCCGCGACCGCCCCCGGCGCGCGCGCCGGCGCTGTGAATACGGTGTGCGAAGAGCATTCCCCAACCTCTCGATGTGGACGGTGCCGACGACCCTCGCCGCGCCGTCAGCACCGGTGAGCGGAGCTGCCTCCCGGGTTGTGGTGCGGCTGGCCCTGTCTTACCGCTTTCGGGAGCGGTGGAGCAGAAAGATTCACCACGCCGGCCGCGCCGCGACCTGCACGACCGGCGGCGTGAGGGTGCCGTAGGCGACGATCGCCCCACCGCTGACAGGGTCGATCGCGGTCGACGGTGCGTATGGCAGGTCGGTGCCGGCGGGGCCGATCGCCTCGGCGCTGCCGAACGCGCCGCCGGTCGCGCTACGCACGTTGGCGAGCAGTGGCGCCTGCGCCGGCTGGCCGCCGGGCAGGTTGCCGGGAGCGCCGAAGCGCCACGCGACCAGCTGCGCGCCCTTCGCGTCGACCGACGCATCGCCGAGGGCCGCGTCGGCGCCGGCGGGCGACAGCCGCTCCGCGGACCCGAGGCGGCCGCCGGTGACCTGCACCGCCTCGACCGTGTAGTTGGCGCCGTCGAAGCCCGTGTAGGCGAGCAGCGCGGCGTCGCCCACGGCGAGCAGGCGCACGCCCGGCGGGGCCACGTACTGCCCGGCGCCGGTCGGTCCGACCGGCCAGAGGAACGGCGTGCACGAGGTTGCGCCGGTCGCCCACATGCCGGTCGAGCCCCCGCCGGACGGGGCCTTGTGCCACGAGCCGACCGAGCCGCACGACGGGTCGGAGATCCCACTTTTCCGCCTGGGCCATGCCCCACGTGTTCGTGCCGGTGCAGACGCCAATGCGTATTTCGCGTAGCAGCCGGCCCCGTTCTGGGCGGGGAGCCCGGTGTCCGGGTCGGCGCCCGAGCAGTCGATGAACGACGAGAGGTCGACGCACCCGGAGATCCAGTAGCCGGTGAACGTCCCGAGGCCCGGCATCGCGATCGACCCCGGGTTGTAGGTCATCGACCAGCCGACCGACGTCAGCACGAACGTCGTGTGATCGGGATACCACCACGTGACCGAAAGCGTCGCCGGCACGGACGAGCAGCCGCACTTCGGCACGCCCGTCGAGGTGCGCGGTGCGTACCACTGGAAGCGATAGGCCCCCCGGCGGTCCGGGTAGAGCCGCTCGGCGACCTTGCCGGCGAGGCCGCCGATCCCGTTGACCTCGTACGCCGTCCCGGTGCCGGGTCGGCCCCGCGGCGAAGCCGGAGGCTGGGCTCGTCTAGGGCCGCGGTGAAGGTGTCAGGGGGAGGAGCTGCCCGAGAGCGTGCCCCAGAGGGTGCGGGACGGGTCGCGATGCAGCCCCCGGCCGCCGGGCAGCCCCCGGGCCGCGAGCCCGCCGTCGGCCAAGGCCGCGGACCCTGGGCGACGGGCCGGGGGAGCGCGATCACGCCCGGCGAGCGGGTCGTCGCCGGGGAGAATCTCGGGGAGGGCCGGGCCGCCGATCGCCATGTCAGCAGGCCCCATACTGGAAATACCACACCTTGCGGTACACGCCACGGCCGGACGATCGGGAAGGGCGAGGAGGTGGGGACGGCCGTGTTGCCGTTGGCCTCCTTGAGCCGCGCCTGGGCCGTGGTGAAGACCGCGGGCCGTTGCCCCAGACGCCGGCGCCGACTCCAGTTGCTGGGTGCCGGCGTAGATGCCCGACGTGCCGCCGCCGGTGATCGCCACCCAGATCTCGGGCCGGCGGTCGAACCGCGTGGCCGTGCCCGAGGGGAGCGACACCTCGCGAATGCCCGTGCCGTCGGCCGAGCCGAGCATCGACGCGATCGCGTCGCGAGACGCGGTCAGGTCCGCGGCGGTGAGGACCTGGCCGGCGACGAAGTCGGGGAGGATCATCGGCGGCGCTTCAGTTGAGCAGCGGCGAGAGTGGCCGGTCGGGTAGGGCGTCGCGTGATGTCGTCGAAATTCCCGTCGGACCGCATGCCCTGGTTCCATTTGACGGAGCGATACACGAGGTTGATCGACCCCTCGCACATCGGGCCGCCCAGCGCCGTTGGTCTGGCTCGTGACGTCCTGGGTGGGGAAGAGCAGATACCCCGGGAGCACGGCCGTCTTGCCGATGAGGACGGTGTCCGAGTTGACGCAGCCGAGGCAGGAATCGCGACCGCGAGCCACTGGTCGATCGACGGGATGCGGTAGCGGGTGATCTGGTAGGTCTGGAGTCCGATGATCCTGCCCACGTCCTGCTCGATCTTCTCGCCGCTGGCGAAGGCGAAGGCCACGCCGGGCAGGGTGAGGAACTCGGTCGAGCCCTTGACGTCGACCTTGAGCCACGGGGTCGAGCCGTCGCCCTGCTGGTAGGGGAAGGTCGCGAACTCGACCGTCACGAGGGCCCGGGTGAAGGGGTTGGCGTTGTTGATGCCGCTGGGGTCGCGGGTCGGCCGTCGCCGCGGCCATGGTGATCCGCTGGGCGTAGAGCTTGCTGTTGTACGGGTAGACGAGCGGGGACTGCTGGACGATCGAGGCGCCACCACCGCGCCGTAGGAGGTGGGCACGCCGGCCACCTGCCCGAGAAGGATTCGACGTCGGCGAAGGCGACGAGGAAGTTGAGCGTGCCCGAACGCCGCCGGGCTGCCAGACCCAGCCCGCCATGCCCCGGTCGTCGCCGGGTTGTTGGCGATCCGCCAGCCGCCGGGGACGCTGATGTTATTGAGCGTGTTCAAGGGACGGGGCCTCAGCCGAGGACGGCGGTCGCCGGGGGGGATTCCGCGCCTTCTGCACGAGCTGGCCGAGCAGGACGTTGGTCTGTTTCTGCTCGCGGAGCTGCTTGTCGCCGCCGTTGTTCACGCCGGACTGGATCAGCCCGGCGAGGTCGGCCCCGCCGATGACCGGGAGTGGCCGACCTCGCCGCTGCTGCGCTCTTCCGGCTTGGCGTCGCGGATCGACTTGGCGCGCCGTTTGGCGCGCCCTCCCCGAAGGCGTCGGCCGCGAGCCGGTGACGTGGGCCCACTCCGCCGACTTCTTGGCCGCGGCCTCGACGGCGTCGCCCACCAGCCCGCCGAGCCCCGTGCCGGAGGCGGCGCCCTGCTTCTCCCGGCCCTGCCGCTCGGCCCGGCGTTCCTTGTGGATGTCGTGGCCGAGTTGCTGCGCGTTCCAGTCGCCTTCCTCGGCGTCCTCGGCGTCGATCGACTTGGGACCGCCCCGGCGGAACCCGTCCGCTGCTCGGCGTCGAAGCGCCGGGGTGCGCGTCCATGTGGGCGACGATCGCGCGGAGCCCCTGCCCGTTGCCCGCCTCGGCCTCCGACAGGAGCCGCTTGGCGGCCGCCTCGCGGGCCTCCGCATAGGCCCGATCCGCATCGACGAGGCGCGCCGGGCCGTCTCGTCGGCCGCGGGGTCGGCCCCGAGGGCCTCGCCCATCTTGGGGTCGATCCGGAGTGGGCCCGCTTGCTATTCGCCAGGGCGGCCTTGGCCGCGGCCTTCGCCTTCACGACCTCCAGGTCGTCGGCCACCCCCCCCATGCCCGTGTCGGCCAGCGCCTCGGCCAGCGTGTTTTGCCCGCGCTCGACCACGGCCTCGCGGGTCCCGCGGCCATCTCCGTCTCACGCTCGGAGCGGCCCTCCGTCTGCCCTCAGCGCCGCCCTCGCGCTCATACTTGAGCAGCGCGGCGGTCTCGGCGGCCGTCTTGTTGGTCTTCTTCCCCAACTCTTCCATCTGTCGGCCTGGGTCTTCACGTGGCCCATGCCGAACGCCTTGGCCAGCGTGTCCCAGTTGGAGATGAGGAGCTGCACGGCGATCATCGCGACGCCGAGGACGGGAGCTAATTCCATCACATTATTAATTACCGGTCTGAGTCCCTGACTGGAAACATACTGCATGTCATCCATTAACCGGCCGAAATTCAGCACCTTCTGCCCGGAGAGCGTGGAGCCCCCTTGGCCTGCTTCAGTTGCTTGTCCAACTGGCCGAGCGTCGCGATGCTCGCTTGACGCTGGCGTCATTCTTCAGACGGCGACGTCGTGCGTCTTCAGGCCCTCGATGCGCCGCGGAGCACCGTATCTTCCTTCTCGATGGCAGCCTTGATCTGCCCGATCTTCTCCTCATTCGCCACGACGGTGAGCTTGTAGATGTCTTCGGTGGTCATGGCACGATTTCCGCTTGCTCGCCCGTGCCGCGGCGTACACTGTCGTGGGTGTACATCCGCGATCGCGAGGGCGAGAACGATGGGTGAGGATCTTATCGGCGCTGAGGGGGAGGGCGACCCGAGGATCGTCGAGGTGTGGAGGCCGATCCGCGATTACGTCGGCTATGAGGTTTCGAGCTTCGGGCGCGTCCGCTCGTTCTATGGGGAAGGGGGTCTCTGCAGGGCCGGGGGCTCGTGCCGAGGCGAAGATCATCGGCGATCACCCGGCAGAAGTCCGGCCATCGCTCCGTCGTCTTTTGGCTCCCTGGCGCCCTTAAGGCTATAAGCGAGAAACACCACGTCCTCGTTTTGGAGGCGTTCGTCGGCTCCGGCCGCAAGCTTTCGAGGCGTGCCATTGGGACGGCGACCCGGCGAATAATCGGCTCGACAATCTCCGGTGGGCAAGTCGCTCCGAGAATCAGACCGACTCCCTCCGCCACGGCACGCACCGCCATCAGAAGCTCCAAGAGGATGCGATCCCCGATATCTGGCGACGCCTCGTCGCCGGCGAGTGGGCGGCGTCCATCGGCCGCAGCGTCGGCGTATCTTGGCGACGATCACCCGAATTCGGTCCGGCGACGCTTGGCGGCACATCACTCCCACCCTGCCCGGCTGGCCGCTCGTCGATCCCTCGCTCAATGATCGGGAGCCGATCTTCCCCGACGAGTTGATCCGCGCGTCGACGTCGAAATCTCGCGAGAAGGTGCCGTGGGCGCCGCTCTACCGCGTCTCGTCACTCGGCCGGGTGCAGTCGTCCGTGTCGCTCGCCCGGCGGTGGGATACAGACGTCCGGAGAGTGGAAGGACCTGCGACTGAGCCCCGATCGGGATGGCTACCTCTTTTGCAACATCGCGCAAGAAAACGACCTTCATCCACGTGCTCGTGCTGACAGTCTTCGCCTGCCCCCGCCCGCCTCGGATGTTCGCGTGCCACATCGACGACGATAAGGGCAACTAATCGTGCGTCCAATCTCCGATGGGACACGCCCCGTGCCAATCGCCTCGACTGCTCGAGGGCGTGACGTCACTCGTCACCCCCGGCCGTAGCGGCCCCAGCGCTTCGGCCTCGGCGAAGATCGCGGCGCCGCTGCGCGGCCTGCCACATCGTCTCGCCGGCCCGCGGTCCAGGGGCGGCGGCCCCGCCCTCGCCCCCGGTGCGGATCGCCTTCCACTGCGAAAGCGTCAGCTCGCCGATCCGGTCGAGGTCCACCCCGTCTCGGCCGCCAGCTCGGCGAACGCCTTGCCCCAGTTGAAGGGCCCGGCCCCTCGGCCGCGTCGTCGTCGCCCGGCTCGAGGATCGCCACCAGCTCGGCCAGCGGGTCCGAGCCCCAGCACGCCGCCGAAGACGCCGCCACTCGGCGTCCGTGAGCCCCCGGACCCACGCCCGGAGGTCCTTCTCGAATGGCCTGGGCGACGCCCGCTCCGTCGCGACGACGAGGAAGGTGAGGGCCCCGGCGTCGGTTCGCCAGTAGGCCGCCGCGGCCTCGGAGCCGAAGGGCACCGGCCACGCCTCGCACGCGAGGTAGGCGCGGGCCGCGAGGACCTGGCGCTCGCGGCCCGAGGCCCGGGCGATCGCCGGCCGGTGCGCCGCGAGCGGGCACGGCGCGGCGACATGCTCGAGCCACCCCTGCAAGGCCGCCATGTCGCGGAGCCGCAAGGGCGGGATCAGTAGACGGCGCCGGCGAGCTTCACCGGCGCGGCGACGGGGCAGACGGTCGTGAGGTCCATCGCCTTACGCCGACGGGCGGTGATGGCGCCCTGGCTCATGAAATTGCAGTCGTAAGTGACCCCGCCCTTGATGTCGACGGCGGGGTGGACCGTGGTGATGAGCACGTTGCACGTGTAGGTCGACCCGGTCTGGGTCTTGAACAGCCCGGCGTAGACGATGTCCGGGCTTCATGGCGGGCTGCCCGGCCGTGATCGGCCAGACGCACGTCATCGAGCCGTTGAAGCTGACGATCGTCGACTCGGGGAACGCGGCACCGGCGGTCGTCGCGTCGTGGCGTCGAAGGTGCCGACGGCGTGCGACGCCTTCCACTGGGTGATCGGCTGGAGGACGGTGCCGAGCGTGACGGAGCCGCCCTTGCCGACGAGGTACGTCTGCGCAACGGGGGTCATGGACACGGGGGGTATGCCTCGCGAGATGGGGGAGGGGGGAGGGCCCCGGGGAGGGGCCGGAGGGCGAGGGGAGGGCGGGCGGATCAGGAGCCGAGGATCGCGATCGAGACGGCGTAGGTATTGGCCCCGGCGTCGATCTTGAGATTCTTATGCGTGCTGTCGACGGTCCAGGGGTTCGACCCTTGCGGAGGTTCGTCGCGATGAAGGGCAAGAGCCATGATCAGGCCCCGCGTGGCGGCCGTGTCGAGGAAGGCCGAGACGGATTCGTCCCGGCGTTGCCCAGGTAGAGGATCTGTCCGTCCGCCGCCGTGGTGACGACGAAGATCCCCTTGACCACGGACATGGTGATGATCGGCGATCCCGACGAGACGCTGGCCGGCGGCGGCAGGGGCAGCGCGGTCAGGTCGAACGTCGCGGTGCTCGTGAAGGCCGCGTTGTTATAAGTCCGAGCTTCGTCGCCGTGAGGGTGGTCCGTCGACGGCGATCCCGCCCTGATTCCCCCACGGGATGTTGCGGTTGAGGTTCTCGAGGAACGTCGTCCCGGTCACCTTGTCGTTGAAGCTGATCGAGGCGAGGATCTGGCCGGAAAGCGCCATGCCGGGGGAACTCCTGGGGTCGGCGATCGGCCGCGGACTACGTGAGGACCTTCGACCGGGTCAGTCGACCGTGGGATACACCGCCGGCCGCGCGGTCATCCGGGACGTGCCGAATTCGAGCGCGGAACTCGCCGGATTGGTCGAGCCGACGACGATCGCCCCGTTCTCGACCCGGTGAAAAGTCGCGCGGATAGTCGCCCGAGACCTTGTGCGGGGGCTGCCCGGCCGGCTGGGGTTGTGGGGCGTGCCGGGGGTCGCCAGGCGCGGCGGATCTCGATTGGAGGAACATCGCGCCCTGCTCCATGCGGATCTCCCGCTCGCGGCGTCGCGCGGGAAGAGATTGGCGAGGCGGTCGAGGACCTTGTCATGGCCGAGCCCCGGGGTCGGCACGTACACCTTCAAGCGGAGCTGCCCGAGGTCGCGCGCGGGTCGCCTTGGCGACGGCCCCGGCCAGGTCGACGCCCCGGCGGCCCGGAGCACGTCGACGCCGCTGATGCCGACGGCATAGAGGGCGTTGAATCGCGGCGTGGCCCGGGGCGTCCCGGGCTTGCCGAAGATCGCCGCTCGATCGCCCTCAAGACCTTCCAGCCCTCGGCCGCGCCGGCGCCGGCGACGACCAGGTCGACGTCGACGAGGATCGGCGAGTAGGCCGTGTCCTGGGGCTCCGACCCGGCCGGGCCGTTGGTCGGGATCAGTCAAACGAAGGGGAAATCTCGTCGGGGGGCTCGGCGAGGTCCTCGGGGTCGACGCCGAAGGCCGCGACCGTGAGGCCGACCCGGCGAGCTCGGGCGCGTTGCGGAGGATCGCAGCGGACCCTTCCAAGGCCGTATGCGTTCGTCCCGTCGGGCGCCGGCGCGGAAACCCTTCATCGGATCAGCCCCCGAAATACGACCGCGTGTTGATATTCCCGCAGCCGATCGTGAGGTCGGCCTGGCCGTCGGCGTTCAGGTCGATCTCGGCGACGTAGCCGCGATGAGCCGGTGGCTCAAGCCAGTGGAAGTCGGCCTTGGGCTTCTAATCCCCGGACGCGACGTCGCGGGGCACGCATAGGCGACGGCCAGGTGCGAGACGATCTCCCGAACCTTGTCCGTGACGATGAGGCCGCGGCCGCCAGATAGCCCCGGAGGATCGCCGAGGGGGCCTCGGGCAGCACGTACCAGCCGAGGCCGAGGGAGATGTCCACGCGGCGCGGCGGGGGCAGCGGCGCCACCGCGCCAGCAGGACGTCTCCAGGTAGCTCCGGGCCCGGACCCGCTCCCGAACGAACCCGGCCGTCCCGAGGTGTAGAGCAGGGCCTTCACCCATTCGCCGCGTCCAGGAGCATGTCGGCGAAAGAGCCATAGACCTTGCCGGCCGTCGCCGTGCCCGGCGACGCGAGGACGTCGAGCCACCCTTCCACGCGAGCAGGTTCCGCCGGAATGGGCGATCCAGACCTGGAGCGGGTAGGGCTGGACCTCGAGCGCGGCCGTGGTGGACCCGGCGAAGGCGAGGACGACGACCGGGGGATTCTCCGCCGGTTCGGCCTGTCAGCTCGCCGGGGGCGTGGCGATCGTGGCCGTGGCGTCGCGGTCCAGAGCTGCGCCGACGGGGTGTCCGACGCCGTGGAGGTGGCCATGGCTGAGCCGACGGGTCGTCGATCGGGCCGACGCCAAGCTGAGGGTCTGGCCCTTCCGGATCGCGAGGACCTCGGTCTTGCTGGCGACGTCGGGCACCGCGGGCTAGAGGTAGATCACGGAGGTGAAGCGGGCCGCGGGCGTGCCGGCGAGGACGTCGGCCGCGGCGGTCAGGGGCGTCGGACGGACGCCGAGACCACGATCACCAGCGACCTGTAACCGTCGATCGGGCCGGCGTCGAAGGGCTCGAAATCCATCGTCGACCCCTTATCGGCTCAGGGCCGCATGCAGGTCAGGTAGCCGATGTTCGTCGCGACCGTCGCCGCACCGATCGACGGCGCCGACGGCGCTGTTGAGTATCGCGGCCGTTCCGGCGGGGAGGACGGCCTGGACCTGGGCGTCGGGGATGTTGAATTGGTGCCCTGGACGGCCGGGGCTCCGGTCGCGGAGCCGTTGGCATCCGACTCGGTCTTGAGCGCGGCGAGCTTGTTGATGTCCTCGAGCAGCGCCACGAGGGCCGGTCGAACCGCGTCACGACAGATCTGTTTCTGCGTGACGTCCTGGGCCATGTCGTCTGCTCCCATTCGGGGTTCGGGGTCGGGTCGGATCAGGCGAGGACTTCGACCATGATATCTGTGAAGACGAATGTGTTGCCGGTGGCGCTCTGATTGAGCCCGAGGTCGAGCGTGTAGCCGCGGTCAGGTCGAGCGTCACCTGCGTCGCCGGCGCCTGGGCCGTCGCGCTGTTGCCGCTGGGGTCGCGGAGTCCCTGGACCGCTGGCCGTGAAGATCGGCCCGACCGAGGCCGCCCCGAAGCAATCGAGCTTGCCCAAAGCGCCCGTCGCCTTCGTCGTGATGACGACGTCGACCTGGAAGGGCACGCTGGACCTGCTGGTGCTCAGCGAACCGTTGCCGCTGTTGGCGACGAACGTCGTGCCCAGTCGGCGTAGTACTCGCCTGCCCGGCCGAGGCGGCGGCCGTCAGGCGTAGCCGGCCTTGCGGATGCGGATCGTCCGGCGAGGACGTGAGGTAGCCGGCGGGGCGCTGACGGACCCGACCGCGCCGGTCGTCGAGACGGCCGAACTCGGCCCCGTCGCGGTGATCGTGACGTCGGCCGTCTGCTGGTCGACGAGGCCGACGCCGAACTCCGAGAGCCCTGTCGCCGGAATGCGGGGGCGAGCTGGGTCGAGTCGCGCCAGAAGTCGCCGTCGGTCGGCGTGCCCGGCCGGCCATCGCGGGCAGGTTGGGGTCGCCCGATGCTCCGATCGTCAGTCCCGAGCCCCCGGCGAAGGCGGCCGAGTCGTTGTACTGGACCTGGCCGCTCGACCCGCTCGGCGAGCCCGAGCCGCCCGGCACGCCGTCCAGGCCCCCGTCCCGCCGTCGACGTAATTGCCCGAGGCCGGGGTGCCCGTGCCCAGCCGCGCGACGGCCACCGTGCCCGAGGCGAGGCCCGAGGCGTTCTGATACCCGTGTCGAGCTGGCCGAGGGCGAAGTCGGCCGACTGCACGTACCAGATCCCGACGCGGATGCATACTGGAAGATGGCCCCCTCGCCAGCAGGGTCAGCGTGAACGACGTCGAGCCGCCGGCCTTGTTGATGACGTCCGAGTCGTCGCAGTTGATCGCGACGGTGTTCGTGCCGCCCTGGAGGATCATCTTGACGCCAATGCGCGTCCGGTCGGCGGGGGCCGTCGGCAGGGTGAGCGTGACGGCCGCGGAGGTCGTGTCGACGGGGACGAAGTCGCCCGCCGCCAGCGTGTAGCTGCACCGCCTTGAATGCGGTCGGGGCGAGCTGGGCGGCCGCGCCCACCTGGGATGCGGTGATCCCGTCGGCGCGCGCCGCTGCCCGAGGGCGCGAGGTAATCCGTCCCCGCCGTCGCCGTCGAGAGGACGCCCGTCGTCGTCGCGACCTTGAGCAGCCCCGTGGGCAGCGACGCCAGGACCTGGGCGTTGGCCGGGGCGTTGGTGGCCGTCTGGACGACGTAGGTCCCCAGCGCATTGGCGCCGGAGCCGCCCCCGGAGGGCGCGGGCGCCGCCGTCGGCGATCGTGCCGAGGGTGTCGGCGAAGACGGCGAGGTGGCCCGCCGTGAACGTGCCGGTGACCGACGCCACCGAGCCCGAGCCGGTCGACGCCTTCGTCGCGGCCGTGCCGAGGCCGAGGTTGGAGCGCACCACGTTGCGCAGATCGCGAGGTCGGAGAGGTTGTTGGCCGCGGCGAGGAAATCGGTGGCCGCGTGCGTCGACGCCGTGCCGAGGGCCGCGACGGCGGCCTCAAGGGTGTTGATCGCGAATTGCCACGCGACGACCGAGGCGGCCGCCACGCGGACTTGCACCCAGGCCCCGGACGGGATATTGACGTCCGCATATCCGTCGATCGCGACGACGCCCGTCAGGGTCGAGCCCGAGAGCCCGGTCGCCTTCCAGTGGCCGAGCTTGGTCTCGGAGGGGCCCGGCGTGCCGGTGCCGGCGGTGATCCGGAGCCACTCGCCGGCGCCGAGCGTGATGCCCGCCGCGGACGCCAGCGCGATCGACCCGGCCCCGGCCGTGTAATCGGCCGAGGTGGTCGTGCGGATCGAGTCGAGGGGTTTGGCGAAGCTGGTGACCAAGGGGGGAGGGCTTCGGGCGATCGGTGGGGGAGGGGAGGGAGGTGGAGGCCCCCGGGGACGCCAATACCCGGGGGCCGCGGCGCGACGGCGATCGGCTCTCGTCGGGATCAGGTGTCCTGGACCGTCGCCCCGGTGAGGAGCACGCGGCCCTGATGCGTGTCGGCGGCGGCCGTGCCGATCCGGCGGATCTGCACCAGCACGTTGTCGCCGGCGGCGAGCGAGGCCGAGATCGCGGCCTTCGCGACGGCGATGGTCTGGGTCACGAGCTGGCCCGGGGTGGCCGGCATCGTGACGTTGGCGGTGACCTCGGTCGAGCCGCCCGTCTGGGTGTAATCGCCCGAGCCGGCCAGCCGCTTGATCGTCGCCGGACCTGCACGACGAGGCCGGCGCCCGAGTTGGCCGGGTCGTCGACCAGCGCGAGCTGGACCGTGAGGCCGGTCGTCAGTGGCGTGCCGTTCCAGAGCGGCACTGGAACTGGTAGCCCTGCGTCGCCAGCTGTTGAGCGGCACGCCGGCGACGCCGCCGCCGGCCGAGACCGGGTAGACGAGCGGGACCTCGTTGAAGATGCCATTCTGGGGCGTGAGGTCCTTGGGCTGTTGCTGCGTGAAGATGTCACCGCTTGCCATGTCGGCGGGTCCTGATTCGTGTGGGGGTGGGGAGGGGGAGGGGAGGGGCCCCCGCGGGGGAGGGGGGCCCTCGGCGCATGGCGATTCCCGCGCGGCGGGTCAGCTCGTGAGACGATGACGCCGTACTCGGGCCGGATCACGCTCTCGCCGTGGGCGCACGCGATGTTGATCAGCCACCCCTGATCCTTGATGCTGTATTGCATCTGGATCTGCACGGGCAGGTCGACGCCCTCCAGCGGGTAGATGATCTGCTCGCGGACCTGGTCGGAGCCCGAGGACGGCAGCGGCGCCGTCACCATCGCGATCGCGGCGCGGTGGAAGTAGCACCCGGTCTCCTGCGACCCGGCGAACTTGGGGATCTGCTGGTCCCAGCGGAGGAGCGCGCCGAACTGGTCGACCAGCCGGCCCTTCTGCTGCGCCTGGATCGCGGCCGACTCGCCGACGACGAACTGCTGGTTGAACGTCGTGTCGGCGGCCGTGTTGGCGTAGGCCGTCGGGCTGGTGAGGAAGAAGAGGTTGCCCTCCTCCTCCGTCGGGCAGCCGAGGTTCGTCAGCGCCGTCCACGCCGCGGCGAAGTCGCCCGCGCGAACTTGGCGGTGCCGACGCCGGAGATGGTCGTCGACACGTTGAAGTTGGTCGCGGTGAAGAAATTCGCGACCCGGCGGTTGACCTTGCGGAGCGGCGCCTCGAGCTTCGGCTTCAGGAAGAGGTCGGCGAGCTTGAGCGGGGTGCGGACCTGGTCCCAGTCGCGGATGACGAAGCTGACCGGGTCCTTGTGGTTGAACGGGATCGAGACCGTGTTGTCCGACGTGTCGGTCGGCTGCAAGGGGCCGCTCTGGATGTCGGCGGCGTCGCCCTCGTTGACCGTGGGGATGATCACGTTGAGCTGCGTCTTGGGGCCCAGGCGCGGCCGCGGCCGTCTTCATGTCCAGGTAGATGCACCGCAGCGCATTGTTCGAGAACTTGAGGTTCTGCGAGGCCATGCCGGCCGCGGCCATCAGCGTCTGGAACATCCCGGCGGTGGGATTGGGCATCGGGGGCTAGTCCTGGATGTGGGGGGGGGGGGGGTGGTCCGGCGGTCGCCGGGATGGGGCGGGGCTCAGACGATCGAGAGCGTGCCGTCGGCGCACGCGGCGTTGTATTCGGCGCGGTGCGCGTGCATCCACGCCGGGTCGCGGAGGTTGGCCTCGGTGGCCGAGAAGCCGGCCGGCTTGGCCGCGGGTCCCCGGGCGGCGCCCGGGGCCCCTGGGGAGCCTCTCCGGCTTCGGCGCCGGGGCGGGCGGTCGCCGGGCTTGGGGGCGGTGGCCTCGCCCTCGGCCGTGCCCTCGGCCAGCTTGGGGGCGCACCAGACGTCCTTGCCGCCGGAGGTCTTCACGGCGTCGCGGATCGCGGCCTTGATGGCGGACTCGTCGGGCTCGGCGTCGGTCGGCTGGTAGCCGCTCACCTTGCGGAGCGCGTCGACCATCTCGGGCTTGATGCCGAGCTTCAGCGCCTTCGCCTTGAAGGCGTCGGCGTGCTTGCCGGCGTTGAGCTGGTTGCGGAGCTTGGCGACGTCGTCGGCCTTGGGTGCCTTGGCGAGCCTGGCCTCGGCCTCGTCGGCCCGGGCCTTGGCCGTCTTGGCCTCCTCTTCCCAGCGGCGCACGGCGGCGCCGAGCTTGAGTGCCTTGGTGAAGTCGGGGCCTTTCTTCTCGTCGGCCATCGGGCGGGGCTCCGGGGTGGGCGGCGCGGGTGTCCTGGCTGGTTTTGCGCGGGGGGATTGGCGTCGGCCATCGGCGGGGGCCTCACGGGCGGGTCACTTGACGCCGGCGAGCGACGTCGTCGGCTCGGGCTGCGCGGGCAGGGTGCCGGGGGACGCGGGGTCGATGCCGAGCGTGCGGAGCTCGTCGTTGTCGGCGGCGATCTGGCGGAGCCGCTCGACGGCCTGCTCGCGGGAGAGGTCCTCGGCGCTTGATCAGGAGCCCGAGCTTGGACGCGAGGCCCATCCGGACCCGCCACTCGTCGGAGGCGTCGCGCTCGGTGCCGGGCAGCATCACGTAGAGCGGGGGCCAGCGGAGCGAGAGGGCCAGCTCGGCCGCGGCGTCGTCGACCAGGCCGGCGTCGAGGCCGTGGTGCCGGGCGTGGGCCCCGCCGACCATGAGGCAGACCCGGGCGGCCTCCTGCTCGTAGAAGCCGAAGGGGACCCGCCGGCTCTCGGCCCGGGCGAGGATCGTCGCCCGCCCTCGCTCGGCCATGATCGCGATGCCCGAGGCGGCGTCCGCGCCTATCCGGATCGGCCCGGTATGCCCGCCGTGGCACTCCAGGCTGTGGTCGATGAACCGGTTCCGTTCTAGTTGGCCGCGATCCAGCCGGGCGAGGCCGTGAGGTATTCGAGGTTCCCCTCCGGGCCGTTGCCCATCTGGTCGCCGGCCTGGTCCTCGGAGAGATTGAGGAAGATCCCCGGGCGGATCTCCGCGGGGGGGGTCCAGAGGGGCGAGACGCCCCGGGCGACGCCGATCGGCTTGGACAGGTACCGCTTGCCGTCGCCGATGTCGTCGAGGTCGTAATTGCAGTAATCGTTGAGCCGTGCAGGGCGTCGCCCGGGCCCCGACGCGTGGAAGTCGGTCGCCGGGAATTTGTAGTGGACGAAGCTGAAGGGGAGGAAGCCCTCGCCCTCGGCCGTGCGGTAGGGGTTCTCGCCCGAGAGCTCGGGCGACGGGTGTAGGCGGTGCCCCCGGCCGTCTTGCCCGGGGGTTTCTTGGCCGTCAGGTAGACCCGGCACTCCTCCGGGGTCCAGAGGGTGAGCCGGCGCCGCGAGTCGTAATAGTCGAGCGTGGCGACGGCCGCGGGCCGGGTCTGGTCGTCGGGGTCGAGCCACCACGCGAGCTGGTCGGCGCCCCACACGTGGACCTTGACCGGCGCGTTGGGGTCCTGGTCGCCGGCGAACTGGAACGCCGCGACGTCGCCGACGTGGGTGAGCCGGTCGGCCTCCTGCCACCTCGGGAGCATGGCGTTGCGGCGGTAGACCCGCTCGAGCCATTCCGTGGCCCGGGGGTCGCCGGAGACCTGGCGCGGGGTCGGCCTTGACGAGTTGGCCGTCAGCACCTCGATCACCCGGGCCATGATCGACGAGGTTCGGCGATGGTCTGACCGGCTGAAACGGTCGTGCTCCGGGCGGGTGGGGAACTCCTCGAACGCCTGGTCGGCGAACCGGCGGTTTCGCCAGGCGTCCATGAGCCGGGGCAGCTCGTTGTTGAGGCCGGCGCGGATCTCGGAGTCGAGGTCGAGGATCGGGATGTCGGCCATGGTCCGTTCACCCCGTGAAGGCGAAGAGCTGGAAGAACGACGCGGCGAAGTCGGGCGAGTGGGGAGCCCTTGGCGACGTCCTCGGACTTCTCCAGGGCGATGCCCCCGCCGTTGGCAAGCGTGTAGTGGGCGCTTCGACCTCGGGCCGGAGGAGCCGGAGCCACTCGGGCCGGATCGAGAAGGGGGCTTGCTTGACGGTCACCTTCGACCCGGGCGCGGCCGGACCATCCCCCCGGGGTCGAGCCGGGGCAGGCCGCCCACGCCGCGGCCGACCGGAGGTTCTCGGCGTGCACGGCGGGGCCGCCCTTGCCCGGCTGGTAGGCCACCCAGCCGACGAGCCCCACGGCCGCGAGGCGGTTGCCGAAGTCGGCGCCGACCCCGGGGAAGTCCCACGAGATCCGGGCGGGCTCGACCCCGTGTTCTGCGCGAGCAGCGCGGCCTTCGTCGCCGTGGCTTCCAGATTCCAGTTGCGGCCATAGGCGAGATCGAGGATGCCGTTGTCGTCGCGGACCCAGATCACGGCCAGGTCGCCGCCGCCCAGCCCCAGGGCGATGTCGATCGCCATCCGGGGGGCGCCCGAGGGGAGATGGAGGGTGCGGCCCGCCAGCTCCATCCAGGCGCGGGGGACGATCGCGTCGTCGGAGTCGCCGGGGAAGAGGGCGAGGACGTGCGAGAGCCACCAGGTGGATTCCTCGCGATACTCGCTCGCCATGGCGCGGGCCACGTCGTCGGCCATGCCGCGGGGGCTGCGCTTCGAGGTGCGGTCGGGGCTCGCCGTCGAGGGGATGACGATCTTGCGGAGGAGCTTCGGGTCGCTCCTGGGGTCGTCGGCCTGCTGCGCAGCTCGTAGACTTGCCCTCCGGGCGGAGGGGATTGCCCAGCATGAGGATGCGCGACGGGTTGAGGCTGTCGACGGCCTCGAAGACGGCCTGCGGCACGCCCGACGCCTCGTCGATGATCGCAGAGGTCCGGGTGGTGGTGGCGGACATCGTCTGGACCTTGGTCGACACGTGCCCGTAGAGGCCCCAGCCGTCGCCCAGCTCCAGCGTGATGAGGTGTGCCGGAGACCCGCCCGCCCAGCGGCGCCCGCGTTGGCGTGGCCCTCGCGGATGTACTTCCAGAGCACGCCCTCGAGCTGGGCCTGCGTCGCGCGGCGGTGAAGGTGATCGACCCCGGGTGGAGGTAGGCGAAGGCGAGCCCCAGCCCGCTGCCGACGTAGCTCTTGCCGACGCCGTTGCCGGTGATGGCCAGCGTCGTCCGGCATTCCCGCACCGAGCGGCAGATCTGCCGCTGCATCGCCCAGTAATCGCGGCCGAGGATCGACCAGCCGAACCGGGCGTACGGGTTGGGGTCGGACTTCACCCGGCGAGCAGCTCGCGGAGCTGGGCGGCGCGGTTCTCCATCGTGCGAGCGACCCCGCTATAGGCGAACGTGGCGACGCCGGCCAGGACGGCCAGCACCAGCGCGAGGGAGACGAGCAGGGGCCGGAGGAAGGCGGGCGGGCGGCTCAAGGCGGGTTCGCTCCATCGCGGGTCGGGCTCGACGCATCGATCAGCGGCCGGCGGTTGAGGCAGTCGAGGCGGGTGATCGGGCGTCGGGTCATGGGGGGAGGGCCGAGGCCGAGGCGAGGATCAGGAGGCCGATCGCGGCGTACCAGCCGCCAGCGCGGCGAAGGCGGGCCAGAGGGCGACGTGGACGGCCAGGCCGTGGTTGGGTCGGGGGCGGGTCACCAGGCGTAGCCCCACTCGTCCCAGAAAGGGCGGGTCATGCGGGCGTATCTCCGGTGGGGGCCCCGGAGGGGGAGGGGGGGGGCTCCCCCTCCGGGGTAGGTTCGTCGTCGGGCACATAGGCGGCGTCGGCGGCCAGCGCTTCGGCCATCGCATCGCGGACGGTGGGGAGGTCGCCGGGGTCTTCGGCGGCCGGCTTCGGGCGCGTCAGCTCTTCCAGATGGAGGAGCTTTTTCAGCCGGTCGATCGCCGCGAAACACACCTGGAGATAGGCCGGCTCACCCTCGCGTTCGACCATCTCCGTGGACGTGACGTCGATCGTCTTGGGGGCGTCGGGGGCCTTGTCGCCGAGGGCCTGAGCGCCGCGCGGACCGGATTGGGCGTGCTCTTGCGGTTCGCTTTCTTCCTCGGGAGCTTCGACCGCTGCCAGGCTTGCTTGCCCTCGTCATAGAGGTCCTCAAGCCGGTCGATCGTCAGCACGATATCCGCCTTGGCCTCGTCGTCGGTCGCTTCCCGGACTCTCTTTGTGACCCTCGACAGCGCCGCGATATGGTCCCCAATTCGACGTTATGCTTCTCGGCGATACGCCTTTGGGACCAACCGTCGTTGTGGAGTTTCCAGGCGTCGGCCTCAATCTCGGCGCTTCGGGGGCTTGAGGTTTTGAGCCAAGGTGTTCGCCTTTATGTGCGGCCGGATCAGCCGACGACTTGCTTCGTCTTCGACTTGCCGAGGCACTCCGGGCAGGCTTGCCAGCTCGTGGCGCACCCAGAGCCCGACCTTGACCCGGCCGCCCTTGCCCCGGCACTTACGGCACTTCACCCGGCGGACGCGCTGGGGACCGTCATCCGATTAGCCCTTCCGCTTGGCGTTCCGCCGCTTGGCCGAGGCGACGGCCTTGCGGACGCCCGAGGCCAGCCGGAATTCCTTGTCTTTCTTGCTCTTGCCGGTCCGGGCCGCGCGGACGCGCATGCTGGTCGGCCGGCGGAAGAGGGGCCTGGCCCCCTTCTTGCATTTGGCGGCGGCGGCCTTGCGGCTCGGACCGGGCCCCGAGCTGGTTGGCCTTGTCCTGGTCGGACTGGCGGCGGAGGTTGGCCTCGCCCTGCTTGCTCTTGGCGGCGCCGCCCGAGGCGCAGCCATAGGCGCCTCGCGGCCTTCCGGCCCGGCGTCGCCTTGCCGCCGCCGCCCGAGCCCCGGACCCCGCTCTTGCCGCCCGCGCTCCTACCCTTGGCCATCGGTCGACCTCTCCTGTTTGAGACGGGCCTTGGCCGCGTCGAATTGCTCGGGGCACCAGTTCCAGCCGCGGGCCCCGGCAGCTCCTGCACGGCCTTGCCGCCGCCGTAGACGAGGTAGAGGATCTCGGCCGTCCCGGCGTGCTCCCGGGCCAGCTCGCATTCCTCCTCGAGCCCGTCGCCCCCGTTGTGGGCCCGGTTGGCGTAGGCTTTCCCAGCCGCGGGGCACGCCGAGTAGGTTGAGGTCCCGGGCCGCGCGGTCCACGTTCAAGTCGACGAACACGCGCAGCCCCTTGGACTGCCACCAGCGGGCGAGCCAGCGCTTGCGGTAGACCTGCCAGAGCGTGAAGGCGCGGGGGTGCTGATCGTGGGTGGAGAAATTGGGCTCGACGACGGCCGCGGGGCCCGAGAGCAGGATCCGGCTCGGGTCGCACAGAGCGGTTCGAACCGGCCAGTCGTCGACGTGGAGCACGCCCACGTGCCGGTCATCTTGTCGGCGGGCACGACGGAGCCCCATGCCGTGACGGGGAAGACGACGGCCTCGGCCTGGTGGCTCATGAGGAGCGTCGGGACGCCCCAAGGGTTATCCGAGGGGAAGATCGAATCAGCCGGAGGTCCGGGCCCCTCTGCGGGCGCTGCCTCGGCCTCGCCCTTCGCGACATCCTCAGGCGGCGGGATTGCCTCGGCCGCGTAGGCTTCGGCCTCTTCGTTGAGCCCGTCGAATAGCCCCATGCCCTCGGCCGTCGGCGGGAGCAGCCCTTGCAGCTCGGCCCCGGTCGTGTCGAGCTGGTCGAGCAGCACCGGAAGGCGATCGGGTCGCCGTCGGCCATGATGCCGATCGGGTCGAGCGTGGCGAGGATCGACCGCTCTTTGCACTCGTCCCAATCGCCGATCACGATCGGGACGGCGGGGACGCCCTGGGCGGCGGCCAGCTGGCGGCGGGCGTGCCCGTCGATGAGCCGGCCGGTCCGGCCGTTGAAGATCAGCGGCTTGACCCAGCCGAACCGCTCCAGCGACTCGGCGATCGCCCCCTTCTGCACGTCGCCGTGGACCCGCCAGTTGAGCGGGTTGGCGACGATCGACGCGGGGTCGACGTATTCGAGCCGGAGGGGATGGCGTTCGGTCAACGGCCGCTCCCGCTCGGGCCATGGACCATCGTGTACCGGACGGAGCCGGGACCGTCATTCGACATCCGCACGTAGCCGTGCCTGCGCCATGTCGGCCACCGCCGAGCGGACGGCCTCGCCCTTGAGGCCCCGACGCTGCGAGTCTCTGAGCAGCTCGGTATCCCCGATGGTCCTCCGTGGGGCGGACGAGATGATCCCGGCCACCTCGTTGACCTCGCACGCGCTTATGTCGGCTCATGGCGATCGTCGCTCCGGGGCAGGTATATACCATCCGGCGGTATAGCGGTGGGGGCGGGCGCAGGGGTGTGAGGCCCTCGCGGCCGCCCCGGTGGGGTATCTCAGCTCGCGTATTCCAGGACCGTGTACCAGAACGACGAGCCGTCGGGCACGCCGGCCACGTCGACGCGGACGGGCTGGCCGGCGGCGATCGGCGGGTCGGCCTGGCGCCACTCGCCGGCGAACGCCCCGGCCAGCGCCAGCATCCCCGCGGCGTCGATCGCGTCGGCGATCGGCGACGTCGTGACGATGACGTGCACGGCCGCCAGCGGCGCCGGATTGGCCGGGTCGAGCGGGCCGAGGACGGCCCTGCGCCGATGACGCCGCCCGGGACGGTCCGCGGGTACATCGTGTCGACGGTGACGACCTGGTCGACGAACGTCCCCGCGGGCGGCGTGGCCGGCGGGGGCGTGTCGACGGGGCCTGGGTGAAGTGGCCGATCACGGGGCCGCGGACGAATCTCGGCATCGGGGGCAGACTCCGACGGGGGACTGGAAGTAGAACAGCGCGGCCCGAGGCCGAGCGACCGGGGCGGGCTCAGCCGGGCGCCCCCGCCGGCGTCGCGGCGGGGGCCGGGGTAGGGGCGGGGGCCGGCGCCGGATTGCCGGTGATGGCGGCCGAGAGCTGGGCCGCCTGGTGGTCGCCGAGCTTCCGGCCGATCACCTGGTCGGCAACTCGTGCTTGAGGTCGTCGAGGGCCCGGGAGATCGACGGGCGGCCGGAGGGCGGGGCGGCCGGGCCCGGCGCCGCGACGCCGCGGCGGGTCGCGAAGTGGTACCAGAGGGCCGCGGCGACCAGCGCCACGCCCGCGAGGTTGAGGGTCTCGGCGTTCGGCGGCTAGGGGCTCCGGCGGGCGTGGAGGGCGATCCCGGCCGCGACGAGCACGCAGCCGAGCGGTGGGGTACGGGATCGACGGGGCGGCCGGGGCCGGGTCGGGCGTGCAGCGGGCCGGGTCGAACCGCGGGTCATTCGTGCTGAACCGGCCGCTCTGCATCTGGTGGAGGCCGACCGCGTCGACGCCGTTGGCGAGGTTGAGGCCGATGGCGCCGGCCCCGGCCTCGCCCCGGAGGTTCTCCGGCGTCTGCTCGGCCGGGTGATAGCGGATCATCCCGCGGTCCATCCAGCCGAAGACGGGGCGGCCGTCGGCGGCCGCGAGCACGGAGCGGGGCGGGTCGGCCGGCGTCTGGCCGAGGCAGAGCGCGGCGAGGATCGCGATCGTCTTCATGGGGTCGGCCCCTCCGTCGGGGCGGGGGTGGGGGCGGTCCGGGCCGACGCCGAGGGCGCCGCGGCGAGGGCCGCCAGCAGGAGGAAGTGGCCGCGGGCCGAGGCCCGGAGCCGGGTCCACGTGAAGGCCCAGCCGGTGCCCCCGTCGATCCATCGGCGGTCGAACTCGGCCGCGGGCATCCAATGGAACTTGCCGGGATCGTTATTATCCACCACGCACGCATAGCCGTTGATCCGATAATGGATCAGCGAGACCATGTGATGGATCGGCCGGTAGCCGTAGAAGGCGCCGGTATTCATCGTCACGCCGACCGGATAGCCCTGGCGCGTGAGCGCGTTGAGGACGTTGCGGTCGGTGCCGACGTAGCTGGCGTATTTCTCGCCGGGCATGACCTCGGAGAGCAGCCTTTCGAGCTT
Organism: uncultured Solirubrobacteraceae bacterium; assembly: GCA_963727785.1. Lineage (GTDB taxonomy): Bacteria > Actinomycetota > Thermoleophilia > Solirubrobacterales > Solirubrobacteraceae > CADCVQ01. The sequence goes on from CAVSHS010000009.1 coordinate 195,685, forward strand.
GTCGGGCGAGTAGCCGCCGGGCCGGGCCTTGGCGGCGCGCGAGAGAGGTCGGAGGGCTTGCCGAGGGTGAGCCCGGGGACTTCCTGCCAGTGGCCGTTGATGATCAGGCTGCTGATCACGCAGAGGCCCGCGCCGTCGGAGCCGCCCTCGTTGCGGATGTGCTGCTCGGGCGGGATCGGGGCGTCGGCCGCGTGGCCGTTGTACGACGGTTGATCGACGGTCACCTCGCCCCGGCGGTCCGGGGACTGGGCCATCGCGAGGGCGGGCCGGAGGCAGAGGGCCGCGAGGATCGTGATCCGGGCGAGTCGCTTCAAGACGGCCTCCGGAGGGCGATCGCGACGACGGCCACCGCGAGGCAGCCCAGCACGCCGACGGCCACGCCGCCGTAGAAGCAGAGCCAGCCGTGGGCCTCCCAGACGTGCGCCACCGTCTGCACCTGGCCGGCGAGCCGGAGCAGCGCGGGGACGGCGTCGTCGGGCATCCGGCCGGGGCCGATCGGCAGCGGTTCATGGGCGGCCCGGGGGGAGGTGCGGGAGGGGAGGGGCGGGCTCAGACGATCGGATGCCAGGTCAACGGCCGGCGGTCGCTGAAGCCGTCGGGTCGTGGCGCGGGGTGCCGTAGCAGTCGCCGGCCGAGGGCTTCATCACGAAGAGATCGACGTTGCTCCCGGGGTCCGACTCGTCGGAGACGAACATTACGACCGCGGGCCAGAGTCGCCTCGCGTCGTCGATGAATCGGACGATCTGGCCGACGAAGGGCGCCGAGTCCCCGGGCGGGGTGGCCAGCTCCTCGCGGATCGCGGCGACGTCGTCGCGCAGCTTGGCGATCTCGGCCATCTGGTGCCGGGTCACGATCATGACGCCGGCGTGCCGCTCCTCGTCTTCCCGGGCGACGGCCTCGAGCCGCGCGATCGCTCGTTGAGGAACGTCTCGACCTGGTCGAAGCTCCGGTTGATGTGCCCGACCGTGTGGTTGACATTCTCGCCGAAGGTGTCCAGCTCTCGCCGGACCCCGCCGACCGTCTCCTCCAGCCGGTCGAGGTCCTCGGCGAAGCCGTCGACGACCTTCCCGAGCTGCTCGACCTCGGCGAAGCTGGGTGCTCGCCGGGGATCGGCGGGGCGGCGACGATCGCGGGCTTGGGCCTGGCGATCGTCAAGACGACGACGGCCACGATGAGGCCGGCGACGACCGCCGCGAGGGCCATGCCGAGGCCGCAGAGATCCGAGGGGCTCATGGTCGGGGAGACTCCGTCGTCAGCACGCCCGCCGCGGGCGTCGCCGCGGGCCGTCGTCGAGAAGGAAGATCGCGGCGCCCCCGAGTGCGAGGACCCACGCGAGGGAGACGAGCACGACGGCCCGGTCGTCGGGCCCGGGCACGGCGAGGCCGAGGGCGCCGAGCGCCACGACGGCCGCCGTGAGGCCGAGGATCAGGCCGCGGACCGCTTGTGCATGGTCGGGGGAGGGCCGGGGCAGGGGGGCCGGGGGCGGGGTCGGCGCGTTGCCCATGAGGGCCAGCGCCGTGGCGATCGAGTGGAGCAGGGCGTTCCGCTTGGCCACGTAGAGCCGGAGCCGCGAGGCGTCGGGCCCCGAGAAGGCCCGGCCGTCGGCGTCATAGGCGGTGTGCAGGGACCGGATCAATAGCGGACCCTCCGGACCCAGACGACGAATCGCGCGGCGACGCGAGGACGGCGCGGGCCAGCTTGAGGGCGAGGCCAGGGCCACGATGCCGCCACGCCGACGCCGTGGAGCCGAGGATCAGGGCATAGGGTGCCCAGAGCGGGGAGAGGACCCATCCCCAGTGCCAGCCGATCGCCGCCGAAAAGCTCGGCGCCGATGAAGAGCAGGGCGAGCGCACCCGCGAAGCGGATGCCCCCGGCGGTGCGGGCGATCGTGCTGTCGAAGCTCGATGGGCTCATGGTCCGTGCTTGTGGGCAGGTGGAGGGGAGGGAGGGGAGGAGAGGCCGACGCCGGACCCGTCTTATCGAGGGGCCCTAGGAGCCCCGGCCCGCCCGCGCGTCCCGTCGCCGACTCTCAGCGCACGGGGATTGTTGAGAGGACCTCGGTTCGCGAGGCCCCCGGCACGGGGTTGGGGCGCGGGCCGGCGTCGGCCGTGCGCGGGGCGACCTCAGCGGACGGGGCTGGGGCGGTTCATGGGAAGTGACCTTCGGGGGATGGCCGCGTGGGGCCGGTGGGACATGGGCCGCAGGGCCGATCGGGGATGGGCTTGGCGGCGAGGAAAGTGAGCCCCGGGGGGCCGTGCCGCGGTCGCACCTGCTACCCTAAGGGGGAAAACCGGGGGTCGGTTGCAATCTGCGCAGTGGATTACGCGAAAAAGGCCCGCCGCGCACGGAAAGGCCCGGGGAGAGGGGCCCCGGGCCGGAGATCGCGGCGTCAGAGTCATCGGCCGCCGATCTAGGTTGCGCCGGCCCCCGCCGCCGCGGGTGCCCGGCCCGGCGCGGCGGGCATGCCCGATCCGGCCGGGGCCGAGGCCACGGCCGGGGGGCCGTTGTCGTGGCCGTGGCGGCGTCGGAGGTCCCGGCGCCGGCCGTCGGGGCGGCCTCGGCCGCGGGGGCCGCCCCGGCCACGGGCGGGGCCTTGGCGGCGGCGCGGCTGTGCATGGCCGTGGCCTCGGGGCCGCGGACGACGCGGTCGGCGCCGGTGGTGAAGTGGAAGATGACCCGATCGTCCTCCGGCGTGCCGAAATCGACGAAGGTCACCTGCTCCATGTTGACGTCGTAGCGGTCGATCGAGATCAGATCGCCGGCCATGCTCGGGCCTCCGGGGTGAAGGGTGCGGGGAAGCGACACCCGATTATGCCTTGTGAGGCTTCGAACCAGGGCCGGAAGGGGGAGGAAATCCGCCCCTCCCCGACGTCCGATAATGGACATTATGATTTCATACCGGAACCTGTGCCGGTTGTGCGGGCCCCTGCCGCGAGACGACGCGGCATCGCGGGGCCCGCGTCGCGACGTCGGCCGAATCGGGGACCGGCCGCGGAGCCGGAGGTAGGCGGTCCCCCCGACCACGACGACGTCGGCCTCCCCGGGGTCGTCGCCGGGCGGGGCCGAGTCGATCCCGACGACCTCGCCCCGGACGCGGACCACGCCGCCGGCGCCGTGCCGGATGGTCGGCTCGAAGATCCGGAGCCACATCGGCGGGCGCCTCTCAGAGCAGGGGCTTGCGGGTCCGCCACGTGTCCCCGGCCGGGCCGATGCCCAGCTCGGCCTCAGTCCCGGCGGCTGCGCTCGCGCTCGCGCGGACCCGTCGTCCGCTCGTGGACGAAGTAGACCGCGGCCGCTCGCGAGCCAATCCCGCTCGGCGTTCACCGGGCGACGCCCCCTTTGAACACCGGAGGTCGACGTCGCCGGGGGCGAGGCCGGGCCCGTGCTTGCGGTAGATCGCCGCGGTCGTCGACGCCGGGTCGTCGGTCGTCGGCAGGGCGACGTAATCGTGTTCAGCCGGGACCTCCAGCCGCCGGCCGTGGTGTGGGCCGTTGGCGAGGATGGCGAGCATGGTCGGGCAGGGCCGGGCGAGGACCTCGACGGCGCGGCCGAGCGGAACGGCATGCCCCAGCCGCCGGGGACCCGGTTCGTGCCGATGCCGACAATCCGCATCACGCTGTCGCCGACGATCAGCAGGCCGGGCCTCGGCGGGCTCGCGAAGCCGCGGTTGATGATCGGGAGATCGTCGAAGTCGACGATCGCCACGCCGCACAGCTCCCCCGGGAATGGTCCGCACGGGAATCGGCTCGACCCGCGGTCGGGCCGGACCGCGACGGCGATCCGGGCCGAGCTGCCTCGCGGGATGATGATCCCCGGCCATTCGTCGGGGCCGCCCGCCGCCCACACGTCGAGGATGCCCGGCTCGCCCATCGCTACCCCCCTTGCCCTTCGCCCGGCCGCGACGACCGCCCCAGCCGGAACGCCGCCGCGACGACCAGGCCGAAGAGCGTCAGCGCCCGGGAGCTGGCGGTGACGTCCAGGTCGGCGAGCATCGCGGCGAGCATGGCCCGGCCCCCGCGGCGCCGACCGGCCCGGGTGTGTACACCCTCCGGGGTGGGAGTCTAACCCCCCCCCGGAGATCCGGGCCGATCGGCCGCCCCATCGTCGCATGCTGCGCCGCCCCCCGCAAAGGGGTGATGGCACGATCATATCGGCGATGCTAGGATCGTGGCGCGTTGCGACACCCCGTCCCACCCCGCACCGAGGCCCGACCGATGGTCAATCCGTCCGCCAAGACCCCGCTCGTTTACTGCGACTCGACGAAGTATGACCCGGCCGTCGGCGGCGCCGCCGAGCTGGTGTTCCACATCAGCCTCATGATGGGCATCGCGGCCGACGACCCCGTGTCGATCGACTATGCGACCGAGGACGTGACCGCGATCGCCGGGGAGGATTACACCGAGACGAAGGGGACGCTGACCCTCGAGCCCGGCGAGACGACCAAGCAGATCCGCGTGCCCGTGCTCCGCGCCGACCTCCCGGGCCACGTCAACCGGACCCTCCTGCTCCACCTCGCCAACCCGTCGGCAGGCGCCACGCTGGCCGTCGCCAAGCAGATGGGGACGATCGTCGAGCGGGCCGGCCGCGGCTTGAGGGCGTGGGGCGGCGGCGGCGGTCCGGGAGGGGGATCAGCCGTCGCCGACTTCCCTCAATCGAGCTTGTCGCCATGCCGGGTGAGGTGCCGAAGATCTGCGCCGCCTCCTCACCCGTGAAATCGACGGCGTTCCTGGTGAGGCCAACATGGAGGCTCCCGTCGGCCGCGTGGTTGGCCAAGGCGATCGAGGTCTCCCTGAGGAGCCCCTTGCTCGTCTTCAGGAACGGGCGCTGCGGATCGTGGGGGCCCTCGTCGGGCGGGCGCGAGAGGGATTCGGCCAGCTCCAGGAGCCGCCGCAGCTCGTCGACGCTGAACTCGCCGCCGCAGTCCGTCGTGCCGTCGGGCGCGACGAAGTTGACCAGGTCGAGATTCACGGCGACCGTCTTCGAGAACGCGAATCGGGGGTGCATGGGGCGGCTCCTCGCGAGTGACTGCGGTGCTTCTCCCGTCAACCTGACGACTGACTCACGGCCCGGTCATGACCGCCGGATCGCCTCAGGGGCGGACGATCGCGGCCTCTCCGGCGCCGTACCAGACCTGATCATCGCGACTCACGAAAGACCGGAAGAAGCCGACGGACCTCTGGCCGTACGTGAAGCCGACCAGGGCGTTGCCGCCCTTGGCCCTCACGACCCTGGCCAGCTCGCGCTTGACGTCGTCCAGCGTCCGGAGTTGGGCGCGACGAAGAAGCCGCCGACCTCGACGCGGACCGGCCCGAGCGAGGCGGCGTCCGGCGGCACGCCCTCGAAGAAGCCGATCCCGTCGTGGAGCGTGTAGCGCACGCCTATCGCTCCATCACGACGATCAGCTCGTCGCGGTTGCCGCCCATCAGCCCCGGGATGCTCGCCGAGGTCACGCCCCGGACGCGCCAGCCCTGTTTCGCGTAGGCGTTGAGCGCCTGCTCCAACCGCTCGGGGTCGAACTTGCCGCTGAACCATTTGTCCTTCTGCGTGAGGACCTTGTATTCCGCGACGTCCGGGGGCGCGGGCAGCGGGGGCGCCGGAGTCGCCTCGCGAGGCGGCGGGGGCGGGGGCGGGGGCGGCTCCATGATCGCCTTCACCACGGCCGCCGGCATGCCCGCGGCCGGGCGACTGGCGCGGCCGCTTGGGGCCCCGGTGCCCGCGCGTCGGCCGCCCAGTCGGCCGTGTCCAGCTCGATCCCGGAGGGCGTCCGCGGCCACTGTTCGGCGACGCCGGGTATGGAGACGGTTGCCTTGCACCGCGGGCACTTGGCCCGCTTGCCGGCGTAGGACTCGGGGACGTCCGCCACATAGCCGCAGTTGCAGGTGAACGGGAGCCGCATCGGTCCCTCACTTCCCCTTGGGTTTCCTCGTCTGGTCGACCCGGGCCGACGCCCAGGCGTCGATATCCTTCGTCCGCGCTCGGCGACGACGACGCTGATGTAGGCGGCGACGGACGTGCCGGCGATCTCCGCAGCGAGCCGGGCCAGTCGGAGTGCCTCGGCGTCGATCTTCGCCGAGACGTCATTGCTTCGCTTGGCCATCGCCGGCCTTTCCAGCATCCGAGTCGACATGGGTCTTCTCCACTTGAGCCGCGAGTCTATGGAACGTGACCTTTCCACGTCCATCGGACATCCTACGGGAAAACACCGGGAAAAAAAAGGGTGATGGTGGCGGATTCCACTGTTGACCAGAGGTGGAATTGCCGTAATATAGTCCATCGGGCCGGACGGTCCGCCCCGAAAACGAAAAGGCCCGGCTGGCGCGAGTGACGCCAGCCGGGCCGGTGAGAAGCCCCGACGCTCCGGAGACTCCCCGATGAATCCTACCACCCCGCCCGCCGTCGTCCAGCCCGGCCCCGCCCGCGGCTACATCAGCGACCGCGACTATCACACGTCCGAGCGGCGGCTCTTCGCCCAGATGGCGGCCGACGCCGACGCCCCGATCAACGACAAGGAGTGGCTCGCGTGGGAGGCCGGGCAGCTCGACCGGCTGCCGGGCGAGGCCCCCAAGGCGCTGGCCCGGCTGGCCCGCGAGCTGGTCGCCGAGATGGTTTTCTTGGAGGTCAACACGATCGACGACCTCGACTGCCGGCGGGCCGTGCTGATGGAGTCGGACCGCGATCGCTCGTGCGAGACGTCGCAGTTCTGACCCCCCTCCCCCACCCGCCCCGGGGACGGCCCCGGGGCCTTCGGAGATCCGGACGATGATCTACCGACGCGACATCAGCCCGGCCACGCGCGAGGCATTAAAGGGCGCCGCCCGGGGTTATCGTAAATCGCAATTGGTCGCCAGAGAGGCCAAGCTCAAGGCCGACCTCGCACGCCAAGAGGCCGACGAGCTGACCCGGGCCGCCAGCCTCGCCCGCGAGGACCTCGCCAAGCTGCTTTGGGAAGCCGGGTTCAAGGAAGGGGCCGACGACCCGGTCGCCTTCCCCTCCGGCAATTACGCCTATTGGGCCGCCAACGACCGCGAGTATCGGGATGTCCGGGCGGTCCTGATCCCAATCTCGCCCCGGCGCGATGGGGTCGAATTCTGATGCCTGCCCTCATGACACCACCCGCCGCCCGCCAGCTCGCCGCGCGATCCGTCGCCGGCGAGCTGGCCGCGCGGCTCGGGCTCGACCCGGCCGAGCTGGCCGAAATCGAGCTGGCCACCGACGGCCGCGGGACGACCTTCGCCACCGACACGCCGACCGGCCGTTCAGCCGCGACCCGATCGCCGCGGCCCTCGTCGACGCCCACAATGTGATCAGGTACGGCTATCTGCCCCGCGCGGGGCGGATCGTGGAGCTTTGACCATGCCGAGCAAATACGAGGGGCTTTTCACCGAGCTCGCCCGCCCGTTCGAGGAATGGGAGCTGAAGCGCCGAAGGGGCGACCGCGACGGCCGGGAGCTGGTGTACGTCAACGCGCAGACGATCATGAACCGGCTGGACGAGGTCCTCGGGCCGGAGAACTGGTCGGACGAGTATTCCCACTTGGGGATAGCTGCCTCTGCAAGCTGACGGTCCGGCTGCCCGAGGGCGAGACCATCACCCGGTCGGCGATCGGCGGCTACATCCACAAGAGCACCGAGAAGCGCTCCAGGACCCGGCCAACCTCGCCGCGTTCCGGGCCAAGTCGGCGAAGAGCGACGCGCTGAAGCGGGCCGCCGTCCACCTCGGCCCCGGCCGCTACCTCGGCAAGAGCGGCGTGCCCGCCTTCGCGCGGCATGCCTTCGACGACGGGCGCCCGCCGCCGAGCCGCCGCCGGCCAAGCCCGCCCCGGCCCCGGCCTCTCCGGCGACGACCAGGTCGACGACGTCGGCCCCCGCCAAGGAACGCCGCGAGTGGGACACCGCCCACAAGGGCCCGACGCACCCGGCCGACTCGGCCCCCAAGACGGGCCGGGCGCTCTTCGCCTGGGCCAAGGACCAGACGCAGCGTCATGAGGTCGACCTGGTCGGTACCTCGGCAAGTGGGCCAAGCTCCAGGACTTCCCCGGCCGGATGGTCGACTGGTCGGCCGAGCAAGTCCACCTCGGCTACTCCGAGGCCACTCGCAAGCTCCAGTCGATCGCCGGCGACGCCTCCGAGGCCCATGAGGCCGCGATGGCTTACTGACCATCGGGTCAGGAATGATTCGCCGGATCGGGCGCACCGTCGCCTTGATCCCGGCCCCGCGACGTTGTAGCGTTGGTGGGAGTCGAGGAGCTGTCACTCCTCCCACCAAGCTGTTCGGGCCGCCTCCGGGCGAGCCCGGGCGACACGGGCCCCCTCCGGTGTGACAGCGCCGCGAGGGGGCTTCGTCGTTTCCATCGCGTCGAGGTCTCCGAACTAGTCACCGGCCGTCCGCGGGTCATCCGGCAAAGATCCCCGCCTCGGCCGTCCCAAGCTACCACCATGAAAACGGGCACGCCGCCAGCGCCGAGGACGCGCCTTGGCCGGATTGCGAGCTGGCCACGGATGAAATCGGGTTGCCCCAGACCGACCAGGGGCACGCCTACCTCCCGCAAGATGATTCGCCACCCGGACGTCACGAAGGCGACGATCTGCGTCGCCACGTGCATCGCCGAGACCGGATGGCGCACGGGCTTCTACTGGCGGACCGTCGAGGGTCTGGCCAAGGAGGCGGCCCTCGGCAAGAGGACCGTCCAAGCCCGCTCGCCGTCCTCGAGCCCTCGGTTGGGTCCGCCGCGGGCTCGCGACGATCTGGGGCAAGGTCCCGCGCGCGGGTCCAATCCTCTGGCTTCGCCAGCCGCCCCCCGGCCGCCCCCCGGAAACGCCCCGCTCGGGGTCCCCGTCCGCTCCTCGACTTGATCGAGGGGGGCGCAGAGATCGGCCGGGGGGGCGCAGACTCTGCGCCCCTCAAGGAAGAGTGTTACGGATCTTGAGAGGTACGAAAAAACGTTAACGTTGTCTCCCGACCCTCAAGACCCCGGACCCGTCCCGGCCGAGGCCCCCACCGTCGCCGTGGCGCCACCGCCGCCGGCCGAGGCCCCCGCGATCGCCCCGACGGCCCCCGGCGTCGCCACGGCCACGCCGGAGCCCCCGACGGCCCCGCTCTCCCCCGCCGAGCTGGCCGCCGCATTCGGCCGGCTCAAGTCGCCCTTCGACCTGGTCAAGAACGCGGCCTATTGGCAGCTCCACGACGCCGGCCCTTGCCGCCGGAGCTGGATGGGGTCGAGCCCTTCGGGCCGAGGCCGCCGGGAGAGTCGCCCCCCAAGCCGGCCCGCGCCTCGAGGGCGCCGGCCCCGGCCCGGGTCGCGACGCCGGCGGAGCTGGCCGCCGCCGCCCTGGTCGGCCTCGGCGATCCGGATGAGGAGTGGATCGTCGCCCGGGTCGAGCACGCCGCGTAATCGGTGGCATCGCTGCTATCGGACCAGGGGTCGGTGGGCTGGTACGCACCCTGTGCCGCGCCGTGGCGTGCGGCCACGGCAAGCCGTCGGCCCTGTCTCGGCCCTCAAGAAAGCGACCGGCCCCGGCGTGCTGAACCGGGGGGCCGCCTTCACGCACTGGGCCGGCGAATACGGCGTCGCCGGCCGAAAAAACCCGGCGTCGGGTCATCCGGCAAGATCCCCCGACGCCGGGTCCAAGCTACCTCACGCCCCCCAGACACCAGTTTACAACGATCGGTTGATCGCGAGCCGGCACTAGAGGGAAGTTGGACGGAATGAGCCACGTAGAGCGACCCAATCCGGCCAGTGGAGCGGAAGGGGATCGAACCCTCAACCTCAGCATTGCGAGTTCTTGCTCTCCCGAGCGGGCCTTGGCCATGCGGCGGCGTTTGTCCCTGACGGGCTCATGAGGGTTCCGACCCTCGCCCTCAGCGTCGCGCTCATGGTAGCCGTGGCGTGTCCGATCGTCCAGGGCACCGGCGTTCAGGGAGTACCGCATTGCGAGGGCTGTACTCCCCATCAAAAGATTACCAAGTCGTTCATCTTCTCCAGACGGAGCGTTCGAAGGGCATAGTAGGGGCGGATTCCCCACCACCGATCCCCACCCGATCCGAGGGCCCTCCGACGATGGACATGGTCCCCGTGGCGCGTGGCGCGCATGCCGTGACCCCCCTCCCCTGGCCCGCCTTCGCGGCCGAGGTCCAGGAGATGTACGACCGGCGGCGTCGAAGCAATACCGCCGGCCGCGTTCGACAGATCCTCCGCGAGCTGGCCGAGGCCGGCGGACGTCGACGGAGCATCTCACGCCCCCCCCTGCTCGCGCGGTGGCTCGACACGCCCGCCGTGAAGGCCCGCGGGCCCTTGACGACAGCGGACGCACCTCTCCGTGGTGCGGTCGATTTGCACGTACGCCAAGGGCATGGGCTACGCCGGATGAGCCCCTTCGATGCGTGGAGTTCCGCGTCCAAGGGGGGCCGGAAGAACTCCGGACCCACCCCCACCACTCCGCGGCCGAGCTGGGGGCCGTGCTGGCATGCTCGATTCGGAGCGGAAAACCGCCCCGATTCCGGGGGGAATCCGGTGGCGAGCCGAGCGGCTGCATGCGCTGTTCTGCGTCGCGTTTTCACCAGCGCGCGGAAGATGGAAATCCTCCGGCTCCGGAGGGAGGATTTCGACCTCGGGGGCGGGGTGATTTCCATCTCGTCGATCGCGGGCCCGGTTTCGAGCTGAAAACCGAGGCGTCGGGCGCAGCCGATCCCGATGGCCGATTTCCTCGTGGAAGTCATGGCCGAGTGGCTGCCGAAAGCGGGCTCGGATTGGGCCTTCCCGGCGACCCGGGCGCGGTGCCCTGGACCAGCGGCAAGCCCGGGTCGAAGCCGCTCGACCGGCTCAAGGCCGCCGGCCTCCGGGCCGGCGTCGAGGGCCTCACGTTCCTCTCGCTCCGGCATAGCTGGGCGACGCACGCCGAATCGCTGTGGGGCTTCTCCGAGGCCCTGATCCAGCGCGTGCTGAGGCACACCACGCCGCGGACGGCGGCGAGAGCACTACCGCCACGCCGACGCGGCCAACCTCCGGGCGATGGTCCGGGGCATCACCTTCGGCGGCCCGGAAAAGGGCCCCGAAAACCCGGTCAAAACATGGCCGAAAAAATACGGCCAGGAAATCGGCCCGGTTTACGGGTCGTTTTCGATCCAGATTTAACCCCGGAAACGACCCATGGCACAAACGGATTTCGGCACGCGAGAAGGCCCAGCGCGAGACGAAGGAATCGCTCGCGATGGTCAAGGCCCAGATCGCCACGATGGAGGCCGCCCTGAAGGGGCTGAAACTGGGCTCCGGGACCTCGAAAACACGGCCGCCACGCGGACCCGTTGGAGGTGATCGACGATGGGCGAGCCGATGAGGTCGGATGAGGTCCTCGCCGGGGCAGGGGCCCTGATGGAGACGCTCATAGTCATGTCCGACGAGACGACGCTCCGTGCGATGGTGTGGATGTCCGTCAACGGCGCGAGGCCGACGCTCTGGCGATCCACCGAGGGGCCGTGGTGCTGCTCGTGGTATCGCCGGGGCCAACTCTACCGCCGCGAGGCCGACACGATCGACGGCGCTGTCGCCGCGGCGCTGTCGGCCTCGCCCGGGGCGCCCGGCGTTCCTGGCCGAGATGACGGCCGGCGGGAGGAGGTCGCCATGCTGAGCCCCGAGGAATTCGAGGAATTCGTCGGCCTGGTCGACGCCTCCGCCGGGCCCGGCGCCGGTATTACGCCGGGGAGAAGGGGCTCTTGGGGCTCTGCCGCCAGCTCGAGGACGCGGTTGACGGGGCGCTGGAGGCCCACGCGAACCCGTCGCTCTTCGACCGCCGGCCGGGGGGGGGAGGGCCGGCGATGAAAGCGCCCGCCGAGCTGCTCGACGTCCTCGGCGAGATGGCGGACCGCGGCTCCGCGCTGGCGAGCTGCCCGCGGTGCCGGCGGCTCGTCTTCGTCACCCTGGCCGACCGGCGGTCCCGGGCGGCGGATCGTGCTCGACCCCGGGGGCCGGGACGGGGCTGCATTTCCTCTGTGCGATCGGCCGGGCCGGGATGCAGGCGCTGGAGCCCCAGGCGTTCGGCGCCGTCCGGTTCCGGAACCGGGCCGACGTCCTCAACAGCAAGTCGAAGCGGCACGAATGCACGGGCGACGATCTGTTAATCGTCGCGTGCGAGCGGCCGGGCGCGGTGTGGAGGTTCCTGCCGTGAAGATCGAGGTCGAGGGGCGCGGGCACGTCGCACGCATCCGGGGGCGGTCACCGGGTCGCGTTCGCGGTCACCAGCTCCGTCTACGAGAACGCCCCGCCCGGCCTCCGGGCGCTGGTGTCCGACGCCGTGGGGGCGGCCGTCGCCGGGTTCTTCGCCGCGATGGCGACCGGCGGCGTCTTCGAGCTGGACGACGACGCCACGGTCAAGGCGTTCGACTCCGCGGCGCGGCGATCTGGTCGGGCCGGCTGTCCGACTGGGCGATCGTCGGGAAGGGGGGCGCCGATGGCCGGTAACGGCAAGCCCCGCGGCCGGGCCGCCGTCGCGCTGGAGCTGCGCGAGCTGGCCGGCTCGGCATCCTCCCTCGCCATGCGGGCCCGGCGCCCGCTGGTGATGGCGTGCGACTCGCGCTGCGCGAGGCGATCGCCGACCTCCACTATGCCGCGCAGACGATCATGGACGTGGCGGTCGGGGTCGAGCTCGGGACCGTGCAGGTCGCCTATACCGCCGACGACCCGGGCACGGCGAGCGACCCCTATCCGCTGCTCATGGGCCTGGTCGACGACCCGTTCCCCCAGAGCGGCATCCAGCCGCCGCGCGAGGGGATCGCCTCGGCGTCGGCGATCGCGAAGCATCGGACCATGCGGGAGAGGGCCGCGGCGACGATCCGGGAGCCCGTCGTGGCGGCCGACCAGCTCCACGCCGGGGCGTTGACGCCGGAGGCGGTCGGCGATCGGCATTGCCCGCGGTGCAATGGTCTCATGTGCGAGGAAGGGTGCCCGGTCTGCGAGTGGACCGGCCATCCCACCGCGTCTCCTGAGCTCGCCCCGATCGTCGAGGACCTCGGCGAGCTGCTCGCGGCCGAGTCGGAGGAGCTGGCCGTGCCGGCGGTCGACCGCAAGGGCCGCCGCCACGACGTCGACATCAATCTCCTCCGGGCGCTCCACCGTCACGAGGGCTCGGCGGGACGATGGGAGGATCGGAAGAAAAGCGGCATGAGCGACGCCGACCTCATGCTCGCGACCGGGGAGGAATTCGGGAACGGGGGCGGCTCGGGGGCCGCCGATTACGATTTCCGGGTGAAGGGGGGCAAGCGGCCGGAGATCGCCATCGGCAAGACGGTCATCAAGGGCGCGATCCTCCGGGAGAGCGTGCGCCAGGTCCTGGGCATCCCCAAGATCGACGCGACCAAGCCCGAGGCGCCGAAGCCGCTGATCGAAGCCGCGCCGGCCGATGAGTCCCAGCTCGACCGGATGCTCCGCAAGCTGGTGACGCGCCAATATGGCGCGGCCGCCCGGTGGGAGAAGAGGCGGGTCCAGGGTTGTACCGACGACGATCTCCGCGCAGGCGTTCAAGACGGAAGTCCCGGGCCGCGTCGAAGCCGGAAAGAGCGACGACGGGCCGGGATATTCTGCCCGCGGCGGGAACGACCCCGCCTTTTGGCTCGGCCGTTGGGAACGCAGCGCGAAGGCCGACTTGAAGGGCGACGACCTCATCCGCGCCGTCCGCCGGGTGATGAATATCCCCATGCCGGCGGCCGAGCCGGCGAAGGCGAAAGGCCATGCGCAAGCCGCGGCCGTCGCGGGCCGCGGCGGGGAAGGGGGCCTAGCCGTGCCGACGATCCCGATCTATGCGTGCGACTTCTCCGTCGTCGGCCCCGACGGCGTGACGGATTACGTGCTGGAAGAGGTCGCCTTCGCGCCGATCCCCAAGTCCGACCGCCCCGGGCCCGGCGAGTCGCATTGGTTCTATTCCGGGTGCGGGCAGCCCCGCTATTGGGTCAAGGTGCCGGCGCTGTCGCGGGTCGAGACGGAGGCCGACGGCCGGCGGTTCCTCAAGCTGGCCGGGGAGGAGATCACGGCCAAGTCCGCCTGGATCGTGCTGGCGATGGCCCGCCGTCGGCACCCCGACTATCGGCTGACCGAGGCCCCGGCGAAGCTCACGATCGACTCGCGCGGGCCGAGGTCCTCGCGGGCATGCAGGCCGCGGCGAAGGCCCTCGTCGCCCAATGGGCCGACGATTGCGAGACCGGCCGCGTGGGGCAGATCGCCGTCGAGGTGTACGCCGACGGCCGCCACGAATTCGACCGCGTCGAGGGCGGACCGCGACCGATGGGGCCCGCACCCGACGCACCGGGTCGTGATCGACCTCCCGCCGGAGGCGTTCTATCGGGGCGACGAGCTGTACATGCCGCCCGGCGCGTCGCTGCCGTGGTCGCCGGAGATGGTCCTCGTCAACGCCAGGGCCGGGCGGTTCGGCCTCTCCGTGGCCGGCGCGGGCCGGGCGGAGGGGCCGCGCCGCGTGACGGAGAAACGATCCCCCCAACTTACTTTCGGGTGGGCCCCATGATCGCCCCGATCCCGCCCCGCTCCTCTACGGCCTCTGGGACCCCGACGGCGGCGACGACCGCCGCGGGGGCTGGCTCAACGCCAACGACGCCGAGCTGCCGCCGGAGGTCGCCCCGATGCTGGCGTTCCGCACCCGCGCCGAGGCGCAGGCCGCGGCCGACCGCCTCATGCTGGCCCACCACCACGTCACGGGCACACGCCCGCTCTACATCGCTGAGTCGCTGATCGGGGCAACGCATGGCCCGGATGGGGCTGGCGGGGAGGAACTGACGTGGCCCTGCGCCCCAAGCCCCCGCCCGACCCGCTCGCCGACCTGGCCGGCGTCGCGAGCTGCCCGGAGTGCGGGTCGATCGTGAGGGCCTATCACTACCTCCATGGCGCGACGTCGGTCTATGACCTCGGCCCCTACGCGATGGACGATATCGAGGCGATCGTCGGCCCCGCGTGGGCCCTCCGGCAAGGCTACGGCCTCGGCCGGGCGCGCCCCACTCGGAGGCGTGCCCGCCGATCCGTCCGGGCGAGCTGGTCGCCCTGGTCGTGGCGCAAGACGACGCCCCGGGGCGACCAGCACGCCCCGGGGCGTCGCGGCGAAGGCGGCCGATGAAACCCGCCGACGCCGATCATCCTACCACGAAGGCGAGGACCGCATGAGGGATGACCATGCGTGGCACTGTTTCGGGTGCGACGCGCCTGCGTCCTACCGGGCCCCCGGCGAGATCGCGGACGACGGCCGGCACTACTACCACTGCGGGGGCGGCTGCGGCATCAACCGCGCGGCCCATGGCGCGAGCCGGACGGAAGCGCGCCGGAACTGGGATCGCCTGAATGAGCCGATCGCGGTGTCGAAGGCCCGGGGCGCGACGAGGCCCGCGCGAGGAAGCGGGGGACCGCATGAGCGGCTGCCGTTTCGACGACGACGGGGGCGAGTGGGAGCCCGCCCGGCGCAAGGGGCTGATCCTCGGCGGCGATCGGGCTCGCCGGGACCGCCGTCCTCGCGGCGCTGGCCGCGGCGGCGTGGCTCTGGGTGCGCCGATGAGCGGCCCGGTCCGCTGGCCGATCGTGCTGGCCCGGTGCGGGGCGTGCTTCCGCTGGCACTACCACGACGACTTGATGTACGAACACGTCGATCGATGCGTCTCGTGCGGCGCGGATCGGCCACGGCGGGAAGGCGATCGTGGGGGAGGTCGAAGGCGATGGCGAAGCCGACGAACAAGATCCGCGCGGCCAAGGCGCGGCCTGAGCCCGACCCGGTCCGGGAGCTGGCCCTGGCGATCGCGGCGGACCTCTTCACGGCGGGCGTGCGGCGCACGGACCGCAGGCTCGTCCTGGAGCCGGAAGGGCGCCCGCTCGCGGGGGCGGGGTGGAGCGAGGGCGCCGTGGCCGATCGGGTCGAATACCTGCTGAGGCTCGCCGAGCGGCATCGCTAGGCCGCCGCCTCCTCGGCCTCCCCCGGCGGCTCCCCCAGCGCCCCGGCCTCGGCCGCGGCCCGGGCGAGCTGCCGGCCCCGCGCGATCGACCGGGCGATCGTCGACTTGTCCCGCGACTCCAGCACCGCCAGCCCCGACGGCCCGAGCCCCGTCGCCGCGGCCGTCAAGTACCGCCGCACGTGATCGGGCCCGGCGTGGGCCTTGCCGCCCCTGGACGGCCCGCGGCCCCTCGGCCGCCTCCCAAGCCGCGTACCGGGCCACCGCCCGCGCGATCTCGTCGCGGACGGCCCCGGAGGGGGGAGGGGGGCCCGCCGTCGGCCCTGACTCGTCGCGCCGGAAGGCGCAGCGTGCGCGCACGATCCCCGTTCATCGACCGCATGGTGTCGCCCTCCCTCGGGCCCTCGCTGCGCTCCGTCGCGGTCGCCGGCCATCCCTCGTCTTGCGTCGCCGGCCGAGTGCCAAACTAGGACATTCCGGCCGGGTGTGCAAGCGATCACCCGCCCGGCCCCGGGCACGCGAGGCAGTCGGCCCGCTCGATGTTGCGCCGCCCAGCCGGTTCGTCCGGCCCGCCATGCAGCGGGAGAGGCCCGGGCAGGCGCAGCCGGTGGCCTCGGGGTCGTAGCCCCAGAGGTAATCGCACGCGACGCCCCAGCCGGGCGCGTCGCCGTCGGCGGGGGCGGGCAGGGGCGGCGCATCGGAGGGGGCCGACCGCTCGCGCACCAGCCGGCGATAGGCGGGGTCGGCCGCGGCCAGCGTGCAGAGGCGATAGTGGCCCGTGGACTGGGCGAGGAAGAGGTCGCCGGGTCGGCGGGGCAGGCGGCGCAGCGGCCGGGGTCGCTCATGCGCTCACCGAGTAGACCTTGCCGTCGCGCGATCCGTCGCGCGGCTCCGAACCCGTGCCCCGGCGCGGCGGTCGCGAAGGACACGATCGCCGGGCTGGCGGCCTCGCCCTCGTTGACGCGCTGGCTCTTCCATGCGACCGCCAGGCGCCCATCGTCGTTGACGACCGCCTGCAGGTTGGACTGCACGCCGGGGCCGAGCCGGTGGGCGGATCCGACCGTGCCGTGGCGGCCGATGTGGCGCGCGCGGATTTCGTGCGCATCCTCGTAGACGACGAGCACGTCGCGCTGTCGCCGACGGCGACCGTGGCGCCGCGGGCGCGGTTGGAGACCTTGATGCGCAGCTTCGCCGCGAACGTGCTCGATCTGGGCCTGCGGATGAGCACCGTGCGCGTCCTCGAGGTACCGATCACGAGCGCCACGAGCCCGTCGTGGTTGGACGCCAGCGCGTAGAGCTGGCGGCCCTTCGTGCCGGGGACGGTGCGCGTCGGTCCGAGACCGGTGGGCGTGCCGAAGCGCGCCACCACCGTGCTGCTGTCGTCGATCGTCCCGGCGTACGGACCGGATGTCGCCAGCGTGCGTCCCGCGACGACGATCCGATCGCTGCCGTACGTCGCCATGCGGCTGTCCGCGAAGGAGAGCGAACGCGTGTACGCCACGCTGCCCGCCGGCGGTGACCCCGGCAAGCTGCGTCGGCCCGCGTCCGGGGCCCCTGACCTGCGGTGACAGGACGATGCCCTGCCCCGCCGCGGTGAAGACGCTCTGGCTCGGCGCGCCGGTCGCGTTGGGGATCGTCGCGGGCGTGCTCCAGGGAGCCGCAGCCGAGGCGCCGGCCGGCAGAGCCAGCGCGGCCAGCGCGGCGAATGTCGTCGTCAGTGCGTGTGGTCGCGGTCGCATGATCCGAGAACCGCGAGCGGGCCGAAAGGTTGCGCGAGACGACCGCGGCGTCACGCGCCGACCACCTGGCGCCGGCGGCCGCGCGGCTCGCACGGTCTCGGTGAGGGTGGCGATGTCGTAGGGGCCGTAGTGGCGGCGGCCGTTGACGAAGAACGTCGGCGTGCCGGAGACGCCGCTCTCGTCGGCGCTGACGACGTCCTCGCTGACGCGCGGCGCGTGCACCCGGCGGCGCAGATCCTCGGCGATGCGGTCGGCGTCGAGCCCGAGCTGCTCGGCGTAGCTCCTCACGTCGCGCGGGCGCAGCTCGCCCTGATGGTTGAGGAGGATGTCGTGCATGTCCCAGAAGCGACCCTGTGCGGCCGCGGCTTCGGAGGCCTCCGCAGCCAGCTGCGCGTGCGGATGCACGTCGTTGAGCGGGAGATGGCGCCAGACGTAGCGCACGTCGTCGCCGAAGGACGTCAGCAGCTCGCGGATCGCGTCCTCGGCCTGCCCGCAGTACGTGCATTCGAAGTCCCCGTACTCGAGCAGCGTCACCGGGGCGTCCTCGGGGCCGCGGATGTGGTCGCGCTCGGGATCGACGTCGTCGGAGAGGTCGAGGATGTCGTCGGCGGTGCGCGCGATCTGCCGTGCGCGCAGCGTCGCGGGCAGGCGCCGGACGACCTGCAGGACCGCCCACGCGACGAGCGGCGCGACGACGACGGTGGCCAGGGCGCCGAGCTTCGCCTCGTCGAGGCTGCCGGCCCTCGAACGCGTGCGTCGCGATGAGCAGCGAGATCGTGAAGCCGACGCCGGCGACGGCTCCGCCGGCGGCCAGCAGGGGCCCGCTGAGCGGCGCCCGCGGGCCGCGCAGCACCGGGCGCGTCGCGATCCAGGAGGCGGCGACGATGCCGACGGGCTTGCCGACGACGTAGCCGACGAGGATCCCGAGCGTGATCGGCGAGCGGGCGGCATCGCTGATCAGCGAGCCGGTCAGGTGGACGCCGGCGTTCGCCAGCGCGAACAGCGGCACGATGACGTAGCTCGTCCACGGATGCAGGCCGTACTGCAGCCGCTCGTTCGGCGAGATCGCCGACTGCACGCCCTGCTGAGCCGAGCGCGCGAGCTCGGGCGTCGGCTGCTCGCGGAACGAGCGCGCCAGCGCGGTCGCCCGCTCGAGGTCGTCGCGCGACGGCGGGTACGCGCTCGTCGCCAGCCCGATCGCGAGCCCCGCGATGACCGGGTCGACGCCCGACTCGGAACAGCGCCACCCAGAGGCCGATCGCCACCGCGATGGAGACGGGCCGCCGCCAGGGCGGCGCGTAGCGCAACGCGAGCAGCACGCCGAAGAACCCCACCGCGACGGCGAGCGCCACGAGCGAGACGCGCTCCGTGTAGAAGATCGCGATCACGAGCAGCGCGCACAGGTCGTCGACGACCGCCAGCGAGAGCAGGAACACGCGCGTGCGCGTCGCCGCGCGCGGGGTCAGCAGGGCCAGCGCGCCGAGCGCGAAGGCGGTGTCGGTCGACATCGCGGTGCCCCAGCCGTGCGCGCCGGGGCCGCCCGCGTTGATCGCGAGGTAGATGCAGACCGGCACGAGCATCCCGCCGATCGCCGCCACCGCGGGGATCGCCAGGCGGCGGCGCTCGCGCAGCTCGCCGAGGTCGAGCTCGCGCTTGGCCTCCAGCCCGACGACGAGGAAGAAGAACGTCATCAGGCCCTGGTTGACCCAGTGGCGCAGGTCGGCCGTGATCCCGGCTGTCGCCGATCGTGATCGCGAGCTTCGTCGTCCACACCGACTCGTAGGAGTCCCACCACGGCGAGTTGGCCCACAGCAGCGCGACGATCGTCGCCGCGAGCAGCACCATCGCGCCGCCCGTCTCGGTGCTCAGGAAGCTCCGGACGGGTGCGGCGAGGTTGCGCGCCCACGCGGTCCGGCCGGCGTTGGCCGGGGCTGCTGCAGGTTCGTCCGCCACGGGCGGATTATGGACGGCGGTCCGGGTCAGCCCTGGTGAGTCGAGATCGCGAGCGCCACCGGCAGAGCAGCGCCCGCGCCGGGGGCGCGTAAGCGCCCACCGGCGTCCGCTATGCGGCTTGGCGCCGGCGCGCCTGGTCTGGCGCGCGGCGGACGAAGAGGCGGCGGCGGTGCGGTGCGTCCGGTGCGGTCAGGGCCTTCTCCATGTCGGCCAGGATGGCCTTCTCCGAACGAGAGGCGACCAGCGGCTCCGGCAGGCCCTGGGTATGCACGTACGTCCGCCGACCGTCGCCCCGGTCGCCGTCGTCGATGGGAACGAGCGCAACGATCTCGTCAGCGCGGACGAACTTCCCGTAGCCGAGCGGGACCATGCCCGTTGTGGTGAGCGTCATGGTCCCATTCTAGCCGCGCGAGCTGCGCAACTTCGGGCGTGGATGCCCCTCAGGAGCAGGGCAAAACCCGCTCGTCCGGCGTCACTTCGTGACCCTGATCTCCCCGTTCTGGCCGGAGTGGATCGTGCAGACGTACTGGATGACGCCGGCCTTCGTCGGCGTGTACGAGTACGTGCCGCCCCCGTTGATCGTGTCGGAGGCGAAGTCGGCCCCGTCCGTCGCCGTGACGTTGTGCGGCGACGGCGTCGTCGTTCGTCCATTCGATCTTCTGGCCGACCTTCACCGAGATCTTCTCGGGCACGAACTTGATGTCCTTCATCGAGACCTTGACGACGGCGCCCGTCGAGGACGCCGATTCGGCCGTCGTCGTCGGCGCGGTCGTCGACTCGGCCGGGGCGGGCTTCGCGGCGGCCGGCGTGGAGGAGCTGTCGTTCTTGTCGTCGCCGCAGCCGGCGACGAGGGCGAGCACGAGACACGCGAGGCCGACCATGGTCAAACGGTGCATGGGTTCTCCTGGAGGTTCGGGGGTGAGGCGAGATTAGCCGGACGGTGCGGGCGTCTGCGACAGCACGGTGACGATCACCGGAGCATGGTCGGAGAGCCTGCCCCGATCGGGGATCTCGCGGCACGCCCGCGGCGCGCAGCCCGTGCCCGAGCACGTGATCGACGCCGTGCCCGCCGAGGTGCTCGAAGCCGGGGGCGACCGGATCGCGAACGTTGAAGTCGCCGCCGAGCAGCGCCGGCGCGCCGCCGGCCCAGGCGAGCACGGTCGCGCCGGCGCGCTCGATGTCGGCCTGCGCACGCTCGGCGGAGTGGACCTGTGCGTGGAGGTTCGCGACCCACGTGCCGTCCGCGAGCGCGACGGCATGGCAGACGCGCCGCTCCGGCCAGCGCCGCAGGAGCACGCTGCGGTGATCGACGATCGCTCCCGCCCGCGCCGCGCGCACGAGGATCGCGTTCGCGCCGCCGCCGTTTGACCTGATGAGGTCGGGCGCGCGCTCGGCGACGAAGCGGCGCAGCGCCAGGCAGCGCGTTGCGCGACGTCGGCACCGAGCGCGCCTCGGCGTCGCAGGCGCGCGCGAGCGCCGGCGGCCACCACGGCGGAACCTCCTGCAACAGCGCGACATCCCAGTCCCAGCTCGCGAGCGCGGCAGGCGAACTCCGACTGCAGGTCACGCCCGGCGGGTGGCACCGCGCGGCCGTGGAAGAGGTTCCAGGTCAAGACCCGCATCGTCGCCATAGACTGCCCGGCTTGACGCGCCATCTGCTCACCGGGACGGAGCTCGAGCGCGACGAGCTGCTCGCCCTGCTCGATCGCGCGGACGCGCTGAAGGCGGCGCCGCTGTCCTCGCGCGCGCTCGAGGGCCGCAGCGTCGCGCTCATCTTCGAGAAGCACTCGACGCGCACGCGGCTGTCCTTCGAGGCCGGGATCTTCGAGCTCGGCGGCCAGCCGATCGTGCTGCGGCGCGACGAGCTGCACCTCTCGCGCGGCGAGTCGGTCGGCGACACCGCGCGCGTGCTGTCGCGTCACGTCGCGGCGATCGGCGTGCGCACCGGGCCGGACGCGCTGCTCGAGGAGCTCGCGGAGGCGTCGAGCGTGCCGGTCTTCAACATGCTCACCGCCGGGCACCACCCGTGCCAGGCGCTCGCCGACCTCATGACGCTGCGCGAGGCGTTCGGCCGCCTGGAGGGACTGAAGGTCGCCTACGTCGGCGACGGCAACAACGTCGCTCGCTCGCTCGCGCTCGTCGGCGCGATCGCGGGCGTCGAGGTCACGGTCGCCTCGCCCGACGGCTACGCGCTGACCGACGCGCCCGGCGCGCGGCTGACGACGGACCCGCCGAGGCGGTCGCGGGCGCGCACGCCGTCTACGCCGACGTCTGGGTCAGCATGGGCGACGAGGACACCGCCGACGCGCGCCGCGCGGCGCTCGGCCCCTACCGCCTCGACGACGCGCTGCTGGACCTCGCGGCGCCCGGCGCGATCGCGCTGCACTGCCTGCCCGCCCACCCCGGCGAGGAGATCACCGCCGACGTGCTCTACGGGCCGCGCCAGCGCATCTGGGACCAGGCCGAGAACCGCCGTCACGCGCAGAAAGCGCTGCTCGAGCTGCTGGTCCGCTAGCGTCCCTGCGGGGGGAGATCGACCGTCAGGAGACAGCCGATGCCGCAGCCGAAGAAGCCAGGGTCGTCCGGCCGCAAGCCCGCGCCCCGCAAGCCCGCGGCACGGAAGCCTGCAGCATCCAAGCCGAGCCGCAAGGCGCCGGCGCAGAAGCAGGCGCCGCGCTCCAGGCAACCCGCCGCGAGCGCGTCCGACGCCCAGGAGACGCCCGACGCCAAGCGCCGCGAGGAGCAGTTGCTCGAGGCCATCGCATCGCTGCGCGACGTGCTGACGAAGGGCGTCGTGATCACCGGCGATCGCCTGCAGGAGACCGTCGACGACGCCGTCACGCGCGGCCGGATGACGCGCCAGGACGCCGAGGACCTCGTCCAGAACCTCATCTCGATCGGCCGCCGCCAGTCGCAGGACGCACTCGCCGAGATCGAGGACGTCGTCGGGCGCTCGGCGACGCAGACGCGCCGCGCCGCGCGCGCACGGGCCAAGAGCGTCGGCGCCGCCGCGCGCCGCGCGCCCGGGACCGATCGCGCGCTGCGCACGGTCGACCGCGTGCGCCGCGCCGCGGGGCTCGGGCACCCGTTTCCGATCATCGGCTACGACGACCTGACGACCGCGCAGGTCAAGGAGCGGCTCGCCGATCTCAGCGCCGCCGAGCTGCGCAAGGTCCGCGACCACGAGCGCCGCAACGCGAACCGCAAGTCCGTGCTGACGGCGATCGAGCGCCGGCTCGACTAGGGCGCGGGCGTGCGCCACCTATCCTGGGGCCGCATGGAGTCCTCCACGTTCATCCGCCCCGAGAAGGGCGCCGAGCTTGACCTGACCGTCGACGCGCTCGCCTACGGCGGCAACGGGGTCGCGCGCCTGGAGGGCTACGTCGTCTTCGTCTCCGGCGCGATCCCCGGCGATCGCGTGCGCGCGGTCGTCACGAAGCGCAAGCGCGCCTACGCCGAGGCGCGCACGCTGGAGGTGCTCGAGCCGAGCCCCGAGCGGATCGCGCCGCTCGCCGATCATCCCGGCGCGCCGTGGCAGGTGCTGCCCTACGAGCGCCAGCTCGCCGTCAAGCACGAGCAGGTGCGCGACGCGCTCGAGCGGATCGGCCACCTCGAGGGCTACGTGCTCGACGAGATCGTCCCGGCCGTGGCGCAGTGGCGCTACCGCAACAAGCTCGAGTACTCGTTCGGGACCGGCGACGACGGCGCGCTCGTCTGCGGCTTCCACGCGCCCGGCTCGTGGCACGAGATCGTCCCGGTCGACGACTGCATGCTCGCCTCCGAGCGCTCCAACGCCGTGCGCGATCAGGTGGTCGCCTGGTGTCGCGAGCAGGGCCTCGAGGCGTTCGACCGCCGCACGCACACCGGGATGCTGCGCAACCTCGTCGTCCGCGAGGGCCGGCGCACCGGCCAGCTGCAGGTGCGGCTCGTGACGGGCCCGGGCGACCTCGACGGCATGAGCCTCGCCGCGGCCGTCGATTGCGACGGGCTCATGTGGACGCGCACCGACGCGCTCGCCGAGACGACGCAGGGCGGCGTCACCGAGATCGTCGCGGGCGCGCCCGCGCTGCAGGAGGAGCTCTGCGGGCTGCGCTTCTCGATCTCGCCGCACGCGTTCTTTCAGACGAACACCGAGATGGCCGAGCAGCTCTACGGGGTCGCCGGCCGGCTTGCGGGGCTGCACGGCTGGGAGCGCGTCTACGACCTGTACTGCGGGATCGGCACCGTCGGCCTGAGCCTCGCGGCGCGCGCCGGCGAGGTGTGGGGCCTGGAGCTCATCGAGCCGGCGGTCGCCGACGCGATCGCCAACGCGCGGCGCAACGAGATCGACAACGCGCGCTTCTTCGCCGGCGACGTGCGCCTGGCGCTGCGCGAGCTCGTCGAGCAGGCGAGCCGGCCGGACGTCATGGTCGTCGACCCGCCCCGCGCCGGCCTCTCGCAGAAGATCGTGCGGCGCATCATCGAGGCCGCGCCGCGGCGGATCGTCTACATCTCCTGCAACCCGACGACGCTCGCGCCGAACGCCGCGCAGCTCGTCGAGGCCGGCTACGCGCTGCGCCGCGTCGCACCGGTCGACATGTTCCCGCAGACGCCGCACATCGAGTGCGTGGCGCTGCTGGAGCGCGCCTGAGCAGCTCGATGGCGAAGCGGGTCCTGGCCGCGGGAGCGCGCGATACGACGGGCGTGACGGCGGCGCACGCTGGGTGTGGGGCCTTTCAAGCGCTGAGAGCGCATAAAGCCCCACACCCCCATCGAGATGCCCCCCAGGCCGGTGCAGCACGACCAACCGCTGGGCCGGTCCCACCCCTCCTTCATCGATGCTGTTCGCAAGCGCCCGCGGTACCACGTGCGTAACGACCCATCCGCCTGCGCCCCTCAGCGCCCGCGCAGCGCCCGCAGCTCGGCGCGCAGCTGAGTGACCTCCTCCTCCAGCCGCTCGACGCGGTCGGCGAGCGGCAGCTCGACGCGCTGCACCTCGGGCGCGGCGGGCATCGGGCGTCCCGGCGCGCGGACGACGGCCTGCGCGGGCGCTGCGACGGTCCCTCCAACCGCCGTCGCGGCACAGCCCGGACGCCGGCGACAGCGCCGCCGCGAACCCCGGCTCCGGCGCGTCGTCGTCCGACAGCCGGTGGGCGTAGCGCTCCTCCTTCTGCCCCGGCCGGCGCGGCAGCTGCACCACGAGCTCGCGCTCGATGAGCCGATCGAGCGTCGCGTGGACCGCCGCGAGGTCGGCGAACGGCGCCAGGCGCTCGGTGCGCCCCTTCAGCTCGCCGGGCGTCTGCGCGCCGCGCAGCATGAGCACGCACAGCACGGCGAGCTCGTCGGGCGCGCGCGTGAGCGACTCGTCGAGCAGGTGGCGGTACTTCGAGGCCCGGCTGCCGGCGCCGCTCGCCAGCCGCGCCCAGCGGCGGCGGCTCAACCGCGTGACCGCCTCGCGGATCGTCGCCTCGTCGTAGGTGACGACGGGGTCGCGGTTCGTCGCCTGGTTGCACGCCGCGCGCAGCGCGTTGAGCGTCAGGGGATACGTGTCTGGCGTCGTGCGCTGCTTCTCGAGGAGGCAGCCGAGGACGCGGATCTCGGCCGCGGTGAGGTCCATCTACCCCGTGCTCTTGGGGCCGTCCTTTGAGGACTTGTCGTCGTCCTGGAGGTGGCGCAGCCACTCCGAGAGCTGCTGGCCCGCGCTGTTGACGTGCTCCCCGGCCTCCTTGAAGAGATCCTTGAAGCGGTCGGAGTAGTGCGTCGCCGCGTCGGCCGCCTCCTCGCGCGCCGGTCGCTCCTGGCCGCGGCGCAGGTACTCGCCGCCGACGATCCGGTCGTACTCGCCGTCGCGCACCCAGGCCAGCAGCTCGTGCACGCGCTTGACCGGCAGCGAGTGCGTCTGGCGCAGGTCGGTCAGCAGGCGCTGCAGGCGGTCCAGGCCCTCGCCGGTCTCGGTGTACTCCATCGCCTGGCGCATGAACGCGTCGAGGTTGAGGTCTTCGGCCTTCGCTCCCGCCGACATCGTCATGAGCATCTTGCAGACCAGGCGCGGGTCGCGCGTCACGATCGCTGCCGCCCGGTCGCACGTCAGCTCGGTCGCGCGCGACCACTCCAGCAGCGCGTACTGCACGGCGAGCAGCGGCATGCCCGCGACGCCGGGCAGGCGCGCCGTCGCCGTGAGCCGCAGGAGGATCTGCAGCGCGGTGCGGTAGAGCACGTGGTCGGAGAGGATGTGCGCGACCTCGTGCGCGATGACCGCCTCGAGCTGGTCGTCGCCGAGCAGCTCGACGGTCGCGCTGTTGAGCACGACGATCGGCTTGCCGGCGCCGATCGCCATGGCGTTGAGCAGCGGCTCGGCGGTGAGGTAGAGGGCGTACTCCTCGGGCATGTCGAGCACGCCGAGCACGTGCTGGTAGCGCGTCCAGATGTCCGGCAGCTGGTCGGTGCCCAGCCGCACCCCGGCGCCGAGGTACGTCTGGCGCAGCGCGCGCTCGTAGCCGAACTCGATGAGCTTGCGCACGACGTAGTCGAGCATCGGGATCGAGCCGAGCGCGGCCGTCGCAGCCCGGTCGGCCGGGTGCTCGTAGGCCTTCGGCGAGATGCCGGGCAGCCGGTAGGCCTCCGCGGGCGTCGACACGTCACGGAGCTTAGATGACCTGACCGATCGCGAGGCGCATCTTTAGACTGCGCCGTCGTGCGCGCCGCCACGATCCGCGACGGCGAGGTTCTCGTCGAGCAGCATCCCGACCCGGAGCCGGGCGCCGGCCAGGTGCTCGTCCGCGTCCGCGCCGCCGGCATCAACGGCGCCGACATGATGCAGCGCCGCGGCCGCTACCCGGCGCCGCCCGGCAGCCCGCAGGACATCCCCGGCCTCGAGCTCGCCGGCGAGGTCGAGGCGCTCGGCGACGGCGCGACGCGCTTCTCCGAGGGCGACCGCGTGATGGGCATCGTCGGCGGCGGTGGCCAGGGCGAGCTCGCGGTCGTCCACGAGCGCCAGCTCATGCCGGTGCCCGACGCCGTGCCGTTCCCCGAGGCCGGCGGGCTGCCCGAGGTCTTCACGACCGCGCACGACGCGGTCCTCACGCGCGCCGGCGCTGCGGCCCGGGGAGCGGCTGCTCGTCCACGGCGGCGCGGGCGGCGTCGGAACTGCGGCGGTGCAGCTCGGCCGTGCGCTCGGCGCCCACGTCACCGCGACGGTGCGCAACCCCGACGCGCGCGAGGCCGTCGCGCGGCTCGGCGCCGACGAGGTGATCGATCCCGACGGCTTCGAGGAGCACGGCCCGTTCGACGTCATCCTCGAGCTCGTCGGCGCGCCGAACCTCGGCGCCAACGTCAAGGCTCTGAACATGGAGGGCCGGATCGTCGTCATCGGCATCGCCGCGGGCGCGAAGGCCGAGCTGAACCTCGCCGCGCTGATGGCCAAGCGCGGGCAGGTCATGGCGTCGATGCTGCGGCCCGGCCGCTGGAGCTGAAGGCGGCGACAGCGCGCGCGATGGAGCGCGAGGTGCTGCCGCTGTTCGCCCGCGGCGACCTGCGCGTGCCGGTCGCCCAGACGTTCGCGCTCGACGACGTCGCCGCCGCCTACGACAACTTCGCGGCCGGCGGCAAGCTCGGCAAGATCATCCTCGAGCCCTAGCAGCCGGCTCCGCCGACTCGCGTCGCGAGCAGCCCGCGGATCCGGTCGAGGTTCGGCAGCAGGTAGCCGGCAGCGACGAACGGCAGCGCGGGGATCGCACGATCGACGGTCACGCTGAGCACGAGCGAGGCGAGCGAGCCCGAGCAGCAGGCCGACGATGGTCGCGGCGCGGCGAAAGCCGAAGCGCCAGGCCCACGCGGCGAACAGGGACACGAACAGCGCGTCGGACAGGCCGAGGTGCGCGGCGCTGCCGGCGCCGCCCCAGGCCGGGAGGTCGAAGCTCAGCGGATCGACGCGTCGGCGCCGCTTGCGAGCATCCGCGAGGTCGGCCCGGTCGCGACCGACCAGACGTCGACCGCGCCGACGAACAGCGGCACCGCGACGGCGACGAGCGGCGTCGCGAGCCAGCGCGCGAAGAGCAGCCCCGCCGCGCCCGCGAGCATCGCCTCGAAGACGTTCGCGCCCGCGCCGACGCCGCCGCGCCGCCCGCGTTGAGCGCCCCCACGATCAGCCCCGCGCCGAGGATGATCAGCAGCGGGCCGAACAGCGTCTCGTGCGCCGGCAGCAGCGCGAGCGTCGTCGCGGCGACGAGCAGCAGCCCGATCCCGCCCGCGACGAGGACCGTCGCGTCGCCCGCCGGCAGGGCGGGCAGCGCGGGCGCCGCGAGGAAGTAGACGAAGGCGGCGAGCGGGACCGCGAATGCGACCGTGGCGGGTCCGGGACGGCGGCGGGTCAATACGGGGGCAGGTCGGCGTACCACGCGCCGAGCACCCTGAAGGCCGACCAGAACGCGCGCTTGGCCGACTCCTCGTCGAGCGCCTCGTCGATGTTCGGGACGTAGAGCGCTTCGATCGACGGCGTCAGCGTCTGCACGTCGCCGGGCTGCTCGAGCACCGGCCGGGCAAGCGGCAGCTCGAGGTCGTTGAGCGCCGCCAGCGCGTCCTCGCCCATCACGACGACGATCTTCGGCTGCACGATCGCGAGCTCCTCGGCGATCCGCGCGACGCACTCCGGGTCGGCGAGCGACGTGTCGCTGACCGGGCACTTCACGCAGAGCGTGCCGTAGACGGCGAGCGGGTCGATCGCCAGGCGCTTGAAGGCCTTCATGAGCGCGGCGCCGGCACGGCCGTAGAACGCGACGCCCTCCTCGATCTCCGGCGGCATCGGCGCGTGCTTGAGCAGGAAGATGTCGGCCTGCGGGTGGCCGGAGCCGAGCACCGGCATGAGCTGCCCGCGCGGGCAGTGCGCGCAGGCCTGCACGTCGCGCGTGAGCGTGTTGAGCTCGCGGATCGCCCGCTCGAGGTACTTCTCGCGGATCTCGTCGTCGGTCGCGGGCATGGTCGCCGGTGGTTTCGACGGGCGCGACGGCCGACCCTGCGCGTGCATCACGACTTGCGCGTCGCCCGCCGCACCCGCATGTCGCGCACGGCGCGCCGCGCGCTCTGCGGGGTCGCCTTCGTCTCGAGGAACTTCAGCGCCTGCACGTACAGCAGCGACGACGGCTTCGTGTGGATCTCGGCGTCGCGCAGCGCCTCGAGGAACTCCTCCGGGCCGTCGAAGTCCGCCATCCGCACGCGCACCGATCCGAGGCCCTGCGCGACGTGCGAGTCCGAGCCCGCGCCGGCGAGGATCCGGTACTTGGCGGCGAAGCGCTGCGCCTCCTCGTTGAACGAGCCGATCGCGACGCGCGGGTTGTAGACCTCGATCGCGTCGATCTCGTCGACGATCGTCAGCAGGTGCTCGTAGTCGGGCACGGCGTGCATGCGATCGAACGGATGCGGCACGTAGACGAGGCCGCCCTGGCGCTTGATCTCGGCGACCGTCTCGGCGAGCGTCATCCCGCGCGGGATCTTCTCCTCGATGAACAGGCCGATGACCTCGCCCTGGTCGGCGGTCTTGACCTCCTCGGCGACGATGATCTTCACCCCGAACTCGGCGGCCTTCTCGCGCGCCTCGTAGGCGCCGGAGATGACGTTGTGGTCGGTGACGGCGATCGCCCCGAGCCCCTGCTCGCGCGCCGTCGCCAGGAGCACCTCGACCGGCGTGGCGCAGTCGTGCGAGTGGTCGGTGTGCATGTGCAGGTCGACGTCGATGCGCGGGCGCGAGCGCAGCCGGGCGGCGAGCTCGACGTTGCCCGTCAGCGGATGGCGGCGCGCGGCGAGCCGCGCGTAGACCTGCTCGAGGTCGTCGGCGACGCGCGGCCACGTCATCTGCGCGCGCACCGGCTCGGCGGCGAGCCTGCAGGCGCCTGCGCAGGTCGGCGTCCGCGACGAGCCGCTCGAGCTGGCCGGCGAGCGTCTCGTGGTCGCGCGGCTCGAACAGCAGGCCGAGATCTCCCTCGCTGAGCACCTCCTCGTAGGCGGGCAGGCGCGAGGCGAGCGGGACGGCGCCCGCGTTCAGCGCGCGCAGCAGCAGCCCGGGCGCCGGCGCCGCGCCGTCGGAGGCGGCGACGAGCACGTCGGTCCGCGCGAGGAACTCGGCCTCGTCGAGCTCGTCGGGCGTCGCGTAGTGCACGCGCGCCTCGAGCTCCGGGCGCAGCGGCGTGCTGCTCGACGGCCCGCGCGCGGAGACGATCGTCGCCTCCCACGGCGCGTCGGTGTCCAGCCGCCGCAGCGCGCGCAGGAACAGGCGCAGCGCGGGGCGCTCCTCGTCGTCGACGAAGCCGAAGCGCACGCGCCCGTCGGCCGAGGGCACGCGCGGCGCAGGGGGGTCGGCGCCCGGCAGCAGCACGCGGTAGTCGGCGGGGAAGAAGCGCTGCATGAGCTCGCGCGTCGCGCCGAAGCTCGCCGTGCGCGCGTCGAGGCGGCCGAGCACGAGCTGGACGACCTTGCGCGCGACCTGGGTCGACAGCAGGCGCTCGGTCGGCGCGTGGAACGTGCCGACGTTCAGCGCGCGCGAATGGCGCAGCGCGGCGCTCGACGTCGACGGCGCGAACGGCTCGTGCACGTGGCAGATGTCCAGCGGCAGGATCGTGAGCAGGTTCTCGATCGTGCGCGAGACGTCGACCGGCAGCGCCGGCGCGCGCCGCGGGCCGCCGGGCAGGTCGGGCAGCGCGTCGCCGACGGCGAGCACGCGCGGCGGCGCGCCGGGCTCGGGCAGCAGGACCGACGGGTCGTCGCGCGCGGCGCTCAGCGCCTGGCGGGTCTCGCGCACCGCCTCGGCGGAGCGCGACGGCGCGACGATCAGCACCTGATGGCCGCGGGCGGCGAGCTCGGCGGTCGTCCGCTCGACGTACGTCGTGATCTCGTGGCGGCCGCCGCCCCAGGGGTAGGGCGTCACATGGGCGATCGCGAGTGGTTCGCGGGGCACGTCTTGAGGATACGGAGCACCGCTCACGACGGATGTGTCGCCGTCGCCGCGCCCGCCGGCTCAGCCGCCGTCGTACAGGCGCCTGAAGTCGTCCGCATAGCGGTCGTACACGACGTTGCGCTTGACCTTCAGCGTCGGCGTGAGCTCCTCGTCCTCCTGGGTCAGGTCGCGCTCGAGGACGGCGAACCGCTTGACCTGCTCGATGCGGGCGAACCTGCGGTTGACCTCGTCGACCGCCGCCTGCAGCTCGGCGCGGACCGCCGGGTCGTGCGCGAGCGCGGCCGGGTCCTTGGAGCTCCGCGCCGACCTTCTCGGCCAGCGCGCCCGCCTCGTCGGGATCGAGCGTCAGCAGCGCGGTGAGGTACGGGCGCCGGTCGCCGAAGACGATGGCCTGCGAGATCCAGCGGCTGAGCTTCAGCGCGTTCTCGATGTTCGAGGGTGAGATGTTCTTGCCGCTGGAGGTGATGATGAGGTCCTTCTTGCGTCCGGTGATCGTGAGGTAGCCCTCGGCGTCGAGCTCGCCGAGATCGCCGGAGTGCAGCCAGCCGTCGACGAGCGTCTCGCTCGTCGCCTGCTCGTTGTGGAAGTAGCCCTTGAACATGTTCGGGCCGCCCATCAGCACCTCGCCGTCGTCGGCGATCTTCACCTTGCAGATCGGCAGCGGCTTGCCGACCGTGCCGAACCTGTGCTCCGCGAGCGTGTTCAGCGTCTCGACGGCGCACGTCTCGGTCATGCCGTAGCCCTCGAGCACCCAGATGCCCGCGGCGTGGAAGAACTCGAGGATCTCGGTGTCGATCGGCGCGGCGCCCGACAGCGCGAGCTTCATGCGGCCGCCGAAGAGGTCGCGGATCTTGTGCAGCACGAGCTTGTCGGCGAGCGCGTACTGCGCCTTGAGGACGAGCCCCGGGTGGCCGCCGCGGTCCTCGCGCCGGCGCACCTCGCGCCCGACGCCGACGGCCCAGTGAAAGAGCTTGGCCTTCACGCCGCCGGCGTCCTGCGCCTTCACGGTCGCGGCCGTGTGGATCTTCTCGAAGATGCGCGGCACCGAGGGCAGGTGCGTCGGCTTGATGATCTGCACGTCCTCGACGATCTTCTTCGGGTCACGGCGCCAGTAGGCCATCTCGGCGCCCGCCTGGACGGCGACGAACTGGACGATCCGCGTGAGGACGTGGGCGAGCGGCAGGAAGACGTAGACGACGTCGTCGCCGGGCTCGAAGCGGATGCGCTCGAGCACCGCGTCGACGTCGGCGCAGAGGCTGCCGTGCGTGAGCATGCAGCCCTTCGGCGGCCCGGTCGTGCCCGACGTGTAGACGATCGTCGCGATATCGCCGGCACCGATCGCCCGGATGCGCGCGTCGAGGTCCTCGTCGGCGATCTCGGCGCCGCGCGCGCGCAGGTCGTCGAGCGTCAGCGCATCGCCGCCCTCGCCCTCGAAGCGGATGACGTGGCGCAGATCGGGCAGCGCGTCGCGGATCTCGGCGAGCTTGGCGAGCTGCCCGTCGTCCTCGCAGAACAGCGTCGTCGCGCCGGCGTGCTCGAGGACGTACTGGCACTCCTCCGGCGAGTTGGTCTGGTAGACCGGCACGACGACCGCGCCGGCGCAGATCGTGCCGAAGTCGGCGAGCGTCCACTCGGCGCGGGTGTTCGAGAGGACCGCGACGCGCTCGCCGGGCGCGACGCCGAGCGCGATCAGCCCCTTGGCGATCGCCCGCGCGTCGGCGCCGAGCTGGGGATAGGAGGTGCGCTGCCACGCGTCGCCCTCCGGGTGGCGCATCGCCGTGCCGCGATAGCGCGCGGCGGCCTCGATGACGAGCGTCGCCAGCGTCCGTGCCGGCGCCACGGCCGGATCGTCCGGCTGCGCCGGGGCGGCGGTCTGCGTCCTGCTGTCGTCCGTGCTCATGGAGGAGATGCTACGCCGCACCATTTGGCGGACCCGCGGCCTCGGGTTAATCGCAGATGAGAGGGCGCTGAAGAACGTCGCGTCCTCGCCGCCCGGGCGTAGACGGCGCCATCACCCCCGGATTATGGTCGCCAAGGACATGGCCTAAGCGTGACGCCGAGGTGAAACGTCGACGTCAGGCAAGGAGGACGACGCATGAGACGGATATTCGGTGAGGCTCGTTACGCGAACGTCACCGCCACGATGGCCTTGGTCCTCGCGCTCGGCGGCACGAGCTACGCGGCGATCAAGCTGCCGGCCAACAGCGTGACGAGCAAGCAGGTGAAGGACCGGTCGCTGCTGAGCAAGGACTTCAAGCGCGGGCAGGTTCCCGCCGGCAGGCAGGGAGCCGCCGGGCCCGGCCGGACCGCAGGGCGCGCAGGGGCCGGCCGGACCCGCCGGCGCGGCGGCCGGTGCCTACAAGGCGACCCAGATGGGCCCGGCGATCACGCCCAACGCGCCCCAGACGGTCGACAGCCTCGCGCTGCCGGGCGGCGGCAACTGGGTCGTGACGGCGAAGTTCATCGCCAACAACACCGGGACGCTCGACCCCGCCAACATCTCCTGCAGCCTGCAGCTCGACGGCGTCTTCAAGGACACCCTCGGCGCCGGCGGCACCGATTTCGGTGTCGGCGGCAGCGCGCTGACGCTGACGGGCGCCGGCGCCGCCAGCACGGCGGCGGTCGTCTGCACCACGTCCGCGACCGCCGGCAACTACGAGGGGATCAGCCTGACCGCCGTGCGCGTGGCGACGATCGGCTGACGCCTCCCCCAAGTCGTCATCCGACTCCGGCGGCGGAGTGTCCGCGGCCGGTGGCGATCGGGTCGATGAATCGCCCGGCCTGCTCGATCGCCTCGCGCGCGTCGGGCAGGAACGACCAGAAGATCTGGAATGAGTGCGTATCGACGGGATAGAGCTCGAGCCGGGTCTCGACGCCGTGTGCGCGGGCGCGTTCGGCGATCTGATGCGCGTCCTCGCGCGTCGGGTCGCCGGTCGCGCCCTGAATGAGCATCGGCGGCAGCCCGGTGAGGTCCTGCTTGAGCGGGTTGAGCAGCGGCTCGTCGAGCGATTGCCCCGCGAGGTAGTCCTCGGTGAGCGGAAGCACGAGGCGGGCCACCGTGTCGGCGAGCGGGTCGGTTCTGGCGGCGATCCGCAATGTGCTGCCCGTGATGTCGACCCACGGGCAGAACCAGACGGCGCCGCCGGGCAGCGGCCTGCCCTCCTCGCGCAGTTTGAGCAGCAGCGCCATCCCCAAGCCGGCGCCGGACGAGTCGCCCACGATCACGATCCGGCTGGGGTCCACGTCGCCGGCGGTCATCCAGGCGTAGGCGCGCTCGGCGTCCTCGAGGTCTGCCGGGAACGGATGCTCGGGAGAAAGCCGGTACTCGGGCCCGAGTACCGGCTGCTTCGCGGCGGCGGCGACGGCGCCGATCACGCCTCGGTGGCCGTAGGCGGAGCCGAAGGTATGCGCGCCGCCATGCAGGTACATCACCGTGGCCGGCCGGGAGGGGCCGGGGCCGATGCGAAACGCGGGCACGCCGCCCGCGTTCACGGGCTCTACGTCGATCCCCGGCGGCGGCGGGAACTGCGCGCACAGCCCCTCGATTGCGGCCCGGCGTTCAGCAAGCGGGATTCCGTCCCCGGCGCTGGCGAACACCGGCGCCCAGTACCGGGTGAGCCGATAGGCGAGCTCGCCACCCACCGACTGCGTCTGCGCGACGGCCTCGTCGACGTCCTCGAGCAGGCGGTGGGTACGCTCGAGCAACGCCTCGCCCGCGAGCGTCAGCTCGACCCGGTGCGTCGTGCGGCGCAGCAGGTTGCAGCCGATCAGCTTCTCCAGCGCGCTGACCTGGCGACTGAGCGCCGACTGCGAGATGAACAAGCGGTCGGCGGCGCGGGAGAAGCTGAGCTCTTCGGCGACCGCGACGAAGGAGCGCAGATGGCGCAACTCGATCGCGTCCGGCGCCTGGGGAAAGGTGAGGACGTTGTCGCGGTGCGATCCCATGGAGGCGATTATGCGCCTCGCGTACGAGGGGGTGATGCAAACAGCGCATCGCCGTCTTGCGCAATCGGACTTTCGCGCGCTCGGCGGCGCTCGGAAGATGGGCGCCATGCACGCGACACCCATCGCCATTCGCCGGTCCGCCGACCTGCGCCTCCGCGGCCGCGGCGGCCCGATCCCCGTGCGGGTCCGCTGGCCGGGGAGCCCGGCGCTGGGCTCGCCACCGCCGGTCGTCGTGGTTCTCGCCGACCCGAGCGGCACGGCGGCGGCGGCGGCGGACGATGCCCTGTGCGGCGGGCTCTGTGCCGGCCTGGGTGCGCTGGTCCTGTGCGCCTCCTGGACCGGCCGTCGCGACGAACCCCCGGAGTCGGCGCTGGAGCGCGCCGCGGGCGCGCTCGAGTGGGCGGCCGACCACGCGGTCGAGCTCGACGGGGACCCGCGGCGCGTGCTCGTCGCCGGACGCGACCGGGCCGCCGCCGCCGCGAGCAGCCTCGCGCAGCGCGCCCGCGACCACGGCTGGCCCCACCTCGTCGGCCAGGTGCTCGTGCTCACCCGGCCATGCCCAGGCGACCGCGAGGTGACTCCGGCTCCCCCCGCGCCCAGTCCTCCCGCAGCGGCGACGATCGTCACCCCGCACGCCGGAAGCGGCTGCTCGCATCGCCTGCGCGCGGAGGGCGCCCGGGTCACCGAGATCGTCGAC
Organism: uncultured Solirubrobacteraceae bacterium; assembly: GCA_963727785.1. Lineage (GTDB taxonomy): Bacteria > Actinomycetota > Thermoleophilia > Solirubrobacterales > Solirubrobacteraceae > CADCVQ01. The sequence goes on from CAVSHS010000009.1 coordinate 230,873, forward strand.
GCGCGAGTCGATCCCGGCGAGTATCCCGAGCAGCCGTTCCTTCCGGCGCTCACCGGACTCCTGCGACGGTCCCTGAGATGAGCGAGAACGAACAGATGCCGTCCGGGCTGGGCGGCCTGACTCCCAGGAGGGGCGAATGATCCTCATCACCGGCGGCCTCGGCTCGATCGGGTCGCACACCGCGCGGGCGCTTCTCGACCTGGGCCAATCGGTCGTGCTCACCGCGCACCGGTCCAGGGAGCTGCCCGAGTTCCTTGCCGGCGAATCCAGTGGCCGGGTCGTCCTCGAGCCGCTGGACATCGTGGACGAGGCGGCCTTCCTCGCCATCGGCAAGCGGCACGAGATCACCGGCATCGTGCACCTCGCCGCCGGCCGCTACGACCTGTCCGACCCGGTCGCGTACCTCCGCGCCGAGACCCTGGGCCTGCTCAACGCGCTCGAGGCGGCGAGGGCGTGGGGCGTGCGGCGGTTCTCCGTGGCCAGCACCATCGGCGCGTACGCGGGGGTGGACGAGGTCCCGTGGCGCGAGGACGCCCCGCTGCCAGCGGTGGCGCCGCACCAGATCCACACGTTCAAGAAGACCGCGGAGCTGTTCGCCGCGCTGACCGGCGACAGCGCCGGGTTCGAGACGGTGAGCCTGCGGATCGGCACCATCTGGGGACCCCTCGGTCTCCCCGACAATCCGTTCTTCGCGCTTCCCCGCCTGCTCAGTGCGGCGGTCTGGGGCGAGGACCCCGACCTGACCCCGCCCCGCCCGCTCGCGTACGCCGAGGACGCCGGTGACCTCTGCTACGTCAAGGACTGCGGCCGGGCCATCGCGCTGCTCATGCTCACGGAGCGCCTCAACCACGGCACCTACAACGTCTCGACCGGCCGGCTCGTGCGCTACAGCGAGGTCGTCGATGCGATCAACGCCGCGGTGCCGGGCGCGAAGATCACGCTCCCGGAGGGACGCAACCCCGACCAGCCCCCCGGCAACCACCTCGACACCACCCGGCTGCGGGCGGACACCGGCTTCGTGCCGGAGTACGACGTCGAGCGCGCCGTGCCGGACTACGTCGCCTGGCTCAGGCGACATGACCGCTAGCCCACCGCATCCGGCGAGACTTCGACGGCCAACCGTCCTATCCGCAACCCACAGAAAGGCATCGTGAACTACACCCTCAAGAACCTCCGCGACGTACAGGACGCCGCGCCGGACGCCGGCGTCGACGCGACGCAGGCGATGCGGTTCGCGCAGCGTGACTTGAACGCCGTGCGTACCGGGATCAGCCTCATGGCGGTCAAGCCAGGCCGGCGCCAGGCCTTCGCCCACAGGCACGACGAGGCCGAGGAGATCTACGTGATCCTCGCTGGCTCGGGCCGCATGAAGCTCGACGACGACGTCGTCGAGGTCCAACCGATGGACGCGATCCGCATCGCACCGGCCGTCACGCGGGCGCTGGAGGGCGGACCGCAGGGCGTCGAGTACCTCGTCGTCGGCCCGCACCACGACGGCGACGGTGCAATTCAGGCGATCGAGGAGTTCTGGCCGTGACCCGGCCCGCCGAGCGGCGGGCCGCTACGACGCGGGCGCGCTCGCCTTCGTCTTCTTCGTCGCGCGCTTGGCCGGACCGTCCTTGGGCGCGGTCGCGGGCTTGCGCGCGTACTTCGCGATGAAGCTCTCGGTGTCCAGGTGCGCCTGCTCGTCGGGCCGCTGGTTCATCGGCGACTTCATGAGGTACGAGGACGGGCCGTCGAGCTGGCCGCTGAGGCCGTTGTTGAGCGCGAGCTTGCAGCAGCGCACGGCGTCGATGACGATCCCCGCGCTGTTGGGCGAGTCCCACACCTCGAGCTTCAGCTCGGCCGTCAACGGCACGTCGCCGAAGGCCTGTCCCTCGAGGCGGATGTGCGCCCATTTGCGGTCGGTCAGCCACGGCACGTAGTCCGACGGGCCGACGTGGACGTCGCCGGCGGGCAGGTCGTGGCCCATGATCGAGGTCACGGCGTTCGTCTTGGAGATCTTCTTGGACTCCAGGCGCTCGCGCTCGAGCATGTTGTAGAAGTCCATGTTGCCGCCGACGTTGAGCTGCGACGTGCGCATGAGCTTGACGCCGCGGTCGTGGAACAGCCGCGCGAGCGAGCGGTGGACGATCGTCGCGCCGACCTGCGACTTGATGTCGTCGCCGACGATCGGCAGGCCGGCCTTCTTGAAGCGCTTGTTCCAGTAGTCCTCGCGGGCGATGAAGACGGGGATGCAGTTCACGAAGCCGCAGCCGGCCTCGAGGACCTGCTCGACGTACCACTTCGTGGCCTGCTCGGAGCCCACCGGCAGGTAGGAGACGACGACGTCGGTGTGGGTGTCCTGAAGGATCGACACGATGTCGGCGGTCTCGCCGGGGGCCTTCTCGATCTTCTCCTTGAGGTACTTGCCGAGGCCGTCGTGCGTCATGCCGCGGTGGACCTGGACGCCGAGCTTCTTGGGCACCTCGGCGAACGTGATCGTGTTGTTCTGGCCGGCCGAGATCGCCTCGCCGAGGTCCTTGCCGACCTTCTCCTTGCTCGATGTCGAAGGCGGCCGTGAACTCGATGTCGGAGATGTGGTAGCCGCCGAGGTCGACGTGCATGAGGCCGGGCACGTCCTCGTTCGGGTCGGCGTTCTTGTAGTACTCGACGCCCTGGACGAAGGCCGATGCGCAGTTGCCGACGCCGACGATCGCGACGCGCACCTTGTCCTGCTGGTAGCGCGCGGCGCCGTTGGGGGCGGCGGCGCCGTTGCCGTGGCCGTTGCTGGGAGTCATGTCAGGTTCGTTCCTTTTCGTCTATGCGTTCGCGGGTCTTACACCCCGCGCGGGATGGCTCGTTACACGGCCGGCGGCGGCTGCGTGAGCGCGCTGCGGACGTGGAGGATGCGCTGCACGACCGTGACGGTCGAAAGCGCGGCGAGCACGTAGACCGACGGCTCGAGCAGACCGATGTCCGCGAACACGAGGCCGGCCGACAGGATGATGACGCGCACGAGGCGATCGGCGATGCCGACCTTGCACTCGACGCCGAGCGCCTCGGCGCGAGCGCGGGTGTAGGACACGACGAGCGACGACATCACCGCGACGACGACCGCCGCGACGGCGAGCTCGTCGCCCTGCTCGGTGAACGTCGTGGCGACCGCGGTCAGCACGATGCCCTCGACGATCCGGTCCAGCGTCGAGTCCAGGAAGGCACCGAACGGCGTGCCCTTGCCCGACATGCGCGAGTAGCCGCCGTCGAGCGTGTCGCAGATCGAGCCGATGATGAACACGACGCCGCCGATGAAGAACTCGTGCTGCCAGACGAGCACGGCCGCGATGACGTTCAGCGTGAAGCCCGCCATCGAGATCTGGTTCGGCGTCAGGCGCGAGGCGATCAGCCGGTCGCGCAGCAGCTCCAGGCGGTTGGCGCCCGGCCGCTGACGCGAGCGCCGCGGACGTTCGCGGGGGCCGGGCTCGGTCGGCGGCGGAGGCGTTCGAATGTCGGCCGGCATCAAGGCGCCGCCGTCGCCTCGGCCGGTCGCGCGGGCTCGAACTTCCACGCGTCGGGCCGCGCTCGTGCCAGCGCCCGCGCGGCGAGCGCTCCGATGCCCGCGGCGACGGCGCCGAGGACGGCGTCGGCGATGAAGTGGTTGGCGGTCACGACGATGACGAACACGACGAGCAGCGGATACAGCGCCCAGAAGACCTTCAGCGGCCGCCAGCGTACGAGCCGGGCGAGCGGGACGCTGATCATGAGCGCGAAGCCGACGTGCATCGAGGGCACCGCAGCGTAGGGGTTGAAGAGCTCGTTGATCGTCACGCTGTCCTGCGGCACCCCCGTGAAGTCCGAGACGGCGTCGAAGAAGCCCCACTCGGGAAAGAAGCGCGGCGGCGCGGTCGGGAAGAGGGCGTAGCCGATGAGCGCGACGCCGAACGCGACGAGGAACATGTTGCGTACAAAGTAGAAGCTCTCGTTGCGGAAGAGGTACAGCCAGGCCAGCGCCCCGAGCGTGATCGAGGTCTGCGCGTTGATGTACATCCACGCGGCGCCGTCCAGCAGCCAGGCCTGTCCGGACGCAAATGCCTGCAAAGAGGGCTCGACGAAGATGTTGAGCGCCTGCTCGACGTGGATGAGGTGGCGCGCGTTGGAGAACGCCGTCGTCGCCGACCCGGGGTCGTTCGCCAGCCCGCGCGTGATGCGGTATAGCTGGTAGGCGGCCATGAACAGCACGACCTGGCGCACGACGTCCAGCGGGCCGTGCGGCAGGAGGCGCGCCTGGAACGTGTGGAGGCGGGCGGACATGGGAACCGGATCATGTTACGAAAGATCACAGCTGTGTCCCGCCGGTTTGTGGTGCGGCCGTGCAGCGGGCGTTGCGCGTGATCAGCCGGCGCGGGTCAAATGCCGCGTCGACCCGCAGCGGCCCCGTGCTGAGGGCGTACACGAGCGTCCAGCCGCCGGCGCTGCGCATGACGCAGCCGCGGCCGCGCGCAATGCGCCAGTACGGCGTGAATCGGACCCGCACGAGCGTGAAGCCGGGCCGCCGCACGCGCACGTCGAAGGACTGCGGCGCGACCTTCGTCAGGCGTCCGACGCCGTCGGACAGCCCCGGCGTGCCGAGCACCTCGTAGATCGCCCAGTGGCGGTCGCGGTAGACCGCGCGCAGATACGGCAGGCCGCGGCGGATGAGCGCGCCCTCGGCGCGGCCGGTCGGGTCAAGCGCGACGTCCGGCAGCGCGACGTAGCGCACGCCCTCGCGATCGAGCCAGCGGCGGTAGCGCTCGGGGCTCAGGCGCGCGGCCGCGTCGGTGCGAAAGAGCGGGTTGTACTTCACGTCGAGCTGCGTCACCCAGCCGCGCGCGAGCGGCACGTCGCGCGCGACGTAGACCGATTCCCAGTGCAGGCGCGTGAACGGCACCTCGACGCGGACCGCGGCCTCCGCGCGCTGGTCGATGAAGCGCAGCATCGGCGCGAAGTACGACGCCTGCCCGGACGGGTCGACGGCGCCCTTGACCGTCTCGCGCACGGGCGCCCACCACTGCCAGACGAACAGCGGCACGAGCGCGGCGAGCACGAGCCGCCGCTGCGGCCACGACGAGCGCGCCGCGCAGAGCAGCAGCGGCCCGGCGAACGCGACGCCGAGGCGGCTCGCGTTGCCGCCCATCGGCGTCGCGATCGCGAACGCCAGCAGCCCGGCGCCGAGGTAGAGCAGCGCCGCCGTGCGCAGCGCGCGCTCGCGGGCGGGCAGCAGCCACAGCAGCAGCGCGCAGCACAGCACGATCGACAGCAGCGTCTCGGCCGAGTACGGCTGGCTTCCTCCCTCCGGGAAGAGGACCGCGAGCGCGACGGCGGGGACCATCGCGGCCGCGGCCAGCCACAGCCCGAGGCGCTCGCGCACCGCGACCGCGTGCGCGACGCCCGCGAGCGCCAGGAACAGCCCCGCGACGGGGCTGGCGAGCGTGCAGCAGACGCCGAGCCCGAGGCCGCTGCGACGGTGGTCGCGCTGCAGCGCGTAGACCGCCGCCAGCGCGAACGCGACGCCGACGGCGAACGTCAGGCGGCCGATCAGCAGGTCGGCGACCGTCCCCGCGCCGAACCACAGCGCGCCCCAGCGGGCGTTGTCGCCGAAGTGGCGCCGCGCGATGCGCTCGAAGAGCACGGCCGAGGCGACTGCCGCCAGCACGCCCACGACGCGCACGCCGAGCAGCGCCCCGAGCGGCGGGAAGAGGATCGAGTACGCGGGCGTGTGGTGACCGCCGTACCAGTTGGCGTTGAAGAGCGTGAAGCCGTCGCTGCGAAAGAGCCCCGCGCGGTAGACCTGCGCGGCGAGATCGGGCGTCGGCGGGGCGAGCGCGAGCCAGGCGAGGGCGAGCGCCGCCGCGATCAGCCAGGGGGCGGGGCGTGCACCGGGCATCCGGGGCGCCACCGTATCCGCGCCCGGCTGTGACGGTGTTTCCCGGATGTCACCGGCAGGAGGAGCCCGTCAGGCGCGCCTGGAGGCGCACGGTGCCGGGCCGGCGCACCTCGACGCGCGTCATCCCGCCGGACGCGGCGAAGACGCAGGCCCGGCCGGCGGTCACGCGCCACCAGCGCGTGTGGTGCACGCGGACGAGGACCGCGCCGGCGCGCGCGGCGTGCAGCGTGATCGCGCCGGCGCTCAGGGTCGCTCGCGCGCCGTCGGCGAGGGGCGTGGGACGGGCGACCGCGAAGACGCGCCAGTGCGCGTTGTGCCAGACCTCGCGCAGGTAGGGCAGGCCCGCATCGACGAGCCGCGCCTCGTCGCGCCCGGCGTCGTCGAGCGTCACGTCGGGCACGGCGACGTAGGCGACGGCGCGCTCGTCGAGCCAGGCGCGGTAGCGCGCGGCGTCCAGGCGCCCGTCGTAGAAGAGCGCTCCGAAGCGGCGGTCGAGCTGGCGCTCCCAGCCACGCGCGAGCGCGATGCCATCCCCCCCGCCCGCGACGTGGCGCGCCTCCCAGTGGTTCTCCGTGAACGGGATCTCGACGCGGAAGCCGCCCTGGCGCGGTCGCGACTGCAGGAAGCGCACGAGCGGCGCGTGGTAGGCGGCCTGCAGCGACGGGTCGCCGGAGGCACGCGCGACGTCGCGCACGGCGGGATACAGCGGCCAGTAGGCCAGCGCCAGCGCGAGCGCGGCGAGCAGCGCGGGGCTGCGCCTCCCCATGAGCGCGCCGAGCGCGACGGGCCCGGCGGCGAGCGCGCCGAGCCGGCTCGCGTTGCCGCCCAGCGGCGTCGCGACCGCGAACGCCGCCACGAGCATGAGCGCATACAGCAGCGCGGCGATCCGCAGCGTGCGCTCGCGCGCCGGCAGCAGGGCCGCGACGAGCAGGGTTCCCGCGAGCGCGGGCCAGAACGCGGACGCGACGAACGGCTCGCTGCCGCCCTGCGGGAAGAGCACGAGCGTGATCGCGATCGGCGCGAGCGCCGCCGCCGCGACGGCCGCGCCGTAGGCGAGCCGGCGCTGCGCGAGCGCCCAGGCGGCCGCCGCGAGCGCCACGAACAGCCCGGCGACCGGGCTCGCGAGCGTCGTCAGGGCGGCGAGGCCGAGGGCGACGGCGCGGCGCTCGTGCGCCAGCGCCAGCAGCGCGCCGGCGCCGACCGCGACGCCGAGCAGGAACGTGATCCGGCCCGTCAGCAGCACGGCGATCGTGCCGGCGGCGAACCACAGCGCCGCCGCCGCGCCCGCCCGCGGCCGCGAAGCCCAGTGCCGCCGCGCGAGCGGCGCGAACAGCGCGGCCGCCGCGACCGCCGCGAGCGCGCCCGTCGAGGCGCACGCCGAGCACGCCGGCGAGCGGCGGGAAGAGGACGCTGTAGCCCGGCGTGTGGTGGCCCGCGAACCAGCCGTTGTTCCAGATGACGAGGCCGAGGTCGGCGCGGTACTCCTGCGCGGCGAGGTCGGCGCTCGGCGGCGCGACGAGCAGGTAGACGGCGGCGCCGAGCGCCGCGACGACCCACGGGCTGACGAGTCGGCGGCGCACGCGCCAACCCTTGCAGTTCGTCAGTGCGACAGGTGCTCGACGATCCGCGTGCTCAGCTCGGGCCGGTCGATCCAGGGCCAGTGGCCCGCGTCCTCGACGACCTCGAGCGTCGCGTCGCCGAGCGTCGCCGCGTAGCCCGCGCCGAAGCGCACCGGGATGTACGGGTCCTGCTCGCCCCACAGGACGAGCGCCGGAGCGGTGACGGCGCCGAGCTTCGCGCCCGCCTGCGCGAGCACCTCGGGCGACGCGCTGCGCAGCAGCGCGAGCGTCGCGCGCTCGGTTCCGAGGTCGAAGGCCTCGGCGACGCTCGCGACGAACGACTCGGGCATCGGCCCCGGCCCCGCCGACGCGCGCCGCGAGACGCGGCGCAGGATCGTCTTCGTCGCCGCCCCGACCGCGATCGGGCCCACGAGCGGCGTCCGCACGAGCCGCGCCGGCCCGCGCCAGCGAAAGCCCTGCAGGAGCGGCACGCCGTCGATCACGACGAGCCGCTCGACGCGCTCGGGCTGCTCGCTCGCCCAGGCGAGCCCGACGGCCGCGCCCCAGTCGTGCATGCACAGCCGCACGCGGTCGAGCTCGAGCAGCGTTCAGCAGCCGGTCGAGGAAGCGCACGTGCCCGGCGAGCGAGTAGTCGAGGTCGCCGCGCTTGCCGCTGCGGCCGAAGCCCGGCAGGTCGACCGCGATGCCGCCACCGAGCGCCAGCGGCGACAGCCAGTCGAACGAGCTGGTCGGAATCCCGTGCAGATAGAGGATCGGCACGTCGTCGTCGCCCGCGCGGCGCACGAAGACCGGCTGGTCATCCAGCGCAATGGTCTGCTCAGTCAGCGACGGCACGGCGCGGAAGATAGCCTCACGCGCGTGCGAACCCTCTGCTTCGGCGAAGCCATCGTCGACCTCATCTGCCGTCATCCCGTCGCCTCGCTCGACGAGGCCGACGCGTTCGTGCCGTCGCCGGGCGGCGTGACCGCGAACGTCGCCTCCACGGCCGCCCGCCACGGCGCCGCCGTGTCGCTCGCGGGGGGTGCGGGCGACGACCCGTGGGGTGCCTGGCTGCACGGCCGGCTCGCCGCCACGGGCGTCGACCTGCGCTGGTTCGGGCTCGCCGAAGGCCACGCCACCGCGACCGCCTTCGTCACGATCGACGAGCGCGGCGAGCCCGCCTGGCAGCTCTACGGCGACGGCGTCGGCGCCACCGTCGAAGCGGTCGGCGACCGGCTGCTCGACGCGGTCGAGGCGACCGACGCGCTGTTCTTCACGTCCAACACGCTCGCCGGCCCCGCCGAGGCGCAGCTGACCATGGCCGCCCGCGAGCGCGCGCTCGAGCTCGAGCGCCCGGTCGTCTTCGATCCCAACCTGCGCATGCACCGCTGGCGCGGGAACCCCGGCCGGGCCGGGACGATGGCCGGGGCCTGCGTGCCGGGCGCGTTCCTCGTGAAGTGCAACCAGGCCGAGGCGCGGCTGATCACCGGCGAGACCGATCCCGAGGCGGCCGCCGCGTCGCTGCTGGCGGCGGGCGCGCAGCACGTCATCGTCACGCGCGGCGTCGGCGGGGCGATCCTGCGGGCGAAGGGGATGCGCCTGGACGCGAGCGCGCGGCCCGTACGGGTGCGCAGCACGATCGGCGCCGGCGACGCGTTCCTCGGCGTCATGATCGCCGGCCTGGGCCAGACCGACTACTACCCGTCGGCGCTTGCCGCAACGCTGCCCGAGGCCGCCGCGGAGGCCGCCCGCGCCTGCGAGCGCTGGGGCGCGCTGGAGTGACGACGGCCCGCGCGGCCCGCGCCGGCTGGCGGCGGCCCAGCCGCGCGCGCGTGGCGCGCATCCGCGAGCGGCTGGCGGAGGTCTACGGGGTCCCGGCCGCCGAGCCGCACGGCGATCCGCTCGCCGAGCTCGTGCTCACCGTGCTGTCGCAGTCGACGAACGACCGCAACCGCGACGTCGCGTTCCTGCGCCTGCGCGAGCGCTTCCCGACGTGGGAGGCCGTCCGCGACGCGCCGGTGGAGGAGATCGAGGAGGCGATCCGCCCCGGCGGCATCTCGAAGGTGAAGTCCGCGCGCATCCAGGCGATCCTGCGGGCGATCGGCGATCCGCTGGACCTCGAGTGGATGCGCGACGCGCCGGTCGCCGAGTCGCAGGCGTACCTCTGCGCGCTGCCGGGCGTCGGGCGCAAGACCGCGGCGTGCGTGCTGCTGTTCTCCTACGGGCTGCGCGACGTGCCGGTCGACACGCACGTCTCGCGCGTCGCCACGCGCCTGGGGCTGCTGCGCCCGAAGGCCTCGTTCGACGAGCTGCACGACGCGATGCTGGAGCTGACGCCGGAGGGCGCCGAGCTCGAGCTGCACGTGAACATGCTGCGCCACGGGCGCCGGACGTGCCACGCGCAGCGGCCGGCGTGCGCGGCGTGCGCGCTGCGGCGGATGTGCCCGAGCCGGCAGGACCTCTAGCCCGGCGCCCGGTAGGGCAGCCGAGCGGGCTACGCACTCGTCCTGTCGAGGTGCTGCAGCAGCTCGTGGGCCGCGAGCTCGATGTCCTTGTGGCGCCATTCGGCGGCGCGGTATACGCACGCGATCAAGGCGGTCCGATGGACGCGGCGAAGGTCGCCGTAGACGAACGCGTACCGCGCCTTCGTGTGCTCGTTGGCGCCGTCGGTGAGACCGAGATGCCAGTCGGCGTACTCCTCCCACGAGTGGGACGCCAGGAACGCGTTCTCCTCGGCCGCGCGCGGTTGGACGGCGCCCCAGTCGCTGTCGAGCACGTACTGGCGCGCGTCGATGCGCTCGCGGGCGCGCGCCACGGCGTGTTCGTTGACCGAGTACGAGGCCATCGCAGGGGCGTGGCGCCGACCTCGCCGCGCTACGCGGCGGACCGCAGCTCGGCGAGCACCTTCAGGACCTCGTCGTCGTGCGTCTTCGGCGAAGCCTTGGGGATGACGTGCACGATGCAGCCCGCGGCGTCGATGATGAACGTCGCGCGCTGGGCGCCCATGTAGGTCTTGCCGTACATCGACTTCTGCACCCACACGCCGTAGAGCTCGCAGACGGCGTGGTCGGCGTCGGCCAGCAGCGTGAAGTTCAGGTCGCGCTTGTCGTGGAACTTCTTGACCTTCGCGACGGGGTCCGGCGAGACGCCGATGACCTTGACCCCCGCGGCCGAGTACTCGGCCGCGCGATCGCGGATCGAGCAGGCCTGCGTCGTGCAGCCGGGCGTGTCGGCCTTGGGATAGAAGTACAGGACGACGGTGCGTCCGCGAAGCGCCGACAGGCGGACGGGATCGCCGTCCTGGTCGGGCAGCTCGAAGTCGGGTGCTGAGGCGCCTGGGCCGATCATGGGTCGGATGATGGCACTTGCGTAGCATCGACCGCGCAAGCGCGGTGCATCAGCGCACCGCATCCCAGGTATGAGGATGAACATGGACATCTCCGACGACACCGGCCCGATCCCCGCGAGCCCCCGCGAGGCGACGCCGCAGACGCGCGGCTACCTGGCCGCCGTCAGCGCGGCCACCGAGGCGCTGCTGAACTGCTACACGCGTGAAGGTGGCGAGTGGCGCCCGGTCCCCGCTTCGAGCGTCCCCGAGTTCGCGCAGGAGGGCGACGAGTTCGTCGCGGTGCTCCCCTTCCCGGACGAGCGCACGGCCGTCCTCGCCGGCGTGCGCCATCTCTCGCCCACGCACCGCCACCGCTTTCGCACCCCCGTGTACGTCGCGATGGCGGGCGGCAAGCCGTGGGTCGTCTCGGTCGACACGCTCATGGGCATGCTCGCCGACGAGCTCGGCGCGACGGTCTCCGTTTACGACGACGACATCTCCGCGCCAGGCACGCGCGGGCCCGATCCGACGTTCCTGCTGTCGCGGATCCGGCAGAGCATCGCCACCGTGGGCGCGTTCCTCGACGCGCGCGGGGAGGACGTCGATCGCCTCTGGAGCGCCGCTCCGCTGGGCTTCATCGACAGCGAGCAGGCCGGGCTGCTCGGCCACATGGCGCACCCGACCGCCAAGAGCAGCTGGGAGCTCGACCCTGCGCAGGTCGCCGCCTACGCGCCCGAGGCGCAGGCGCGCTTCGCGCTGCACTGGCTGGCCGTCGATCCCGCGCTCGTCGAGCACGACAGCGCGACCGGCACGCCCGCGCCCGAGCTCACCGAGCAGCTCCTGCGCGAGGACCCGGCCGTCGACGGCGCCGCGCTCGACGCGGCGCTGGCGGACCTCGGGCCGCGCGTGCTGCTGCCGGTCCATCCCTGGGAGCTCGAGCATCTGCGCGCGCAGCAGGCGTTCGCGGCGCTGCTCGACGACGGCCGCATCGTCGACCTCGGCGCGCTCGGCAGCGAGGTCGCGCCGACGGCCGCGCTGGGCACCGTCTACAACGCCGGCTGGCCGTGGCAGCTCAGGCTCTCGCTCCACGTCCAGCAGACGGACGACATGCGCATCGCCACGCCGCAGGAGCTGCAGCGGGCGGTCGACGTCGCGCGCGGGCTCGACGGCGAGACCGGCGCCGCGGTCGCCGCGTCCGCGCCGCAGGTGACGCTGCTGCAGGATCCCGCCTACCTCGCGGTGCACGTCGACGGCGCGCCGCTGGGCGGCCTGTCGGTGCAGCTGCGCGAGAACCGCTGGCGGACGGGCTCCGACGCGGACGTCAGCGCGCTCGAGGTGCTCGTGCAGGATCACCCGTTCGGCGGTCACAGCCGCCTCGCGCAGATCGTCGCGCGGCTCGCCGACGAAAGCGGCCGCCCGCCGGCGGACGTCGCGCGCGAGTGGTTCGCGCGCTACGCCGAGGTCGCGGTCGTCCCGCTGCTGCGCCTCTACGCCGAGCCGGGCCTGTCGATCCGGACCGACCAGCAGGGCACGCTGCTCGAGCTCGAGGACGGCTGGCCGGTGCGCAGCGTCCTGCGCGACGCGCAGCGCGTCGCTCGTCGGCCAGGCGGCGCACGACGACATCCCCGTCGGCGGGGCGGGGCTCGGCGAGGGCCCGTTCCTCGACAACGCGCTCGCCGTGGTCAACGCGCTCGGCGTCGCCGGGGCGATCGAGGAGATCGAGCTGCTCGCCGACCTCAAGGCGCTGCTCGAGCGCGAGCGCGATCGCGGCGGCAGCGCGGCGACGCTGCTGGAGCGGCTGCTCACCGACGCGACCTGGCCCTGCAAGGCGAACATGCGCACGCGCCTGCACGAGGACGACACGTACATCGACATCCCCAACCCGCTGCACGGGGTCCGTTAGCCGGTCGATCGCGGCGCTCGCGCGCCGGGCGGCGCGGCGCGCTACTTCAGCAGCCGCGACAGGCGGCGGTCCTTGAGCACCTTGCCCTGCGTCTGCTCGGCCGGGCAGTAGCACATGACGTAGTCCTCGTAGTGGACCTGCTCGATCGTCGCGCCGCAGCGCGGGCACGGCTCGCCGCCCTTGCGGTGGACCTGCAGCGGCAGCGGCAGCTTGTCGGGGATCGGCAGCGCGATGACGCGCTCGTAGTGCTCGATCGCCCCGTCGAGGACGGTCCCGATCGCCTCGCGCAGCGCCGTCGCCTCGTCCTCTGAGAGATCGTCGCCGCGCTTGAACGGCGAGAGGCGGGCGGTCCAGAGGATCTCGTCGACCCACGAGCGCCCGATGCCGGCGATGACGCGCTGGTCGCGCAGCATCGTGTGCAGCGGGCGCGGGGCGCGCAGCAGCGCCTGCATGTCCTCGGGCGGCTGCGGCCAGGCCTCGGGGCCGAGCGTCGCGATCAGCTCGTCGTCGTCGACCGCGTCGGAGGCGAGCAGCTTGACCCAGGCGGCCTGCTTCGTGCCGAACTCGCGCAGGCGCAGCTCGCGGCCGCCCTCGAGGCGCAGCAGCAGGCGCGACGTGCGGTCGCGCGGGCCGGCGCGCTTGTCGTAGAGCTGCAGGCGGCCGGCGCTCATGAGGTGGATCAGCAGCGCGAGGTCGCCGGTGACCTCGACGACGAACTGCTTGCCGCGCCGCCCGACCGACGCGATCGCGCGTCCCTCGAGCGCCGACAGCGGCGGGTCGAAGGTCTTCAGCGCGTTGATCCCCGGCGCGAGCGCGGACTCGATCGTGACGCCGCGCAGCGCGGCGTCCAGGCGCCGCGCGGTGATCTCGACCTCGGGCAGCTCGGGCACGATGTCAAGCGTAGACGGGTCTGGGGGGTCGGCCGGGCGTTTGCGGCGGCGTCGTGGTTGCGGGCGGCGCGGGGCGCAGGTGAACTGCATCGATGAAGGAGTGCGGGCCTGGTCCTCGTGGCGCTCGGCGCGCCCACACGGACGGTCGTGTCGTCTTGTGATCGGATATGGATCAGAAGGCGACACGACCACCGCGGACCAGCCGCACATGCCAGCCCGCCCGGCCCACCCCCACCCGTACGCTTCCCGCCATGGGCAGGGAGCGACTGGCGATCGTCGGTGGCGATGCGGCGGGCATGAGCGCGGCGAGCATCGCGCGCCGCCGCGACCCCGACATCGAGATCGTCGCCTTCGAGCGCGGCCCGTACACGTCGTACTCGGCGTGCGGGATCCCGTACTACGTCGGCGGGCTCGTCGACGAGGCCGACCGCCTGATCAGCCGCAGCCCCGAGCAGCATCGCGCGAGCGGCATCGACGTGCGCACGCGCTGCGAGGTGGTCGCGATCGACCTCGGCGCGCGCCGGCTGACCGTGCGCGACGCCGCCGGCGAGGAGTCCGAGGAGCCCTTCGACCAGCTCGTCGTGGCGACCGGGGCCGAGGCCGTGCCGCCTCCGATCCCCGGCGCGGAGGCGATCGAGCCGGCGCGGACCGTCGATGCGGGCGAGCGGCTGCGCGCGGCGCTCGAGCGTGGCGGGCGCAGCGCGGTCGTCATCGGCGCGGGCTACATCGGCCTTGAGATGGCCGAGGCGCTCGTCGATCGCGGCCTGCGCGTGACGATGATCGAGCAGGCGTCGCAGGTCATGGCGACGCTCGACGCCGACATGGCCGGCCACGTGCAGGACGCCGCCGAGGGGCACGGCGTGCGCGTCGTGGTCGGCGCGACCGTCGAGGAGATCGTCCTCGACGAGGCGGGCGCGCCTGTGGCGGTGCGCACGGCCGACGAGTCCATCGACGCCGATCACGTCGTCGTCGGCACCGGCGCACGGCCCGCCGTCGAGCTCGCGGCCGCGGCGGGCCTGGAGGTCGGCGCCAGCGGCGCGCTGCGCGCCGACGACCATCAGCGCTGTCCCGGCCACGACGGTGTCTTCGCCGCCGGCGACTGCGCCGAGAGCCACCACCGCGTGCTCGACCGAGCCGTGAACATCCAGCTCGGCACGCACGCCAACAAGCAGGGCCGCATCGCCGGCGTCAACGCAACCGGCGGCGACGCGCGCTTCCCGGGCGTGATCGGCACGGCGATGTCGAAGATCTGCCGCTACGAGGTCGCGCGCACGGGCATCGGCGAGCGCGAGGCGGCGGACGCGGGGATCGAGGTCGTCAGCGCGACGATCAAGGACCGCACGCGCGCGGGCTACTACCCGGGCGCCGGGCCGATCTGGGTCAAGCTCGTCGCCGAGCCCGGCAGCGGGCGCCTGCTCGGCGGGCAGATCGTCGGCGTCGAGGGCGCGGCGAAGCGGATCGACGTGCTCGCGGTCGCCGTCTGGACGCGGCTGCCCGTGCAGGAGCTCGCGTTGCTCGACCTGTCCTACGCGCCCCCGTTCAGCGGCGTCTACGACCCGCTCCTGATCGCCGCGCGGGCGACGGCGAAGCTCCTCTGAAGCCGCGGGGCGTCAGGCGGCCTTCGCGATGAGGCTGATCTCCCGCGGGCGCAGCAGCACGAGCAGCTCGCCGCGCCGGCGGCCGCGCATCCGCACGCCCGCCACGCCGCCCTTCTTCATGTCGACGTCGCCGCCGGTGAGGTCGTGGACGACCTGCTCGAAGTCCGGGTTGTGACCGACGAACAGCACGCGCTTGTACTCACCCGCGGCCGCCGCGAGCTCGAGCGCGTCTTCGACCGTGAAGCCGCTGGACAGCGATTCGTCGATCACCATGTCGCAACCGAGCTCCTCGCACGCCAGCCTCGCGGTGTCGAGCGAGCGTATCCGCGGGCTCGTCAGGACGAGCTGGAACGTGATCTCGAGCGCGGCGAGCGCCCGGCCCGCGGCGCGCGACTGCTCCTCGCCGCGCTCGGTGAGGCGGCGGTCGACGTCGGGGCGTACGTCGTGCGGCTCCGCCTCGCCGTGTCGCAGAAACCAGAGCTGTTGTGCCATGGACGGGAATCTAGGGCGTTTGTCATCCCCGGGAGGTCACGTGGGCGGCTGTCATTAACACTGCTTTCACACCGGTCGCACGCTGATCCAGCTCTTCACGAGCGGCCCGGCGCGCTCGGCCACCGGCGCGCCGAACAGCGCGGTCATCTCGGCGCGGCGCAGCAGCGCGATCTCCTCCCAGTCGCCGGCCACGCCGAGCCGCCAGTACGGCCGGCGGACGGGGACCGGCAGCCAGTGCGCGAACGGCAGCAGCGCGTGCGGCTCGATCGGAAACGAGAACGCCGGCGTCTGGACGTACCAGCCGCGCGCGACGCGGCGCAGCTCGGCCGCGAACGCCGCGCGCTCGCCGGGCGCGATGTGCTCGATGACGCTCGAGCAGTAGGCGAGGTCGAACTCGCCGTCGGCGAACGGCAGCCCGCCGAGCACGTCGGCCTGCACGAACGGGCCGGGGTACTCGGGCCGCGGCACGCGGTCGACGCCCGTGATGTCGAGCTCGGGCGCGTGGCGGCGCAAGCCCAGGCGACCGCAGCCGAGATCGAGGATGCGTGTCTGCGCGGTCGCGCCGGTCAGCGCGAAGAGCCGCTCGTGGCGGATGCGGCGCGCGCGCGCCGAGGCCAGCGCGGCCGCGCGCGAGCGCAGGCCCTGCTTGGCGGTGCCGTAGACGTTCTCAGCCGACCAGCGCGACATCAGCGCCAGCCTACGGCGACCCGGGGCCGCTTGATCTGTCCGCGCGATCGGCAGCGTCGCCGATCGTGCTGCTGCTCATCCTGATGTCGCGACGAGCCAGTCCTCGCGGTCGCGCAGGCGCCGCGCGACGCCGAGCGTCGCATCGAGCGCGCCGCTGTTCGTTGCGCCTCGCCAGAGGAGGTCGAACGGCATCGTGATCTGAGGCTCGATCGGGACGAACGCCGAGCCCTCGAGCTTCGAGGCGAACGCAGTCCTGACGTAGACGACCACGCCGAGACCGTCGCGGATGGCTCGGAGCCCCAGGTCGGGATACGGGTCGGGGGCGGTGTTGGGCTCGAAGCCCGCCGCCCGGCAGAGCTGCGTGATCATCGCCGTGTATCCGGACGAATCGGGACTGCCCGCGACGATGAGCCGCTCGTCGCGCAACTCCTCGAGCGCGACGCTGGTTCGCGCGGCGAGCGGATGGCTCGTACCGACGTGGAGCACGGCGGGCTCGTCACGCAGCCGCTCCCGCGCGAGCGTGTCGTCGGGCGGCGCGCAGAACGCGAGGACGAGGTCCAGCCGGCCTGCGCGAAGCTCGCGCAGCAGAACGCCGGTCGTGTCCTCGCGTGGGTAGAGCATCACCCCGGCCGCCTGTGTCGCGCACGCGGCGAAGAGCTCCGCGGCCAAGCCGAAGCGCGCCGTCGGCGTGACGCCCAATCGCAGCTTCCCGATCGGCTCGCGCTCCATGTCGCGGACGGAGGAGAAGACCTCGTCGGCATGGGCCAGCAGCGCGTGTGCCTTCTCCAGGAGCAGCGTTCCAGCGGGTGTCAGCTCGACCTGGCGCGTCGTGCGCTCGAACAGCGCCACGCCGAGCTGCTCCTCCAGCTGGCGAATCGCCGCACTCAACGGCGGCTGCGCCATGTGCAGCCGTTCGGCGGCCCGTGTGAAGTTCAGCTCCTCTGCGACGGCGACGAAGTAGCGCATCTGGCGCAGTTCCGGGGCCACGGGACATCGAGCATAGCGGTGGGCAATGCCCGGCCAGGCTCGTATGACTTCACACCGAACCGGTCTTGGACAGCGGGGCGCGCGGATCGCAGGATGCAGTGACGCCGACGCGACCACCTCGACAGAGGAGCCCCTGTATGTCCACCAGCACGACCGTCAGTCCGTTCACCGGCACCTACTCAGTCGACCCCGACCACTCGTCCGTGGCCTTCGCTGTGCGCCACATGGGCGTCTCGACCTTCCGCGGCTCGTTCGCGCAGATCGAGGGCTCGGTCGCGGTCCTCGACGACGGGGCGCTCGAGCTGACCGGCGCCGCGCAGGCCGGCAGCATCTCGATCGTCTCCCCGGTCGATTTCCGCAACCACGTCCTCGGTGCGGACTTCTTCGACGTCGAGCATCACCCCGCCATCGCCTTCGAGTCAGATCCCGCCCATCCGAATGCGGACGGCACCATCACCGTCGAGGGCCGGCTGACGATCCGCAACGTCACGCACTCGGTCGTCGCGACCGGCACGTGGTCGGCTCCCGTCGAGGATCCGTACGCAAACATGCGGGCCGCGATCGAGCTGACGACGATCGTCGACCGCCGCGATTACGGCATGACGTGGAACGCGGCGCTGCCCAAGGGCGGCGATGCCCTCGGCACCGACGTCACGCTGACCGTCCACCTGGAGCTCGTCGGCGACTGACGATGCTGATCCTGGGCATCTCGGGCAGCCTGCGCCGCCAGTCCGCCAACACACGCCTGCTCCTGGCAGCGGCCGCCAAGCTGCCGACCGGGACGAGGCTGCGCGTGTACGACGAGCTGGCCGGGATCCCGCCGTTCGACGAGGATCGCGAGGCGCTTCCGGCCGGTCCGGCGCTGCACCGGCTGCGTGCAGAGATCGCGCTGGCCGACGCGGTGCTCATCAGCACCCCGGAGTACAACGGCTCCTTCCCGGGACAGCTCAAGAACGCCCTGGACTGGATCTCCCGGCCGCTGCAGACCAGTCCGCTGCGCGGGCGTCTGGTTGCGGTCATCGGCGCGAGCAGCGGGATCTTCGGCGCCGTCTGGGCCCAGGCCGACCTGCGCCGCGTGCTCACCGCGATCGGTGCCGCGGTGCTCGACGAGGAGCTTGCCGTCGGGCAGGGCGACACCGCGTTCACCCTGTGCGGCGATCTGCGCGACCCCGACACCGACGCGGCCCTGGCCGCGCTGATGACCAGGCTCGTCGCCGCGGCGCCCTCGCCGGCGACGGCGGGCGCCCTCTGTTGACCGTCTGCACCGACTCACCCCAGGCAACCCACTCACCCATCCACGACGACAAGGACGTGCTCCATGACAGCGCTCATCACCCGTGACGAGCTCCGCGGGGAGATCGACGCGGGGACCGTGATCGTGGTCGAGACCCTCGGCCCGATGTACTACGAAAGCGCCCACCTACCGGGCGCCATCAACATCCCGCACACACAGGTGCGCGAGCTGGCGGCGGAGCTGCTGCCCGACAAGCAGGCGGCGATCGTCACCTACTGCTCGAACACGGCCTGCGCCAACTGCGAGATCGCCGCCAGCGAGCTGGTGTCGCTCGGCTACGCGAACGTGCGCAAGTACGCCGAGGGCAAGCAGGACTGGACCGAGGCGGGCCTGCCGGTCGAGTCCGGGGCCCCGAGCGAGGTCCGCGCCTGACCCACGATCTCGCCGGCGGGTCGCGCCACCCGCCGGCCTTTCGTTCACCACGCGCGTTCACCACGCGCGCGACGACTCGTACCTTAACGACGACCCGTACCCGACCGAAGGAAATCAACACAAGAGATTCACATATCACATCGGCACTGTGAGTACCTTCACACAGAGTTCTCACCTTATATGGGAACGTTGGTGAGGACGGCAAGGGGTTCTGCCGCTCCCTAACCTTTACAGGAGGATCTGTGTCGCCTAACACTCAGCGAGGTACGACGATGCCCAGGCCCCGCGCCGCAAGCGCCGCGCACGGCCTGGTGGATCTCACGCAGCACGAGATCCTTGGGCTGACGAAGGCCTTCAACCTCTCGGACGCTCACACGCACCAGCGCCAGTCCCATACGCAGCGCGAGATCGTCGCGGCGCTTCCCGCGCTGTGGTATCGCGCCGAGGACGCGCTGCAGATCGAGAGCGAGCAGGCGTTCGTCGACGCGTTCTTTCGCCTGCACGGCCAGCCGACGGCGCTGGAGAAGAACCGGGCGCTCCTGTCGTACGCCGCCTCGATCTCCACGGTGATCGTCGGGATGTACCTCCGCCAGCGGCGGCTCTCGGTGACCCTCATCGAGCCGTGCTTCGACAACCTCCACGACGTCCTCGACAACGCGGGCGTCCCGATCGTCTCGATCGACGAGCGCTGCTTCGAGGACTCCAGCACGATCTACGAGAACCTCGAGCAGCACGTGCGCACGGACGCACTGTTCCTCGTCGACCCGAACAACCCGACGGGTTTCAGCCTGCTGCAGCACGGTCGCGAAGGGTTCGAGGAGGTCGTCCGCTTCTGCCGCGATCACAACAAGATCCTGCTGCTCGACTTCTGCTTCGCAGCGTTCGCGCTTGCGGATCCCGCGGTCGAGCGCTTTGACGTGTACGCCCTGCTCGAGGAGTCCGGGGTCACCTACATGGCGATCGAGGACACGGGCAAGACGTGGCCGGTGCAGGACGCCAAGTGCGCGATCCTCATGGCGAGCGACGACATCTGGGCCGACGTCTACAACATCCACACGAGCGTGCTGCTCAACGTGTCGCCGTTCGTGCTGCAGCTGCTGCGGGCGTACGTCGAGGACTCGATCGGCGATGACCTCGCCTCCGTGCGCAGGGTGTCGGTGGCCAATCGCGAGGCCGCGACCACGATCCTCGCGGGCTCGATCCTCGAGTACCAGCCGCCGACGGTCGACGTCAGCGTCGCCTGGTTTCAGATCAACCACCCGAAGCTGTGGGCGACGCGACTGCACGGCGATCTCATGGACGTCGGCGTCTCCGTGCTCCCCGGCACGGGCTTCTACTGGAGCACGCCGAGCCGCGGGGAGGGGTACGTCCGCGTCGCCCTGGCCCGTGAACCGCAGATGTTCGCCTCCGCGATGCTGCAGCTGCGCGAGGCGCTGCAGGCATATGCCTAGCGCGCCGCTGATCGACGCGTCGGTGTTCATGGGGATGCACGCGCGCGACGAGCCCACGCGCGTCGCGTGCGTGTCCTTCATGGCGGAGCGCTTCGAAGCCGGGGTCGCGATGAGCTGGGAGCAGGTCGGCCGCTGCGATGACATCGTCTGGGGCTACGACCGCGACGTCCAGGACGCCTACTACCCGTTCATGGACGTCCTGCACAGCACCATGTCCGTCACGCGGCGCCCCTACGACGCCGCGGACCTCGGGCTGGCCCTGCGCGATCGCACCCTGGCGGGCCTGCCGCTGCACGAGGCGCTGGCCGTCGCGATGGCCTGCAACCGCGGTGGCCACCTCGTCACGATCAGCCCGCGCCTGCACGACCGTCCGGGGCTGCCGGTGGGGCGCCCCGCGGCCACGGCCGCCGCGGAGTTCCCCGAGCCGCTCGCCGGGCTCTACGCCCGGTCGCTGCGCCTGCGCGTCGACCGAGGCACGCTGTGACCCTCGGCGGCGTGCTCGTCCCGCTCGTGACGCCGCTGACCGAGGCCGGGGAGGTCTCGGTCCCCTGCGTCGCGGCGCTCGTCGAAAGCGTGCGACCTCACGCTGCCGGGCTGCTGCCGGGCCTGAGCACCGGGGAGGGTCCCCGGCTGTCTGAGCGGCAGTGGGCGGACATGCTCGCGGCCACCGTCGAGCATGCGCGCGGCCTGCCGGTCATCGCCGGCGTGCTGCTCGCCGACGCGGCGAGGATCGCCGAACGCGTCGCCGGGGTCGCCGAGCGCCTCCACGCCGTCGCCGTGGCACCGCCGTTTCGCCGCGACGCGACGCAGGACGACGCCTACGCGCACTTCAGCGCGCTGCGCCGCGCCACGGCGACGCCGATGCTCATCTACAACGAATCCGATCTCTCGGGGGTGACCATGAACGTCCAGACCATTCGCAGGGTCTGCGGTCTCGGCGGCGTCGCCGCGATCAAGGACTCCAGCGGCCGCATCGACACCGGCCGCGAGCTCGCTGCGACGACCGGCGTGCCGGTCTTCCAGGGCTGCGAGCAGCTGCTGGCCGACTCCGCGCCGTTCGCCGGCTCCGCGGTCGGGCTGGCGAACCTCGAGCCCGCGCTGTGCGCGAGCGCGCAGCGCGAGCCCTCCGCGCCGTCCGCGAGCGCCGTCGCGGACGCGGTGCGCCGGTACGGGCTGGACGGTCCCACGTGGTACGCAGGGCGTCAAGCGCGAGCTGGTGCGCCGGGGCGTCATCCGCACCAGCGTCATCGCGGGCGAGGCCGGCTCATGAGCGCCACGGATACCGAGCGCGCGACGCTGCAGCGCCTCTTCGAGCTCAACCGCGGCGTGCCCAGCGCCGAGCGCTACGGCGAGATCGAGGCGATCGAAGCGCGGTGGCTCGCGCCGATCCTCGCCGAGGAGACCGCGCGCGCGCCGCGACTCTCGTCGGTGCGGGAGGTCGCGCAGCTCATCGAGGAGTCGATCTCCGAAGACGACGAGGCGGGGCGCGCGGCCGCGGACTTCCTCGCCCACGACGCCACGCGCGACCAGTTCCGCGCGGTCGTGGCCGAGTACGCGGTCGACGGGCTGACCGAGGCGCAGAACTTCTTCCCGGCCATCCCGCGGCTGCCGATCAGGGCGCAGATGGCGGTCATGCGCGTGCTCATCGACGAGTTCGGCTGCGGGAACCTGCAGCGCGCCCACAGCGAGCTCTACATGGACCTGCTGCGCGAGCTGGACCTCCCGACGGACCTCGCGAGCCATCTTCGGACCGTGAGCGCGGAGACCCTCGCCTTCGTCAACGCCTTCTTCTGGCTGGCGAGCCGGGCTCCCGACGTCGAGTACTTCCTCGGCGCGCTCGCGTACCTCGAGGCGTACATCCCGACGGGATTCTCATGCTTCGACGCGGCGTGTCGCCGGCTCGGCATCGAGCACGGCCTGTACTACAGCGAGCACATCCACATCGACGACTTCCACAAGCAGGAGCTGCAGGTCGCGATGCACGAGCTCGATCGCGCCGGCGGCTGCGACTTCACCAAGCTGTGGGTGGGGATGACCCTGCTGCGCCGCCTGCTCGGAGCATCGTTCGAGGTCGCCACCGACCGGGCGCGGGCGCTGTGAAGGGCCGCGATGCCGCCGCCCGCGTCGAGCCGGCCGGCGAGGGCAAGGTGCGGGTGAACGCGGCCGGCCGCTGCTTCCTCGTCGCGGCCACGTGCCCGCACCGCGACGGCCTGCTGCTCTACGGATACGTCAACGCGGCGAAGCTGCGCATCACCTGCCCGCTGCATCGCTCGAGCTTCGACCTCGTCACCGGCGCCGTCGTCATGGGCCCGAGCGACGGGGTCCTGGAGACCGAGGAGCTTCCATGTCCGTCCACATGACCCCGGCCGGGAACGGCGCATACGAGCTCGAGCAGGTCTGGCTCGCCGCCTCCGAGCGCCTGCTGGAGTGGGACGACGGCTTCCACGAGCTGCTGCTCGGCGACCGCGTCAGGATGCGCGCGTTCCGTGCGGCGATCGACGAGGTCGTCCAGCCGGGGATGACCGTGCTCGACCTCGGCACGGGCACGGGAATCCTCGCCGAATGGGCGCTGGAGAATGGAGCCGATCGCGTCTACGGCCTCGAGCTGAACGAGGACCTGCTCGCGGCCACCACCGAGCGCCTCGGCGCCGCGGGCCACGCTGCGTCCTTCCGGCCCGTGCACGGCCTGTCGCTCGACGTGACCCTGCCCGAGACCGTCGACGTGATCATCTCCGAGACGCTCGGCAACCTCGCCGACAACGAGGGGGCGGTCGAGATCCTCGACGACGCGCGCCGCCGGTTCCTCGCCCCGGGCGGGCAGATGATCCCCCAGCGCGTGGAGAGCTACCTCGTGCCCGTCGCCGCCGCGCGAGCGCACGACCTCGTGAGCAGATGCGCCGTCGCAGACCTCGACGCCGGCGACTGGCCCGCGCTGATCAGGCAGCGCGGTGGGCGCGATCAGTTCGACGTCTACTACGACGCGGTGCTGCCGGCGTCGGGCCATCTCGCTGCGGCGCGCGTCGTCCGCCGCTACGACTTCGGCCAACCGAACGACGCGACGTACCGCGAGACGCTGACGTGGACCGTCCACGACGGCGGCCTGCTGACCGGCTTGAAGGGCTACTTCATCGCCACGCTGTCGCCCAGCGTCGCGCTGGACATCTCCGGCGACGATCCGGGTTGCGACGACTGGGACGCCCGTACGAGCTCCGACAGCTGGAAGCATTGCTACCTCCCGATCGCGACGCCCATCCGCGTGCGCCGCGACGACCGCATTCGCGTGGAGCTCACGCGCACCGCACGTCCGGATCTGCCGTTCAGGCAGACATACCGCTGGGAGGGAGCGGTGCTGCGCGGTTCGGCCACCGTCGCCACGTTCGCCAACGGCCGCCTTCCATCCGATCGCGGAGCGCGACGCTCCCAAGTAGCCTCCATGGCCTGAGCGAGACCTACACGCCCGACAACCTGCTCGACCGGCTCAGCGATCCGGCGACGCTCGACGAGCAGTACGAGCGCGGCAAGCGGCGCGAGCGCGAGCTGCTCGATCGCCATCTCGGCCTCAGCGGCGGCGACGCGCTGTCGGTCGGCTGCGGCTGGCACCCGGGCCGCCACCTGCTGCCCAAGCCGGCGTGGCGGCTCGTCGCCGCCGACCTCGACCCCGAGCGCCCGCGTCACGCCGTCGCGCAGGGCGAGGCCGACGAGGGACTGCAGGGCGCCGCCGGCAGGCTCGACGCGCTGCCCGACGCGTCGTTCGACGTCGTGCTGCACCGCCTCGTGCTGCACCACGTCGTCTACGCCGGTCCGCTGGAGCCCGTCCTCGCGGAGGCGCGGCGGCTGCTGCGCCCCGGCGGCGCGCTCGTCGCGATCGAGCCGAACCTCTACCACCCGATCGGCGCCGCGCTGGCGCTCGCCAACCGCGCCGGGCTCGGCGTGCGCGTGCACGGCACGCCCGACGACATCCCGCTCTCGCCGCGGCGCCTGGCGGCGGCCGCGCGCGACGCCGGCCTGGCGCCCGAGCTGCACGCCGTCAGCTACTCCTGGCGGCGGCTGCCGGTGCGCGCGCAGCGCGCCGTCGGCGCGCTGGATCGCCACGGCTCGGCGCCCGGGCTGCGCTGGCTCGGGCACACGTTCATGCTCATCGCCCGGCGCTGAGCCGGCGCTACTTGCCGGTGTAGGACGCGACCGGCGTGCCGGATGCGCCCTGCCAGGTGAGGTTCCAGCGCCGGCCCTTGCGCCAGTTCGAGCTGACCGTGAAGTAGCCGTGCGAGTCCGTCGTCACGGTGCGCAGCGCCTTGAAGCGCGACGAGCCGCGGTCGGCGTACGTGATCGTCGCCGTCGTGACGCCGGTCGCCGGCCGCACGAGGCCCCAGATCGACACCTTCGACCCCGTCTGCTTGACCGCGAGCGGGAGCCGGAACGCCGGCAGCGACGGCTTCGGCTTGCCGTCGGCGAAGCGCAGGCCCGACTCGAAGCCGCCGTACTGCTTGTTGCCGGTCGGATCGCTGTCGCGCAGCAGGTACTGCGAGAACGCGACGACGCGCGGGTTCGACCAGGCGATGCGCTCGGCGATCGCGCGGTACTGGACCTGCTGGACGAGCGAGACGCCCTGCTGCGTGTCGGGCGTGGACTGGATGCCGAACTCCGTCAGGTAGATCGGCAGCCGCTTCTTCAGCGCGCCGGCGGCCTTCGCGCGATCCAGCGCTCTGGTCAGCCGCGAGAGCACGCCGATCGTCACGTCGTCCTTCTGCGCCGGCCGGAAGTAGGGGCCCTGACGCGTCGTGTAGGCGTGGTGGGCGTAGCCGTCGGCGTCCAGGGCTCCGCACTTCGGGCGCTTCTTGTAGCGCGCGTCGAGGCAGAGCATCCCGCGCAGGAAGCGCAGCGGCGCGACGACGTTGCTGTTGCCGCGCGGCGACGTCTCGCCGATGAGGATCGTGTCGTCGCCCTGGCCGGCGTTCGCCAGCCCGCGCACGCCGGCCTGGTAGAGGCTGCGGTAGATCCCCGGCGACTCGGCGTGGCCGCCGTCGGCGTACTGCGGGCGCAGGAACTGCGGCTGGTTGGGCTCGTTCCAGATCGCCCACGTGTCGACCTGGTCGCCGAACTTGCGCCCGACCGCGGTGGCGAACGCGGCGAACGCCGTCGGGCTCGGGCGCGTGAGGTTGTCGAGCTTGGACGCCGTCGCCCACTTCGGCACCGGACCCGAGATCGTCATGAGGACGGGCCAGCCGAGCGTCTTCGCGGCTGCCATGAGCGGCTCGTACTCGCCCCAGTCGTAGGCGTCGGGATCGGTCGGCTCGAAGCGCGGGGCCGTGGACTGGTTGGCGCCCGGGGCGACCGGCCGACCACGTGACGATCACGCGCAGCGAGTGCACGCCGAGCGAATCGAGCTCCGCGAGCGCTGCCGTGCGCGTGACCGGGTTGAGCAGGTCCTTCGGCCCCTCGAAGGTCAGCGACTGCGTCCGTGAGGCGTGCGCGGCGGGCGCGAGCGCGAGGACGAGCAGGATGGTGAGCGGGACGAGTCGGCGCATCGGAGAATCAACCAACCTAGCGGGAGAAGGTTGCGGCCGCCCCGGCTAACGTGCGCCGCGATGAGCGCGCCGCTGGCCCCCGACGACATCGTCGCCACGCACGCCGCGGCGGCCTCCAACGAGCGCGCGCCGCTGCTCGTCGTCGAGCCGCTGCTGGCGTTCCTCGTCGAGCACGGGCTCGTGGACGGCGGCCCGGACGCGGACGCCGGGCTCGCCGTCGAGCCGCTCGGCGACGGCCATTCGAACGTCACGCTGCTCGTGCGCTGCGGCGGGCGCGAGCTCGTCCTGCGCCGGCCGCCGCGCGGGCCGCTGCCGCCCAGCGCGCACGACGTGCTGCGCGAGGCGCGGCTGCTGCGCGCGCTCGAGCCGACGGGCGCGCGCGTGCCCCGCGTGCTCGCCGTCGGCGACGACCCGGCGCTGATCGGCGCGCCGTTCTACGTCATGGAGCGCGTCGCGGGCGAGGTCGTCACGAGCAGCGTGCCGGCGGCGCTGGACACGCCGCCGCAGCGGCGCCGGATCGGCGAGGAGCTCGTCGATGCGCTCGTCGAGGTGCACGCGGTCGACTGGCGCGCGTGCGGGCTGGAGGGGTTCTCCAAGCGGCCGGAGGACTACCTCGAGCGCCAGCTGCGCCGCTTCGGCGGCCTCTGGGAGCACAACCGCACGCGCGAGATCGCTGCCGTCGAGCGCGTCGGCGCGTGGTTGCGCGAGCACCTGCCGCGATCGCCGGCGCCGACGATCGTGCACGGCGACTACCGCCTGGGCAACGTCATGCTCGCGCCCGCTGCGCCGGGCGGGCGGGCGCGGATCGCCGCGGTGTTCGACTGGGAGATGGCGACGATCGGCGACCCGCTGGCCGACGTCGGCTACCTCTGCGCGCTGTGGGTGCAGCGCGACGACCCGCCGCTGGGGATGTTCGAGCTGTCGCCCGTGACCCGCGGGGAGGGCTTCCCGTCGCGCGAGCAGCTCGTCGCGCGCTACGAGGAGCGCAGCGGGCGCGCGGTGACCGACATCCGCTGGTACCGCACGCTCGCGCTGTGGAAGGCGGTCGTCTTCATGGAGGGCAACTACCGCCGCGCGCTGGCGGGCAGCACCGACGACCCGTGGCTGCATGGCTTCGGCGAGGGCGTCCTGGCCCTCGCCGAGCGTGCCGAGCTGATGACGTCCGAGGGCTAGCGGACTCTCGCTAGGCGGCCTTCGGGCCGTCGTCACCGCCGTAGGACGGCGGCGGCGCTGGAGGCGTCGTCGTCGGGCCGGCCGGCGGGGGCGCCGTCTCGGGCGCGCCTGCGGCGGGCGCGGAGCCCTCCTTCTCGGCGCGCTTCTCGGCGAGCTTGTGCTTCGCGGCGTCGATCTGGCCCTCGATCTTCCCGCGCGCGTCCTCGATCTTCTCGCGCGTCTTGGGATCGTTGGCGATGGCCTGGGCCTTCTCGATGAGTTCCTTGCCCTTGTCGGACTTCGCGATCTGCGTGAGCTTGTTCATGAGGGACATGCCCTGGACGTTAGCGCGTGGCGTCCTCCTCGATGCGCCGTCGCAGCTCGCCTCCCCGCCCGGCGGAGACGGCGCGCGCGGCACGCCGTTCGTCGAGCGCGACGCCGCCGGCCGCGGCGAGGTCGAGCAGCTCCTGGCGCTCCTGTCCCTCGCTCGCGCTGCGCATGAACAGCCAGCAGAAGAGGCACAGCGTGAGGATCGATCCCTCGACCATCATGATCGACCCGGCGATGACCTGATCGGTGTGCGGCGAGATCGCGTGCGCCCGCTCGCCCTTCGCGTAGACGTCGAAGAACACGTCGTTGCTCCAGACGAAGATGTTGGCCAGCACCGTCGACGTCAGCCGCACGCCGACGATGTAGAGCAGCTTCGCGAAGTTGCCAAACCAGGCGGGCTTGGGCAGCGGGCCGAACAGCGCCATCCACATGTTGATCCCGAAGCCGACGAACGACATGTGCTGCACGGCATGCACGACGTCGTGGCGGACCGCGGCCTCATGCGGGCCGGCGAGGTGCCAGAAGAACAGGTCGGCGGCCCAGAGCCCGTAGGCCGGCACCGGGTGGGCGAGGTGGCGCAGCCAGCCGAGCGCCTTCGTGCGCAGGAGCGGCGCCAGCAGCGGCCCGGTGAAGCCGAGCACGAGCAGCAGCGCGCCGATGTCGGCGAGCAGGAGGTGCTCGGTCATGTGCGCCCAGAACAGCTCGCCGTCCAGGCCGGCGAGCGGCGACACGAGCGTGACCGCGATCAGCGCGAGGCCGCTGTAGAAGCAGGCCCGGCGCCAGGACGGCAGCGGCCGGCCCTGCTCGGCGAGCCGCCGCGCACGCACGTGGTACATGAGCCCGAACGCGAGCGCCGGCGCGAGCTGCAGCGGCGCGATCTGAACGGCGGCGGCGGCGAGCGCGGGCATCACCCGAAGGCTGACAGGAAGTGGTGAGGGCTGGTGCGGGTCGGTGCGGCGGTGAGAGCCGCTGCGTTCGCGTGGGCGCTCGCGCTTGGGGACGGCATCGATGACGGAGGGGGTTCGACCGCCGTGGCGAGGGCGGCGCGCCAGCGTGGCGCGAATCTGTTCCATGCGAGCACAAATACGCCACCCTGTCGCGCCGCACCGGCGATCACGCCCAGCGTGGCGCGGATGTGTTCGATGCGAACACAAACGCGCCACGCTCCGAGCGGAGGCAGCGTTCCGAAGGCACGCCTCAAGCGCCTCGCTCCCACCCCTTCGTCGATGCTGTTCGCAGGCGTCC
The DNA here is from genome assembly GCA_963727785.1 of uncultured Solirubrobacteraceae bacterium. Lineage (GTDB taxonomy): Bacteria > Actinomycetota > Thermoleophilia > Solirubrobacterales > Solirubrobacteraceae > CADCVQ01. The sequence goes on from CAVSHS010000009.1 coordinate 259,588, forward strand.
CGGAGCTCCGCCGCCTCCCTCGGGAACGCCATCGCGCCAGCCGCGGGGGCAGAGCCGGCGACCGGCGTCCTCAGCCGCCCGCGGCGATCAGCACCACCCCGGTCAGCGCCACGATCACCCCGGCCCGCTGCACGCCCTGCACGCGCTCTCCGAGCAGCAGCGCCGCGAGCATCACCGTGATGACGGGGTACAGCGAGGCCGCGACCGCGACGCTGGACAGCTCGCCGAGCGTCGAGGCGTGGTTGTAGAAGTAGTTGGCGCCGAGGTCGATCAGGCCGATCCCGGCGAGCGTCGCAAGCGCCGCGACGGCTCGGCCGCGTGCCGCCGCGGTGCAGCGCCAGCAGCGCGACGAGCGCGATGATCGGAAAGCCCGACACGCGCGAGAGCACGAGCGCCCAGGCGACGTCGCCGCTCGAGGCGTACTCGGCGAGCACGAAGTACGACCCGAAGCCGAGCCCGGCGACGATCGCGAGCGCGATGCTCAGCCGCTGCGCGCCGGCGTCGACGGTGCCCTCGTCGTCCTCGCGCGATGCGAGCACGATGCCGACGACCGCGAGCGCGAGGCCCGCCGAGCGCGCGGGGCCGGGCCGGTCGCCGCCGATCAGGCCGACGATCACCGGCAGCGCGACGCCGGTCGAGGCGATCGGCGCGACGATGCTCATCGTCCCGATCGCGAGCGCCCGGTAGAACGCCGACAGGCCGGCGATCCCGACGAGCCCGGCGCCGAGCGCCGCCAGCACGTGCGAGGACGACGGCGGCGCCCTCGCCGCGCGCCGCCACGAACACGAGCATGACCACGAGCGAGGACAGGTACATCATCGCCAGCACGACCGGCACGGGGAACGTGCGGCTCTTCAGCCCGCCGAGGTAGTCGGCGAGCCCCCACAGCGCAGACGAAGCCAGCCCGAAGGCGATCGCGACCATCGAGCCCTGCTAGGGACGCGTCCGCAGTTCGTGGGTTCCGGCGCCCGATCCGCGCCTGACGGCGCCGGCGCCCGGCCACGTGCCAGAGGCACGCGCGCCGGATCACCGTCGACCGTCAGATCACGGCCGGGCATCCGGGAAACCGCCGAACTCCGGCCACGTCCACAGGTGCTCAGATCAGCGGCGCTTGCCGCCGTAGATCAGCCGCAGGCCGCGGAAGAGGAGCTTCGAGACCCGCGGCCTGTACGGGAACATGTAGACGTCGTTCTTGAGGTGCACGCGGCTGATGAACAGCGACTGCTGCTTGGTGAACTTCCTGATCCCGCCGGCGCCGTGGCGCGTGCCGAGCCCGGAGGCCTTCCAGCCGCCCATCGGCAGCTCGACCGCGACGTAGTTCAGCAGCGCGTCGTTGACGCAGACGGCGCCCGCCTGCATCCGCCGCGCGAGCTGCTCGCCGCGCTTGCGGTCGCCGCTGAAGACCGCGGCGCCGAGGCCGTACGGCGAGTCGTTGGCCAGCGTCAGCGCCTCCTCGGCGTCGGCGACCTTCATGATCGGCAGCGTCGGGCCGAACGTCTCCTCGGTCATCGCCTTCATCGTGTGGTCGACGTCGACGAGCACCGTCGGCTCGTAGAACAGGCCCTCGCCGGGCCGGCGCCTGCCGCCGGTCAGCGCGCGCGCGCCCTTGGCGACGGCGTCGCGCACGTGCTCCTCGACGATCTGCAGCTGCCGGGGGAAGGTCATCGCGCCGATCTCGACGGTCGCCGGGCCGGTCGACTCGCCCTGGCGCAGGACGCCGACCTTGTCGACGACCTTCTGCACGAACTCGTCGTAGACGGGCTCCTCGACGTAGACGCGCTCGATCGAGATGCACGTCTGGCCGCCGTTGAACATCGAGTAGTAGACGGCGAGGTTCGCCGCCCGCTCGAGGTCGGCGTCGGAGAGCACGATCATCGGGTCCTTGCCGCCGAGCTCGAGCGCCACCGGCGTCAGCGTCTGCGCGGCCTGCGTCATGACCTTCTTGCCTGTCTCCGTCGAGCCGGTGAACATGATCATGTCGACGACGTCGACGAGCGACGCGCCCGTAGCTCCGCGGCCGGTCGCGACCTGGAAGACGCCGTCGGGCAGCCCGCTCTCGGCGAGGCCCTCGGCGAGCAGCAGCGAGGTCAGCGGCGTGATCTCCGACGGCTTGAGGATCACGCTGTTGCCCGCCAGCAGCGCCGGGATGCAGTCGCCGAAGGAGTTCGTCAGCGGGTAGTTCCAGGGGCCGATGACGCCGATCAGGCCCAGCGGCTCGTAGCGCACGACCATCTTCTTGCCCTTGACCGCGAGCGTCTTGGCGCTCACCGACTCGTCGGCGAGGAACTTCTCGGCGTTCTTGACCCAGAAGTCGATCGCGCCGCCGGCGTAGTTGATCTCCGCCATCCAGGCGTCCTCGTAGGTCTTGCCGGTCTCGGCGACGATCGTCGCGACGATCCGGTCGGCGTTGTCCATGACCCACTTCTGCATGCGCCGGATGACGCGCCCGCGACCGTGGAAGCCCATCGCCTGCCAGCCCGGCTGCGCGGCGCGGCCGAGGCGCGCCAGCTCGGCGACCTGCTCGGCGGAGAGGTCGGCGACGTGCCCGATGACCTCGCCGGTGGCAGGGTTCTCGACGGGGATCTGGGCCCCGCCGCCTTGGCCGTTCGTGCTCCGGGCGGCTGTGGTGTCGACGCTCGCCATGTCAGATCGCTCCTCGGGGGTTCGACATCCTGTCAACCGTACGTTACGCAATCGTGCCGGTGGCGACGAGCGCGAGGACGGCCGCGCCGAGCACGATCCGGTAGGCGACGAACACGCCCGTCGTGTGCGTCGTCAGGAACTTCAGCAGGAACGCGATCGACAGATAGCCGGAGATGAACGCGAGCACCGTCGCGACCGCCGTCGGCCCGAGCCCGGCCGCGCCCTCGGCGCTGCCGTTGACGACGTCCTTGAGCTCGTAGAGCCCGCTGAGCACGACCGCGGGGATCGACAGCAGGAACGAGAAGCGCGCCGCGGAGACGCGGTCCATCCCGAGGAACAGGCCGGCGCTGATCGTCGCGCCCGAGCGCGAGACGCCGGGGATCAGCGCGAGCGCCTGCGCGAAGCCGATGACGACCGCGTCGCGGCGGGTGATGCTCGACAGGTCGCGCTCGCGGCGCGAGACCTTCTCGGCGGCGAGCAGCAGCAGGCCGAGCGACGATGAGCGTCGTGCCGATGAGGTACAGGTCGCGGGCGCCGTTCTCGATCTGGTCCTTGAACGCGACGCCGAAGATGACGATCGGGACGGTGCCGAGGATGAGGTACCAGCCCAGCCGCGCATCGAGCTCGGAGCGCCGCGACGGGTCGCGCAGCGCCGCCAGCCACGCGCGCGCGATGCGCAGCAGGTCCTCGCGGAAGTACAGGACGACGGCCGCCATCGTCCCGAGCTGGATGACGGCGGTGAAGGCGGCGCCGGGGTCGTCCCAGCCCGCGAAGGCGGGCACGATCCGCAGGTGCCCGCTGCTGGAGATCGGCAGGAACTCGGTGAGTCCCTGGACGATCCCCAGGACGATGGCTTGGAAGAAGTCCAAGCCGGCCGGCGCTTCTAGTCGCCGAACTCGATGGACGCGATGTGGATCGGCTCGACGGGACGATCGGCGCCTTTCGTCGGGGCGCCCTCGATCCGGTCGACGACGTCCATCCCGTCGGTGACCTCACCGAAGACGGTGTGCTTGCCGTCCAGCCACGGGGCGGCGTCGATCGTCACGACGAAGAACTGCGAGCCGTTCGTGTTCGGCCCGGAGTTCGCCATCGCCAGCGCGCCGCGGACGACCTTGTGGTCGTTGATCTCGTCGTCGAACTTGTAGCCCGGATCACCGGTGCCGGTCCCCGCCGGGCACCCGCCCTGGATCATGAAGTCCTTGATCACGCGATGGAAGATCAGGCCGTCGTAGAAGCCCTCGCTCGCGAGTTTCTTGAAGTTCGCCACCGTCTCGGGCGCGTCGTCGTCGAAGAGCTCGAAGACGATGACGCCCTCGGTGGTGCGCATTGCGGCTGCAGACATGGCGGGCAGCTTAGTGTCTCCATCGGGCAGGAGCGCAGGCGGGCGAGGCGGGGCGGCAGGGCGGCAGGCTTCAGTCCGGTGGGGGTCATGCGGCCGATCCCGCCTCGGAGTCGTCGAGAGCCATGTACGTGGGCCGGCCTGCGCGCCGCCACGCGCGGTACATGACGTCGCTGCTGACGGGCATCGCGATCGCTCCCCGCGCATCGACGCAGATCGCGCCGCCGAGGCCGCCGGCTGCGGCAACGGCGGCAAGCGCCGCGCCGGCGGCCGCCGTGAGATCCTCGCCGCCGTAGCGCATGCGCGCGTGGACCTCGTGCGCGAAGAGCACGCGCAGAAACGGCTCGCCGGCACCGCTCGCCGACACCGCGCAGGTGTCCCGATGCGCCCACGTGCCGGCGCCGAAGATCGCGGAGTCGCCGATGCGCGCGGGCGACTTGCCGCAGAAGCCGCCGGTGCTCGTCGCGGCGGCCAGGCGGCCGGCGGCGTCGAGGCAGACGGCACCCACGGTTCCGCCCGCCGGCTGCTCGCCGGGGCCCGAGCGATAAGCCGACAGGCGGCGGCGCTGGCGCTCCGTGACCATGAGCTCGGGATCGCGCAGCTCGAGGCCGTGCAGCGCGGCCAGCTGCGCGGAGCGACCGGCCCACAGCAGCGGTCCGCGATCGGCGTGCGCCAGCGCCTGCGCCGCGAGGATCGGATGGCGGACGCCCGCGATGGCTGCGACCGCGCCGGCACGACCATCCCCGCCCATCAGCGTCGCGTCGCACCACACGCCGCCGTCGGCCGCGAGCGCCGAGCCGGTGCCGGCATTGAAGAGCGGGCTGTCCGCGAGGACGCAGACGGCCGCCACGCAGGCGGCCTCGGCATCGGTCTCGGCGTGATGCCAGCCGGCGGCGATCGCACGCGCGAGCTCGCCGCGAAGCTCCGTGTCGGCGCGCGTGTCGTCGTTCGCCCGCCGCGGTCCGGCGCCGCCGTGGACGATCAGGATCGCGTCCACCGGCGAGCCCCGGTCAGTGCGCCCGCCGTCGTTGCGGCCGCGTTCCGGCGGCAGGCTCAGCCGGGCGTGCCGCGCAGCGTGACGTTGCCGATCGCGACCTTCGGGTCGGTGGGATCGGCGGGCGCGGTGAAGTACAGCAGCACGAGCTGGACCTTCGCGCCGTCGCCCTTGCCCTTGAGCTTGATCGGGTCGTCGTCCAGCGTGGACTTGCTGTCGGTGAGGTGGATCCAGCGCTTGTCGATGACGTCCTGGGGCAGCTCCTTGGCGCTCTTGGCGCCGTAGACCTGGACGGTGAAGCCGTCGGTCGGCGTCGCGAGCCGCAGCGACTGCAGCGCGTAGGGCCTGCCGAGGTCGATGACGAGGCCGGCGGCGATCGGCTGGCCGTCGGCCGGCACGACGACGTCCCAGACGCTGCCGGGCTTGTCGTCGATCGCGTTGGCGGCGGGGCCGAACTCGGCGCCCGCGCGGGCGGGCTGGTTGTACGTCTTCGCGGCGTCCTTGCCCAAGGCGATGACCTCGGGCGCGGCGGCGGGCGTCGGCCGGTGCGGTCGCGCCGGGACCGGCCGGAGCGCTGGGCTGCGCGCCCTTGGACCCGGGCAGGGCGGCGCCGTTGCCCGGCGCCGCTGCGGGCGGCGCTGCAGGGCCGGCGGGCAGCTTCGCCCCTGGCGCCGGCGCCGTCGGGATGAGCGGGCGTCCCGCGCCCGCGGGCGGTACCGGGGCCGGTGCCGTCGTGTTCGGCCCGGTCGCACCCGGCTGGACGACGGCGCCCGGCGTCGTCGGGGGTCGCGCGGTGGCCGGGGCCTGAGCAGTGGGCGGGATCGGGTCGGCCGAGCCCGCGGCCGGCGCCGATGCGGAGCGCTCGGCGTCGCTCGTCAGCGCGGCGTAGGCCGCGATGACGGCGCAGAGCAGCAGCACCGTGGTGAGGCCGACGACCGTGAACGCGGCGCGCCAGCCGGGGCGCGCGCCGAGGCGGCCGGGAGCGGCCGTTCCGCATTCCAGGCACCAGTCCTGGCCACGCTCCATCGCGCCGCCGCAGACCTCGCAGGCGTAGTCGGGAGCTGTGGCCGCGACGGCACCGTCGGGCGGCGGGGGGGCGGCCTCGGGGCTCGCCTCGCGGTCTTTCAGGAGCAACGCCACGTCACGAGAGGGTAACGCGCTTGGCCGCACGGAGTTGCGCCGACAACCGGTGCGACGCTAGACGGTCGATTTCACGGCGCGACGTCTAGTCGGCCAGCATCCCGGGGTCGGCGGGGACGTCGACGGCGTGCTCGCGCAGCGCCTCGAGCGGCACGATGTCCAGCGCCCGCTCGTGCGTCGAGGCGAGCACGACGTAGGCCGCCGCGCCCTCCTCGTGCGCGCGCAGCCAGTTCACCGCGGTGACGCACCAGCGGTCGCCTGGCACGAGCCCGGGGAAGCGGTACATCGGGATCGGCGTGCTGAGGTCGTTGCCGATGCGTGCGCTGGTGATCGAGGAACTCCTCCGTGACGACCGCGCAGATCGTGTGGCTGCCGCGGTCCTCGGGGCCCGTGCTGCAGCACCCGTCGCGGTAGAAGCCGGTCATCGGGTCGGTGCCGCAGGGCTCCAGCGCGCCGCCGAGGACGTTGCGTTCCACGCTCAGACCTTCGCGGGCTCGACCCTGATCCGCCGCCCGCGGACGCGCTCGCCGTCGACCGCCTCGGCGATCCGCTGCGCGTCCGTCGCGGGGACCGACATGAACGCGAAGTGCTCGAGCACCTTGACGTCGCGCACCGCCTCGCCGTCGATGTCGGCGGCGTGGGTGACGGCGCTGACGAGGTCGGCGACCTCGATCCCGGCCGCGCGCCCGCCGGCGACGATGAGCTTCGCGTACTGCTCGTCGCCGTTGCGCGTGACCTGCGGCTTGCTGTGGCGGCGCGGGCGCTCGGTGACCGTCGCCGGCGCGACGTGCGCGCCCGCCTCCCAGGGGGAGATCGCGATGCCGACGTGGCGCTCGATCGCCAGGAGCTCCTTCTCCTGGCGCGGCTCGACGAACGTGATCGCGCGGCCCGCGCGCCCGACCCGGCCGGTGCGGCCGATGCGGTGCACGTAGACGTCGGGCGAGCGCGGCACGTCGTAGTTGACGACGTGCGTCACCGTCGAGATGTCCAGCCCGCGGGCGGCGACGTCGGTCGCGACGAGGATCGGCACGCGGCCGCCCTTGAAGCCGAGCATGACGCCGTCGCGGGCGCCCTGGCTCATGTCGCCGTGCAGCGCCTTCACGTTGAAGCCGCGGTCGCGCATCTTCTTGTAGAGCTGGTCGGTGCGGATCTTCGTGCGCGCGAAGACGATCGCCTGGTCGGGCTGCTCGGCCTCGAGCACCTCGACGAGCTTGTCGGCCTTGTCGGCGGTCTTCACGTCGACCTGGAACTGCTCGACGGAGTCGACCGTCAGCGTCGCGGACTGCACCTTGACGTGCTCGGGGTCGTAGAGGTAGTTGTCGGCGAGCTTGCGGATCGGCGGCGGCATCGTCGCGCTGAAGAGCGCCGTCTGGCGGCTGTTGGGCGTCAGGCGCAGGATCTTCTCGACGTCCTCGAGGAAGCCGAGGTCGAGCATCTCGTCGGCCTCGTCGAGGACGACGAAGCGGCAGGAGTCCAGCACGAGCGAGTGGCGGCCGATGAGGTCCAGGACGCGGCCGACGGTGCCGACGACGATGTGGCCGCCGGCCTTCAGCTGCGCCTGCTGCGTGCGGATCGGCGCGCCGCCGAAGACGGCGACGACGTCGGCGCCCTTGCGCTGCGCGTAGGCGCGGATCGCCTGCGTCACCTGGATGCACAGCTCGCGCGTCGGCGTCAGGATGAGCGCCTGCACCTCGGGCTCGGTCGGGTCGATGTACTCGATGATCGGCAGGCCGAAGGCGGCGGTCTTGCCGGAGCCCGTCTGCGCCTGCCCGATGACGTCACGGCCTTCGAGCATCGGCGGGATCGCCTGCTCCTGGATCGGGCTCGGCTTCTCGTAGCCGACGTCCTCGAGCGCCTCGAGGGTACTGGCGGAAAGTCCTAGGTCGGCGAAGGTGGTCACACGCCCAGCTTAGTCGGTGCTCCGCGGGCTCCCGCGCGCGCGTAACCGTGCGGTTGCCGGCGCCGGCGGCCTACGCGCCCAGGCGCTCGGCGGCGGCAGCGCGCACCGACGCCGCCTGGGCCTCGTCGCCGCGAAGCTCCTCCAGGCGCTGCGAGGCGAGCCGCACGCGGCGGTCGACGTGCGTGGCGGCCAGGCGGCGCGTCTCGGCCTCGCAGTCCCACAGGCACTCGACGGCGACGTCGCCGTCGAACGTCGGGTCCGACGCCGCCAGCGCGGCGACGATGTAGCGCCGCCCGTAGGAGTACGGCATCTCCTCGTAGGCGCGCTGCAGCTCCTCGAACGGGCCGTGCACGCCGCAGCGCCCGAGCGCCTCGGCGAGCGAGCCGACGACGTAGACGTCGCCGTCGCAGGCCGTCGTCGAGCTCACGCGACAGCGCGCGCCGCGCGGGCTCGAGATCCTCGTCCTCGGCCCAGGTCGCGAGCATCCCCGCGGCCTTGCGCCGCCGCGCCCAGTCGGCGGACTCCAGCCAGTCGTGCGCGAGCGCGCGCGTCTGCGACAGCGGCATCGCCTCGAGCGCGAGCGCGATCGCGCCCTGCAGCTTGCCGCGCTGCGCCTGGCCGGTGACCTGCTCGGCGATCGTGAGCAGCTCGGCGCGCCCCTGCCGGCCGAGCGCGAGGATCGCGGCGCGGCGCATCGGCACGGCCGGGTCGGTCGCGGCGCCGAGCAGCAGCTCGACGTCGGCGGGCTCGGCGCGCGTCGCGAGCTCGTCGGCGATCTGCGTCCAGCGCGAGTCCTCGGCGATCTGCAGCAGCGCGGCGGTGCTCATCTCGCGCGGGCGCTGGCCCGTCGAGCGCTCGCGCGGCATGCGCCGCCTGGAGGCTCCCGGCGACCGACGCGCCGGCCGCCGCGCTCGCGCTTGCGCCGCCGCCGCGCCGCTCGAGCGCGAACGCGCGCGCGATCCGCGGGTTCGCGACCGACCACATCGTCCACGGCCGCTCGCGCGGGTCGAGGCCCGCGAGCGCCTCGGCCAGCTCGTCGTCGGTCGCGAAGCGCCCGAGCAGCACGGCGTCCAGGCCGCCGACGACCTCGGGCCAGGGCGTCGTGGCGCGCAGGGCGTCGTAGTCGCCGATGAGCTCGCTCGATCGCGCGCATCCAGAAGTGGCCGTAGGCGACGTACTCGCGCAGGATGCGGCGCGCGTCGGCGTGGCCGCGGACGGCCATCCGGCCGAGCATGCCGAGCACGTCGTTCGTCGTCTCGGCGTCGTCCTCGTCGCTGTCGCGCAGCCACAGCTCCAGCGCGCCGGTGTGCAGCTGCACGTCGAGCGCGAGCGTCGCGTGGTAGTCGTCGCGGTCGTCGAGCTGGCGGTCCCAGCGCGGGTCGTTGAAGACGCAGTGCATGAGCAGCGCATGGCCGACCGCGCGGTCGGCGTCGAGCACCCAGAGGTAGCCCGAGCCGAGCCCGCGCTGGAGCTTGCCGAGCGGATCGGCGGCGTCGGCGAGCGGTGGCGGACCGGGCTTCACCTGACGATCGTGGCAGGGATCGCGCGCGCGGTCGCGCACGGGTGCTCGCGTGCTCGCGTGAGCGGGACTCAAGCCCCGCGAGATTCCCGCCGACGAGTGTTCCAGTGGCCTCGGATCTCGTCATTCCCGCGGTCCGCGTCGATGACGCGGTCCTGCGCGCCTCGCTGGACGCGATCGTCTCGATCGACGCGCGCGGCCTCGTGCTCGAGTTCAACCCGGCCGCCGAGCGGATGTTCGGCTACGTGCGCGAGGACGTCATCGGCGCCGACCTGGCGCAGCTCATGGTTCCGCCCGCCCATCGCGCGGCGCACCGCCGCGGCCTGCAGCGCCTGCGCGACGGCGACGACGGGCTCCTCGAGCGGCGCCTCGAGCGCGAGGCCCAGCGCCGCGACGGCTCGCTGTTCGCGGTCGCGCTGGCGATCACGCGGATGGCGGGGGCGGGCCCGACCGCGATCTACACCGGCTTCGTCCGCGACCTGACCGGCGGCAAGCGCGCCGAGGACGAGCGCCACGACCGGATCGCGCGCCAGGCGCTCGTCGTCGCGCTCGGCCAGACCGCGCTGACGGGCATCGCCCCGCCCGCCCTCGTCGCCCACGCGCTGGCGACGCTCGTCGAGGGACTCGCCGTCGACCGCGGCGTCGCGCTCGAGGTCGAGAGCGACGGCAGCATGCAGCGCGAGGCGGCGATCGGCCTCGGCCCGCTCGCCGGGCACGGCGAGCCCGCCGGCGAGGCGCACGCGCAGCTGCTGCACCGCACGATCGCGGGCAACGGCGCGCTGCTGCTGCGCGGCGCCGAGCTCGCCGACCTCGCGCAGACCGGCCTGTCGTTCGTCGAGGGCATGCGCGCGGTGCTCTGCGTCACGCTGCAGGGCGACCGCAGCGCGGTCACCGGGCTGCTCGCGATCGCGACCGCCGACCCCGCGGCGCTCGGCGCCGAGGACCTCGTCTTCGCGCAGGGGATCGCCAACGTCGTCGGCACGGCCGTCGCGCGCTGGCGCGCCGACCAGGAGATCACGCGGCTGGCGCTGCACGACCCGCTCACCGGCCTGTCCAACCGGCCGCTGTTCGAGGACCGCCTCGAGCAGGCGCTCGAGCGCTCGCGCCGCGGCCAGGGCGAGACCGGCCTGCTGCTCGTCGACCTCGACGGCTTCTCGAAGCTCAACGACGGCTTCGGCCATCGCACCGGCGACGAGGTGCTCGTCGGCGCCGGCGCGCGCCTGCAGAGCACGCTGCCCGCCGAGGCGACCGCCGGGCGGCTGTCCGGCGACGACTTCGGCGTGCTCGTGCCCGACGTCGGCTCCGAGGCCGAGCTGCTCGACCTGGCGCACACGATCGGGATCGCGCTGCGCGAGCCGATGCTCGCCGGCGGGCGCGAGCTGTCGCTGACCGCGAGCATCGGCGTCGTGCTGACCGAGCGCGGCGTCGGCAGCGTCGGGGACCTCATGCGGACGGCGTCGGCCGCGGCGATCCGCTCGCGCGAGCGCGGCGGCGACCGCGCCGAGCTCGCGACGCGCGGGATGCGCCGCCGGCTCGTCCACGCCGCCGAGACCGAGCAGGGCCTGCGCCGCGCGCTCGCCGACGGCGAGCTGCGCCTGCACTACCAGCCGATCCTCGACCTGCATGCGGGCACGATCGTCGCGCTCGAGGCGTTCGTGCGCTGGCAGCACCCCGACCACGGCCTGCTCGCCCCCGCCCAGTTCCTTCCCGCCGCGGAGGCGGCCGGCCTCGCCGTGCCGCTCGGCGCCGAGATCCTGTCGATCGCGTGCCGCGAGCTGGCCCGCTGGGCGAGCGTGCTCGGCGGCGACGATCCCGCCCGCCCCGTGCCGGCGATGCACGTCAACGTCTCGGCGCGCCACTTCGCCGCGCCGGGGCTCGCGGGCAGCGTGTCGCGCGCGCTGCGCAGCAGCGGCCTCGCGCCCGACAGGCTCGTGCTCGAGATCGCCGAGACGATGTTCACCGGCGAGGGGCAGGCCGCGATGGCCCAGCTCGACGACCTGCGCGCCGCCGGCGTGGGGATCGCGCTGGATCGCTTCGGCACCGGCTACTCGTCGCTGGCCGCGATCCGCCAGCTGCCGTTCGACGCGCTGAAGGTCGACTCGTCGTTTCTCACCGAGCTCGGCCAGGGCTCGCGCGACGCGCGCCTCGTCGAGGCGATGATCGACATGGGCCACTCGCTGGGCCTGCCGATGACCGTGACGAAGGTCGAGACCGAGGAGCAGCTGCGGCTGCTGCGCTTGCTGGGCCTGGACTGCGCGCAGGGCGAGCTGTTCGTCGCACCGCTCGCGCCGGACGCGGCCCTGGAGCTCGTGCGATCCGGACGCGCGTGGGCGGACCTGCTCGAGACGACGCGGCCGGCGTCGCAGCCGGCGGCGGGCACCGCGGCCGGGCCGGCGCCGCGGGCCGACGCGACGGCGATCGGCCCACCCGAGCCGTCCGGTCCGCCCGCGTCGTCCGCGGTCGTGATGCTCAGCCTCGGCCAGGCCGCGCAGGCGCTCGGCATCTCGACGACGACCGCGCGCCGCTGGGCCAACGACGGGCGCCTCGGCGCCACCCGCACCACGGGCGGCCACCGCCGCTTCGCGCCGTCGGAGGTGCGCCGGCTGCTCGCCGAGCGCGGCCAGTCCGCGATCGCGCCGGCGCAGCCGCCGCGGCGGGCGCTGCCGGGCCTCGCGCAGCTCATCGAGAGCCACGGCGCCCAGCTCGCCGAGGTGAGCTGGCGCGGCCTGTACGGCGAGCTGCGGACGGGATTCTTCGTCGCTGCGGAGGGCTTCGCGGCGGCCGAGCGCTGGCTCGGCGCGCTGGCCTTCGCGGCCGAGACCGCGAACTACGAGATGCTGCACGAGGCGACCCGCGCGCTCATGCGGACGGCCGAGCGCAGCGGCGCCTCGCTGCTCGAGCGCCATCTCGCGATCGAGCGCTTCGCGGAGACCACGACACGCGCGCTGGCGCGGCGCCTGTGCCCGCGCGAGGAGATCGTCGAGGTCCGGCGCCTGTTCACCTCGCTGTACCAGCGCCAGCTCGCCGACGCGGGGTAGCGCGGCCCGCGTCGGCGGTAGGCGTTCACTGGGGTCCCCAGTCCCATCCGAGCGGCTCAAGGTCCGGCCGCCGCGGCCGACCACGGTGATCACGCAGGACCGTCGGCTCATGGAAGAGCCGGCGTTGGACAATTCCAGGAGGAACAGATGCACATCGACGCTCCGTCGTTCTTCGCGAACGACGAAACGAGATACGCAGAGTCCGCCGGCGCCCCGTCCGCGGAGGCGCTGTTCGCATTGCGCGTGGCAGGCGAGGTCGCCCGTCAGCTGTACGAATCGGGCCTCGAGCTGCAGTTCGCGCTCGCGCCGTCGGCCGCCCGTGTCGAGGTGCTGCTCTGCGACGTCGAGGGGATCACCCTCTCGCGTCTCACGCCGGCGTGCGTGCTCGACATCGCGGCCGGCGCCCCCGTGTTCGGAGACGCACGATGAGCGCCATCTCGCTCAGCGGGCTGGCGTCGGGGATCGACACCGACTCGATCGTCACGCAGCTCATGGCGGTCGAGGGCCAGTCGAAGACCCGCCTGCAGGTCGCCGACGCGAAGGCGGAGGCGCGCGACACCGGCCTCAAGGACCTTGCCACGAAGCTCGGCGCCGTGCGCGACGCCGCCAACGCGCTGAAAAGCTCGACGCTGTGGAGCAACGTCCAGCGGCTCACCTCGAGCGACACCGCGCGGATCTCCGTGCTCGCCGCGGCAGGCGCCGCGCCCGGCACGCGCTCGCTCGAGGTCACGGCGCTCGCCGTGACGTCTCAGCATGCCTTCACGTACACCGCCAGCGCCGACCCACAGACGATCACGGTCGGCGGCTTCTCGCTCGCCGTGGACCCGAACAGCACGGCCGCGACGGTCGCTGCGGCGATCAACGACCGCGCCGACGCGCCGATGTCCGCGGTCGTGGCCGGCGGCAAGCTCGTCCTGACGAGCCGCGCGGGTGGCGCAAGCGGCGACTTCACCATGGCGGCGTCACCGCTGCTCGCCGAGGACCCCAGTTACGCGCGTGCCGGCTCGGACGCCGCCTACAAGGTCGACGGCGTCTCGAAGACGTCGCCGTCGAACGTCATCACGGATGCGATCCTCGGCGTCGAGGTGACGCTGAAGGCGACGACGACGTCCCCGGTCTCCATCACCGTCAGCGATCCCGGGCCCGACACCGACAGCGTCAAGTCCAAGCTCACGGCGTTCGTCAGCGCCTACAACAGCGCGGTCGACTTCATCCGCGGCAAGCTCACGGAGGCACGCGTCAAGGACCCGACGACGTCGGCGGACGCGGCCAAGGGGATCTTCGCCGGCGACACGATGCTCACCGGCGTGCTCTCTTCGATGCGCTCGCAGATGGGCGACCTCTCGGCGCTCGGCATCTCCACCGGTGCCACGACCGGCTCGGCGACGTTCTCCGCCGACGCGGTCGCCGGCAAGCTGAAGGTCGACGACGTGAAGCTGACGGCGGCGCTGACGGGCGACCGCGCCCTGCTGCGCACGGCGCTGAACGGCCTCGGCCAGCGCGTGTCGGACGTCGTCACGCCGGTCGCCGGCGCGCGCGTCACCGAGGCCCGCAGCGGCGTCACCGCGGAGCGCAAGCGCCTCGCCGACTCGATCGCGCAGACCGACGTGCGGCTCGCCGACAAGGAAAAGCGGCTGCGCGCCAAGTTCGCCGCGATGGAGTCCGCGCTTGCCGCAAGCCAGTCCGCGCAGGCGCAGCTGACGTCTCAGCTCGCGTCGCTGCGCTGACCCGCGGCCTCAATCCGGCCCGCTCGCGGCCGATGACCGGAGGGACCGTTTCTCCCGCCGCCGCCCCGGCGCGCCGACCCCTTGAGAGGACCATGAACGCCTACGCGACCACCTCCCACGCCTCGTACCGCGAGAGCGCGATCCTGACCGCACCGCCCGAGCAGCTCGTCATCATGCTCTACGACGGCTGCCACCGGTTTCTCCTGCAGGCGATCGCAGCGGTTCGCGAGGCGCGCCACGCCGAGGCCGGCGAGCGGCTCGGCCGCGCGACGGCGATCATCGACGAGCTGCAGTGCACGCTGAACCCGGAGGCCGGCGAGATCTCCGACCGCCTGGGCGGCATCTACGTCTTCTGTCGCCGGCATCTCGCCGAGGGACTGTCCGAGCGCGACCCCGAGAAGCTCGTGCAGGTCGACGGGCTGCTGCGCGAGCTGCGCGAGGCGTGGGCCACGATCGCCGCGGCCGTCGTCTCGGAGGCGTGATCTCACTGGACGTCTACGACGAGCTGCTGGCGCTCGTCGAGCGCGAGCACGCGCTCGTCGTCGCCGGCGCGTGGGAGGAGCTTGCTGCCCTGGACGCGGCGCGGCGCGATGTCCTCGGGCGGCTGCCCGCGGTGGCGCCTGCGTCGGCTGCCGGCGCGCTCCAGCGGGCCGGGAAGATCCAGAGCTACACGAGCGCGCTGCTCGCCGGCGGCAGCGACGAGCTGCGCCGCGAGCTGGCCGGGCTCTCGCAGGGACGAACGGCGGTGCGCGGCTATGGCGGCGCGGCGCTGACGCCGGTGGCGGGCGCGCGGGTGGATCTCGCGGGCTGAGCCTGTCGGTGGCGGCGGGCGGGTTCGTCTCGCCGGCTGGGTTGGGTGCGGTGCGCTAGCGAACAGCATCGATGAAGGGGTGGGGCCTGGGCCTCGTGGCGCTCGGCGCGGGCGGCGTCTGCCCGGTGAGCGCCCCGGGGGTTCGACGCTTGCGTCCGACGGATGGACGTTTCAGGGCAACCCCCGACGGCTCTCCGGCTCTGGGCCCTTGCGCCGCGGGACGCTGGCGCGAATGTGTTCCATACGAACACATCCGCGCCGCGCTCGCCCGATCGCAGCGCCGCGCGTGTGCGCCACGAGGGCCCCGGCCCCTCCTCCTTATTGATGCCGTTCCCCAGCGATCCGCGCCCGCACGAGCCTCACGGCTCCGCCCGCGCCCCAGCGACCCGTGCCCGCACGAGCCCCCACGGCCCCGCCCGCGCCCAAGCGCACGAGCCCACGGGCTCCGCGCACCCGCTCAAGGACCGCCCACCCCCGCCGACTACCCGTCCGGCAGGGCCGCAGCGCTTGAAACCTCACGCATGAACCTCATCGATACGACACAACTCGGACTGCAGCGCGCGATCTCCGGCGCCGGCATGCGCCAGGCGACGATCGCCGGCAACATCGCCAACGCGAACACGCCCGGCTACCAGCGCAAGGACGTCGACTTCCACACGACGCTGCGCGCCGCGCTCGAGTCCAACTCGCCTTCCGAGGTCAGCGCGACGAGCTTCGAATCGGCCACGGACGCAACCGGCCCGATGCGCTTCGACGGCAACGGCGTCGACATCGACGCCGAGTCGGCGACGATGGCCTCCAACGCGCTCGAGTACGAGACGCTCCTCTCGGTCGCCAAGGGCCGCACCGACATCCTGCGCTCCGCGATGGGCGTCGCCTGATGAGCCTCTTCGACGCGATCGACACCGCCGCGAGCGGGCTGACCGCAGAGCGCCTGCGGATGGACGTGACGGCCGAGAACCTCGCCAACGCGCAGACGACCCGCGGCGCCGACGGCCAGCCCTACCGGCGCAAGGTCGTCGTGCTCCAGGAGGCCGCCGGCCCGACCTTCGGCTCGACCCTCGACGGCGCGATCAACCAGGCGAGCACGTCCGGCGTGAGGGTCGCCCAGATCGCTCAGGACGCGACGCCCAACCGGCTCGTCTACGACCCCAGCCATCCCGACGCCGACAAGCGCGGGTACGTCTCGATGCCCAACGTGCAGCCGGTCACCGAGATGGTCGACCTCATCAGCGCGTCGCGCGGCTACGAGGCGAACGTCACGGTCATGCAGACCGCGAAGACGATGTTCACCAAGACGCTGGACCTCCTGCGCTGATGCCGGCGATCCCGGTCGATCCCAGCTTCGCCGTCAGCGGCGGCGACTGGTCCGTCGAGCTCGGCGACGGTGGCATCCCCACCACGCCCGGCGGCGCCGGCGGGACCGAGGGCGCAGGCAACTTCGGCGGCATGCTCGCCAACCAGATCGGCGCGCTCGAGAAGACGCAGACCGACGCCGCCGAGGGCGCCCGCGCACTCGCTGCCGGCACCGCGACGGACCCGACGGAGGTCGTCATGGCGATCGACCGCGCGCGCCTGACGATGCAGCTCGCGTCGCAGATCCGCACGAAGTCCGTCGACGCCATCCAGGACATCTTCCACACGCAGATCTAGGTCAGGGGACCGATGCCAGCTCTTCTCGCAAATGTCACCCCGCGTGGCCGCATCGTCCTCGCCATCAGCGCGCTCGCGCTCGTCGCCGTCATCTTCTTCGGCATGCAGATCGCCGGCCGCCCGAGCTACACGCTCATCTCGACCGGCATGGATCCCGCCGACACCGGCAAGGTCACGGCCGCGCTCGACGAGGAGGGCATCGCCTACGAGCTGCGCAACAACGGCACCGGGCTCGCGGTCGAGAAGTCGCAGACCGCGAAGGCGCGGATCGCGCTCGCCGGCAAGGGCCTCGGCGGCGGCTCCGCCTCGCAGCCCGGCTTCGAGCTCTTCGACAAGCAGAAGATCGGCACGAGCGACTTCCAGCAGCAGGTCACCTACCAGCGCGCGCTCGAGGGCCAGATCTCCAAGACGATCGACCAGGTCCAGGGCGTCAACGGCGTGCAGGTGCGGCTCGTCCTCTCGGAGGACCAGCTCTTCTCGGAGTCCTCGACGCCGGCCACGGCGGCCGTGCTGCTGACCGGCTCGTCCGACGCGATCGATCCCGGCGCCGTGCGCGGCATCGCCCAGCTCGTGTCCTCCAGCGTCAAGGGCCTGAAGTCCTCCAACGTCTCGATCACCGACGGCACGGGCGAGCTGCTCTGGCCGCGCGGCGAGGGCAGCGCCGGCGGGGGCCTCTCCAAGCAGACCGTGCAGGCGCGCTACGAGTCGCAGGTCGAGGCCGGTCTCGGGGCGCTGCTCACGCGCACCGTCGGGCCCGGCAAGGCCGAGGTCAAGGTCAGCGCCGACGTCAACGCCGACCAGGCGACGAAGGACGAGCTGCAGTACGCGCAGAAGGGCACGCCGCTGAAGGAGACCATCGAGAACGAGAAGCTCGCCGGTCCCGCGGCCGGCGCCGGCGGCGTGAGCGGCACGACCGGCAACGTCCCCGGCTACTCGCAGGCCGCCGCAGGCGCCGCGGGCGCCGGCCAGGGCTACACCCGCAAGTCGAGCACGACGCAGTTCGGCGTCAACAAGACCGTCGTGCGCACGAAGGTCGCGCCCGGCGCGGTCAACAAGCTCAACGTCGCGCTGCTCGTCGACAAGTCGGTGCCCGCGGCTGAGATCCCCGCGCTGCAGAAGGCCGTCGCGAGCGCAGCGGGAATCGATCCCGTGCGCGGCGACACGCTCGCCGTCAGCCAGATCGCCTTCGCGAAGGTCCCGACGGCCGCCGTCCCCGGCGCGCCGGGCGGCATGATCGGCTACGCGAAGTACGCCGCCGCCGGCCTCGCCCTGCTGGCCTTCCTGTTCTTCAGCGCGCGCCATCTGCGCCGCCGCGAGGGGGAGATGCTCATGCGCGAGCCGCAATGGCTGCGTGAGATCGAAGCCCCGACGACGCTCGCCAACCTCGAGCGTCCGCGCACCGCCGCCGCCCTGCCCGAGCGCAGCGACAGCCCCGCCCGCCAGCAGGTCGAGGATCTCGCTGCACGCGAGCCCGAGCGGGTCGCGCAGCAGATCCGCACGTGGATGCGCGATTCCTGACGGCCCTGCCGTCACGGCCCGCTCCCCTCAAGCTGCCCTGAGCCTGGCCGACTACCCGGGTGCCCCCTCGGCCAAGGATCTTCGACCACGATGCCAAACGACTCCACCATGCAGCTCGTCGTCTTCTCCCTCGGCGACGAGGAGTACGCGCTGCCGATCACCAGCGTCCAGGAGATCATCCGCTACGTCGAGCCTCGCGGCGTCGCGTCGCGGACATCCTGGGTCAGGGGCATCATCAGCCTGCGCGGCAAGATCGTCCCGGTCTACGACCTCGCGGCACGCCTGAACCTCGACATCTCCGCTCCGGCCAGCAAGATCGTCATCACCGAGAGCGGCGACGACATCGCCGGGATCATCGTCGGCGACGTCGAGGAGGTCCTGACGGTCACGAGCGACCACCTCGACGAGGTTCCGGTCGCCGGCGCAGCATGCATCCAGGCGATCGCGAAGGTCGGCGACCGCCTCGTCATCGTGCTCGATCCGGCCGGCGTCATCGCGGCCGAGCCGACCGCCACGGCGGCCACCAACGCGCTGGCGAGCAGCACGGCGACCGCACCCACCGGCGGCGACGCGCTCGCCAGGGCCGCGTAGCGCGGCACATACCGCGTCCCTCACGTGGCCACTGCCTCCTCAACCCCGCCCCGGGTCGTCATCGCCGACGACTCGGCCTTCATGCGCCGTCTCCTGCGCGAGGCGCTCGCGATGGCCGGCCTGACCGTCGTCGGCGAGGCCGCCGACGGCGACGAGGCGCTCGCGCTGTGCCAGCGCCACCGGCCCGACGTCCTCATGCTCGACCTCGAGATGCCCGGCCGCGACGGCATGGGCGTGCTCGGCGCGCTGCGCGGGATCGACCTCCCGACCGTCGTGGTCGTCGTCTCGGCGTTCTCGCCGGCGCACGGCGTGCGCGCCGTGGATGCGCTCGCGCAGAACGCCTTCGACCTCGTCGCCAAGCCCGAGATCGGCATGTCGCCCACCGCCTTCCTCAACGAGGTCGGCGCGAAGGCGCACGCCGCGGCCTCCGCCTCGCGCCGTCCCCGCCGGGTGGCAGCGGCCACCGTGGCAGCGCCCGCGACCGCCCGCGCCAACGGCGACCGAGCCCTGCGCGGCCGCCTGCCGCTCGTCGTCGTCGCCTGCTCGACCGGCGGCCCGAAGGCGCTCGGCGAGCTGCTGCCGAAGCTGCCCCGCCCGCTCGGCGCCGGCATGCTCATCGTCCAGCACATGCCGCCCGGCTTCACCGCCGCGCTCGCCACGCGGCTGGACAGGACCAGCGTCCTGCGCGTCCGCGAGGCGAGCGACGGCGACCTCGTCGCCAGCGACGACGTCCTGATCGCGCCCGGCGGAAGCCACATGCACGTGCTCGCCGGCGGCCGGATCGCGCTCAGCGAGGACGAGGCGCCGGTCGGCGGCCTGCGTCCCCGTGCGGACCTCACGATCGTCGACGCGGCACGCCACTTCGGCCGCCGCCTGCTGCTCGTCGTGCTCACCGGGATGGGCAAGGACGGCCTCGACGGCGCCCATGCCGTCAGGCGCGCCGGCGGGCGGATCCTCGTCGAGGCCGAGTCGACCTGCAGCGTCTACGGCATGCCGCGCGCGGTGTCCGAGGCCAACCTCGCCGACGCCGAGCTCGCGCTCGATGCGCTGCCCGAGGCGATCGCAGCGGCGTGCGCGCCATGACCACGACCGACCTCCGCGCCGACGAGTACGGCGCCTTCTGCGCCGCCGTGCGCGACCTCTGCGCGATCGACCTCACGCAGTACAAGCGCCGGCAGATGGAGCGCCGCGTCCGCACGTTCGCAGAGCGCCGCGGCATCACGCGCCTCGACGAGTACGCCGGCATGCTCGCCGACGCGCCGGAGGAGCTCGAGTCGTTCCTGGACCGCATGACGATCAACGTCTCGCAGCTGTGGCGAAACCCCGAGCAGTGGAAGCTCCTCGAGAGCAGGATCCTGCCCGCGTTCGCCGGCCGGCGGCGCTTCAACGCGTGGAGCGCGGGCTGCTCGTACGGCGCCGAGGCCTACACGCTCGCCGCCATCTGCGCGCGGGTGCTGCCCGGTGTGCGCACCGCGATCGTCGGCACCGACATCGACGGCCGCATGGTCGAGTCGGCGCGCGCCGGCATCTTCAGCGACGCCGACGCCCGCGACGTGCCCCGCGCCGAGCGCAGCCGCTGGTTCGCCGAGCGCGACGGGCTGCTGCACGCCGACGCCGAGCTCACGGCGCTGTGTCGCTTCGAGGTCGCGGACCTGCTCGCGATGCGCGCCCGCCACGGCGTCTACGACCTCGTCCTGTGCCGTAACACCGTCATCTACTTCACGCCCGAGGTACGGGATGCGCTGCATGCGCGCCTCGCGAAGGCGCTCGTGCTCGGCGGCTACCTGATGGTCGGCTCGACCGAGCGCGTCCGCGATCCGGCCGCCTTGGGCCTCGAGATCGCCCACCCGTTCGTCTACCGCAGGGTCGCGTGATGGAGCTCGAGTCCTACCTCCCGATGTTCCTCGCCGAGTCCCGCGAGCATCTCGAGCACCTCAACCTCGCCGTCCTGCGCATCGAGGCGCAGCCCGGCGATCGCGAGACGGTCAACGAGATCTTCCGCATCGCCCACTCGCTGAAGGGCATGAGCGCGACGATGGGCTTCTCGGAGATCGCGGCGCTGACGCACAAGATGGAGGATGTCTTCGAGCTGCTGCGCCAGCGCACCGGCGGCCTCGGCCGGCCGGTCATCGACGTGCTGTTCGCCTGTCTGGATGCCCTTTCGGGAGCCGTCGAGGCGATCGACGCGACCGGCGCGGAGGCGCTCGCGTCCGAGCCGCTGATCACTCGCCTCGACGGCCTGATCCGGGCACGCACGCCCGCCCAGGCCGCCGCTCGTCAGGGTGGCTCCGAGCCACCCCCGGACCTCTTCGACAAGGCTGCCGGCCGCCGCGTGCTCCGCGTCTGCGTGCGGCTGGAGGCGGACGCGCCGATGCCAGGCGTGCGCGCCTTCATGGTCCTCAACGCGCTCGAAGCGCACGGCGAGCTGCTGCATTCGACGCCCAGCGAGGCCGCGGTCGAGGAGTTCTCGGGCCAGCGCATCGACGCCTGGATGGCGAGCGACGCGCCCACGACGGTCGTGGCGCAGGCGGTCGCGTCGGTCACCGACGTCGCCGGTCTGCCGGAGGTCACCGAGGTGGCCGAGCCGCGTGAGGCCGACGTCGTGCAGATCGTCGCGCCGACCGTCGTCGAGGGGCCTGGCCCGCGCAAGCGGTCGAGCACCGTCCGCGTCGACTCCGAGCGCCTCGATGCGCTCATGCACGCGATGGGCGAGCTCGTCGTCTACCGCACCCACGTCGAGGCGCTCGCCGAGGGTGCCCGGGTGCCGGGCCTCGCCGCCGCGATGCAGGACCTCACGCGCACGTCCAAGGCGCTGCAGGAGATGGTCATGCAGGTCAGGATGATCCCCGTCGAAGCCGTCTTCCTGCGGTTTCCGCGCCTCGTCCGCGACCTGTCGTCGAAGCTCGACAAGCAGGTCGAGCTCGTGCTGTCCGGTCAGGAGACCGAGCTGGACCGGACCGTCATCGACGCGCTCGGCGACCCGCTCGTGCACCTCGTGCGCAACGCGCTCGACCACGGCATGGAGACCGTCGCGGAGCGCGTCGAGGCCGGCAAGCCCGCGACCGGCACGGTCGAGCTCTCCGCCCGCCATGCCGGTTCGAGCATCGTCATCTCGGTGCGCGACGACGGTCGCGGGATCGACGCCGCAGCCGTCGCGGCCAAGGCGTGCGAGCGCGGCCTGATCAGCGCCGACCAGATCGCCGCGGTCGACCAGGCAGCCGCCGCCGAGCTGCTCTTCACCGCGGGCTTCAGCACCACCGAGACGACGAGCGACGTGTCGGGGCGCGGCGTCGGGATGGATGCCGTGCGCGCGACGATCCGCGGCCTCGGCGGCGAGGCGACGCTGACCTCGGTACCAGGCGCCGGCACGACCGCCGAGATCCGCCTCCCGCTGACGCTCGCGATCATGTCCGCGCTGCTCGTGCAGTCGGGCGGGCTGCCGTTCGCGATCCCGCTGGAGCGCGTCCAGCGCACCGTTCGCCTCGCCGACCACCCGGAGCGCTCGGTCGCCGGCCGGCGGATGCTCGTGCTCGGCGAGCGCGTCCTGCCGATCCGCGACCTCGGCGAGGCCGTCGGCCACCCGCCCCTTCCCGGCCAGGACCACGCGGTCGTCGTCCGCGCGGGCGAGGCCGACATCGCGCTCGGCTGCGAGCGGCTGGTCGGCCAGCGCGAGCTCGTCGTGCGGGCGCTGCCGTGCGCCGTGAGCGCGTGCAGCGCGCTGTCCGGCGGCGCCGTGCTCGCCGACGGCGAGATCGCCCTCGTCGTCGATTGCGATTCCCTGACCATCGCGGCGCCGCACGCGCTTGCGGCCTGAGAGGAGAGATCCAACCGTGAGAACCAACTACACCGAACTCGAGCTCGACGCGCTGCGCGAGCTCGCCAACGTCGGTGCCGGGACGGCCGCGACGGCGCTGTCGCTGCTGCTCGGCACGCCGATCGACGTCACGGTGCCGTCCGCGTCCGCGCTCCCGATCACCGCTGCAATCGACGCCACCGGCCCGCCGGGATCGTCTGTGACCGGCGTCGCGATCGCGATCGACGGCGACCTCAGCGCCACCGCGCTCATGCTCTTCCCCGAGGCCGAGGCATCGACGCTCTGCAGCCTGCTCGGCCTCCCCGCGGACAGCGAGTACGCTGCCTCGGCGCTCGACGAGGTCTGCAACATCCTCTGTGCGTCCTACCTCGGCGCGCTCGCCGAGATGACCGGGCTGAACCTCGCGATCGGCCCGCCCAGGCAGGTCGTCGACAGGCTCGGATCGATCACGGGCGCGATCCTCGCGATGACCGCGACGGCGGGCTCCGGCGACGTCGCGCTCCTGCTCGACTCGACCCTCATCATCGAGGGCCGGTCCCGCTCGCTGGCGTTCCTGCTCATCCCGTCGACCGCGGGCGTCGACGACCTGCTGACGCAGCTCGGGCTCGGCTAGGCCTGCGATGCGGGAGATCAGCGTCCATATGGGAGAGCTCGCCGTCTCGGCGGACCCCGCCGCCGTGCTCGTGTCGATCGGCCTCGGCTCGTGCATCGGCCTGGCGCTCGTCGACGCCGACGCGCGCGTCGCCGGTCTCGCGCACATCCTGCTGCCCGGCCCCGGTGACGCCGAGCGCCGCTCCCCCTGCACCTTCGCCCACTCCGGCGTTCCCGCCCTGGTGCGCGCGGTCACGGCGCTCGGTGCCCGCGACCTGAGCGCGGTGATCGTCGGCGGCGCGCACATGTTCGGTGCCGACGCCGAGGGCAGGACGCGGGTCGGTGCGCGCAACGTGGCCGCCGTCCGCACGGCGCTCGAGGCCGCCGGCATCGCGATCGTCGCCGCGGACACGGGTGGCGACGACGGCCGCACGATCCGCGTCTACCTCGACCGCGCGCTCGTGACGACGCGCGTCACCGGCGGCACCGAGACGGCGCTGCTCGGCCACATGGAGGTGACGGCATGAACGCACCAGGCGTGATGTCGGAGGACCAGGTCGCCGCGCTCGTCGCGGCGGCGAAGGACGGCCAGCTGCCCGAGGCGGACGTCCAGGCGCCGGTCAGCCGGCACCGGCGCGTGCGCAAGATCGACTTCACACGGCCGTCGAAGTTCACGACCGACCAGCAGCGCCGCCTCGAGCGCGCGCACGTGACCTTCTGTCGCAGCGTGTCGACGCGGATGTCGGCCGAGCTGCGCTCGCTGATCTCGGTCGAGCTGATCGACACCGCGCAGCTCACATGGGCCAACGCGCTCGACGAGATCCCGCGCCAGTCGGTTTCCGCGATCGTCGACGTCGCCCCGATCGACGGGCGGATCCTCGTCACGGCGGAGCTGACGCTGCTGCTCGGGCTGCTCGAGCGCGTGCTCGGCGGCCAGACGACGGACCGGCCCGAGGAGCGAACGCTGACGGACGTCGATCGCGCGCTCGTCTCGCGGATCTTCCAGACGCTGCTCGACGAGCTGTCGATCTCCTTCAACGATGTCGCCGACCTGCAGTTCGCCCTGATCGACCTCGAGACCGAGCGTGCGCCGGCGCAGCTCGCGCCGCTCAGCGAGCCGACGCTCGCGATGACGTTCGAGTTCAAGCTCGGCACCCTATCCTCGACGATGGTGCTGCTGATCCCGCACCGTGCGATCGAGCCGGTCCTGCGAACCGCGGGCGCGACGCAGCACGACGCCGAGATGGCGGCCGACGCGGCCGCCGCCGTCGGCGAGGCGATGGCCGACGTCGTCGTGCAGCTGCGCGCGGAGGTCGGCTCGGTCGACATGGCGCTCGAGAAGGTGCTCGCGCTGCGCCCCGACGACATCCTACGCCTCGACGGGACCACCGAGGAGGGCGCGGTGACGCTCTATGCCGATGCCATCGCGCTGCACCGCGCGAAGCTCGGACGCAACGGACGCCGCCGCGCGGTCGGCGTCCTCGGACCTGTACAGGAGGACGCATGACACCCGAGGAAGCCCTTCAGCGAATCGGCGAGTCGACCGCGGAGGCGGTCGCCGGCGCGCTCGAGGCATACTGCCCGGGCGCCGTCATCAGGCACCCGCCGGTCGTCCTGGACGAGGAGGCCGACCCGGTCGCCGGCGTCCCGCTGCCCGCGGTCATGGCCGACGTCTCCTACATCGACGGCGTGACCGGCGGCAACCTCTTCCTCATGCCGCTGCCCGCGGTGCGCGCGCTCGCCGCGGCGATGATGGGCACCGCTTCGCCCGACGCCGAAGCCGAGGCCGAGGGCGCCGCCGACGCCGGGGGCGAGGGCGACGCCGAGGGCACCGCCGATGCCGACGCCGACGCCGAGCAGGACACCGAGCTGACCGAGCTCGAGCTGTCCGCCGCGGGCGAGGTCGCCAACCAGATGATGTCCGCGGCCGCGGCGGCGGCGAGCGCCGTCCTCGGTCAGGAGATCAAGATCGCGGCGCCCGAGACGCGGCTCATCGCGACGGCCGCCGAGGCGCTCGCGCGCAAGGACTCCGCGACCGCGGTCGTCTCGGTCTCGATCGAACTGCTCGGCCATTCCTGCCGGCTGGTCCAGCTCGTCCCGCACGCGTTCGTCGTGCGGATCACGCGTGCGCTCGACGACCTCGAGGCGGAGGTCGCCACAGCGGCTGACGTCGGTGCGCTGCCCGCGGACCTGCTCAGCGGCGTCTCCGTCCGCGTCGCGGCGGAGCTCGGGCGCGTGAACATGACGATCCGGCGCGCGGTCGCGCTCGCGCCCGGCGCCGTCGTCGAGCTCGATCGCGAGCTCGAGGACCCCATCGACCTGTATGTCAACGGCCGGCGCTTTGCCACCGGCCGCCTCGTGACCCTCGACGACGACGAGTGGGCCGTCCGCATCGACACGGTGGAATTCGAACCCGACCCACGGAAAGGAGACTGATCGACATGGCACGAGTGCTTGTCGTCGACGACGCGGCCTTCATGCGCAAGGTCGTCAGCGATGCCCTTATGGAGGGCGGACACGAGGTGATCGGCGAGGCGGCAAATGGCGCCGAGGCGATCGCTCGCTATCGGGAGCTGCAGCCCGAGCTCACGACCCTCGACATCACGATGCCCGAGATGGACGGCCTCACCGCCCTCAAGGAGATCATCGCCATCGACCCCCGCGCGCGGATCATCATGTGCTCCGCGCTGGGCCAGGAGAGCAAGGTCCTCGAGGCGATCAAAGCTGGCGCGAAGGACTTCGTCGTGAAGCCCTTCAAGGCCGAACGAGTGCTCGACGCCGCCTCGAAGGCGCTCGCCTGAAGGAGTTCTGTGGCAGGCTGCGGTGATGCGAACGACCCGGCCTGCCAGATACCGGCGGCGGGGGCCTGACGGCCTCCGGTTGCCGGCGCTGCAGCGCCTGCTCGACGGCACCGCGGACGCCGTCAACCGCCAAGTGCGCGCACATCGCGGGTGGACCGTGGTCGCAGCGGCATCCGTCCCGGTCGCCGTCGGCGCGATCGCGGCGCGCAAGCGGATCGGGATGCACCCTGCCGTGACGCTCCCGCTGGGCTGCGTGCCCCCGCTCGGCTGCGCGATCGCGGTGCCGAAGGGGCGCCGGCGCTACGCCGCCGTCGCCGCCGCGTACATGCATCTCTTCAAGCTCGGCTGGGAGCTGCCCTACGACGATCCGCAGAAGCTGCGCCGCCGGCTGTGGATCGACGAGCCGATCCGCTTCGACACGGTCGTCGGGCTCGGCGTGCCGCCCGGGCTGCGGCTGCAGCGCGCGCTGCGCAAGCGCGGCGAGGTCACGATGTTCGACCGCTTCGTGACGGTCGTCTACGGGTCGTGGTTCGTGCCCCAGCTGCTGCTCGCCTACCTGCTCGCGCGCCATCAGGAGTACGTGCCGCGCGCCGGCGCGCGGCTGTCCGCCGCCTACCACCTGACGTGCCCGTTCTACTTCCTCGCGCCCGAGGCGCCGCCGTGGTTCGCGTCGGAGAACGAGGGGCGGATGGGCGGCGAGATCGAGCGCGTCGCGCGGCTCGTCGTCTACGACCTGCTCAGGCGCGAGCCGCCCACGGA
Source organism: uncultured Solirubrobacteraceae bacterium (assembly GCA_963727785.1). GTDB lineage: Bacteria > Actinomycetota > Thermoleophilia > Solirubrobacterales > Solirubrobacteraceae > CADCVQ01. The sequence continues at coordinate 286,426 of CAVSHS010000009.1, forward strand.
CAACGCCACGCAGGGCAATCCGTGGGGCTCGATGCCGTCCGACCACATCTCGTCGGCCGCGATCACGGCGATGGGCCTGTCGGAGGTCAGCGCGCTGTACGGCGCCGTCGGCTGGACCTACGTCGCGGCCGCCTCGTTCGCCGTCGTCTACCTCGGCGAGCACTACGTCGCCGACGTCGTCGTCGGCCTGCTCATCGCCGAGGCCGTGCGCCGCGCCGAGCCGCTCGCGGCCCCGTTCGTCCGGGCCGTGGCGCGTGCGGTGGAGTAGCCGGCGCGCGGCGTCGCTCATGGCGGCTCTGCGGTCCGCGACGATCCGTGCCGCGAGTGAACAGCAAGACCCCCTGGCGCACCGCTCGTCGTGTCGCTTTCTGATCCATATCCGATCACTATTCGACACGACCGGCGATCCGCGCGACCGAGGAGCGCCTGGGCGCTCAACCCAATCCCTTTATTGATGCTGTTCGCGAGCGCCAGCACGACCGCCGCGATACATGCCGGCTCATGCTTCCGCGGGCCCGCCGCTACGCGCCGGTCTTGACCACGCCGATCACGTGCCCCTCGGGATCGGAGAACTGGCCGAGCACGAGCCCGGGCATGACCTCGTCGGGGCCGAAGATCCGGGTGCCGCCGAGGCTCTCGGCCTGCGCGAGCGCGGCCTCCGGGTCGGGGACCTCGACGTAGAAGGTGACATGGCCGCCGTAGCCCTCGGGCCCGCCCGAGACGCCGCCGCCGATGCCGGCGCCGTCCGCGTTGACGTTGCCGTCGCGCTGGATGATCCCGTAGTTCATCGGGTTGTCCGAGTCGATCTCCCAGCCGAACAGCTCGGAGTAGTAGCTCTTCAGCTTGTCGCCGTCCTGTCCGATGATCTCGAAATGCACGACCGGCTGTCCCATGCTCGTCTCCTTCTCGGGCGCCGCGACGCGGCGTCGACCTCATCGTTGCGCCAGCGAACCGCGCCCCGGTCGTCCCCGACGGCTCGGGCCCGGACGCGAGCCGGCGCCGCATGAGCACCGTCGTGCCGCCGGGGCGCGCCTGCACGTCGACGTCGTCCATGAGCTTGCCGATCAGCCGCAGCCCGTGGCCGCGGTGCGGCTCCTCGCTCGGCTCGCGCCAGGTGCCGCGATCGCGGATGGACACCGTGATCTCGGCGCCGTCGCGCTCGAAGCAGACGTCGAAGAGGTCGTCGCCGAACTGGTAGCCGTGCTCGACGGAGTTCTCGCAGGCCTCGTTGCAGGCCATGATGATGTCCTCGGTCTCGTCCACGTCGGCGCCGGTCTCGCCGAGCCAGCGGCGCAGCGTCTGACGCATCGCGAAGAGCCCGCCGGAGTGGCCTGAGACCTCGAGGTCGACCCGCTCGCCGAACGTCTCGTTCATCCGCACGACGAGCAGCGTCACGTCGTCGGAGTGGCTCGAGGCCGCGCTGACGCCATGCTCGAGCAGGCGCTCGCACGTCGCGGCGACGTCGTCGCCCGCGTCGCGTGCCGCCTCGAGCAGGCGCGCCAGCCCGATGTCGAGCACCTCGGTGGGCGCCTCGACGAGCCCGTCCGTGTAGAGGATGAACGTCGAGCCGGGCTCGAGCACCGTCGCGTGCTGCGGGTAGCGCGGCGACGCGACCACGCCCATCGGCGGCGACGGCGGATCGTCGAGGAAGCGGGCGGTGCCGTCGGCGGCGACGAGCAGCGGCGGCGGATGCCCGGCGTTCGTGTAGCGCAGCGTGCCGGTCGCCGGCTCGAGGACCGCGAGGACGACCGTCGTCATGACGGCCTCCGAGCCGATCGCGTGCGCGAAGCGGTTGAGCCGGTCGGCCATCGCGCCCGTGTCGTCGGCCTGCATGAGGATCGCGCGCAGCGCGCTGCGCATCTGGCCCATCGTCGCCGCGGCGGAGATCCCGCGGCCGACGACGTCGCCGATCGCGATCGCGACGCGGCCGCTCGGCAGCGCCGATCGCGTCGTACCAGTCGCCGCCGACCGACGTCCCGTTGACGCCCGGCAGGTAGCGCGCGTCGAGCGCGACGCCCGGCACCGGCGGCAGCCGCTTGGGCAGCAGCGAGCGCTGCAGCTCCTGCGCGATCCCCCGCTCGCGCTCGTACAGGCGCGTGCGCGCGATCGCCAGGCCCGCGCGGTCGGCGGCCAGGCGCAGCAGCGCGGTCGTCTCGTCGTCGAAGTCGCGGCGCGTCAGCGTGCCGACGTGGATCGAGCCGATGACCCGCTTGCCGTCGGTGAGCGGCACCGCGAGCAGCGACGTGATCGCCGGGCCGAGCGAGCTCGCGTCCAGCCCGTCGGCGGGGACGTCGGCGATCGCGAGCGGCCCGCCCTCGCGGACGACGCGCTCGGCGAGGTCGTCGAGGCGGTCGCGGGCCTCGTGCGCGACGACCGTGTCGACGCCGCCCGCGGCGCGCGCGACGACGGCTCGCGCCTCGTCGGTCAGCACGACCGCCGCGCGGTCGACGTCGAGCGCTTCGAGGATCCGGTCCAGCAGCTCGCGCAGGAGCTCCTCGAGATCCTCCGCGCCGAGCGCCGCGACCGCGATCGACTGCATGATCCGCAGCCGCTCGGCGGTCGCCTCGGCGCTCGCGCGCGCCGCCTGCGCGCGGATGAGCTGCTCGCGGTCGCGCTGCGCCCGGCGGCGCTCGCGCAGGTCCTGCAGCTGGAGGATGAGATCCGGCCGGGCGCCGCCCGACGGGCGCGCGAGCGAGGCGCTGACGAGGACCGGGATCGTCGTCCCGCGCGGGCCGGTCGAGCCGCCGCTCGATCTCGTAGCGCGCGATGCGCCCGGCGAGCAGGTCCTCGCGCTGCTTGGCGTCGATCCCGGCATCGGCGCGCGGACCGAGCTCGTCGAGCGTGCGCCCGAGCAGCTCGGCGGCGTCGCGCCCGACCGTCTCGGTCAGCGCGCGGTTGACGTGGCTCAGACGCCCGTCGGCGCCGGCGCGCGCCATCCCGATCGGGGCGTCCTCGAACATCGCCCGCAGCAGCTCCTCGCGTGCGACGAGCGCGCGGCCGCGCTCGTAGAGCTCGCCGAAGACCTCGACCTTCGAGCGCAGCACGACGGCGTCGACCGGCTTGAAGAGGTAGTCGACGGCACCTGCTCCGTAGCCGCGGAACACGTTCTCGGGCGCCTTGCTGATCGCGGTGACGAAGATGATCGGCACGCTGCGCGAGCGCTCGCGGGTGCGGATCATCTCGGCCGTCTGAAAGCCGTCGAGGCCGGGCATCTGGACGTCGAGCAGGATCGCCGCGAAGTCCTCCTGCAGCACCTTCCGCAGCGCCTCCTCGCCCGAGCGCGCCTTCACGAGGCGGTAGCCGGTCGGCCCGAGGACCGCCTCCAGCGCGAGCAGGTTCTCGTCGCGGTCGTCGACGAGCAGGATCGCGGTGTCCGTGTTCACCGCGAAGATCCCACGTCCGTCCCCACGAGCTCGGTCAGCGCGGGCCCGATCTCCTCGAGCGCCAGCACCCGCGCCTCCGGCGTCGCCCGCAGCGCGGCGGCGGGCATCTCGCGCCGCTCGGCCGTCTCGGGATCCTGGACGATCGCCGTACCGCCGCGGGCGGCGATGTGCGCGAGGCCGAGCGCGCCGTCGGAGTTGGCGCCGGTCAGGATGACGCCGGCCACGCGCTCGCCATACGCGTCCCCGGCCGAGCCGAGCAGGATGTCGATCGACGGCCGGCTGTAGTTCAGCGGCTCGTCGACCGACAGCGCGACGCTGCCGCGCTCGACGAGCAGGTGATAGTCGGCCGGCGCGACGAGCACGACCCCGATGTGAAGCGCCTGCTTGTCCTCGGCCTCGCAGACGCGCAGCTCGCAGCGCGCATCGAGCAGCCGGGCGAGCATCTCGTCGGAGGAGTCGGCCTGGCGGTGCTGGGCGATCACGACCGGCGCGCCGAAGCCCGACGGCAGCGATCGGAGCACGGCCTCGACGGCGCGCAGCCCACCCCACGACGCGCCGATCGCGACAAGCTCCACGCGGCTCACGAGCGCCGCCGGAAGATCTTCTCGGACTCGACGAGCGGCTCGTACTCGCTGCCGTGGCGCGAGTGGCGGATCGACTCCTTGCGGCCGAGGGCGAGGATCCCGAAGCGCGTCATGCTCTCGCCGAACAGCCCGAGCACTGCTTCCTGCAGCTTGGGTCCGAAGTAGATCAGCACGTTGCGGCACATGATGAGCTGGAACTCGTTGAAGGAACCATCCGTCACGAGGTTGTGCTGTGCAAAGACGATACCGCCGGCCAGCGCGGGGTCGAAGCGCGCAGCGTCCCCCGACGCCGTGTAGTAGGACGAGAACGCGTCGCTGCCACCGGCGCGCAGGTAGTTCTCCGTGTAGCGCTGCATCCGGTCCAGCGGGAACGAGCCGGCGCGGGCCCGCTCCAGCGCGGCATCGTCGATGTCGGTCGCGTAGATCCGCGTGCGATCGAGCAGCCCCTCCTCGCGCAGGGCGATCGCGAGCGAGTAGATCTCCTCGCCGGTCGAGCAGCCGGCGTTCCAGATGCGGATGAAGGGGTGGGTGCGCAGCAGCGGGAACACGCGCTCGCGCAGCGCGCGGTAGAAGCTCGGGTCGCGGAACATCTCCGTGACGTTGATCGACAGGTCGCGCAGCAGGCGGTCCATGCAGGTCGGGTCGTGCAGGACGCGCTCCTGCAGCCCCGACAGCGTCTGCAGCCCCTCGCCGTAGGCGCGGTGCCACAGCCGGCGGCGCAGCGAGGCCAGCGCATAGCCGCGGAAGTCGTAGCCGTAGCGGCGCTGGATGGCCTCGAGCAGCAGGTCGATCTCGATGCGCTCACGCGCGTCGTCGTGCACCGCCGCCGCCGTTCATCCGTAGAGCCAGACCCGCATGAGCGAGATGAGCTGCTCGATGTCCACCGGCTTGGTGATGTAGTCCGAGGCACCGGCCGCGATCGACTTCTCGCGGTCGCCCTTCATCGCCTTCGCGGTCAGCGAGATGATCGGCAGGTCGGCGAAGCGCTCGTCGGCGCGCAGCGCGCGCGTCGTCTCGTGGCCGTCCATCTCGGGCATCATCACGTCCATCAGCACGAGGTCGGCGGACGGGTCGGCGTCGAGCGACTCGATCGCCTCGCGCCCGTTCTCGGCGAAGCGGACCGTCATCCCGCGGGCCTCCAGCGCGCTCGTCAGCGCGAACACGTTGCGCACGTCGTCGTCGACGATGAGCACGCTCTTGCCGGGCAGGACGGCGTCGGCGGTGTGCAGCTGCTCGAGCATCCGGCGGCTGTCCGGCGGCAGCGCGGACTGCGCCCGGTGCAGGAACAGCGCCGTCTCGTCGAGCAGGCGCTCCGGCGAGCCGGCGTCCTTGACGATGATCGAGTCCGCGTAGCGGCGCAGGCGCGTCTCCTCGCGCCGCGTAAGCTCGCGGCCGGTGTGGATGATGACCGGCGTCATGCGATGGCGCTCGTCGCCCTTGAGATGGTCCAGCAGCGCGAAGCCGGTCGTCTTGGGCAGCTTGAGGTCGAGCACGATGCAGTCGAACGGCCCGGCCGCGAGCGCTTCGAGCGCCTCCTCGCTGGAGCCGACGGCGGTCACCTCGACGTCGTCGCCGGTGCCGACGAGCTCGGCGATGCTCTCGCGCTGCGTCTCGTCGTCCTCGACGATCAGCAGGCGCCGGACGGGGCGATCGAGGAACGCGGCCGCGCCCGTGTAGGCCCGCGCGAGCGCGTCGGCCTCGACGGGGCGCTCGAGGAAGCCGGCGGCGCCGGCGCGCAGCGCGGCGATCCGCTCCTGCGCCGCGCCGCAGACGTGGACGGGGATGTGGCGCGTGCGCGGGTGGTGCTTGAGCTGGTCGAGCACGCCGACGCCGCCGGACACCGGCACGGCGAGCACGATGACGTCGGGCGTGAGCTCGTGCGCGAGCGTGACGCCGGTGGTGCCGCGCCGCGCGACGACGGCGCGGAAGCCGTGCTCGCGCGCCTGGACGAGCGCGCGCACCGCGTAGTCCGCGTCGTCGTCGACGATCAGCGCGACGCGGTCGCCGGGGTTGATCCGGGCGCGATCGTCGTCGACGCCCGGCAGCAGCTCCGCCTCGGGATCGACCGGCGACAGGCGGGCGCGGCGCCGTCGTCGGCCGGCGCCGAGCACCGAGCGCGAGCGCGTCGCGCGTCTCCTCGGCGGGCTCGGCGGCGGGCTTGGCGGGCTCGACGTACGTCGGCAGCAGCAGCGTGAAGGCGCTGCCCTCGCCGGGCGTGCTGCGCACGCGGATCTCGCCGCCGAGCGCATGCGCGATCGAGCGGCTGATCGACAGCCCGAGGCCGGTGCCGCCGTAGCGCCGGCTCGTCGTGCCGTCGGCCTGCTGGAAGGGCTCCATGATGAGCCGCAGCTTGTCCTCGGCGATGCCGATGCCCGTGTCTGTGACCGTGACGCTCAGCTCGTACGGGGTGTCGTCGGGCGCCGCGGCGATGCGCAGCTCGACGTGGCCGGCGTCGGTGAACTTGAACGCGTTGGAGAGCAGGTTGCGCAGCACCTGCTGCAGGCGCTGCTCGTCGGTGAAGATCGACGCCGGCGCGCCCTCCTCGGTCTGGACCTCGAACTCGATGCCCTTCTGCTCGGCGACCGAGCCGAACGCGCGGCCGACGTACTCGGCGATCGTGTCGAGCTCGAGCGGCCCCGGGGTGATCTCCATCTTCCCGGCCTCGACCTTGGACAGGTCCAGGATGTCGGAGATGAGCGACAGCAGGTCGGCGCCGGCGGTATGGATCGTCGAGGCGAACTCGATCTGCTTCTCGGTGAGGTTCTGCTCGGGGTTCTCGGCCAGCAGCTTGGAGAGGATCAGCAGCGAGTTCAGCGGGGTGCGCAGCTCGTGGCTCATGTTCGCCAGGAACTCCGACTTGTACTTCGAGCTGATCGCAAGCTGGGCCGCCTGCCCCTCGAGGTCCGCGCGCGCCCGCTCGATCTCCGCGTTCTGGATCTCGATGTCGCGGTTCTGGACGCTCAGCAGCTCGGCCTTCTCCTGCAGCTCCTCGTTGGTCTGCTGGAGCTCCTCCTGCTGGGTCTGCAGCAGCTCCTCGGAGGCGCGCAGCGACTGCGTCTGCTGCTCGAGCTCGGAGTTGGAGCGCTTGAGCTCCTGCTGCTGGGACTGCAGCTCCTCGGACTGGGACTGCAGCTCCTCGGCGAGCGACTGGGACTGCTCGAGCAGCTCCTCCGTGCGGCGGTTGGCGATGATCGCGTTCAGCACGACGCCGAGCGTCTCGGCGAGCTGCTCGAGGAAGGCCTGGTTGACGTCGGAGAACTCGCGCAGCGAGGCCAGCTCGACGACCGCCATGACCTGCTCCTCGAACAGGATCGGCATGACGATGATGTTCTTCGGCTGCGGCGTCGCCGAGGCCCGAGGTGACCTTGACGTAGTCCGGCGGCGCGTGGGTGATGAGGATGCTCTTGCCCTCGAGCGCCGCCTGGCCGACGAGCGCCTCGCCGAACTTGAAGCGGTTGGAGACGGTCTTTCGCTTCTGGTAGCCGTAGCTCGCGATGAGGCGCAGCTCGGGGTCGGCGCCGTTGTCGGACTCGGTGAGGAAGAAGGCGCCGTGCTGCGCCGAGACGAGCGGCGAGATCTCGGACATGATCATCCGCGACACCGTCGCGAGGTCGCGCTGGCCCTGCATGAGCCCGGAGATCCGCGCGAGGTTCGTGTTCAGCCAGTCCTGCTCGGCGTTCTTCTGCGTCGTCCGGCGCAGGTTGGCGATCATCTGGTTGATCGTGTCCGACAGCTCGGCGACCTCGCCCTGGGCCTCGACGGTCACCTGGCGGGTCAGGTCGCCCTGCGTCACGGCGGTCGACACCTCGGCGATCGCGCGCACCTGCGTCGTGAGGTTGCCGGCGAGCTGGTTGACGTTCTCGGTGAGGTCGCGCCAGGTGCCGCTGACGCCCTTGACCTGCGGCCTGGCCGCCGAGCTTGCCGTCGGTGCCGACCTCGCGCGCGACGCGTGTGACCTCGTCGGCGAACGAGGAGAGCTGGTCGACCATCGTGTTGAGCGTCTTCTTCAGCTCGAGGATCTCGCCGCGGGCGTCGACCGTGATCTTCTGGGACAGGTCGCCGTTGGCGACGGCGGTGGCGACCTGGGCGATGTTGCGCACCTGGTCGGTGAGGTTGCCGGCCATGAAGTTCACGTTCTCGGTGAGGTCGCGCCAGGTGCCGCTGACGCCCTTGACCTCGGCCTGGCCGCCGAGCATGCCCTCGGTGCCGACCTCGCGCGCGACGCGCGTCACCTCGTCGGCGAACGACGAGAGCTGGTCGACCATCGTGTTGATCGTCTCCGACAGCTCGAGGATCTCGCCGCGCGCCTCGATGTCGATCTTCTTCGACAGGTCGCCGTTGGCGACGGCCGTCGTGACGCGCGCGATCGCGCGCACCTGGCTCGTGAGGTTGCCGGCCATGAGGTTGACGTTGTCGGTCAGCCCGCGCCAGGTGCCCGAGACGCCCTCGACCCGCGCCTGGCCGCCGAGCTTGCCCTCCGTGCCGACCTCGCGCGCGACCCGCGTCACCTCCGCGGCGAACGAGTTGAGCTGGTCGACCATCGTGTTGATCGTGTCCTTCAGCTCGGCGATCTCGCCCTGCGCGTCGACCGTGATCTTCTTGGAGAGGTCGCCGTTGGCGACGGCGGTCGTGACCTGGGCGATGTTGCGCACCTGATCGGTGAGGTTGTCGGCGAGCTGGTTGACGGACTCCGTCAGGTCGCGCCAGGTGCCGCTGACGCCTTCGACCGTCGCCTGCCCGCCGAGCGCCCCCTCGGTGCCGACCTCGCGCGCGACCCGTGTGACCTCCGCGGCGAACGAGTTGAGCTGGTCGACCATCGTGTTGATCGTGTCCTTCAGCTCGAGGATCTCGCCCTGCGCGTCGACGTCGATCTTCTTGCGAGAGGTCGCCGTTGGCGACGGCGGTCGTGACCTGGGCGATGTTGCGCACCTGGTCGGTGAGGTTGGAGGCGAGGAAGTTGACGTTCTCGGTGAGGTCGCGCCAGGTGCCGCTGACGCCCTTGACCTCGGCCTGGCCGCCGAGCCGGCCCTCGGTGCCGACCTCGCGCGCGACGCGGGTGACCTCGTCGGCGAACGACGAGAGCTGGTCGACCATCGTGTTGATCGTCTGCTTGAGCTCGAGGATCTCGCCGCGCGCGTCGACGGTGATCTTCTGGCTCAGGTCGCCGTTGGCGACGGCGGTCGTGACCTGGGCGATGTTGCGCACCTGGCCGGTGAGGTTGTTGGCCATGAGGTTGACGTTGTCGGTGAGGTCGCGCCACGTGCCGGACACGCCCTCGACCTCGGCCTGGCCGCCGAGCTGCCCCTCGGTGCCGACCTCGCGCGCGACGCCGGTCACCTGCTCGGCGAACACGCGCAGCCGGTCGGTCATCGAGTTGATCGTCTCGGCGAGCGTCGCGACCTCGCCCTTGGCCTCGACGGTGACCTTCTGCGACGAGGTCGCCGTTGGCGACGGCGGTCGTCACGACCGCGATCTGGCGCACCTGGTCGGTGAGGTTGGACGCCATGACGTTGACGCTGTCGGTGAGGTCCTTCCACGTGCCGGCGACGCCCTGCACCTCGGCCTGGCCGCCGAGCACGCCGTCGGTGCCGACCTCGCGCGCGACGCCGGTCACCTGCTCGGCGAACACGCGCAGCGTGTCGGTCATCGAGTTGATCGTCTCCGTCAGCGTCGCGACCTCGCCCTTGGCCTCGACGGTGACCTTCTTCGTCAGGTCGCCGTTGGCGACGGCGGTCGTGACCTGCGCGATCTGGCGCACCTGGTCGGTGAGGTTGGACGCCATGAAGTTCACGTTCTCGGTGAGGTCGCGCCAGGTGCCGCTGACGCCCTTGACCTCGGCCTGGCCGCCGAGCTGCCCCTCGGTGCCGACCTCGCGCGCGACGCGCGTCACCTCGGCGGCGAACGAGGAGAGCTGGTCGACCATCGTGTTGATCGTGCCCTTCAGCTCGTCGATCTCGCCGCGCGCGGGAACGGTGATCTTCTGGCTCAGGTCGCCCATCGCGACGGCCGTCGTGACCGCGGCGATCTGGCGCACCTGGTCGGTGAGGTTGGAGGCCATCGAGTTGACGTTCTCGGTGAGGTCGCGCCAGGTGCCGCTGACGCCCTTGACCTGCGCCTGGCCGCCGAGCTTTCCGTCGGTGCCGACCTCGCGCGCGACGCGGGTGACCTCGTCGGCGAACGAGCCGAGCTGGTCGACCATCTCGTTGACGGTGTTGCCGATCGCCGCGAACTCGCCCTTGACGGGCTGTCCCTCGATCGTGAGCGCCATCTTCTGGGCCAGGTCGCCCTTCGCGACGGCGGCGATGACGCGCGAGATCTCCGTCGTCGGGCGGACGAGGTCGTCGATCATCGCGTTGACCGACTCGACCGTCTCGTTCCAGGTCCCGTCGACCGTGCCGAGCGAGACGCGCTCGGTCATCCGCCCCTCGCGGCCGATGATCCGGCTGACCCGCGCAAGCTCCTTCGCCATCCGCGCATTGGTCGCGATCAGCTCGTTCGTGCGCTGCTGGATCTCGCCGATGACGTCGCGCCGGCGGGCGCGCAGCCGGACGGAGAAGTCGCCGTCGCGCGCGGCCGTGAGGACGCGCAGGATCTCCTCGAGGGCGGGGTCTTCGCGCGGTTCGTCGTCCTGCGTTGCGCCGGCGCCTTCACCGGTGCGCTTGCGCGCGGCGCCAGCCTTCGTGCCAGTTGCCATGCGGTCCGTCCCCCATAATCGTCGCTCGTCCCAACCAAAACCCGGTACCCATGACAGTACGGTCTAAACGTGCGTTTGGCGATGGCGCGCAGCTGGGAAGGCAGCGTGCGTGCGCTTCCCCGGCCGCTCCGCCAACCGCTCCGCCAGCGCATCGCCGCCGGGGGCCGGACAGGCGGCCGGTGCTCGTCCGCTGGCTGCATGACGCGCGCTGGCACCGCAGCCGCGTCCGCCGGCGTCGCAGGCTCCAGCGCCAGGTGCACCACGCCGCGATCGCCTACGCCCCGATCGCCATCGCGCTGACGATGCTGCGCAAGCAGATCCGCCTGCCGCCGCCGCTGTCGCTCGCCATCGCGAGCGGCGCGCCGCTCGCGGTCGCCGCCGCGCTGCCGCCGCGCAGCCGCATCCGCTACGTCGCCGCCGGGATGACGTACATGTGGCTCTTCGAGGTCAGCTGGGAGCTGCCCGCCGACGACGAGCGCACGCACCGGCGGCGGCTGCGCGTCGACTACCCGATCCGGATCGACGGCTTCCTCGCGGGCGGGATGCCGCCCGGCCAGCGCCTGCAGCGACGGCTGCGCGAGCAGGGGCGACTGTCGGCGCTCGACCGCGCGGTGACGCTCGTCTACAGCTCCTGGTTCGTCCCGCATGCGGTGCTCGGCTACGTGCTCGTGCGCCATCCGAAGTTCCTCCCGCGGGCGGCCGGGCGCCTGGCGGCGTCATACCACCTGACGACGCCGTTCTACTGGTTCCTGCCGACCGCCCCGCCGTGGTGGGCGTCCGAGCAGGCGGGCCGCATGGACGGCGACGTGCAGCGCGTCGCGCGGCGCGTCGTCTGCGAGGTGCTGCACCGCCCGATGCCCAGCGAGGACGACGACATCCCCGGCAACCCCTGGGGCTCGATGCCGTCGGACCACATCTCCTCAGCGGCGATCACGGCGATGGGGCTGATGGAGGTCAACCACCTGCTCGGCGCGCTCGGCTGGGTCTACGTCGGCGGCGCCGCGTTCGCGGTCGTCTACCTCGGCGAGCACTACCTCGTCGACGTGCTCGCCGGACTCGCCGTGGCGGAGCTCATCCGCCGCGCCGAGCCGCTCGCGGCGCCGCTCGTGCGCCTCGTCGCCTACACGCTCGAGTAGGCGGGCGCGCTCGGCGCGCGCTCACGTGTGCGCGTGCGCGCGGATCTCCTCGACGTCGGTCTTGACGCTCTCGATCGTCTGCTCGGGTGCGGGCGGCGTGGCCCGCGCGATCTGCCCCTTGCCGGCCGACGGCGAGCAGCTCCGGCGAGCGCGAGCAGCCCGCCGGCGACGATCAGCGCGGCGAGCCACGCGTCGACGGCCGTCGCGAGCACGAGCACGAGCACCGCGACGAGCGTGCCGGCGGCGAACAGCCCGACGAGCGCGGCGCCCGCGAGCATGCCGGCGCCGATGCCGGCGTGCTTGACCTTGTCGGAGATCTCCAGGCGCGCGAGCGCCAGCTCCTGGCGGATGAGCCGCTGGGTCTGCTCGGAGACCTGCTTGACGAGCTCGGCCGCGGAGGGTTCGTGTGACTGCGTTCTCGAGGACTCCATCGTGCCGTGCGGTCTACCCCGCGGCCTGCGCTCAGGAACGCCGTTCTGCGGCGCTGTAGGCGAGTTGCGCAGCGTCGGCGATCGCGTGCGCGGTCCACATCGCCGTCAGCAGGCGGGTGACGCGGGGCGCGGCGATATGGCCGACGGTGAACGCGCCCGCGATCCACTGCGCCAGGCAGTACGGGCAGACGAGCAGCTCGCCGAGCGCGAGGCGCAGGCCGCTGCCGCGTGGCGCCTCGTCGACCTCGGCGTGTCCGGTCGCTGCCTCGAAGCGGGTGAACGGCGCACGGACGACGCTCGTGACCTTGTCGCGGGCGATCAGGCGGCTGAGCTTGTGCGTGGCGACGCCGGTGAGGATGACGTCCTTGGTGCGGATGTCGTCGGGCAGCCTGTGCCCGGCGCGGTGAGCGGCCAGGAGCGCGCCGACGAAGCTCGCCGAGAAGATCGACGTCAGCAGCGCGTAGCCGGCGAGCGGCCGCTGCTCGCCGGGTGGCGCGTAGCCGTCCAGCGGCGAGCGCGCCCATGCGGTTGTGGTGGGTGCCGGCACATCCCGGGGGTGCCCACAGGTCCCCGCGGCCAATCCGGCAATCGCCTCAAGCTGGCACATGCGGCGCCGATCACCGGCCTGTCGCATGGCCACAGAAGCTCCCGAGACCAAGCAGCTCGCTGCTCCACCCCCACGCCGCGCATCGCGGCTCGCCGGCCGCCAGAAGGCGGCCGTGCTGCTGGTCAGCCTCGGTGCCGAGCGCGCGGCCGAGATCTTCCGCCACCTCAAGGACGACGAGATCGAGTCGCTCTCGCTCGACATGGCCAAGCTGCACCAGATTCCCGCCGAGATCTCGGGCGAGGTCTGGGGCGAGATGGTCGAGACGTGCCTCGCCCAGGCGTATCTGGCCGAGGGCGGCGTCGACTATGCGCGCGAGGTGCTCGAGCGCTCCGTCGGCCCCGAACGGGCGCGCGAGATCGTCAGCCGCCTGACCGTCGCGATCGAGCGCCGGCCGTTCGAGTTCCTGCGCCGCACCCCGCCCGAGCAGATCCAGGCCTTCATCCGCAACGAGGCGCCGCAGACGGTCGCGCTCGTCATCGCCAACCTCCACACGGACCTCGCCGCGCAGGTGCTCGCGCTGCTCGAGCCCGACGAGCAGGCCCAGGTCGCCGTGCGGATCGGCACGATGCGCGAGACGTCGCCGGAGGTCATCGAGGCCGTCGAGGGCGTCCTGCGCCAGCGCCTGTCGAACGTCATCACGCAGGACTACGCCGTCGCCGGCGGCGTCCAGTCGCTCGCCGAGATCCTCAACCACACGTCGCGCGGCACCGAGCGCAACGTGCTCGAGTCGCTGGCCGAGGTCAACCCGGAGCTCGCCGAGGAGGTCCGGATGCTGCTGTTCACCTTCGAGGACGTCATCAAGCTCGACGACCGCTCGATCCAGCTCATCCTCAAGGAGGTCGACTCCAAGGACCTCTCGGTGGCCCTGCGCGGCGTCGGCAAGGAGGTCCAGGAGCGGATCTTCTCCAACATGTCCGAGCGCGGCGGCGAGATGCTCGCCGAGGAGATGGAGTACATGCCCGCCCAGAAGCGCGCCGTCGTCGAGGAGGCGCAGGGGCGGATCGTCGCCATCGTCCGGCGCCTGGAGGAGGCCGGCGGGATCGTCATCGGCAGGGGCGGCGATGAGGAAATGCTCTGAGGCCGCGACGCCGGTCGCGCTGAGCGAGCTCGAGCAGCTCGCGCCGCCGCCGTCGCAGGACCCCGTCCGGGCCGCCGAGGCGGTCATCGAGGCGGCCCGTCGCGAATCCGAGACGCTGCGCTCGCAGGCCGTGCAGGACGGCTTCGTCGAGGGCACCCGGCGCGGGCAGGAGGAGTCCGCCGCATCGCTTGCCCCCGCGCTCGACGCGCTGCGCAGCGCGCTGGACGAGGTCGTCGCCGCACGCGACGAGATCGTCGACGAGGCGGAGAGGCGCGCGGTCGGGCTGGCCGTGTCGATCGCGGAGAAGATCGTCGCGGGAGCGTTGGACGCGCAGCCAGAGCGTGTCGTCGACGTCGTGCGCGGGGCGTTGCGCGGGCTGCTCGACAGCGACCGGATCGTCGTCTGCGTCAATCCCGACGACGTCGAGCTCGTACGCCTCGCGGGCCAGGAGCAGGGCGGCCCGCAGATCGAGATCTACGGCGAGCGGCGCGTCGCCCGCGGCGGCGCGGTCGTGCGCACGTCGACGGGCGAGATCGACGCCCGCATCGAGACGAAGCTCGCGGCCGTACAGGCGCTCGTGGCGACCGAGCTGCGCGCCTGATGGACCTCCTCGAGCGCTGCCTGGAAGGGCTCTCCAACGCCGACCTGCACGAGCGTCGCGGGCGCGTCGACGATCTCATCGGGCTGATCGTCGAGGCGACGGGCCTGGAGGCGGAGGTCGGCGAGGTCTGCACGATCGAGACCGGCCGCCGCCGGCCGTCGGTCCCCGCCGAGGTCGTCGGCTTTCGCGCCGGGCGCACGCTGCTGATGCCGCTCGGCGAGATCCACGGGATCGGCCCCGGGCACGCGGTCGTGGCGACCGGCCGGCCGGTGCGGGTGCCCGTCGGCGACGAGCTGCTCGGACGCGTGATCGACGGCCTCGGCCGGCCGATCGACGATCTCGAACGCGAGCTGCCGTCGAGTGCTCGCTCGACGCAGGCATCGCCGCCGGCGGCGCTCGCGCGGCCGCGGATCACCCAGCGCGTGTCGATGGGCGTCCGGGCACTGGATGCGCTCGTGCCCGTCGGACGCGGCCAGCGGCTGGGGATCTTCGCCGGCTCGGGCGTGGGGAAGTCCTCGCTGCTCGGGATGATCGCGCGCTCGTGCACCGCGGACGTGAACGTCATCGCGCTCGTCGGCGAGCGTGGCCGCGAGGTGCGCGAGTTCATCGAGCGCGACCTCGGCGACGCGCTGTCGCGCAGCGTCGTCGTCGTCGCGACCTCCGACGAGCCGGCGCTCCTGCGGATCAAGGCCGCGTTCACGGCGACGACCGTGGCCGAGCACTTCCGCGCCCAGGGACTCGACGTGATGCTGATGATGGACTCGGTGACGCGCGTCGCGATGGCCCAGCGCGAGGTCGGCCTGGCGATCGGCGAGCCGCCCGCCACGCGCGGCTACACGCCGTCGGTCTTCGCTCTGCTGCCGCGCCTGCTGGAGCGCACCGGCACCTCGCCGGAGGGCACGATCACCGGCCTCTACACCGTGCTCGTCGACGGCGACGACTTCAACGAGCCGATCGCCGATGCGGTGCGCTCGATCCTCGACGGCCACGTCGTGCTCGATCGCGCGCTCGCGCACGCCGGCCACTACCCGGCGATCGACGTGCTCGGCAGCGTGTCGCGCCTGGAGGGCGAGGTGACGGGGCGCGACGTTCGCATGGCGGGGCGGCGCGTGCGCTCGCTGCTGGCCGCGCACCGCGAGAAGGCCGACCTCATCTCGATCGGGGCCTACCAGCCGGGAACGGATCCGCTCGTCGACGAGGCGCTCGTCAAGCGCCAGGCGATCGAGGATTTCCTGTGCCAGGGCCCCGAGGAGCCGAGCACGGCCGAGGAGGCCGATGCCGGGCTGCGCGCCCTGGCCGGCATGGCGGACGCCGGCGACGCGATCGCCTCGACCGCCATCGAGCTCCCGGCTGCCGCGCCCGCGCGGACCGGCGGAAGCGCGCTCCCGCCGCTGCACCTGAGCATCTGAGCACCTGTGCCGCACATGCTTCAGATCACGCCGCCGCTGCCGATGACTGCGCCGTGAGCGCCCGTCCTTTCCAGTTTCGCCTCGAGCGCGTCCGCGCACTTCGCGAGCGTGCGGAGGAGCAGCGCGCCGAGGAGCTCGCGGCCAGCGTCGCCCATCAGCGACGCGGCGCCGAGCAGCTCGAGGCCGCCGCCGAGCGCGTCGACCGTGCGCGCCACGTGCGCCGCGGAGCCGCGTCCGTGACCGCCGCCGACCTCCTTTCGATGCAGGCTTACATCGAGCGCACGCAGCGCGCCCAGCAGGCCGCCGCGCTCGACCTCGACCGCCGCGACGCCGAGGTCGACGCTCGCCGTGCCGCGCTCGTCCATGCCGCCCGCGAGCACCGCGCGCTCACCCGCCTGGAGGAGCGCCGCCGCAAGGAGCACGCCAGCGAGGTCGCCCGCGCCGAGGGCGCGCAGATGGACGAGATCGCGCTCGCCGTGCATCGCCGGGGCAGCCTGTGAGCCTCGACGCAACGGTCGCCCGCGTCGGCGAGCTGAACGCGCTGCTGACCTTCTCGCCCCCCGCGCCTGCCGCCGCGCCTGTGGCCGCTGCTGCTCCGAGCACGCCGTTCAACGCGCAGCTCGCAAGCGCGATGGGCCCGTCGTCGGCGACCGCCACGGCCGGCACGGCCGGGGGTGGGACGCCCTACGCCGCGGAGATCTCCGCCGCCGCGACCCGCAACGGCGTCGACCCCAACGTCCTGTCGGGCCTGATCCGTGCGGAGTCGAACTTCGATCCCAACGCGACGAGCCCCGCCGGCGCGCAGGGCCTGACGCAGCTCATGCCCGGCACCGCGGCCGGCCTCGGGGTCACGAACCCGCTCGACCCGGCGCAGTCGATCGACGGCGGCGCGCGCTACCTGCGCCAGCAGCTGGACCACTTCGGCGGCGATGTCACGAAGGCGCTCGCCGCCTACAACGCCGGTCCGGGCGCCGTCGAGCGCTTCGGCGGCGTTCCACCATACGAGGAGACCCAGAGCTACGTTCGCCGGGTCCTCGGCTACGCGCAGGGAGCCGTCGCATGAGCCAGAGCTTCTCCACCCCGCCGGTCATCGGCGGCCTGCCCTCGCCCGCGAAGAGCCCAACGCGTCACGCGCCGGTGGATCCACGCGAGGCGTTCGAGCAGCACCTCGATCGCGAGCTCGAGCCGCGTGGCCGCGTATCCGCGGCACGGGCGCCCGCGCCGCGCGCCCACCCGGCCGGCGAGGATCGTACGCCGAGCGTGGCCGCGTCGGAGGGTTCCTCGCAGGACGTGCCAGCAGGCGCCAGTCGTCGGCTGGCAGTCGCCAGCACGTCCGCGAAGGACACCCCGAATGCCGCCGATGCCAGCGGTGCCGGTGCCTGGAGCGCCGATGCCTCCGCTGCTCCCGCGGCGGCGGTCGTCGCACCCGAGATCCCGGCGCCTGAGGTTCCGGCGCCCGTTGTCGCCGCCTCAGGCACCCCCACTTCCGATGCCCCCGCCTCCGGCACGGCCGCGGCCGCGGCCGTCGTCTCGACGCCGGGCGGCGCCGCCCCTGAAATCCCCGGTGCTGCTGGGGATGCGGCGGCTGTAGCCGCCGCATCCACCGGCGCTGCGTCCGCGGCCGCCACCTCCGCCGCGACCGCGAGCACGCCCACCGGATCGGCCGTCGCCTCCGCAGGCGCAGCACCGAGCCCCCCGGCGGGCGCAGGCCCCGGGTGGACGCCTACCGGCGCGGGCACGCAGGACACCGCTTCGCCCGGTGCGCCGGTTCCCGCCGGCGCTGCCCCGTCCTCCGCCCCGGCCGCTGCCCCGTCCTCCGCCGCGGCCGCTGCCCCGTCCTCCGCCGCGGTCGCCGCCGGAGCGAGCGGCGCGCCCGCGCCGGACACTGCTGCGACTGCTGCGACCGCTGCGACTGCTGCGACTGCTGCGACCGCGTCGACGGCTTCGCCCGCCGCGCCCGTGCCCGCCGGCATCGTCGCCGCGGCCGCCGTCCCGACCCCCACCCCGGCGGCCGCCGCAGCGAGCGGCGATCCCGCCGCCGCCGCCCCGGCCGCGCCCACCGCCCCCGGTGCGGGCGCCGGCGACTCCGCCGCCTCCGACAACCCGCGCGATCCCGCAGCCGGCCTGCCCGCCCAGGGCGCAGCCTGGCAGCAGACGGCACCCGCGCCCGCGGCGGCCGCGGCTCCCGTCGTCGCGCCGAACGCTCCCGTGGACGCCGGTCAGACGCTTCCCGCCGCGCAGCAGGCGGCGCCTGCGTCCGCGCAGGCGCCCGTCCTGCACGCCGACCACCGTCCCGGCGTCCGGCTCGCCCAGGCCGTCGAGACCGTCCGGCTCACGATCTCCGCAGCCAACGCGCAGGGCATCAGCCGTGCGCGGATCGCGCTGCGCCCGGCCGAGCTCGGCGGGATCGAGATCATGCTGGCGCACGGTCCGGCCGGGCTCTCGGCCACGCTCACCGCCGACACCGCGCAGGCCGCCCAGGCGATGCAGCGGGCCGCCGACGACCTGCAGCGCACCCTCGCCAGCCAGGGCATCACCCTCTCCTCCCTGCAGATCAACGTCGCCGGCGACGGTCCCGCCGCACGCAAGCGTGAAGACCGCGACGCTCCGGCCGATGACCACGGCGCAGGCCGCAATGGCCCCGCGACGGATCGCGAGACCGACGACCTGACCATCGCGAGGACACTCGAGCTGCCCAACGGCACGCTCGTCGATGTCCTCGCCTGACGCGCGAAAGCAAAACGTATGCCAACCGTCCCGAACACCACCGCACCAACCGCATCCACCGGCACGTCCGGCGCGATGTCCAACGCCGTCGGCAAGACCCTTGGCAAGGACGACTTCCTCAAGCTGCTCGTCGGCCAGCTGAAGAACCAGGACCCGATGAACCCCACGAGCGACACGGACTTCATCGGCCAGATGGCCCAGTTCTCCCAGCTCGAACAGACGACGAACATGGCCAAGGCCAACGACAAGCAGGTCGCCGACCAGCGCGGCGCACGTGCCGTGGCTCTGCTCGGACGCAGCGTCACATACCCGGATCCCAGCACCGGCTTCTCCACCACAGGCTTGGTGCAGAAGGTCGAATGGGCTGCCGGGCTGCCATCTCTCACCGTTGGTGGTGCCGCGGGAATCGATCCCGATTCCGTCACCGCCGTTCAGTAATCCAAGGAAGGACGTCTCCCGATGCTCCGCAGCATGTTCGCCGCCATCAGCGGCCTGAAGTCACACCAGACGATGCTCGACGTCACGGCGAACGACATCGCCAACGTCAACACGATCGGCTTCAAGGCCGGTCGCACGACCTTCAAGGACTCGCTCGCACAGATGCAGTCCGGCGCAGCCGCGCCGAACACCGCCCAGGGCGGCGCCAACTCGCGCCAGATCGGTCTCGGCGTCCAGCTCGGCTCGATCGACAACCTCATGGGCGGCGGCGCGCTGCAGTCCACGGGCAACGTGCTCGACGTCGCGATTCAGGGCGAGGGCTGGTTCCGTGTCGGCTCCGGCGCTCCCCCGGCGGCGCCGACCAACCCGCAGTACACCCGCGCGGGCAACTTCACGACCAACCAGCAGGGCTACCTCGTCACGCAGGACGGCGCCTACGTCATGGGTCGGACGGTCGCCGGTGCCGGCGGCACGGACTGCTACCTGCAGATCCCGCCCGCCGCGACGAACGCCGCGATCGGCCAGGACGGATCGGTCTCCTACGATCCGGCCGGCGGCGGCGCCCGCGTGACCTCCGGCTTCATCAGTCTCGCGAAGTTCGCCAACGAGGCCGGCCTCGAGCGCGCCTCGTCGAACCGCTGGAACGAGAGCTCCTCCTCCGGCACCGAGGCGGTCAACACGTCCGGCAGCGGCTACGGCCTGACGACGTCGGGCGCGGTCGAGATGTCCAACGTCGACCTCGCCTCCGAATTTACGAACATGATCACCGCACAGCGCGGCTTCCAGGCCAACTCGCGCGTCATCACCACGGCGGACGAAGTCCTCCAGGATCTGGTGAACCTCAAGCGGTAATCGCCAATCGTCAGCGCGGCGGAGCGGCATCGAGGGAGCTGCTCCGCCCGCGCTGACAATTTACGGCACGCGCGCACCCTCACGCCATGATCGTTCTCCACAGACTCGCCCACGAGGCCGAGCCATTTCACCTGAATCCCGACCTGATCGTCACGGCAGAGGCCTGCCCCGACACGGTCGTCACCCTCGCCACCGGCGCCCGCATCCTCGTATGCGAGGACCCCGAGACCATCACGCGCGCAATCCTGCGCTGGAAGGCCGACGTTCGCCGCGCCGCTCTGCGCGTCGTGCCGAACGCTGAAGATCTCGACGCCGCGACCGATCACGACGGCTGATGAACAAGTCGTCGTCGATCATCGGGCTGGTCGTGTGCTTCGCCGGGCTGATGCTCGGTGCCACGATGGAGGGCGCGCCGGTCATGGCGGTGCTCAACCCGTCGGCGATGATGATCGTGCTCGGCGGCACCCTCGGCGTCACGATCCTCGGCACGAGCTTCGATGCCATCAAGGCGATCCCGGCGCTCTACAAGAAGGTCTTCATGGCCGAGCAGTTCGACCTGCGCGGGCGCGTCTCAGAGCTCGTCGGCTTCGCCGAGAAGGCCCGCCGCGACGGCCTCCTCGCGCTCGACGACGAGCTGAGCACCGTCCACGACGACTTCATGCGCCGCGGCCTGCAGCTCGTCGTCGACGGCACCGATCCCGACATGGTCGCGGAGGTGCTCGACTCCGAGGTGGAGTCGATGAAGCGCCGCCACGCCGCGGGCTCGCAGCCGTTCGAGAAGGCCGGCGGCTTCGCGCCGACGATGGGCATCATCGGCACGGTCTTCGGGCTCGTGCACGTGCTCGAGAACCTCGACGAGCCCGCGACGCTCGGTCCCGCGATCTCGGCCGCGTTCATCGCGACGCTGCTCGGCGTGGGCATCGCGAACGTCGTCTTCCTGCCGACCGCGAACCGCCTCAAGCAGCTCTCCAACGCCGAGCGCGAGTTCCGCATGCTCACGATCGAGGGGATCCTCGGCATCCAGTCCGGCGACAACCCGCGCGTGCTGTCTGACAAGCTGCTGACGTTCGTCCCGCCCGCCGAGCGCGAGGCGATCGCCGCCGACAAGGGCGCGCCCGCTGCGGATGCGGCCGGCGCCGAGCCCGACGCCGCGCTGGCCGCGTGAGCCGGTGTCCACCCGCCGCAACGGCCGCCGCGCGGCATCACACGACGAGGCCGAGCACGAGAACGAGGAACGCTGGCTGCTGACGTACGCCGACATGATCACGCTGCTCATGACGCTGTTCATGGTGCTGTTCGCGATCTCCTCGGTGAACACGACGAAGCTCGAGCTGCTCTCCAAGTCGCTGTCGGAGGCGATCTCCGGCAAGGTCGCGCCCGGCGGCCCGAGCATCCAGGAGACCGGCGCGCAGGACGCCAACAAGCAGCCGACGCCGGAGCCGCCGATCCCGGCGATCCAGCCGGTCGTCAAGGTCTCGTCGTCGACGGGCGGCACCGCGGCCGCCAAGCCGACCCCGGCCAGCCGCGAGCAGGAGGACTTCAACAAGCTCAAGGCGCAGATCGACGACTACGCCAACGAGCACGGCCTGCAGTCCGCGCTGCAGACGACGGTCGCGCGCCGCGGGCTCGTCATCCGGCTGCTGACCGACCGCGTCGTCTTCGCCAGTGGCCAGGCGCATCTGCAGCCGTCCTCGGCCGGGCTGCTGACCGCGATCTCGCGCCTGCTCGTCACCGAGGTGCGCCACCCGATCGTCGTCCAGGGCCACACCGACAACCGCCCGATCGCCAGCTCGCAGTTCCCGACGAACTGGGAGCTCTCGACGGCGCGCGCCACCCAGGTCGTGCGCTTCTTCATCCGCCATGGCGTCCGCGCCACGCGCCTGCAGGCGGCGGGCGTGGCGGCACAACGTCCACTTGCCTCCAATTCGAGCGAGCGCGGCCGATCACGCAACCGGCGGGTCGAGATCGTCCTGACCCGCCTCAATGCTCCCTCGAACACCTTGGACGGACCCTGACACCCCATGCGCTCGAAGCTCAAGATCATCATCCCGGTGGTGCTCCTGCTCGTGCTCGGCGGCGTCTACAAGTTCGTCATCGCCAAGCCGGCGGTGGTACCGAAGCCGAAGATCGCCGGCACCGTGTACGTGCTGCCCAAGGAGTTTCTCGTGAACCTCGCCGAGGGCCGCTTCGCGAAGCTCGGCGTGGGCCTCGTGCTCGGCGTCCACGAGGAGAGCATCGCCTTGGCCGCGAAGGACAAGGAGGCCGTCAAGCCGCCGGAGGGCTTCGGCCCGCTGCCGCAGGAGGCCGTGATCCGCGACATCGTCACCGACGTGCTGACCGATCGCTCGGCCGGCAACCTCATCAGCCGGACCGGTCGCGAGCGGCTGAAGAAGTCGATCATCGAGACGATCGACAAGCGCACCGACGTGCACGTCACGGATGTCCTGTTCACCGACGTCGCCGTCCAGTAGGAGGAACCATGAAAGACGAACTTCAGCGCCTGCACAACGTCCCGGTGGAGCTCGCCGTGGAGATCGGCCGCACGCGCATGACCATCGGCGAGACGCTGGCGCTCGGCCCCGGATCGATCGTGTCGCTCAACCGGCTCGCGGGCGAGCCGGTGGACCTGCTGGTGAACGGCCGGCCGATCGCCCGCGGTGAGGTCGTGGTGGTCGACGAGGAGTTCGGGCTGCGCGTCACCGAGATCGTGTCCGCAGGCGGGCACGCGCCGCCGCCGACGCCGCCCGACGCCGCCTGAGCGCTGCTCGGAGCTTCAGTTCGGTGCGCTGAAGCCGATCACCCGGCGAGTCCCCACAACGCTTTGCAAGGAGTCCGTGGTTCCCTCCCACACCAATATCCGGTGGACCGTAGGCCGTAAGCTCGCGGCAGGCTTCGGCATCGTCTGTGCCGTCTTCGTCGTCGCCCTCGTCACGACGCTCGCCCTCTTGTCGGAATCGCAACACGACTGGGTCTCCGCCGCGATCTGGGATGCGCCGGTCGAAGCCGCCGTCCAGCAGAACGCCGGCACCGCCCTGCAGCTCTCCTCGCAGGCGCTGTACGTCGCCACCGGCGATCGTCGCTACCGAGCCGACTTCAATCGCGGCGTCGCGATCGCCGACAAGGCTGCCGCGGCCATCGCCCGCGTCGGCGACCCGCGGCTCACGAAGATCTCCGCCGATGCGCTCGCGGCCGATCATCGCCACGACGCGTTGGTGCGCGACCATCTCTTCCCGGCCGTGGAGCGTGGCGACCGGGCCGCGGCCGTCGCAGCGCTGCGCCAGGCCGACGCGCTGGTGCGCATCCCGCTCAGCGCTTCGCCGAGGATCCACGAGACCATCGCGGCGCGCCAGGAGACGTCCGACGTCGAGGCCCAGGCCGCCGGTGTCCGGGCCAAGAAGGCGGGCATCATCGCCACGCTCCTCGGCCTCCTCGTCGCCGCCGGCGTCGCGACCTTCATCACCCGCCGCGTGTCGCGCCCGCTGCGCGCCGCGGTGCAACGGCTGCGCGAGCTGCGCGAGCGGGGGGTCGACCAGCTCGGCAGCGGCATGAGCGCGATCGCCGGCGGCGACCTCACGCAGCGCGTCGCGATCGACATCGCGGCGCTGGACGACGGGTCCGCCGACGAGATCGGCGACGTGGCCCGCGGGTTCAACGACATCCTCGAGAGCACCAAGCAGTCGATCGTCGCCTACGACGCCGTCCGTTCGGCGATGCAGGCCGCGCTGGGCGACCGCTCGATCCTCGCCGACCTCGACGCGCGGTTGGAGGCCGTCAACAGGGATTGCCTGAGCTCGCTCGGCGCCGGCCTCAGCGCCCTGCGCGATGGCGACCTCACGGTCGAGGCGGAGGCGGAGACCCCGCCGCTCGCCGCGGCGGACGGCGGGTCGATCGGGACGCTCGGCGAGACGTTCAACTCGATGCTGCTGAAGATCCAGGCGAGCCTGGGTCTCTACAACGAGACGCGGGCCGAGCTGGCGCGGATCATCCAGCAGATCTCCACGACGTCGTCGTCGGTCACCGACACGTCGCAGCGCGTCGCGCTGACCTCCGACAAGACCGGCAACGCGATCAGCGAGATCGCGCGCGCCGTGGGCGACGTCGCCTCTGGCGCCGAGCGCCAGGTGCAGATGGTCGATGCCGCCAAGCGCTCGACCGAGGAGACCGCGACCTCCGCCGGCGAGGCGCGCGTCGTCGCCGAGCAGGGCGTCGCCGCCGCGCAGGAGGCCACGCACGCGATCTCCGCGGTGCGCGAGTCCTCCGGCGTGCTCGTCGAGGCGATGAGCTCGCTCTCCCAGCGCTCGGAGAAGATCGGCGGCATCGTCGACACGATCACCGGCATCGCCGACCAGACGAACCTGCTGGCGCTCAACGCGGCGATCGAGGCGGCACGCGCCGGCGAGCAGGGCCGCGGCTTCGCGGTCGTCGCCGACGAGGTCCGCAAGCTCGCCGAGGAGTCCCAGTCGGCGGCCAAGACGATCGCCGGGCTGATCCGTGAGATCCAGGGCGAGACGGCGCGCGTCGTCGACATCGTCGAGGATGGCGCCAAGCGCACCGACGAGAGCGCCCGCGTCGTCCATCAGGCGCGTGACGCCTTCATCACGATCGGCGAGAACGTCAGCGACATGACCTCGCGGATCGAGCAGATCCTGACCGCCACGAGCGAGGTCGCGGCCGTCGCCGAGCAGGCCTCGGCGGCGACCGAGCAGGTCTCCGCGTCGACGCAGGAGACCACCGCCTCGACGCAGGAGATCGCCAGCTCGGCGCAGCAGCTGGCACAGAGCGCGCAGGAGCTCGACGGTCTCGTCATGCGCTTTCGCACCGCCGCGTAGGCGGCGCTCAAGGACCCGTCGGCCCGGTCGATGACCGGGGCGACTTCCCCTCGGAGTCTCCTCGAATGAACTGCAGCCGATCCCTCCACGGGCTGGCGGCGGCGGTCGCCTGTGGTCTGCTCACGGCGCCGGTCGCCCTCGCCGCCTCCACCTCCACCACCGCAGCCGGCGAAGACACGCCGCTGAATCTCGACCGCCCCGCGAAGGTCGTCGAGCACAGCACCGGTGGCGGCGGGATCGTCCGCACGATCGTCGGCCTCGCCGTCGTCATCGGCGTCATCTACGGGCTGCACTGGATCCTCAAGCAGGTCAAGACCGGCCGCGAGCAGCAGTCCACCGGCGGCGGCCTGGACGCCCTCTCGACGCTGCAGCTCAGCCCCGGCCGCGCCCTTCACCTCGTGCGCTCGGGCAGCGAGATCGTGCTCGTCGGCAGCGCCGAGCACGGCGTCACGCCGATCCGGATCTACAGCGAGGACGAGGCCCGCGCGCTCGGCCTGCTCGACGAGATCGAGCGCCACGACGGCGGCGGCGACCACGACGCGGCAGGCCGCCGCCGGTCCAACCCGCTGCACGCGGCGTCCGGCTCGCCGGCGACGGTGCGCGAGTTCCTGCGGACCGTGCAGCAGTGGACGGTGCGGCGATGAACTCGCTCAGCGGCGGCGATGGCGCCAATGCCATCCAGATCCTGCTCCTCGTCGGGGGCATCACGCTCGTGCCGGCGATCCTGTTCTGCGTCACCGGCTTCACGCGGATCCTCATCGTCCTGGGCTTCATCCGCTCGGCCCTGGGCACGCCGACCGCGCCGCCCAACCAGGTCCTGATCGGGATCGCGTTCTTCCTGACGCTGTTCGTCATGCAGCCGACGTTCGCGCAGATCAAGGACAACGCCTGGGACCCGCTGCAGGCCGGCAAGATCACGCAGGTGCAGGCGCTCAAGCGCGCCGAGGGGCCGATGCGCGAGTTCATGTTCAAGCAGACCCGCGAGTCGGACCTCGCGCTGTTCGCCGGCCTCGCGAAGATCGAGCGCCCGAAGACCCGCAAGGACATCCCGACCCATGTCCTGATCCCGTCCTTCATCCTCTCCGAGCTCAAGACGGCGTTTCAGATCGGCTTTTTGATCTTCCTGCCGTTCCTCGTGATCGACATCGTCGTCAGCTCGACGCTCATGTCGATGGGCATGGTGATGCTGCCACCGGTCTTCATCTCCCTGCCGTTCAAGATCCTGCTGTTCGTCCTGGTCGACGGGTGGAACCTCGTCACCGAGTCCATCGTCCGGAGCTTCGGCTGACGTCATGGACGAGGGCTCGGTCGTCGACCTCACGATGCGCACGCTCGAGCTCGCGCTGAAGCTCGCGCTGCCGCTGCTCATGGCCGGCCTGATCGTCGGCCTCATCGTCAGCGTCTTTCAGGCCGTCACGCAGATCCAGGAGATGACGCTGTCCTTCATCCCGAAGATCCTCGCGATGGTCGTCGTGATCATCGTCGCGGGGCCGTGGATGCTCAGCCAGCTGACGAGCTACACGCGCGAGCTGTACGGATCGATCCCGGCCCGGGTCGGACGATGACGGCACGCGATTGCTCGACGCAGGTCCGTGGCGACCTCGGACGCAGGTCCTCGCGATGAACGTCGAGGCGATCGTGCGCCAGTTCGGCGAGAACCAGATCGCGGGCTTCTTCCTCGTGCTCGCCCGGATCGGGCCGCTGTTCGCGCTCGCGCCGCTGTTCTCGTCGAAGTCGATCCCCACGCGCGCGAAGGCCATGTGCGCCATCGGGCTGACCGTCGGCATCGCGCCGATCGCGGTCCACGGGCACCACATCCCGATCGGCGTCATGGCCTACACGGAGCTCATGCTCAAGGAGATCCTCGTCGGCCTCGCGTTCGCCTTCGCGCTCGCCGCGCTGTTCGGCGCCGTCAGCACCGCGGGCGCGTTCATCGACACGCTCATCGGCTTCTCCTACGGCGCGCTCGTCGACCCGGTCACCGGCAACCAGAGCTCGGTCCTCACGCAGGCCTACATCCTCGTCGGGATCATGGTGCTGATCGCCATCGGCGGCGACCAGCTGATGATCAAGGGGCTCGCGCGCTCCTACGACCTCGTACCGCTGCTCGGCTCGCCGTCGCTGCCGTCGCTCGTCGGCGGCGTGCAGGCCGCGTTCTCGCAGGTCTTCCTCGCGGCGCTCGAGCTGGCGGCCCCCGTCGTGCTCGCGCTCGTCATCACCGACGCGGCCTTCGGGATCGTGTCGAAGGTCGTGCCGCAGCTCAACGTGTTCGCCGTCGGCTTCCCGGCGAAGGTGACCGTCGGGCTGCTGATCATCGGCGTGTCGCTGCCGTTCACCGCCGGCTGGATGGCGGACGAGCTGCAGCGCTCCGTGTCGACCGCCCTGCAGAGCCTCGCCTGATGGCCAGCGGCGGCGACAAGACCGAGAAGGCAACCCCCAAGCGCCGTGCGGAGGCGCGCAAGAAGGGGCAGGTCGCCAAGTCGCAGGACCTCAACGGCTCCGTCGTCCTGCTCGCCGCGCTCATGTCGCTGACCACGCTCGGGCCCGCGGCGTGGGGTCACATGCGCGACGCGATGCTCACCTCGCTGTCGCTCATCGCGACGCCCGACGTCGTCCAGCACAGCTCGGGGCGGGTGTTCGCCTCGGCGATGACGGATGCCGGCCTGGCGTTCCTGCCGATCGCGATGGTCTGCATGGTCGCGGGCGTCGTGACCGGCGTCCTGCAGGTCGGCTGGAAGCCCAGCGCGGGCGCGCTCAAGCCGGACATCAAGCGGATCGACCCGATGAAGGGCGCGAAGAACCTCTTCGGCGTGCACTTCCTCTTCGAGAGCGTGAAGACGGTCCTGAAGTTCGTCGCCATCGGCACGATCGCCGCCATCGCCCTGCTCGGCCAGCTCGACGAGCTCGGCTCGCTCGTCGGGATGCCGCCCTCCGAGATGCTCGAGCGCGGCTGTCGCACGATCCTCGCCATCGCCCAGCGCGGCGCGTTCGCGTACCTCGTGATCGCGGCGATGGACTTCGCCTGGCAGCGCTACCGCCACGAGAAGAGCCTCAAGATGGAGAAGGAGGAGATCAAGCAGGAGTTCAAGCAGCAGACGGTCTCGCCCGAGATCCGCTCGGCGATCCGCCGGCGCCAGATGCAGGCCGCGCGCGCCCGGATGATGGCGGCGGTCCCCAGCGCGGACGTCGTGGTGACGAACCCGACGCACTACGCGGTCGCGCTGCGCTACGACGGCTCGTCGCCCGCGCCGGTCGTCGTCGCCAAGGGCAAGGACATCGTCGCCGCGCGGATCCGCGCGCTCGCGGAGGAGCACGCCGTGCCGGTCGTCGGCGATCCCCCGCTGGCGCGTGCGCTGCACGCGTCGGTCGAGATCGACCGCCCGATCCCCGAGGAGCTGTTCGGTGCCGTCGCGCAGCTGCTCGCCTTCGTCTACCGCACGGCGGGCCGCCGCCGGCAGGAGGCGACGGCATGAACCTCGACAACCCGCTCATCCTCAAGCTCACGCGGAACACCGACCTCATCGCGGCGGCCGGCGTCGTGATGATCGTCGCGATGCTCGTCATCCCGCTGCCGCCGTTCCTGCTGGACATCGCGATCACGCTGAACATCTCGGCGGCGCTCGCGATCGTCGTGACGACGATGTACATCCAGAAGGCGCTGGACTTCTCGTCGTTCCCGACGCTGCTGCTGCTGACGACGCTGTTTCGCCTGGCGATCAACATCAGCGTCACGCGGCTGATCCTGCTCGAGGGCGACGCCGGCCATGTCGTGAAGGCGTTCGGCGACTTCGTCGTCGGCGGCAACGTCGTCGTCGGCCTCATCATCTTCCTGGTCCTCATCGTCATCCAGTTCGTCGTCGTGACCGCCGGCGCCGGGCGCGTGGCCGAGGTCGGCGCGCGGTTCACGCTCGACGCGATGCCGGGCAAGCAGATGGCGATCGACGCCGACCTGAACTCCGGCCAGATCACCGAGGACGAGGCGCGCCGGCGGCGCGACGAGATCGGCCGCGAAGCGCAGTTCTACGGCGCGATGGACGGCGCCTCGAAGTTCGTCAAGGGCGACGCCATCGCCGCCGTGCTGATCGTCATGATCAACCTCATCGGCGGGATCATCGTCGGCGTCCTGCAGCAGGGGATGCCGTTCGCCGACGCTGCCAAGCACTTCTCGCTGCTGACCGTCGGCGACGGCCTCGCGGCGCAGATCCCGGCGCTGCTCGTGTCGGTCGCGACGGGCATCATCGTCACCCGCTCGGCGTCGACGAAGGATCTCGGCAACGACATCGCCTCGCAGATCATCGACCAGCGCAAGGCGCCGCTCGTCGCCGGCGCCGCGATCTGCCTGATGGCGCTCGTGCCGGGCCTGCCGAAGATCCCGTTCCTCATCGTCGGCGGCGCGTTCCTCTTCCTCGCGCGGGCGATCAAGGACCGCCCGACGGCCCGCCAGACCGCGGACGCCCGCCAGGCCGAGCTCGACCACGTGCCGGCGCAGCTCCCCTCGCCGAGCGACGCCGCCGTCGGCGCGCTGGCGATCGACCCGCTCGAGCTCGCGATCGGCTTCGGCCTCGTGCCGATGGCCGACAGCGCCGCCGGCGGCTCGCTGCTGGCGCGGGTCGGCGTCGTGCGCCGCCAGATCGCCAGCGAGCTCGGGATGGTCATCTCGCCGGTCCGCATCCACGACGACATCAGCCTGGACTCGCACGAGTACGTCGTGAAGGTGCGCGGCTCGGAGGTCGCGCGCGGGCGCCTGCTGCCCGGCCACCGGCTCGCGATGGATCCGGGCGACGCGGTCGGCGAGCTGCCCGGCGTGCCGACGGTCGAGCCGGCGTTCGGGCTCCCGGCGGTGTGGATCGCCGACGACCAGGCGTCCGAGGCCGAGGCGCTCGGCCATACGGTCGTCGACGGCGAGTCCGTGATCGTCACGCACCTGACCGAGACGATCCGCCAGCAGGCCGCCGAGCTGCTCACGCGCCAGGAGACGCGCCAGCTCCTGGACCGCCTGAAGGAGCACAACGCGGCGGTCGTCGACGAGGTCGTACCGGACCTCCTCAGCGTCGGCGAGGTGCAGCGCGTGCTGCAGGCGCTCCTGCGCGAGGGGGTCTCGATCCGCGACCTCGGCGCGATCGTCGAGGCGATCGGCGACAAGGCCCGCGTGACGCGCGATCCGGGCCTTCTCGCCGAGTACGCGCGCCAGGCGCTGGGCCGCGCGATCACCGCGCCGCACGTCGACGCGGAGTCGACGCTGAGGGCGATATCCCTCGACCCTCAAGTCGAGCAGGAAATTGCCGATGCCATCACCGTGACCACCGACGGCGAGTACCTCGCGATGGAGCCCGCCCGGGCCCAGGCGCTGGTACGTGCCTTGAGCGGTCAGCAGGACGCGGCGATCGCCCGCGGGCGACGACCGGTCCTGCTCTGCTCGGCGCGCGTGCGCCGTCACCTGCGCCGGCTCTGCGAGCAGACCCTGCCGCAGCTCGCCGTGTGCTCCTACAACGAGATCGTGCCCGGCATCCGGGTCGAGACGATCGGAGTCGTCGACGCATGACCTCGCGCCAGCGCTGCACCGCCGCCGCCCGGGACTCGAAGGGAGGCCCTCGCGATGACCGCCGTGACCGACTACGAGCCGCGGACGTACCGCGGCGCCACCTGGAGGAGCTGCTGCCGAAGATCCGCGAGGAGCTCGGCCCCGACGCGATCATCGTGCGCCAGCGCGAGGGCCTGGACGGCGGCCTCGGCGGGTTCTTCCAGCGGCGCTGCGTGGAGGTCGTCGCGCGGCGGCCGGGTCCCGGCATCGACGCGTACGACAGTCCTGCGCCCGCTGCGTCTGCTCCTGTGGTCGTGCCCGAGCCGCCGGCCCCCGCCATCCGCGAGATCATGCGCGTGGCGTCGCCGTTCATCGACCAGTTGCAGGCCGCCGAGGCCGCGCCCATGCCGCGCCCGCGCCGACGCCGACGCCCGCGGCCGAGGCACCGCAGCCGGTGACGGAGCCCGACGACGAGGAACCGCAGGGGAGCCCGAGGCGCAGACGGTCGAGGACCGGCCGGCCGCCGAGCAGCGACCGGGCGACGAGCAGCGGCCCGGCGACGAGCAGCGGCCCGGCGACCAGCAGCCGGTCACCGGCGCGTTCGGCGCATCGGCCTACACGGTGACCGCCGGCGGGGCGATGGTCTCGACGCGCCACTCCGCCGAGCCGCTCGCGCCGGCACCCATGCCCGCGCCGCTGCCTGCGCCCGCGCCCCTGCCTGCGCCCGCGCTGCAGCTCGTCACCCACGACGGCGTCGGCCGTGACGCCGTTCGATCCCAGGACGCTTGAACGCACCCACGCCTCCCGCCGCGCCACCAGCCACCCGCACCGGTGATCGGCCACGCGCACCGACGAGGCCGCCGCCCACGAGCAGGCCCTCGTCGCCGCCGGCATCGCACCCCCGCTCGCCGCCGATCTGATCGACGCGACGATCTCCCACATCGTGCCGTTCGGTCCCAAGCGCGCGCTGAAGCGCGCCCTGCGCAAGGCGCTCGCGCGCCGCATCCCGATCGCGCCGCCGTTTGCGGCCGGCGGCCATGCGGTCGCGTTCGTCGGCGCCGGCGGCTCGGGCAAGACGCTCTGCGCCGCCCGCCTCGCGACCGCCTACGCGCAGCACTCCGACCTCGGCGTGACGGTGATGAGCCTCGCGCCGCCCGAGCGCGCCGCCGCGCTGCGTGCGGTGCTCGATCCCGCCGGCGTCTACGTGCTCGACGCACGCTCGCTGGAGGTCAACCACGTCTCCGGTGAGCGCGTGCTGACGATCATCGACACGCCGCCCCTCTCGCCGGCGGCGACCGACGAGATCAAGCGGCTCGCCGGCGAGCTCAGGCGCCTGGGCGCCCCCGCCGTGCACCTCGCGGTCCCGGCGACGCTCTCCAGCGCCGCGGTGCGCACGCTGCTGGACGGCTTCGCCCCGCTCGCGCCCGCCGCGATCGCGATCACGCATCTCGACGAGGTCGGCCACGCCGGGCCCGTCATCGACGAGGCGATCGCGCGCGGCCTCCCGATCTCCTACACGAGCGACGGCAGCGGCACGGACGGGTTCGCCCCGGCCGACGCGGCCGCGCTCGCCGCCGGCGTGCTCGCATGACGCAAGCGCGCACAGCGCGGGTCGATCGAGCTTCCCGGCGTCGGCAGCATCCCGGCGCTCGTGGAGCTCACCGCCGGCCAGGCGACGGCGATGCTGCTCGTCCGCCCGCTGGGGAAGCTCGACGATGTCGTCGGAACGCACGTCGGCATCGACGTCGCGACGCACCGCGGCCTCCTGCACGTCGACGCGCGCGTCGCAGGCGTGCGCGACGGCGAGCTGCTCGACCTCGAGGTCGCAGACGAGGGCGAGGTCACCCAGCGCCGCAACTACGCGCGCGTCGATGCGGGGCTCGAGGTCAGGGTCGCCACGTCGAGCGTCCCGACGGTCGCGGTGAACATCAGCGGCTCGGGCGTCGTCCTCTCGCACCTCGACGGGCTCGCCTCCGGCGACCTCGTCGAGCTCCTGCTGCAGCTCGCTCCGGCCGAGCCGCCGATCGCGATCAGCGGCCGCGTCACGCGCGAGGGCGACGGGCACCTGCGCGCCGTCCACTTCGAGCACGTCGCGCCGGCCGACCGCGAGCGCATCGTGCAGTACGTCTTCGCGCGCCAGCGCCTCGAGGCCCAGCGGACCCGGCGCCCATGAGCAAGGACAAGGACAAGGAGAAGAAGCCGTCCAAGAAGAAGTCCAAGAAGGCACCCGAGGGCGGCGAGCAGAGCGGCATCTGCGTCGCGGCGCATCCGCGCTCGGCGAGCGCCGTCCGGCGCGCGAAGGGCTACGGCGGGCTGCTCGGCGCGGTCCTGGCGATCGTCCTCGCGACGAGCGCCCACCTGCCGCTCCTCGATGCGATGGTGCGCGGCCTCGCGGGCGGGATCGTCGGCTACGTCGCGCTGTGGGCGGTGGCCGTCGCGGTCGCCCGCCAGCTCGTCATCGCCGAGGTCCGCAGGCGCTACGCCGAGCTCACGCGCGCGGCGGCGCGCCGCGGCCGCCGCCGCCCCGGCCGAGACCGAGGGCGCCTGATGGACCCGATCCATCCGATCGTGCCCGTGACGCGGCGTCCTGCCGCGGTCGACCCGGTGCGCCGCCTCGCGCGCACGGGCGAGGACCCGCGCGAGGAGCAGCCCCCGCAACGCAAGCGCCCCAAGGAGCCCGCGCCGGAGCCGCAGCAGTCCGGCCGTGACGGCCGACGGCCATCTCGACACACGCGCCTGACGTTCCTTCCTCAAGTTCGGCCCAGCACGGCCGATGACCAAGTCGCAGGCGACAAGGAGTCGCCTCGGGACGCAGCATAAACCCACGTCATCAAGGAGATGAACGCATGTCCCTACGCATCAACAACAACGTCGAAGCCTTCAACACCCACCGTCAGCTCGTCGGTTCCGCCGCGAAGATGGCGAAGTCGATGGAGCGCCTGAGCTCCGGCTACCGCATCAACCGTGCAGCGGACGACGCTGCCGGCCTCGCCATCAGCGAGAAGATGCGCGGCCAGATCACTGGGCTCGCCCAGTCTCAGCGCAACGCGCAGGACGGCGTCTCGCTCGTGCAGACAGGAGAAGGTGCCCTCTCCGAGGTGCACTCGATGCTTCAGCGCGTGCGTGAGCTGCGGACGCAGTACGGCAACGACACGCTCAGCTCGACTGACAAGGACGCTATTCGCGCCGAAGTCTCTCAGCTGGCCACGGAGATCACCGACATCAAGACGAACACCAAGTTCAACGGTGTCGGCCTCCTCTCATCCGCTGGCTCGATCTCTCTGCAGGTCGGCGCCAACGACGGCGAGACGGTCACCATCACCACCACCGATCTGACCGCTTCGGCGAGCAGCCCGGGTCTCAGCGAAGTCGCCGGCATCACGTCGGCGACGAACGACGCGACGTTCGTGGCGCTCTCGCTGGGCGACATCGACAATGCGATCTCCGAGGTCTCCGACACGCGTGCCGCATTCGGCGCGGTCCAGAACCGCCTCGATCACCGCATTGCCAACCTCGCCAGCTATCAGGAGAACCTGATCTCTGCCGAGAGCCGCATCCGCGACGTGGACATGGCAGACGAGATGACTCAGTTCACGAAGTCGCAGATCCTGCAGCAGGCCGGCACGAGCATGCTCGCGCAGGCCAACCAGGCACCGCAGTCGGTCCTGTCGCTGCTTCGTTAGTTCTCGGTTCTAGAAACCGTTACTACGAGACGGGCGGCCCTTCGGGGCCGCCCGTTCTGCGTTGTGGCGCGCTTCAGCGGTACAGGCCGTCGGCGTAGCGCGGGCCGTAGTAGTCCTCGAGCTGCTCGAGGGCGTCGTCCGGGCGCTCGAGCGCCTTCGCGATCCGTGCCCGAGACGGGACCGCGTCCGGCGCCCACGAGTCCGCGTCCCACAGCGCCGAGCGCAGCAGCGCCTTGGAGCAGTGAAAGAACACCTCCCGCACGTGGACGAGCAGCGCCAGGCGCGGCCGGTGGCCGCGGACGACCATCTCGTCGAAGAACGGCGCGTCGGACAGCAGCTGCGCGCCGCCGTTGATCCGCAGGGTGTCGCCGCGGCCCGGCACGACGAAGACCAGGCCGACGTGCGGGTTGTCCAGGACGTTGTGGAACCCGTCCGCGCGGCGATTGCCCGGACGGTCGGGGATCGCGATCGTCCGCTCGTCGACGACGTGGGTGAAGCCGGGCGGGTCGCCGCGGGGGCTGACGTCGCAGGTCCCGTCGGCGCCGGCGGTCGCGACGAGGCACAGGGGCGCCGCGGCCAGCCACTGGCGGTCGAGCTCGTGGAGCGTCGGACGCACCTTGTCGGCGACGCGCTGGATGGGCGTGCCGACGATCGCTCGCAGCTCGTCGGCGTCGCGCACGACGGTCCATGTCTCGCTCTGGGTGCTCACGTCGAGCCTCTCTGACGTCTGGTGGCCTCGAGCACAACGATGACAGAGCCCGTCGTGTGGGCGGGCGGCTGCCGTGCGCCGTTCGGTGCTGCGGGAGCTGCGCGTCGAGATGCCGGCGACGCCCGTGGGCCGGCGGCGCCTGGTCGTCCTGCCGGGCGCTTGCGTCTGCGAACTGCATCGATGAAGGAGTGGAAGTTTCGGCCTCATGGCGCTCGGCGCGGGCGGAGTGGCTGCGCGGTGAGGGCCGTTTGGGGGGTGTGTCGAATGTGCGTCGCCCGGCGACGGTTGTTCGACACACCCCGACGTCGCACGGCCGGTCATGTCGAATCTGCCGCTATATACGCAGCAAATCCGCCACGATCGCGCGACTGCAGCGACCGGCGGTGCGCGCCACGGGGTCCGGGCCCCCACTCCTTCATCGATGCAGTTCGCAAGCGCACCGCACCAAATCCAGCCACCGAGCTCCACCGCCCGCGACTCAGCCCGCGACTACGCGAGGGTGCGCTGCGGGTGCGCCGCCGACGTGCGGGCCTGCTCGAACGCCGCGGCCCACTGCGGGGCCATCGCCGCGCTGGAACGATGCTTGCGCACGTAGTCGCGCGCGGCGCCGCCGATGCGCGCTCGCAGGGCGGGATCGTCGATGAACGCGAGGATCGCCTCGCGGGCCTGCGCCGGCGTCGCCGCGTGCACGCCCGTCACGCCGTCCTCGATCGCCGGATAGACGACCGGGTCCGCCACGATCGGGATGCCCAGCGCCGAGGCCTCCAGCCAGCGCAGGTCGCTCTTGCCGCGGAAGAACGCGTTGTTCGTCGCGGGCGCGAGCGCGATGTCGAAGGACGCCATCGCGGCGGGATAGCTCTCGATCGTCGCCCACGCCAGGCCGATCGCGCGCTCGTCGCCGTAGCGCTCGGCGAACGGCGACGCGTAGCCGGGAACGCCGACGCTCATGAACCGCGTGGCCGGGCGCTCGTCCATGATCGCGATCAGCTCGCGCAGCCAGGGCAGGAGCGCGGGCCGGTGGGCGGTGCCGCCGGCCCAGCCGATCGTCACGAACTCGCGCTCGCGGTGCGTCAGGGCGTAGCGGCCGAGGTCCAGGCCGTTCTGGCAGACCCACACGCTGGGGTTGAAGGCGCGGTACCGCGAGGCGATGTAGTCCGTCGAGCAGATGATCCCGTCGCAGGCGCGCATGTTCAGCTCCATCGCCGCGAGCAGCTTCTTGTCGAACG
Organism: uncultured Solirubrobacteraceae bacterium; assembly: GCA_963727785.1. GTDB lineage: Bacteria > Actinomycetota > Thermoleophilia > Solirubrobacterales > Solirubrobacteraceae > CADCVQ01. The sequence continues at coordinate 322,334 of CAVSHS010000009.1, forward strand.
TGCCCGCCTGTGCGTGGGCCTTGGCCTTGCGCACGCCGTGGGCGTAGTCGTCGATCTCGAACAGCACGGTGACGCCGGCTCCCTGGAGCTGGCGGATCGTCCGCAGCCAGGCGGCGCCGCGCGGCTGCTGGAGCACGACGACGTCGTAGGAGGCGAAGTCGGCGACGTCGCGCAGGGACCTCTTCGCTTCGCCGGTCACGAAGGTCAGCTGCGGCGGCTCGTCGCGCACGCCGACCCAGTCGCCCCCGAGCGCGCGGGCGGGCAGCGCGCAGCGGTACCAGCACGGGGCGGAGGTCCCGATGCCGACGAAGAGGACGTTGGCGGACGGGCTCATTCGTAGGCCGGCATGAACGCCGAGAGGTCGTGGTCGGCGTACTTCTCGTTCAGCGCCCGGTAGGAGTCGTTCTCCCACGACTCCTGGCCCTCGGGCCGGCGCGAGCGAAACAGCGACTCGGCGTGGGTCGCGCAGGCGGCCGGCTCGTAGATGCACTCGCGACCGGACGCGAAGACGCGCAGGCAGTAGTCGACGTCCTCCCAACCCATGCGGAAGCGCTCGTCGTAGAGGCCGACGGCTGCCAGGCACTCATGGCGGATGAGCTGCAGCGCGGCGGTGACGGGGCAGCGGCTGGGCACGAGCGCCTCCGCCAGGTCGCCGGCCCCGTAGGCGAAGCGCACCCCCCAGAACCGGTGCAGGGTCGAATAGTGCAGGCCGGCGTGCTGCAGCAGCCCGTTGGGGTACAGCAGGCGGGCGCCGACGACGGCTGCGGGGGCGCCGGTCGTGTCGGCGCGCTCGAGCATCGGCTCCAGCCACCGCGACCGGTGAAACTCGATGTCGGCGTTGACGAGGACGGCGTCGCGTCCCTCGTCGAGGGCGCGCTGCAGCCCGACGTTGACCGTGCGCGCGAAGCCGCCGTTGACGGGGCTGCGGACGAGCTCGACCTCCAGCTCGCCGGCGGCGGCGGCGATCATGTCGACGAGCTCCGTGGCGGGGCTGGCGTCGTCGACGACGAGCACGTCGGCCTGCGGGGCGGTCGCGCGCAGCGAGACGAGGCAGCGCAGCAGGACGTCGAGGTCCTCGGCGGTGCGCAGGTAGACGGGGACGACGGCCATGCAGGCGAGGGATTCCGGCACATCCAGGTCGTCGGCCGGGCAGCGGCGTTCTTGAGCTCGATCGCGCCGCGCAGCCGGTCTGTTGCGCGCTTGGCGATCGCGATCGTCGGGAGTTCGTGGGAGATCGTTCGAAGGACCAGCCCCCGCAGCTCCAGCGGTCGGAGTCGGCGTGGTGGCGGGTCGTCGCGCCCGTGGACGGCATCGATGAAAGAGTGGCTGTCTGGGCCTTGCGGACACTCACACCCCCATGACCGCCCGCGTGTCGCTTTCTGATCCATATCGAGGCTGTCGCGTAATGCTTGCGCTGGTCGTGGCGTGGGGTGCGTCGAGTGTTGGCGGCGGGTGGTCGCCGGCGGGTGGTCGGGGGCCGGCCGTCGGCTGGGTCAGGCGGTGGCGGGGGCTGCGCGGAAGAGCTTGAGGAGGTTGTGGGTGGCGGTGATCAGTCGCCATTCGGTTTGGCAGGCTGCGTGGCCTCGTCGTCGGAAGCGGTCGGCGCGGCGGTTGAACTTCGTTTGGCCGAAGATCGGCTCGATCGTTGCCATTCGTCGTCGGTAGAGCGCTTGGCCGTCGTTGCGGGCGAGCACGCGCCGCATGTGGTCATAGAGTCCGCCGCGCCTGCTCGCGTTGGGGTCAGTACGCGAGTATGCGTCGGGTGGGATCAAGACCGTGATGCCGTCTGCCATCAGTTCTTGGATCTGCCCACCGGCCCAGTAACCCGCGTCGGCCAAGACGGCGTTTGGCGGGTCTTTGAGGCCGGCGGCTGCAAGCTCGTCATGCGCCGCGGTGATCATCGGTCCTAGCTGGCCTTGGTCGCGCGTTCCGATTGTGACGTCGGCGGCGATGATGATCTGATCGGCGGTCGCGACGGCGTGCGCGTTGTAGCCCTGGATGAATCCGCGTGGTGTCTTGACCGGCCTGGAGTCGCGGTCGGTGATGTTCACGCGGCCGGGCGGATCGCCGCTCATGTCACGCACGACGGGCGGGCGCCCGCGCGCCTTGCGTCCCGTGCGCTGCTCGTGTTCGCCGCGGCGATCAAGCATCGCTTGGCGCTGCTGGCGCTCGGCTTCCCACTCGGCCTCAAGCTCGGCCTTGGCCGCTTGCAGCCGCGCCTTGCGGGTCTTGGGGTCGGCCAGCTCGGGCGGTAGTTCGTCGCCGCGCCGATCGCCGTAAAGCTCGTTCTCGGCGGCGTCGACAGCGGCCGCCTCGGCAAGGATCTCCCGCGCGATCTGCTCATAACTGCGGTTGGCCTGCCCCGAAGCGTTGGCGTGCATCTTGGTGGAGTCCAACGCGATCGTCCCGGCACGAACCAGCCCGGCGCGGGCGCAGAGCGCCAAGACCTGACCAAACAGGCCGCCCAGCGAGTCCTGATGGCGTTCCAAAAAGCGCGAGATCGTCGAGTGATCGGGCGCCAGATTCGCCGCGATCACCCGATAGGCGATGTCCTCCACGCAGCGACGCTCGATCTCGCGCGCCGACCGCACACCCTTCGCATAGGCGTAGAGCACCAACGCCACCATCATCGCCGGATCATGCGCCGGACGGCCATGCCCATCAGCCCGATAGACCGTCACGAACGCGGCCAGATCCATCTGCTCAACAGCGTCAAGCACAAACCACGCGAGGTGCTCGGCCGGCAGCCACTCACGCAAGCTCGGCGGCAACAACCAGGCCTGCTCACGATCACACGCGATGAAGTTCTGACTCATCCCCAGATCCTCTTAAACCCGCCGGACAGACCGGGGGTTTACGCGACAGCCTCTATCCGATCACTATTCGACACGACCAACGCGGACCGCTCGCACATGCCAGTTCGCCCTTCGCGGCGGCAGCGCGGCTGGCCGCGAAGGTCGGCGCGCCGGCTCCTACCTGCGGTAGCCGGAGACGAACAGCCAGTGCGTCGGCCAGTAGTCCGTGGCGTGCCGCGCGCCGAGCAGGTCGCCGTAGACGAGGCTCACGTCGTAGAACCAGTAGCGCACCTCGTCGAAGTGCTCGCTGAAGTCGGCCCGCACGGAGGGAAGGTCGGCAGCGCCGATCGCTGCGTCGCACCCGCTGTTCGTCTGGTCTGCGCCGACGCGGTCCTCGTTCCACCCCGCGTGCGTCGTGTCGCGCTCGCGGACCTCGACGCGATGCGTGCCGTCCTGCACCTGCAGCGTCGGGCGCAGGTACGGATACGCGGGGTTGAAGGCCAGCTGGATCGAGACGGCCCCGCCGGGCTTCAGCGCGTCGCGCATGCGCCCGAGGATCGCCTGGCGCAACGAGCGGACGGCGATGTGCTGCATCGCGATCGTGCTGTACACGAGGTCATAGGACTCCGGCTCGACGCCGCCGAGGTCGTCGCCGGAGGTGACCCAGAACCTGCTCCCGGGATGGCGCGCGCGTGCCTCGTCGATGAGCCGTGACGAGATGTCGACGCCATCGACCTGGGCGAACAGCTGGCGCATGCGTCCGACCATCCGTCCCGGGCCGCAGCCGAAGTCGAGCGCCGTGCGCTCCTCGAGGTCGTCGAGCAGGGGCATCCGCAGATCGCCGTTGACGAACAGCAGCTGGGTCTCGTACGGGAAGTTCTCGTGCCAGTCATAGAAGCCGACGACGTCCTCGGCCGGAACCTCCGCCTCATAGGCGTCCTTCTGCATCGCGAGGTACCGCGCGTAGGCGGCGGGATCCAGCGTTGATCGGGGCACTGGCAAGCTCCTCACGTCAAGAGTTTCTGGGTCGCCGCCTTGGTGGAGGACCGGCCCTTCCTGTGCGCCGGTCCAAGCAGCGCGCCTGCGCTGTGCACGAGCTCGTCACGCGCGAGCTTGACGCCGAGCGAGTCGAGGTGCCAGCGGTGCGTGCCGCCGGTCGTCGAGTCGCGTGACACGCGGGCGCCGGTCAGGACGCAGTCCAGCAGCTGCGCCTCCCACCCCAGGCCGGCACGGCGTAGCGCCACCGCATCCGCCGGGGTGGCCGACACGTTGCCGCGGGCGAAGGCGCGCAGGAGGCCGGCGACGTCGCGGCGGTCGATCGTGGCGCCGCGGCAGTGGATGTCGTAGAGCTCGAGCCACTGCTCGTGCGAGTAGAGCGTGACGTCCTCGAACATCCGGCCGGCCGCGGGGTACTTCGGACACCACACGCCGTACTGGGTGTACGTGTCGAGGATCGCGACGTTGTTGGCGAACGACAGCTCGGTCTGGCGCAGGCTCTGCGGCGTGAGGTCGAAGACGTGCTCCAGCGCCGTCGCGGGCGCCACCTTGCGCAGGGCCTGCGTCCAGATCCACTGCTCCGGCGTGTAGGACGGCCTGGACTCGAGGACGTAGAAGGTGCGGGCGAGCGGGCTGAGCGGCCCATCGGTCAGGGACTGCTCGAGGGTCATCTGCGGCACGTCGAAGAGCAGCTCGAGGTCCGCGCGGGTGCCGAAGTAGCCCCAGTCGCTGAGGTGCAGCGGATACGGGCCGAGGTGGCTCGGGCGCCGCGCGAAGATGTTGGGCACGAGCACGCGGCGCTCGAACAGCCGCAGCTCCTCCGTGCGCTCCTCCCACCGCCCCCAGTGCGACAGCAGTGTGTCGGACACGAAGAGCATGTCCGAGCGGATCTTCGCCACGAGCGGGCGCGTGCTCGCACGGACGCCTGCCAGGCTGCTGACGATCTGGCGGTTCGTGTTGACGTTGTACGTGCACGGGCCGACGACGCCGGGGTCCTCCGAGTGCACGACGACGTCGCAGTCCAGGCGGCTCGTGTCGGTGCCGGCCCAGGTCGAGATGACGATCTCGGCGCCGGGGAAGTGCGCGCGGATCGCTTCGCAGACGCGCGCCGTGCGCCCGGGCCCGCTGCGCTCCACGGGTCCCTGGACGACGAACGACACGTCCTCGGCGCGGGCGCCGGACACGTGCTCCGCGACGGGGTGGCGGCGCTTGGCGCGCCCGGCGGGCGCGGCGACGCCGCGCTGCAGCGCGTGATGCTCGAGGACGTGCGCCCGGCCCCGGGCGGCGGTCGCCGCGGCGGCGCCGCGGTCGGCGAAGGCGGCGCGCATGAGGCGGCGCAGCGCGCCGACGTCGGGCTCGCCCCAGCGCAGGCCGGTGAGCGACGGCAGCTCGCGCGCGGCCGCGATCGGGAGGTCGGTAGCGGCTGCCGGCACGGTGAAGGCGCAGCCCGGCGCGCAGAGGTCCGCGCCCGCGGCCCAGTCCGTCGCGATCAGCGGCACGCCGCAGGCCATCGCCTCCAGCAGCGTGCGGCCCCAGGCGTCGCCGCGCGCGGGAACCACGACGCAGTCGGCCCCCCGGTAGGCGGCGGGGGTCGGCGCGGCGTGCGCGGCGTCGACCTCGACGATGAGGTCGGCAAGGCGCGCCGGATCGTGCCCGAGGACGTCCAGCTCGACGTACAGCGCGTCGGCGACGAGCTGCGGGCCGTAGCCGAGCGTCGACCAGGCGCGGATCGCGAGCGTGACGTCCTCGTCGGGCGCGAACTCCTCCGCCCATGCGCGCACGAGCACGTCCCACCCGCTCGCGCGGGTCCAGTCCAGGGGCGCGAGGAAGACGAACGAGTGAGCCCCGGCGACGCGCTCGGCCGGGCCGTCGGGTGAGAAGCGCTCGACGTCGACCACCGGCGCCACGACCTGCACGCGCTCGGCCGTCATGCCGGAGCGCACGAGCGCCGCGCGCGAGGACACGTTGGGCACCCACACCGCGTCGGTGCGTTCGAACGCCCGCACCCACGCCTCGGGCACCGTCTCGGTCGCGCAGGCTGCTCGCGCGATCGCGCTGCCGGCGGCCGGGATCTGGCGGGCGAGCTGCGCGGGGGCGCCGGCGAGCAGCGTGGCAGGCGGCGCGCCGGGCCCGAGCGCCGCGACCAACGCCTCGAGGTCCGCGACGGCCTCGGGGGCCGCCTCGTGCGTGCCCGCGACGGCGAGCGCGACGAGCCGGTCGACCGGCGCCGGCGCGGGCATGCTCAGCCCTTGGCCGCGGCGGTCGCGCCGAGGCGGATTCGCGCCGCGCCGCCTGCTGCAGGCTCGGCCTCGAGCTTCGCGCGCGCGGCGGGCGGCGCGGCCTTGGTGTCGCGCTTGGCCTTGATCCGGCGCACGCACTCTCCGAGCACCATCGTGTCGATCTTCTCCTCGACGTCCGCCAGCGGCAGGTGCGGGGCCAGCTCGCGCAGGTGCTCGAGCGCCTGGTAGCGCATCGCCGCGTCCTGGACGATCGTCGAGACGTCCTGGCTGTGGGCGCTGTGGAAGCGCGCGCGCGAGGCGTCGAAGAGCCCGATCTGGCGGTTGACGTGCAGGACCGGATGGCGCAGCGCGAGCGACAGCGACGCCTGCCAGTCGGCGACCCAGGTGTGCCCGCCGAAGTCGATCTCCGAGATGACGTCGCGGTGCAGGGCGATCCCGATCGGTCCGCCCATCCAGTTGCCCTGCAGCGCGAAGCGGTAGAGCGCCTCGACCGTGGCGACGACCTTCGTCTCGTCGAGCGGATGAAAGCGGGTCACGCCGCCGTCGGGGTGCTTCCACTGGTACTCGGCGCAGATGATGCGCGTGTCGGGCTCCGCCGCGACGGCGGCGTCGAGCAGGTCGGCGGCGCCCGGCAGCAGCTTGTCGCCCGCGAAGACCCACTTCATCCAGTCGACGTCGCCGATCTCGAGGAAGACCTCCAGCGCGCGGCGCCAGTTGTCCACGCGCGACAGCCGCTCGTCGTTGACGATCACGTCGGCGCCGCGGTCGGAGAGGATCTGCGCCGTGTCGTCGTCGGACGCGTTGTCGATGACGAGGTGGCGGAAGCCGGCCTCGGGCTCCCAGGTGCGCGCCCACGCCTCCTGGTTGAGGACGGGGGTGAGCGCGACGTACGGGGCCAGACCCTCGCGCAGGACGTGCAGCGCCTGCTCGCCCGGGCCGGGGAGGCGCAGGTGCTCCTCCACCTCCGCGGGCACGTCACCGTTGCGGACGACGATCTGCGGCAGGCTCGCGACCCGCGCGGAGAGCTCGGGATCGGCGTTGATCATCGCCAGCAGCACCTCGCGCGCCTCCTCCTCGGGAAGCTCGCCGGCCGCCACGATGAGCTGGGCCGGATCGGCGCTGCGGATCGCGCGGGCGCAGCGCTCGAGCGCGCGCAGCGCGGGCTCGGGCGCCTGCCAGTCGACGGCGAGCCACAGCTCGAGGGCGCTCATGCGGCGATCCGGCCGTCGCCGCCGGCGGCACGGCGCGAGATCTCCAGCGCCAGGAAGCCCTCGTAGTCGGCGGGGATGCCGAGGCCGTACATGCCGTCGCCCACCGCACCCACGTTGTCGATGCCGATCGTGGCGCCCTCGGCGATCAGCTCGTTGTAGGCGGGGGCGACGTAGAACTCGCCGTTGACGCGCTTGTCGGCGGCGATCATCGCCTTCGCGGCGCGCAGGAAGTCGCCGCCGCGCGCGAACGTGTAGATGCCGACCGTCGCCTCGTCGGAGACGACCTCCTTCTCGACGACGTTCGTCACCTGCCGGACCGTGTCGAGCTCGACGAACGACCACTTCGGGTCGTCGGCGGTCATCGTCATGATCAGCCCGTCGAGGCGCCTGCCGCGCAGGAGCGCGAGGTGCTCGTCCATCGTGTGGTCGACCCACTGGTCGCTGTTGGCGATCACGAGCACGTCGTCGGCGTCGATGGCGTCCTGCGCCAGCAGCACGGTGCAGACGGCGCCCTCGGTGACGGTGTCGATCGGCACGATCTCGCAGCCCGGCGCGGCGCGTCGCAACCCCGCCTCGAAGTCGTGGCCGGACAGGTGCTCGCGGCGGCAGACGAAGACGAAGCGCGCCGGCTCGCTCGGCGCGAGGTTGCGCACGACGAGCTCGATCATCGGTACGCCGTGCACCGGCAGCAGCGGCTTGGGCAGCGCATAGCCGGCATCGGCGAAGCGGCTGCCCCGCCCGGCCATCGGGATGACGATTGTCAGCACGGTCAGTCCTCCAGTAGGTACTTGTCGCCCGCCACCGCGGGGGTCTTGACGGCGACGGTCGTCGCGTCGGTCACGGCGACGAAGTCGGTCGGCTCGCCGGGCGCGAGCACGACGATCTCGCCCGCGCTGCACTCGCGGCCGTTCATCCGGACCGTGCCGGCGATCACCGCGGTCACCTCGGTGGCGACCTTGTGGACGTGGCGCGGTTCGGCCTCGCCCGCGGCGTAGGACTTCACGCACACCTCGGCGCCGGTCGTGTGGTGGGCGGTCGGCTCGAACGGGCCGACGAACCAGCCGCGCACCATCTCGTCGAGCTTGTGGACGTTCACGTCGTCACCGCGCGGCGTGCGCTCGCGAGGTGCTGCTCGTAGGCGTCGACGCCGTGCATGGAGGCCAGCGAGAAGTAGCGCTCGCGCTCGACGTGGTGCGTGCCGATGCGCCGCCCGGCGAGGACGAGCTCGTTGAAGATCGGGCAGATGTAGAACGCGCCGTCGATCGAGGCGTCCTTGCGGATCATCGCCATCGCGCCGTCGAGGAAGTCGGCGCCGCGCGCGTACCAGTACGTACCGGCGGTCGCCAGGCGGCTGATCGGCCGCTTCTCGGCGGCTTCGAGCACGAGGCCGTCGGCGCCAACGCGGACGTAGGACCAGCGCGGGTGGACCGAGTCGAAGGTCGCGACGCCGCTGTCGAGGCCCGCACGCTCGAAGCCGTCGATGATCGCCGGCAGGTCGGCCTCGAGCACCTGGTCGCCGTTGAAGACGAGCAGCGGGGCATCGCGGTCGATGTGGGAGATCGCGTGCAGTGCGGTACAGGCGGCGCCGCTCTCGAGCACGGGAACGCGCACGACCTCGGCGTCGGGCACGAGCAGGCGGATGACGTCGCCGGTGTGGTGGCGGCGGTCCTCCTCCTCGCGGATCAGGAAGACGGCCTTGTCGCTGCGCTCGATCACGGGCCGCAGGCTCTCGACGACGCGCTGCACGAGCGGCTCGCCGTCGATCTCGACGAGGTTCTTCGGATAGCGCTGGCCTGCGACCTCGAAGCCGCCGCCGTCACCGGCCATCAGCACGACGAGCCTCATGCCGCCGCCCTGCGCTCGTTGCCGACCGCGGCGATGCGGGCCAGGATCGGATCGAGCGCGACATCCTCGGGACCGTCGACGACGAGCACGTGCGCGCCCGCGGCGATCGCCGCCTTGACGCCGTTCTCGTTGTCTTCGACGACGATCGTCTCCTCCGGGCGCACGCCGAGGTCGGCCATCGCCTTGAGGTACATCTCCGGGTCCGGCTTGCCCTTCGTGACGTCCTCGTTGGAGATGACGAGGTCGAGGTACTGCATGAGCGCTGAGCGCTCCATCATCTCGTCGACGGTGCGGCGGACGGAGTTGGAGGCGACGCCGAGCTTGTAGCCGGCGCTCCGCAGCTTGGCCAGCGCGTACTGGTGCTGGAAGACGGGCTTGCAGCGCGTCGCGACGTATTCGAGCGTGAACTGCTGCTTGAGCGAGTTCAGGAACGAGTGCAGCTCGGCGGGCAGGCCGCGCTCGACCGTCAGCATCTGCAGCTTGCGGCTGGTGGGCAGGCCGTCGAAGGAGCTGAGGTGCTCGTAGCGCGTGATCTCGTAGCCGAGCAGGCCGAGCGCGCGGTTGAGCGCCTCGTAGTGCCACTCGCGCGCGTCGATGAGCACGCCGTCCATGTCGAAGATGACGGCCTTGATCGCGTGGCTCGGTGCGGCGGTCATGCGAAGACCTCCTGAGCCCTCGTCGGATGGTCGGTGCACAGCAGGACGTCGGGCGAGCGCCACACGTCCCACTGGCGCCATTGGCTCCAGGTCGATTCGTGATCGCGACCGTGCAGCTCCGGTGAGACGACGGCGACGCGCTTGCCCGCCTGCAGGTGGGCGGCGATCCGCTCCTCGGAGATGAACCAGCCGGCGAAGTCGTCCAGCCACACGCCGGCCGCGCTCGGGTAGAGCGCCGGCTCGGGCTCGACCTCGCTGTGGCGGGCGAAGTAGGGGATCCCCGCGCACACGTAGTGCAGCGCGTCCGGGATCGACATGTCGAAGACGAAGGAGCGCGCGGGATCGGTGTCGCGCAGGGCCTCGGCGATCATCTCGTCGAGGCCGTCGGCCTTGACGTTGATCGCGAGCGCGCCGGCCTGCTCGTCGTGCTCGCGCCAGGCTGCGACGACGGCGTCGAAGGTCAGGGCGCCGGCATGCGGGGGATCGTGGCTGACGACAAGCGTCCCGTCCAGGTCGCGCACGTCCAGCTCGACGCCGCAGCCGAGGCTGAAGGCGTCACGGAACGCCGCAAGCGAGTTGCGCTGGTCCGGAACAAGCCAGAGACCACGATGAGCGAGGGGCGCCATCGTCCGGGTGTTCGGCCGCTACGCGCGGACCTTGACCCGTTCGTGCTACGAGCGCTGAGTCGGGCCGGCTTCGACGCCCGAGAGGCTCCCCGTCGCCTGGGCGCGGATGATCGCATCGAGCTGTGCGCCGAAGAGGAACGTGGTCGTGGAGGTGTAGAGATAGGCGATCACCACGATCACCGATGCGAGGCTTCCGAACACCGACCCGTACGACGCGAGGCCGGTCAGGTAGTAGTAGAAGCCGACCGACACGATCACCCATGACAGGGTCACGATCGTCGTGCCGAGGCTGACCCACGGCAGCGGCTGCGCCGTCGCCGGCGCGACGTGGAGCAGCAGGCCGACCGCGAGCGCCAGGAAGCCCACCGCCAGTGCCCAGCGGACGATGAACGCGAGCACCTCCCACGCCACGCCGGGATCGTGCACGTCGAAGAACGGTGCGAGCACGAGGCTCAGCGTGGCCAGGACGAAGCACGCCCCCGTCGCGATCGCCAGCGCGAACGAGATCAGGTAGCGCCTGCGGAACGATCGCTCCGAGCGTGCGCCGTAGATCCGCTCGAACGCTCCCATGACGGCCCTCACGGCTCCGGACACCTGCCACAGGGCGAGCCCGCCTCCGACCGTGGCCCAGAGCAGCTGCTTGTCGGAGAAGGCCTTGTCGACGCTGCTGGAGATCACGCTGTACACGTCGGACGAGACGTTCGTGCGGATCTCCGGGGCGACGTGGTCGCGCCAGACGCCGTCGAGGTCGAGGAGCCCTGCAAGCGCGAGCATGGTCATCGCGAACGGAACCACCGCGGTGAGGATCTGAAACGAGATCGCGCTCGAGTAGGTCAGCAGGTCATGCTGCTCGAAGCCGTCGAGCAGCGCTCGGCGCAGCTCGTGCGCTCGCCGCGCGACCTGCAGGCCGTGCCCGGACGAGCGCGCGGCGCCACCGGCCGGCGGGCGCGCCGATGCGACTCTTCGCGATCTCATGGATGGTCGATCTCCCCTGACGACGGGTCGTGCGCGATGCGTCAGCCCGTCGGAGCATGCCAAGGTCTCGAGCTCCACGGCTGCGGCGGGCTCACGCCGGCGTACACGTAGGGCGCCACGAGCCCGGGCGAAGCGCCGACGAAGTGCGACAGGATCAGCCGGCCGCCGTCGACGAAGCGCTCCACGTCGCGACGGCGCTCCTCGCAGAAGCCCGCGAGCGCCTGCGGGAGCAGGTCGCGGCGCCCGCGCGTGCGCTCGATCGCGCCGGCGAGGGCGACCGCGTCCTCCAGCGCGGAGCCGACGCCCTGGCTGGAGAACGGAAGCAGCGGATGAGCGGCGTCGCCGATGAGGACCGCGTTGCCCGCGCAGGTGGTCGCGGCGACCGCGCCGTCCAGCGGGCGCCAGAGGTGTGCGGTGGCGGGGTCGGCGTCGCGCAGGAAGCTCGCCACGGGCTCGGGCACGCGGTCCAGCAACGCGACGGCGAAGTCCCGCAGGCCGGCTCCGTCGTCGCGCAGCGGGATGCCGTGACGCTGCGTGTCGAACTGCATGAAGCCGATCACATGGTCCACGGACGGCGCGAGCAGCCCGAACGCGAGACCGCGGTCGGCGAACACGGTCTTGAGAAACGTCGCGCCGAGCTTGGCCGCAAGCTCGGGCCGGCGGGCGGACATCACGATCTCGAACACGCGGCTGCGCACCCGCACGAGGTCGGGGTTCAGCGCGGTGCACAGCGCCGACCGCGCGCCGTCGGCACCGACGAACAGGTCGACGACGGCGGCGCTCAGCGGCGGCCCGGCGGCGAAGCCCAGCGAGCGCACGCGCCGCTCGATGGCGCCCGGATGCGCTGCTCGCGGCGAGTGCAACAGCACGCGCGTGCAGCTGCGGCCGTGCTCGACGGCGCCGTCAGGCAGTTCGGCCCGCAGCGCGTCCACGAGGCCGGAGCGCGTGACGCAGTGGACGCCGTCCATCGGCTCCGATTGCAGCACGCGGCCGCGCTCGTCCTGCATGACGGCTCGGCGCAGGGCGTTGTGGCGGTCCAGGCAGCCGTCGGCACCGAGCGCACGCAACGCCGCGACGGCGTTTGGCATGAGGATCATTCCGTGTCCCCGCCGCGGCTGCAGGCCCTCTGCGGAGCCCCGCTCGAGGACGACCACGTCCTCCATGCCACGGCGGCGCAGCGCGACCGCACCGGCCAGTCCGGCGACGCCGCCTCCGAGGACGCGGACCCTCATGCGCTGTCGCTTGCGAAATCCATTTCCAAGGGAGCTGCACCTGCGGCCTGCTGATACACCCGCCGTCGCGCGCGCCGCGCCTCTGCGGCACCGAGCGGTGGGGCGCCCGGACTTCGTGGCTAGAGGGCGCCGGTGCCGTGGTTTGGGTTGTGCAGCGGCGCGGGGTTGTCGCGCGGCGGCTCCGCGGCGCCGCGCTCCTCGGTCGCGACCGGCACGACGGGCGGCGGCATCCCGGGAAGCTTGAGCTTCAGCTTCCGGCCGTCCTTGAGTGTGAGTTCGTGCGGCTGCTTCTTCAGGGGCTCACCGGGAATCGCGCTCATATGACGAGGCTACTCCTCATCGCCCAGGCCGTCCCAGCCCCAGCGAGGCATGGCCGCGCCCGGAGCGACCACGGCGTCCTCGGGCGAGTAGGACAGGACGTCGTCGACGGCCCAGCGCATGTACGCGTGCAACGCCGCACGGAAGGCCGGGTCCGCGGGCAGGCCGGCGTCGTCGGCGGCGCCGTCGAAGCAGCGGACGAAGCGCTCGCCGAGGTCGCTCATGTCCCCGTTGCCCGCGTGCATCTGCAACACCGCGGACTGATCGCCACAGCCCTGCGAATACGAGGGCGGCCCGCCCATCACCTCCGCCCAGTAGGCGGCCAGCCGCTCGACGTGTTGCGGATGCTGCTCGGGATGCGAGAACGGATGGTTGAGCTCGGGATCCTCGAGGCACCGCGCGTGGTGCGCTGCCGCAAGGGCGAGAAACGCGGGCTCGCCCCCGGCGAACTCGAACAGCGTGGGACGCATCTGCCGAGAATCGCACAGTCGTCGTGGTCGGGCGGCGCATGGCTGGTGATGCGGGCGGTTCGCGTTGATCGTGTCCCCCGCTCGCTATGACCGACGTGCCCGCGTGCGGTCGCAGGAACGCCCCAGCATCGGGACCACCCACTCCTTTACCGATGCAGTTCACACGCGCCGCGCGTCACGCCGCTGCGCGGACATCCGCACGAACAGGCTCGCGCCACGCCCGCACCACAGAGCAGCCCGGGGGGCCTACTGAGGGGCCCTACGCCGGAGCTGCCGCCGCGTCGAACGCCGCCGCTGCGCCGGATTGGGTCCAGCAGCGCACGATGTCGCGCATCGAGAGGATCCCGACGACCTCTGAGCCGTCGAGCACGACGACGTGGCGGAACTGCGAGCGCACCATCTCCTCGGCCGCGCGCTCGAGCGACCAGTCCGCGGCGGCGTACTTCAGGCGCTGCGTCATGTGCGTCTCGACCGACTCGACATCGAGGTCGTCGCCCGCCCCGCAGGCACGCAGCAGATCGCGCTCGGTGAATATGCCCGGTCCGATGCCGTCGGGATCGAGCACGACCGCGGCGCCGACGTCCGCGCCCGTCATCCGGCGCGCCGCCTCACGCAGGGTGTGTTGTGGTCCGACGGTCACAACGTTGCGGTTCATGCCATCGCGCACGCGCATCATCCCGACCTCCTGCTTCGTAACAATTGCCACGAACGAGAGTCTACTCCCGCCCGTCGCCCGCGGACAGGGCAGCCGGCGTGCGAGTGCGCATTTCGCGCGATACCTCGCAGACCAACGCGCAGGCCAGGAACGTCGTGCGCTGCCGAGCGCCGATGTGAGGCACCACGCCCGTCACCGGCCGCGGCGGGCGGCCCGAAGCTCAGCCGGCGGTATACGCCGCCATCGTCCGGTCGGCCGCGGCCTGCGCCTCGTCGGCGTCCGCGCCCGCCGCGACGCTGGCATCGCACCATTCCTGGCTGCTGAGCGACATGAACCGCCTGCCTTCGTCGGACGTCGTCCACGCCATGCCCTCCTCCCGGTCCACGGCCTGTCCCGACGACAGATGGACCGCCAGCCCCACGAAGGACAGGTCCCAGCCGATGCCGACCGCGCCTGGACCGAACTCGTCCCACCTGTCGTCGACGTGGGCCATGTGCTCGAGCTCCAGGCGCGTCTCGCCCGACGACTGCGCCGACAGCCGGACCTCGATCCAGCTCACCTGCCCGCCGTACTCCCAGGTGGCGGCAAAGCTGTCCGGCGGCTCGCAGCGCTCGATCGTGCCGCTCGCGTTGCCCTCGAGCTGGTAGCGGCCGCCGGCGCGCAGGTCACCCGAGACGGGGAGAAACCAGCGCGGGATCCGCTCGGGGTTGGTGACGGCGTCCCACACGTCGTCGATCCGCGGCGCCGTAGGACTGGCTGATCGTCACCGTGCGCGCCTCGCCTGCTTCGAGCACGCGCGCTCCGACCTGCCGCCGGACGGCGTTGATCTGCTGGACGACATCGATCATGGCGTTCTCCTCTGAGGTGGTGCTTCGTCGTGATCGCGGAGGCGGCGCTCGCGCGCTCCGCGTGCCAGCTCCGTCTCCAGCGCCGCCAGGTGGGGCGCCCAGAAACGGCGGAACGGGTCAAGCCACGCATCGACGTCGCGCAGCGGCTCGTGCTTGACGGCGTACAGGCGCCGGGTCCCCTCGGGGCGCACCGTCGCAAATCCGCTCTCGCGCAGCACCTTGAGGTGCTGCGACACGGCCGGCTGGGAGATCCCGAACTCCTCGCGGATGACCGCGCAGACGGCGCCCGAGGTCGCCTCGCCATCGGCGAGCAATTCGAGGATCCTGCGGCGCACGGGGTCGCCGAGCACATCGAAGGCGTGCATCGGCGGGCAGAATATCAGGAGTGGCTTATATAAGTCACGACCAAAAGATCAGCGGCGCCGCCCGCGCGCGCTGTCGAGCCGCCGGCGGTCGCGCTTCGTCGGCCGCATGCCGAGATCGGCGCCGGGCGGCGGGGACTGCAGGCGCCGCTGCTCGGCCGCGAGCTCGCGCGCGGCGACGCTCTCGGGCGTCTCGTCGTAGAGCAGCGCCGCCGCCTTCGCCGGCCCGCGCCGATCGCTGACGCCGCGCACGATGACGACGCGGCGGGTCTGCCCGATCGTCACCTCGAGCTCGTCGCCCGCGCCGACCTCCTTGCTCGGCTTGACGCGCGCGCCGTTGAGCTGCGCACGACCGCCGTCGACGGCGTCGGCGGCGAGCGAGCGGCTCTTGTAGAAGCGTGCCGCCCAGAGCCACTTGTCGATCCGCACGCGCTCCATCGGGCGATGATCGCAGCCCTATCCTCGGCTGCGAGATGGCCACCGCGACGCCGCAGATCAGCTACCCGCCCGAACTGCCCGTCAGCGCGCGCCGCGACGACCTCCTGGAGGTCATCGGCGCCAACCAGGTCGTCATCGTCGCGGGCGAGACCGGCTCGGGCAAGACGACGCAGCTGCCGAAGATCTGCCTCGAGCTCGGGCGCAGCGCGATCGCCCACACGCAGCCGCGGCGGATCGCCGCGCGCACGGTCGCCGCGCGGATCGCCGAGGAGCTCGGGGTGCCGCTCGGCACCGCCGTCGGCTACGCGGTGCGCTTCGAGGACAGGTCCAGCCCGGACACGCTCGTCCGGCTGCTCACCGACGGCCTGCTGCTCGCCGAGATCCAGCACGACCGGCTCCTGCGCCGCTACGACACGATCATCGTCGACGAGGCGCACGAGCGCAGCCTCAACGTCGACTTCCTGCTCGGCTATCTGCGCTGGCTGCTGCCCCAGCGGCCCGACCTGAAGCTCGTCATCACGAGCGCGACGATCGATCCCGGCCGCTTCAGCGCCCACTTCGGCGACGCGCCCGTCGTGGAGGTCTCCGGCCGCACGTATCCCGTCGAGGTCCGCTACCAGCCGCCCGCCGACGAGACGGATCCCATCGACGCGATCGGCGACGCCGTCGAGGAACTGCTCAAAGACGCGCCCGGCGACGTCCTCGTCTTCCTCAGCGGCGAGCGCGAGATCCGCGACACCGCCGAGGCGCTCGCCGGCCGGCTGGCGCAGGACACCGCGATCCTGCCGCTCTACGCGCGACTCTCGCCGGCCGAGCAGCAGCGCGTCTTCAAGGCGCACAGCGAGCGCCGCGTCGTCCTTGCGACGAACGTCGCCGAGACGTCGCTGACCGTGCCCGGGATCGGCGCGGTCGTCGATCCGGGCACCGCGCGGATCAGCCGCTACAGCGCCCGGCTGAAGGTCCAGCGGCTGCCGATCGAGCCGATCTCCCAGGCGTCGGCGAACCAGCGGATGGGCCGTTGCGGGCGCCAGTCCGACGGCATCTGCGTCCGGCTGTACTCCGAGGAGGACTTCGCGCAGCGCCCGGCGTACACCGACCCGGAGATCCTGCGCACGAGCCTCGCCGCGGTGATCCTGCAGATGGAGGCGCTGCGCCTCGGCGAGGTCGAGGACTTCGGCTTCCTCGACGCCCCCGACCGCCGCCAGATCCGCGACGGCAAGGCGCTGCTGCACGAGCTCGGCGCGCTCGATCCCGACGCGGCGAACCCGCGCAAGCGGCTGACCGCGCTCGGCCGGCGGCTCGCGCAGCTTCCGGTCGACCCGCGCATGGGGCGGATGGTGCTCGAGGCCGACCGCCTGGGCTGTGCCGACGAGGTGATCGTCATCGCGGCGGCGCTGTCGATCCAGGACCCGCGCGTGCGGCCGACCGAGAAGCGCGCGGAGGCCGACGAGCATCACGCCCGCTTCAAGGACGAAAGCTCGGACTTCCTCGCCTACCTCAACCTCTGGCGCCACCTGCGCGCGCAGCAGAAGGCGCTGTCGCGCAACGGCTTTCGCAAGATGTGCCACGCCGAGTTCCTGCACTACCTGCGGGTGCGCGAGTGGCAGGATCTCGCGGGCTCCCTGCGCCGCTCCGCGCGCGCCGTCGGCGTGAAGCTCAACGAGCAGCCGGCCGCGCCGGAGGAGGTGCACCGCGCGCTGCTTGCCGGCCTGCTCTCGCATGCCGGCCTGCGCGACGCCGGCCGCCGCGAGTACGAGGGCGCGCGCGGCGCGCGCTTCACGCTGTCGCCGGGCTCGGCGCTCGCGCGCAAGCCGCCGGCGTGGGTCATGGTCGCCGAGCTCGTCGAGACGACGCGCCTGCTGGGGCACACGGCGGCGCAGATCCAGCCGCGCTGGCTGGAGCCGCTCGCCGGGCACCTCATCAAGCGCACGTACTCCGAGCCGCACTGGGAGCGCAAGCGGGGCTCCGTCGTCGCGACCGAGCGCGCGACGCTCTACGGGCTGCCGGTCGTCGCCGGGCGCACGGTCGCCTACGGGGCGATCGATCCCGAGCTGTCGCGCTCACTGTTCATCCAGCGCGCGCTCGTCGAGGGCGACTGGGGGGCGCGCCACCGCTTCCTGGACGACAACCGGCGCCTGCTGGATGAGGCCGAGGAGCTCGAGCACCGCGCGCGCCGCCGCGACATCGTCGCGACCGAGGCGCAGCTCTACGACTTCTACGACGCGCGGATCCCCGCCGAGGTCGTGTCCGGCGCGCACTTCGACCGCTGGTGGAAGGACGCGCGCCGCGAGCAGCCCGCGCTGCTGACGTTCACGCGCGAGCTGCTCGTCGGCGAGGCCGGGATCGACCTGCAGGGACTGCCCGACGAGTGGCGCCAGGGCGACCTCGCGCTGCCGTTGACCTATCGCTTCGAGCCCGGCTCGGCCGAGGACGGCGTCACGGTCAACGTTCCGCTGCGGGCGCTCGCGCAGCTGCGCCCGGACGGCTTCGACTGGCTCGTGCCGGGGCTGCGCGAGGAGCTCGTCGTGGCGCTCATCCGCTCGCTGCCGAAGGACCTGCGCCGGCCGCTCGTGCCGATTCCGGAGACCGCGGCGCAGGTCGTCGCCGGCCTGCAGCCGGACGGCCGCGGGATCGTGGAGGCGGTCGCGCGCGCGCTCGAGCGCGCGCGCGGCGTGCGCGTGGAGACGAGCCAGTTCGATCTCACGCGGCTGCCCGCGCACCTGCGGGCTCGCTTCGCCGTGCAGGACGAGGCCGGCGCGGTCGTCGCCGCAGGGGAGGATCTCGAGGACCTGCGCGAGCAGGTCCGCCCGCGGCTGCGCGCGCAGCTCGCCGAGCAGACCGCGTCGGTCGAGCGCAGCGGCCTGCGCGATTGGACGATCGGCGACCTGCCGCGCAGCATCGCGCTGCCCGGCACCGGCGAGCGCCTGCGCGCGTATCCGGCGCTCGTGGACGAGGGCGCGAGCGTCGGCGTGCGCGCGTTCGAGACGCCCGCCGCGCAGGCGGCGGCGATGCACGCCGGCACGCGGCGGCTGCTGGCGCTCACCGTGCCCTCGCCGCTGCGCGCGGTGCAGCGCGGCCTGGGCAGCGCGGCGACCCTGACGCTCGCGGGCGCGCCGCACGGCGGCGGCGCGAGCGCGGTGCTCGAGGACGCGCTCGTCGCCGCGCTCGACGCGCTGATCGCCTCCGGCGGCGGCCCGGCGTGGGACGAGCCCGGGTTCCGCGCGCTGCACGCGCACGTCGCCGAGCGGCTTCTGGACACGACAAGCGCCGTCGTCGCCGACGTCATCGCCGTGCTCGACGCCGCTGCGCAGCTGCGCCGGCGCCTCGACGAGCTGCCCGCCGACGCCGCGCTGCAGCCCGCGCGCCTGGACCTCGCGGCGCAGCTCGGCGGCCTCGTCCATCCCGGCTTCGCCGCCGCCGCGGGCGCCGATCGCCTGCCCGACGTCGTGCGCTACCTGCGCGCGGCCGGCCGCCGCCTGGACCGCCTGCCGGTCGCGATCGCCGCAGACCGCGACCGCATGAACGCGATCCACGAGCTCGAGCAGGAGTACCGCGCGCGCGGCGGGCGCGCCGCCGCGCCGGCGGTCCACTGGATGCTGCAGGAGCTGCGCGTCGCGCACTTCGCCCAGGGTCTCGGCGTGCAGGGCAAGGCGTCGGCCAAGCAGATTCGCCGCGAGCTCGCCGCGACCGGTTGACGAGCGGCCGGGACGGCGCGCGGGCGGTCGCGCGCGCCGTGTCCGCTACCTGTCCGCACAGCCTCAAGTCTCGTAGTGCACCGCCGACTAACGGGGCACTTCCATGGATCACGACTGCCCAGAGACCGACACGCAGGCCGCGCGGCGGCTCTGGCTCGCGCCGGACTGGACGCGCCCGGAAACGTGGCTGAGCGCGCTCGCCCGTTACATCGCGCACGCCCCCACCGACGGCTCGGTCTGCCTGTGCCTCGAGATCGGCGCGGCAGACGCCACACTCGCGACCGACCTCGTCGCGATCGCCTGCGAGACGCTCGCCCACGCCCGCGAGTTCGCCGAGGTGCTGCTCGTCGCCGAGGCGGTCGACCACCGCGAGGTCGTGCGCGTCCACGGCGCTGCCGACGTGCTCGCCGCGCTCGGCGCCTATGCGCCGCCGCCCGCGGGCGATGCCGGGCAGATCGTCGAGCGCGCGCGCCGCGGCAAGGCGCTGGCCGACGAGCTGCGCACGATCGCCGATCACCACACGATGACGCTGGGCGGCGATCCGTGGCTCGATCCGGCGCCGCTCGTCACGGTGCAGATCCCCACCTGGAAGGGGCACGGGCGCCTCGTCGCGCGCACGATCCCGTCGGTCCTCGAAGGCACGTACCGCAACGTCGAGGTGCTCGTCTGCTCCGACGGACCCGACCCCGCCGCACGCGCGGCGGTCGAGCAGATCGCCGGGCGCGACGCGCGCGTGCGCTACCTCGAGCTGCCCGAGCGCCCGAACCACCCGTCGCACCCGTGGTCGGCCTGGGAGACGGCGGACGTGCATGCCGCCAACCACGCGCTCGACGGCGCGCGCGGGCGCTTCATCGCGCCGCTGGGCCACGACGACGAGTTCACCGCGACGCACATCGCCGATCTTCTCGCGCGCGCACGGCAGGAGCGCGCCGACCTCGTCCACGGGCAGGCGCTGTGCAGGCAGCGCTCCGGGCCGCCGCAGGTCGTCGGCCGCGCGCGGCTCAGCCCCGGCCAGGTCTGCCACGGCGCGGTCCTGTACTCCGACCGGCTTGCCCACATGCGCTACGACACGGCCTGCTGGCTGCTGGAGGAGCCCGGCGATTGGAACCTGTGGCGGCGCATGGAGCAGCTCGGCGCCGGCGTCGCGCACCTGGATCGCGTCGTCCTGCTGCACGCCGCGGGCGACGACGACACCGCTCGTTTCGACACCGCGCGCACGGCGGCGGACCTCGCCCGCGACGTGCTCGGCACGGATGCGGCGTGGTATCTCGACATCGAGTTCGAGGACGCCGAGGCGCGCGCATGAGCGGCGGCCTCGATCTGCTCGTCGGCGGCACGCTCGGCGAATGGGCGCTGCGCAACGTCTCGCCCGCGCTCGTGCGCCAGGTCGTGTCGGTCGACGAGGCGCTCGCCGCGCTCGCGCTCGAGCTCGGCCACGAGGTCTTCGCCGGCGACCCGCACGCGGCCGCGTTCCGGCGTGCCCCCGCCGCGCTGTCGCTCGGCTTCCCGCTCGTCCTGCGGCCCGCGCTGATCGCACGCTACGACGCCGCGATCTGGAACCTTCATCGCGGCCTGCTGCCGTACGGCCGCGGGGCGCATCCGATCTTCTGGGCGCTCTGGGAGGGCACGCCCGCCGGCGCCACGCTGCACGAGCTGACCCCCCGCGTCCACGGCGGTGCGGTCGTCGAGCAGCGCGAGGTCGCCGTGCTGCCGTCCGACACGGGCGGCCAGCTGTCCGCGCGCGTCCAGGCGGCCGAGCGCGAGCTGTTCATGCGCTGGGCGCCGCGCCTCGCGGCCGGCGAGCGACCCGCTGCGACGCCGCAGCCCTACGCCGACGGCACGTACCACGAGCTCGCCGAGTTCGAGTTCCTGCGCGACGAGGGCCACTACGAGGTCCCGCGCGCCGAGCGCGAGCGCCTGGAGCGCTGCCTCGCCTTCCCGCCCGCCCCGCAGCCGCCGTCGATGTCCCGATGAGCGTCGTCGAGGTCATCGAGCGGATCGCGGAGCTGCGCGCCGGGCTCATCCCCGCGGCGCTCAAGGCGCCGCCGGTCGCGCCGGGCTCCGGCGCCACGTTCTCCGCGGCCCTGCAGTCCGCGGGCGCGGCCGCCCCGATGACCGCGGCGTCTGCGGTTCCGCCCGGCCCCGGGGGCGCCGGCCTGCTCGCCGCCGCCCAGCGCGAGGTCGGCGTCGCCGAGCAGCCGCCCGGCTCCAACGACGCGCCGCGGATCGCCCAGTACCGGCAGGCGACCGCGGGCAGCGGCGTCGGTCCGTGGTGCGCCTACTTCACCTCCTGGGCGGCGCGCGAGGCGGGCATGCCGCTCGGCGAGAGCGGTCAGGGCTTCGGCTCGGTCGACGCGCTCAACGCCTGGGCGCAGCGCGCCGGCCGCGCGGTCCCCAACGGCCCCGGCGTCGTCCCGCGCCCCGGCGACCTCATCGTGTGGGACGAGCACATCGGCGTCGTCGAGTCGGTGCTGCCCGACGGATCGGTGCAGACGATCGAGGGCAACTCGTCCGACCAGGTCTCGCGCCGCACGCACGAGGCCGGCAGCGCGCTCGGCTACGTGCGGATGGGGTAGCGCGGGAGCCGCGGCGCCCGCGAGCCCGCCACCGCAGGAGTGCGGTGACCCGTACCACCGGACACCGGCCACCCGTACGGCGCGCCCGTCGCCGCGCTGGTGCAATAGCGCCGTGCGCGTTCTCATGACCACTCGGGGCAGTGCGGGCCACGTCCTGCCGCTCGCGCCGTTCGGGCATGCCTGCCTGCGCGCGGGCCACGAGGTGCTCGTCGCGGCGCAGCAGCAGCACCGCGGCAACGTCGAGCGCGCCGGCCTGCCGTTCGCGCCCGTCGCAGATCCGCCCCGCGAGGACTGGATGCCGCTGCTCGAGCAGTTCGCGCAGCTCGGTGTCGAGGCGGCCAACGAGGTGATGATCCGCGAATACTTCGCCCGGCTGGACACGCGCGCGGCCCTGCCCGCGCTGCGGGAGATCGTCGAGACCTGGCGGCCGGACCTCATCGTCCGCGAGAGCTGGGAGTTCGCCTCGACGCTCGTCGCCGAGCTGTACGGGATCCCGGTCGTGCGCGTCGGGCTCGGGCTCGCAGCGGTCGAGGAGCTGTCGGTCCGCCACGCCGCGCCGGCGGTGGACGAGGTACGTGCCGCTGCCGGCCTGCCGGCCGATCCGGCCGGCGATCGCCTGCGCGACACGCCGTACTTCACGATGGTCCCCGCGCCGCTGGACGACGCCGCGGACACGACGCCGCGCCGGACGCTGCGCTTCGCGCACGGCGGACCCGCGGAGGCCGCAGCGGGCGCCGCCGCCGGACTGCCGCTGGGCGACTGGTGGCCCGGCAACGACGATCCGCTCGTCTACCTCACGTTCGGCTCGGTCACCGCGGGCGCGCACATGCCGTACTTCCCGGCGCTGTACCGCGCGGCGATCGACGCGCTCGCGCCGCTGCGGGCCCGCATCCTCGTCACGATCGGCGACAGCCGCGACTACGGAGAGCTCGGCCCGCTGCCGCCCAACGTCCACGTCGAGCGCTGGGTGCCGCAGGACGCCGTCGCGGCGCACGCCGCCGCGATCGTCTGCCACGGCGGCTACGGCTCCACCCTCGGCGCGCTGCGCCACGGCCTGCCGCTCGTCGTCCTGCCGCTGTTCAGTATCGATCAGTGGGCCAACGCGGCCGCGGTCGACCGCGTCGGCGCCGGCATCGCCCTCGACGCGGAGCGCGACACGCGCCGCGTCCTCGGCCTCCCCGGCGCCGACACGCTGCAGGCGCTCGGCCCGGCGGTACAGCGCCTGCTGGCCGACGCCTCCTACCGGCGCGCCTCGCAGCGCATCGCCGCTGCCGCCGACGCCGCGCCGCCCGTCGAGCGTGCGGTCGGCGCGCTCGTCGCGATCGCGGCTCTGCACGCGCCTGCGTCCCCGCCGTCGGCGCGCTGCTATGTCACGTAGACCGGCGTGTGCACCGGAGAGCGCGCGTAGAGCGAGATCACGTCCGGGATCCGCATCCGCACGCAGCCGTGCGACGCGTCGTGCCCGATCGAGGAGTACTCGCTCGGGTCGATGCCGTGGATGCCCGCTCCGCCGTTGAAGGCCATCCAGCGAGCCTTGATCGGGTCGTCGGGACCGGGCGGGATCGTCTTGCCCGCCAGCGCGCCCGCCCACGGGCTGTTGGGGACCCGCCACGGCGGGTTGACCTCCTTCCACTGGATGTCGTACAGCCCGGCCGGGGTCTCCAGACCCGCGCGGCCGACGGCGATCGGCCAGCTGTGCGACAGCTCCAGGTGGCGGTAGAAGCGCAGCTCGTGGGCCTTGCGGTCGACGACGATGTACGCCGGGTACTTCTTCTCGAGCGCGTCGGTGGTGACCTTCGGCGCCACCGGCAGGGTCGTGACGTCGATGTCGGCCGGCCGTGAGCGATGCTGCACGGCGCTCTCGAGGCGGCGGAAGAGCTCCCCGGTGTCGACGCGCCTGCCGTCCCGTGACGCCACGCGCTTGAGGTGCTCCGTGCTCGGCTTGACGGTCGCGTCGACCGGCGCCACGTAGCTGAACGCCGCGACCTCGGCGACGAGGCGCGGCAGGACGCCCTTGGCATAGTGCGTCTTCAGCGGCACGGACGCGCGTACGCGGTGGCCGCCGAGGTCGCGCAGCACGCGCGCGCCGAGCCAGCCGCGCCGGCTCTCGGCCAGCGCGGTGGCGAGCGCGTCGTCGACGTCGGCGGTGACGTGCAGCTCCGCCGCCGTCACGACGAACGTCTTCGCGCGCGTGTGGACGCGCAGGCTGCGCTGCTGGGGCCCGACCGCCTGCTCGTGGATGCGCTCCTCCGCGGCAGCCACGTCGAGACCGCCGACGTCGACGCCGCCGACGCGGATTCCCGGCGCGAGGCGGTTGGCGCGGGAGTGGTCGTAGAGCGCTGCCACACCGAAAAGCAGCGCGACGAACACCGCGGCGCCGAGCGCGATGCGCGCGCCGAGACTGAGTCCCCCTGAGAACATCACCCCCTCACGGTAGACGCCCGCGGCGCGGATCTGGCCCACTTGGCGTGCGAACGCGCCGCCGTGCATGACCGCTTGCATGCCGTCGTGCTTGCGCCGCGCGACCGGTGCATCGCTACCGTAGCGGCGTTCATGCCCCGCCCTTCCCGAGCGATCGTGAAGTCCGGCGCGGCGTGCATCGTGCTGATCGTCACCGCGGTATGGGCGGGGATCGGCTCGGCGCCCGCCAGCGGCGACCTGTCCAGCCGCGCGTCCGCGCTGCAGGCCAAGGAGCGCGCCCTGCGAGCCGCATCGCAGTACGACAGCCACCGGATCTCCCACTTCCAGGGGTCGATCGCCGCACTGCAGGCGCGCGAGGACGGCCTGCAGCGCAGCCTCGACATCCAGCGCGGGATCCTCGCCGGGCTGCGCACGCGGCTGCGAGCCGACCGCGCCCGGCTCGTGCGGCTGCGCCGGCGCCTCGCGCACGACAGGACGGTGCTCGCGCGCCAGCTGCGCGCCGTCTACGAGACGCCGCCGCCGGACATCGTCAACGTCGTCCTCGACGCGCACGGCTTCGCCGAGCTGCTCGAGCGCGTCGATCAGCTCAGGGCGATCGGGCACCGCAACGCGCAGGTGACCAGCGAGGTCGCCAGCACCCGCATGGCCGTCGCGAGCCAGACGCGGCGGCTCGCCGCCGACGAGCGCAACCAGCGCCAGGTCACCGCTGCCGCGCTCAGCGAGCGCGACCAGGTCAGCGAGGTGCGCATCGCGCTCGTCGCGCGCCAGATGATCTATGTCCGCGCGCGCAGCCGCCACAGCGCGCGGCTCGTCACGCTCGGGCGCCAGCGCCGCACGCTCGAGCGCCAGATCGCCAGGCAGAACGCCGCTGCGGCCGCCGCGCAGAACAGCGCCTACGGCGGCCCGACCGCGACCCCACCGCCCGGTGCGGTCGGCTCGTTCGGCTCACACGGCGGGACGTGGGGCTTCTTCCCCGCGCCGGGAACGAACTACAGCGTCGGCGCCGAGCCGGCGATTGCGGCGCGCCTGGACCGGCTGGGGAAGTCCCTGCACCTGCACCTCATCGGGCTCTCGGGATACCGGACCCCGCAGCACTCCGTCGAGGTCGGCGGCTTCGCGAACGACCCCCACACCCGCGGCCAGGCCTCCGACACGCCCGGCGTCGAGGGCGTCAGCGAGGCGACGCTCGAGGCGTTCGGACTGACCCGGCCGTTCGGCGGGGCCGCCGAGGCCAACCACATCCAGCTGAACGGCTGAGCCGCGCGCCGCGCGCCGGCAGGGCTCGCCGCGGATCGCTTGGCCTGGGTCAGCCGGAGCCCCTGGGCTCGACGGAATGCAGTGAGCGGCGCGGCGTGATCGGCAGCTCGGCGTCGGCGCGCTGGATCAGCGCGTCCACGCTGTCCTGCGGCGAGAGCGTCGCGAAGCCGACCTTGATCTGGGAGGCGTGGGGCTCGGCGGCGAGCGCGGACCTGATCGCGCGAAAGCGCGTGCGCGCGTCGTTTCGGTTCGCGCCGGACATCGCACACAGAAATTCGTCGCCACCGAGACGAATGATCAAGTCATACGTACGCAGGTGACTGCGCAGCGCCTGCACGACACGTCGCAGCAGCTCGTCACCGGCGGTGTGACCGTAGGCGTCGTTGACGGCCTTCAGCCCGACGACGTCGATGTAGGCGACGACGAGCGTGGCGTTCGTCCTGCGGGCGCGATCGATCTCGTGCTCGAGGTCGCCCATGCCGGCGGCTCGCGTGCGTGCGCCGGTCAGCGCGTCGGTCTCGGCGATCGCCAGCTGGCGCAGCAGGGCCTCGCGATCGGCCTGGGCGTGCAGGCGGTCGCGAGCGGCGTGCTCGCGATCGAGGGCCGCATGCTCGCGATCGGCGGCGGCGCGGGCGCGGCCCTCGGCCGCCCCGGCACGGTCGATGGCAGCGCGGCGGCGGGTCTCGGCCGCACGCAGCACGACGTCCGCGCCGGTGATCGCCCGCCCGCTGTCGGCCCGCGCGGCATCGCGTCCCGCGAGCTGGCGATCGTGCAGTGCGGCGATCTGGTCGCGCGAGATCGCCGCCACGTCGCGCGCGTGCGCGACGGCGTCGCGGGCGGCGGCGGTCCGGACTCGCCGCGCGGCGGCATCGCGGCGATGATCGGCGCCGTGTTCGGCGGCGGCCCCGATCCGCTCATGCGGCATGCCGTCGCCGTTGCTCGTCGGGCCGTCGCCGTTCTGCGGGAGCGCCTGCTCGTCATCGGCCGGGCCGGTGCTCTCTGCACGGGGCGCGATGTTCTCCTGCTGTCCCTCGATCGCCCGCTTCTGTTTCGCGCGTCGATCGCCTGACGGAAGGTCGGCCATCCGGGGCCTCCAGGCTGGGGCGGCGAGTCTCCGCGATCCTCGCTCCCATCCAATTGCGATGACTGAAGCGTAGCGGGGAAATCAACTCCCGTGCGAGGGAGGAATTACACCAAAAAGAAGGTGAAGCGCAGCGGTGCGCGTCGCGCGAGCCGCGCGCTCACGTCGCCGGCGGCACGACCGGCCCGCGCGGCAGGTCGACGTCCGCCGCCGCCGCGGCGCGCGCGTTCTCGTCCTTCACGGCGGCCCAGATCTCCTCGCGGTAGACGGGCAGCTCCTTCGGCGCCTCGATGCCGATCCGCACGGTGCTGCCACTGACCTCCTGCACGTGCAGGACGATGTCGTCACCGATGACGATGCGCTCGCCGACGCGGCGTGTGATGCTGAGCACGGTTCCTCCCTGGATCCGCGGGAATGTCCGGACCGAGTGACCGTAGCAGCGCGCGACCTCGGGACGGCGATGGCAGGTGGCCGGCCAGGCCGGCCGGGAGCCGGGCCGGGTCAGCCGGCGGCGGGTGCGGCCGGCGTGAACAGCGGCGTGCGCACGTCCAGCCCGGGCATGTCGTTGATCACCTGAAAGGCCGCGGGGCCGTCGGCCGTCGCGGTGACGACGATCGGCGCACGCAGGTTCACCGTGATGTCCTCGGCGTTCGCCGCCGCGCGGACCGTGACCCAGACGTCGGCGGGGGCGTCGCCGCCGATGCCGAGGGCGGTGGCCTCCTCGTCGGACATCACGACCTCGTAGCCGGGGAAGAACTGAAACGGCCGCATGATCGGCAGCGCGAGATCGGGGTCCTCGGTCGAGTGCAGCCACGAGAACGGGCTCTCGGGGTCGGTCGTCAGCAGCGCGTAGCGCGAGCCGCCGAGGCCGATCAGCCCGCGCGGGAACGAGAGCACGGCCGCGGCCTCGATCTCGAGCGTGCCGAAGCGGGAGCTCTGGACGGTGTAGGAACTGTGAGCGGTGGTGGTAGACATGTTGCTCTCCTTCGTGATCCTTTAGCGCAGGAAGTCCAGCAGCGAGGACTGGACGATGCCGGCCCCCGCACGAAGCGCTGACTGATAGACGGCCTGCTGCGTCGAGTAGTCCACGATCGTCGACGCCATGTCGGCGTCCTCCGTGTTCGACAGCAGCGTTTTCGCGTTCTCCTGGAGCTCGGCGAGCCGGTCGTCGGCGGAGGACAGGCGGTTTGCGGTGGAGCCGATCTTCGCGCGCGCGTCGAGCACGACGTCGATCGAGCGGTCGATAGAGACGATGTCGGTCGAGGTGAGCGCGGTCTGGTCGGCGGGGGTACCGCCGCGCAGGTGCGCCGAGATGTCGCGCAGCGTGTTGAGCAGCTTGCCGTCGGCGCCGTTGCCGAGCACGTCGGAGCCGCGCGCGTTGACCATCACCGAGACGCCGGGGCCGATCGAGCGCACGATGTCGCCGCTGTCGCCGAGGTAGGCGTCCGACGCCGTGCCGTACGGCTTCGTCGACGTGGCGGTGCCGGCGAACAGCGAGCGCCCGGCGTAGTTGGCGTTGCCGGTGTCCTTGGCGGAGGCGACGAGCTGGTCGATCTCGTCGGCGATGACGGTGCGCTGGCTCGTCGACATCGTGCCGTTGGCGCCGGTCAGCAGCAGCTCGCGGGCGCGCTGTGCGATGTCGGTGACCGTCCCGAGCGCGGTGTCGGTCGCCGCCGTCCAGCCCTGGGCGTCGGAGGCGTTGCGGCGGAACTGGGCCAGACCGTCGAGCTCCGTGCGCAGGCCGAGCGCGCGGCCGGTTCCCGCCGGGTCGTCGGACGGCCGCAGGATCTCCTTGCCCGAGGAAAGCTTCAGCTGCGTGCGCGACACGCGCGTGGCGATGTCGTTGAGGTCGGAGAGCACCCCGCGCTGGATCATCGAGCTCGTGATGCGCGGCGTGCTCATAGCCCGACCCTGCCCGTCCGGTTGATCAGCGTGTCGAGGATCGTGTCCGTCGTCGTCATCGCGCGCGCCGCCGCCTGGTAGCCGCGCTGGAAGCGGATGAGGTTCGTCATCTCCTCGTCGAGCGAGACGCCGGCCGCGCTCTGGCGGCGGTCCTCGATCGACCCCGAGAGCGCGGTCGCGTTGATCGTCGTGCGCTTGGCGTCGGCGACCTCGCTGCCGATCCGCGTCACGAGCTGCGAGTACAGGCTGTCCGCGCCGCCGGTCGAGCCGCTCAGCTGCGCGATCGCGCGCGCGGTGCTGTTGTCGCCGGTCGCGCCGGTTCCGGCGCGCAGCGTCGCCGCGGTGACCCCGGGGTCGATCGACAGCCGCGAGATGCTCGCGTCGTACGTGAAGAAGTCCATCCCGGCGACCGGGTTGTAGATCGCGTTGACCTGCGTCGTCAGCGCCGCCGCGAAGGTGGCGAGGTCGGTGCGGAAGGAGGCGAGCGTGCCGGTCGGCGAGCTTGCGTCCATGAGCGCGCCCATCTTGCCGCCCGGGGTGGGCATCGCCGGCGGCGGCCAGGTGACGGTCGTGCCGTCGACGAGCGGGGCGGAGGCGCCGCCGACCGTCACGCGGATCGAGCCCGCGCCGTTGTCGGCGACGGAGACCTGGGCCATGTTCGAGAGCTTGTCGAGCAGGAGGTCACGGCGGTCGAGCAGGTCGTTGGGCTGCGCGCCGACGCGCTGGGAGTCGCTGATCGCGCCGTTGAGGCCGGCAAGCTCGCGCGCCATCCCGTCGAGCTCGCCGCCGCTTGCGGTCATCTGCGAGAGCTCCTGCCCGGCCTGGGTGGCGACGGTCTCAAGGCCGTGCGTCGAGCGCGTTGATCGAGGCGGCGAGCGTCTTGGCGTTCTCGATCAGGGCGCCGCGCGCGGCGCCGCTCTCGGGGGCGTTGGCGAGATCGGCCCACTTGGCCGCGAAGCTGTTCAGCTGGGCGGCGATGCCGTTGTCGCCGGGCTCGGAGAGACGCAGCTCGGCCTGGCCGAGCGTGTCGGCGCGGGCCGTGCCGTTGCCGACCTGCATGTTCTGCGCGCGGAACTGCAGGTCCAGGAAGCTGTCGCGGATGCGGGTGTAGGCGACGACGTCGACGCCGGTGCCGAGCAGGCCCGCGGGCGGGACGACGAGCGCGTTGGTGGCCTGCATCTGCGCCTGCTGGCGCGAATAGCCGGGCGTGCTCGCGTTGGCGATGTTGTGCGACGTCACGTCCAGCGCGCGCTGCTCGGCGAGCAGCCCGCGCAGCGAGGTGTGCAGCCCCATGAAGGTTGAGATCGGCATGTGTGGCTCCTACGCCTCGTAGTCGACGACGTGCAGTGATGAACGGCCGTTGGGCCGGATTCCCGGGCCGGGCCCGTAGCCGCCGGCCTCCGGCATACCGCCGAGCATCCGGGTGAGGTGCTCGAGGAACGACAGCTCCTGGCGCATGAGCGCGCGGTTGATCGCGTGCTCGCGCTCGACCTCGGCCAGCAGCCCGCGCAGCTCGGCGCTGCGCGTGCGGGCCTCCTCGGCGGCGCCGTCCTCCATCAGGCCGGTGAGCTCGGAGAGCGTGACCGTCTCGGGCGGGACGCCGAGCAGCGCGCCGGCGTTCACCAGCAACCTCGTGCGCTCGCTCTCCAGGCGGGTGCGGGAAGCCATCTCGCCCTGGATGTCCGTCATCGTCGCGAGCACGCCGTCGACGTCGCGGCGGCGGATCGCGCCGCTCTGGCGCAGGACCTGCGCGAGCAGGCGGCGGGCCGAGTCCAGCTGTGCGTCGAGGTGCGCGAGCACGTCGCCGGCGATCGGCGATGCGGTCATCGTGCTCACGGCCGGCCTGTCCGCAGCGAGCGGACGAGGTCGGAGGCCAGGCCGATGCCGCCGCCCGCGACGAGCGCGTCGGCCATCTGGCCGGGCAGCATGTTCTTGTAGGTCTGCGTCGCGGCGCTGGTCTCGCTGGTGGCGCCGTCCTCGCCGTCCTCGCCATCCGCCGGGACCGTCGCCTGCATCGCCTTCGTGAGCTGTCCGAGCAGGACGCGCTCGAAGGACAGCGCGGAGCGGTACTCCTGCTGGGCGCCCGCGCCCGCGGCACGGACCTCGGGCGGAAGCCTGACGCCGGCGGGGAGGTCGACCGGGGGGATCACTGCTTGATCCCGTTGGCGATCGACAGCATCTGGTCCTGCGTGCGGACGGCCTGGCTGGCCATCTGGAAGCTGCGCTGCGCGGCCATCATCTCGACCATCGCGTCGCCGAGGTCGACGTTGGACGCCTCGAGCTCGCCCTGGGCGAGCGTCGTGCCGTTGCCGGCCGCCTTCGGCCGCGCCGCTGGCGGCGGTCGTCGTGTACAGGCCGTCGCCGGCGTCCTGCAGCTCGTGCGGGGCGACGACCGTGACGAGCGTCATCCGCCCGATCGGCTTGCCCTGCGCCATGAGCGTGCCGTCCGAGCCGATCTTCACGTCGCTCGGCGTGATGCCGGCGGGGATCGTCACGGGCGGCTGCAGGAGCGCGCCGCTGGAGGTGGAGAGGCGGCCGCGGGCATCGACCTGCAGCGCGCCGTTGCGGGTCAGCGCGGTGGTGCCGTCGGCGCGCTTGACCTGCAGGAAGCCCTCGCCCTGGATCGCGACGTCGAGCGGCTGGTCGGTCGTCTGCATGACGCCCTGGCCCCAGCCGCGGCCGGCCGACTGCGTCGCCGCGCCGGCGCCTGCGCTGACCGCGCTCGCTCCGCCGAGGCCCGTCTGGCTTGCGACGAGGTCGCGGAAGCTCGTGCGCTCGTGCTTGTAGCCGTTCGTGTTGACGTTCGCGATGTCGTTCGACAGGGCGTCCATCTTCTGCTGCTGAGCGGTCATGCCGGTCGCGGCTGCGCGGAGTCCTTCGAGCATCTAGACCGTCCCCACCTGGTTGGTTGCCTTCGCAAGCGTCGAGTCGATCGTCGTGATGACGCGCTGGCCGGCCTCGAAGGCGCGCAGCGAGCCGAGCATGTCGACCATCGTCCTGATCGGATCCGCGGCGCTGCCCTCGAGCGCGCCCGAGCGGACCGTGCCGGTGCCGGCGCCGCCCGCCTTGCCGGTGAAGAGGTTGTCGCCCTCGCGCTTGGCCGCGCTGAGCTTCGTCACGCCGATCTCGCTGCCCGCGACCGTGCCGTCGGGTCCGACCTTGACCGGCTGGCCCTTCGGGCCGAGCACCTCGTCGCCGGTGGCCGTCACGAGCGTGCCGCGCGTGGAGACCTGGAACTGACCGTCGCGGGTGTAGCGCGTGCCGCCCTTGCCGCGGACGGCGAAGAGGCCGTCGCCCTCGACGGCGAAGTCCAGCGGCTCGCCGGTGTCCCGCACCGGGCCGGGGGTCATGTCGGTGGTCTGCGACTCGATCCGCGCGCCGAGGCCGAGCGGGCCGATCGTCCGGCCGCTGGCGGAGTCCTGCAGCAGGAGATCGCCGAAGCTCTTCGTCGTCACGCGGTCGGACTTGTAGCCCGCCGTGGAGGCGTTGGCCAGGTCGTGCGAGATGAGGTCCTGGCGCACCTGTTCGGTGAGCATGCCTGAGGCAGCGATGTAGAGCCCGCGTTCCATTGGGCTGAGTTATCGACCCCGACGCGTCATCCTTGAGCGATGGACCTCCTGCGCGTCGAAGCCGTGATGCTGCGCGCCCTGCTGCCCGACCTCGTCCTGCGCGAGGGGATGGCGATGGTCGCGACCGTCGCCGAGCGCGTCGGCCAGAAGGGGATCATCGTGCTCGCGGGCACGCCGCTGGCGGCGCAGCTGCCCGACGAGGTCAAGGCCGGCGACGTGCTGCGCCTCGTCGTCTCGGATACGAGCGGCGAGCGGATCGTGCTGCGGATCGCCGATACGGCGCAGGCGCCGCAGATGCCGCCGGTCGTCGACGTGCCGCTGCCGGGCGGCCTCAACGCGCGCATCACGGTCGCCGAGCGCGATGCGGACAGCTCGCGCGGCGGGGACGAGGACCAGCAGGAGGTCCGGCTGACGTACACCTCCACGCGCCTGGGCGCGATCGACCTGCACCTCGCGCTCGCCGGCGGCGAGCTGCTGCGGGTCAACGTCCGCGCCGCCGCCGGCGCGCCCTTCGCGCTCGCCGAGGGGCACGCCGCCGAGCTGCAGGAGGCGATCGCCGCCGCGACCGGCAAGCCCGCGCAGGTGCTCGTCAGCCCGCGTCACGACCCGCTCGACGTCTATGCCTGAGCCGCGGCCACCGCGCCGCGCGGCCGCGCTGCGCTACGAGGCCGGCTCAGACCAGGCGCCGCGCGTCGTCGCCGCCGGCTCCGGCGTCGTCGCCGAGCGGATCCTCGCCGAGGCCCGCGCCGCGGGCGTGCCGGTGCGCGACGACGCCGCGCTCGCCGAGGCGCTCGCCGGCCTGGACCTCGGCGCGCAGGTGCCCGAGTCGCTGTACCGCGCGGTCGCGGAGTCGCTGGCCTGGGCCTACCGGCTCGAGAACGCCTAGATGGTTGATTTCGCGGTACCGGCCGCGAAATCAACCATCTAGCGCGGCCACCGGAGCACCCGGAAGCGCAGGTCCGTGAGCTGGCCGGACTCGGCCGCGCCGATCTTCTCGAGCTTGATGGGACGACCGCGTGCGCGGGCGAAGAGCCGGACCCCGTCGCCGAGCAGCACGGGCGCCACGTGGACGAGGATCTCGTCGAGCAGGCCGGCCTCCAGGCACTGCCGCGCGGTGCTCGCGCCGAACACGACGACGTTCTTCGTCCCGGCCGCCGCCTTCGCGCTCGCGACCGCGCGCTCGATGCCGTCGGTGACGAACGTCCCCGTCATCCAGTCGGGGACAATGGCCGGAGCCTCGTGCGTGACGACGAACGACGGGCCGCTCCACGCGCCGCCGTAGAAGCCGCCGCGGTCGCGGTCCTCGACCTCGTAGGTGCGCCTGCCGAGGACGATCGCACCGGTGCTCTGCAGCACCCCGTCGACGGCTCGCGTTGGGTCCCCCGTAGGCGAACGCCCAATCCATCGCGTCGCCAGCGCCGGCGATGAAGCCGTCCAGGGACATCGTGGTATGCCAGAGCACGGCGGCGATGCCGTGGAATCCAACCATGCCCGGGCGCTCGGCGTCGGAATGCGTGACCGCGACCGGCCTCGCAGTACTCTGCGTCGATGGAGCCGACAAGCACAGGCGAACGCGTCACGGTCGCCGGCAGCGGCCCGGCGCTCGATGGGATCGTCTTCGATGCCCCGAGCAAGACGAAGGTCGTGGTGGCCGTCGTGGACCCCGGCCGCGGTCCCGTCTTTCGCACGGTCCACTGGGACGATGCTGACCGAGCGGGCGCAGGATGGACCCGACGATCGCGCGCTGCGCCTGCTCATCAGGCGCACGCCGCAACCGGCCCGCGGCGCGGCCCGCGACGGGGCGGGCGCCGGCCGCGGACGGCCCGGGCACGCGCGCGGGACGATGCACCGGACGACCGGCAAGTAGGTCTCACGCGAGCGCGATGCGCGAGGACGAGCCCACGACCGAGACGCTGCGCCGCGCCCAGCTGCAGCGCGAGCAGACCGAGCGCGAGCGTGCCGAGCAGGCCGTCACGGCTGAGGAGGAACATGCCGCCGAGCGGCGCGCCGACAAGGCGGCATACCTGCGCGAGAAGCTCGACGAGCAGGCCGAGCACCCCGACGATCCCGCCTGACGCGCGGACGCGCGCCCGGCGGCGATCGAGTGCCTACGCCACCTCGCGCAGCAGCTCGGCGTCGTTTGCCAGCGAACGCTTCAGCGTCTTCTTCAGCTCGCCGTGGATCTGGCAGACGCGGCTCTCGGAGACGCCCAGGACGTCGCCGATCTCGCGCAGCGTGAGGTTCTTGACGTAGAGCAGGACGGCGATCTCGCGCTCGCGGCGCCCAAGCGCGGCGAAGGCGCGGCGGAAGCGCTCCTTCGCATCGGTCTTGGCGGCCTCGTGCAGCGGGTCGGTCGTGTCGTCCTCGCTGGGGAGCACGTCGATCCGCTCGACGCTCGCGCCGTCATGGGCGAGGACGAGCGTGTTCAGGGAGGTCACGTCGGAGGTGACGAGGTCGTGCCGGCGGCCACGCAGCTCGTCGGGCGTCATGTTCATCGCGTCGGCAAGCTCGTTGTCGGACGGGGCGCGGCCGTGGATCGAGCGAAACTCGCTCTGCACGCGGCGCATGTCGCGCTCCCAGCGGCGCAGCGAGCGCGGGGCCCAATCGCCACGGCGCAACTCGTCGATGACGGCGCCGTGGATCCGCGTCCAGGCGAACTGCTCGAGCGTCGCGCCCTTCTGCGGGTCGTAGCGGTCCAGCGACTTGATGAGCGCCTCGAGACCGGCGGAGACGAGATCGTCGACCTCGCAGCTGGCGGGCAGTTCGCCGATCTTGCGATACACGATGAACTTCACAAGCGGGGCGTAGGTGAGGACGAGCCGGTCGCGCAGGCGCTGGTCGCCACTGTGCTGGTACTCGTACCAGAGCTCCATCGCGTCGTCGGACTCCATCCAGCGCCGCGGCGGATCAGATGCGGGCTTCGCCGGAGCCGAACGTGCGGCGGGGCGACTGCTGAGGGAAGTGGGCATGCTTCTTTATCGTGCTGCGCGGACGGCACCGCGAGCCCCCGAGCGGATTTGTCCTCGTCGATGGAGACATTGGGCAGGTTTGGCCCCGAACTGCACAGATTCGGGCGCCCGCAGCCGCGATTTGTGTTCTAGACAGCCCCCGGGCGCGCGTCCACGCGGAGCGGTCTAGATGGTCGGATCGAGCGTGATCTTGCCCGTCGTTCGCCGCTCGGCGAGGTCGTCCTGGGCCTGCGCCGCCTCCGCGAGCGGATAGGCCGGACCGGTGACCACGTGCAGCTCGCCGCGGCGCACGCGCTCGAAGAGGTCGGCGAGCGCCGCGTCGATCATCGCCGGGCGCCCGATGCAGTGCGCGTACCAGAAGCCGACGACGGCGCGCGAGTGGCGCATGAGGTCCCCGCTGCGCAGCGTGTTGTTCTCGCGCGAGGAGATCCCGTAGGTCACGAGGCGCCCGAACGGCGCGAGCGCGGCGAGCGACTCGTCGAACACGGCGCCGCCCACCATCTCGAAGACGACGTCGACGGGCTCGCCGAGGTTGGCCTCGACGAGGCGCTCCTTGAGTCCCTCGGCGGCGCCGTCGACGGCGGCGTCCGCGCCGAGCTCGAGCGCGAGCGCGCGCTTGTCCGGCGTCGACGCCGTCGCGATGACGCGACCCGCGCCGAGCGGCTTGCCGAGCTGCACCGCGAGCGAGCCGACGCCGCCCGCCGCGGCATGCACGACGACGCTCTCCCCGGGCGCGACGCGGCCGCACGTGCTGTACAGGTGCCACGCCGTCAGCCCCTGCAGCACGAGCGCGAGCGCCGTCTCGTCGTCGACGCCGTCGGGGATCGGGAACGTCAGCGCGCCGGGGGCCGTCGCGTACTCCGCGTAGCCGCCCGAGCCGCACAGCGCGACGACGCGCTCGCCGGTGTCCTCGCGCACGCCCGCGACCTCCGAGCCGGGCACGAGCGGCAGCTCGTCCTTGGCGAGGTAGGTGTTCGTCCGCCGGTGCGTGTCGGCGAAGTTCAGGCCCGCGCGGCGGACGCGGACGAGGACCTCGCCCTCGGCGGGCTCGGGCACCGGCAGCTCGACGAGCTGGAGCACCTCGGGGCCGCCGTACTCGGACATCTGGATCGCACGCATCTCGCGCGGCCACGATACTTCGCGCGCTCACAGCCCGGCGGCAGGCTCACACGCCAGCTCACCGCGCATCCGCCAGACGAATGGATAGGGTCGAGATCTATGAGTGTGACGGTCGTTGGATCGATTGCTTTCGATGCCGTGCAGACGCCGCACGGCGGGCGCGAGCGCATGCTCGGCGGCGCAGCCGTGCACTTCTCCCTGGCCGCGTCCTTCTTCGACGAGGTCCGCGTGGTCGGCCCGGTCGGCGACGACTTCGGCGACGACGAGTACGCCGTCCTGCGCGGCCGCGGCGTCAACACCGACGACATCGAGCACGTCGCCGGCGGCAAGACGTTCTTCTGGAGCGGCCTCTACCACGAGAACATGAACGCCCGCGACACGCTCGAGACCGACCTGAACGTCTTCGAGACGTTCGACCCGAAGCTCTCCCAGGCGTCCAAGGACGCCGACGTCCTGTTCCTCGCGAACATCCTGCCCAAGCTGCAGCTCAACGTCCGCCGCCAGTGCGAGCGGGCCGCGTTCGTCGCGCTGGACTCGATGGACCTGTGGATCAACATCGCCAGGGAGGCGCTCGTCGCCGCGATCTCCGAGGTCGACTGCGTGATCCTCAACGACTCCGAGGTCGAGCTCTTCACGGGCGAGCGCGAGGTCGTCACGGGCGCGCGCAGGATCATGGAGCACGGCCCAAGGCGATGGTCGTCAAGCTCGGCAAGTACGGCGCCGCGCTCGTCACGCCGGAGGACTCGTTCTGGGTCCCGGCCTTCCCGGTCGACTTCGTCGCCGATCCGACCGGCGCGGGCGACACGTTCGCCGGCGGCTTCGTCGGCTGCATCGCCGCCCACGGCGGCGAGGCGACGACCGACGTCCTGAAGCTCGCGATGGCCTACGGCACCGCGATCGCGTCCTACAACGTCGAGGAGTTCGGCACCGAACGCGTCTCGCGCCTGACGGGCGCGGAGATCGTGGAGCGCGTCGACGAGCTGCGGCGGATCACGACGTTCGAGACGCCCGCCGTCGCGCTGAAGGGCTAGGGCGCGCTGCGGCGGGGGCGACGTGCGGCGGTGGGTGACGCTCCGCGGCCGGTGTGACGCGTGGCGCTTGGGACCTGCATCGATGAAGGAGGGGTGGGACGCAGGCGGGCGTGTGCTCCCGCGAGTCGGGCTTGCGGACGGGGGTCGTGCGGGTTATCGGCCTATTTGGCGCATAAGCCGCAAGACCCGAGGCGCCACCGGCCGCCGTGCCGCGCGTTCGCAGGAACGCCATGGGCGCTCAGAACACCCACACCTTCACCGATGCCGTTCTCCCGCGCTCGTGCCTGAACCGACCGTCAAGTCGATCACAGGGCGCGAGTCCAGCCAGCGAGCCCAACGAACGGCGGGGCCCCGCAGGACCCCGCCGCACGACGGTTCAGGCCGGACGACCGGCTACTTGATGAAGCCCGTGGCGCCGACGGCCTTGAGGATCGCCTTCTCGGACTTCGGCACGTCGAAGCTCGCGGGCGCCGGCAGATCCTTGGCGTTGATGAAGCGGATCCAGGCGGCGTGGCGCGCCTCGACCGTGGCGATCGTGGCCGCGGCGGCCAGCGTGCCCGGGACGTGGATGTTCTTGACCTGACCGAGGTAGGCGCTGACGCCGGTGTCCTCGAGGACCTGGGCGGTCGCGGCGAACTTCGCCTGGTCGGTCACGGTGTCGCCGAAGTCGAACGTCGGCGACTTGACGGCGGCCGACTTGAGCGCGCCCTTGAGGAACTTCACGTGCGCGGTCTCGTGCTGGGCGACCGTCTCGGCGAACGTCTTGAGGGCGGGGTTGTTGCCGTATGCCGCGTTGGCGACGGCCTGGTTGTAGAAGGCGGCCTCGAGGTACTCGAGCGTCAGCGCGTAGTTGAGGATCTTGGCGTCGTTCTTGGCCGACTTCTTCGTCGTCGAGATCGCGGCTTCGGCGCTGGAGAGGAACGCGCCGAACATGCCGCTGCCGACGATCAGGCCTCCGCCGGCGACGGCGCCGCGCTTGAGGAAGGCGCTGCGGTCCAGGCCGACGGACTCGGCGCCGTCGCGGAGGGCGCCGTCGGCGTCGAGCGTGTCAAGGTTGGGCAGATGTGACAAGGGATTCTCTCCTCGGATGGTTTGCTAGGGAAATCAGCGGACGGTGATCCGCCCGGACATGCCCGGGTGGAGGGTGCACACGTAGCGGTAGGTGCCGGCGCTCGAGAACGTCCGCGACTGCGAACCGGACGACCGATCGGCGATCGTCTTGAAGCGCTTGGCGCCGGTGCTCTTCACGTTGTGCGTCGTCCCGTTGTCGCGGAACGCAAACGTGACCTTCGTGCCTTTGGAGACCGTGAGGCTCTTCGGCGAGAAGGCGATGTTCTTCAAGGTCACGGTCTTCGTGGGCGCGCCCGCGGCGCCGGACGCCGAGATGGCACCGGCGGCGAGTGCGAGCCCGAGAACGGCGGAAAGCCTGCGCTTGCTCATGTGGTGGTTCTCCTGGAGGACATCGCCGGGAACTGCGACGCAGGCCCCCGGACGGATCACATGGCGCTCGATCCGCCTGGCCCGGATGGCGCGTTGGCAGCCAAATCGGAGATGCGAGACGCCCGCGCGCGGGGTAAGGTCGCCGGGTGAGCGCGACCTTCATCTTCCTCATGGTTGCCCTGAAGATCCCGATCTTCGGGCTCTTCTACATCGTCTGGTACGCGATCCAGTCGCCGCCCGAGCCCGAGCCGGTGGGGGTCGACGAGGACGGCGGCACCAAGCGCCCGCTCGACCCCAAGCCGCGCCCGCGTCACCCGCATCCGCGCCCGGAGCTGCCGCGCCGCCCGCGCCGCGGTCCGCACGGCGCGCCGCGGGTCCCGCCGCCGCCGCGGGTGCGGACCGTCGTCGCCCGCGCGCGCCGCGTCGAGAAATAGACTCGCGGGGCCATGAGCGCCCCGACCTCGGTCCTCTCCGACGGCACGATCCTGCGGCTCGTCGAGGAGGGGCGGATCGTGATCGACCCATGGGATCCCGCGATGGTCCAGCCGGCGAGCGTCGACCTGCGCCTGGGCAACACGTTCCGCGTCTTCCACAACCACCGCACCGCGGCGATCGACCTCGCGGCGCCGCCGCAGAACCTGACCGAGCAGATCACGATCACCGACGAGGAGCCGTTCGTCATCCACCCGGGCGAGTTCTGCCTCGGGCGCACGCTGGAGTGGGTGCAGCTGCCCGACGACGTCGTGGCGCGGATCGAGGGCAAGTCGAGCCTCGGCCGCCTCGGGCTCATCGTCCACGCGACCGCCGGCTTCGTCGATCCCGGGCTGGAAGGGAACGCTGACGCTCGAGGTCACGAACCTCACGCGCGTCCCGATCAAGCTGTGGGCCGGCAAGCCGATCGCGCAGCTGTCGTTCATGACGCTCGACGCCCCCGCGCTGCGTCCCTACGGCCACCCCGAGCTCGGCAGCCACTACCACGGCCAGGTCGAGGCGACGGAGAGCCGCTACGAGGGCGGACCGGGTGCGCCGGCCTCCCGCGGCGGTGCGATAGGGTCGCGCCGCCATGAGCCTGACGATGAGCACGATCCTCGCCGCCGCCGAGCACACCGCGGAGGCCGGTGCCGAGCACGCCGAGGAGCAAAGTCCGAGCTGCCGTTCTTCATCGCCGGCGGCTGCCTCGCCGCGTTCGCGATCCTCGTCAGCGTCATCGGATTCAAGAAGCCGGACTTCCCGGGCAGCGCGGGCGCCGCGCGCGGCCTCATGGCGCTCAGCGCCACGATCGTGCTGGCGACGATGATCTCCATCGTCTATGTCTCCGAACTGACGCGGACGACGACGGCTACGCGATCTCCTACAAGGTGCTCGAGCGCGGCACGCCCGTGGTCGACTGCGACGGGGGCGACGTCGGCACCGTCCGCGAGGTCCTGGAGAACCAGGCCGAGCACATCTTCGACGGCCTCGTGCTCGACACGCCGGCCGGCCAGCGCTTCGTCGACGCGCCCGAGGTGGCGCGCATCGCCGAGCGCCGGGTGACGCTCACGCTCGACGCCGAGGGCGCCGCTGCGCTGCCCGAACGCGACTCGGCGGGGGCCAAGACGTTCCGCGCCAACGTGCGCGGCGGGCGCTTCAGCCGCTTCTTCGGCGGCGGCTGGAAACGAGAATGACTCTCGCGTAGCAAGAATTTCACATGTCGATTGCGCGTAGTTCGGTCTGCGCTGAGGTGCATAATCGAGTGGTTAGTGAGCAAAAAGAACGACACCACGATCAGCACCGCCACCCGCCCTGAGACCAACGGGGCGGAGGGATCGAGCGGCGAGGACACGCTGAGCGTCACCGACAATCGAACCGGTCGGACCTACGAGATCCCGATCGTCGATGGGACGGTCCGCGCTCTGGACTTCCGCGCGATCCGCGTCAACGAGGACGACTTCGGCCTCATGACGTACGACCCCGCCTTCATGAACACCGCCGCGTGCCGCTCGTCGGTCACGTATCTCGACGGCACGAACGGCGTCCTGGAGTACCGCGGCTACCCGATCGAGCAGCTCGCCGAGAAGTCGAGCTATCTCGAGGTCGCCTACCTG
This sequence comes from uncultured Solirubrobacteraceae bacterium, assembly GCA_963727785.1. Classification (GTDB taxonomy): domain Bacteria; phylum Actinomycetota; class Thermoleophilia; order Solirubrobacterales; family Solirubrobacteraceae; genus CADCVQ01. The sequence goes on from CAVSHS010000009.1 coordinate 363,145, forward strand.
CTCGTGCACGGCGAGCTGCCCACCGCGGCTGAGCTCGCGGAGTGGCAGCACCAGATCACGATCCACACGTTCGTCCACGAGAACATCAAGGAGTTCCTCGGCGGCTTCCGCCACGACGCGCATCCGATGGGGATGCTGCTCAGCGCGACGGCCGCGCTGTCGACCTTCTACCCGGAGGCCCTGGACATCGACGATCCGGAGAATCGCCACATCCAGACGATCCGGCTCATCTCGAAGATGCCGACGCTGGCGGCGTTCGCCTACCGCCATGCGCAGGGCCAGCCGTACGTCTATCCCGACAACGATCTCGCGTACTCGGGCAACTTCCTGAACATGATGTACAAGATGACCGAGCTGAAGTACGAGCCCGATCCGCGGCTCGAACGGGCGCTCGACATCCTCTTCATCCTGCATGCCGACCACGAGCAGAACTGCTCGACGAGCGCCGTGCGCTCGGTCGGCTCGGCGAAGCCGGACCCGTACTCGGCCGTCGCGGCCGGCATCGCGGCGCTCTACGGCCCGCTGCACGGCGGCGCCAACGAGGCCGTGCTGCGGATGCTGCGGCGCATCAAGCACCGCGACAACATCCCCGACTTCGTGAAGGGCGTGAAGGAGGGCAAGCAGCGCCTGATGGGCTTCGGCCACCGGGTCTACAAGAACTACGACCCGCGCGCGACGATCATCAAGAAGGCCGCCGAGGACGTCTTCGCGGTCACCGGGCGCAACCCGCTGCTGGACATCGCGCTCGAGCTCGAGTCGATCGCGCTGGAGGACGACTACTTCATCGAGCGCAAGCTCTATCCGAACGTCGACTTCTACTCGGGGCTCATCTACGAGGCGCTCGGCCTGCCCGTGGCGATGTTCCCGGTGATGTTCGCGATCGGGCGCACGAGCGGCTGGATCGCGCAGTGGCGCGAGATGGTCGAGGACACCGAGCAGAAGATCTCGCGCCCGCGCCAGATCTACACCGGCGAGCGCTCGCGCGACTACGTGCCGATCGATCAGCGCTGATATCTGGCGAGCGCGGCTAATCCCCGCAGGCGGCGAGCCTGCGGGTTGCGCCGGCGCACCAGGAATGCGCCGGCGGCCACGACGAGCAGGACGCCCGCGCCCGCGACCGCGAATGCCGCCCGCGGCGACATCGCGGCCGTCAGCGTGCCGCCGAGGATGAACCCGATCCCCGGCATCGCCGTGGCGATGGCCTCGAAGAAGCCGGCGACGCGCGCCTGCATCGTGGCGTCGACGGCCTCCTGCAGGGCCGTCACGACCGCGACCCATTGCACGCCGTTGCCCGTGCCGCCGACGACCGCCGCCGCGCAGGCGAGCTCCAGGCTCGGCGCCGCGCTCATCCCGAGGTAGGCCACGCCGATCGCCACCGTCGACACCCCGGCCACCCCGAGGAGGGAGCGATTGCGCAGCCGGGCGAACACGATGCTGCCGACGACGAGCCCGATGCCCCAGGCCGTCACGAGCGCGGCGAAGCCGGCGTCGCCGACGCGCAGCGTCTGCTTGGCGTAGATGACCTCGATCGGCATCACGAGCATGAACAGCACGAGCAGGCCGGCCTGCGCGGCGATGAGCGGGCGGGCGACCGGGTGCGCCCACACGTACGCCGCGCCGCCGCGCAGGCGCTCCCGCCAGGGCGCATCGTCGGTCGTCCCGTGCGGCAGCCCGCGCGTGCCGAGCAGCAGCGCGGCGAGCCCGAGGAAGAGGGCTCCCGCGAGCGCCAGCGCGAGGCTCGACCCGCCGGTCGCCACGACCACGCCCGCGATGGCCGGCCCGGCGACGTTCATCGTCGCGAAGCCGACGTTCAGCGCGGCGTTGCCCTCGCGCAGGACGCCCGCGGGCTCGAGCAGCGCGACGGTCGCCGCCCGCGTGACGGCGCGGCCGGTCACGGCCAGCGTGCCGTCGGCGAAGGCCAGCGCGCAGACGACGACGAGCGAGAACGCCGACGCGCTCAGCGCGAGCCCGGCGAACGCGATCGCCTCGGCGACGTAGAGCGCGCCGAGCGTCCGGCCGACGGGGATCCGCTCGAGGTGCGCGGTGAGCGCTGGCACGAACAGCGAGGGGAGGAACTTCGTCGAGATGAAGAGCGCGGTCGTCGCCAGCGCATCGCCGGTGTGGTCGTAGACGAGCACCGCGAGCGCGATCGTCGCGAGCCAGTCGCCGAGCTCGTTGAGCGTGTAGGCGCCCGCGAGCACGCGGAACGAGCGGATACGCAGAGCGCGTCGCACGGAAGTCAGGATCGGTAGCTCACGAGGCGGACTTTAAGCATTTGCCGTCGGTGCGTCGGATCGGGCATGGAAGGCGCCACAAAGACGAGGGATGGTTGACCGCGCAATGGTCCGCTGGGGCTACCATCGCGCGCCGATGGGATACACCGTGAAGATCCGCGTCGGCCCGAACATCACGCGCGAGCGCCATGGTTCGCTCACCGATGCCATCGATGCGCTCGAGCTCGAGCTCACGACGCTCGGCCCCGCGGGCCGCCGCGAGACGCAGCGCGTGCTGGCGCGCGAGTACGAACCGGGCGCCCAGGTCGCGGCGCGCGGCGAGCTCTCCGGCCCGTCGCGGATCAACCCGCGGGTGCGCGCGGGCGCCGACGTCCGCGGCGACGGGTCGATCGACGTCTACCGCGGCAAGGTGCATCGCGAGCTCATCGAGCGCCGGCACGGCGAGGCCCCGTTCGACGCGCTGCGACGGGTGCTGGGGGCGGGAGCGTGATGGCGGCGCGGCTCGTGCAGCAGACGGCGGACGAGTGGACGCCGATGGTGATGGACTACATCGCGGTGCTCGATCGGCGGACCGAGGACCTGACGGCGCAGTTCGGCTGGACGTGGACCGAGGGCGAGGAGGCGGGCCTGGGAACGATGCGGTTCGTCGGCCTCGCCCACGACGGGCGCTCGCGCTTCGTGCTCATCGCCTCGGTCGATCATCCGGCGCGCGGGGTCGCGCTCGAGGCCGCGCAGGGCGAGGATCCGGCGCAGGCGCGGGCTGACTTCCTCGAGGCGCTGGGGCTGCAGCCCGACGTGTTCCTCTCGATCCGCGAGGGCGCCGCCTGGTTCGAGCGCTGGGACGGGGAGAAGCCGCCGCGCGTGCACGGCCATCCCGGCGGCTGACCCGGCGCCGGGACGGCCAGAGGATCCCGCACGGGCGGACGGCGGCGTGAGATGCTGGGCGGCGTGAGGCGCAGCGCGATCTCCCGGTACGCATGGGGACGACTGGCCGGCGCTCTGGCCGCTATGGCGATCGGGCTGCTGGCGAGCGCCGGCGTCGCGGGCGCCGCCGAGCCGGGCGCCGCGCTGACGGAGCCTCCCGCCGAGCTCGCGCGCTCGCTCGAGTGCCATGGCGACCTGCGCGGCGCCGCGCAGCCGCCGGTCATCCTCGTGCACGGGACGGGGTCGTCGCCGGAGGAGAGCTTCTCGTTCGGCTACGCCCACGCGCTGGCGCTGCTGGGCTTCCCGGTCTGCACCGTCCGGCTGCCCGACCACGGCCTCGTCGACATGCAGCGCTCGTTCGAGTACGTCGTCCACGCGATCCGCGAGGTCGCTCGCCGCAGCGGCCGCCGGGTCTCGCTCGTCGGCCACAGCCAGGGCGCCGTGCTCGCCACGTACGCGTCGTACTTCTGGCCCGACCTGCCCGCGCTCGTCGACGACGTGGTCGGCCTCGCCGGTCCGTATCGCGGCACGACCGCGAGCGACCCCATCTGCGCGGGCGGCTCGTGTCCGCCGTTCGCGTGGCAGTTCCGTCCGGGGTCGGAGCTCAACCGCGCGTTTGCCGGCAGGGCGCGTCCGTCCGGCCCGTCGTTCACCGCGATCGCGACGGCCTTCGACGAGCTGGTGACGCCCGCGCCGCAGGCCGGCCTGCTCCCCGGCGCGAGCAACGTCGTGCTGCAGGACATCTGCGCGCTGCGGCCGATCGAGCACTTCGTGCTGGTGGGCGACGCGGTCGCGTACGCGCTCGCCGTCGACGCGCTCACGCATCCCGGCCCCGCCGATCCGGCCCGCGTCTCCCGGACCACGTGCCTGCAGGCGCTCATGCCCGGGGCCGATCTCGTACGGGCCGCGGCCGTCGCGCCGCTCGCGATCGCCGGTGCCGCCCTGCGCATCGCGAGCACGCCCGGCGTCGCGCACGAGCCGCCGCTGCGCTGCCCGTTCGATGCCGCGGCCTGCCCGCCGCCGCAGCCGCGCCTCACCCGGCGCTGCGCGGGCGGCGGGCGCCTGCGGATCGCGCTTGCCGGCGACGTCGACGCCGTTCGCGAGGTCGACTTCAAGCTCGGCCGGCGGCTGATCCGCCGCGACACCGCGCCGCCGTTCGTGACGTTGCTCGGGCGATCGGCGCGGCGCCCGGCGACCGCTCGACGGCTGCGCGCGGTCGTCTCGCTGAGCGCTCCGGGTGGCGGGCGGGTGATCCTGGCGCGCTCGCTGCCGCGCTGCTGACGCCGATCGTGCACCGCGAGCCCGGCTGGTGGATCTCGTCGGCTGGTTCGGTGGTGCGGTGCGCTTGCGAACAGCATCGATGAAGGAGTGGGTGCCCAGGCGTTCGTGGCGCGCACCGCGGAGCGTGTGCCATAGGGGTGTGTCGAATATGCGTCGGCATGCGACGACGATTCGACACACCCCCGCCGCGAGCGCGCCCGCGCCACACGCCGGACCGAACGCCACGAGGTTCAGGCCCCACTCCTTCATCGATGCTGTTCACATCAGGCGAGCTCGAGCTGGCCCGCGTACGGCCCGCGACCGCACAGGCAGGCTGCGCCGCAGCGCGCGGCGAGCTCGATCGCCGCGGGCAGGTCCATCCCGGCGCCGAGCCCGAACGCGAGCGCGGCCGCGAACGAGTCGCCGCACCCGTAGGCGTCGACCGGCTTGCCGGGCAGCGGCGCCGCCTTCCAGGAGCCCGACGTCTCGCCCGTCCAGGTGCCGCCGAGCGCGCCGCGCGTGCTGACGACGAAGCGCGGCGCCGGGTCGAGCATGCCCGGCTCGTAGACCTCGCCCGGGTCGTCCTCGCTGCGCACGAGCACGTCGAGCCGGACGCGCGACGCGGCGAGCGCCTCCAGCGCCCGCGGCGTCGCGACGAGGACGCGCGCGGCGCGGGCCGCGCGCACCGCGCCGGCGTCGCCGCCGGTCAGGTAGATCCCGTCGAGCTGCGCGAGCGCGTCCCAGGGCAGCGCGTCGTCCTGCCATGGCACGATCCGCTCGCCGAGCACGGTGATCGTGCGCTCGCCGGCGTCGTCGAGGAACGTGAACGTCCGCCGCTGTGGCGCCGGCCGCTCGCCGGCGTGCAGCTCGACGCCCATCTCCTCCATCCGGCCGGCGACGCGCGCGGCGGCGGCGTCGTTGCCGAGCGCGGTGAGAAACAGCGCCGAGCCCGCGAGCTTGCGCAGCTGCACCGCGGCGACCGCGCCGCCGCCCGCCGGCTCGTCGAACAGCTCACGCGCATGGATGATCTCGCCGGAGGCGGGCACCCGCTCGACGACCGCGAACTGCACCCACTCGACGTGGCCGACGACGCCGACCCGGGTCACGCCGCTCGCTCCGGCTCAGCCGCCGCCGGATTGCAGGCGGCCGCCGCTCTGCGCCGGCTCGACGTTCGGGTAGCGCTGGCTCTTGCCCTCGAACGGCACCGGCCCCTGGACCTTGCAGCCCGGCGTGTTCGTCGGCGGCTTCTCGCCCGAGCGGGCGCAGTCGAAGCTCGGCAGCATCAGCGTTCCGGGGTCGAACTTCGCGTTCGGCGCGAGGTAGGCGTTGCCGCGGTTGGCCGTGCTGCGCACGAGGGCCGGCAGCGACTCGCCGCCGACCATGATGATCTGCGGCAGCACGTGGCCGTTGCTCTTGCTGCCCGCCGGCGCCGAACGGATGCCGGCCAGCGCGGCGGGGCCGATGTTCAGGAAGTCCGTGAGCTTGGTCTGGTTGAACTCAAGGAAGCGCAGCAGGGGGTTGAGCTGCTGCAGGAACGGGCCGGTCGCGGCGAGCGTCGGGTCCGCGCCGCGCAGCGTCCGCGACAGCGCGGGCAGGCCCTTGTCGCCGGCGGTGATCAGCGGGTCGATGTTGTCGAAGAGGTTCTCGAGGTCCGGTGAGAGCCGGCGCAGCGAGACGAGCGTCGGCTGCAGGTCCTCGAGCACCGGCTGCAGATCGCGGATGAGCGGCTCGGTGTTGAGCGAGAACGTCCGCAGCCGCTTGAGCGTGAGCTTGGACTCCTGCAGGAACGTCGGGAGGATGCGAATCGAGGCGGCGAGCTTGTCGCGGCGCTGAGCGAGCTCGCCGAACAGCTCGGTGTTGCGCCGCGTGAGCTGCGTCAGCGCGCCCTCGTCGGCGGTGATCTGCTCGAACGTCCTGCCCGTGTTCTTGACGAGGTCGCGCAGCGCGGCGCGGCGATCGTCGAGCACGCCGACGACGCCCTCGCGCGTTCTCGGCGAAGACCGGCAGGTTGCCGAGCGCGTCGCTGAGGTCGCGCCCGCGGCCGGCGCCGGCCTTGGCGACGCTCGCCATCCACTCCTGGAACGCCTTGCGCGTCGGCTTGTCGAACGTCGAGAACAGCTCGTCGAACTCGACCGCGCGGGCGACCCGGCCGTCGGGCAGCCGCCCGCCCTCCTTGATGTCCGGCGCGCCGCGGCTGCCGGTCGTGACCTCCACGTACGTCTCGCCGAGCAGCGTCTTCTGGCGCAGGATCGCGCGGGCATCGGCCTTCATCGGCGCGTACCTGCTGTCGAGCTCGATCGTCGCGAGCAGCTTGTTGGCGCCCGGAGCGAGCTCCTTCTTGACGACCCGGCCGATCGTCACGCCGGCGGTGCGCACGTCGGCCTGGTCGGCGAGCGTCGCCGCGTCGGTGAAGGCGACCTGCACGCGGTAGCCCTGCGGCTTGAGCGGGATCGGGCCGCCGAAGGCGAGCCAGAGGTACAGCAGCAGGCCGAAGCACGTCAGGGCGAACCCGAGATGACGAGCAGGCGGCCGAGGGTCGGGCCTTCGGTGTTCAACCGCCCTCCCCGCTTGCGCGCAGCGAGCGCGTGAGGCTCAGCGAGCGCGTCGTCGGGTTCTTGCAGATCGTCGCCAGCAGGGGCGAGAGACCGAGCGCGAACTCGGCCTGCGGGAGGTCGTTGACGAGGCTCGTCAGCGTCGAGCACGTCCCGGTGAGGAGGATCGGGCGCATCGGACCGTTCGCGTCGTCGACGCTCTGCAGGTTCGTCGTCTGGTGCGCGAGCCAGCCGAGGTGGAACAGGTAGCCCTCGTCGCGGCCGGGCTTGTCGGGCGCCTCGCGGCCGTTCTGGTTGTAGCCGAGCATGTTCACGAAGTCGTTGAACACCGCCGCGTTGCGCTCGAGCTCGGGGAACGTGCGGCCGAGGCCGCGCGCCGCGGGCGCGAGGTCCTTGACGAGCGGCACGGCCTTGCGCACGAAGGGCCGGACCTGCTTGCGGACGATCGGCGTCGCCTCACGCGCGAACGGGCTCACCGCGGCGTTGACCGTCTCGAGCTCGCGGACGGCCGGCAGCAGGGCGCGCGTCGTCGGGCCCAGCTCCCGGGCGAACGGCGTGACGGCCGAGAGCGTCGCCGTCGCCTGGCGCAGCGTGGGCGCGAGCTCGCCGACGGCGCCGCGCAGGTCGGCGTCCTCGCTGGCGAACGCGCGCAGCGTGCCCGACGCGCCTGCGACGAGCCGCGTGAGTTGCTGCGGGCGCCTGGCGAGCTCGCCGTTGACCTGCGACAGCGACGTCACGAGGCGCCGCAGCGCGACCCGCTCCTTGGCGACCTCGCGGTTCACGCGGCCGAGGTCGCGCACGGTGGGGCCGTAGCGCTTGAGCACGCTCGCGAGCGCGCCGCCCTTGCCGCGCAGGCCCTCGCCGGCGCCGTCGGCGAGCAGCGTGATGTAGTCGCGCGAGCGCGTGTCGAGCTCGGACAGGATCTCGTCGAGGTCGACGTCCGTCAGCGAGCTCGAGATCGGGATCGTGAAGCCCGCCTTGACCGGCGCGCCCTCCTTGCCGGGGAAGACCTGGATGTACATGTCCTTCAGGCCCGTGCGCGGGCGCAGCAGCGCGGTCGCGTCGGGGTGGATGAGGTCCTCGTAGCGCTTCTTGATGTCCAGCCCGACGAGCGCGCGCCCGTCCTTGAGCTTCACGTCGCCGATGTCGCCGATCTTCACGCCCGCGACCTGGACCGTCTGCCCCTGGCCGGGCGTGACGGCCTGGGCCGTGTCGAGCTCGACGTTGATCCGCATCGGCTTGTCCTCGATGAACGGGAAGCGGAAGCGCTGCTCGCTGAGGATGTAGCCGCCGACGGCGGCCGCGATCGCGATCAGCACGACGATCGCGCTGAACGGCAAGAGGTTCTTGCGGATGACGCGGCTCATCTGTGCAGCTTCTTCAGCGCGCGGTCGAGCTGGCCGGTGAGGCCGTTGCGGGAGGCGATCTGGCGGATCTCGCCGAGCGTGATCGCGCGGTCGAGCACCTTGATGTCCGAGCCCTTGGCCTTCAGCTCGGCGCGCAGGACGCCGACGGCGACCGCCTGCGCCTTCGTCTCGCGCGTCCGCGACACGGCGCCGCCCGTGTCGACGCCCGGCGGCGGGCCCTTCGGGATCGAGCGCAGGTCGGGCGGCTCCTGCGTCTCGCAGGGGACGTCGGGCTTCAGCGGCGGGCGCTGGCGGATCGGCGGCGGATTGTTGCCGACGATCGGCTCGGCGACCGTGCCGAACAGGCCGTTGCCGATGTTCAGCGTCTCCGCGCCGCCGGCGCCCTGGACCTTGAAGTACTGGCCGTTGGCGTCGGAGGAGCGGCTCTCGCCGGCGAGGCCGGGCAGGAACTTCGCGAAGTCCTGGTAGACCGGTCCGTGCGTCGGGAACGCCTCGTCGACGAGCTTGGAGTCGCCGAACGGGACGAGCACGTTCGCCGTGCAGCTCGACAGCGCCCGCAGCTCGCCGAGCACCGAGCGGGCGGTGTTGGAGATCTGCGCGAGCGGCGGCGTCGCGCTGCGCAGGTTGCTCGCGAGCGTGCCGAGCTCGCGCTCCTGCACGAGCCCGCGCAGCTGCTTGACGAGCGGCAGCGTCGCGTCGACCGTCGGCCCGAGCGAGCGCACGCCGGGCCGTGCGCCGCGCGCGAAGCGGCGCACGTCGGGGAAGGCGCCGTTGAGCGCGTCGAGCGTCGGGCGTCGCGGCGCGCAGCGTGCGCGGCAGCTCGCCGACGGCGCTCGTCAGCGCGCGCTCGCGGCTCGCGAAGGCCGCGGCCGTCGTGTTGAAGTCGACGACGAGCGAGCGCAGCTTGCGCGGGCGCGTTGATCGCCCGCGCCGTCGCGCCGCCGTCGCGCACGACGCGGCCGAGGTCGCCGGGCCGCTTGCCGAGCAGCGCCTCGGACACGATCGCGACGAACTTGTAGGCGTTGGGCTGGTAGCGCAGCGACGCGCTGAACGCCTTCGCGCCGCCCGCGTCCTGCGCCTTGCCGACCTCCGTGAAGATCTGGCGCAGGTCGTTGCGCGTGTCGCTCTTCAGCGCCGCGAGGACCTGGTCGAACTGGACCGCGCTCGCGGTCCGCTCGGCGGGGATCGTCGCGCCGTCGTCCATCTCGCCCGCGCGCGCCGTGCCGGGCGCGAGATCGACGAAGAAGTTGCCCTCGAGGAAGATCCGCGGCCGGATCTTCGCCGTGGCGTCGTCGTAGATCGGCAGGCCCTTGCCGGTGATCGCGAGCGTCACCGTCGCCGACCGCGCGCCGGGGCGCGTCGGCGCGACGTCCTTCACCTTGCCGACGTCGACGCCCGCGATCCGCACCGGCGAGCCGCTGTTGATCCCGCTCGTGTCGCGGAACGCGGCCTTGATCTCGTACGGGTTGTTGACGAACGGGATGTCCTTCGTGAACCCGAGGTACGTCGCGACGATCGCGACGACGATCACGGCGATGCCGACGGCGAAGTTGCTCGGCCCGCGGACCCTCATGGCCGCACCGCCTGTGCCGCCAGGCCGGTCGGCTCGGCCGAGAACGACTCGCCGGCGGGGACGCGCGGGCGGCCCTTGTAGGTCGGGCCCTGCGCGCCCGGGGTGTGCGCGTCGACGGCGACGTTCAGGTTGCTCGGGTAGCCCTCGGCCAGGCGCGTGGGGTAGCCGCGCTGGCCGGACTCGCAGTCGGCGTCGCCGCTCGCGGTGACCGCGGCGCCCGGGCCCTGGTCGTGCAGCGCGGCGGCATCGCCGAACAGCGCGTGCTGGACGGGATCGATCGCGCCGCCGTTGGCCGGCTGGGTCGCGCCGAACGACATCATCGAGTTCTTCTGACCGAGCGGCGCGAGCTTGATCTGGATGCGCTGGACGGTGCCGGTCGCGTCCTCGTCGGAGAGGTGGTCGGCGAGGAACGTCCACCAGTACGTGAAGTAGTTGCAGACGGTCTGGTGCGGGCCGGCCCACTGCAGCGTCGGGTTCAGCGTCTTCATCGTGTCCGTCAGGCCGGCGAGCGTGATGTCCGTCGTCGGCGACTTCGCGAGGTCGCGCAGCGCGCGCAGCGTGCCCTCGAGGTCGTGCGTGAACTGCGGCGTGCGCTTGAGCACCGGCGTGCCGGCGGCGAGCGCGCGGTTGACGGCGGGCAGGCTCGCGCGCAGCTCGCGCGCCGTGCCGCGGACCTCGTCGGAGATCCCCGCCAGGCGGTGCAGCAGCGGGCGCGTGTCGGGCAGCGCGCTGATCCCCTCGGCGAGCGTCGCGGGCGAGCGGGCGATCGTGTCGCGCAGCGCCTGCGGGTCGCGCGACAGCGCCTCGAACGTGTCGGCCATGCCGGTGAAGCCGCGCGCGAGCGTCGGCGACAGCGGCGCGAGGATCCGCGTGATGTCGCCCGTCTCGGTCAGCAGCCGCACGAGGCGCGTGTCCGGGTCGGCGATCGTGCGCATGACCGGCGGCAGGTCGCCGAGCAGCTCCGGCGTCGCGCCGAGCGTGCGGTTGATCGCCGCGCCGCGGCCGGCGAGGGCGGTGCCGAAGTAGTCGAGGTTGGCGTCGACGTTCGCGCGGGTGCGCTCGTCGAAGATCGAGAAGAAGTCGTCGAGCTCGGGGCCGACGGCGTTCGCGCCCGTCGCGATCACGGCGCCGTCGGGCAGCTCCTCGCTCGACGTGCCGCGCACGAGGTCGACGTACTTCAGCCCGAGCGCCGAGCGCGGGCGGATGCGGATCGTCGTGTCGGCCGGAAGCGGCGTGGCGGACGTGTCGAGCTTCAGCGTGAGCTGCGCGCCGCGAACCCGTCTCGCGCACCGGGCTCGATCTTCGCCACCTGGCCGACGCGGAAGCCGCCCTCGCGGACCTCGTTGCCGACGACGAGCCGGGCCGCGTCGGGCGTGTCGACCTTCAGCTCGAACGTCGGCACGAACGGCAGGCCCTGGTTGGCCTGGTAGGCGAGCAGCACGGCGGCGATGACGACGAGCGTCGTGACCGCCCCGATGAACACCGGCTTGGACGCGACGGACGGTTGGCGGCGGCCCCTCATCGCGCGCAGCGGCCCTTCGCGCCCGTGTCCGCCGTGGTCGCGCGACGGCGCGCCGTCATGGCCCGAGCAGGTAGTCGAGGAGGCTGCGCTCGCTGGCGTCGCTCGGCGCCGCCGAGCGGGTGCTGCGCTTGGGCAGCAGGCCGCCGACCTTCGGCAGGAGCTTGTCGAGCAGGTTCTTGGCGTCGGGCAGCAGCGACGGCGGCGCGGGGTGGTGGCGGGGCCGGTGGCGGCGCGGCGGGCGCCTGCGGCGCCGGTGCCGGCGCGGCGGGCGCCTGCGGGGTGGGCGCCTGCGCGGCGGGGGTCTTGCCGGGAGCCCTGCGGGGACGGGCCGGTGGGCTTGTGCGGCGTCATGCGCGCGACCGCGCCGGCGTTGATCCCCGTCTGGTTGGGCCCGAGCCACTGCTTGCAGCGCGCGGTGCGGGCCGGGTGGGCGATCGCCGACGCCGCGTTCGTGTACTGCGAGCACTCGTTGAGCAGGACGCTGAGCTTCAGCAGGAAGCCCTTGGAGTCGTAGATGTTGATCGCCTGCGACTGGACGAAGAAGTACTGCAGCATCGCCTCGAGGCCGGTGAAGCCGCCGCCGGTCGGGCTGAGCCGGTTGGGCTCGACGGCGCGGCTGCGGTCGTTGACGTCCTCGAGCGCGAAGCGCAGGTTGCGCATCGGCTCGGTGCTCGCGGTGCCGAGCGCGCGCAGCTGGCTCGACCGTCGAGCGCGCCTCCTTGACGGCCGTGATGCCGGTGTCCGAGGCGCGGCCGAGGCCGCGCACCGCCGGCCGCGCGGAGTCCGCGAACGGGCCGAGGCGCTTGAGGAACGTCGTGAGGTCGGGCGCGGACAGGCGCAGGTCGCGCAGCGCGGGCGTCTGCAGCCTGGCGGTCGTGCCGAGGTCGGCGAGCGTCGGGCGCAGCTCGCGCAGGAAGCGCGGCAGCTTGGCGACGGTCGACCGCAGCGCGCCGGCGCGGCTGGCCGAGGCCTCGGTCGTGTCGGCGGCCTCGTGGACGAAGCGCCCGACGTTGCGCCGGTTGCGGGCGAGGCCGGCGAGGACCGTGTCGGCGTCGCGCGTGAGCTGGCGCAAGGTCCTGCGGTTGGCGTCGAGGATGCTGCAGGACCTTGTCGGTCTCGCGCAGCGCCGGGACGGCGCGGCGCAGCGTCGTCTGGACGTCCTCGCCGCGGGCGGTGACGCCGATCCCGAGCTCGGTGAGCAGGAGCCCGAAGCGCTCGCGCGCGGGCCGGCGCAGGATGTCGAGCACGAGGTCGGGCGGGATCGTGCCCGCGGTCTGCTCGACGGGGATCGTGCGCGGCGCCGGGCCGGACTTCCGTCCCGGGTCGCAGTCGAGGTAGTACTCGCCGATGAGCGACTGCGGCTTGACCTCGCAGAAGACGTCCTCGTGGAAGCCGGCGAAGCTCGGCAGCGTGACGGCGATCGTCGCGAGCGCGCGGGCCGTCGAGCGCTGGACGTCGAGCTTCTCGACCTTGCCGACGACGACCCCCTTGGAGCGCAGGTCCGAGCCCTCGGTGAGGCCGAAGGCGTTGTCGAGCACGACCGTGTAGCGCTCGTCGTCCGCCGCGCCGGCCGAGGTCACCGCGAGCGTCGCGGTGCCCGCGATCGCGAGCGCCAGCAGGGCGATGAGCAGCCGCCGGATCATGGCCCGATCGGGACCTGGGAGGCGTCGCAGTTGAAGTCGGGCGTCGGCTTGTAGGGGTTCGAGCCGTCCGGCGCGCGGCGTTCGATCGAGCCCGGGCAGCGGTTGTTGCGCATCGGCTTCGTGCCCGCGCTGAGCACGAGGGAGCGCAGGCTCGGCGGGGATCGGCAGCGCGTTGAGCAGCGGTCCGAGCGTGAAGCCGTTGACCTCCAGCCCGGCGCGCGAGAAGTTGCCCAGCGCGTCGTAGGCGCCGCTCGTCGAGAAGTCGTCGAACCAACCGACGAGGTCGGGCGCGTACGGCCGCAGGAACGCGATCTGCTTCGTCACGCCCTCGAACGCCTTGATCGTCGTCGGGAACGCGCCGGGGCGGTCCTTGCCGTTGCGATCGGCGACCTGGTTGGCGATCCGGTCGAGCGCGGGCTGGCGGCGCAGGAGCTCGACGAGGTCGTTGTCGGCGCCCGGGCGCCGGATCGTCTGCGACACGTCGCGGACCGCCGGGCGCGCGTCGCGGGCGAACGGGCGCAGCTCGCCGAGCAGCGGGATGAGCTTGTCGTGCACGACGGGCTTGGCGTCGTCGACGAGCGGGTCGAGGTCGTCCAGCGCGGAGCGCAGGTTGACGAACGTCGTGTTGGCCTTGCGCATGACGTTCGGCAGCAGGCCGACCGCCTCCCCGAGCGCCTCGCCGTGGGAGGTCAGCGCGGAGGTCGTCGTCGCGAGGTTGCGGGTCAGGTCGGCGAGCACGTCGTCGCGCGCCGAGATGTCGGTCACGAGGCGCGACGTCTCCACGATGAAGCGCTGGAAGTCGGGGGTGTTGCGGTTGAGCTCGGCGAACAGCTGCGACGACGAGGACAGCGCCGGGTTGAGGTAGCGCAGGGCGGCGTTGGCCTCGTCCTCGTTGCCGGCCTGGAAGTCGCGCAGGAAGGTGACGGTCTTCTGGACGCCCTTGCGCGTCTTCGGGTCGAACGTGTCGAAGATCTGGTCGAGGTCGACGGCGGCCGAGGTGTTCTCGGTCGGCAGGGTCCCGCCGTCGGGGATGTCGGCGCCGTCGGCGCCGCCGAGCTGCAGGTCGACGTAGCGGTTGGCGACGCCGGAGAGCGAGGCCTGGCGGATGATCGCGCGCGTCCCGCGGCGCAGCGGGTGATAGCCGTCGGCGTCGATGTTCAGCGTGATCCGCGCCTTGCCGTCGGGGGTCAGGACTGATGTCGCCGACCGACCCGACCGGCGTGCCGGCGACCTTCACCGCGTTGCCCTTGACGACCTGGCTCGCCGTCACGAAGTCGGCCTTGACGCTGTAGCCGCTGCCGCCCGTCAGCACCACCACGAGCACGATCAGGACGATGGCTGCAAGCAGCGCCGCGGCTCCGATGACCGGCCCTCTCCCCTCCGTAGGAAGCACTAGAGCACCAATGTAGACCCCTGGAGCCTCAGCCAGCGCCGATGCTCCTCGAAATCCGGGCAGTGCCGGCGCACGAGCTCCCAGAACCTCGGTGAGTGATCCATGACCCGCAGATGGCAGGCCTCGTGCCAGACGACGTAGTCGAGCACCGGCTCCGGTGCCAGCAGCAGCCGCCAGTTGAAGCTCATCGCGCCGCGCGCCGTGCACGACCCCCAGCGCGTGCGCTGGCCGCGGATCGAGAGCGTCGTGTACGTCGTGCCGAGCGCGCGCGCCGCCGCGTCGAGGCGCGGCGCGATCTCCCGCGCTGCGGCGCGGCGATACCAGCGCTCGATCGCCGCGGGAGCGCGCTCCTCGTCGCCGGGCACGAGCAGGCGCTCGCCCGCGCGGTGGACGCGCGTGCGGCCCTGCTCGGGCGTGAGCGCGAGCTGCGCGCCGAGGTAGGGCAGCGTCGCGCCGCGCGCCGCGACGGCGGCGCGCACGGCGCTCGCCTCGCGCAGGCGGCGCTCGATCCACGGGCGCAGCTCGTCGATCGCGGCGGGCGCCGCGCTCGCCGGGCTGCGGCGCGGCAGCACGACCTCGACGTCGCCCGACGCGTCGACGCTCACCCGCACGCGCGACGCTCGATCGGAGCGGCGGATGCGGTACGGGAGGTCGTCGGCGGCAGTCATCTAGTTTCCGGTGTGTTCTGTATGTGACCTTCTACAGGACGGCGGCCGGCGCCGTGCGCGATGCGGCGCCCGCGCAGCGCACGAGTCCAGATTCGCGCTGCATCTTCGCGCCCCTGCGGCTGGGTGCGAGTGCGGCGACGATAATGGCGAGCGTGGCGGAGCAATCGGTCGTGAATCTTCCACCCGGCGTGCGTGCGCCGTTCGACGTGTACGTCAACGGCGTGCACCAGCAGGCCGGCGTGGACTTCGAGGTGCGCGAGGACGCGCTCGTCTTCGGCCGCGAGCTGAAGAAGGAGGGCAAGCTCGGCTTCTGGCGCTGGTTCCTCGGCGCATGGGGCGTGGGCACCTACCGCCAGGACGACTCCGTCGACGTCCGCTACGAGCACAACGGCCGCCCGGTGCTCGTGCAGGGACTGGACATCGAGCCCCGATGACGACGGCGCAGTCACCCGCCGCCGGGGGCGCCGCTGGCGTGCCCGAGCCCGAAGCCGGATCGCGCCACCGGCCGGGCGGACGGCTGCAGCAGCTGCTGCTCGCCCTCGCGGTCGGGCTGATCCTCGCCGACTCCTCCGTCGTCACGCTCGCCCTGCCGGCGATCCTGCGCGACTTCGACTCCTCCGTGAACGCGGTCGCGTGGGTGCTGATCGCGTTCAACCTCGCGCTCGCGCTCGCGGCGCTGCGCGGCGCGCGGCTCGCGCGCGGCCGCGCGCACCCGGCGTTCACGATCTCGATCCTGCTGTTCGTCTGCGCCTGCATCGCGTGCGCGATGGCGCCGTCGCTCACCGTCCTGATCGTGGCGCGGGCGGCGCAGGGCCTGTTCGGCTCGGTCGCGGTCGCGGCCGCGCTGGAGCTGCTCGTCCTGGCGGCGGGGCGCGACCGCGCGGTCCTGCTGTGGGCCGCCGCGGGCGTGCTCGGCGCCGCGGTCGGCCCGGCGCTCGGCGGCTTTCTCACGGAGGGGCTGTCGTGGCAGTGGATGTTCGCGCTGCAGGCGCCGGTCGCGCTGCTCGGGCTGCTCGGCTCGCGTGGGGTCGCCGCGCCCCCGGCCGGCGCCGACACGGCGTTCGTCAACGAGCGGCCGGCGCTCGCGCCGCTGATCGCGCTGGCGCTCGCGGCGGCCGCGCTGTCGGCGGCGCTGTTCCTGCTCGTGATCATGCTGATCGAGGGCTGGCGTCACTCGCCGGCGATCGCGGCCGTGACCGTGACCGTGATGCCGATCGCGGCGCTCATCGCCGGACAGTGGGCGCGCGCGCGGCACGGGCTCGTCCCGGCGATCGCCGGCGCGCTGCTCGTGGCGGGCGGGCTGGCCGCGCTCGGCCTGATGCCCGGCGCGCATGCGTACTGGACGATCGCGCCGCAGATGGCGATCGGCGCCGGCCTCGGCCTGGCGCTCGCGACGTTGATCGGCGCGAGCGTCGGCGACGCGGGCGCGCACGACGAGGCGACGGCGCCCGCAGCGATCGCGGCCCCCGCGGCGTGGACGGTCTCTGCGCGCCACGCGGGCATCGTCTTCGGGCTGCTGCTGCTGACGCCGCTCTTCACGGCCGACCTCAACAGCGTGCGGCCGCCGGCCGAGCGCGCCGGCCTCTCGCAGGTGCTCGACGCGCCGCTGTCGCTCGTCGCGAAGATCCAGCTTGCGCGCAAGCTCAACGCGCAGGTCAAGGCGGCGGGCGACCAGGAGCTGCCCGATCTCGACGCGGCCTTCCGCGGGCTGGACGGCGATCCCGGCAACCGGCCCGCCGTCGCGAAGCTGCGCCGCCAGCTCGACGACGAGCTCAACCGCGGCGCGACGAAGGCGTTCAGCCGCTCGTTCCTCGCGGCGGCGCTGATCGCGCTGCTCGCCGCCGGAGCCGCGTTCGTCGGGGCGCGCCAGGCCGGTGCCGCGCGGGGTTCGCCGTCGTCCAACGGCGCCACGACCGCGCGGCTGGCCGTCGCGGTGCCCGGCGCGGCCGCGGTGGCGGCGCTGCTCGCCGCCGTCTACCTGGCGCTCGGCGGCGGCGGCTTCGGCCCGCGTCCGGTCGCCGATCCATGCAAGCCGCGCGCCCGGCCGGCCGGGGTCGAGCGCACGCAGCTCGCGGCGCTCGCCGCGCTGGACGGCACGGCCTGCAAGCTCGGCACGTCGCGCGAGGCGCTGCTGCAGACGCTGCTGGAGGGCAAGCGCCCGAAGGGCGTCTCCGACGACCAGCTCGTCGCCGCGTTCGGCGCGGGCGTCGACCGCGCGGAGCGCGAGGGCTCGCTGAACGCGATCCAGGCGGCGGCGCTGCGCGTCGGGCTGAGGACCGGGGGCCTGCTCGGGATCATCGGGCTGCTGCTGCCGGAGTCGTAGGCGGGTCGCTGGGCTGCTCTGGGCGCGTGGGAGGGCGCGATTTGCCTGCGAACAGATCGATGAAGGAGTGGGTGTTTGAGCGCCCGGGTGTTCCTGCGAACGCGCGGGCGGGGCGTGTCGAATAGTGATCGGATATGGATCACAAAGCGACACGACGGGCCGCAGCGCCATGGGGTCTTGCGGGTTATGCGCCACAGAGGCCGATAACCCGCATGACCCCCTGCGTCAAGGCAGTGCGAACCGCGCTGCGCACCGGCACGCTCGGCCCCTCACTTCTTCATCGATGCTGTTCCCAAGCGCCCCGCACCGACACGGACGCACCGAGCACACCACACCAGCAAGGAGCCCACTACGCCACCGCCCACCGCTCCGGATCCTCGCCCGCCCGCACGATCGCGCCGACCACCTCGAGATGGCGCAGGTAGCAGAGCGTCTCGGGCAGCCACCAGCCCGCGGTGAGCTGCGTGAGGCCCTCGCCGTACAGCAGCGGCACGATCTCGTACGCCGTGATCGGGCCGTGCTCGGCCACCGCGCCGCGCACGGTCTCCAGCCGCTGTGCCACCAGCTCCCGGTTGCCCGCGATGTGCGCCTCGACGTCCGTGAACGTGCGCGCGTGGCCCGCGAGGCACAGGCGCGCGTCGAGCGCCTGCACCTTGTCGAGCGAGGCGAGGAACTCGCCGACCGGATCGGGCGTCCAGCCGTAGTCGAAGTACAGCGAGACGCGGCCGAGCAGGTGGTCGCCGGAGATCAGCAGGCGCCGCTCGGGCTGGTGCAGGCAGACGTGCGAAGGCGCATGGCCGGGCGTCTCGACGACCGTCCACGGCCCGAGGTCGGTGTCGATCACCACCCCCTCGACGAGCTCGCGGTCGGGCTCGACGAGCCGCGCGATCCCGCTCCCGCGCGAGCGCGCGCTGTCGGACCACTCGCGCAGCGGCTCGACCGGCACGCCACTCTGCAGCGCGACCTCGAAGCGCCGCGCGCGCACCTCGTCGGGGTTGTCGATCGCGGCGCGCATGTGGGCGTGGTCGGGGTGCATCCACAGCTCGCAGCCGCTGGCGTCGATGACGCTCGCCGCCTGCCCGTAGTGGTCGGAGTGCGCGTGCGTGCAGACGAGCAGCCGCACGTGCTCGAGGCGCAGGTTGACCTGCGCCATCGCCCGCTCGAGCTGGGCCAGCGAGCCCGGCTCGTGCAGGCCGCAGTCGAACAGCACGACGCCGTCGCCGGCGGCGACCGCCCACGCGTTGCAGTGCGGGATGCCCGGCCAGGGCAGCGGCAGCCGCAGGCGCCAGACGCCGGGGATGATGCGCTCGCCGCGGCCGAGCTCGCGGCGTCTGGTCATGGACGACATTCCGCGGGACGATACGGCTGCGCGCGGTTGCTCGACCGCTGCGCGTGCCGGAAGATCCAGATTTCTTGTCGCTAGGGTTGGAGGGCAGATGGGCAAGCGAAACCGGGGATCGGGACGCATCTCGGCGCCCACGACGGACTACCGCGACGCGGACGGAAACGTGCTGACGCTGCGAGGCTCGATGTCGCCGCTCACGCGGCGCAAGTACGCCTCGACGCTGCACGACCAGCGCAAGACGACCGACGACTCCTGGCACCGCGCGGTCGAGTACCTCTTCGAGCGGCTCGTCGAGCGCTGGACGATCTACGACGTTCCGACCGAGGGCCAGAAGGCGCTCCTGCAGCGCTACCGCATTTCCAGCCCTGACGAGAAGCGCTGGATCCGCGACGTCCTGCGCGAGCACATCGCCGCCAACTTCCCGGACGTGGAGGCACCTTAGCGAGGACAAAGCCATGATCTCTGCCATCGACATCCCGACGAGCAACGGCGCGCAGTCGTGACCGTACATATCGATCCCGAGGCCGCAACCGACATCCCGGAGCGGCTGCTGCTCGGCTCCGGGCCGAGCCCCGTCCCGCCGCGCGTGCTCGCCGCGCTCGCACAGCCGACGATCGGCCACATGGACCCGGCCTTCGCCGACGTCATGGGCGAGACGATCGAGCTGCTGCGCGAGGCCTTCCAGACCGCGAACCTCGCGACGCTGCCGATCTCCGGCACCGGGAGCGCCGGCATGGAGGCGCTCGTGGCGAACTTCGTCGATCCCGGCGACCGCGTCGTCTGCGGCGTCAACGGCCTCTTCGGCACGCGCATGGCCGAGGAGCTGCGGCGCGCCGGCGCCGACGTGATGCAGGTCAACGCCGACTGGGGCCGCGCGATCGCGACCGAGCAGCTCCTCGCCGCCGCAGAGCAGGCCCGCGCGCAGGCGATCGTCGTCGTGCACGGCGAGACGTCGACCGGCGTCGCGCAGCCGCTCGAGGGCCTCGCCGACTGGTGCGGCGAGCACGACGCGCTGCTGCTCGTCGACTGCGTCACCTCGCTCGGCGGCCACCCGCTGCGGCTCGACGAGGCCGGCATCGACGCGGCGTTCTCCGGCACGCAGAAGTGCCTGAACTGCCCGCCCGGCCTCGCCCCGTTCACGGCCGGCGAGCGCGCGCTCGCCAAGCTGCGCCGCCGCGAGAGCCCAGGCCGCTCGTGGTACTTCGACCTCTCGCTCGTGCTCGAGTACTGGAACTCGGGCGGGTCGACGGGCGGCACGCAGGCTCGCACATACCACCACACCGCCCCGATCAACATGATCTACGCGCTGCGCGAGGCGCTGCGGATCGCGGTCGGCGAGGAATGGCTGCCGACGACCTGGGAGCGTCACCGCCGCGCGCACCACGCGCTGCGCGACGCGCTCGGCGTCTTCGGCTGCGAGCGCCTGGCGCCGGACGGCGAGCAGCTGCATCCGCTGCTCGCGGTCTCCCCGCCCCCGGGCATCGACGAGGGGGCGGTCCGGCGCGCGCTGCTGATCGACCACGGGATCGAGATCTCCGGCGGTCTCGGACCGCTGGCGGGCAGGTTGTGGCGGATCGGCGTCATGGGCGCGGGCGCCCGCCGCGAGCCGCAGGAGCAGCTCGTCGGTGCGCTGGCCGAGCTGCTGCAGGCCGACCCCGCCGAGCCGCTTGCCGCACTCGACGAGGGCTGGCGGGCCTGAGCGCAGTGCCCCTCGACGCGGCCCGGTTCGCCGACCTGCTCACGGGCTACTGCCTCGACGTGCAGGCCGGCCAGGAGGTCCTCGTGCGCTCGACGTCGCTCGCCGCGCCGCTGCTGCTCGAGTGCCAGCGCGCGATCCTCGAGCGCGACGCGTGGCCGCTGCTGCGCGTCGAGCTGCCCGGCGCGACGGCGGCGTTCTACCGGCAGGCGCAGGATCGCCACCTCGACCTCTTCTCGGAGGTCGCCTACGCCGAGGCGAAGAAGGCGCACGCCCAGATCGGCATCCAGGCGCCGGAGAACACGCGCGCGCTCGTCGGCATCGACCCCGCGAAGCTCGCCCGCGCGGCGCGAGCGCGCAAGCCGCTGCGCGAGCAGACGATGCGCAAGCGCTGGTGCTCGACGTTGTGGCCGACGCAGGCCGGTGCCCAGCAGGCGGACATGAACCTCGCCGACTTCGAGGACTTCGTGCAGCGCGCGCTGTTCCTCGACCAGCCCGACCCGGTGCGCGCGTGGGGCGAGCTGCGGGCCTTCCAGGCCGGGCTCATCGACCGGCTCAAGCCGGCCGAGCGAGCTGCGGATCGAGGCGCCCGGAACCGACGTGACGCTGACCGTCAAGGGACGAACGTGGGTCAACTCCGACGGCAAGCGCAACATGCCCAGCGGCGAGGTCTTCACGGGCCCGCACGAGGGCAGCGCGAACGGGCGCGTGCGCTTCGGGGTGCCGTCCTCGCCGGCCGGCGTCGACGTCGCCGGCGTCGAGCTCGAGTTCCGCGACGGGCTCGTCGTCGCCGCGGCGGCGGAGCGCGGCGAGGACTACCTGCAGCGCGCGCTCGCGACCGACGACGGCGCGCGCCGCCTCGGCGAGGTCGGGATCGGCACGAACTTCGGGATCGACCGCGCGATCGGGGCGACGCTGTTCGACGAGAAGATCGGCGGCACCGTGCACCTGGCGCTCGGCCGCTCCTATCCGGAGACCGGCGGCCGCAACGAGTCCGCCGTGCACTGGGACCTGATCTGCGACCTGCGCGCCGGCGGCAAGCTCACCGCCGACGGCGAGACGGTCATGCAGGACGGCCGGTTTGTCCTGTAGACGGCTGCGGCCCGGCGAGCACAGGATTTCGTTCACGCCGGGGTGCGAGAAACGATGTACCGGTAAGGTCCGCGCCGGATGAGGTTCGTCGTGCTCTGTGCCGCGCTGGCGGCGTTCGCTGCCATCGCGGTCACGCCGGCGCAGGCGTACAACGAACGCCCGATGCGCCTGCCGGCGACCGGGCGGGGCGCCGTGGCGGCGGCATCCGAGCCCGCCACGTGGCTCGTCGCCGCCGTGCCGGGCAGCGTCCGGGCGGCTGCGATCGCCCATCGCTTCGGCGCCAGCAGGCTGCGCGTGGGCGCGGTCTACCGCGTTGCGACCGTACGGGCGCGGGCATTCGCCGCCGCCCTGCGCGGCGCCGGCGCGCTGCGCTACGCCGAGCCCAACGCGACGCTGCAGCGCACGAGCGCGCTCGACGCGGTGCCAGCCGGCTACGCGCGCGGCCTCGTCGTCGAGCCGGGGATCACGCCGCCGGCCCCGGGCGCGGTGTCGATCGCGGTCATCGACGATCTCGTCGACACCACGCACCCCGATCTCGCCGCGAACACGCGCCAGCTCAATCCCGGGCCGGTGCTCGGACCGCACGGCACGATGGTCGCGTCGGCCGCGGCCGCATCGTTCAACGGCTTCGGCGTCTTCGGGATCTTCCCCGGAGCGCCCATCGTGTCGATCGGGCTGCCGCTGGAGATCACGTGCGCCGACGCGGCGAACGGGATCATCGCGGCGGCCAACGCGGGCGCGAAGATCATCAACCTCAGCTTCGGATCGGCCGACGACTGCGCCTCGCTCTTCGGCACGGTCCAGATCGCCTACGCCAAGGGCAGCCTCGTCGTCGCGGCCGCGGGCAACGAGTTCGCGTCGGGCAACCCGGTGATCTACCCGGCCGCCTATCCGCACGTGCTGTCGGTCGCCGCGGTGGATCCGAACCTCGCCCCGTCGGGCTTCAGCAGCGAGAACACCTCCGTCGACGTGGCGGCGCCCGGCGTCAACGTGCCGCTCGCGATCCCGGGCGCGTTCGACGTCGACGACGGCACGGCCGACGGCGTCACGCTCGGCAGCGGCACGAGCTTCGCCGCGCCGATCGTCTCCGGCGCCGCCGCCTGGCTTGCGACCGTGCGCGCGAACCTCTCCAACGGCCAGCTCGCCGACGTCCTGCGGCACTCGGCGCGCGATGTCGGGCCGCAGGGCTACGACCCGGCGACCGGCTTCGGGCTCATCCAGATGGGCGCCGCGCTCGCCGCCCCGACGCCCGCGCCCGACGTGCTCGAGCCCAACGACGGCATCTCGTTCATCGACGGCTCGGTGTTCAGCAAGCCGGACCCGTACGTGTGGAGGGGAGTTCCGTCCAAGCGAACCATCAAGGGGACCGCCGACCGCGTCGAGGACCCGATCGACGTCTATCGCATCCGCCTGCCCAGGCGCGCGCGGGCGCGGATCCGGCTGCGCCCGGCGTTCGGCAATCCCGACCTGTTCGTCTTTCGCGGCGCCGCGCAGTCGATCACCGACGACGCGAAGCATCATCGCCCGCTCGAAGAAGGCCACGAAGAAGGTCGACAGCGTGACGATCTCCAACAGCGGGCGCACCGCGCGGCGCTTCTACATCGCGATCCCGATCGGCAAGGACGCGGCGGGCTCGCTGAACTCGAGCTACCGGCTCGAGTTCCAGCGCATCAGGCTGCGTTAGCCGTCGTCGTCGCCGCTCGTCGCGGCGGGCGGAACCCAGGCCGCGCGCATGTCCACGCGCGCGCCGCGAAACGGGACCTGCTCGGCCTCCAGCAGCGCCCGCTGGCGCTCGCCCTTGGCGAGCGATCCGTCGGCGCGCACGACGCGCTGCCACGGCAGCGCGGGATCGTCGTTGGCGGCCAGCACGGCGCCCGCGCGGCGCGGCGCGCCGGGACAGAGGTCGCCGTAGGTCGTGACGTGGCCGCGCGGGATCGAGCGCACGGCGGCGAGGATCTCGCGGTCGGTCGGCATCGGCGCCGCCGACGCTATCGCGGCGACACCGCCGTCCGTCGCCGTCACGAGAACTTCACGCAGATCGGTCATGCGGCGCGAGTACCGTGCACGGCGATGCAGCGCCACACGAAGATCGTCGCGACGATCGGGCCGGCCTCGCGCGATCGTGAGACGCTCGTGCGGATGGTCGCTGCCGGGCATGGACGTGGCGCGGCTGAACTTCTCGCACGGCACCGCCGAGGAGCACGCCGAGACCGCCCAGCGCGTGCGCGACGCCGCGGGCCGCGCCGGGCGCCCGGTCGCGGTCCTGCAGGATCTGCCCGGCCCGAAGCTGCGGATCGGGCCGCTGGAGAACGACCACGTCGACCTCAAGCCCGGCGACCACGTCGTGTTCGCCTGCGCCGAGGAAGGGCTCGGGACGGCCGAGCGGATGCTGCTCGCACGGCCCGAGCTGATCGGCGCGATGCGCCCCGGCGACGTCATGTACCTCGCCGACGGCGCCGTGCGCCTGCGCGTGCTGGACGTGCGCGACGCGGCGATGGAGATCGCGACGGAGGTCGAGGTCGGCGGCGTGGTCGCCTCGCGGCAGGGGCTGAACATCCCCAGCCCGCTCGACCAGCTGCCGACCGTGCCCGAGGAGGATCTCGCCCACCTCGCCGTCGGCGAGAAGATCGGCGTCGACCTCGTCGCGCTGTCGTTCGTGCGCGGTCCGGAGGACATCTTCTTCCTGCGCGAGCACACGCGCCTGCCGCTCATCGCGAAGATCGAGAAGCCGCAGGCCGTCGAGCGCGCCGAGGAGATCATCCGCGCCGCCGACTGCGTCATGGTCGCGCGCGGCGACCTCGGCATCGAGCTGCCGATCGAGACGGTGCCGATCGTCCAGAAGGAGCTGCTCGCCTGCGCGGGCCGGCTCGCGCGCCCGTCGATCACCGCGACCCAGATGCTCGACTCGATGGTCGGGTCGACGCGGCCCACGCGCGCCGAGGTCGCCGACGTCGCCAACGCGATCCTCGACGGCACCGACGCGGTCATGCTCTCGCAGGAGACGGCGATCGGCGCCTACCCCGTCGAGACGATCGCGATGATGGCCTCGATCGCGACGGCGACCGAGACGGCCGCGCCCTACCGGCGCTGGAACGAGCAGCGCGTGCACCGCGACGCGCGCGACCCGTCCTACACCGTCGCCTATGCGGTCTGCATGGCGGCGCGCGAGCTCGAGCTCGACGCGATCGTCGTGCCCACGCTGTCGGGGCGCTCCGCCCGCCTCGTCTCCGCGCACCGCCCGACCGTGCCGATCTACGCGCTCTCACCCGGCCGCGAGACCGTGCGCCGCTGCGGGCTCATGTGGGGCGTGCGCGCGGAGTTCCTGAAGAAGCACTCCGTCACCGAGGCGCTCATGCTCGACGCCTGCCGGCGCGTCGTCGAGCTCGGCTGGTGCGCGCACGGGATGCGCGTCGCCGTGACCGCCGGGCTGCCGAGCGGGGTGCCGGGCTCGACCTCGCTGTTTCAGGTCCAGGAGCTGTAGGGCCCGCGCGTCAGGCGCGCGCGCGGGTCACGCGGCGCCGCGCAGCACGGCCGCGGGCGGGTGCGCCGCGTAGAACTCGGCCTCCTGGCGGCCGAGCTCGGTGACCGGCTCGTCGCCGTAGATCCACTCGCGCGCGATCCGGTGCCAGTTGCCGCGCGAGCGCAGCTGGCTCATGACGGCGAGCGTGAGCATCTCCAGGCGGCGGCCGAAGAGGTGGTCGGGCGGCAGCGTCTCGTGGCGCATCTTCGCGAAGTGCGAGGAGCGCGGGTCGGACATCTCGATCATCACCTCGGTCGCGATCTCCGGCGTGAGCGCGACCTCCTCGTCGGTGATGTACCACCACGTCATGTCGTGGACCTGGGCGAGGATGCCCTCGGGCGTGTAGAACTCGGGCTTGGCGATGAAGCCGCCGGCGTGGAGGTGGTCGATGAGCGCCTGCCCGTCGCCCGCCTCCGCGAGGCGCTGGATCTGCAGCTCGAACTCCGCGATCGCCGGCGGGATGCGCTTGAACAGGCCGAAGTCCAGGAACACCATCCGCCCGTCGTCGAGCAGCAGCGAGTTGCCCGGGTGCGGGTCGCCGGAGAACTGGTGGTGGCGGTACATGCAGCCGAAGTAGAAGCGGTAGACGATCTCGCCGAGGCGGTCGCGCTCGGCCTGCGGCAGCTGCTTGAGCTCCTCGAAGCCGCGGCCGTGGACGAACTCGCTGACGATGACCTTCTCGTGCGAGAGCTTCGTCATGACGTCGGGCACGACGATGAACGGGTGGCCGCGGAACAGGCGCGCGAGCGCGCGCTGGTTCTGCGCCTCGAGCTCGTAGTCGAGCTCCTCGTCGATCCGCGAGCGGATCTCGTCGCCCATCGCCTTCGGGTCCAGGCCGGGCGCGACCATCTTCATGAGCCGCAGGATGATCCCGAGGTTCTGCATGTCGGCGCGGACGGCCTGCGCGACGCCCGGGTACTGCACCTTGACGGCGACGTCGCGCCCGTCGTGCAGGCGGGCCTTGTAGACCTGGCCGATCGAGGCGGCCGCGATCGGCACCGGGTCGAACGTCTGGAAGACCTGCTCGATCGGCTCGCCGTACTCGCCCTCGATGACCTTCTTCATGTCCTTGTAGGCGACCTTCGGCGCCGCGTCGCGCAGCTCGGCGAGCTTGGCCTGGAACTCCTCGCGGTACTCCTCGGGGACGAGGCCGACGTCGAGGAACGACATGACCTGGCCGAGCTTCATCGCGGCGCCCTTCATCGTCCCGAGCGCGGCGACGATCTGCTCGGCGGTCTCGAGCTGGCGCTTGGCGAGCGCCCGCTCCGAGCCCGCGTCGCCGCGCGCGACGTTCGTCGCGCGCGTGCCCATCTGCTTGGCCGCCTGCGTGGCGGCGAGCCGCCCGACCTTCGAGGAGCGGCTCAGGCGCGATGTCGGGATGGCGTCCTTCTTCGGCATCCGGCTCCCTAGCTCCCGACCGGCATGACAGGGCGCACTAACCCCGCGTGCGTTCGACCTGCGAGCCGGGGACGATGTCGTCGCGACCGTCGGGCCAGCGCACCCAGGCCTTGTGGCCGCCGTCGTAGTCGTCGCCCCAGACGACGAGCGTCGCGGGCTCGCCCCCAGACGGTCACCTGCTCGTCGCCCTCGGGGTCCAGGCCGCGCCAGACGCGGATGAAGGCGTTGTGCTCCCACTCGTCGCCGACCGTCGTCGGGTCGGTGTGGCCGGGGTGGACGACGGTCGCGTGGTCGAGGCCCATGAGCGTGTCCATGATCGAGGACTTGATGTCCGCGTAGGACGTGCTGCCCGGCGCGCGGACGCCCCCGATCGAGTTCTTGAAGAGCGTGTCGCCGGTGAAGACGTGGCCGGGGACGGTGAAGTTCAGCATCCCCGCCGTGTGGCCCGGCGTGTGGACGGCGCCGACCTGCAGGCCGCCGATCGCGAGCGGCTCGAACGGCTGCGCGTCCAGCGGCTCGTCGGGGTGGGCGAGGACGACGATGTCCGGATAGCGCTGCATGACGGCGTCGAGCGCGCAGACGTGGTCGTGGTGGTGGTGGGTGAGCAGCAGGTGCGTGACGTCGATGTCGTGCTGCTGGGCGGCGTCGAAGAGCGGGTCCATCGGACCGCCCGCGTCGACGAGGAATCCTGGCCCACCGGGGGCGTCCGCCACGAGGTAGGAGTTCGTCAGGAAGCCGTCGGACATGGTGCGTTCGAGGAGCATGAGGGTCAGGGTACTGTGTGCCCCATGGCCGTAAAGAAGCTGATACGACGGGGGCTTGGCCCCCTCACGCCCGGCCCGCTGGGCCGGTCTGACCCCCGGATACCGGCATGAGCGAGCTCATCCACACGTGCTACCGGATCGGCGACATCGACCGTTCGGTGGCGTTCTACGAGGCGCTCGGCTTCGAGGAGCGCGGGCGCAAGCCGATCCGCGACGAGGCGATCAACGTCTTCATGGGCCTGCCCGGAGACGGCGATCGACTCGAGCTGACGTACAACCACGGCGTGTCGGAGTACACGCACGGGACGGGCTACAACCACATCGCGATCACCGTCTCGGACATGGAGGAGACGCTGGCCGCGCTCGCCGAGCAGGGCATCGAGCCCGAGAAGCCGCCCTACCGCGTCCGCGAGGGCGGCTCGCTGCTGTGCTTCGTGCGCGATCCCGGATGACTACCGGGTCGAGATCATCGAGCGCAGCTGACAGGCGCGGCGGCCGATCGGTCAAACGTCCAGGGGCGACCGCCCCTGACGGCGGACGGCCGGGGGCGAAGTGAGCGCCAACGCGCCAGCTTGAGGCGTTTGCTCAAGCTCGCGTCGCCGGTGGTCGATTGCAGGACAGCGCCAAGGGTGGTGGCAACACCGGGCCGCGTACACGCATGCCCGACCTCGGAGGTCGTATGTCCTGGTGTTTGTCCAGCCGACGCTGCACGCACGCAGCAAGGCTGCCCGTCGTTCTCGCCGTTCTCGCAGGAGCGCTCGTGCTCCCCGCCGCGGCACCCGCCGCGACGAATCCCGGCGCCGTCGAGCTGTTCGACGGCAGCCTGAACTACACCGCCCGGACCGGTGAGGCCAACGACGTCTCGTTGAGCTTCGAGTCCGACCAGGTGACGCTGACCGACACGGTCGCGACCCTGAACGCCGGCACGGGATGCCATCCGGGCTCCTCCGTCCATCAGGTCGTCTGCACGACCGACGATGTCGGCAACTCCTTCGTCTCCCTGCAGTACGCGATCGACACCGGCGACCTCGGCGACAGCGTCGCCGTCACGGTGGTCTCGCCCGACGCAGACGCGAACTTCTTCGTCAGCGGGACCGTCCGCGGCGGCACCGGCGACGACACGCTCGCCGGCGGCGACGGCAGCGACACGCTCGTCGGCGACGCCGGCGCGGACACGCTGTCCGGCGGCGACGGCGAGGACACCGTCTCCTATGCCGATCATGCCGCCGGCGTCACGGCCGTCATCGGCGGCTCGGTGCGCGCAGCGGCAACAGCACCGACGGAACGCCGGGCGCACGCGACAGCATCGCCGACGACGTCGAGGGGCTGACCGGCACGCCCGGCGATGACACGCTGACCGGCGACGACCAGCAGAACACGCTCACCGGCACCGGCGGCGCCGACGCCCTGAACGGCGGCGGCGGCAGCGACGACCTCATGGGCGGCGGCGAGCGCCTACCTCGACGGCGACGAGCGATCCGGCGCCCGCGCCCGACGGCAGCGACGTGCTGAACGGCGGCACGGGCTCGGACCTGCTGCGCGGCGACATCGGGGCGGACACGCTCAACGGCGAGGCCGGCGACGACACCGCCGACTACAGCGACCACGAGGCGGGCGTGACGGCGACACTGGGCGGCGGCCCTGGCGGCATCGGCGGCAACTCCACCGACGGCTCGGCGCGCGACACGATCACGGCCACCGTCGAGAACCTCGTCGGCGGCGCCGGCGAGGACACGCTCGTGGGCGACGCGAACGACAACCGCCTCGACGGCGCGTCCGGCGCCGACACCGTCACCGGCAACGACGGGGCGGACATCCTGCTCGCGGGCGTCGACGGCTTCGGCGTCTCCGGCACGGCCGACACGGTCAACGGCGGAAACGGCAACGACGTCTTCCTCGCCGGCTACGGCAGCGCGTTCGGCGGCACCGGCGACGGCGGCGACACGTTCAACGGCGGTGGGGGAATCGACCGCGCCGACTACTCCAACCGGCAGGCGGAGGTCGACGTCAGCCTCGACGACATCGCCAACGACGGTGAGGACGGCGAGGAGGACAACATCGCCGCCGACGTCGAGAACGTCACCGGCGGCTCGGGCGGCGACACGCTGATCGGCAACGCTGCCGACAACCGCCTGCACGGCGGCGACGGCAACGGCATCGACACCATCAGGGGCGGCGAGGGCGACGACCGCATCTTCGGCGGCTACGGCTTCACCGACGAGAACGACGGCATCGACCTCCTCGACGGCCAGGGCGGCGACGACGAGATCTTCTCGCGCGACGACGCCGCCGAGACGGTCGAGTGCGGCGGCGGCATCGACAGCACCGACGCCGACCTGCCGGGTCCGAACGCCGACACCCTGAACGACTGCGAGGGCGCCATCGCGCCCGGCTCCTCCGACGTCCCGGTCGGCGAGGTCGGCACGAGTGGCGGCGCGGTGACCTACGCGGCAGTCGACGGCGATCAGAACCACGTGACGGTCAATGTCTTCGCCGACCGCGTGGAGGTGACGGACACCGGTGTGGGCACCCTGCCCGCGGGACCGGGCTGCGAGGAGACCGACGACGTGCAGACCGTGGGCTGCAGCACCGACGACGGCGGCTTCGGCATCAGCTCGCTGTACGTCTCCACCGGAGACGCGGCCGACACGATCACGGTGGTGATGCGTGGTACGGCGCAGAGCTTCTCGTCGGTCTCCTCGACGCTCGACGGTGGCGCGGGCGATGACATCATCACCGGCGGTGACGGACAGGACGTGCTCGTCGGCGGCTCAGGCGCGGACACGCTGAGCGGCGGCGAGGGTCCGGACAGGGCGGCCTACGGCGACCACGCCTCCGCCGTGACCGCCACGCTTGGCGCAACCGGCGGCAACGCGACCGAGGACGGCGCGCTGGACACGATCGCCGCCGATGTCGAGGGCCTGTCCGGCACCAGCGGCAACGACACGCTGACCGGCGACGCTCGCGCGAACGAGCTCTCCGGCGGGCTCGGGGACGACGTCCTCACGGGCGCCGGCGGCAACGACGATCTCGACGGCGCCAGCTCGGCATACGTGCCCGGGGCGCCGCCGGTCTCCGGAGCCGACGGCGACGACATGCTGCACGGCGATTCGGGCTCCGACACGCTTCGTGGCGGCGGGGGCGCCGACACGTTCGACGGCGGTGACGGATCCGACACCGTCGAGTACTACGACCACGGGTTCGACTCCTCCTTCCCGGTCGCCGCCGCCGAGGCGGTCGACGTGACCCTCGGCGCGACGCCCGGCGACGACGGCAACGTCGACGATGGCCCCGGCGGCAGCCGGGACACCGTCTCGGACACCATCGAGAACGTCACCGGCACGGAGCTCGGCGACACGCTGACGGGTTCCGAGCGCGGCCAACCGCCTGAACGGCGGCGGCGGTCTGGACACGATCGACGGGCTCGGCGGCAACGACACGCTGCGGGCCGGCAACGACCAGGCAGACGACCTCCTCGACGGCGGCGCCGGCAACGACACGTATCGTCGCCGAGGGCTACCGCACGAGCGGCGACACGGTCGACCAGGACGGCAAGGACACGTTCACCGGCGGGGACGGCATCGACACGGTCGACTACTCGACGCGCTCGGCAGCGGTCACGGTCACCCTGGCTTCCGACGCCGCGAACGACGGGGAGGCCGGCGAGCAGGACACGATCACGTCCGACGTCGAGAACGTCACCGGCGGCATGGGCGACGACACCCTGACCGGCAACGCCGAGGCCAACCGCCTGAACGGCGGCGGGGACGGCGACGGCAGCCCGACCGGCGGCGACGACACCATCAGCGGCGGGGGCGGCGACGATCGCCTGCTCGGCGGCAACGGGTACCTCGACGGCGCCGACACGCTCGACGGCGGCGCCGGTCAGGACACGATCTCCGCGCAGGACGGCACCGTGGACACCGTCGACTGCGGCACCGAGATCGACGTGGCGACGACGGACGCCGACGAAGGCCTGACCGACACGGTGACCAACTGCGAGTTCGTCAACGCGGCATCGTTCAGCCAGCCGGCCCCGGCGGGCGGAACGGTCAACAGCGACGGCCAGGGCGAGGACGACCCGGGCGTCAGCGAGTCCGATCCGGTCGACATCGCGGTGACGACGCCCAACGGCGGCAACGTCACGGTCGTCGAGGCCGAGGCGGTCCAGGGGCCGCAGACGGCTCCGGACGGCCAGCAGTTCCTGGCCCTGCAGGTGAACATCACGGCTCCGGACGCCACGGAGGCCGATCCGCTGACGCTCGTGTTCACGATCGACTCGTCGTTCGTGCCCGCAGGCGGGGCCGGCGCCATCAAGGTGTTCCGCGACGGGACGGAGCTTGACGCCGTCGTGCCCGACGCCGACCACCGCATCGGCCAACGGCTGCATCCTCAGCACGTCGACCGACGGCGCCACAGGCGCCGTGACGCTCACCATCCTCACCGCCCACGCCAGCGCGTGGAACTTCGCGGTGCCGGCGACCGTCTCGACTCCTGCGGGCGGGACGCCGGGACCGACCATCACGCCCCCGCCCGCCGCCCGCGCCCCCGCCGCCGCCCGCGCCGGCGGCGACGCCGCTCGCGAAGCCGCCGACAGCCGACACGGTCCGTCCGGTCGTGACGTTCAGCACGGCGCGCGTCCAGCGGCTGCGGACGGCGATCCGTCGCGGCGGCGTCCGCGTGACGTTCGGGTGCTCGGAGGCATGCAACGTCAGCAGCCAGCTGCGCCTCAGCGCGGCGACGGCCCGCCGTCTCGGCCTGCCACGGACTCATCGGTACGGCCACGGGGCAGCTCAAGAGTCGCGGTTCCGCGTCGGTCACGGTGCGTCTGACCGCGCGAGCGAAGCGTCGCCTGAGCCGGCTGCGCAGCGCCGTCAAGGCCCAGCTCACGCTGACTGCGACCGACGCGGCCGGCAACGTCACGAAGGCGCCGGTGCGCACGGTCACGCTGAAGCGCTAAGGCAGGCAGGGGCGGGCGGACCGCCCGCCCCTGGTCGCTGCCGACCTCGCGTCGTGAGCGCGTTCATGCGAAGCTGGGTGACGTGCTGGATTTCGCGCACAGGCTCACGCTGCGGGCTGTCGGCAAGGGCGAAGGCACGGACAATCCCGCGATGCAGTCGCTGCTCGCGACCGGCCTCGTCGGGCGAGGGGCCGACGGCGACTACGTCCTGACACCGGCCGGCGAGGCCGCGCTGGAGGCGAGCAAGCCGAGCCGTCTTGAGGTGAGCCTCTGGACCGTCCTCGGCGTATGCGGCGCGATCGTGTCCATCGCCACCATCATCGGCTGGGTGAGCTGAGTGCGGTTGACGAGCGTTCGACGGTACGCGTGAGGCTCGGCCGCACGCCGGCCGGAGCCCACCGAGCCCATCTCTAAGCTCCATCGCAATGTCCGTCGCGGTCTCGAGCTGAGCGTCGGCAGCTGTGGCTGAGCGCAGGACAGCCGTCATCGACATGGGCTCGAACTCGTTTCGGCTCGTCGTGTTCACGGCGGCCGACGGCTGGTGGAAGCGCACCGACGAGATCTACCTCGCCGTCCGCATCGGAGAGGGCCTCGACGCGACCGGCGAGCTCGGCGCCAAGCCACAGCAGCGCGGCCTCGAGGCAGCCGACGTGTTCGCGCACTTCTGCAGCGCGACCGGGATCGGCAACGACGACATCCAGGCCGTCGCGACGAGCGCGATCCGCGACGCGACGAACCAGCAGGTCTTCCTCGACCGCGTGCGCGAGCAGACCGGCCTGAGCGTCCGGGTCCTCAGCCGCGAGGAGGAGGCGACGTTCGGCTACCTCGCCGCGGTGAACTCGACGACGCTCACCGACGGCGCGGTGCTCGACCTCGGCGGCGGGTCGCTGCAGCTCGTCGAGGTCCTCAGCCGCCACCCGGGCCGCCTGGGCTCCTGGCCGCTCGGCGCGGTTCGCATGACCGAGCACTTCCTCGCCGACGAGGACCCACCGCCGAAGAAGGCGCGCAAGGCGCTGCGCGCGTACGTCGCCGAGCTGCTGGAGAACGACGCCGCCTGGCTGCCGCGCAGCGGCCGGCGGATCGTCGGCATCGGCGGCACGATGCGCAACCTCGCGGCGGCCGCGCAGGCCGAGGCCGGCGAGCCCTCCAACGGCGTGCAGGGCTTCGCCATCACCCGCGACGCGCTGCACTCGCTCATCGACCGGCTCGCCTCGATGAAGGCCTCCGAGCGCGGCTCGGTGAAGGGCATCAAGTACGCCCGCGCGGATCTCATCCTCGCCGGCGCGCTCGTCGTCGACTCCGTGCTCGAGCACGGCGGCTTCGACGAGATCGAGGTGACCGAGGCGGGCCTGCGCGAGGGGATCTTCTTCAACTCCTACCTCGACGGCGACCCGCCGCTGTTCGACGACGTGCGCCGCGCCAGCGTCGCTGAACCTCGCCGCGCGCTACCACGTCGACCCCGCCCACACCGAGCACGTCGCGCGCCTCGCGATGGGCCTCTTCGACGAGCTCGCGGAGGCCGGCCTGCACGCCGGCGATCGCTGGGAGCGCGAGCTGCTCTTCTCGGCCTGCATCCTGCACGACATCGGCATGTCCGTCGACTACGACGACCACCACAAGCACTCGCGCTACCTCATCCTCAACGCCGGGCTGCCGGGCTTCGATCCGCGCGAGGTGGCGCTCATCGCGCAGGCCGCGCGCTATCACCGCAAGGGAACGCCGGAGTTCGGCGAGCTCTCACCGCTCGCCAAGAGCGGCGACGACGGAGCGCCTCAACCGCATGGCGCTCATGCTGCGCCTCGCCGAGGACCTCGAGCGCAGCCGCGACCAGAGCGTGCGCGCGGCGCACGTCGCCGCGGACAACGGCACGATCCACCTCGAGCTCGATGCCGACGGCGCCGCGGCCGTCGAGCGCTGGGCGGCGCAGCGCGAGGTCGACCTCGTCGAGCGCGCGTTCGGCAGGCAACTGAAGGTCGAGGCAGCATGACGGCACGCGATTGCTCGATCACGGCGGGCGACGAAGCGAAACGGAGGCGCTCGCGATGAGCCTGACCCAGGGCAGCGGACCGCTCGGCGGCGGCTCCGGCGGACGCGAACTACACGATCCAGGCGCCCGCGCACCGGATCCTCTTCGAGCCCGATCCGCGCCGCCTGCGCGCGCTCGTCGGCAGACACCGTCGTCCTCGACACCGTCGGGGCGCACCTGCTGCACGAGACGGGGATCCGGCCGGTCGTCTACGTCCCGCTCGCCGACATCGACGCGACGCTGCTCGAGCGCACCGCGACCACCTCGCACTGCCCGTTCAAGGGCGACGCGTCGTACTGGTCGCTGCGCGTCGGCGACGAGCTGCGCGAGGACGCCGTCTGGGCCTACGAGGAGCCGCTCGAGGAGGCCGGCTGGCTGCGCGGGTTCGCGGCGCTGTACTTCGACCGCGTCGATCGCTGGCTCGTCGAGGACGAGCCGGTCGACGGCGGGCGGCTGCGCGATCCCTATCACCGCGTCGACGTGCACGTCAGCTCACGCCCGGTGACCGTGTCGGCGGCGGGCGAGGTCATCGCGCGGTCCGCGCGGCCGACGCTCGTGTTCGAGACGAGCATGCCCGTGCGCGCCTACCTCCAGCGCAGCGACGTCACGGCCGGCCACCTGCGCCCGAGCGACACCAAGACGACCGACCCGTACATGGGCGACGCCGTCTGGTGGCACGTCCACGCCGGCGGCGAGACGTTTCGCGACGCGGCCCACAGCTACGAGCTGCCGCGCGCGGAGGCGATGAAGGTCGCGGGCCTCGTCTGCTTCTCGGGCGTCGATCTGGACGTCGCGTTCGACGCCTGAGCGGTCGGGTGGCGGCGGTGCCGACCGGCGGAGCAGGTGCCGGCGCAGCGGTGGCGCAGTCGCTTGCGAACTGCATCGATGAAGGAGTGGTGAGACGGGCGCTTGAGGCGTGCCTTCGGACCGCCGCCTGCGCTCGGGGCGGGGAGCGCGGCGCGAATGTGTTCGCATACAACACATCCGCGCCACCGTCCCACCCCGCCGGCGCCCGCGGCGGGAGCGTGGCGCGGATGTGTCCGCATACAACAGATTCGCGCCATCGTCCCGCGTCGCGAGGGCCCGGAGCCGCAGAGCGGTCGGGGGGTTGCCCTGAACCGTCCATTCGCCGGACGCAAGCGTCGAAACCCCTCACCGAGCACACGCCACGCCCGCGCCGAGCGCCACGAGGCCGACACTCCCACTCCTTCAACGATGCCGTATACAAGCGCCTCGCACCCGCCCCCAGCGCCGACATCGCGACGAACACGCTCGCGCCGCCGAGCGGCGCGATCTAGCTGTCGGAGCTGTCCTCGCGCGGCGAGCCGACGGGAACCGGCGTCGACTGCGTCGCGACGGCGTCGACGACCTGGGCCTCCTCGGCCTCGCGCTCCTCGAGGTGGTCGCCGTCGCAGAGCACGCGGAAGTTGCCCGTCACGCCGCCGTCGGCGTGGATCGTGATGCCGGGCAGGACCTCCTCGCCCTCCTCGAAGCCGAGCCGCTCCATGTCGAAGTGCGCCAGGCCGATCCCGTGCGCGGTGTGCGTCGGGTTCTCGCGGTCGTGCGAATTCAGCGCGATCTGAAACGCGCGCAGGTTGGCGGCGATCTTCTCGGTCGGCGTCGGCATCGCTGCCTTAAACCGTAGCGGCTCTCACCCGTCGATCAAGACGCCCGGGTTCAGGAGGCCCGCCGGGTCGACGGCGGCCTTGGCGGCGCCCAGCGCCGCGGCGAACGCGTCCGGGCGCTGGCGGTCGTACCAGGGCCGGTGGTCGCGCCCGACGGCGTGGTGGTGGGTGATCGTCCCGCCCGCGGCGAGCAGCGCGTCGCTGACGGCGGCCTTGATCTGCGCCCACTGCGCCACCTCCTCGCCGCGCCGCGCGGGAGCGAGGACGGTGAAGTACGGCGCCGGCCCGTCGGGATAGACGTGCGAGATGCGACACGTGATCCGCCCGCCGGGCCCGATCGCCGCGCTCGCGGCCGCCGTCACCGCCGCGTGCAGCCCCGCGAAGCGCTCCCACGTGATCGCGGTCTCGAACGTCTCGCTCAGGATCCCCATCGCCACGAACGCGTCGCGCAGGTACGGGGCGCGGAAGAACGCTGCGCGCCAGGCGCCGACGGCGTCGCCGCCGCCCGCCGGATCGCCGGCGAAGCGCGGCCGGCGCACGGCGCGGTCGTCCCACTCGCCGCCGGCCTCGGCGCAGACGTGCAGCGCGCGGTCGAGCGACTCGCCGACGGGGACGATCGCCTCCGACACGCCTTCGAAGCCGAGCACGAGCAGCGCCGCGGTGCCGTCGGCGGCGCCCGTCATGCGCGCCTCCTCGGCGTCGATGAGGCGGCAGTTGGACGGCTGCAGCCCGGACTGCGCGATCGCCCGCAGCGCCTCGATCCCGTCGGCGAAGGAGGCGAAGCGCACCGCCGCCAGCGACTGCGCCCGCGGCCGCGGGCGGACGCGCACCCAGGCCTCGGTGACGACGCCGAGGATGCCCTCCGAGCCCAGCAGCATCCGGTCGGGCGAGACGCCCGCGCCCGAGCCCGGCAGCCGCCGCGACTCCCACACGCCGCTCGGCGTGATCGCGCGCACCGACTCGACGAGGTCGTCGATGTGCGTCTCGCCGGTCGCGAAGTGCCCGCCCGCGCGGGTCGCGATCCAGCCGCCGAGCGTCGACAGCTCGAAGGACTGCGGGTAGAAGCGCAGCGTCAGATCCAGCGCGCGCAGCTGCTTCTCCAGGGCGGGCCCGAGCGCCCCCGCCTGGATCAGCGCCGCGCGCGAGACGTCGTCGATCTGCAGCACGCGGTCCATCGCCCCGAGATCGAGCGAGACGGCACCGTCGAAGCGCTCGGGCACCTCGCAGCGCACGCCGCCGGTGACGCTCGTCCCGCCGCCGTACGGGACGACCGCGACGTTCGCGCCCGCCGCCCACTCGAGCACCGCCTCGACGTCGCGCTCCCCGCGCGGCCGCGCGACGACGTCGGGCGGGAAGTCGAACGCCCGTGAAAGCCGCGCACGACGTCGGAGTAGGACTTGCCCAGCGCATGCGAGGCGCGCGCGTACGTGTCGGTCGCACAGATGTCCGCGAGCGCCGGCGGCGGGGCGACGCGCGGCTCGCGCAGGACCACGTCGTCGAGCGCGACCGGCTCGCGGAATCCGCCGTCGCCCGCGATCTGCAGGTGCTCCTCGAGACCCGGTGCGGCGGCCTTCAGCTGCGTCGCGGACCACGCGTCGTCCTCGTAGCCCCACCCCCAGTGCTTGCGCCTGCGCATCTGCGCGACCATAGTCCCGGACCATGTCAACTCGCATTGCCATCTTCACGGCCTCGATCGGCGCCGGACACGACCTGCCCGCCGAGGTGCTCGCCGTCGCGCTGCGCGAGCGCGGCGCGACCGCCGACGTCATCGACGGCCTCCCGATCGCCGGCCCGGTCGCACGGGGGATCATCGGCGGCGCCTCGTCGCTGGACTCGAACGCCGGCAACCTCGCCTTCGACGCCGGCTACTTCCTCGGCACGCGCTTCGCGCCCGCGCGCAAGGTCGGCTCGCGCGTCATCGAGCAGATCGCGGGCCGGCGCTTCGAGGCCTACATGCGCGAGCACCCGGCCGACGTCGTCGTCTCGACGTACCCGCTCTGGACCGAGCTGTTGGGGCGCATGCGCAGGGCCGGAACGCTCGCGACGCCGGTCGTCAGCGCGATCACGGACCTCGCGGCGCTGAACTACTGGGCCCATCCGGGGGTCGACCTGCACCTCCTCACGCACCCCGAGTCGGCGCCCGAGGTGCGCTCGATCGCGGGACCCGGCGCCCGGATCGAGGCCGTCCACGGCCTGACCGACCTGCGCTTCTGCGATCCGCCCGAGCGCAGCGCCGCGCGCGCCGAGCTCGAGCTGCCGGCGCGCGGCTCGCTCGTCGTCGTCTCCGGCGGCGGCTGGGGCGTCGGCGACCTGCAGGGCGCGACCGACACCGCGCTGCACTACGGCGCCGACACGGTCGTCGTGCTCGTCGGGCACAACGAGCGCGCCCGCGACCGGATGCTCGCCGCCTACGGCGAGGACGCCCGCGTCCAGGTCTGGGGCTTCACCGACAGGATGGTCTCGCTGCTGGCCGCCGCCGACGTGCTGATCCACTCGACCGCCGGGCTGACGGTGCTCGAGGCGCTCATGTGCGACTGCCGCGTCGTCTCCTATGGCTGGGCGCGCGGGCACATCCGGATCAACAACCGCGCCTACGAGCGCCTCGGCATGGTCGCGGTCGCCAAGACCCGCCCGCAGCTCGCCCACGCGCTCATCCACGCGCTCGCCGCGCCGCCGCTGGGTCCGCAGGTCCCGGACCTACCCGCGGCCGCCGACCTCGTGCTCGGGATGGCCGAGCGCGAGCCGGCTCACGCCCGCTGACGAGGCCAGCAGCGCGCTGCCGGCGATGACGAGCGCGAGGCCGCAGACGAGCAGCGACCGGCAGTCCCCCAGCGCTCGCCGATGACGAGCGGCGCGAGCGCGACCGGCACGGCGACCTGCCCCGCGAGCACGACAGGCGCCACGCGCGCCGCGCCGCGGCGCTGCAGCACGGCGCTCTCGGCGGCGATCGCGGCGACCCCGCCCGCCGCCGCCAGCGCGCACCAGCCGGCGGCCGGCAGCACGCCGGGCAGGGCGCGCGCGGCCTGGGCGGCGGCGAGCGCGGCGAGCGCGTCGGCGGCGATCGCACCCGCCAGCAGCTCGCCGCCGCCGGGCCGCCGCAGGACGAACGCGCTCAGCGCGAGGAGCCCCAGGGCGATCGCGACGAGCACGAACGCGAGACCCGGCGCGGCGCCCTCGCCGCGCTGCGGATCGGCGAGGGCGATCAGGCCGACGCCCGCGACGATCGCCACGACGGCGCCGACCTCGCGCCGCCCGACCGGCTCGCCCAGGACGGTCGCGCTGAAGGCGAGCAGGCCGAGCAGCCCGGTCGCCAGCAGCGGCTGCACGAGCGACAGCGGCACGTGGCGCAGCGCCAGCACCTGCAGGCCGAATCCCGCCAGGCCGAGCGCGATCGAGGCCAGCCAGACCGGTCGTGCGGCAAGCCGCCGCAGGCCGCCGACGCTCGCGCGCGCCATCTCCGGCACCGCGCGCACCTCGAGCGCCTGCAGCACGTACGAGCACTCAAAGCAGGCGGCGGCGGCGAGCGTCAGCAGGATGCCGGTCAGCATCGGTCGGACTCCGCACGCCGTGAGGCGTAGCGCCGCGGCGGCGGGCGCGGCCGGGCTGGCGGCGGCGGCGTGGGCGGTGCCCGCGCCCGCAGCGCACGTCCCGGCCCTGTGCGGCGTGCTGGGCATCGCGCGGCGCCTGGACCTCGGCTCAGGCGCGGTCGGGCTGACCTTCGACGACGGGCCCCACCCGCGCGGGACGCCCGCAGTGCTCGACGCGCTCGCCACGGCGGGCGCCCAGGCGACGTTCTTCGTCGTCGGCGAGCAGCTGCGCGCGCATCCCGCCGTCGCGTGCGAGATCGTCGCCGCCGGACACCGGCTCGCCGTCCACGGCGACCGCCACGTCTGCACGAGCCTGCGCACGCCGCGCGACGCTGCGCGCCGACCTCGACCGCTGCGCGGCGCTCGTCGAGGAGCTCGGCGGCGCCGCGGCCTCGCGCTACCGGCCGCCGTTCGGGATCTTCTCGCCGCTCGCGCTCGCCGAGGCCCGCGCCCGCGGCTGGACGCCGCTGCTGTGGTCGGCCTGGGGCCGCGACTGGGAGGCGCGTACGACGCCGGCGACGATCGCCGAGCGCGCGACGCGCGCCGTCGGCGCGGGCGACGTCGTGCTGCTCCACGACGCCGATCACTACTCCTCGGCGGGCTCCTGGGAGCGCACCGCCGCCGCGCTGCCGCGGATCCTCGACGAGCTCGGCCGCCGCGGCCTGCGCGCGGTCGCGGTGTGAGCCGCCGTCATCCCTCGCCCGGGCGGTAGTACAGCGGCGGGCACGAGTGGTTCGCCGCGACCCAGTCGCTGTTGGGCAGCACGTCGCCGGTGGCCATGATGCGGTGGCAGGGCTGGTCGTAGACGCGCCCGGTGGAACGCTCGAGCCAGTCGAAGACGATGTACTTGTAGAGCCCGGACACCATTCCCTCGGGCAGCTCGAGACGGGCCTTGTGGATGGGGTCGAGCACCGTCCGCGCGATCTCGTTCTTCCAGGCGACGATCTCCGCCAGCCGCTGTACCTGCACGAGCCCGATCGCCGCGGTGAACTCGCTCATGCGGAAGTTCAGCCCGGGCCGCTCGTGGCCGGGCTTGCCGTAGTTGCGAAAGCCACGCGCGAACTCGACGAGCTCGGGGATGCGCGAGACGAGCACGCCGCCCTCGCCGGTCGAGATCGTCTTCGTCGCGTACATCGAGTAGATCCCCGCGTCGCCGAACGTCCCCGGCCGGCGGTCGTCCCAGGAGGCGCCGTGGGCGTGCGCGCAGTCCTCGATCAGCAGCACGCCGCGCTCGCGGCACAGCTGTGCGATCGCGGGCGCGTCGAAGGCGATGTGGCCGCCGATGTGGACGAGGAAGACGGCCGCCGGATCGTGCGCCTCGATGAGCCGCTCGGTCTCCTCGAGCGAGAGGCAGAGGTCGTCGCGGCGGCAGTCGCCGAACACCGGCCTGCCGCCCGCCGCGCGCACCGCCAGCGGCGTCGCCATGAACGTGTTGGAGGGGACGACGACCGCGCGCCCGCGCACGTCGGCCCACTCCAGCGCGGCGAGCGCGCCGCCGGTCCAGCTCGACGTCGCGACCGCGGGCAGGCCGTTGTGCTCCGCCCAGGCGGCCTCGAAGGTGGCCGTGAGCTCGCCCTCGCTCCAGCGCTGCGAGTCCAGCACGCCGTCCCACAGCTCGTGCAGGCGGGCCCGGTCGCGCGGGTCGAAGCCGATCGCGAACTGCTCGTGAGCGACCGTCAACGTTTCTAACGCTCGCCCTGCTCGGCGAGTTCGAGCGTGATGCGGCGGCCGCTGGCGGCGGCGAGCAGCACGAAGCCCGCGCCGGCGATCGCGAGCGCGAGCAGCGGGACGTTGAGCCGGGCCATGTCGAGCACGCCCGTCGGCTGCGGCGGGATCAGGAGCACGGCGCCGGCCAGCGCGGTCAGCCAGACCGCGACCTTCGCCTGGGTCGAGCGCGTCGAGACCGTCGCGACGACCATCAGGAGGGCGACGACGAGGACGGTGTGCTCCTCGTCCTCCAACAGCCCGGCGGCGTGCATGACGAAGCCGTAGACGATGAGCGCCAGGACGCCGCTGATCACCGATTGCGCGTACACGGCGGCGAGCCGCACGATGCGCCGAGCGCCAGAAGTGGCGCCGCGCGGCGGCGGGCTCCCGGGCGGCGGGCGCGTCGGCGTCCACGGCGGCGTTGGCGGCGGCGGCCGCGAGCTCCCGCGCGGCCGCGTCCTCGCGGTGCCACGCGACGTAGCGCTCGACGCCCTCGGCGAACGAGCGTCCGCGGCCGCCAGCCCAGCTCGGTCGCCGCCCGCTCGCCGCAGATGTGCGCGCCCGCGAAGTCCCCGGCGCGGCCCTCGGTGTGCACGATCGAGACCTCGCCGACCGCGTTGCGCACGGCCTCGGCGATGTCGCGCACCGACGTCTCCTCCTCGCCGACGAGGTTGTAGACGCGGCCGCTGGCCTGCGGCTCGAGCGCCCGCACGACGCCCTCGGCGAGATCCTCGACGTAGACGAAGCGGCGCGTCTGCAGCCCGTCGCCGGCGATCGTCAGCGGCTCGCCCGCGAGCGCCTTGTTGACGAAGATCGGCAGCACGGCGGCGGGCCTGGCGCGCGGGCCGTAGGGGATCCCGAAGCGCAGGATCGTCGTGTCGACGCCGTAGAGCTCGCCGTAGGAGCGGCAGTACATCTCGCCGGCGAGCTTCGTCGCCGTGTAGAGGTGCGACGGCAGCCCGAGCTCGGAGTCCTCGTCGACCTCGCTCTGGCGGACGTCGGAGTAGACCCAGATCGTCGAGGCGTAGATGACCCGCGCGCCCGTGCTGCGCGCGGCCTCGAGGACGTTGAGCGTGCCGCGCGAGTTCAGCGCCTCGGAGCCCGTCGGGTCCTTCGCGACGAGCCCGACGTCGGCCGCTGCGGCGAGGTGGATGATCGTGTCGCAGCCCTCGGCCGCCGCGAGCAGGGCGGGGGGATCGAGCAGATCGCCGATGACGTGATCGCAGTGCGCCCGCGGCTGGCCGGCGCACGAGCGCATGTCGAACACGCGCGTTTCATGCCCGCCCGCGACGAGCTGGTCGACGACGTGCGAGCCGATGAAGCCCGAACCGCCGGTGACGAGCACTCTCATGGGGCTGCTGTCCGCGGCATGGCGGATACCTGGCTGTACTGGGTCATGGGTGTAGGTGTTGGGCGCGCGCGTTGGTCCGGCGGCGCAGCGCCCGCGGAGTGTGGCACGCGCGGCGCGTGTATGCGACGTGGCCCGTGCGCCAAGAGCGCAATCGCCATACGAATTCGCATGAGACCGCGGGCACGCCGGCGTTCGGACCTGCCGTGGGCATCGGGTCGGATGCGAACTATCGTTGGTGACATGCAGCAGCCGGCCATCCTCGCCCGCGGCCACTGGCCCGCCGAGCGCGTGCGAGCGCGCTGGCGCGCGGAGCATTACGACGCGCCGGAGGACAAGGTCGAGGCCGCGGACGCCGCGATCGCAGCACTGCGCGAGCGCGGCTCGCCGAGCCACGACGGGCTGTCGGCGCGGCTCGTCGGGTACGCCGAGCGCGGCGGCGAGCTCCTGCTCGATCTGCAGCCCGCGC
This sequence comes from uncultured Solirubrobacteraceae bacterium, assembly GCA_963727785.1. Taxonomy (GTDB): domain Bacteria; phylum Actinomycetota; class Thermoleophilia; order Solirubrobacterales; family Solirubrobacteraceae; genus CADCVQ01. Next base: position 406,141 of record CAVSHS010000009.1, read on the forward strand.
GCTGGGCGCTGCGGCTCGTCGACGGCGACGCGTCGCACTCGATGGCCGCGCTCACCGTCACGCGCGCCGCCGACGGTCGCTGGCTCGCGGGCCGCCGCGCGGCCTGGCTGTCCTCGTGGCCCGGGCGCTGGGCGCTCGGCGCCGGTGGCGCGGTCGACGTCGGCGAGAGCCCGGCGGAGACGCTGACGCGCGAGCTCGACGAGGAGTGGGCCGTCCGGCCCGAGCGGATGACGGTCGAGGCGCTCGTGCGCCTTCCCCACCAGCTCGTCATGGTCGTCGGCCTCGCCTGGCTGCCCGACGGCGCCGAGATCGAGATGGACGACGAGCACGACGACTACGCCTGGTGGCCGGCCGAGGTCGCCGACTGGCCGGCCGAGGCCGACGAGCCGCTGCGGCGCATGGCCACCCTGCTCGTCGCCACACACCGCATGACCCGCCTGCTGACGTTCGAGCGCCTGAAGTGGGCGTCGTTCACGCACTCGGCGATCTACACGGTGCTGCTCGTCGTCTGGCTCGTGCCGGGCCTGCACGGCCTCGAGATGGTGTTCGGGATGGCGCACGGCATCGGCTGGATCGCGATGTCGCTCGCCTGCATCGCGCGCGCTGCGCCTGCGCGTCATCGACCTGCGGCTCGCGGTCGCCGTCGCCGTGCTCGGCGGGATCGGGCCGTTCATCGGCTCCTATGAGTTCTGGCGCCAGTCGCGCGGCCGCCGCTCCGGCGCGTCGCGCGAAGCGCCGGGCTTCGCCTGACCTGGGCGCGTCGCGGGGGAGGCGGCTCCGCCATTTAGGCGCGATCTACAGCAATTTGTCGCTGGCGAGTGCGCAATTTGTCACGGACGGGTCCGTCCGGACCCTCTAGAGTGGAGCTACGGAATGGCCGTGAACACGACAGTTCAGGTAACGCTCCCGGCGATGGGAGAGTCGGTCCGCGAAGGAACCGTCCTCGAGTGGCACAAGCAGGAGGGCGAGGCCGTCGAGGCCGACGAACCGCTCGTCGAGGTGTCGACCGACAAGGTCGACGCCGAAGTCCCCGCGCCCGCCTCCGGGACGCTCGTGAAGATCCTCGCCGCCGAGGGCGAGACCGTCGCGGTCGGCACCGTGCTCGCAGAGATCGCCACGAACGGCGCCGCGCCCGCGGCATCGGCGCGGCCCGCGGCTGAAGACGCGCCGCGGTCGGCCGACGACAATGGCGTGCCACCCGCCGCTTCGCTCATCGACATCGTCACGCCCGCCGGCGGGGAGTCCGTCCAGGAGGGCACGATCCTCGAGTGGGCCGTGGGCGTCGGCGACGTCGTCGAGGAGGGCCAGACCGTCGTCGAGCTGTCGACGGACAAGGTCGACATGGAGCTTCCCGCGCCCGTCGCCGGCACGATCGTCGAGATCCTCGCCGCCGAGGGCGAGACGGTCGCCGTCGGGCACACGATCGCCCGCATGCGGCCCGGCAGCGACAACGGCGCCTCGGCGGCGGTCGCGGCAGCCACGCCGCACCCGCACCCGCGCCGGCCACGCCGCCCGCCGCCTCCATCCCCGCGCCGCCCGTGCCCGCGCCCGTGCCCGCGGCAGACGGCAACGGCGCCCACGCCTCGCCCGTCGCGCGCCGCGTCGCGGCCGTCGAGGGCATCGACATCTCCGGCCTGCACGGCAGCGGCCCCGCCGGGCGGGTCACGAAGGCCGACGTGCTCGCCGCGAAGTCCGCTCCGCCCGCGCCGAAGCCGAGCGCGCCGGCAGCCGCCGCCCCCGCGCGCCTCCGCCGGCAGCACCGAGCTCAAGGGCGGCGCGGCGATGCTCGCGCGCTACATGGACCAGTCGCGCGAGATCCCGACCGCGACGTCGTTGCGCACGATCACCGTCACGGTGATGGACGCGCGCCGCAGGGAGCTCAAGGAGGCCGGCCACAAGATCTCCTTCACGCACCTCATCGCCTACGCGATCGCCCGTGCGGCGACCGAGCAGATGCCGGTCATGGCGCACCACTACGCCGACGTCGGCGGCAAGCCGCACCGCGTCGACGACGGCGCCGTCAACCTCGGGATCGCGGTCGACGTCGAGAAGAAGGACGGCAGCCGCACGCTCATGGTGCCGGTCATCCGCAACGCCGGCCGCCTGTCGTTCCCCGAGTTCCTCGACGCGTTCGGCAACCTCATCGCCCGCGCCCGCGAGAACGCGCTCACCGCCGACGACCTCGTCGGCGCCAACCTCACGCTGACGAACCCCGGCGGCATCGGGACGATCGCCTCCGTCCCGCGGCTCATGCCCGGCCAGGGCACGATCGTCGCGACCGGCGCGATCGGCTACCCCGTCGGGCTCGGCGCCGTCGGCCAGTCGATCGGCGCCGAGAAGGTCATGTCGATGACCTCGACGTACGACCACCGCGTCATCCAGGGCGCCGAGTCCGGCCGCTTCCTGAAGGTCGTCGAGGAGTACCTGCAGGGCGAGCACGCGTTCTACGACGACCTCTTCGCGCAGCTCGGGACGAAGGCCGGCCCGCCGCCGGCGCTCCCCGCACCGCCGGCGCCCGCCGCCGCGGCCGTTGCGGTTCCCGACGCCGCGCTGGCGCCCGCCGCGCCGCCGGCCACCCGCATCACGGAGTACGACGAGGAGCTCATGCAGGCCGTCCAGGCGGCCGTCTCGCTGGTGAAGGCCCATCGCACCCACGGTCACCTCGCCGCGCGGCTGGACCCGCTCGGGCGCGAGCCCGAGGGCGATCCGGCGCTCAATCCCGAGCCGCTGGGCCTGACGCCCGAGCTCATGGCCCTGATCCCGGCGAAGGTCCTGCGCATGCACGTGCCGGGCGCGACGCTCGCCGACGCGCTGCCGCACCTGCGCGAGACGTACTGCGGCACGATCGCCTACGAGATCGAGCACATCGCCTCGCATCGCCAGCGCACCTGGCTGCGCGAGAAGATCGAGTCCGGCGCCTACCGCATGCCGCTGAGCGCCGACGAGCAGAAGGCGCTGCTGAAGCGGCTCGTCGAGGTCGACGCGCTGGAGCGCTTCATGCACAAGGCCTACCTCGGCCAGAAGCAGTTCTCGATCGAGGGCCTGGACATGACGGTGCCGATCCTCGACGAGCTCATCCAGCTGTGCGCGGCGCACGGCGGGCGCGAGGTCGTGCTCGGGATGGCCCATCGCGGCCGGCTCAACGTGCTGGCGCACAACCTCGGGCGCCCGTACGACACGATCTTCGCGGAGTTCGAGGGCGCCTCGACGCTGGAGGCCGTCACGACGATCCCGCAGGGCGGCACCGGCGACGTGAAGTACCACCACGGCGCCCAGGGCTCCTACCAGCTGCCCGACGGCTCCTCGATCCTCGTCAACCTCGAGTCCAACCCGTCGCACCTGGAGTACGTCGGCCCGGTCGTGACGGGCGCGACGCGCGCGGCGCAGACGACGCGCCAGGGCCCGCACGCCCACCGCGACGTCGACTCGGCCGTGCCGATCGTGCTGCACGGCGACGCCGCGCTGCCCGCGCAGGGTGTCGTGCCGGAGACGCTCAACCTCCAGGCGCTGGACGGCTACTCCGTCGGCGGGACGGTGCATCTCGTCCAGAACAACCAGGTCGGCTTCACGACCGATCCCGACGACGCCCGCTCGACGCGCTGGGCCTCGGACGTCGCGAAGGGCTTCGACGTGCCGATCATCCACGTCAACGCCGACGACGTCGCAGCCTGCGTCTCGGCCGTGCGGCTGGCGTTCGCGTTCCGCCGCGCGTTCGGCCACGACGTGCTGATCGACCTCATCGGCTACCGCCGCTTCGGTCACAACGAGGCCGACGAGCCCGCCTACACGCAGCCCGAGCAGTACGCGCGCATCCGCCGCCACAAGCGCGTCGCCGACCTCTGGGCCGAGCAGCTCGTCGCGCAGGGCGTCGTGACGGCGCAGGATGTCGAGGACCAGAAGAACGAGGCCTGGGACGAGCTCACGCGCCTGCACCAGCAGCTCAAGGCGCAGATCAGGCACGCGGCGGAGGTCGGCGAGGTCGAGCAGCCGACGGGCGAGTACCAGCTGGACCGCACGCCGTCGCCGGACGTCAAGACCGCCGTCAGCGCGCCGCGGCTGCTGAGCCTCAACGACGAGCTGCTGCGGATCCCCGAGGGCTTCACGGTGCATCCGAAGCTCATCAAGCAGCTCGAGCGCCGCCGCGACGCCGTCGGCCCCGACGGCGGCATCGACTGGTCGCACGCCGAGTCGCTGGCGTTCGCGTCGCTGCTGACGGAGGGCACGCCGATCCGGCTGACCGGCCAGGACGTCGAGCGCGGCACGTTCTCGCAGCGCCACATGGTGCTGCACGACGCGAAGACCGGCCAGACGATCTGCCCGATCCAGTCGCTGCCCGGCGCGCTGGCGCCGTTTGAGCTGCACAACTCGCCGTTGAGCGAGGTCGCCTGCCTCGGCTTCGAATATGGGTACTCCCAGGAGGCGCCCGAGACGCTCGTGCTCTGGGAGGCGCAGTTCGGCGACTTCGTCAACTGCGCGCAGGTCATCGTCGACCAGTTCATCTCAAGCGGCCTGGCGAAGTGGGGGCAGACGTCGCGGCTCGTGCTGCTGCTGCCGCACGGCTACGAGGGCTCGGGACCCGAGCACTCCAGCGGGCGCCTGGAGCGCTTCCTGACGCTGGCGTCGGAGGGCAACATGCGCGTCGCGAACGTCACGACGCCGGCGCAGTACTTCCACCTCATCCGCCGCCAGGCGCGGATCGCCAAGCAGCGCCCGCTGATCCTCATGACGCCGAAGTCGCTGCTGCGCCTGCCGCAGGCGACCAACCGCATCGAGCATCTCTCCGAGACGCGCTTCTTCCCCGTGCTCGGCGAGCCGCGCGTGCCCGCCGACCTCGTCAAGCGCCTCGTGCTCTGCACCGGCAAGATCTACTACGACCTCGTCGGCCATCCGCGCCGCAAGGACCTCGAGGGCGTCGCCGTCGGCCGCGTCGAGCTGCTGTACCCCTTCCCGCAGGCCCAGATCCTCGAGCTCATCGAGAGCTACCCGAACCTCGAGGAGGTCGTCTGGGCCCAGGAGGAGCCGCGCAACATGGGCGCCCGCGCGCACATGTTCCCGCGCCTCATGCAGATCCTCCCGCAGTCGCTGAAGTTCGGCTACATCGGCCGGCCCGAGCGCGCCAGCCCCGGCGAGGGCTATCCGGCCGCCCACGTCGCCGAGCAGTCGCGGATCGTCGAGACGGCGCTGGACCTCTCGATCCCGGTCTCGCTGTACCCGGTCAAGACCCCCGGCGAGCGGTAGGAGTCCCTGCAGCGGGGCCGGGCCGGCCGCTCGCGCGGCCCGTCCGGGCGGGGCAGGACCCGGGGTCTGCAAAGCTACGGTCCAGGAAGGGGAACGGACCGGAGGTCGGAGATGCGCGTGGGATCGGTCGCGCTTGCAGCACTGGTCACGATGACGGCGAGTTGCCCCTGCGCGGCGCAGGCCGCGGCGACCCCGGCGATCTCGCTGTCGGTGCCGGCATCGGCGGCGAGCGGCGCGACCGTCACGGCGAGCGGCACGGCCAGGCGGGCGCCACGGCGCGCTCGGGTCGTCCTGCAGCGCCGCAGCGGCCGGGACGTGGGTCAACCTGAAGCGGTCTGGGCTCGCGCACGGCAGGTTCAGGATCCGCTTCCGGGCACCGGTGAGCGCCACGCCGGCGACCCTGTCCGTTCGCGCGGTGCTGGTCAGGGGCGAACGCCGCCTCAAGGCGTCGGTCACGCGCAGGATCGCCGTCCGGGCGCGGGAGGTCACCCCGGCGCCGAAACCGCCTGCGCCGCCGCCTGCACCCCCACCCGCGCCGCCGCCGCCGCCGCTGGCCAGCCCGGGACCGGGCCCCGGCACTTCGTCGAACGCGTTGAGAGCACTGGAGGACATCGCGGTCACGGCACCGGCGACACAGGTGGCGCCCGGGTCGACGGCCGAGGTCGCCGCGCCGGAGCCGCTGACGAGCATCACCGCGCTGGGCACTCCCAACCCGAGCGTGCCGGGCGTGTCGCTGTCCAGCCCCGCGGGTCGGCTCGTCGTCGCGGCGACGAGCCAGGCCGCCGCGGGCCGGACGACGCTGACGATTCCCGGAGCGGGCTGCACGGCGACGGAATGCGCGGTCGGCTTCGTCCTCACGATCGCCGTGACCGTGGTCGGGCCCGAGAACGTCACCTGGTCGGACGAGTTCAACGGGTCGCTGCTGGATCTGACGCGCTGGAGCTATCGCGCGACCGGTGCGCTGCGGTTCGACGCGATCGTCACGCCGGACGCGGTCTCGGTCGGCGGCGGCGCGCTGACGATCAAGACCTACACCGAGGCCGGCACGAACTACGTCGGCATGATCGCCACGCAGAACATCGCGCTGACCGGCTTCGAGCAGCGCTACGGCTACTTCGAGGCGCGGATGAAGTTCGACAACGCGCCCGGTCAGTGGTCGGCGTTCTGGCTGCAATCGCGCACGCTCGGCAACCCGATCGGGGACCCGGCGACGGCGGGCGTCGAGATGGACGTCGCCGAGCACCGGACGCGCTGCGTGGACGCCCCGGCGCCGACGCCGCCGCAGACGTGCGCGCCCGACAACGACATCTCAGACCGCATCCAGCAGGCGTTCATCTGGGATGGCTACGGCCCGGACTCCAAGGCGGCGGTGCGGCTCAGCGCCCCGCTGCCGGGGCTCGGCAACGGCAGCTGGCACACGTGGGCGATGCGCTGGACGCCGACCGACGTCACGTACCTCTACGACGGCGTCCCGACCTGGACGAGCACGAGCCCGGTCTCGCAGCGCAGCCAGTACATGATCCTCAGCTCGGACGTCGGTGAGTTCTTCGCCGGGGCGATCCCGCCGGGCGGGTACGGCACGCGCGACACGAGCACCACGACGATGCAGGTCGACTACGTGCGGGTCTGGGCGCTGGACTGAGCCGCGCGGCGGCTCGAGCCGGTGTTCTTCTCCAGCGACAACCTCGCGCTCGTCGCTGTCCAGGCGGCGTGCATCGCCGCCCCGGGCGCCGGGCTGCCCGCCTGGGCCCAGCGCTTTCGCACGCCGGCGTGGGCGCTCGTGCTGCCGCTGTCGATCGCGCTCGTCGTCGCCGCGATCGAGCTCGCGCCGTCGACCGCCGACGTGCTCACCTGGGTCGCGCTCATCCTCGTGCCGGCCGGGTGCGCGCTCGCGCTGGGGTGGGCCGCGCGTGGCGCGCGGCCAGGGCTCGCCGTGCTCGCCGCGGTGCTGCTCGCGCTCGCGTGGGCCTGATCCCGGCGATCGTGCCGGCCAGGCCGCGACGACGCTGCTGATCGCCGGCTCGGCCGTGACGCTCGGGCGGCTGCTGGCCGGCGTCGCCCCGCTCACGCTGCTGAAGGCCGGCATCGTCGCGATGGCCGCAGTCGACGCCTATCTCGTGTTCTCAAACGCGCTGCAGGCGCCCAACGCGGTCCTCGTGGCGGCATCGCCGGGATCCGGGCTGCCCCGGCTGCAGTCGGCGTCCTTCGGCGATGCCGGGCTCGGCTACGGCGACTTCTTCGCGGCGGCGGTCGTCGGGCGCGATCCTCGCGGCGCAGCGCCGTCCCCAGCTTGCCGCCGCCGTGCTGATGCTGGCGATCTCGCTGGCGTGGGACCAGCTCTTCCTCGTCTACGACGTCCTGCCCGCCACGATCCCGCCGGCCGTCACGCTGCTCGTCTGCGAGGTCTGGTCGCGCCGCCGCGCGCGTCCGCGCATGCGCGCCTGAACGGCGCTCGTCAGCGCGCCGCGACCCGCGCGCTTCCCTGCGCGGCCAGGAAGCGCCGCCGCAGCCACCAGGCCAGCGCGCCCGCGACCGCGAGGTCGAGCGCGAGCGCGAGCGGTCCGCGCCACGTCGCGTCGGCGAGGTAGACGACGCCGAGGTGCACGACGGTGACCGGCAGCAGCCCGAGCAGGATGCTGTGGGAGCGAAAGCCGGCGAGATGCTCGCGCAGGCAGAGCTCGGCGACGACGACGACGAGCACGCCGACGCCGGCGACGAACAGCGCGGGCGCGCTGCTCGCGAAGCCGAGGACGAACAGCACGAGCCCGACGGCCATGCCGATCTCCGTGAGCGGAAACGGCGCCCAGATCGCGTCCGGCCGCGCGACGCCGTCGCGCACCTCCAGGCGCGAGGGGCGCCGCTGCGCCGGCGCGGCGCCCGGCGCGTGCGCCTGCGCGGGCGCGCCCGCCGGTGTCCGTGCGCGCGGCGGCTGCGCAGGTGCCGGCCCGGGCGCGCGCGCCGCGCGCTGCTCGGCGCGCGCCTGCCGCGCCGCGGGCACCTGGCCCGGCGGGCGGCCCGGCTGCGCCGGCGCTGCTTCTTCTTCGCCCGGCTCTTAGCTCACGCGCGATCGCCCGCGTTGCGCTCGCCGGCGAACCGCACGAACCAGTCCAGCGCGGCCGGGTTGGCGAGCGAGTCGCGGCTCGCGGCGCGGTCGGGCGAGACGCCCGCGAGGATCCGCTTCACCGGCACCTCCAGCACCTTGCCCGACAGCGTGCGCGGCACCTCCGCCACGGCGTAGACGTCGTCGGGCACGTGGCGCGGCGAGCAGTCCTCGCGCACGCGCCTGGCGATCCGCGCGCGCAGGTCGTCGTCGAGCGCCGCCGCTTCGCGCAGCACGACGAACAGCGCCATCCAGCCGTCGACGTCGACGACGAGCGCGTCGACGATCTCGTCCAGCGCGAGCACCGCGCGGTAGATCTCGCTCGTGCCCATCCGCACGCCGCCGCGGTTGATCGTCGAGTCGCTGCGCCCGTAGATGACCGCGGTCCCGCGCGCCGTGATCTCGATCCAGTCGCCGTGGCGCCAGACGCCCGGGTACATCTCGAAGTACGCCTCGCGCAGCCGCGACCCGTCGGGGTCGTTCCAGAAGTACAGCGGCATCGACGGCATCGGCTGCGTGATGACGAGCTCGCCGACCTCGCCGACGAGCGCGCTGGCCGTCCTCGTCGAAGGACCGCACGTCGCAGCCCAGCGAGCGCGCCTGCAGCTCGCCCTCGTAGACGGGCAGGAGCGGCACGCCGCCGACGAACGCCGTGCAGACGTCGGTGCCGCCGCTCGTCGAGAACAGCCACGTGCCGGCACCGAGCTCGTCGTAGATCCAGCGAAAGCCCTCCGGCGCCAGCGGCGAGCCGGTCGAGCCGACGCTGCGCAGCGCGCGCAGGTCGCGGGTCCCGCCGCCGCCGGGCTGCACGCCGGCCTTCATGCAGCTCGCGATGAACGCCGCGCTCGTGCCCAGGCACGTGATCTGAGCCTCCGCCGCGAGGTCCCAGAGGCGATCGAGCGACGGCGCGCCGGGGCTGCCGTCGTAGAGCACGATCGAGGCCGGCGTGAGCAGCACGCCGACGAGGAAGTTCCACATCATCCAGCCGGTCGTCGTGAACCAGAACGCGCGGTCGTCCTCGTGCATGTCGAGGTGCAGGTTCAGGTGCTTGAGCTGCTCGAGCAGGATCCCGCCGTGGCCCTGGACGATCGCCTTCGGCAGGCCGGTCGTGCCGCTCGAGTACAGGACCCAGAGCGGGTGGTCGAACGCCACCGGCACGAGCTCGAGCGCCGCGTCGTCAGGCCCGAGGAAGCCGTCCTGCCAGCCGCTGGCGTCGAGGTAGCCGAGCCGCACGAGCGTCCCGCCGACCTGCGCATGGATCTCCTGCACCACCTGCGAGCGGTCGAAGTCACGCCCGCCGTAGCGGTAGCCGTCGACCGCGAGCAGCACCGCCGGCTCGATCTGCGCGAAGCGGTCGATCACCGAGCGCGCGCCGAAGTCCGGCGAGCAGCTCGACCAGACGGCGCCGAGGCCGGCGGTCGCGAGGAACGCCGCGACCGTCTCGGGGATGTTCGGCATGTACGCGGCGACGCGGTCGCCGCGGCCGACGCCGAGCGCGCGCAGCCCGGCCTGGATGCGCGCGGTCAGCGTGCGCAGCTGCGCCCACGTCATCGTCTCCAGCGGGCGCAGCTCGGAGGCGTGGCGGATCGCGACCGCGTCGCCGTCGCGCCCGCCGAAGATGTGCTCGGGATAGGAGAGCGTCGCCCCGGTGAACCACTGCGCGCCCGGCATCGCGCTGCTGCGCGAGCACCTCCTGCGGCGGCTCGTGGAAGCGCACGCCGAAGTACTCGGCGATCGACGACCAGAAGCCCTCGAGGTCGCCGATCGACCAGGTCCACAGGTCGTCGTACGTCGCGACCTCGACGCCGTGGTAGGCCGACAGCCAGTCGCCGTAGGCGCGCAGCCGCGTGCGCCGCGCGAACGCCTCGTCGGGCTCCCACAGCAGCTGCGGCTTGCGGCGGCTCACGCCGCAAGCCTATGACGCTGCCGCAACCCGGCGGCCCGCGTTCGCTAGAGCGTGGCCTCGAACTCGACGGTGACCTGGTCCTTGACCTTCAGGGCGCCCATCATCGCCGAGAACTGCTTGATCCCGAACTCGCTCTGGCTGAGCGTGATGCTGCCGCTGATCGTGCTGCCGTTGACGCTTCAGCGGGACGTTGACCGACGAGCTCTTGCCGGCGATCGAGAGGTCGCCCTTGGCCGCGCTGTCGGTCACCTCGCTGGAGGTGAAGCTGATCTGCGACGAGCCCAGGACCTTCTTGTCGATGCTCTTCTTGATGTCGCCCTTGTCCTTGTCGCTCAGCGGCTTCGCGCCGCCGGAGCCCTCAGCGACCTCGAGCGAGCTGGGATCGGCGGTGAGCTTGATCGAGGGGCTGTCGCCGCCCTCGATCGTCGCGTCCCAGCTGTTGACGGTGATGACGAGGTCGTGCCCCATCTTCGCGGCGGCGCCTTCCTTGCCTGTCTTGACCTTCAGCGAACCGTTGCTGGGTCCGATGTTGTGCGTACCTTCCGGAATTGACATGTTCTGACAGTACCCGCGTACGCGCCAAGCACGCGTGCCGCGTAGCCTGCGCTGGCGATGCCCTGGATCCAGCGCGAGATCACGCTCGAGCCCCGCCCGCGCGGCGTCCATCTCGTCACCTCCGAGGTCGTCGCGGCGCTACCCGAGCTCAAGCAGCTGCAGGTCGGCATCGCGCATCTGCTCATCCGCCACACGTCGGCGTCGCTGACGCTCAACGAGAACGCCTCGCCCGACGTGCGCCGCGACTTCGAGTCCTGGTTCAACGCCGCGGTCCCCGAGGACTTCGCCTGGACGCACACGCTCGAGGGGCCCGACGACATGCCGGCGCACGTCAAGGCCGCGCTGATGGGCTCGTCGCTGACCCTGCCGATCACCCGCGGCGGCTTCGCGCTCGGGACGTGGCAGGGGATCTACCTCTGCGAGCATCGCGACCGCGGCGGGTCGCGCTCGCTGCTGGCGACGCTGTTCGGCGAGTCGGCCAAGTAGCCGTGTCGCGCCGCTACCGCCGGCCCGCGGCGCGGTAGCGCTCGGCGCGGTACTCGCGGATGTCGTCGGGCACGGGGCGGTCACGCGCCGCGAACGGCTTGGCGAGCAGTTCGGGTGCGAGCGCGGTCTCGACCGCCCCGTCCTCGCCGGGCTCCACGCGGCAGGCCTGCGTGCCCGGACGCGACGCGACGATCCGCACGAGCTGCGTGTCCTCGAACAGCAGCCCGACGCCGTCGTCGGCGCCGTAGCCGGGGGGGATCGCGCCGCGCGCTATCGCGTCGAGGTAGACCGGCCGGCGCTCGGGCTGGCCGTCGTAGTGGACCGAGAGGCTGCCCGGCAGGAAGCCGAGCCCGGTCGTCGGCGCCGGGCGGCCCGTCGAGCACGTGATCCCGTGCTCAAACCAGCACATCGCGCCGGCGCTGAGCCCGGCGAGCACGACGCCCTCGTCCCACGCCTCGCGCAGGATCGCGTCCAGGCCGTGCTCGCGCCAGATCGCGAGCAGGTTGCGCATCGAGCCGCCGCCGACGTAGACGATGTCCTGCGCCAGGATCAGCGCGCGCAGGTCGTGCGGCTCGTGCTCGAGCCGGAACAGCGAGAGCTGGCGCGGCTGGCAGGCGCGCTGGCCGAACGTCGCCCGGAAGGCGGCCATCTGCGCGTTGGGGTCGCCGCTGGCGGTCGGCAGGAAGAGGATGCGCGGCTCGCGCTTGCCCGCGAGCGACAGGATGAAGTCGTCGAGCGCCGGGTTGTGGGGCTCGGACGTGAAGCCCCCGCCGCCCATGGCGAAGATGCGGCGGCGGCGCACTAGTGCCACTATGCCGCGGTCAGCGCCCGCGATCCGCCGAGCCAGCGGACGTCGAGCGCCACCTCGGATACATCGCCGCCGACCTCTTCGACCCAGTGCGCCGTCGCCGTCGGGCGTGAGGAGACGACCCGCGCCAGCGACTCGCCGCAGAAGTGCAGCGCGGCGCCGTCGCCCGCCGCGTAGCCGGGCGGCATGCCCTCGCTCAGGAAGCGGTGGTAGCTGTCGCGCCGTGCGGGTTCGCCGTCGTAGTGCACGCAGTTCGAGTATGGCAGCAGCCCGAGCCCGGGCACGCGCTGTGGCGGGCCGTGGAACGCGGTGACCGCCTCGCTGAACCAGCACAGCGATCCCGCGCTGAGCCCGCAGAGCACGACGCCGCTGCGCCAGGCCTGACGCAGCACGTCGTCGAGGCCATGCGCGCGCCAGACGCCGAGCAGCGACACCACGCTGCCCCCGCCGACGTAGATGAGGTCCTGGTCGAGCAGGTGCGACGCGACGTCGCGGCCCAGCCCGGCGCCCTTGTCGCGGCGAAAGAGCGACACGTGCGACGGCTCGCAGCGGCCGGCGCAGAAGGCGCGGTAGAAGCGCACGATGTAGTGGTCGGCGTCGCCCGATGCCGACGGCAGGAAGCAGACCTTCGGGCGCGCCACGTTCGTGAGCCCGAGCACGTAGTCGTCGAGCAGGCCGTTGCCCGCCTCCATGGAGAACCCGCCTCCTCCGAATGCGACGATCTGGGGGAGACGATCCATCGGGCGAGCATAGGCCGCGGTGTGCCGATCCGCTCGAATTTCAGCGGTTGGGCCAGCGCGTATGGCCCGCGTGTCCAGCCGGCGGTTTACGCTGCAAACAGCGTCAGATCGGGCTCGCGCTCGCCGCGCAGGACCGCGAGATCGATCTCGACGCAGGCCAGCCCGCGCGATTCGGCGAGCACCCGCGCCTGCGGCTTGATCGACTGCGCTGCCAGGACGCCGCGACACGACGCCATCGCCGGGTCGCGGCGGATGCGCTCGAGGTAGCGCGTGAGCTGCTCGACGGCATCGATCGTGCACACGCGCTTGATCTCGACGGCGATCCACGCGTCCTCGCCGTCGCGGCACATGAGGTCGACCGGGCCGATGTCGGTCGGCCACTCGCGGCGCACGAGCCGGAAGCCCTCGCCGCAGAACCGCGGCGCGGCCGCGAGCGCCTCCTGCAGGTCGCGCTCGACGCCGTCCTTCTCGAGCGCCGCGGCCTCGCCCATGTCGTGGGTCACGTCGGACACGACGTCGGCGATCTCGATCTCCAGCAGGTCCTCGGTCGCGCCCGCGCGCTTGCGCACGACGATCCGGGTCGGCGGGGCGCCGGTCTCCTCGATCACCGTCGGCGCCGTCATCCAGTTGCTCGGCTTGAAGCCGCCGCTGTCGGCGTGGACCATGAACGAGCCGTCGGCCTTGACCATGAGCAGCCGCAGCGCCAGCGGCAGGACGGCGTTCAGGCGGCCGCTGTAGCGGACCTCGCAGCGGGCGACGATCAGGCGCATGGTTCGGCACCGTAGCGCCCCTGGCGGATCGCATGCGATCGCGTACCGCACGCCCCGCATGGGTAGCCGTACGCGGCATGACCACGACGACGATCGAGTACCTCGAGACGTACCTGCAGGACCACCGGGCCGGCGCCGAGATGGGCAGCGATCTCGCCCGCCGCCTCGCCGACGAGAACCTCGGCACGCCGTACGAGGACTTCCTCCTCGGCCTCGCACAGGAGATCGAGCAGGACGTCGAGAAGCTCGAGGAGCTCATGGAGCGATTCGGCGTGAGCAAGTCGATCGTCAAGACGGCCGGCGCGAAGGTCGGCGAGAAGCTCGCGCGCCTGAAGCCCAACGACCAGCTCACCGGCTACTCGCCGCTCAGCCGCGTGCTCGAGCTCGAGGGGCTGCGCTCCGGCGTCGAGCGGCAAGCTCGCGCTGTGGGACTCGCTGTCGCAGCTGGCGCCGCACGACCCGCGCCTCGACGAGGACGAGGTCGCAGCGCTCGTGGCGCGCGCCGAGCGTCAGCTCGCAGGCCTGCGCGAGCACCACGCGATGGCCGCGCGCGAGGCGTTCGTCGAGGAGCAGTAGGTAGTCAGGCCGCGGGCAGCACGCGCGGCAGCTCGTCGCGCAGCCGGGCGAGCAGCTCGGCGACCTCGTCGTTCTCGGCGAGCCGCAGCGCGAAGTCGCACGCCTCGATCGCGTCGCTGACGCGATCGGTGCGCGCCAGGGCGTGCGCGTAGCGCGCCCACGCCGCCGAGCTCTCGCCGTCCAGCAGCGTCGCCTGCTCGCAGGCGGTGACCTCGGCGCCGAGGTCACCCGCGAGGTGGTAGGCCAGCGCGAGGTCGAGCAGCCCCTCGACCGACGGCACGATCGAGCGCGCCCGCTCGAGCGCGAAGATCGCCGCCTCGCGGTCCATCAGCCGCAGCCGCAGGCGCCCCAGCCGCTCCCAGGCGTCGGCGTCGCCGGTGCCGCGCTCGACCGCGCGCTGGGCGGCCTCGGCGGCGAGGTCGATCGCGCCCATGTCCTCGTAGATCCGCGCCGCGAAGCGGTGCGGCGCGGGCCGGTCGCCCTCGGCGCGGGCCCAGTCGCGCACGGCGCGGCCCGCCGCGTTGAGGTTGCCCGCCTGCCAGAACGCGAGCGTCAGCAGCCGCAGCACGGTGACGTTGTCCGGCTCGGCGTCGCGGGCGTAGATGAGCCGCTGGGCGGCCAGCGCGTGGTTGCCCTCGAGCGTCGCGTGCTGGGCTGCGGTCATGAAGCGCTCGACGCGGTCGGCGCCCGCGTCGGGCTTTGAGAAGTCGACGAACTGCAGCGTGCCGGCGGGGACGGTCCGCACGCCGACCTGGAAGCGCACGCGCGCCCACTGCTGGATGTCGTCGCCGCCGCCGGTGAAGTAGATGCCGGTGACGCTGCCGACGCCCCACTCGGGATAGGCGACGCAGCGCGCGTAGCGGTGCACGACGGAGTGGTCGGGGACCTGCGAGCCGAACGGGTCGTTCGCGGCACGGTCCTCGTCGTGGGCGCGGGCGCGCTGCTGGGCCTCGTAGTTGCGCCGGCCCTCCTCGGCGCGCGCGGTGCGCGCGGCCGCGGCGCTCACCTTCACCGCGTTGCGCGAGACCTTCCCGCCGCGCGAGCCCTCGGCGAGGCGCTCGAGCTGGTCGGCCGCCTCGTTGATCGCCTTGAGGTGGCGCTCGTGCTCGAACTGCTTGCCGGGCGGCGCGATGTCGGGATGCCAGACCTTCGCCTGCCGGCGCCGCGCAAGCTGCACGTCGCGCTTGTCGAACGGCGGCTGAAGCTCGAGGAGGAGCAGCGATTGCTCAATGTCGAGGACGCCGGGCATGGAGAGCCCCCGAGAGTAGCGCGACGACTGCCTTCGGGAGGCCGCGATTCGCGGCGCTCCCGAGGCGCGTTACGTGATCAGCCTGCGCGTCATCGCGCGGATCGCGAGCCGCCACAGGATGAGCGCGAACAGCACGAGCGCTCCGAGGTGCCCGACGTCCGCCCAGCCCTCCCAGCCGAACGCCGCGTGGCGGACGAGCTCGACGGTGTGGTGCAGCGGGTTGAAGTTGCCGAGCACCTGCACCCACTCGGGCAGGCCGGTGAGCGGGAAGAACGTGCCGGCGGTCAGGAACGTCGGCGTGATGACCGTGCTCGTGACGTAGCCGAAGTTGTCGATCTTCGTCAGCAGGCCGGCGATCATGATCCCGAACGACGCCCAGCCGAAGCCGGCGACGAACGCGATCAGCGGCACGAAGAGCATGTCGATCCGCGGGTCGAGGCCGAAGACGATCGCGACGAGCATCGGCACGCAGCCGTAGGTGCCCGCGCGGATCGAGATCCACAGCGCCTCGGCGGTGACGATCTCCTCGGTGTCGACGGGCGCGGCGAGGATCGCGTCGTACGTGTGCTGGAACGTGCGTTTGACGAACGTCCCGAACATCGACGGGAAGACCGATGCGAAGAGCACCGCCGACGCGACCGTGCCGGTGCCGACGAACTCGACGTAGTCGTAGCCGCCGACCGTCGAGACGAGCGAGCCGAATCCGAAGCCGAACGCGAGCAGGTAGATCGTCGGCTCGATCGTCGAGGAGAACGTCGTCGAGCGCCAGAACGAGCTGAAGTTCGTGATCTCGCGGACGAGCACGCCCGCGATCGCCGGGCGGTCGAGGCGGCCGACGCGGCCGCGCCGTGGCCGGGCGATCGTCGCCTGCGTCGCCATCACGCCACCTCCTCGCCGGTGAGCAGCACGAAGACGTCCTCGAGGTTCGCCGCGCGGCGCACCCCGTCGGGCAGGTCGCCGTTGTGTCCCTCGACGCCCATCATCGCGACGCTCGTGCCGGTGCGCCGCGTGCGCACGCCGACGCCGACCGCCTCCTTCTCGACCTCGGCCAGGCGCGCGGGCGGGCCGTAGACCTCGAGCACCTCGCGGCCGGCGTGCTGCGACGACGAGCTCGCGAGGGCGGGCCGATCGCGACGGCCTTGCCATGCGACATGATCGTCACGGTGTCCGCGAGGCGCTGGGCCTCCTCGATGTAGTGCGTCGACATGAGGATCGACGTGCCCTCGCTGCGCAGCGCGTCGATGAGCGCCCACAGCTCCTGGCGCACCTGCGGGTCCAGGCCGACCGTCGGCTCGTCGAGCAGCAGCAGCCGCGGCCGGTGGACGAGCCCGCGCGCGATCAGCAGCCGCCGCCGCATCCCGCCCGACAGCTCGTCGACCTTCGCCGTGCGCCGGTCGGTGAGGTTCGCGATCTGCAGCGCGCGCTCGATCGCCGGCCCGCGCTCGGTGCGCCCGAGCCGGTAGAGGTGGGCGAAGACGCGCAGGTTCTGCTCGACCGTCAGCGTCGTGTCGAGGTTGTCGAGCTGTGGCACGACGCCCATCTCGGCGCGTGCGACCTTCGAGTCCTCGGGCAGCGTGTGGCCGAGGACCTCCAGCTCGCCGGAGTCGGCGATGACCTGCGCGGTCAGCATCTTCATCGTCGTCGACTTGCCCGCGCCGTTGGGTCCGAGCAGACCGACGCAGGTCCCCTCGGGAACGTCGAGGTCGAGGCCGTCGACGGCGACGATCTCGCCGAAGCGCTTGACGACGGAACGCAGGCGGATGGCGAGCTCGGGCATCCGGGGAAGGCTAGTCATGCCACTAGGACCGCCGCTCCGGCCCAGACTCATCGCGGACAGCTCCTGTCCGCATTTGTTCGTAGTCTCGGGTTCGATTCCACACGCGACCCGAGAGGACGGGGCATTCATGGACTACAAGCTCGAGCTGGTGGCGATTCCGGTCACCGACGTCGACCGCGCGAAGGCGTTCTACGAGCAGGCCGGCTTCAACGCCGACCACGACCACAGCGTGAGCGACGAGATCCGCTTCGTGCAGCTCACGCCGCCCGGCTCGCACTGCTCGATCGCGATCGGGAAGGGGCTCACGGACGCCGCGCCGGGCTCCGTGCAGGGCATGCAGCTCGTCGTCTCCGACATCGAGGCCGCGCGGGCGGACCTCATCGAGCGGGGCCTGGACGTCGGCGAGGTCCAGCACTTCCCCTGGGGCGGGTTCGTCTTCTTCACGGACCCCGACGGCAACCGCTGGGCCGTGCAGGGCCTGCCTGCTCGCGAGTGATGCGCAGCGCGTCGAGCGCCAGCTCCTCGACAGGTCGCGGGCCCGCACAGCCGATCCGGCGATATGGACGGACGGACGACCCGGCTACCCTGGACGCGATGGCTGACCCCACGACCGCCACCGCCACTGATGTCGTCCCAGTACATCTACACGATGCACCGCCTGTCGAAGGAGTTCCCGCCCGACAAGCAGGTGCTCAAGGACGTCAGCCTCCAGTTCCTGCCGGGGGCGAAGATCGGCGTGCTCGGCTACAACGGCTCGGGCAAGTCGACGGTCCTGAAGATCATGGCCGGGATCGAGACCGAGTACCGCGGCGACGCGATGCTCGCGCCCAACGCGACGGTCGGCCTGCTCGAGCAGGAGCCGCATCTCGACGAGACCAAGGACGTCAAGGGCAACGTCGAGGAGGCCGTCACCGAGACGAAGGCGCTGCTCGAGCGCTTCAACGAGCTGCGCCGCCAACTACTCCGAGGAGACGGCCGACGAGTTCGCCCGCCTGCAGGAGCAGATCGACGCCGCCGACGCGTGGAACCTCGACACGACCATCGAGTACGCGATGGACGCGCTGCGCCTGCCGCCCGCCGACGCCGACGTCTCCAAGCTCTCCGGCGGCGAGCGCCGCCGCGTGGCGCTGTGCCGGCTGCTGCTGCGCCAGCCCGACCTGCTGCTGCTCGACGAGCCGACGAACCACCTCGACGCCGAGTCCGTCGACTGGCTCGAGCGCCACCTCGCCGAGTACAAGGGCACGATCGTCGCCGTCACCCACGATCGCTACTTCCTCGACAACGTCGCGGGCTGGATCCTCGAGCTCGATCGCGCGCGCGGCATCCCGTACGAGGGCAACTACTCGTCCTGGCTGGAGCAGAAGCAGAAGCGCCTGGCGATGGAGGAGAAGGGCGACAAGGTCCGCCAGCAGCACGATCGAGCAGGAGCTCGAGTGGGTGCGCGAGAACCCCAAGGGCCGGCGCAAGAAGGCCAAGGCGCGGCTGAACAACTACGAGGCGCTGCTCGCCGAGGAGCGCAACGTCAAGCTCGACCAGGTCCAGATCCACATCCCCGCCGGCCCGCGCCTCGGCGACGTCGTCATCGAGGCCGACGGCCTGCGCAAGGGCTTCGGCGACCGCCTGCTGATCGAGGACCTGAGCTTCAAGCTGCCGCGCGGCGGCATCGTCGGCGTGATCGGCCCCAACGGCGCCGGCAAGACGACGCTGTTTCGCATGATCACCGGCCAGGAGCAGCCTGATGCGGGCACGCTGCGCGTCGGCGACACCGTCGAGCTCGCCTACGTCGACCAGTCGCGCGACGCGCTCGACGACGAGAAGTCCGTCTGGGAGGAGATCTCCGACGGCATGGACCAGATCAAGGTCGGCGACCGCACGATGAACTCGCGCGCCTACTGCTCGTCGTGGAACTTCAAGGGCTCGAGCCAGCAGAAGGCGGTCGGCAAGCTCTCCGGCGGCGAGCGCAACCGCCTGCACCTCGCCAAGCTCCTGCGCGCGGGCGGCAACGTCCTGCTGCTCGACGAGCCGACGAACGACCTCGACGTCGACACGCTGCGCGCGCTCGAAGAGGCGCTGCTGGCGTTCGCGGGCTGCGCGGTGGTCATCTCGCACGATCGCTGGTTCCTCGATCGCGTCGCGACGCACGTGCTCGCGTTCGAGGGCGACTCGCAGGTGACGTGGTTCGAGGGCAACTTCGAGGCCTACGAGGAGCACCGCCGCGCGCTGCTCGGCGACGAGGCCGACCGCCCGCACCGGATCACGTACAAGCGCCTCACGCGCACGTGACGCCGCACGCCGACGTCTGCATCACCGAGTTCACCGACCCCGGCTGCCCCTGGGCCTGGTCGGCGGAGCCGTTTCGCCGCCGGCTGCAGTGGCTCTACGGCGACGCGCTGGGATGGGAGCGGCGGATGGTCGTGCTCGCCGACGACCCGCAGGAGTACCTCGACAAGGGCTTCACGCCCGAGAAGCTGTCGAAGGCGTACGTCACGATCGGCCGCGACCACGGGATGCCGATGGACACCTCGCTGCGGCCGCGGATGGCGGCGACCGCGCCGGCCTGCCGCGCCGATCGTCGCCGCGCGGCTGCACGCGCCGGATGCCGAGGACGCGCTGCTGCGGGCGTTTCGCGTGCGCAACTTCGCGGGCCAGCTGCTCGACGAGCCGGCGACGCTCGAGGGCGCGGCCGCCGACGCGGGCCTCGACGCCGAGGAGCTGCGCGCGTGGATGGCCGGCGACGACGTCGAGTCCGCGCTCGACGCGGATCGCGCGGCGGCGCGCGAGCCGATCCGCGGCCGCCAGGGTGCTCGACGACAAGCTCGCCAACTGGTCCGGCGGGCGGCGCTACACGTGCCCGTCGCTGGAGATCGTCCGCCGCAGCGACGGCGTGCAGCTCGCCGTGCCGGGCTTTCAGCCGTTCGCGGCCTACGACGTCGTGCTCGCGAACCTCGTGCCGGGCTCGGCGCGCCGCGAGCCGCCGTCGTCGGTGCTCGAGGTGCTCGAGTGGGCGGGCGAGCCGCTCGCCACGCGCGAGGTCGCCGTCGTCTGCGACATCGGCCATGACGAGGCGCGCGAGGCGCTCGGCCGCGTCGCGACCGAGCGCCATCTCGGCTTCGACGGGCTCTGGTCGCCGGCCTGAGCGCCTGACGCCTGGGCGCCTGGCGCTACGGCTCGACGACGAGCTTGCCGATCTGCGTGCCCGTGCCCTCGAGCTCGATCTCGAAGATGCCCTCGGCGTCTGCGCCGAACGAGAAGCGCACGCGGCCGCCGGCCTTCAGGTCGCGCTTGAGGTCGTAGCCGTGCAGGTGGATCTCGTCGCTCGTGTCGGGCGAGGCGACCTCGATGCGAACGCGGTCGCCCTTCGTGACCGTGATCTTCTTCACGCCGCCGACGGGCTTGCCGCCGCGGACGCGGATCGTCTCGAACGACGGGCGCCGGCGGGCGGCGCCACGGTCGTCGTCGTGGGCGTCGGCGCCACCCGTCCCGTTGCGTCTGCGCCGGCGGTGGCGGGTGCGGTCGTGCTCGTCGTCTTCGAGGTGTCGTCGTCGCCCGGCGACAGCAGCACGAACGCGAGCGCGATCACGACGACCGTCGCCACCAGGAGGCCGATCCGCGCGCCGCTGCTCATGACGGCATCGTAGTTTTCCTCGCGAGCCAGCGCCCGAGCACCGCGTCGAGCTCGTGCGCGTCACGCGCGACCGCGTCGGCCTGGCGCAGGTCGCCGGGGCCGTACGGGCCGGTCGCGATCGCCGACCACGCGCACGCCGTCGGCGCGCGCGCAGGCGATGTCGCGCGGCGTGTCGCCGATGACCGCCGTCTGGGCGCGCGGCCACGGGTTCCCGTCGTCGTCGCCCGCCCGGCGGCGCGCGATCTGCGGCAGCATCGCGCGATCCTCGTGGTCGGAGCCGAAGCCGCCCTGGCCGCGGCGGAAGAACCCGCCGATCCCGGCGGCCCGCAGCTTGAGGCGGGCGATCGGCTCGTAGTTGCCGGTGACGAGGGCGAGCACGGTGTCCTCGCGCTCGGCGAGCCGCTCGAGCAGGTCGGCGCATCCCGGGCGCGACGTGCGCGGAGAGGTCGTCCGGGCACAGCCGCGCGTAGGCCTCGCAGGCGGCGATCCGCACGTCGTCGGCGCGCTCGTCGATCTGCAGCGCGGAGACGCCCGCGTGGAGGAGCAGGTTGCGCGCGATGTCGGCGTCGGTCCGGCCGGCGACCTCCAGGCCGCGCCGCGCGGGCTGCGTCACGCCGTGGACGGTCCGCAGCGCCTCGTGGATCGCGTCGCGGTGCGCGTCGGCGGCGCCGATCAGCAGCGTGCCGTCGATGTCGAAGAGCAGGAGCACGCCGCGCCGCTGTCCGCTAGACCCGCGCGAACGACGTCTCGGCGCTGAGCGACTGCGCGAAGGCCGCGATCAGCCGCGCGCAGGCGTCGATGTCGTCGAGCTGCACCATCTCCACCGGGGAGTGCATGTAGCGCAGCGCGATCGAGACGCCGCCGGTCGGCACGCCGGCGCGCGAGAGGTGGATCGCGTCGGCGTCGGTGCCGGTGGCGCGCGCCGACGCCTGCACGGTGAAGGGGATCTTCTCGCGCTCGGCGGCGGCGTGCAGCAGCTCGAAGACGACCGGGTTGAGCACCGAGCCACGCTCGATGATCGCTCCCTCACCGAACTTGTGCTTGCCGATCTCGTTGACCTCGACCCCCGGCGAGCCCGTCTCGTGCGTGACGTCCACGACGATCGCGACATCGGGCTCCAGGCGAAACGCCGACGTGCGCGCGCCGCCGAACGTGATCTCCTCCTGGACGACGCCGAGCGCCGCGACGTCGCCGGGCGCGCCACCGGCCTCGGCGACGATCCGCGCCGCCTCCAGCGCGATGAACGAGCCGAGCCGGTTGTCCATCGAGCGCGAGATGAAGCGGTCGTTGCGCAGCTCGACCGGCTCGCCTGCGATCACCGCGACGTCGCCGATCCGCACGATCTCGCGCGCCTCGTCGCCGTCCTTGGCGCCGATGTCGATGTGCAGGTCGCGCAGCTTGGGGACCTTCTCGCGCTCCTCCTCGCGCAGCAGGTGGATCGCCTTGCGCCCGGCGACGCCCGGCACGACGCCGTCGCGCGTGACGATCTCGACGCGCTGGCCGACGAGGATCTGCGGGTCCCAGCCGCCGACGCCCAGGAACCGCAGGAAGCCGTCGTCGTCGATGTGCGTGACGATCAGGCCGATCTCGTCGATGTGGCCGACGACGGCGAGGAACGGTGCAGCGTGGGCGGGGTCGGCCGTGCCCGGCACGCGTGCCGCGACGGAGCCCATGACGTCGATCGTGACGTCGTCGGTGAAGCGCCGTCCGGCTTCGGCGAAGACGGCGGCGGGTGCCGTCTCGTACCCCGAGGGTCCGGCGGCGGTGAGGAGCTGGCGAAGGACGTCGGGTAGCGGCATGGCGTCGAAGGCTATAAGGCGCCGTTTGGGTCGGAGGGCGGCGTCGCCGCGGTGCGGCGCGCGCGCGCTCGCAGGAGCGCTGAGCGGCCGTCAGCGAGGCGACCGCCGAGGCGGCGAGCACGGCCGTCGCCGCGTGCTGCTGCGCGCGCTTCGTCCGGGCAGCGAGAGCTGCACTGACCAGCAGGCTGACTCGGTATAGCCGATGCCGGCCAGCACTGGCGACGGGGACGACGTCGGCCCAGCCGGCCCGGGCGGGCAGCGTCGCGAGCCGCAGCCGCACGGCGAGCCAGGCGCCACCCAGGACGCCCGTGAACTTCCCGGCGAGCAGATACCGGCGAACGACGCCGAGCGCGACTGCGTCGGTCGAGCGCGTCCCCGGCCGCGGCCAGCGGGATGCGCCGCGGCGACCGAGCGCGCTGTCCTCCGGCGTCGTGCAAACCGCGCGTGCCGCGAATCGTCCGTCACTCGCGGACTCGAGTCGGGATGCACGACGGCCTCGTGCTCGTAGCGCTGCGCCGGGCGCTCGTCTCGCCGTCGCGCGGGCGCACGGGCGTTCAGCAGGCCGAGCATGATCCCTGTGACGGTCGGCGTGGACGGCGCTTGCGTGGATGCAGATCCAGGCGACGAGGGCGATCGCCCACAGCAGCCACGCGGCGTCGACGCGCAGGCCGACTGCGCGAGCCAGTAGGCCCCGCCCGCGGCGACGCCGGCCGCCAGCCATGCCGGCGACAGGCCCGCCGTGAACAGCACCGCGATGAGCGCGATCGCCGCGAGGTCGTGCGATGACCGCCATCGACAGCAGCAGCACGCGCATCGCCGCGGTGGCAAGGACGAGCCCGCGAGCGCGAGTACGCCGAGCGCGACACGCGATCGTCGGTCGCGACCGGGATGGCCCACGCGCCGCCGTGGGCGGCGGCGCCGCCGGACACGGCGATCGCGACGAGCGCGGGGACTGAGCATGCCGCCGCCGGCGGCGAAGAACGGCAGCATCGCGGCGCGACGGTCGGCGAGTTGGCCGACCGTGAGCTCGCGCTTGAGCTCCAGGCCGGCGACGAAGAGAAGATCGCCAGCAGCCCGTCGGCGACCCAGTCGCCGACCGTCAGCTGCAGGTGCAGCCAGCCGGGACCGACATGCGCGGGCGCCTCGCGCACGTCGTGATACGAGCCGGCCGCGAGGTTCGCCCACAGCAGCGCGACCGCCGTCGCTGCGAGCAGGAGCCTGCCGCCGTTCGTCTCCTCACGGAGAAACTCCGCAAGAGCTTCACGGCGCATCCGTGCGCCAGGGTATCCGCCGCTACGCGTGCCCGACGATGACGCCGACGGAGGCGACGATGACGCCGCCGAGCGTGACCTGGACGAGCGACGTGCGCAATGCGACGTTGAGGAAGCGCTTGCGGACCCAGGCGATCACGACGAGCTCGACCGAGACGACGACGTAGGCGACGGTGAGCGCGGTGTGGATGTCGTTGATGAGGAACGGCAGCGCGTGCGCGGTGCCGCCGGCGAACGTCGCGAAGCCGGTGATCAGCCCGCGGCTGAGGGCGGCGCCGCGGCCGGTGATCTCGCCGTCGTCGGACAGGCCCTCGGACATGCCCATGCTGATCGCCGCGCCGAGCGCCGCCGCGAGGCCGACGAGGAGCGCCGCCTTCGAGCCGGCGATGTAGGCCGTGGCGAAGATCGGGGCGAGCGTCGAGATCGTCCCGTCGATGAGGCCGATGAGGGCGGGCTGGACGACCTGCAGAAGGCGCTGGCGCTCGTCGGCTGCGCGCCAGCGGCGGACGAGCGTGATGTCGGCTGCGGTCATGCCAGCTAGTCTAGCGAACAACAACAAATCTCTTGTAATAAGGAAACCCTAACTAGCATGCTTTACAATGCGTGTCATGGTCGACCTCTCCACCGCCCTGCGCGAGCGTGGCATGCGCGTGACGCCGCAGCGCGTCGTCCTGCATCGCGCGCTGCTCGAGCTCGACCGCCACGTCACCGCCGACGAGCTGCTCGACGCCGTCAGCGAGCGCCTGCCCAATGTCTCCCTGCCGACGATCTACGCGACGCTCGACCTGCTCGAGGAGCTCGGCATGGTGCGCCGCGTCCAGCGCGCCGGCACGACCCTGTTCGACCCGCGCACCGATTCCCACCACCACCTGATCTGCACGAGCTGCGGATCGATCGAGGACCTCGACTCCGACCTCGACACCGGCGCGCTCGAGCGCGCCGCCGAGCGCCACGGCTTCGAGCACGAGCGCATCGAGGCGGTCGTGCACGGGCGCTGCGCGCGCTGCCGGGGCTAGGCGAGCAGCGCCCGCAGCGTCGCGGCGACGTAGGCGGGCTCGAACATCACCTGCCGCCACGTGAAGCGCACCACGCGCCAGCCGAGCAGCATCAGCTGCTGATCGCGCCACCGGTCGGAGTCGAACGCGCGCCGGGTGGTGTGCACGTCGCGGCCGTCGACCTCGACGATCAGGCGTTGCGCGCGCCAGAGGAAGTCCGACCTCGGCTCCGCCCGCCGCCCGGGTACGGGAGCCAGGCGTTCACGGAATCGGGCGGCGACGCCGCGTCGCGGGAGATCGCGAGGAATCGCTCCTCGAGCTCGCTGCGCGTGAGCGTGCTGCCGACGTGGTGCTCGGAGAGGATCGTGCGCAGCAGGGCCGCGCCGCGACGCCCGTTGGCCCGTTCCAGGACATCATCGATGACGGTCATGTCCAGCAGCCGCCGGGTTTCGGCTCGGTCGCATGCGCGCTCGAGCTCGCGTCGCGTCCCGTCTTCGGCGACGTCGAGCAGCGTGCGCGCCAGCGTCGTGCAGGGGACCTCGTCGACGACGGTGACGTCGCGTGCGGTCAGCGTTGCGCCGCTGTGGATGCGGATGCCGTCGCGCCGTCGCGCCGTCGAACCAGGCGACGTGACGTCGATCCACGGGTGACTGCGGGTCCGCAGGTCCAGCAGGTCCGCGGCGGTGCGATGCGAGGCGACCGTTCCGGATGCACAGGCGAGGACGGCTGCCATGACGCGCCCGTTGCGCGTCAGACGTGGGTGACCGACGGCGAACACGGCGCGGTGCACGCGATGAAGGCGTCCGCTCGCAACGCGGCTGCGGACCGCGCTTGCTGACAGTCCGAGCGCGACGAGCTGGTCCAGCGCGATGACCCCATGCTGCGCAACGGCGAGCGCCGAGATCGCGCTGTCGCGGGGGGCTTGCCCAGCTGCGTCCACGAGCTGGACGTTTCTGGGCAAGGTCTCCATCGGGCTCGATGCTGTCGCTGCGCGTGTGACAGCACAACGCGCGATCGCGTCAACTGCGCCGCACACGTGTTGCAGGACTCCGCGCCACCGCCTCACTAGCCTCCCCACCCATGCGCCCCGGGCTCGCAAGCCTCCCGCTCCTCGCGGCCGCCGCGCTCGTCTCCTGCGGCGACACGACGATCGCCGCCGGCAAGGCCGAGACGCTCATCCGCCGCGCCGTCACGCAGCAGGTCGGCGCGCGCGTCGCGTCGGTCAGGTGCCCGGAGGGCGTGAAGGCGAGGAGGGACGTGACGTTCACCTGCGTCGTGACGGGCCGGGACGGATCGAAGGGCAACGCCGTCGTGCACGTGAAGGACGACAACGGCGCGTTCAGGTCAGCGTGCCGTTCCTGCACGTGCGCGAGCTCGAGTCCGTCATGGCCGACCAGCTGCGCACGCGAACCAAGGTCCGCGCGACGTTCGCCTGCCAGGAGATCATCGTCGTGCGCAAGGGCGGGCGGTTCAGATGCAGGGCGACGTCGGACGGCAGGTCGGGCAGCGTCGTGGTGCGCTTCATCGACGACGCCGGGCATTTCCGCTTCCGGCCGCCGAAGCTGCGCTGAGCCGCGCCGCCGCTCGCCGCCCGCCGCCCCGGCCAGCGGTCAGCGGTCGCGCAGCTGGCGCAGCACGTACTGCAGGATCCCGCCGTGGCGGAAGTACTCCGCCTCCTTCGGCGTGTCGATCCGCACCCGCGCCATGAACTCGCGCTCGCTCGCGCGCACGAGGACCTCGGACGGCACCGGCTCACCCGCGTTCATCGGCTCCGCCAGCCCGGTGATCGAGAACACCTCGTCGCCGTGCAGGCCGAGGTCGGCCGCGCGACGCCGGCAGCTGCAGCGGCAGCACGCCCATCCCGATGAGGTTCGAGCGATGGATGCGCTCGAAGGACTGCGCCAGCACCGCCCGCACGCCGAGCAGCCGCGTGCCCTTCGCCGCCCAGTCGCGCGACGAGCCCGAGCCGTACTCCGTCCCGGCGAGCACCACCAGCGGCGTGCCCTCCTCGAGGTACGCCAGCGACGCGTCGTAGATCGACATCTGCCGCGGCTCGCGGTGGGAGTTGAACTTCATCGTCCAGCCGCCCTCGGTCCCCGGCGCGAGCTGGTTGCGCAGGCGGATGTTCGCGAACGTGCCGCGCACCATGACCTCGTGGTTGCCGCGCCGCGCGCCGTAGGAGTTGAAGTCGCGCGGGGTGACGCCGTGCTCCTGGAGGTACAGGCCGGCGGGCGAGTCGGGCTTGATCGAGCCGGCGGGGGAGATGTGGTCGGTCGTGACGGAGTCGCCGAGCAGCGCGAGCACGCGCGCGCCCTCGATGTCGTGCACCGCGCTCGGCTCCGCGGGCATCCCCTCGAAGTACGGCGGCAGGTGCACGTACGTCGAGGCGTCGTCCCACGCGAAGCGGTCGCCGGTCGGCACCTCGAGCGAGTTCCAGCGCTCG
The DNA here is from genome assembly GCA_963727785.1 of uncultured Solirubrobacteraceae bacterium. Lineage (GTDB taxonomy): Bacteria > Actinomycetota > Thermoleophilia > Solirubrobacterales > Solirubrobacteraceae > CADCVQ01. Next base: position 433,479 of record CAVSHS010000009.1, read on the forward strand.
TCGCCGGCGAAGACGTCGCCGTAGGAGGAGCGGAACATCTCCGAGCGCACCGCGCGCTCGACGGTCTCGCCGACCTCCTGCCCGGACGGCCACAGGTCGCGCAGGTAGACGTCGTTGCCCTCGCGGTCCTGGCCGATCGGGTCGTTGACGATGTCGGCGTCCATCGAGCCCGCCAGCGCGTAGGCCACCACCAGCGGTGGCGACGCGAGGTAGTTCATCTTCACGTCGGGGTTGATGCGCCCCTCGAAGTTGCGGTTGCCCGACAGCACCGAGACGACGGCGAGATCGTGCTCGCCGACGGCCTCGGAGATCACGCGCGGCAGCGGCCCGGAGTTGCCGATGCAGGTCGTGCAGCCGTAGCCGACGAGGTGGAAGCCGAGCGCCTCGAGATCCCCGGTCAGCCCGGCGTGGTCGAGGTACTCCGTCACGACCTTCGAGCCCGGCGCGAGCGACGTCTTCACCCACGGCTTGCTCGTCAGCCCGCGCGCGACCGCGTTGCGGGCGAGCAGCCCGGCGGCGAGCATGACCGACGGGTTGGAGGTGTTCGTGCAGCTCGTGATCGCCGCGATGACGACGCGGCCGTGGTCGAGGTCGGTCTCGGTCCCGTCGGCCATCGTGACCGGCACGCGGTTGTCGAGCCGCTCGGCGAGCCGCGCCGCGGCGATCGCCTCGGCGTGATCGGCGTCCGTCGCGTGCTCGGGCGGGCGGCGACCCGTGCGGTCGGTGTACGTCGGCGGGTCCGAGGCGGGGAACGAGAGCGCGTCGAACTCGATCGTGTCGCCGAGGCCGGCCTCGCCGTCGCCGTCGTCCTGCGGCAGGAAGTCCGTCAGCGCGATCCGGAACGCCGCCTGCGCCTCGCTCAGCGCGACGCGGTCCTGCGGCCGCCGCGGGCCGGCGAGCGACGGGACGACGTCGCCGAGGTCGAGCGCGATCGTGTCGGAGAAGACGGGCTCGGGCGAGCGCTCGTCGTGCCAGAGGCCCTGCTCGCGGGCGTACGCCTCGACGAGCTCGATGAGCTCCGGCGGGCGGCCGGAGAACTCGCAGGTAGCGGATCGTCTCCGCGTCGATCGGGAAGATCGCGCAGGTCGAGCCGAACTCGGGGCTCATGTTGCCGATCGTCGCGCGGTCGGCGAGCGGCAGCGACGCGAGGCCCTGGCCGTAGAACTCGACGAACTTGCCGACGACGCCGCGCTCGCGCAGCATCTCGGTGACGGTCAGCACGAGGTCGGTCGCGGTCGCGCCCTCCGGCAGCTCGCCGCGCAGCTTGAAGCCGACGACCTGCGGGATCAGCATCGGCATCGGCTGGCCGAGCATCGCCGCCTCGGCCTCGATCCCGCCGACGCCCCAGCCGAGCACGCCGAGGCCGTTGATCATCGTCGTGTGCGAGTCGGTGCCGACGAGCGTGTCGGGGTAGGCGAGCGGCGTCTCGGGCCCGGCGTCGTCGACGAACACCACGCGCGCGAGGTACTCGAGGTTGACCTGGTGCACGATCCCGGTATCGGGCGGCACGACGGCGAAGTTGTCAAACGCCGTCTGGCCCCAGCGCAGGAAGGCGTAGCGCTCCTCGTTGCGCTCGAACTCGCGCTCGGCGTTGCGCGTGAAGGCGTCGCGGCTGCCGAAGGCATCGACCTGCACGGAGTGGTCGATGACGAGCTCGGCGGGCACGAGCGGGTTGATCAGCGCCGGATCGCCGCCCATGTCGGCCATCGCGTCGCGCATCGCGGCGAGGTCGACGACCGCCGGCACGCCGGTGAAGTCCTGCATCACGACGCGCGCGGGCGTGAACGCGATCTCCTTCGACGGCTGGGCGGTCGGGTCCCAGCCGGCGAGCGCCTCGATGTCGGCCGCGGTCACCGAGCCGTTGCCCTCGGTGCGCAACAGGTTCTCGAGCAGGATCTTCAGCGAGAACGGCAGGCGCGCGATGTCGAACCTCGAAGCGAGCGCGTCGAGGCGGAAGATGTCGACCGTGCGCGTCCCTACCGTGAGCGGGCTGCGGGCATCGAAGCTGTTCGTGGACAAGCGATTCTCCGGGGGATGGGACAGGTCGCGTCACGAGGGTGATCCCTCGCAGCACGGAAGACGAATCCCTGAGTGTGGCAGCACCCGCACCAGACGCGTCTGTCCCCTCGCCATGACGGGCCGATGAGCGAGTCCGTCTGGGACTACCCGCGGCCGCCCGCGCTGGTGCCGTGCCGCCGCCGCGTCCGCGTCGAGCTCGGCGGCGTCACGGTGGCCGACTCGACCGCCGCCCTGCGCGTCCTGGAGACGAGCCATCCGCCGACGATCTACGTTCCGCCGGCCGATGTCGCATCCGGGTGTATCCAGCCGGCCGCTGGGCGCTCCTTCTGTGAGTGGAAGGGGATCGCTACGTACTTCGACGTCGTCGGGGGCGAGCGCCGTGAGGAGCGCGCGGCGTGGGCCTATCCCGACCCGGTCGCGGCCTACGCCGCGCTGCGCGATCACGTCGCCTTCTACCCCGGGCGCATGGACGCCTGCTGGCTCGACGACGAGCGCGTGCAGTCCCAGCCCGGCGACTTCTACGGCGGCTGGATCAGCGCCGATCTGCGCGGTCCGTTCAAGGGCCCGGCAGGCACGACCGGCTGGTAGCGAGCCCCGCCCGGATCCGGTGGATCCGGTGAAAAACCGTCGTCTACTCTCTGCAATGGGGACATTGCTGTGCACACCCACGTCGCAGGGTTGAACGATCGGCGCAGTCCGAGCCTTGTGGGGCGCGGGCGCGAACTCGCACAGCTCGAGACGGCGCTGCGAGCTCGCCCTCGCCGGTCGTGGCGGCCTCGTCCTGCTGACGGGCGAGCCCGGCATCGGCAAGACGGCGCTCGCGCGCGAGTTCGTCGAGCACGCCTCGGCGCGCGGTGCGGCATGGGTCTGGGGCAGCTGCTGGGACGGCGGCGGCGCGCCGGCGTACTGGCCCTGGGTGCAGGTCGGCAGGGCGCTCAGCCGGCGCGCCGACCTCGGCGCGCTGCGCGACGCGCTCGGCGAGAGCGCGCCGTGGGTCGCCCGCCTGCTGCCCGAGCTCGCCGGCACGCTCGGGGCGCCCGCGCAGCCGTCCGAGCTGGACACCGACCAGGCCCGCTTCCGGCTCTTCGACGCGCTCGCGACCCTGCTGGCGGTCGTCGCCGAGCAGCGCCCGCTCGTCGTCGTGCTGGACGACCTGCACTGGGCGGACGCCTCGTCGCTGCTCGCGCTGGAGTTCGTCGCGCGCGCGCTGCCGGACATCCCGCTGCTCGCGATCGCCGCCTACCGCCACGCCGAGGCGCACGCGCGCGCCGAGCTCGCGGCGCCGCTGGGCGGCCTCGCGCGCGCGGCGACGCGCCTGCCGCTGGAGGGCCTCGGTCGCGACGACGTCGGCGTGCTGGCGGCGGCGCGGGCGCGCGGGCTCGGCGCGGTCGAGCGCGAGCCGATCCCGCCGCAGCTCGTCACGGCGGTCCACCAGGCGAGCGCCGGCAACCCGTTCTTCGTCGACGAGCTCGTGCAGCTGCTCGCCTCGCAGGGACGCCTGCACGACAGCAGGGCCGCCGAGCGCCCGCTGCCGCTGCCCGACGGCGTGCGCGACGCGATCCGCCGCCGCCTCGCCCCGCTGCAGCCGCCCGCGATGGAGGCGCTCAGCGCCGCCGCGGTGATCGGCGGCAAGTTCGGGCTGCACACGCTCGCGAGCGTCCTCGACGAGCCGGCCGGCGCGGTGCTCGAACGGCTCGACATGCCGCTGCGCACGGGGATCGTCAACGCCGCGCCCGAGGCCGCCAGGTTCGCGTTCGCCCACGCGCTCGTGCGCGACACGCTGCTGGAGGATCTCGGCGCCACGCGCCGCGCGCGGCTGCACCGGGTCGCGGCCGAGGCGCTCGAGCACGACTACCGCGACGACCTCGAGCCGCACCTCGCCGAGATCGCCCACCACTTCCTGCACGCCGCGACCGAGGGCGGCGCCGAGCGGGCGGTCGACTACGCGGCGCGCGCCGCGCAGCGCGCCGTCGGCCAGTTCGCCTACGAGGAGGCGGCGCGCCTGTACGAGCGCGCGATCGACGTCGCCGCCTCGCTGCCGGCCGACGAGCCGCGCGCCTGGCAGCTCAACCAGGGCCTCGGCGAGGCGCGGATGCGCGCCGGCGACGTCGACGGCGCGCAGCACGCGCTGCGCGCCGCCGCCGAGCACGCCCGCCGCCTCGACGATCCCGAGCGCCTCGCGCAGACGGCGCTCGCCAGCACGCTCGGCGCGTTCTCGCCGGGGCTCGTCGAGCCCGAGCTCGTCGCCACGCTGGAGGAGGCGCTCGCGCGGCTGGACCCGCTCGTGCCCGCGGAGTCCCTGCGCCGGGCGACCGTCGACGCGCTGCGCTGCCGCCTGCGCGTCCAGCTCGCGCTCGCCCTCTACTGGTCGCCCCAGCGCGAGCGCCGCGAGCAGCTCGTCGACGAGGCGCTCGCGATCGCGCGCGCGCTCTACACCGGCAACGCCGCGCGCGGCTCGCCGGCGCACCGCGTGCTCGGCGACCGCACGCTCGCGTTCGCGCTCGCGCAGGGCTTCGTCGCCGTGTGGGGCCCGGAGACCGTCACGCGCGGGCTGCCGATCTCGATCGAGGCGCTCGAGCTGTGCGAGCGCACGTCCGACGCCGAGCTGGGGATGCAGGTGCGGCTGTGGCGGATCAGCCTGCTGCTCGAGCTCGACGACCCCGTGCGCGCCGACGAGGAGATCGAGGCGTTCGGCTCGACCGCGCGCCGCCTCGGGCAGCCGCGGATGCTCGTCTACGACCCGCTGCACCGGGCGATGGCGGCCCACCTGCGCGGCGACTTCGCGGCGGCCGAGCGCTTCACCGCCGAGGCGGTCGCGCAGTCGCGCGACGTACCGGGCTCGATCGCGCCGATCATCGCCGACTCGCAGACGTTCCTCGTGCGCCGCACGCAGGGCCGCCACCTCGACCTCGAGCCGCTCGTGCGCAAGAACGCCGACCGGCTGCCCGCGATGCGCCGCTGGCGCTGCGGCCTCGCGCTCGTGCTCGCCGAGCTCGGCCGCGAGGACGAGGCGCGCCGCGAGCTCGAGCATCTCGCCGCGGTCGACTTCGAGGACGTCCCGCGCGACGCGCTCTGGCTCGTCGCGATGTCGCTGCTCGCCGAGCTGTGCACGCTGCTGCACGACCGGCGCGCGGGCGCGCCGCCTGTACGAGCTGCTCGTCCCCTACGAAGGCCGCAACGTCGTCTCGATGGGCGCCGCGTACCTCGGCCCCGTCGCCCGCTACCTCGGCCTGCTGGCGATGACGATCGGCGAGGACGAGCGCGCGCTCGGTCACCTCGAGACCGCGCGCTCGGCGGCGGAGCGGATGGGCGCGCGCCCGACGGTCGTGCTGACGGCGCTGGATGCCGCCGAGGTGCTCGCGCGGCGCGACGCGCCGGGCGACGCGCAGCGCGGGCGCGCGCTCGTGCAGCGCGTCGCGCAGGACGCCGCGCGGATGCGGATGGACGGCGCGATCGCGCGCGCCGACGACCTGCTCGCGCGCCTCGAGGAGGCTCCCGGCCCGGCGCGGTACAGCGCCGCGCCGCGCGCCCGGTGCACGCCAGGCTGCGCCGCCAGCAGGACGTCTGGCTGCTGGACTACGACGGCCGCCGCCTGTGCCTGCAGGACGCCAAGGGCATGCACCACCTCGCCGCGCTGTTCGCCACACCCGGGAACGCCGATCGCCGCCCTCGAGCTGGCGGCGGCCACCGCCGGCGGGAGCCGGGACGCGGGCGCCGGGCTCGACGCCTACCGCGCGCGTGCGCGGGAGCTGCAGGAGGAGCTCGTGGAGGCGCAGTCGTTCAACGACCCCGAGCGGGTCGCGCGCGTCCGCGAGCAACTCGAGGCGCTCGCGGCCGACATGGGCGGATCCGACGACACGGTGAGCGCCGCCGGCGAGCGGGCGCGCATCAACGTCACCCGTGCGATCAAGTCGGCGATGGGGCGGATCGTCGAGCACGAGCCGGAGCTCGGCCACCTGCTGCGCGGAACGGTGCGCACAGGAGCGCTGTGCGTCTATGAACCGGATCCAGGTGTACCGTTGGAGTGGGAGGTCCACCGCTAGCGTTCTCCTGCGGGTCGGTGGACGCGACACGCGCTACTGTCGACGGTCACGAACTGGAGAGGCTCTGCCGCACGAGAAGCTGTTTTCTGCTGTGCCAGCGGCGGGTGAAGGCCCGCTCGTCGGTCGTGTACGGGAGCTGCGCGAGCTGCACGACGCGTTCGGGAACGCCAGCCGCGGCCACGGCGGCGTGCAGCTCGTGCTCGGCGATCCCGGCGTCGGCAAGACGCGGCTGGCGGCCGCGCTCGCCGAGCATGCGGCGGGCCTCGGGGCGCGCGTCATCTGGACGCGGGGATGGGGTCGCGCCGCGCCCGCGTACTGGCCGTGGGTCGAGGTCGTCCGCGGCCTCTCGCAGGACCTCGACGGCGCGACGCTGCGCCGGGAGCTCGGCTCGGCCGCCGACCAGCTCCTGCGGCTGGCCCCGGAGCTCGCCGAGCGCCTGCCGGCCGCGCAGCCGCCGCCGCGCGACGCTGAGGACTCGGAGATCGCTCGCTTCGCGCTCTTCGATGCGCTCGTGTCGCTGCTGCGCGCGCGCAGCGCGAGCGGGCCCGTCGTCATCCTCATGGACGATCTGCAGGACGTCGACGAGGGCTCGCTCGTGGCGCTGGACTTCGTGTCGCGGATGCTGCGCGACGTCGCCGTGCTGCTCGTCGTCACGATGCACGAGCGCGTGCCCGACCGCACGCCGGACGCGCAGCTCGCGCTGCAGAACATCGTCCGCGCCGGGCGCCGGCTCGTGCTCGGCGGCCTCGCGCGCGAGGACGTCGCGCAGCTCATCGAGCTGACGAGCGGCGTCGGCGCGGCGCCGGGGCTGGCGAGCGCCGTGCATGCCGTCACGGAGGGCAACCCGTTCTTCGCGCGCGAGATCCTCGCGCTGCTGCTCGCCGAGGGACGGCTGCTCGACCCGCCCGACGAGCTGCCGCTGCCCGAGGGCGTGCGCGAGACGATCCGCCGGCGCCTGGAGCCGCTCGCCGCCGGCGCGATCGAGGTGCTCGAGCTGGCCGCGATCATCGGGCGCACATTTCACCTCGCGACGCTCGAGCGCGCCTCGCCGCAGGACCGCGACTGCGTGCTCGCCGCGCTCGACGAGGCGGCGGCGCTCGGCATCGTCGTGGCAGCCACGGCGACCCTCGGCCAGTACCGCTTCGGCCACGGGCTGATCCGCGAGACGCTGCTGTACGGGATGCCGGCCGCGGCGCGCATGAACGGCCACCGCGCCGTCGGCGAGGCGCTCGAGCAGGTCTACCGCGGCGCGATCGATGCCCATCTGCCCGAGCTTGCCCACCATTTCCTCTCGGCCGCGTTGCGCGGCGACCTCGCGAAGGCCGTCGACTACGCCGAGCGCGCCGCCCAGCCGAGCGCTCGACACGCTCGCCTACGAGCAGGCCGCCGAGCTGTTCGCGCGGGCGCTGGACGCGCTGGAGCGCATGGAGCCCGACGTCCCGCGCCGGGCGGGCCTGCTGCTCGGGCTCGGCACGGCGCAGGCGCGCGCGGGCCGTCCCGCGTCGCGGGCGACGTTCGAGGCCGCGGTCGTCGCCGCGCGCCAGATCGAGGCCGACGACATCTTCGCCCGCGCCGCGCTCGGCTTCGCGCCGTTCGCGCTCACCCCCGGCTACGTCGACGAGGCGCACGTCGCGCTGCTCATGGAGGCGCTGGACCGGATCGGGCGCGCCGACGATCCGATGCGCGTGCGGCTGCTCGGCTCGCTCGCCGTCGCGCTGTACTGGTCCGACAACGCCGAACGCCGCGCCGAGCTTGCGAACGAGGCGCTGCAGATGGCGCGGCGGCTCGGCGACGACACGACGCTGGCGATCGCGCTGAGCTCGGTGCAGCTTGCGACCTGCGGCCCCGACACGACCGAGCAGGGTCTGCGATGGCTGCGCGAGCTGTTCGTGCTGACCGACCGCGCGGGCGAGACGGTCATGTCGCTGGCCGCGCGCAGCCGCCACGTCGACGTGCTGATGGAGCTCGACGACCTCGCCGGGGCGGACATCGCGATCGAGGCGCTGGAGCGCCTCGCGCACGAGGCACGCGACCGGCGCGCCGCCGCCTTCGTCCCCCTGCACCGGGCGCGCCGCGCCGCGCTCGACGGGCGCTACGACGATGCCGAGCGCCTGCTCGGCAGAGATCGCCGGCCTCGCCACGGAGCTGTCGGCGTCGACGATCCCGCTCACCGTCGCCTCGCAGCGCGTCGTGCTGACATGGCTGCAGATGGGGCCGCGCGAGATGGGCGAGCTCGTGCGCGCCTACGCGGCGGGCTCGCCGGCGATGCCGTGCTGGCGCGCGGGGCTCGCAGCCGCGCTTGCCGACGCGGGCCGGCGCGAGGAGGCCAAGCTCGAGTTCGACCGCCTCGCCGCCGACGGCTTCGCGGTGCTGCCGCGCGACAACCTCTGGCTCGCGGCGATGGCGCTGCTCGCGGAGACGATCGTCTCGCTGGATCTGCGCGAGCACGCGATGGACGTCCACGCCCAGCTCGCGCCGTTCGCCGGCCGCAACGTCGTGCTGCCGACGGTCGCCTACCTCGGCCCGGTCGAGCTGTGGCTCGGCATCCTCGCGCGCGTCGCCGGTCGCGACGCCGAGGCGCTCGAGCAGCTTGCCGCGGCGCGCATCCGCGCGACGCGCGACGGCGCGCAGCCGACGCTCGCGCGGATCGCCGTCGAGGAGGCGGCGGTGCTCGTCCGCGACGGCGGCGAGGCGGCGCGCAGGCGCGCCGACGAGCTCCTCGACGACGCCGAGTCCTCCTGCGACCGAGATGGGCCTCGATCCGCGTCGGCGACCAGGTCAGGGCGCTGCGCGGGAAGCTGCGCAGCGCTGCGACGGCGCCCATGCCCCGCTCGCGGGCCGGCGCCGCCGCCGCTGCCGGCGCGACGCTGCGCCGGGTCGGCGACATCTGGACGATCGAGTACGAGGGCCGCACGCTGCATCTCACCGACGGTCGTGGCGTGCGGCTGCTCGCGCTGCTGCTCGAGCGACCGGACGCGGAGGTGCACAGCCTCGACCTCGTCGCCGCCGTCGACGGAACGGTGACGATCGGATCGCCGATCGGGCACTCCGGCGGCCAGGAGACCGCGGGCGCTTCGGCGCGCAGGGCGGCGCGGGTCCGGCGCTGGACGCCACGGCCAAGGACGACTACCGCGACAGCGTCCGGACGCTCGAGGCGAAGGTCGCCGCGGCCGAGGCGCGGCGCGACGAGGCCGCCGCGGCGCAGGCCCGCACGGAGCTCGAGTTCGTGCGCGGGGAGTTGGAGCGGGCCGTCGGGAAGGGCGGCCGCGACCGCGAGTCGGGCTCACACGGCGAGCGCGCACGGGTCAACGTCACGCGCGCGATCCGCGCGACGCTGAAGCGGATCGCGAGCTACGACCAGAAGCTCGGACGCGAGCTCGACCTCAGCGTGCAGACCGGTGCGTTCTGCGTCTACGCATCCGATCGGCGCCATCCCCTGCGCTGGACCGTCGAGCGCTGACGCCGAGCTGTTCGGCCGGTGCGAACGGCCGCGACTTCGCCCGGGTGTACGACGTTCATGCGTTCGTCACGCCCCAGAGGCAGATGACCGCTGCGATCGAGCACACATTCCTCTTCGCCGACCTCGTCGGCTACACCGCCTTCACCGAGCGCGTGGGCGACGACGCGGCGGCCGATGTCGCGGTGGCGTTCCAGGCCGCGGCCGAGCGCATCGCGACGCTGTGCGGCTGCGAGGTCATCAAGAACCTCGGCGACGCGGTGATGATCCACGGCGACGACGCGACGCGGGTGGTCGCGCTGGCGCTGCGGCTGCGGCGCGAGCTCGCCGACGAGGGCTGGTGCCCGCCGGTGCGGATGGGCGTGCACTCCGGCAGCGCCGTGCAGCGCGGGGACGACTGGTACGGCTCGACGGTGAACGTCGCCGCGCGCGTCGCCGATGCGGCCGGCGCCGGCGAGGTCCTCCTGAGCCTGACGACGCGCGAGCGGATCGCCCGCGCCGGCGTCTCGATCGCCGATCGCGGCGCGCGCAACTTCAAGAACGTCACCGCCCCGCTGGCGCTGTTCGCCGCAGCGGCGGCCTGAACGCCGCCGCCCGGAGCCCGCGATGCCGACGGCGCGACAGCGTTCTGGCTCCGGACAGAGGAAAGGGCGCCACGGGGAAGAGGCGCCCTTTCTCCTTGTAGGCAGAAGTTCCGAACTGCTAGGGGAACCTCAGGTGATTCGGGTGGCTTGTCCCTGCCTGTCGTCATCAACCGTGGCGTTAGGCGCAAGCGAACGTTGTTCATTTCGCTTGAACATCTGAGCGCCAACGCGCCAAACTCCTGACGCTGCCCGCGGGTCGGCCCTCGCCGATCCGCGGGCGCGTCCACCGCCGCGGGGTCAGTGACCGACGTGCTCGCCGGCGGGCTGCTCCTCGCGGTCCTCGGAGCGCGAGCCGTTGCCCTTCGGGGCCTTGCGCTGAACGACCTCGCAGGAGCCGTTGGCGTTCTCGCGGCGTCGCGTCGGTGATGACGTCGACGGTGTCGAGCAGCGCGCGGTCGTTGCCGGGCCCGCACGTGATCTTGTCGGCCTCGCCGTCGCGGGCGCGCAGGACGTCGTCGCCGTTGCCGCCGTCGAGCGTGTCGGCGACGGTGTCGGTCTCGCCGTTGGGTCCCGGCGTCACGTCGGCGCGGGCGAGCGCCCACAGGACGTCGTTGCCGTCGCCGCCGCTGGAGACGTCGACGCCGCGGTTGGCGAAGATCGTGTCGTCGCCGGCGCCGCCGGCCTGGATGTCGTCGCCCGTGCCGCCGGACATGCGGTCGCGGCCGTTCTCGCCGGAGGACGTGTCGTTGCCCGAGCCGCCGGAGATCCGGTCGGCCGAGTCGCCGCCCTTGAGCGTGTCGTTTCCACCGGCGCCGAAGATGCGATCGAACGACGTCAGGTCGCCGGTGCCGTTGGCGTCGCCGGTGACCGTGTCGTCGCCGGGGCCGCCGTTGAGCCAGTCGTTGCCCTGGACGCCGGCGATCACGTCGTTGCCGGCGCCGCCGAAGACGCGGTCGTTGCCGGTCCCGCCGTTGAGCTGGTCGGCAGCGCCGAGCCCGCGGATGCGGTCGTTGCCGCCGTTGCCGTTGATCGTGTCCGGACCGTTCGTGCCGCGCAGGCGCTCGCCGCCCGGTCCGCCGTCGATCGTCGCGGCGAATGCCGTCGCGGGGACGATGAGGCCGATGGCGGCGACTGCTCCTGCAAGCTGCGTCCTGGTGAAGTGCATTGGGTTGCGTCCTCCCGTTGGGTGTGCTGCTCGTACTCTGCGCGCCCCGCGGCCCAGGTGAGCATCGGCTCTCACGGAGTCCTCATGGGTGGTGAGAACTCCATGAGAGCGCCGCCTGCGGTCGCCTGCGAGCGCGCCGCTGCGTCATCGTGTGCCGGACCGTGCTTCGCCGCCTCGCGATTCCTGCGCTCGCTCTCGCCCTGATCGCGGGCGGGTCGAGCGCGCTCGCCGCGCCGCTGCAGGGCACGCGCGGCCCCGACCATCTCGTCGGGACCGGCGCGCGCGACACGCTCAACGGGCGGGGCGGCAACGACCAGATCGAGGGCCTGGGCGGCGCCGACGTCCTGCGCGGCGGCCCCGGCGCCGATCAGCTGCGCGGCGGCCGCGGCAACGACAGGCTCTACGGCGGCGCGGGCACCGACGTCCTCGCCGGCGACGCCGGCAACGACGCGCTCGCCGGCGGTCCCGGCGCCGACGCGCTGCTCGGCGGCGCCGGCAACGACCGGATCAACGCCGCGGGCGGTGCGGGCGACGTCGTCGACGGCGGCGACGGGCGCGACACCATCCGCGCCGTCGACGGGGCGCGCGACAAGATCGGCTGCGGCAAGGGCCGCGACCGCGTCTTCGCCGATGCCGTCGACCAGGTCGCGCGCGACTGCGAGGTCGTGACGCGTGGATGACGGGGAACTCGAGCCCGCCCGTCCCCTCGTGCTGCTCGTCGACGACGACGCGGCGATCCGCCGCGCGGTCGGCGCCGGCCTGGAGCTCGAGGGCTTTCGCGTCGTGCCGGCGTCGGGCGGGCGGGCCGCGCTGGCGGCGATCGAGTCCGTGTCGCCCGCGGTGATCCTGCTCGACCTCTCGATGCCCGACCTCGACGGCCTGGAGGTCCTGCGCCGGCTGCGCGCGAGCGGCGACGACGTGCCGGTCTGCGTGCTGTCGGCGCGCGACGACGTCGACGACCGCGTGCGCGGGCTGCAGGCGGGCGCCGACGACTACGTCGTCAAGCCGTTCGCGCTCGAGGAGGTGACGGCGCGCCTGCAGGCGCTGCTGCGGCGGCGGCCCGCGACGCCGGAGGCGGTGCTGAGCGTGGGCGACATCACGCTCGATCCGCGCTCGCACGGCGCGCGGCGCGGCGAGCGCGACCTCGAGCTGACGCGGCGCGAGTTCGAGCTGCTGCACCTGCTCATGCGCCATCCCAACGAGGTGCTCGACCGGGCGCGGCTGCACGAGGACGTGTGGGGCTACACGTTCGACCCCGGCACGAACATCGCCGACGTCTTCGTCGGCTACCTGCGCCGCAAGCTCGAGGCCGGCGGCGAGCCGCGCGTGCTGCAGACCGTGCGCGGCATCGGCTTCATCCTGCAGGTCTGATCTCCTGGTCGGGTGCGCAGCCTCCGCGGTCGCCTCACGCTCGGCATCACGCTCGTTCTCGCGGTCGTGCTCGCCGGTGCCGGGATCGTCGTGTCGCGCTACGTCGACCGCTCGGAGCGCGCGGCGATCGACGACCGCCTGAAGCGCACGGCCGAGCTCTCGCGGGAGACGGCGGTCGCGGCGTTCCGGCAGGGCCTTCCGACCGGCGACCGGCGGCTGGACAACGTCCTGTCGGCCACGGGGACCTCGCTGCGCCTGCTGCTCGACCGCCAGCAGGTGCTGGCCTCCGGCCAGGCGCCGCCGAAGGGCCGGCCGGCGCCGCGCCTGGGCCTGCACACGTTCGCCGCGGGCGGCGAGCGCTACCGCTCGTACGCGATCGGCCTCGACGCGGGCGGCGGCCTCGCGCGCCTGGAGGTGACGACGCGGCTCGCGCCGGTCGAGGACAAGCTGTCGGCGCTGAACCGCCGCCTGCTCGCGTTCGGCGTCGCGGCGCTGCTCGTCGCCGGGACTCGGCGTCTGGTCCGCGGCCGACCTGGTCCTGCGCCCGCTGCGCCGCCTGCGCGCGGCGACGGCGGGGATCGCCGGGACCGAGGACCTCGACCGGCGCGTGCCGGGCGACGACGGCCCCGCCGAGCTGCGCTCGCTGGCGGCGAGCTTCAACGAGATGCTCGCCCGCCTGGGTCGCTCGGCGGCCGACCGCGAGCGCGCGCTGGCGGCGACGCGGCGCTTCACCGCCGACGCGGGGCACGAGCTGCGCACCCCGCTGACGAGCGTGCAGGCGACGCTGTCGGCGCTGAGCCGCCATCCGGAGATGTCCGACGGCCAGCGTGCCGGGATGGTGTCCGACGCGCTCGCCGAGAACCGCCGGCTCGTCGACCTGCTCGAAGGGCTGCAGGCGCTCGCGCGCGGCGATTCGGCGCCCCTGGAGCGCACCGAGGTGGATCTCGCCGACCTCGTCGCCGTCTCGCTCGCGGCCGCGCGGCCGCGCCATCCGGACGTGAGCTGGGCGTGCGATCTGCCCGACGAGCCGGTCGTCCTGCGCGGCTGGGAGCCCGGGCTGCGGATCCTCGTCGACAACCTCGTCCAGAACGCCGCCCGCCACGGCGGCGGCACGGTCGCCGTCACGTTGTCGGCCGACGGGCCGCTGCTCGTCGTCGACGACGACGGCGCCGGGGTCGCCGAGCGCGATCGCGAGCGGATCTTCGAGCCGTTCGTGCGCGCCGGCGATTCGGCGGCCCCCGGGTCGGGCCTGGGGCTCGCGCTCGTCGACCAGCAGGTGCGCGCCCATGGGGCGACGATCGAGGTCGGCGACTCGCCGCTCGGCGGCGCGCGCTTCGGCGTGCGCTTCTGACTGAACGCAAGGCGACCAACCTGGGGCCGCCCCGTGCGTTGGTACTGAACGTTGGGACTGAACGGCGTTCGCTCAATCGTCACGCCCAGGGGATGATCACCATGAGGACCGATATCAACACCAGCGTCAGCGCCGTGGAGATCCAAGAGGAACTGCGCGAGCTCTACATCGAGCGTGCGCTCGCCGAGATCGAGGGCCTCGCCTCCGATCCGGGCTACATGACCGACCTGCTCGACGACATCGAGTCGCACAAGAGCGCCTTCGCCGGTGCCGTCGTGACGGAGATCGCGACGCTGCGGGCCGAGCTCGGCGGCATGCTGCGCGGCTGACGAGCACTCCTTCACCGCAGCGCCACGTCTCTCTGTAGCCTACGTCGATGGCTGATCTCAGAGCGACGGCTTCCGTGAGAGCCAGGCCCGCGGCCGACGAGCTCGAGCGCCACTTCGAGCAGTACCGGCCGCAGCTCACCGGATATTGCTACCGGATGCTGGGCTCGGCGTTCGAGGCCGAGGACGCCGTGCAGGAGACGATGCTGCGCGCGTGGCGCAGCTTCGACCGCTTCGAGGGTCGTGCCGCGCTGACGTCGTGGATGTACCGCATCGCGACGAACGTCTGCCTCACGATGCTCGACGGGCGCAGCCGCCGCGCCCGGCCGATGGACCTCGGGCCCGCCGGCACCGTCGACGGATCGCTCGCCACGCATCCGGAGGCGACGTGGATCGAGCCGATTCCCGACGGCCGCGTGCTGCCGGCGGACGGCGATCCGGCCGAGCTCGCGATGGCCCGCGAGACCCTGCGGCTGGCCTTCATCGCCGCGCTGCAGCACCTGCCGGCGCGCCAGCGCGCCGTGCTGATCCTGCGCGAGGTGCTGCGCTGGCAGGCGACCGAGGTCGCCGAGCTGCTCGACACGAGCGTCGCGTCGGTCAACAGCGCACTCCAGCGGGCGCGCGCGACGCTCGCCGACAGGGACGTGACGGTCAGCGATCCGGCGCCGCCGATGGACGCCGACGACAAGGCGCTGCTGGAGCGCTATCTCGACGCCTTCGAGGAGTTCGACATCGACGCGCTCGTCGCCCTGCTGCACGAGGACGCGACGCTGTCGATGCCGCCCTACGAGCTGTGGCTGTGCGGCCGCGACGTCCTGCGCGAGTGGTACCTCACGACCGGCCGGCATTGTCGCGGCTCCAAGCTCGTGCCGATCCTCGCCAACGGCGCGCCGGCGTTCGCGCAGTACCGGTCCAGCGGCCCCGGCGGGAGCTACGAGCCGTGGGCGCTGCAGGTCATCGACATCTCAGGCGGGCGGATCGTCGCCATCAACTCGTTCCTCGACACGGCACGGATGTTTCCGCTGTTCGGCGTGCCGGCTTCGCCCGCGTAGCCCGGAACCGACCGCGACGACGTCGGCCAGGCCGACGAACGCGAGCAGCTGCTCGAGCTCGCGCGAGGCGCGCTGCAGCCGGATCCGGCGCCCGAGGCGGCGCGCGGTGAGCTGCAGGCGAGCCACCGCCTCGATCGCGCGGGCGTTCGCCGGCAGCGCGCCGACGTCGCAGACGACGACCTCGGCGTCGCTCGTACCGACCACGGCGCGCAGGCGCTCGCAGAGCATCGCCACATCGCCGTCGCCGATCGGCGCGGCGACGACGAGCAGGCCCGTGGTCGGTTCGGGAGGGGGTGCGGGCGGAACATCCATGGGGTGCGGGTCGCGCGGCGTTACGCGCGCTCCTCCCGTCGCGGCTCGACGCCGTCCGTGGGCGGTGCTTCGTTCATGGCGCTCCTCGCGGGTGGTTTTGCACTGAAGACCAATCGAAGCGTCAAAACTCATCGGTCAAGGCCGATACCGGGGCGACCGGATCATGCGTCCAGGGCAGCCAGGAGCCCTGCTAGCCTCGCATTCCAGGTACTTCCACACAGGTACCACCACTCATTCGCGGGCCGAAGTCGACGGCGCTGCGTACGTACCGTCCCTCAGCGCAGGCCGCCAGACGTCGTGGCCTGCCGACAAGGCCTCACCCACGGAGAGGACCCAGATCAAGCTCCCTGCATTGGCGCCGCGCGCGACGCCTCGCGCTCTGCGAGCCACATGCTGTCACTGGCGTCGTTCTCCGTTCTCACCAGATCGGCCGTCCGACTGCTCTGGATCGCCGGCGCGATCGCACTCACCGTTTATGTGATTGCTGCCGCGGGCGGCCCGGGAGACCCGCTCGGCGATGCGTACACGCGGCTGTTCCTGACGCTGTTCCTCGCGCCGGCCGCGCTGTGTCTGCTGCGCGCGGTGCTCGTGCGCGATCAGCGGCTGGCGTGGGCGGCATGCGGCATCGGGATGGCGTGCTGGGGCGGCGGCGCCGTCTACTACTACGCCGCGCTGCGCGGCGTGGCGTCCCCGCCGCTTCCGTCGTTCGCCGACGCGCTGCTGCTGAGCTACTACGGCGCCTCGTTCGTGGGCCTGTGCGCGCTGTTGAGAGCCGGCCACGCGACGTTCCGCGCCAGCGTGTGGATCGACGCGGCGGTCGGTGGGCTCGCGATCGCCGCGATCGCCGCCGCGCTGCTCGTCAAGCCGATCGTCGCCAGCACCGGCGGCGGCGCCGCCGCGGTCGCGACCACCCTTGCCTATCCGCTCTGCGACGTCGTCATCATCGTCCTGCTGCTCGGCGTCTTCGCGAACAGCAACCGGCGCCCGGGCCGCATCTGGAGCATGCTCGGCGCCGCCTGGGTGGTGCAGGCCGCGGTCGACATCGCCTATCGCTACCAGGCCGCCTCGGGAACGTATGAGCCCGGGCCGCTGCTGGCGGTGTCGTGGCCGGCGCTCATGCTCCTGATCGCGATCGCCGCCTGGCAGAAGCCGACCCTCACGGCGCGCGTCGGGACGCCGGGCTGGGGCGCGCTCGGCACGACGATCACCTTCGCGGTGGTCGGCCTGTCGCTGACGGCCTACGACCACTGGCACCAGATCGACGACGTCGCGCTCATCCTGGCGACGCTGACCCTCGTCGCCGCGTTCGTGCGCACGGCGACGACGTTCAGTGACATGCGTACGGTCGCCAGCGGCCGGGAGCTGCTGCTGCAGAACGAGATGCTCCTCGACGCGGCCGGAGAGGGCATCTTCGGCATCGACGCCGACGGCATCGTCACCTTCGCCAACCCCGCGGCTGCGCGCATGACGCAGTACTCGCCCGACGAGCTGGCCGGGCGCCTGCTGCACCGCCTCGTGCTTCACACGAAGGTCGACGGCAGCCCGTACCCGGCCGCCGAGTGCCCGATGCTCGCGTCGCTCGTGGACGGGGCGATCCACCGCTGCTACCACGACGTCTGCTGGCGCCAGGACGGCACCGCCTTCCCGGTCGAGTACACGAGCACGCCGATCGTCGACGGCAACCGCATCAAGGGCGCGGTCGTGGTCCTGCGCGACGCCACCGACCGGCGGGAGATCGAACGCGTCAAGGACGAGTTCACCGCCGTCGTCAGCCACGAGCTGCGCACCCCGCTGACGTCGATCCGCGGCTCGCTCGGCCTGCTCGAGAGCGGCGCGCTCGGACCGCTGCCCGAGCAGGGCCGGCGGATGATCCAGATCGCCGTCGAGAACACCGATCGCCTCGTGCGCCTGATCAACGACATCCTCGACGTCGAGCGCATCGACTCCGGGGAGATGCATCTGCGCGTGACGCGCTGCGATGCGGGGCACCTCATCGCCCGCGCGACCGACGCGGTCATGCCGGTGGCGCGCGAAGCCGGCGTCACGCTCGCCATCGACGCCGCGCCGGAGACGTTCCCCGCCGACGCCGACCGGCTCATCCAGACGCTGACGAACCTCATCGGCAACGCGGTGAAGTTCTCGCCGCGCGGCGGCACCGTGCGCATCACGTCCGAGCGCCGCGACAGCGAGATGGTGTTTCGCGTCACCGACCGCGGGCGCGGCATCCCGATCGACCGGCTCGAGACGATCTTCGAGCGCTTCCAGCAGGTCGACGCGTCCGACTCGCGCGAGAAGGGCGGCACAGGACTCGGGCTGGCGATCTGCCGCAGCATCGTCGAGCTCCACGGGGGGCGGATCTGGGCGCAGAGCAATCCCGGGCCAGGGCAGCACCTTCTCGTTCGTCGTGCCCGCGCCGCTGGGCGAATCCGAGCCGTATGCGCCGCGCGTCGAGGGCGGGCTGGGGCCGTCCGTCCTCGTGTGCGAAAACGATGCCGGCTCGCGTGACGACGTCTTCCGGGTGCTCTTCGTCGAGGAGACCCCGGTCGTCGCCGGCCGTCTGGGCGCGACCTTCGAGCGCCACGGCGTCGAGAGCTACGCGGCGACGGACGGGCCGGAGGCGATCGAGCGCTGCGAGGCGATGCTGCCCGACCTGCTCGTCGTCGACGCCGGCCTCTCCGACATCGACGGCATCGGCGTAGCGGACTGGCTCGGCTGCACGAGCGCCTGAGCGCGGTGCCCATGGTCGTGTACACGGCCGGCGATCTCGAGGACGCCGATCGCGAGCGCCTGATCCTCGGATCGATCACCCACTTCCTGACCAAGCGCCAGAGCACGTCCGAGGAGCTCGAACGGCGCGTCATGAACCTCGCCCAGGGCCGAACGCCGGAGCTGCGCCATGAGCCAGAAGCACATTCTGCTGGTCGATGACGAGCCGGACATCCGCGAGGTGGTGAGCCTCAGCCTGCAGGCGATCGGCGGCTGGCGGGTCTCGAGCGCCACGAGCGGCCATCAGGGCATCGCGCTCGCGCGCTCCGAGCACCCCGACGCGATCCTGCTCGACGTCATGATGCCCGACATCGACGGGCCGGCGACCTTCGAGCGGCTGCGGCGCGATCCGCAGACCTGCGACATCCCGGTGATCCTCCTGACGGCGAGGGCCCAGAGCGACGACCATGGCGGCTTCGCGAGCCTCGGCGTCGCCGGCGTTCTCACGAAGCCCTTCGATCCGACCCTGCTCAGCGACCAGGTCGACGCCATCCTCGCCAGGAGCGACGACGGCGCATGACCGACCTGTCGGCCGGCCTGCGGGCCATCTTCGAGAAGAACCGCGACGAGTTCCAGGCGCGCCTGGAGACGCTCGAGGAGGCGGTCGCGGCGATCCTCGCCGGGAGCCTCGACGAGGCGCTGCGCGCCAGCGCCGAGAGCGATGCGCACAAGCTCGTGGGCGCGCTCGGGACGTTCGGCCTGCCCCGCGGCTCCGAGCTGGCGGGCGAGCTGGAGCTGCGATTCGCGCGGCGGCCGAGCCCCGTGCTGGCCGACGACGAGCACCTCGCCAAGTGCGTCAGCGCGCTGCGCGGAGAGCTCGACGGCCATGTCGTCGCCCTGGCGGCGAGCGGGCCGGCGCGGAGGAAGCCGAGACCGCGCCCGGGGAGACCGCGCCGGGGAGACCGAGCCGGGGAGACCCCGCCCGGGGAGACCGCACCCGCCGAGGCCGGACCCGCCGGGACCGAGCTGGTGGCCGTGCCGGCGGGACGCATCCTCGTCGTCGACGACGACATGTCGGTGCGCTGCGCGCTTGCCGGGATCCTCTCGGACGCCGGCTACGACGTGCGCGACGTCGGGAGCGCGCCGGAGGCGCGCCACGCGCTCGAACACGACACGATCGCGCTGCTGCTCAGCGACGTGAGCATGCCGGGCGAGACGGGCGTCGACCTCATTCGCTACGTGTTCACCGAGCACCCGCAGACCGCGACGCTGCTGATCAGCGCGCTCGAGGATCCGGCGCTCGCGAAGGTCGCCATGGACTACGGCGCGTACGGGTACCTCAGCAAGCCGGTCCGCCGCACGGAGGTGCTGATCGGCGTGATGAACGCGCTGCGCCGGCGCGAGGTCGAGGCACGCGAGCGGGCGGGACGCGAGAACCTCGAGCGCATCGTGCGAGCTGCGCACGAGCGCGCTCTCGCAGACGCTGGAGCGACTGGAGGCGACCGCCGGGCAGGGCCGCATGCTCCAGGGGGAGTCGATCCGTCGCTGGGCGAAGGCGGCCGAGCACCGCGAGCCGGGCATCGGCGGGCACCTGCAGCGCATGAGCCGCTACTGCGCGTTGATGGGCCGGCAGCTCGGGCTGCACGCCGAATCGCTTGCGCTCGCCAGCATGCTGCACGACGTCGGCAAGCTCACGATCCCCGACGCCATCCTGCTGCAGCCCGGGCCCCTGTCATCCGACGAGCGCCTGACGGTCGAGACCCACGCCGAGGCCGGCTACGAGATGCTGCGCGGCTCTCGCAGCAGCCTGCTCGATCTCGCTGCGGTCATCGCGCGGACCCACCACGAGAAGTTCGACGGCAGCGGGTATCCGCACGGGCTCGCCGGCGCGGAGATCCCGCTCGCGGGGCGCGTCGCCGCGGTCGCCGACGTCTTCGACGCGCTGACCTGCGATCGCGTCTACCGGCCCGCGTGGGCGGTGGAGCAGGCCGTCACGTGGCTGACGGAGCAGCGCGGATCGCACTTCGATCCCAGCGTGGTCGATGCGTTCCTCTCGTCGATGGACGAGGTCCTCGCGATCCTGTCGGACGTCGGGTGACGCGGCAGGCGCCGTCCGCTTGCCCGCGAGCGCTGTCCTCACCGTTCGCGCCGTCGTGGCTGCGGAGCCGTTCGTGCCGTCGTGGCGCGCACGGCGATCGTGAGCGTGTACGTGCGCCCGCGGTCGAGCTTCGCCGTGGCGCGGTAGTAGGCGATCGGCTCGGGCAGCCGCGGGTGGCGGCAGGGTCGACCGTGAAGCGCCCGGCGCGCGTGGTGTGGACCGTCGCCAGGGCGCGTGTACCTCGTGCAGGTCAGCCGGCGCCTGATCGTGACGGTCTGGCGGCGCTTGGCGCGTGAGACCTGGACGGTGACGCGCGTCCCGGCGGCCGACGTGCGGCGGCTGACGATCGTCAGCCGGCGCACGAGCTTCAGCGCGTCGCTGCGCCTGCCGGCGACGGTGGCCTGGTAGCGGGTCGTCGCCCGCAGGCGGCGGGGTGGCAGCCGCAGGGTCGTCGTGAAGCTGCCGTCGGGCTGGATCGTCGCCGTGCCCCGGGTGTTCGTCCCGAGCGCGCGGATGGCGGCGCGGCGGCCGCGGTAGGCCGTGCGGGCGACTCCCGACACCTCGACGCGATCGTTGGCGCGGTGTACGTCGAGCAGCGCGATCGAGCGGCCGCTGCACGTCAGCGGCAGGATCGCCGTGCCGGACGGGCGCGTGCCGGGCGCGGCCGGCGCAGGGCCGGTTGATCGCCAGCGCGTGGTCCTCGACCTCGCCGGTCGACGCAAGGCCGGTCGGGTTGGCGACGTCGCCGGGCGCCGTGGCGATCCGCAGGCGCATGAAGCTCTTGCTCTGGGGTTGCATGTCACCCGGTACCTCCCACGTCAGCGCGACCGACTCCCCGACGCACAGCGCGCTCTGCGAGCGCTCCGCGGGGTCGAACGTCCCGCTGGCGTTGAAGTCGATCCAGGCGGCCACGGTGCCCGGGCCGCTGCACGGGATCCCCGGCAGGGTGTAGGTCTGGTTTCGCGTGACGCTGATCGAGGCGGGGGGATCGGCGGTCTCGTCGTCGGCGGCGCCGAACGCGCCCTCGCCACCGGCGACGTCGTCGCCTTCGGCGTCGGGCGAGGGTGACCCGCCGGGGTCGACGGAGGTGCCCAGCCGCGGCGACGGCTGGTCGGCGGTGGCGAGCGCGAACGGCTCGGACACGCCGTTGGAGCCGCCGATGGGCAGCTCGCCGCCCGCGAAGGGGTACTGCAACGCGTGCGCGGCTTCGCCGTAGCCGGCGGGGGCGTCGCCGCCGTCGAACGTGACGACGACGCCGATCGCCACCGCCGACTCCCCGACGGCGGTGATGGTGGCGCTCGTCGCTCCGTCGGCGAACGCGACGGCCGCGGGCCCGGTCTTGCAGAGCGGGGCCGAGCCGGTCAGGAGCAGCGTGTCGGCGGCGCCGTTGTCGGTCCGGGTCGCGTGGGCCGGCTGCGTGCAGCCCGGCGTCCGGAAGCGGTCGATGATCCGCCACGTTGCGCTTGAGGGGACGGCCGCCTGCACGTGCTCCGAGGCGGCGGATGAGTGCTCGGCATCGGCGAAGACGAGGCCGCTGAGCTGCAACGGCTTGCCGCCCAGCGTCGCCGTGCAGGAGACGCCGAACCTCACCGTGCCGGTCGTCCTGACCGCGTTGACGAACGTGTTCGCGGCGTTGGCGCCACCGATGTTGTAGAGGTCGTCCAGCGCGTCGCCGTCGGAGGTCCCCGGGCGGTACGCCTGCGGCTGCGGCCCGGTGACGTTCGCCAGCGAGCACGTGACGGCGAGCTCCACGCCGCCGATCGAGGTCGGTGCTGCTGCGCGTGTAGGAGCCGGTGGTCGGGATCGGCTGCCCCGCGGTTCCCCACTCGACCCAATCGATGGCGCCGCCGAACCGCCCGACACCGCCGGTGGCGATCCGCGCGTCAGCCCGCGCAGGCCGCACGACCCCGAGGCGGCCAGCGCCAGCAGCACCACCGCCGACACGGCCAACCAGACCCCACGAGCTCCCCGCACCACCGTCATCCCGTCCCCCATCCCGACGCGATCAGATCACCGCTACCGCCCGGCCGCCGCAAGGTGAGGGCGCAGACGCGCGCGTGGAACCCGGCGTTCAGCAGCGAGTTCCCGCAGCCTTCGTGCTCACCCCCGACAACTCAGCGAAGCTATCCCGCGTGTCAAGCCAGTCCGCACGTGGCGACCGGGCACGCTGTGGGCAAGCTGTGTTCCGGCTGGCGGTGTGCCGACGAATCCGCGGCGTGAGCGAACGGTGCGGGCTGGCTGGATCTTCGGGGGAGCGGGAGCGACGGGACTCGAACCCGCGACCTCCGGCGTGACAGGCCGGCGCTCTAACCAACTGAGCTACGCCCCCAAGTCGGACGGCAAGTATGGCAACACCTGCGCGGTGCAGCGGCTGCGTCGTACATTGCAGCCCGTGAGCGGGCGCCCTTCGGTCGATGTCGTGCTGCCGTTTCGCGGCTCGCAGGAGCAGCTCGAGCGCGTGGCGATGCGGCTGCGCGGGCTCGTGCTGCAGCCTGGCGACACCGTCACGATCGCCGACAACCGGCCCGGGGCGCGGGACGCGGCGCACGACCACGTGCGCATCATCGGCGCCGGCGAGCTGCAGACCTCCTACCACGCGCGCAACCGCGCGGTCGCCCAGGGGACCGCACCCTGGGTCGTCTTCCTCGACGCCGACGTCCTGCCGCCGCCGGACCTTCTCGAGCGCTACTTCGCGCGCGTCCCGGGCGAGCGCGTGGGCGTGCTCGCCGGCACGGTCGTCGACGAGGAGGCGAGCGCGACCGCCGCCGCGCGCTACGCGTGGCTGAAGTCCTCGATGAGCCAGGAGATCACGCTCGCGCACGACGGCTGGGCGTTCGCGCAGACGGCCAACGCCGCCGTGCGCCGCTGCCGCGTTCGTCTCGGTCGGCGGGTTCGAGGAGCGCTTGCGATCGGGCGGCGACGCCGACCTCTGCTTCCGCGTTCGCGCAGCCGGCTGGGAGCTCGAGCGCCGTGCCGGCGCCGCGGTCGTGCACCACAATCGCCAGACCGTGCCGCGCATGCTCGCCCAGCGCGCGCGCCACGGCGCCGGCGCGGCCTGGCTGGCGCGGCGCTGGCCCGGCGCGCTGCCGCGCCGGCGCTGGGCCGGCCTGGCCTGGTGGAGCGTCCGCCGCGCTGCGCACGGCGCATTCGCCGCCGCGCGCGGCGACCGGGACGCCGCGCTGCTCGGGTTGCTCGACGGTCCCGCGGTGTGGGCGTTCGAGCTCGGGCGGCTGATCCCCAACCGCCCACGGCCACGGCCGCTGTCGCGGCTGCGCTCGGCCTGCCGGGGCCGCAGATCGCTCAGGGCTCGCTCACGCGGCGGATCGACGAAGCGCCTGGGAAGCGCGCGGCGCAGGTCGGGCCGTAGGCGCTAGCCTCAGTGCCTCGGGCGTCCATCGAAAGGGTCGGTCATGACCCAAGCCTCCAGCCCAAGTCGTGAGGAGCGCCGCATCGGCACTCCCGCAGTATCACTCCATGCACGTTGCCGGAGCCGTGCGAATGGCGAGTGACAAACCACTTCAGCAGCCCGGTCCCGGCCGGTCGACGTCGAAGGCTGCCTTCGAGGCGCTGACGAAGCAGATCGCCGAGCGAAACGAGCAGGCGCACAAGGCCGCCAAGAAGCTTCGCGACCAGAAGGACGGCAAGAAGATCGCCGAGAAGCGAAAGCGCGATCTGAGCTAGACCGCACGGTGCGCGGTGCCCGCGTGCGGCGCCTGAGACGAGGCTGGGACTGCGCTGAGCGCCGGCGCTTCGCGCTCTGCCGTTCGTAGGTCGCGCAAGCCGCGCGCACGAGCCGGCCCCGATCTGCCAAACGGCGTAGCGTTCAGCTTCCTATGCCCTGCCTGGCCGTCCTGCTCGCGCTGATCTCGCCCCGGCTGGCGCTCGTCGCGATCTGGCTGTTCAGCAACGTCCTCGGCCGGGCCTTCGACAGCGTGCTGCTCCCGCTCATCGGATTCTTCCTGCTGCCGTGGACCACGCTCGCGTACGCGGTCATGTGGGACGTCGGCACGCATGACGTCACCGGCTTCGAGTGGTTCGTCGTCGTCCTGGCGTTTCTCGCGGACGTCGGCGCGTATGGTGGCACCGCCCGCGGGCGCGACTGACCGCGGCTTGGGCATTTACATCCATTTACCTACGATCCCCTGCGTGCGTTATCTTTCCATGGGTCTGGCCCGTCCGGCGCGGCCGTTTTGCGGCCTCTCTGGCGTATCCAGACATCCGAATTGGCAGGTTCAAGGGAAGGGAACCGTTGCCACATGAGTCAAAAAAACAATGCCGCGGCGATGCCGCGGCAGCGGTGACAATCGCGCGCATGGCGGAGGGACTGTGATGCGTCCGGAGGACGACTTCTTCTCCGACTCCACTGATGCTGGTACCGAGGCGGCCCCTGGTCGGCCAGGTGACCGCATCCCGGAAGACCGCGACGAGCGACCCCTTCCGCTGAACCGCAGGTCCGGTGAGCCCGCCCAACGGCTCCCGCGCGCTGCGGTACGCCGACCTCCCCGCCGCGGTCTGGCAGCGGCAACCTGCGTGACGTGCTGAGCAAGGCGCGCGCGTCGCAGCCGCCGCGGGCCAAGCGACTCCCGCGCTCGGAGGCCGCGCCCGTGCGGCCGAGGGTCGAGGAGCCCGAGCTCTCCCCGGACGGCGTTCCGCGTCCGCCGCGGCCGATCCTGCGCAACGAGGTCCACCATCAGACGACCTCGCCGCTGCGGCGCATGTGGACGTGGATCAACGACTCGCTGACGTCGCGTGCCGAGCTTGCCGAGTACGCCGAGGACCGGCGCCTGGAGCGGCTGCCGAGCACGTCGCGCACGAACCTCATCGTCTTCGTCGGTCCGCGCGGGGGCGTCGGCAAGACGACCGTCGCGCGGGCGGTCGGCGGCCTGCTGTCGACGGCGCGCTGCGGCACCGTCGTGCTGATGGACGCCGACCGCGACTATGGGCCGGCGGTCGACCTCGCACCCGACTCGCGCCGTTCCTCCAAGACGCTCAGCGATCTGCTCGCGGACTTCGACGAGGCTCCGCATCCGCCGCAGCTGCGGCCGTACCTGTCGACGCTCGACGACGGCCTGCTGATCCTCGGCGCGCCGTCGACGCGGGCGGAGATGCGGGCGCTGGCGCCCGAGCACTATGAGCGCGCGCTGGGGTTGCTGCGCGGCGCCGACGTCGTGCTGATGGACTGCGCCGGCGGCATCGGCGACCTGCAGGAGTGGGCGTTGCGCGTCGCCGACCAGGCGGTCGTGTTCGCCACGCCCGACTTCGTCGCCGCCAACAACGTCGCGAAGGTTCTGACCGACGAAGAGGTCCGGCTGCCGCGGCGCAGCACGCTCGTGCTCAACAACCCGCGCCCCGAGGGCGCCGGCGACATGTCGGCGATCGAGCAGCACTTCGCGCGTCATTCGCTCGAGGAGCGCGTGGTGCTGCCCTACGACCAGCGCCTGCGCGTGATGCTCGATCAGGGGACGTACAAGCTGGAAAGCCTCGACCGCAGCACGCGGGTGCCGCTGAAGCGCTTGGCGGCCGCGATCGGCGAGGGGCTGCGATGAACGGGCTGCTCGAGCGGCCGCGCGTCGCCATCGCGCTTGTCGGCGCGCTCGTGGCGCTCGTCGTCATCGCGATGCTTGCCGGCGGCGCGCTTGCCGGTGGCGACTGCCCGGACAAGGGCGGCACAGGCGGTCAACCACCAACTCAACGCTGAAGGGGAGACGCATGACGGAAAACATCAGGAGGCTCGCAAACGCCCTGATGCTGGCCGCGATGGTGGCGGCCTGCACGGCGCCGATGGCCGCGCTGCGCACGGCCGCAGGCGGTACGAGCGGCACCAACGGATTCGCTGACGTATCGAAGTTCCTCGACAATCTCGCGACCTACGTCATCTATCTCGCGATCCCGGCCGGTGCACTCGGGCTGATTGCCGCCGGCGGCATGTTGATCGCCGGCAACCCGGACGGCACGACGTGGCTGGCTCGCACTGCGGTGGGCGTCGGCATCGTGCTACTCGCGAAGGGGATCATGGCGTGAGACGGTTCGCCACGCGGCGCTGGCGCCTGCCGACCGCCCAAGGTGTGCTCGGGCGCCCTGGCCACGTCGCCGTGGTGCGCCGCGCTGGTGCTGATCGTCGCGGGCACGATCGCCGTGCCGCAGCCCGCGTCGGCGCTGCCCGACCTCAACCCGATCGACCTGCTGCCCGGCGGCGGCAGCCTGCCGAGCCTCGATCCGACGCAGTGGGTCGTCGACGGGTTCAAGGCGATCCTGCAGTTCATCTTCGGCGACCAGCTCGACCAGCTCGGCCGCCATCTCGTCAACCTGCTGCTGTCGATCCCGCTGCTGACCGACCAGCGCGCCTTCCCGCAGCTCAACAACTACCGCGCGTATGTCACCGGTGGCGCGTGGGGCATCCTCGCGCTGAGCTTCGTCATCGCCTCGCTGCGCTACTGGCTGTCGAGCTACAGCGGCAGCGGCGCCTACGAGGCCCTCAGGGGTTCGTTCGCAGCGCCGGCGCGATCGCGATGCTGCTGATCTTCCCGGTCGTCTTCGACCAGATGTCGCGGGCGGTGAACGCGTTCACGTCGGCGCTCGTCGTCAACCCCGTCGTCGGCGACGGCCTGGGCAAGGGCCTCGTCGGCACGCTGAGCACGGCGCCGCTTCAGCGGCGGCGGGATCGCGATGCTGATCGGGCTCGCCGCGATCGTCATGGCGCTGATCCTGCTCGTCGTCAAGGTCATCGTGACGGCGCTGCTGGCCGTGCTGTTCGTGTTGTCGCCGCTGGCGATCGCGGTGTGGCCGATCGAGGAGACCAGCTGGGCGTTGCGTAGCCTGTTGCAGGCAATGTTCGCCCTGCTCATCTTCCCGATCCTGTGGGCGGTGTGCTTCGGCACGTTCGCGGTGTTGAGCACCGATGCGATGTTCCCCGGCAACAACGGTGACGTCATCAACTCCGTGCTGGCGCCGCTCGTCACGCTGGCGGCGCTGATCATCGCCTTCCGGCTGCCGTTCGCCGTCCTGCAGCAGGGCATGAAGGCCGGAATCTCGCCGGGGATCAGCCGCGGCGTGGCGCATGTCCGCAACGCCGGCTACGTACGCTCGATCGCGAAGGTGCGTTGATATGAGCACCCGGCCGATGGCGAACACCGGCAGCGAGGAGAGCGCCGCCGCCGCGGCGGCGCGCAACGAGACCTACAAGCACCTCGAGGATCCGCTGCGTCTGAGCGGGCTGACGGTCGGCCAGTACGCCGCGCTGTCGGGCACGACGCTCGTGGCGATCGTCTTCGGCCTGTACCTCTCGCCGCTGCCGCCGGGGGTGACGATGGGGCTGTGCGCTGTTCCTGGCGGGCCTGCCGATCGCGCTGTCCTACGCGGTCAGCGGGTTCGACGTCGCGATGACGGAGACGATCTCGTCGCTGTATCGCTGGGCGCGCGAGGACAAGCACTACCTGCCGGGTGCGCGGCGAGCGCGACGGCGGGCTACGTCGTCGTCGCAGGCCGGCGGCGAGCAGCATCCGCTCGTCGCGGTCACCCGAGGACGTCGCGTCGGCGCGGCGTCAGCTCGAGGGCGCGTGGGACGTGTGATCGGTCAGCGGCGGGCTGCGAGCAGCCAGCCGCCGCCTGCAGCAGGGGCGCTGCTGGACGTCGTCGCGCTGGACCGCAGCGGGGTGCTCGTCACCGGCGAGGGGGCGCTCGTGCGCTTCGTCGAGGTGACGCCGCGCAACCCGCGCGTGATGGGCACCGAGGAGCAGCAGCGCGTCGGCGAGGGCTTCGCGGCGATGGCCGGCCGGCTGCGCCCGGGCCAGTCGCTGCAGTTCTACGTCGAGGCGTCGCCGGTGCTGCTCGGCGACGTGCTGAAGGTCACGCGCGACGAGGTCGAGCGTTCGCTCGAGCGCCAGCCGCCCAAGCGCGCCGTCGCGCTGCGCAGGCTGGCCGAGGCACACGAGCAGTCGCTCATCGCGCACGCCTCCGAGCAGGCCGCCGTGCGCTTCCGGACGTACGTCGTCATGCCGTACGTGCCGGCCAGCCCGGTCGCGAAGGTCGACTGGGAGGCGCTGCGGCCGCGCAACCGCCGCAGGCTGCCGCGCGCGCCGCTGACCCGCGGCCTGGAGGATCACCAGCGCGCGCTGCGCGAGTCGCTCGTGCACACCGACAACATCATCAGCGACCTCGAGGCGCTCGAGCTGTCGGCGCAGCTGCTCGCCGGGCCGGAGGTCGCCGAGCTGCTGTTTCGGCGCTTCAATCCGTCGAGCGTCGGCACCGGGTATCTCCCGCGCCTGGAGGTCATCGGCACGCTGGACGAGCTCGGCGACGCGCAGACCGCCGCCGCTGCGGCTCACCGCCTGCGCGAGCAGATCGCCGCCTCGCCGGTCGACCTCGACGACAGCCGCTTCATCCGCGTCGAGCAGGATCTCGAGCGCGTGCTGTACGTCTCCTCGATCCCCGACTTCACGGAGTTCGGCTGGCTGCTGCAGGCGATGGAGATCGACCGGCCGTTCGCGCTGAGCGTTCACGTGCACGCGCTCGACCGCCGCCTGGAGCGCCGCCGCGCGAGAAACCGCCGCCGGCGCCTGCACGGCGTCAACGAGGGCGTGCGCGCGCGGCGCAAGGTGCCCGACGAGGAGATGCTCGCCCAGGAGGACGAGACGCGCGAGCTGCTCGAGGAGCTGCGCGGCCGCCAGCGCTCGTCGGTCTACGACGTCGCGATCTACCAGACGGTCCGCGAGCGCGGCCCGCTGCCCGACCCGATGAAGCTCGCCGAGGCGTCCGAGCGCGCCGTCGCGGCGCTGCGCGACGCCGCCGACGCCGACGCGAAGTTCGGCGGCTTCATGCAGAAGGACCTCTGGCTGTCGACGCTGCCGCTGGGCCGCGACGTCGCGCGGCGCACGAAGAAGTACGTCAGCCGCCACGTCGGCGACACGATCCCGCTCGTCGGCCCGAGCTGCGGCAGCCCGAACGGGATGCCGTTCTTCTTCGCCGAGGGCGTGCACACGCTGGAGAACCTCAACCCCTGGGATCGCACGTTCATCAACGGCCTCATGCTCGCCAACGGCCTGCAGGGCTCGGGCAAGACGATGTTCGGCATCGTCACCGCGGCGCGGCTGCTGCCCTACGGCCCGACGGTCACCGTGCTCGACCGCAGCGGCCACTGGGAGCTGCTCGACCAAGCTCGTGCCCGGCGCCGCGCACCTGTCGATCGGCGGCGGCGACACGCACGCGACGATCAACCCCTGGGACGTGCCCGACGTGCGGCGCGTCGGGCCGGAGAAGATCGCGTTCCTGCGCGACCTGCACGAGCTGCTCGTCGGCGACCACCACGCCGGCTCGGATCGCTACGAGATCTCCGAGCGCGAGCGCAACCTGCTCAGCGAGGCGATCCGCGGCGTCTACAACCGCTGCGCGCGCGAGGGGCGCACGCCGCTGGAGCGCGACCTGCGCGTCGAGCTCGAGCGCCAGCACGCCGAGGAGCGCAAGGCCGCCGGTGGCGAGACCGATCGCTCCGCGACGCTCGCCAGCCTCGCCGACCGCCTCAGCCGCTACGTCGGCGACGGCGAGGATGCCTACCTCGTCGATCGGCACACGACGGTCCCCGACGACGCGCCGCTCGTCGTCTTCGACACGCGCCCGGCGCGCAACCAGCTCGTGCCCGCGATGTTCATCGCGCTCGAGCACACGGTCGCGAAGGTCGAGCGCCGCCGCGCCGAGCGCCTCAGCCACGACGGGCCCGGCGCCGCTGTTTCCCGGCGACGCGCTGTTCAGCGACGAGACGTGGAAGCTCGTGCAGCGGCGCGCGACCGGCGAGTTCTTCAACGATCTCGCCCGCCGCAGCCGCCACCTCGGCCTGTTCATGCTCGCGATCAGCCAGCACCTCGGCGACTTCGACAACGAGTACGGGCGGCCGCTGCTGCGCTCGGCGAACATGAAGCTCTTCTTCCAGCAGTCGATCGAGGAGCTGCGCTACCTGCAGGACACGCTCGGCCTGTCGGACACCGAGGTGCGGCTCATCAGCCGGCTGAAGACGGCCAAGGGGCGCTACAGCCGCGCCTACTGGATCAACGGCGCTCGCGGCCGCGGCGAGGTCAGCCTGCGCCTCGGCGGCCTGGAGTACTGGCTCGCGACGAGCGAGCCGGGGCGCGACGTGCCCCGGCGCAGCGCCGCGCTGGCCCAGCACGACGGCGATGCCTGGGCGGCGCTGCAGGAGCTCGCCGACGACGCGGCAGCGCGATGAGGACCCGCGCGTGGTGGCTCGCCGCTTGACCGTGGCCGCGATCGTCCTGGCGAGCGCCGCCGGAGTCGGCGCCTGCGGCGACGAGTACACCAAGGGCGCCGGCGTCTACAGCGACACGACGACGACGGCGGTCCAGACGGGCACGACGAGCACCGCGCCTGCCCGCGCCGGTGCAGACGACCGACTCCGGGGGGACCGAGAGCTCCGAGACCGGCGCGCTCAGCGCGGCCCAGCGCAGCGCCGTGCGCGCCGCGACGGCCGCAGCGCGGCAGTTCCTCGCGGGCTACCTGCCCTACAGCTACGGGCGCCGTCGACGCCGACTCGATCCGCAGCGTCACGCCGGAGCTGCGACGCACGCTCGCCCGCAACGCGCCGCGCGTGCCGCCGGAGCTCGCGGAGAAGGCACGGCCGCGCGTGAAGGCGGTGCAGCGTCTCGGGGGTCACGGACGACCGGCACGTCATCCTCATGGCGCAGATCGACGACGGCCAGAGCAGCTACGTGGCGCTGCTGACGCTGGAACGACAGGGCCGCCGATGGGCCGTCAGTCAGGTGCGATAGGTGCCGGGGCCGCTGGCAGCGGCAGGCGGCATCGCGGGCCGCCGGCCTCGCGTGGTCGCAGCGACGCTGGCTGATGTGGGTGCTCTTCGGTGTGATCGCGCTGCCGATCCTGCTGGCGGCGCTGTCTGCGGGAATGCTCGGGCTGTGCGGGCTCGGGCACCGCCCCCGTCGGGGAGTACGCGCCGTCGCCGCTCGCGCTGCGCGACATCCCGCCGGAGTACATGCGCGTGTACCAGGCGGCGGGCGCCTCCGTGGGCTGGGAGTACCTCGCGGCGATCGGCAAGGTCGAGACGAACCACGGCCGCTCGACGGCGCCCGGCGTCCGCGCGGGCGTGAACAGCTTCGGCTGCTGCAGCGGGCCGATGCAGTTCAGCGTCGTCGGCAAGCCGTCGACCTGGGACACCTACGGCGTCGACGGCAACCATGACGGCAAGACGAGTCCGTTCGACCCCGCGGACGCGATCCCCGCTGCGGCGCGCTACCTGCAGGCCAGTGGAGCGCCGGCTGACTGGGATGCGGCGATCTTCGCCTACAACCACGCCACCTGGTACGTCGCCGAGGTCAAGGAGTGGGCCGAGCGCTACCGCGGCGCCGCGATCGGCGTCAGCGGCCTGCCGGCCGGCTCCGGGATCTCGCAGGGGCTCACCGGCGCCGGGCGCTGGCTGGCGGCCGTGCCGGGCACGAACGCCTTCTGCGACCGGCGCATCGTGCCCGACGTCCTCGCGATCATGCGGCGCTACCGGCTCGTCCCCGGCGACTGCTTCGCGCTCAGCGGTCACGCGGGGGCCGGCGAGCACCCGCTCGGTCTCGGGATCGACCTCTCGCCCGGCCCGGGCGGCAGCTGGGATCTCGCCGCTCAGGCCGCGCGCGACTTCGGCTGGAATCCCGGCTGCGGCGCGTCGGGCTGCGCCGGGCTGCTGCCCAGCCCGTTCCGGTTCATCGGGTACAACGGCTATCCGGGGCACGGCGACCCCGCCCACGCCGGGGCCAACGCGCACCTGCATCTCTCGTGGCAGCACACGCCCGCGGCGCCCGGTTCGCCGGCGGCGCGCGTGCAGACCCTGCTTCCCCCAACCGGAGAACAGAACCCATGATCACGCCTGACCTCGACCGGCTTGGGGCCGCTGACGAGCATCCCGTCCGTGACGAGCCGGCCGCACCCGACCAGGCGGCCGCCCCGGACGAGCCCGCGCGCCGCCGAGTCCGCCGCGGACGAGCCCGACAGCGTCGCGCGCCGCGCCCGGACGGCCCGGGCCGGCTCCGGACGCGACCGGGCTGCGCTTCTCGCGGCCCGGCGGCCCGGTCGTCGTGGTCTGCGGCCTGCACGGCGGCGCCGGCACGAGCACGCTCGCCTACGGCCTGGCGGCGCAGGCCGCGCACGAGAGCTCCGCCACCGTCCTGCTGTGCGAGACCGACGCCGCCGCCGGCGACGTCGCGGCGCTGGCAGGCGTGACGTCGCCCCTCTCGCTGAGCGAGCTGGCGGCGGAGTTCGCCGTCGGTCGCGCGCCCCAGGGCGGGACGCTCGCGCGCGCCGGCGAGCTGCGCGTCATCGCCGCGCTGCCGGCGGCAGCGCCGGCCGTCGACGACGAGGCGGTCATCGCGCTGATGAACGCCGCGCGCCCGCGCTACGGCCTGACGGTGATCGACGCGGGAACGGCGCGCGCCCCGCTCACGCGCGAGCTGCTGCGGATCGCGACGCACGTCATCTGGGTCACGGTCGCCCGGCCCGGCGCGGCGCAGCGGGCGCGCACGCTGCTGGCCGGCCCGCTCGTGCCGGCGCTCGCCGCCCGCCAGGCGCTCGTCGTCCGCGGCCTGCGGCGGGGTCACGGCGCGGGCGCGCGCCAGCAGGCCGCCGAGCTGCGCCAGCTGGCCGACGACTGCTGCGAGCGGCTCGTCCTCGTGACCGACAGCCCCGGGGTCAGCGGCGCGCACGTCGAGCTCGGCGAGCGGCGGATGCTCGCCGCGCTGACGTCGCTGGCCGGATTCTTCAACGACCCCGGGCAGGGCTGATCCGGCGTGGCGGGATCCTCCCCAAGCAGCAGCAGGAGCAGGCGCTGCTCATCCTCATCGGCGTCGCGATCGCCGCGATCGGCGCGGCCGCGATGATGGCCTGGGTCTGCGCGATCGTCGCCGGCTGGGTGCACTCCGGCGTGCTCCCGCAGCTCGCTCTCGGGGAGGCCGTGCGGGCCGCGCTGTCGCACGAGTTCTGGTCGGCCGATCCGGCCTCCGCGTACCCGCGCGACGTGCAGGTCCTGCTGCCCGGCGGGTGGGGGTTCTGGAGCACGAGCGCGCTCGTGCTCGTCTTCGTCGTGGCGACGATCGTCGCCGCGATGCGCGAGATCGCCGAGCGCATGGCCCAGACGGTCACCGACCGGCGCTGGTATCACCTCTTCCTCGGCCGGCGACCGCAGGCGTTCGGGCGCTACCGGACCGTCAAGGGGGCGCTCGTCGTCGAGGGTGCGCAGCCCGAGCGCGTGATCGTCGGGACGATCGCCAACCCGCCGGCCCTGATCGCCGTCCAGCACTACGCG
This sequence comes from uncultured Solirubrobacteraceae bacterium, assembly GCA_963727785.1. Classification (GTDB taxonomy): domain Bacteria; phylum Actinomycetota; class Thermoleophilia; order Solirubrobacterales; family Solirubrobacteraceae; genus CADCVQ01. The sequence goes on from CAVSHS010000009.1 coordinate 467,266, forward strand.
CAGATCTGCGCGATCGCGGCGCCGCACAGCGGCACGACGTCCGGGCTGATCATGCCCGCGGTGCTCGAGCACGCCGGCCCCGTCGTGACGACGGCGGTCAAGGACGACGTCGTGCGCGGCACGCTGGCGCGGCGCGCGCGGATGGGCGAGACCTACGTCTGGGACCCGTTCGGCGAGCGCAGCGACGGCTGGGATCCGCTGCAGGGCTGCGAGGAGTGGTCCTATGCGCTGACCGCTCGCGCGCTGGCTCGGGCACGCGCTCGCGTTCGGCGAGACCGAGAGCGCCGAGTACTTCGACGAGGCCGCCCAGGAGCTCGCGGCCCCGCTGCTGCATGCGGCCGCGCTGACCACGAGCAGGACGATCGTCGACGTCTACGGCTGGGTGCGCGACCGCGACGTCGAGACGCCGGCGGAGATCCTGCGGGCCGCCGGGGCGATCGACCCGTGCGCGCGCCTGCAGGCCGTGTATGCGAGCAACGAGCGCCGCCGGGACTCGATCATCGGCGCGGTCCAGGTGCAGCTCAAGGCCTACGGGCACCCGGCGGTCGCGCGGACCGCGCGGCGGGGAAGCGGCATCACGCCCGAGAACTTCTTCGACGGCCGCGCCAACACGATCTACATCGTCGCCGGTCGCGAGCACCAGCGGCTGCTGGCTCCGCTCACGGTGACGATGCTCAGCTCGTTCGTCTACTACGCGACCGCAGCTCGAGACCCGCGAGCGGCGGCGCATCGCGCCCCCGGCGCTGTTCGCGCTCGACGAGACGGCGCAGATCGCGCCGATGCAGGAGCTGCCCCAGATCCTGTCGGTCTCCTACGACATCGGCATCCGCTTCGTGACGGTCTGGCATTCGCTCGCGCAGCTTCGCGAGCGCTTCGGGATGGATGCGGCGGCCGAGATCATGGCGATGTCGCAGGCGAAGGTGTTCCTCGGGTCGATCACCGACGAGGGAACGCGCCACGAGCTGCTGCGGCTGCTCGGCAAGGGCGCCGACGAGCACGACGGGATGACCGCGCAGGCGCTGCAGCGCCTGCGCGCCGGCCAGGGCCTGCTGATCCACGCAGGGCTGCCGCCGGTGTTCTTCACGCAGCGCCCCGGTGTTTCCGAGCAGGAGCCCGTCGCCGCGGTGGCGCGATGATGCACCGGCCGCGACGGCGGCGCATGCCGGGAGTGCTGCAGCGCTCGCGCGTGACGCTGGCCGACGCGGCACAGGCGCGCATCGGCCGGCCGGTGCACGCTGCGATCGTGCTCGAGCTCGGCACGCGTGGCCCGGCCACGCTGCTGCGCGCCCGCAGCGAGCCGCTCGTGCTGGCGATCACGGATCTCGACGTCTACCTGCTGGACTGCCGGCGCACGACGCTGGGGCCGCGCGTCGGCGGCGTCGTCGACCACCTGCCGCGGATGGGGCTCGTGTCGCAGTGGCAGCACCGCCGTCTCGACGTGAAGGCGCAGCTGTCGTGGCCCGACGCGCACGTCTACCTCACGGCGCGGGCGCGGCCCGGTCAGCAGACCGACCGGGCGATCGGCCTGCTCATGAGCAGCGAGTTCAACCGTGGCGCGTAGCGTGGTGAGCACGATGAAGCGCACGACGGCCCGTGAGCTGGCCGCCGCGGCCGCCGCGGTTCTGATCATCACGGCGCTCGCCGCCGGCACGAACTGGCGGCTCGCCCTCCTCGCCGCGCTCGTTGCCGGCGCGATCGCGCTGACGCGGCTGCGCTACGCGGAGCTCGTCGCCGTGGCCGTGCTCGCGATCACGCTCGTGCTGGCGCAGACCGGCCACACCGCGGGCTCCGACAGTCGCGACGTCCCGGCGCGGGCGCCGCACCGCTAGCCGTCGCAGATGACAGCCGCGCGCAGCGTGTTGCGCGACGTCCGGCGCGTGACGCTGGCGGCGCTCGCGGCGGGGGTGCTCGCGGCCGTCGTCGTGGGCGTGCTCGCCGGCGGCGCGAGGCTGCGCGCATGGTTCGGGCTGACGCCGGAGCGGCCGGTCGGCGTGCCGGTCGCGGAGCTGTGGCTCGACAACGCCCGCACGCTCCTGCTCGCGTTCGGCGCGGCGGCGGCGGTCGTCTGGTGGCCGCGCGCGCGCCCGCTGCTCGACGTCGTCGTCTGCGTCGTGCTCGGCGGCAACGTCCTGCTCGTGGCCGTCGCCCTCGGCGCGTACGGCGAGCCGCTCCTGCGGCTCGCGCCCGGGCACTACGTGCTCGAGCTGCTGGCCGTGGGCACGGCGGCCGCCGCCTATCTCGACGCCCGTCGCGAGGGCGCGCTGCGAGCGCCCGTCGTCGCGGGCTGCGCGGGCGCGGTGGCGGTGCTGCTGCTCGGCGCGGCGCTGCTGGAGAGCGCGGGGTGAGCGGCGGACGCCGCGCGCGGCGGACGCTACGCCGTCGGCGTGTCGGTGTCGCCAGAGCCGATCGCCTGGCTCGTGCGCGTGAGCGTGACGAACAGCAGCCCGCCGAGCATGTTGCCGGCGACGGCGATCACGAAGTTCAGCCCGACGTCGCCGATCGCGATGTCGGCGCCGAAGCGCATGCCGAAGATCAGCTCGAGCGTCACGACGATGACGTGGTTGAACGACGCGAGCGCGAGCAGCGCGCCCGCGACCCAGGCGACGATGATCCGGCCGCCGACCGTGCCGACGCCCTCGACCATCCAGGTCATCGCGGTGATCAGCGCGCCGCCGGTCAGGGCGCTGAGGAACGCGCTCCAGTGCCCCAGCTCGGTGATGTGCTCGGCGACGTCGACGATCGCCGGGGCGGCGCCCTCGGGCAGGACGCCCTTCGAGCTGACGACGAGGATGAGCGCCGTCCCGCCGGCGATGTTCAGGATCGGCGAGATCGTCCACAGCTGAGCGAGCTTCAGCGCGGACAGCCTGCCGCGGCGCAGCGCGGTCACGGGGACGAGGAAGTTCTCGGTGAACAGCTCCGAGCGCCCGACGACGATGAAGATGAAGGCGATCCCGAAGGCGAGCGAGCCGAAGAAGTGCGCGGCGCTGGGGCCGAAGTGGGGCGCCATCGCCGCGGTCGCCGCGGCCAGTGCGATGACGCCGAACACGACGTCGAAGCCCGCGACGAACGACGTCGTCGCAAGCTCGAGCGCAGAGCGCGTGAGGCGGCGCTCGCCCTCCTCACGCGTCCGCGCGAACATCTCGTGCGGCTCCGGCGCCTCCTCCGGCTGTTGCGGGTGATCGTCCGGTTCGTGCTCAGCGGCCATGGCCGGGTCGTGCTGCCCGATCGCGGCGCTGCGCATGCGCTGGAGGCGGCGCGCGGGCCGCGCGGTCAGCCGGGCTGCTCGGCCTCCTCGCGGGCCCGCTGCTGCTTCTGTAGCTCGGCGTCCTACGCGGCGCGCCGCGCGCTTGCTCGGCTTCGAGCTCTGCGTCGCGGGCCTTCGCGGCGGCGGCGTCCTCCTCCGCGGCGCGGCGCTGTGCCTCGGCCTCGAGCTTGTCGGCGGCCGCCTGCGCCTCGGCCTGCGCCTTGAAGCGCTCCACGCGCGCGTTCCAGCCCTCGAGCTCCTCGGGCCGGACGGCGCGCAGGCGTTCGTCATGGGCGGCGAGCATGGCCAGCTGCTCGGCCCCGAGGCTCGATCCGTCGGTCGCGATCACCGCGTCGGCGGTGGCGTCGAGGTGCAGGCTGTCGCGGCTGACGGTGGCGCCGCGCAGGGCGGCGGCGTGGTGCTTGCGTCCGGCCAGGCCGCTGCGGATGCTCACCGCCAGCGGCTCGGTCTCGCGAAAGTAGACCTCTTCGAGCTTGCCCAGCTTCTCGCCGGAGCTGTCGAGTACCTCGGCTCCGATCCAGTCCTGCAGGTGTCGTGCTTCAACAGTCATGAGGGGTTGCGCTCCATGGCTGCGGCGTACCCGTTGTCGGGCTGCGGGATACGCTCGCGCACGCGTCCGGCGCGTCGCGCTGGTGCGCTGTCACCCTGTGTCGTCATGGCTCGCGGTCGGGTGCGGAGTGTGGGGGGTGGGTCACGGACCGGTTCGGTCCTCACCGGCGGTGGCCATTCGGCCGGCCGGCGCCGCCGCGGGCTGCATTTCGGTGGCGGTCGCGGTCACGGGATCGCGTGGGGATGGCTTGCCGCCGTCGCTGTCGCGGGTGCGATCGTGGCCGGCGTGCTCGCATGGCGCGCGCAGCGTCAGGCGCGCGCGGATCGCCACGCGGCGGCGGTGCGCTTCGTGACGGCGTGGGAGCACGGCGACCGCGCCGCGATGTGGCGGGCGCTGACGCCGCGGGCACGCGCGACGTACGCGGAGGCGGCGTTCGCGTCGTCCTACCGGGAGGCGGATCGGAGCGGCCGGCGTGCGGTCGGTGCGCGCCGGCGCCGTCGGCAGCGAGCACGGCGGCAGCGCCTCGGTGCGCGTTGCGCTGGACCTGCGTGACTTCGGGACGCTGCGCGGCACCGTCGCGCTGCCGCTGTCGGGAAGCGGCGAGGAGGCCGGCGTGGATTGGCGGCCGGCGCTGCGTCTTGCGGGCCTGCGGGACGGAGAGTCGGTGCGCCGGCGCGCGGGGCGGGCGCCGCGTGCGCGGGGAGATCCTCGCCGCTGACGGCAGCCGCCTGGACGAGACCGCGCTCGGCGCCTCGGTCGCCGGGACCGCGGGGCCGCCGCCGACCGGTCTGGAGCGCGTCTACGACGAGCGGCTGGCCGGGCACCCGTCCGCGCAGCTGCGCTTCGGCAGGCGTGTCGTGATGCGCACGTCGGCGGTTGCCGGCCGCTCGCTGCACACGACCCTGCGCCCGGGCCTGATGCGCGCGGCGAACGCCGCGCTCGGCGGCAAGCTCGGCGGCGTGGCGGTCGTCCGCCCGCGCGACGGCGCCGTCCAGGCGCTCGCCGGGCTCGCCGTCTCCGCGCCGCAGCCGCCCGGCTCGACGTTCAAGATCGTCACGGTCTCGGCCGCGCTCGAGCACCGTCTCGCGACGCCGTCGACCCGCTATCCGCTCGCGACCTCCGCGACGCTGTCGGGCGTGAAGCTCGGCAACGCCAACGGCGAGCGCTGCGGCGGCACGTTGACGCAGGCGTTCGTCGAGTCGTGCAACTCGGTGTTCGCGCCGCTGGGCGCGAAGGTCGGCGCCGAGCGCCTCGTGCAGACCGCCCGCGCCTTCGGCTTCGGCGAGGAGCCGGTCGTTCCGGCAGCCAAGCCGAGCACGATCTCGCCGGCGTCGGGCCTGCGCGACGACCTCGCCGTCGGCGCGGCGGCGATCGGACAGGACCGCGACCTCGCGACGCCGCTCCAGATGGCCACTGTCGGAGCGACGATCGCCCTCGGCGGGCGCCGCGCGCGGCCGCGTATCGTCACGTTGCAGCCGGTCGTCCGGCGTCGCGTCATCTCCGCGCGGACCGCTCGCCAGGTGCGCTCGATGATGCTCGACGTCGTGCGCTCGGGCACCGGCACAGCGGCTGCGATCGCCGGCGTGCAGGTCGCCGGCAAGACCGGCACGGCCGAGCTGCGACCGAACTCCAAGGATCCCAAGGACGCCGATGCGTGGTTCGTGGCGTTCGCGCCCGCGCGGCATCCGAAGGTCGCCGTCGCGGTCATGCTCGTCGGGGCCGGGTTCGGCGGAACGGCTGCCGCACCGATCGCCAAGCGGGTGCTGGCGGCCGCCCTGAACAGCGGGTGAGGCGCGGCGCGGCCGTGGCTTTGCGGCCCACCTGCCAATCGATGTACGAACGTAGTGCAGCGCCGGCTGCTGGGCGCCTGCGGAGCAGGTCAAGGCTGTGACGGCCGGGGCGGCGGGCCGCGATCTCGCCGACACCGTTCGCCCGCGCGTTCGTGGATTACCAGCATGCGGCCGAGGACCGCCTGGTCTACGACGTTGTCGACGAGCGCTTCGACCGCGCGATGCGGCTGCTGCGCGTCGATCAGATCATCCGTGACCTCGACCGTCTCGAACGGGCCTGGCGTCGATATGAACGCGAGCACCAGCCGCCGATGCCCGGCCAGCCCGATCTGTTCTAACGGCGCGCCGCCGCGGTGCGCGGGACAGATCGCGCAGAACTGGCCGGTCTTGTGCCAGCGCTTCAGGCGTCGTTTCGAGGTAGCGGGTGCCCTGGTATGTCGCGGGAGCTGCACGCGCGTCCGTTGGCTGGAGGGCTGCAATCATCCGGCGTCGCCACCGTCGCCGTCGCCGCCGAACCAGCCGCCGCCGTCGCTGTCGCCGTCGCCGCCACGGCCGCCGAACCAGTCATCGGCGTCGGTGATTGCGATGATCCCGAGGAATACGCTGACCATCGCGAACAAGCCCAGGCCCTCAAGCACCGTGTAGGTGCCCAGCGCGACCAACACGACGTTGGCCGACGGCCGCGATCGCGGCGCACACGAGGAGCAAGGTCTTCTTCAGCGCCACGCAGTGAGGATCACATCGGCCGGCGACGCCAACAACAGCGTTCACACCGATGTGCGCTGCACGCCGATGCGTGACTGCTGATCGTCAGCGGGCGCAGGTCCGTACCGCCGTTGCGCGTGTGCGGTCTATGGCGACGCATGATCGGGCGATGACCTGTTCGCTGGCCTCGCGCGATGCAATTCGCGATCGGGCGCAAACAAATCGAGGCGCTAATGCTCGAATGATAGATACGTTCTATCATTGGTTTTCGGGCCACCGGATACGGCCCAGGGTCGTAATGATCGAATGATAGAATGCTTCTATCCTGGCCGCCGTCCATAAGACACCAGAGCTGCAACCAGTCGAGCGCGAAGTACTGGCGTTGATTTCCTCGTTGCGCAATGAACTTACGCGCTACGTTGATCCCGAGCCGCGTCGCTGGCTGGGAACGCTGCGGCGCATGTCCTTCGCTCGCGCAGTCCAGGCGTCTAACAGCATCGAGGGCTACGACGCGAGCTTGGATGACGTGATCGCTGCTGTTGATGATGAGCCTACGCTCTCGGCAGACCAAGACACGCGCCTGGCGCTCGCTGGCTACCGCGACGCCATGACGTACGTGCTTCAAGTCGCGCAGGACCCGTCCGCGCGAGTGGACGAAGGAATGCTCAAGTCGCTTCATTTCATGATGCTCAAGCATCGACTGGATAAGGGGCCGGGGCGATGGCGTCCTGGAGAGGTTTTCGTTGTGCGGGAACCGACCAATGAGCAGGTTTATGAAGGAGCCCCGGCTGACGACGTACCGGCGCTCGTTGCCGCAATGATTGAGGAATTGGAAACGAGCGAGGCGCCAGTGCTTGTGAGGGCAGCCATGGCGCACCTAAACCTCGTGATGGTCCATCCGTTCCGAGATGGAAATGGCCGAATGGCTCGGGCGCTTCAGACGCTGGTTTTGGCGCGCGAGCACATCATGGCGCCGGTCTTCTCGAGCATCGAGGAGTACCTCGGACGGAACACCGACGCGTATTACGATGTTTTAGGAGAGGTAGGGCAGGGTCGTTGGAATCCCGACCATGACGCCCGTCCGTGGATTCGGTATTGCCTAACAGCGCATTATTACCAAGCGCGGACGCAGCTACGTCGAATCCGGGAAACGGAGCAGCTTTATGCTGCGTGCGCGGCGCTCGCTGAACAGCATGGTCTGCCGGAGAGGGCGACGGGGGCACTGGTAGAAGCGGCGTACGGCTTTCGCCTGACGAATGCGTCCTACCGAAAGATCGTGGAAGTAACGGCCGGCGAAACTGTGTCGCCGCTGACGGTGAGCCGCGATCTCAAGGCGATGGTGGTGGCGAAACTGGTCCAGCCGATTGGCCGGACTCGGGGTCGCTACTACGTCGCAGAGCCAATACTTCGCGAACAGCGAGCACGCATTCAGGCGGATCGCGCGCCGGAGGAGGCGAGCAATCCGTTCGAAATCGCCCACGGGCAGCTAGAGCTATCGCTCGGGTGATGCGTGCTCAGGCAGGATGACGTAAAGGAAATCTCGGGCACCATCGATGATGCGAGGCACTTCCTCACGCACGACAGCACATCACGGCGCGTGAGGTCGCGGGTCGTCTCGGGCTGTCACCGGACACGATCTTGCGCTACTACCGCGACGGCCTGATCCCGGGCCGGCGGTAGGCGGGGCAGATCCGGCCGTCGCTTCTTGTGGAGCGAGGTCGAGGGACGTCGTGAGCCAAAAATGTGCTGATTTGCAGCGATGGGCGGTGCAGGGCTCGAACCTGCGACCTCCTGCTTGTAAGGCAGGCGCTCTAACCAGCTGAGCTAACCGCCCGCAGCACAGGAGGTTACGCGGCGTCGTCGGCTGGTCGACCAGCGCTGGATCACGGCTCAGGACAGGAGTGAGCGTGCGCAGCAGTCGGGCGGCGCGACCGGCGTCGCGCCGCAGCGCGCGGGCGTTGTAGGCGTGGCACAGCGGGCTGAGCACCCGGAAGCCCACCTCGTGCGTGCAATGGCGCTGCACGACGGTGGGCGCCGGACCGGTTGCGCCGCCGCCGAGTTCGACGAGCACGATGTCCTCGTCGCCGAAGGCGGCGAACCAGTGCTCCGGCGACGAGCACACGCCGGCGCTCACGCCGGCACGGCGCGCGGGCTCGACGGCGATCGCCGTCAGCAGCAGCGGATGGCCGCGGCGCCGGTCGAGCACGCGGTCGAGCATGAGGTGGTCGGGCTCGTCGCAGTCTGCGGCCTGCATGCCGATGTCGTGGCGCAGCGCGTGCAGGACGCAGGCGGCCTGGGCGTCGGCGTGCAGCACGCCGAGACCGAACAGATGCCGGCTGTAGTCGTCCAGGCACTCGAGCGCGTGCTGGTGATCGACCGGCCTGAAGTGCGCGGCGAGCGCGAGCAGCAGCTCGTCGAGCGCCGGGCGGCGTTGCCTCGCGACGCTGAGAAACGGGCTTGCCGGCCGCACGATGACCGCCGCCCGGTCAGACGTCCGCCGTGCGCGAGCCGGAGGCCTGACCGTCGCCGGCAAGCAGCGCGCTGAGCCCGGCCTCGTCGAAGCCGCGGACGCCGGTGGGCCAGAGGGCGGGGTACGGCTCGGCGTCCCACACCCCGCAGCGAATCGCGCCGTAGTGGCGACGCAGGCTCTCGGTCATCTCCTCGCGATGCGCGGGCAGGCGAGCGCTGGACCCCAGCGGCCCGCCCACCGTCCAGATCAGCCAGCCGCCGGGCAACGCGTCGCGGTAGACGCCGAACGTGCGGTCGCGCAGCTGGCCCTCCAGCGTGCGCTGAGTGACGGCATCCGGCTGCGCGTCGCAGTGCTCGCAGCGAAAGATCACCTTGACCGTCATCAGCGCGCTGTTCCCGGCACCGGCGCTCGATCGCGGTCAGCGCCGCGGCGGCGGCGACATGCGCTGCGTAGGCGCGTAGGCTGCTGATCATGCCGGTGCTCCTTCGTACGTGGGGAGGATGAAGGGCCATTAGGGAGCCCTAACACACAAGGTTAGGGAACCCTAACACGCTTCGGCAGGCCGCGTTCGCCAACGTCGCGGGACCGTGCCCGTCGTCCGATCCGCGCCCGCTCAGGTCGGCGACTCGGCGCGCGAGCTCGTCCACGCGCCCCACAGCTCTGCATAGGCGCCACCCGCGGCGACGCGCGGCGTGGGTGCCGCTCTCGCGACCGCCCGCCGTCGAGGACGACGATGCGGTCGGCCTCGACGGCCTGCGTCAGCCGGTGGGCGACGATGAGCGCGGTGCGTCCGTCGAGCGCGTGCGGCCGCCTGCTCGAGCTGCGGGCGCCGGCGCTGCCCGCCTCCGCGGTGGCCTCGTCGAGCACCGCGATCGGCGGGTCGGCGAGCACGAGCCGCGCCAGCGCGAGCTGCTGGGCCTGCGCGGTGCCGAGCCGGTGGCCGCCGTGGCCGATGACCGTCTCAGGCCGTCGGGCAGCGCGCGCACCCAGCCCAGCGCGCCGACCCGCTCGAGCGCCGCCTCGAGCTCGTCGTCGCCGGCCTGGGGACGGGCCAGGCGCAGGTCGTCGGCCAGCGGCCCGGCGAACACGTGGACCTCCTGGGTGATGAGCCCGCGTCCGGCGCGCGATCGGCCGAGCTGCGCGATCCGGCCGCCCCCGGCGCGGCTCGCCGCCGGCCGGATCGTGCAGCCAGCGATGAGCTTGGCGAGCGTCGTCTTGCCCGCGCCGCTCACGCCGACGAGCGCGACCCGCTCGCCCGGCGCGACGTCGAGGTCGACGTCGTGCAGGACGTCGTGCCCGGCCACGTAGGCGAGTGACCCGGTCACCCGCACCGAGGCTCGCGCGGCTCGTCCGGCCGACGGCCTCGGCGGAGCGGGCAGCTCGGCCACGCCGACGAGCCGCGCGAGGCACGCGGCCGCCGACTGGGCCTCGTCGAACAGCCCGAGCAGCGTGTTGATCGGGTCGAAGAGGCGCACGAAGTACAGCGCCGCCGCGGTCGCCTCGCCGACGTCACGCGCCGTCGCGCACGAGCAAGAACCCGACGAGCAGGATCGCGCCGAGAGCCGACGAGCTCGGCCACGTTCAGGCGGCCGTAGAAGCGCGTCCGAGGCGCGCCGCCCGCAGCGAGAAGTCGAGCGCCGCCGGGGACCGCTCGGCTATCCGCGCGGTGTGCGGTCCGCGAGCCCGAACGCGCGCACGGTCGCACGCCGCCGATCGAATCCAGCAGCTGCTGCGCCCGACCCGACCCGGCCACGCGCTCGGCGGCGTACATCGGGGCCGCGCCGCGCGAGGTACCAGCGCAGCGTCCAGGACTGGATCGGCACCGCGCACAGGCCGGCCAGCGCGAGCCGAGTCCAGCGCGGCGAGGCCGACGACGGTCAGGCCGATCGTCAGCCTGGCGACCACGAACGCGGGCAGCACGTCGCGCACCGCCTGCGACGTCGCGGCCACGTCGTCACCGACGCGGGCCAGCAGGTCGCCGGTGCCCGCGCGCTCGATCTGCCCAGCGGCAGCCCAGGGCGCGATCCACCACGCGCTCGCGCAGCTCCGCGAGCAGCGGCTCGCCCACGCGCGCCAGGAGCGAGGTGCCCAGCCCGACGAGGATGCCCTGGGCCAGCGTCACCGAGCAGCGCGACGACCGGCGTGGTCAGCGCGTCGGCCGGCTGCGTCGGCGACGAGGTCGACGATGCGGCCGAGCAGGGGCGGTACCGCAGGCCGGCGACCGTCCCCGCGAGGAGCACGTGACCGTGAGCACCGCCAGCGGGCGGTGCGGCCGCAGGACGCCCCGACGGTGCGCCGGGTATCGGCCGCGCCGGCGGTGGGCAGCAGCTCGGCGGGCTCACGCCGCCACCGCCGCGCGGTACGCCGCGTTGCCCCGCAGCAGCTCGGCGTGGGTGCCGCGGTCGGCGACCGTCGCGTCCTCGATGACGATCACGCGTCGCTCGCCGCCAGCAGCGCGGGGCTGGTCGTCACGATGAGCGTCGTGCGGCCGCGCGGAGCTCGCGCAGGCCGGTCGCGATCGTCGCCTCCGTCGCGGCGTCGACCGCGGTGGTCGGGTCGTGCAGCACGAGCACGATCGGATCGGCGGCCAGCGCGCGGGCGAGCGCGACGCGCTGGCGCTGACCGCCCGACAGCGAGCGGCCGCGCTCGGCAAGCCGTGTCGACGCCGTCGGGCAGCGCCGCGGCGACCTCGTCAGCGGCCGCGGCGCGAGCGCGCCGTCGAGGGTGCCGTGCTCGTGCCGCCGCCGCGGCGACGTTCTCGCCCAGCGACTCCTCGAAGAGGTCGGCGTCGTGCGGCGCGACGAGCACCGCGCGGTGCAGCTGCGCAGGATCGAGCTCGGTGAGCGCCACCCCGTCGAGCTCGATCGCACCGCTCGCGGGGTCGGTGTCCAGCGCCAGGCACTGCAGCAGTGCCCGCGCCGGCCCGGGATCCGCCGCGACGACGCCGAGGAACGGCCGGCGGGCAGCTCGGCGGTCGGCCGCGCACCGCGTCTGCGTCACGCCCTGCAGGCGCAGGTCGCCGCGGGCCGGCGACGCCGGCGGGCGCGTCCCGCCGCTGACCGCGGGCGGCGACGCGAGCCGGCGGCGACGCCTCCGCCGAGGCGCGCGAGCGGGCCAGCTCCCCGCCGACGTAGGCGACGCGCCCGAGCGGCCCGATCAGGAACTGCGTGAGGCCGATCGCCGCGATGAGGTCGCCGATCGAGATGTCGCCCGAGACGGCGGCCGCGCCGCGACGAGGGCGACGAGCGCGAGGAACGCGCCGTTGAGGACGATCGTCGCCGCGTCGTCGACCGCCTCCGCGCGGCCGAGCGCAGCGTCGCGTCCAGCGCCTCGCGGCTCGCGGCGCGATAGCGGTCGATGGCGGCGGCCTCGGCGCGGATGCCCTTGAACACCCGCAACCCGCGGACGAGATCGGTGGCGGGGCCGGCGGCCGGCGGTGCCTGGCCCTGCTCGGCCGCGGCGCGCGCGGCCAGCGGGCGGCCCAGGCGCTCGGCGGCGACGATCAGCACGGGCGGCAGCCCGACCAGCACCAGCAACCCCAGCCAGGGGGAGAGATCAGCAGCAGCAGGAGCGCCGCCGAGCACGATCGCGGCTGGCACGCCGGTGCCCATCGCGACAGCGAGGTTGACGGTGCCCACGCGCTGCGCATCGGAGGTGGCGATGCTCAGCAGCTCGCCGGGCAGCCGATCGCCGTCGGCGCCGCCGGCGGGATGCAGCACGCGCCGCGCGAGCTCGACGCGCAGCTCGTGCGCCGCGCGCTCCTCCGCGCGCACGGCCTTGCGAAACCCCAGCCGGAAGGCCGTCGACAGCACGGCGAAGAGCCCCGCCAGCGCCGCGAGCGACCACGCCAGCGCGCCGCTGTCGCCGGTCGCGATCGCCTCGTCGATGACGACGCCGACGACGACCGGCACGAGCGCCTCCGCCGCCTGGTGGGCCATGAGCAGCAGCGAGCCCAGCGCGACGTCGCGGCGCTGTCCGCCGATCGCCCGCCGCAGGACTGCCGCCCGCGACGGCGCGCTGACAGGCTTCGAGCTCAGGAGACGAGCCCGGCGTTCGCCTGCTCGATGCCCGCGGTCAGCAGCTCGATCTCCTTGCGGTAGAGCGGATAGCTCCAGGCCTGCAGCTTCTGCCAGGGGACGAGCTGCTTCGCCTTCACCGCCGGCAGAGCCCGCCAGGTCGGCTTCTTCGCGAGCCCCGCGAGCAGCAGCGAGCCCTCCTGTATGTCGTGCATGATCAGGTCGGCCGGGAAGGCGTCGGCGCGCTCGTAGCTGACGACCGTCCAGAAGTCGGCCGGATCGAACTTCTTGGAGCTGTTGCGCGGCTTGATCCCGGTGTTGACGAAGTTCACGCCCCAGCCCTCGTATTCCTTCAGCGCGGGGAAGCGGGCCGGGCGAGCGTAGTACAGGCCGTCCTCGAAGCCCGCGACCGCGACGACGGCGACATCGCGCTTGCGCGCGGCGGTCTCGCGCAGCTTCGTGACGGCGGCGTCGAAGCGCTCGCGCTCCGCGGCCGCGCCCGCCCGCATCGGCGTCGGCGCCGAGCGACAGGGCCAGCGCTCCGAAGCGGTCGATGACCTTCGTCGGCAGCGGGATGCGCGTCGATCGCCGCGATGGGGGCGAACGCCTGCACCTTCTTCTGCTGCTTGTCGTCCTTGAAGCCGAACAGGACCGCCTGCTCGGGATCGTAGGCGGTGACGATGAGGTCGGGCTTCAGCGCCGCGAGCTTCTCGAGGTTGATCTCGCCGTAGACGTCGCCCACCGATTGCGTCTGGCTGATGTCGAGCCCCTCCAGCGAGGTGTTGTCCTTCAGCGGCGCGCCGCCGAAGACGGCTGTCGGCACGATTCCCTGGTACCACAGGGCGGAGGCGGCGGTGTCGTAGGCGATGATGCGCTCGGGGCGCTTGTCCAGCGAGATCTTCGTGCCGCGGTCGTCGGTGAACGACCACGGGCCGGCCGCCGCCTTGGCGCCCGACGAGCCCGATCCGTCGCCGCCGTCGTCGTCGCCGCACGCGGCGAGCAGCAGCGGGGCTGAGACGAGCGCGCCGAGGCCGCGCGCGACGAACCGCCGCCGGGTCGTGCCGGGCGGATCGTCCTGGTTGGGCACGGTCATGGTGATCCTCCTGCTGTGGGGGTTTGCGATCGCGCAGGCGTGCGGCGCGATCGCGTCGGATTCGCCTGCAAAGACGCTGGTGTGCCGGCCGATCGGCACGACCATCGGCGTGCCGGACACGGGGTCGGGGACGACGCGGCAGTCGAGGCCGAACACCCGCCGCACGAGCTCGTCGGTGACGACGTCGGCCGGCGGGCCCTCGGCGACGATCGCGCCGTCGCTCATCGCGATGAGGTGGTGGCTGTAGCGGCAGGCGTGGTTGAGGTCGTGCAGCACGAGCACGATCGTGCGGCCTCGCGCTGGTTGAGGTCGACGAGCAGGTCGAGCACCTCGACCTGGTGGGCGAGGTCGAGGAACGTCGTCGGCTCGTCGAGCAGCATGATGGTCGGTGCCCTGGGCGAGCGCCATCGCGATCCAGACCCGCTGGCGCTGGCCGCCCGACAGCTCGTCGACCGGGCGGGTCGGCGAGGTCGAGCGTGCCGGTCGACTCCATCGCCTCGGCGACGACTGCCTCGTCGGCCGCGGTCCACTGCCGGAACCACTTCTGGTGCGGGTAGCGGCCGCGGGCGACGAGGTCGGCGACGGTGATGCCCTCGGGCGCGATCGGCGACTGGGGCAGGATGCCGAGCCGCGTCGCGACGTCCTTGGTCGGCAGCCGGTGGATGCTCGCCCGTCGAGCAGCACCGTGCCCGCCTTCGGCTTGAGCAGCCGGGCGAGGCCGCGCAGCAGGGTCGACTTGCCGCACGCGTTGGCGCCGACGATGGACGTGATCCGGCCCGGCGGGATCGCCACGGAGAGGTCGGCGGCGACCTCGAGCTTGTCGTAGGCCGAGGCGCAGGTGCTCGCGCGCGCGAGCGTGTGGCGTCGGCTCGTCCGGTCATCCGCCCGCTCCCGATCTGGTTGGCCGGGCCAGCAGCCACAGGAGGTACGGCGCGCCGATGATGCCGGTGACGACGCCGACCGGCAGCTCGGTCGGGCGCGAACAGCCGCCGGCCGACGAGGTCGGCCAGCAGCACGAGCAGCGCACCGACAGCGCCGCCGGGACGAGCGTGAGCGGCGCGCTCGACGAGCCGGCGGGCGATCGGCGGCGCGATGAACGCGACGAACGCGACCGGGCCGGCCGCCGCGGTGCCGACGGCGGCGAGGCCGACGCGCGACGATGACCAGCGCCAGCCGCGAGCGCTCGACGCCGACGCCGAGCCCCGGCGCGGTGTCGTCGCCGAGCTGCAGCGCGCGCAGCGGGCGGCGAGCACGAGCGCCGCCGGGAGGAGCACGACAGCGCGATCGCGCCGGCGGCAGGACGTGCTCCCAGCCCGCCCGTTCAGGCTGCCGGTGAGCCACACCGTGGCCCGCTGCGCGTCGAAGATCTCGGCCGCGGGTGAACAGGACGACGTGACCGACGACGCCAGCACGCGCCGACGCCGATGCCGACGAGCACGAGGCGGTAGCCGACACGCCGCGCCTGTAGGCGAGCAGGTAGATAGCGACGCCGCATCACCAGCGCGCCGACGAGCGCGCCGGTGACGAGCAGCGCAAGGACGCGCCCGAGCGACGACGATCACGAACACGGCGCGCCGCCGCGCCGGCGGTGATGCCGATGATGTCGGGGCTGGCGAGCGGGTTGCGGGCCAACGCCTGGAAGATCGCGCCCGAGAACCCGAAGGCGCGCCGACGAGCAGTCCGGTCAGCGCCCGGGGCAGCCGCAGCGTGTGCACGATGAAGTCGCGGTCGCCTGGTTGCCCGAAGCCGAACAGCGCGGGGACGACGTCGCGGAGCGGGATCGGGAAGTCGCCGACGCTGATCGAGACGCAGAAGACGGCGAACGTCGCGAGCGGCGAGGACGAGGCCGACGACGCCGCGGGCGTGCGCGTCGACGCCCGTGCGCGCGGGCGACGGTCTCCAGCGCCGAGCGTCGCGGGCGGCGGCGATCGTGTCGGCGATCGTCGTCGCGGTCACAGCTCGGCCAGCTTGCGCCGCCGCACGAGCGCGACGAAGAACGGCGCGCCGACCAGCGCGGTGACGATGCCGACCTGCAGCTCGCCGCGGCCGGGCGATCACGCGGCCGACGACGTCGGAGCCGAGCAGCAGGATCGGGGCGAGCACCGCCGAGTAGGCGAGCACCCAGCGGTAGTCGGGCCCGGTGATCGCGCGCGCGACGTGCGGCACGGTGAGCCCGACGAACGCGATCGGGCCCGCCGCCGCGGTCGCCGCGCCGCACGAGCAGGACGAGCCGACGCCGAGAAAGCCCGCGCCAGGCCGACGCGCTGGCCGAGCGAGCGGGCGACGTCGTCGCCGAGCGCGAGGCGTTGAGCAGGCGGCCCGAGGCCAGCGCCATCACGGTGCCGACGATGATGAACGGCGCGATCTGGCGGGCGATGTCGCCGTCGCGGCCGGCGAGCGAGCCGACGAGCCCAGAAGCGGAACTGGTCGAGCGTGGCGACGTCGATCAGCAGGATCGCGGACGTGATCGAGCCGAGGAACGCGGTGACGGCCGCGCCGGCGAGCGCCAGCTTGACCGGCGTCGCCCCTCCCGGCCGAGCGAGCCCAGCGCGTAGACGACGACCGACGCCGAGCGCCGGCGCCGGCGAACGCGAACCAGACGTAGCCGAGCAGCGCGCCGATGCCGAAGATGTAGATCCCGACCACGACGAACAGCGCCGCGCCGGCCTCGACGCCGAGGATGCCGGGATCGGCGAGCGGGTTGCGGGCCACGCCCTGCATCACCGCGCCGGCGAGGCCGAGCGCCACGCCGACCAGGAGCCCGAGAAGCGTGCGGGGGACGCGCAGCGAGCGGACGATCAGGTGGTCCTGATCGGCGGGGTCGTAGCTGAGGAGCGCGTCGACGACCGTGCCCAGGCGGATCGAGCGCGAGCCGACCGCGAGGCTCAGCAGTGCCACGAACGACAGGGCGACGAGTGCAATGGCCAGAATCGCGGCGCAACGCGTGGGTGCGTATGTCCAGCGGACGGCGCCTGCCTCTGCGGTCGTCGCCTGTTCTCCCCTTACCATGAGTCCCTTCGCGTAGGAGGCGCGCTGTGCACCAATAATTAGGTTACCCTAATCGGGACGGTAAGGGCAGCCAATTCGGGAGTGTGCCCGACGACGAGCGAACGTGCTGTGCACGGTCGCTGCCCGTGGCCGCGCGCGCCGGCTCGCGGGGAGCTGCGCGATCGACCGGCCGGGGTCGGCGACGGCCGCCTCGAGGAGCGCGACGAGCTGTGCCGCGAGCCGCTGCGCCGTCACCGGCTCGAACAGGTCGCGCGCGTACTCGAGCAGGCACTCGACGCGCTCGCCCGCGGGCGGTTGGTAGAAGCTTGAACACGAGGTCGGCGCGCGCGGTCGCGGTGTGGACCGGCTCGAGCTCGGTCTCCTCCTCGTCGCCGAGCGGGGCGAGCGCAGCGGACTCGTGGTGGACGATGAGGACCTGGTTGCGCCGGTCCATGCCGAGCGCGTCAGCGACCTGATCGAAGGGCACGTCCTGGTGCTCGAACGCGGCGAGGTCCGCCGCACGGACGCGCTCGACCAGTTCCGCGAAGCTCGGGTCGCCGGAGGTGTCGGTGCGCAGTACGAGCGTGTTGACGAATGCGCCGACGAGGTCGTCGAGCGCCTCGTCGCCGCGACCGGACGCGACGCTCGCGATCGGCAGGTCGGTGCCGGCCCCGGTTCCCGTCAGCAGCGCGGCGATCGCCGCTTGCAGCACCATGAAGAGGCTCGCGCCGGCCGCTCGTGCGATCCCCGCCAGGCCGCGATGAAGCGCCGGCTGGAGGAAGATCTCGACGACCCCGCCGTCGTGGCTGCGGACGGCCGGGCGCGGATGGTCGGCGGGAGCGGATCTCGCCCGCAGGTCGTGCAACTGCTCACGCCAGAAGGCGAGCTGGTGGGCGGCCACGGCGTCGGGATCGGCCGGGTCGCCGAGCAGCTCGCGCTGCCACAGGACGTAGTCGGCGTAGCTGACCGGCAGCGGCGGCCAGGCGGGCACCTCCTGCGCGGCGCGCCTCGTAGGCGGTCGCAAGGTCGCGCACGAGCGGCACGGTCGACCACTCGTCGCCCGCGATCTCGTGGCGCAGCAGCAGGAGCACCCGACGTCCGCCCTCGCAGTCCAGCAGCGTTGCGCGCAGCGGCGGCTCGGCGGCGAGGTCGAAGACGTGGCGCGCGGCCGCGGCGAGATCGGTGGCGAGCGTCGCCTCGCTGCTGGCCAGCACCTGCAGCGGACGGCGCCTCTTCGCGTCACCGAGCGCGAGGGTCGGCGCCGTCCCGCCGGCCTCGGCGAGCGAGGCGCGCAGGCTCTCGTGGCGCTCGACGATGTCGCCCAGTGCGGCGTCGAGCGCGGCCGTGTCGCTGTCGGCGGGCAGGCGCAGCGCGAGCGCGATGTTGTGCCGCGGGCTGGGCTCGTCCTCGTGCTCCAGCGACCACAGCCGCTGCTGGGTGAAGGACGGCGGCAGGGCGTCCGGGCGCTCCATCGGCCGCAGCGGCGGGCGCGCCGGCGCCCCGCCGTCGAGGCGGCCGGCGAGCGCGGCGACGGTCGGCGCCTCGAACAGGTCGCGGATCGTCAGCTCGGCGCCGAGCCGCGCGCGGACGCGGCCGAGCAGGCGCATGCCGAGTAGCGAGTGGCCGCCGAGGGCGAAGAAGTCGTCCTCCGCCCCGACCTCCGGCAGCCGTAGCAGCTCGGCGAAGAGCTCGGCGAGGATGTGCTCCTGCGGCGTCGACGGCGCACGCGAGCCGGCGGCGAGCGCGCCGAGATCGGGGGCGGGCAGTGCGGCACGGTCGAGCTTGCCGCTTGGCGTGAGCGGCAGCTCGGCGAGCGCGACGATCGCCGCTGGCACCATGTGATCCGGCAGCGACGCGGCGGCGTGGCGGCGCAGCGCGGCCGGGTCGAGCTCGGCGCCGTTCGCCGGGACGGCGTACGCGACGAGCTGCGCGGAGCCCGGCTCGTCCTCGCGCAGCAGCGCGACGGCGCGCGCGACGGCGGGATGGCGCGCGAGCACCGCCTCGATCTCCGCCGGCTCGATGCGAAAGCCGCGCAGCTTGACCTGGTCGTCGGCGCGCCCGAGGAAGTCCAGCGCGCCGTCGGCGCGCCAGCGCGCCAGGTCGCCGGTGCGGTACATCCGCGCCCCCTGGCCCGCGAACGGGTCGGCGACGAAGCGCTCGGCGGTCAGCTCGGGCCGGCCGAGGTAGCCGCGCGCGAGCCCGTCGCCGGCGATGTAGAGCTCCCCGCGCACGCCGGGCGGCAGCGGGCGCAGGGCACGGTCCAGGACGTACGCGCGGGTGTTCGGATCCGGGCGGCCGATCGGGACGGGCGCGCCGTCCCAGCCGGGCTCGGCACGCCAGAGCGTCGAGTTGACGGTCGCCTCGGTCAGCCCGTAGGCGACGAAGACGCGCAGGTGGGCCGAGAGGCGGGCGACGAGATCGGGCGCGACTGTCTCGGTGCCGGCGAGCACGGTCGCCCCGAGCGGCAGCCGGCAGTCGTCGGGGAGCGTCGCCAGGAGCGAGGGCGGCAGGATCGCATGCGTGATCGCGTGCTCGTTCGCGTAGTCGGTCAGCGGCGCGCCGGCGACCCGCCGCTCGGAGGGGACGAGGACGAGCCGGCGCCGCTGCAGAGCGCCATGCAGAGGTCGAACACGGCCACGTCGAAGCTCACGGAGGCGAACTGCAGGACGCGGCTCGACGCGTCGACGCCCATCCGCTCGGCGGCCGTCGCGACGAGGCTCGCGATGCCCTCGTGCGTGACGGCGACGCCCTTCGGACGGCCGGTCGAGCCCGAGGTGTAGATGACGTACGCGGGGTTGTGCAGGCGCGCGGTCGCGTCCGTGCGGCCGTTGCCGCTGACGGCCGCGTCGAGCCGCGACGCGAGCGCCGGGTCGTCGAGCGCCAGCACGTCGAGGCCATCGAAGCGCCCGGCTTCGGCGCGCGTCGTCAGCACGCAGCGGGCCGCGCTGTCGGCGAGCATGAAGGCCAGCCGATCGGCCGGGTAGTCGAGGTCGATCGGGAGGAACGCGGCGCCGGCCTTCGACACCGCGAGCAGCGCGACGACGAGCTGCGGCGAGCGCGGCAGCGCGACCGCGACGACGTCCTCGGGCCCGCAGCCGCGCGCGGCCAGCAGCCCGGCGAGCCGCTCGGCGCGTGCGTCGAGCTCGGCGTACGTCAGGCGCTCGTCCTCGCACACCACGGCTGTTGCGCCCGGGTCGCGCGCGGCGGCGGCGGCGAACAGCTCGGGCAGCGTCGCGCGCTCGACCGCCTGCGGGCTACCGCCGAGCTGCGTGAGCACGCGGTCGCGCTCCTCGCCGGAGAGCAGCTCGATCGACCGCAGCGGGCGGCCGGGATCGGCGACCGCTCCCTCGAGCAGCCGTACGAGCCGATCCGTCAGGTGCTGCACGGTGCTGTGCTCGAACAGGTCGCTGCTGTACTCCACGACGCATGCGAGCCGGTCCGCGGCGGGGCTCTCGACGAAGCTGAACGCGAGGTCGAACTTCGCCGACCGCGTCGCGATCGGCTCGCCCTCGACGTGCAGGCCGTCGAAGCTCAGCTCGTCCGCGGTCGGCGCGCGGTGGACGACCATGACCTGGAAGAGCGGGTTGCGGCCATCGACCGGCTCGGGTTGACGGCGCGCACGACATGCCCGAACGGCACGTCCTGGTGGTCGAATGCCGCGAGGTCGCGCTCGCGACGCGCGCCAGCAGGTCGCGAAAGCTCGGGTCGCCGGAGACATCGGCGCGCAGGACGAGCGTGTTGACGAAGAAGCCGACGAGGTCGTCGAGCGCCGCGTCGGTGCGCCCCGCGATCGGCGCGCCAAGCGGGATGTCGTCGCCTGCCCGAGGCGGTGCAGCAGCGCGGCGACGGCGGCCTGGGCGACCATGAACATGCTCGTCCCCGTATCGCGCGCAAGCGCGCGCAGGGCGGCGCACAGCGTCGCGGGCAGGTCGACCTCGATCGCGCTGCCCGATGGGTCGCCAGCGCCGGGCGCGGGCGGTCGGCCGGCAGCGCGAGCTCATCCGGCAGGTCGCGAAGCGCGTCGACCCAGTACGCGAGCTGCCGGGCGCCGAGGGCGTCGGGGTCGTCCGAATCGCCGAGCAGCTCGCGCTGCCACAGGGTGTAGTCGGCGTACTGGACCGGGAGCGGCGCCCACTGCGGCGCTGCTCCTGCGCGCCGCGCCGCGTACGCGGCGGCGAGGTCGCCGAGGAACGGCGCGTCGGACCACTCGTCGGTCGTGATGTGATGCAGGACGATCGCGACGACATGCTCGTCGGCGGCGACGCGCCGGACCGCGATCCGCAACGGCAGCTCGGCCCGCAGGTCGAACGGTCGCTCGATCGCGGCGCGCAGCGCGCCGCCGTCATCATCCTCGACGAGCGCCAGGGCAACAGGGGCATCGGGCGCCATGACGATGTCTTGATACGGCTCGCCGGCGTGCTCGCCGATGAGCGTCCGCAGCGCCTCGTGGCGCGCGATCACGTCGCCGGCGGCGGCTGCCAGCGCATCGATGTCGAGCGCGCCGCGCACGCGCAGGACGAGCGGGAAGTTGTACGCGGCGCTCGCCCCATCGAGCTGCGCGACGAGCCACAGCCGCTGCTGCGCGAACGACAGCGGGATTCGCTGCGGGCGCTCGCGCGGCACGAGCTCCGGCCGTGCCGCGGCGCGGCCGGCGGCGGCCCGCGCGGCGAGGTCGGCGACGACCGGCGCCTCGAACAGGTCGCGGATCGACAGCTGCGCGTCGAGGCGCGTGCGCGCCTGGCTGACGAGGCGCGTCGCGATCAGCGAGTGGCCGCCGAGCGCGAAGAAGTCGTCGTCCACGCCGGCACGCTCGAGCCCGAGCAGCTCGGCGTACAGCTCGCAGAGGACCTCCTCCTCGTGCGAGCGCGGAGGACGGCTGGGCGGCGCGGCGACGACCGCGGGCGCGGGCATCCCGGCGACGTCGAGCTTGCCGTTGACCGTCAGCGCGATGCGCTCCACGACGACCCAGGCGGCAGGGATCATGTGGCCGGCAGTCGCGACGTCAGGTCCTCGCGCAGGCGTGCCACGAGCGCGTCGTCCTCGTGCGCGCCGGCCGCCACGAGGTAGGCCACGAGCCGCCCGCCGCTGGCCGCGACCGCCGCGTGCGCGACGTCGGGTGAGCCATCAGCGCGCTCGCGACCTCGCCCGGCTCGACGCGGTGGCCGCGGATCTTCACCTGGTCGTCCGTGCGGCCGAGGAAGTCGAGCAGGCCGTCGTCGCGGCGCCGGACGAGGTCGCCGGTGCGGTACATCCGATCGCCCGGCGCGCCGAATGGATCGGCGACGAAGCGCTCGGTGGTCAGGCCTGGACGCTTGAGATATCCGCGCGCCAGGCCGACCCCGGCGATGTACAGCTCGCCCGCGACACCGGCCGGCAGCGGGCGCAGCGCGGCGTCGAGCACATGCGCGCGCGTGTTGAAGATCGGCCGCCCGACGGTCGGCGTCGCGCTGTCGTGCGTCCCGCCGCCGAGGGTGTTGATCGTGTACTCCGTCGGGCCGTAGAGGTTGTAGCCCAGCACGCCGTCGGCGTCGCGCAGCCGCTCCCAGACGCTGTCGGTGACCGCCTCGCCGCCGAGCAGCACGAGCGCCGGCCGCCGCTCGCCGTCGAGCAGGCCCTGCTCGAAGAGCTCCTGCGCGTACGTCGGCGTGACGTTGAGCACGTCGATGCCCTCGCGGTCGACGTACGCGACGAGCCCCTCCGCGTCACGCCGAAGCTCCTCGTCGGCGACGTGGACCTCGTGGCCCTCGACGAGCCACAGCAGCTCCTCCCACGACATGTCGAACGCGAATGAGACGGTATGGGCGATCCGCAGCCGCCGCCCCCCGGCCGCCGCGACGACGGGATCGAAGATCTCCGCGCGGTGGTTGAGCTGCATGTTCGTCAGGCCGCGGTGGGGCGTGACGACGCCCTTCGGCATCCCGGTCGAGCCCGACGTGTAGATGACGTAGGCGGGATGCTCCAGCCGGCGCGGATCGTCGGATGCGAAGCGCGGGCGCTCGGAATCGCTCAGGGGGCCGCCGGAGAAGGCGGCGAGCCGTGCGACGGTCGCGCCGTCGTCGAGATCGACGCGGGCGATGCCATCGCAGTCAAGGTTCGCCGCCGTCGTCGTGAGCACGCAGATCGGCGCCGCATCGGCGAGCATGAGCTCGAGACGATCGGCGGGATAGCTGGGATCGAGCGGCAGGTAGGCGGCGCCCGTCTGCAGGACCGCGAAGAGCGCGGCGACGATGTCCGCGCGGCGCGGCAGGGCGAGCGCGACGACGCGCTCCGGTTCGGCGCCGTGGGCGAGCAGCAGGCGGGCGAGGCGGTTGATGCGTCCGTCGAGCTCGGCGTACGTCAGCCGCTCGTCGCCGCAGACGAGCGCGAGCTCGTGCGGCACCGCGGCGGCGCGCTCGTCGAGCATGTCAGCGATCGTCGCGTACGGCAGCGGCTGCCCGCGCCCCGCGGATTGCGCGCGGATGCGCCGCCGCTCGTCCGCCGCGGCCGGCGGCTCGATCCGCCCGACGGGCAGCTCGGCGCCGCCGGCGAACTGCTCGAGCACCGCGACGACGTGGGCCGAGATCGCCTCCACCCGGGCACGGTCGAAGACGTCCGGGCGGTAGGTCCATTCGAAGCGAAGCGCCTCGCCGCGGTCGGTCGTGAACGTCAGCGGCAGGTGCGTGCTGTCGGCGCCGGAGATGTCGCGCACGCCGAGCGCGGTCGCCGCCCGCGAGCGGCTCTCCTCGGCGGCCGGCGTGTTGCGCAGCACCTGCAGGGTGTCGAACAGCGGCCCGAGCCCGACCGCGCGCTGGACGTCCCCGAGGCTCGCGTGGTGCACGCCGATCAGCGCGCCTGCTCGCGCTGCAGCCGGTGCAGGAACGCCGCCAGCGGCTCGGCCGGCCGCAGGCTGACGCGCACCGCGACGGTGTCAGGAACTGCCCGACGATCCGCTCGACGCCGGGGATCTCCGCGGGACGTCCCGACACGGCCGAGCCGAAGACGATGTCGTCGCGGCCGGTCAGCCGGCCGACGACGATCCCCCAGGCGCCGGCGAGGACGCTGTTCAGCGTCAGTCCGTGCTCCCGTGCGGCCGCCTCGACGGCGGCCGTCAGCGGGGCGTCGATGCCGGTCCACAGGCGCTCGGGCTCGAAGTCGCGGCCGCTGACGGCGGGTGCGACGAGCCCCGCCTCCTCGAGGCCGCCAAGCGCCCTCCTCCAGGCCTCGACCGCGGCGGCGCGATCCTGGCCGCCGAGCCACTCGAGGTAGCGCCCGAACGACGGCGCCGGCGCGAGCGGCTCATCCGGGAAGGCGCACAGCGCGAGCAGGTCGTCGAAGAACAGGTCGCCGACCAGCCGTCCAGCAGCAGCGTGTGGTTCGTCAGCACGATCCACTGGCGCCCGTCGCCGGCGCGGGCGACCGTGCCGCGCATGAGCGGCCCGCGCGCGAGATCGAAGCGTGGCCGCGCGTGGTCCTTGACGAGCCGCTCCAGGGCGCGTCCTCATCGCCGGCCGGCAGCTGCACCTCGTCGAGCGGGACCTCGACGCGGCGTGCGACGACCTGCAGCGTCTGCGGCAGCTCCTCGTGCACGAAGCTCGCGCGCAACGCGGGGCGACGGCCGAGCATCGCCGCCAGCGCGCGCCGCAGGGTGGCGCCGTCGAGCGGGCGGTCGAGCGCGATCACCCACGTTGCGGTGTATGGGTCGCGCCCCGACGTGTCGTACGTCGACTCGAAGTGCAGCCCCTCCTGCAAGGACGACAGCGGCCAGACGTGCTCGGCGTCGGGGACGGCGCGCGCCACGAGCGCGCGCTCGTCGTCGGTCGAGCTGCACGACCGGGCCGCTGCTCGCCGTTGCGGGCCCGGTGTCGCGCAGCGGCTCAGCGACGGCCGCCAGGAGCGCGGCGTCGGCTGCTCGAACACGTGGCGCGGGCGGATGTCCAGCCCCGCCTTGCGCGCCCGCGAGACGAGCGTGATCGCGAGGATGCTGTCGCCGCCGAGCGCGAAGAAGTTGTCATCGGCGCCGACGGCGTCGAGCCGCAGGACGACCGCGAACAGCTCGCACAGCGTGCGCTCCTCGGGGCCGGCCGGCGCGCGCCCCGGCTCGGCGTCGTCGTCGTCGCGGCTCCGGCGCCGGCAGGGCCTTGCGGTCGAGCTTGCCGCTGACGGTCAGCGGCAGCTCATCGAGCACGACGACCGCGGCCGGCACCATGATCTCCGGCAGCCGCCGCGCGAGGTGCTCGCGCAGCGCCGCCGGGATCGGGCGCGCCGCCCGCCGGCGCCGCGACGACGTAGGCGACGAGCCGCGCCGCTGGGCGTGTCGTCGCGCGCGACGACGGCCGCCCGCGCGACCTGCTCGTGCTCGCCGAGCGCGTGCTCGATCTCGCCGAGCTCGATCCGGTGGCCGCGCAGCTTGACCTGCGAGTCGGTGCGCCCGAGGTACTCGAGACGCCGTCGCGACCGCCGCCGCGCGAGGTCGCCGGTCCGGTACAGGCGCGCCGCCGTCGCGGCGCGAACGGGTCGGCGACGAAGCGCTCGGCGGTCAGGTCGGGCCGGCCGAGGTAGCCGCGCGCCAGCTGCACGCCGGAGAGGTACAGCTCGCCGGCGACGCTGTCGGGCACCGGGCGCAGCGCGGCGTCGAGGACGTGCGCGCCGGTGTTCCAGACCGGGCGCGCCGATCGGGACGACGAGCGCGCTCTCGGCCGCGTCGAACGCGTGCCACGTGACGTCGACGGCCGCCTCGGTCGGCCCGTAGAGGTTGTGCAGCGGCGCGCCGGTCAGCGCCGTCCAGCGCGCGGCGGACTCGCGGCCGAGCGCCTCCCCGCTGGCGAACGCGCGCCGCAGCGTGCGCGCCCACGCGCCGTCGGCGGTGACCTCGTCGACGCCGAGGAACGCGTTGAGCATCGAGGGGACGAAATGCAGCGTCGTGATCTGCTCGCGCGCGATGAGCTCGGCGAGGTAGGCGGGGTCGCGGTGGCCGCCGGGCTCGGCGAGCACGACCGCCGCGCCCTCGCACAGCGCCCAGAAGAGCTCCCAGACCGAGACGTCGAAGCCGACCGGCGTCTTCTGCAGGACGCGGTCCTCGGCCTCCAGCGGATAGGCGCCCTGCATCCAGGCGAGGCGGTTGACGATCGCCCGGTGCGAGATCACGACGCCCTTCGGGCGCCCGGTCGAGCCCGACGTGTAGATGACGTAGGCCGGGTGGTCCGGGTGCAGCGGCGTGCGCCGCTCCGCGTCGGTCACGGGACCGTCGGCCAGCGCGGCCAGGGCCGTCGCCGTGGCGGGGTCGTCGAGGACGATCGTGCTGTCGCCGAGATCCGGCAGGCGATCGGCGAAGGCGCTTGCGGTCACGATGATCGTCGCCCGCGCGTCGGCCACCATGGTCGCCAGCCGCTCCTCGGGCAGCTCGGTGTCCAGCGGCAGGTACGCGGCGCCGCTCTTCATCACGCCGAACAGCGCCACCATGAGATCAGCGCCGCGCTCGAGCGCGATCGCGACGACGTCCTCGGGGCCTGCGCCGCGCCTGATGAGCGCCCGGGCCAGCCGGCCCGCCGCGCGATCCAGGTCGCCATACGTCACGGCGGCGGACTGCGCCGCCGTCGCGTGATCTCCCTGTGCCATCCGTTCCCTTCCGTCGCGGAGGGTGCCTTCACACCTATTGTTAGGGTACCCTAACCTCACACATGGGAAGCGGGAGGCACCGAGCCAGATGACGACGAGCGCGCGCGACACCGTTCCTACCCCGCGATCCGCGCGGTCCACACGCGGTATCCGGGCTGACGGCCGAGGAGCGCCACCGCGTGCTGGTGGCGTTCAACGACACCGAGCGCGACGTCCCCGCCGCGACGTTCCCGGCGCTGTTCGCGGCGCAGGCGCGACGCACGCCGGACGCTCCGGCGGCGGCCTGACGAGGACGCGACGCTCACCTACCGCGCGCTCGACGGCGCGTCGAACCGGCTCGCACGGGCGCTCGTCGCCCGCGGGGTCGGGCCCGAGCGCATCGTCGCGCTCGCGCTACCGCGCTCGCTCGACCTCGTCGTCGCCACGCGTCGCCGTGCTGAAGGCCGGCGGCGCGTTCCTGCCCCTGGACCTCGACTATCCCGCGGCGCGGCTGGCGCTCATGCTCGGCGACGCCGCACCGCACGTCGTGCTGACCTCGGATGCGCTGCGCGACGACCTGCCCGCCGATGACGAGACGCCACGCCTCGTGATCGACGATCCGCGATTCGCGGCCGAGCTCGACGCGGGCGGCGACGATCCCCCGCCGGCGCCCGCGCTCGAGCTCGCGCACCCGGCGTATGTCATCTACACCTCGGGCTCGACCGGCCGGCCGAAGGGCGTCGTCGTCACCCACAGCGGGCTGGCGAGCCTCGTTGCCACCGCCGTCGACCGGCTCGGCGTCGGCGCGGGCGATCACGTCGCGCAGTTCGCCTCGATGAGCTTCGACGTCGCCGTCTGGGACCTGTGCATGTCGCTGCTCACCGGCGCCTGCCTCGTCGTCGTCCCGGCGGAGCGGCGCGTCCCCGGCCCGCCGCTGCTGGACTACCTGCGCGACCATCGCATCAGCCACATGATCCTGCCGCCGTCGCTCGTGGCGGCGCTGCCCGAGGAGGCCGAGCTGCCGGCGGGCGCGCGCCTCGTCGTCGGCGCCGAGCGCGTCCCGCCGGAGATCGTCGAGCGCTGGTCCGGGCGGTTGCAGATCGTCGGCGCCTACGGGCTCACCGAGACCACCGTCAACTCGACGCTGTGGCTCGCCGATGCCGGCTGGAGCGGAGATTCGGTGCCGATCGGGCGGCCCGACCCGAATACCTCGACGTACGTCCTCGACGAGGCGCTCGCCCCCTGCCGCCGGGCGAGGTCGGCGAGCTGTACGTCGGCGGCGACGGCCTCGCGCGCGGCTACCTGGGTCGGCCGGACCTCACCGCCGAGCGCTTCGTCGCCGATCCGTTCGGGGCGCCGGGGGCGCGCCTGTACCGCACCGGCGACCTCGTCCGCTGGCGGCCGGACGGGAGCCTCGAGTTCGTCGGGCGTGCCGACGAGCAGGTGAAGATCCGCGGCGTCCGGATCGAGCCAGCGGAGATCGAGGCCATCCTGCCGGCATCCGTCGGTCGCCCGCGCGGCCGTCGTCGCGCGCGAGGACCGGCCCGGCGACCGCCGGCTCGTCGCCTACGTCGAGCCTGCCGTGACGGCGGCGGGCAGCGAGCAGCAGCAGCGCCACGTCGACGAGTGGCGCCAGTTCTCTTGACAGCGAGTACGACGCGTTCCCGACGGCGGTCCTCGCCGACGACTTCTCCGGCTCGGTGAGCAGCTACGACGGCGAGCCGATCGCGCTGGAGAACATGGTCGATGGCGTGACTGCACGGTCGCGCGCATGCGCGCCTGCCACCGCGATGAGTCGCGCCCTCCGCGGATCCTCGAGCTCGGCGTGGGCACGGGCCTGCTGCTCGCCGGCCTCGCGCCGGGCTGCGAGACGTACTGGGGCACGGATTCGCCGCGCCGGTGATCGACAAGCTCCGTGCGGACGTGCGCCGGGTCCCCGCGCTCGACGGCCGCGTCGAGCTGCGGTGCGCGGCGGCCGACGAGCTCGACGGCGTGCCACGCGGGTTCTTCGACATCGTCGTGCTCAACTCCGTCGCGCAGTACTTCCCGGGCATCGACTACCTGACGACGTGATCGCCGGCGCGATCGACCTCCTCGCCGCAGGCGGCACGCTGTTCGTCGGCGACGTGCGCGACCTGCGCCTGCTGCGCGGCTTTCAGACCGCCATCGCCCTGCAGCGCGCCGACGCCGACGGGACGCCGAACGCCTGCGCGAGGCCGTGCGGCGCGCCGTGCATCTCGAGAAGGAGCCCTCGTCGCGCCCGCGTACTTCAGCGGCCTGGCGGATCGCGTGCCGGAGGTCACGTCCGTCGACATCCGCATCAAGGCGGGCCGGTCGCACGACGAGCTGACCCGCTACCGCTACGACGTCGCCCTGCGCAAGCAGCCTGCCAAGGTCGTCGACGCGAGCCGGGCGCCATGCGTGCCATGGGACGACGGCGTGCGCGGGGCGGCCGCGCTCGTCGAGCAGCTCGACCGCCGCACCCGCCGCTGCTGCGCGTCACGGGCATTTCCAACCCGCGCACCCTCCCCGAGATCGCCGCGATGCGCGGGCTCGACGGCGGGGCGCAGCCGGACGAGGCGCTCGGATCTGCGTGAGGCCGCGCGGTGCGGTCGGCGTCGAGCCCGCGGCGATCTGCGGCTCGGCGAGCGCCTCGGCTACGGCGTCGCGTGCACGCCGTCGGAGGAGCCGAACGGCTCATACGACGCCGGGTTCGTCGCTCGCGGCGCCGCTCCGGGCACGCTGGACGGGCTGACCGCGCGGCGGCCGGCGAGGTCGCGGCTGCAAAGCCCGGTCGCCAATGCTCCCGCGGCGACGCGGCGATGAACAGCCTCGTCCCGCGCTGCGCGCGCATGCCGCCGAGCACCTGCCGGCGCACATGGTGCCGGCGGCCGTCGTCGTGTCGAGCGCCTGCCGGTCGGGCCGAACGGCAAGCTCGACGTCGCCGCGCTGCCGCCGCCCGCCGTGGTCTCGGCCGGCGCGCCGCGTGCGCCGCGATCGCAGCGCGAGCACGTTATGTGCGATCTGTTCGCCGACGTCTCGGCTGCCGCAGGTCGGCGTCGAGGACGACTTCTTCGCGCTCGGCGGGCACTCGCTGCTCGCCACGCGACTGGCAATCCGGATCCGCTCCGAGCCGGCGTCGACCTCGCGCTGCGCGATGTCTTCGAGGCACCGACGCCCGCCGAGCTGGCGCACCGCTCGGCCGGCGCGTGGCCGCCGCGCCGCCGCTCGAGGCGGTCGACCGTCCCGCGCGCGTCCCGCCTCGTTCGCGCAGCGCCGCCTGTGGCTGATCGCCGAGATCGAGGGAACGGTCTCCTACAACATGCCGCTCGTGCTGACGCTGCGCGGCGAGCTCAACGTCGCCGCGCTGCGGGCGGCGTTCGCCGACCTCGTGGAGCGCCACGAGGTCCTGCGCACCGTGGTCGGCATGCACGACGGAGAGCCGTTTGCGCACGTCCTGCCGGTCGCCGAGGCGCGCCCGCCGATCACGGTTCTCGCGGACGAGCCGAGCGCGTCGCAAAGCTGACGCCGCCGAGGCCCGGCGCCCGTTCGATCTCGGGCGGAGCTTCCGCTGCGGGTGACGATCGCCACGACGGCGCCCGACGAGCACGTGCGTCGTCATCGCGCTGCACCACATCGCGACCGACGAGTGGTCGGACCGGGCGCTGCTGGCCGACCTCGGCGTCGCCTATGCGGCGCGGCGGCTCGGGGCGCGCGCCGGCCTGGACGCCGCTGCCGGTGCAGTACGCCGACTACACGCTCTGGCAGCGCGAGCTGCTCGGGGAGCGCGACGATCCGGACAGCCGGCTGAACGGGCTTCTCGCACACTGGTCGGGGTCCTCGACGGCATGCCCGACGAGCTGGCGCTGCCCGCCGACCGCCGCCGCCCGCAGGCGCCGACCCATCGCGGCGGCGACCACGACGCGCGTGCTGCCGGCGGCCCTGCGCGCGGCCGTCAAGCGGCTCGCGCGCGACAGCTCGACGAGCACGTTCATGGTTCTGCACGCGGCGGTCGCGGCCCTGCTTCACCGCATGGGTGCGGGCGAGGACATCCCGATCGGCGCCCCGATCGCCGGCCGCGCCGACGCCGCGCTCGAGGATCTCGTCGGCTTCTTCGTCAACACGCTCGTGCTGCGCGGCGACCTGCGCGGCGATCCATCGTTCGCACAGCTGCTGGCGCGCGTCCGCGAAGCCGACCTCGTCGCCTTCGAGCACGATGCGCTCCCGTTCGACCGCCTCGTGGAGGCGATCAACCCGCCCCGCGTGCGCGGGCGCAACCCGCTCTTTCAGGTCATGCTCAGCTACCAGGACCGCGGCGCGGACCCCGGCGAGATCCTCGGGCTGCCAGGGGACATGCGGCTGGCGCCCAACGGCGCCGCGATGTTCGACCTCGACTTCATCGTCGTCGAGGCCGACGACCTGACCGTCGAGCTGCAGTACGCGAGCGACCTCTTCGACGCGGCGACGGCGGAGGCGCTGGCAGAGCGGCTCGAGCTCCTCCTGACGCAGGTCACGGCCGACCCGAGCGGCCGGTGAGCGCGATCGACGTCCTGCTCGAGGAGGAGCGCAGCCTCGTCCTCGGCGCGTTCGCCGGCGACCCCGCCCCGGCAGCCGACCTGACGCTCACCGCGCTGCTCGACGAGCAGGCGCGCCGCACGCCCGACGCGATCGCCGTCGTCGCCGACGCCGGAGGACCGCCAACGCCGGATCGAGTCGTGGAGGGGCCTGGATGAAGCTCGTGCTGTTCGGCTACCAGACGTGGGGGCACCGGCTGCTCGAGGCGCTGCTGGACTCGCGTCACGAGGTCGTGCTCGCCGTCACCCACCCGCCGGGGGACGACGCCTACACGACGATCTGGTCGGACTCCGTGCAGGAGCTCGCCGAGCAGCACGCGGTCCCGGTGCTCGTCAAGAACCAGCCCGACGAGGAGGCCGTGCGGCGGGTGCGCGAGGCGGACGCCGACGTCCTCGTCGCGTGCAGCTGGCGCACGTGGATCCCCCCCGAGATCTTCGATGCCCCGCGCCTCGGGACGCTCAACGTGCACGACTCGCTGCTGCCCAAGTACGCCGGCTTCGCCCCGCTCGTCTGGGCGCTCATCAACGGCGAGACGGAGGTCGGGATCACCGCCCACGTCATGGACGACGAGCTCGATCGCGGCGACATCATCCTCCAGGAGCGCGTCGCCGTGGCGCCGACCGACACGACCGCCGACCTGTTCCACAAGACGATCGACCTGTTCGGTCCGGTCACGCTCGCTGCGCTGGAGCACATGGAGCACGGCACCGGCGAGCGCATCCCGCAGGACCGCTCGCAGGCGAGCTTCTTCCACAAGCGCTGCGCCGAGGACAGCCGGATCGACTGGACGTGGCCCGCGCAGGACATCGTCAACCTCGTCCGCGCGCAGGCCGACCCGTATCCCAACGCGTACGCGTTCCACGACGGCGAGCGCCTGCGGATCCAGGCCGCCACGGTGTCGCGCGGGCGCTGCGGCGGCACCGCCGGGCGGATCTTCGCCCGCGAGGGCGACGGCGTCATCATCGTCTGCGGCCCGCAGTCACACCGCGGCGCCAATCACGGCGTCGTTCTGACGCGCGTGCGGACCGACGACGACCGCGACCTCGCCGCGGGCGAGCACTTCACGCGGATGGGCGGGTACCTCACGTCGCACCCGTGATCCAGAGCAGCTGCTCCAGCCCGTTGCTGCGGCGGCGCGGGAGGTGGCGCACGATCGAGGCGAGGATCTCGCCCGCGCGCACCGCGGTGTTCGACAGCAGCGTGGAGCCGATCCCGTGCGTGTGCTCCGTGGCGCCCTGCAGGTAGATCCCCGCCGGCGTCTCGCACGTCGTGGCGACGCCCGGTAGTCGCGCTCGATGCGCACCATCCCGGCCTCGTCGGTGTCGCACAGCGATCGCGCCGCGCCGAGCAGCGCCCAGCGGGCAGACGGGCCGGTAGCCGGTGGCGAAGATCACCGTGTCGGCGGCGATCTCGCGTGCGCTCGCCGGTCGTCATGCACTCGATCGTCATGTGGACCTGGCCGTCGCCGCCGTCCTCGACCGTCGCGCAGCTCGAGCACCTTGCATCGCCTGCAGGATCCGCAGCCGCTCGCGGCCGGTCACCTTCTCCTGGTAGGCGCGCCGGTAGAGCTCCTCGATCAGCTCGGGGTCGACGACCGAGTAGTTCGTGTTGCGGTGGTAGTCGAGCAGCATCTGCTTCACCGGCGGCGGCGCCGAGTAGTACATGTCGACCGCGTCGGGATCGAAGATGCGGTTGGCGAACGGGCTGTCGTCGGCCGGCGAGTAGCCGTAGCGCGAGAAGACCGCGTAGACCTCGGCGTCCGGGAACTCGTGGTGCAGGTAGCCCGTCACCTCGGCCGCGCTCTGGCCGGCGCCGATGACGACGAAGCGGCTCGGCGCCGGACCCTGCGACAGCGCCTCGACGCGACGCATGAAGTCGCGGTTGTGCCAGACCCGCGCCGACCGCTCGATCCCCGGCGGCATGCGCAGCTCCAGGCCGGCGGCGATGACGACGTTGCGCGCGCGGCGCACGACCGCGCCGCGCCCGTGCTCGCGGATCGTGACGTCGAACGCCGCGACGACGCCGTCCTCGTCCACGGGCTCCACGTCGACGACCTCGCGGCCGTACTCGACGAGATGCGACATCCGCCGCGCGGCCCACTCGAGGTAGTCGTGGAATTCGATCCGCAGCGGGAACAGCGTCTTGTGGTTCATGAAGTCGACGAGCCGCCCGCGCTCGTGCAGGTAGGCGACGAAGCTGTGCGCGCTCGTCGGATCGCGCATCGTGACGAGGTCCTTGAGGAACGACACCTGCATCGTCGCGTCGTCGATCAGCATGCCGCGGTGCCAGCCGAAGCGATCCTGCTTCTCGACGAAGACCGCGTCGATCTCGGCGCCGGCGGCGGTCAGCGCGTTGTTGTGCTCGTCGATCGCGATCGCCAGCGCGAGGTTCGACGGTCCGAAGCCGATGCCGAGAACATCGTGCACCCGCTCGGACGGCGAGCTATGCCCCGAGGAGTCGCGCATCGTCGTCCATGCTCCGGATCAGGCTGGTGGGCCGCATGTCGGTCCAGTTCGCGTTGACGTAGTCCAGGCATGCGCTCCGCGAGCTCTCCTCGTGCGCGACCGTCCAGCCGGCCGGTACCGCTACGAACGCCGGCCAGAGCGAGTGCTGGCCTTCGTCGTTGACGAGCACGAGGTACGTGCCGTCGGGATCCTCGAACGGGTTGGTCATCGCCTTCTTCCCCTCTCGCTGACAACAGCGGACCGGTGAGCGGACGGTCCCGGTCGCGGTGGCGCCGCGGGATCGCCTCGGACTCTCCCCTACCCTGGGGTTAGGGTATCCGAACATATGTCGTCAGGCGAGGTTGACATGCCGCCAAAGGGGCGGCGGGCTTGCAGAGCGCTGCAGGGTGTGGTGGTCCGCGCCGTCGGATGACCTGGCGGGCCGACGCCACCCTGCTCGACAGCGCCGAGTGTGCACGCCGCTCGACATCGTCTCCGAGCAGATCGTGGCAGGTTCATCGCCGGCAGCGCGCGGGCTCGGCGCCGGCCGCGGCTACGTCGCCTGCGTGGCGCTGATCAGGAGCGCCGGACGATGAGGCCGCGGGCGGCCTTCTCGGCGATCATCCGCTCCGGCGCCTTCTTCTCGTCGGCCAGCTTGACCGTCATGTGACCGGCTGCCGGCTGCACGTCGAGGACCGACAGCGTCGCCCCCGGCACGAAGCCCTCGTCGTAGTACCAGTGCAACAGGGCGCCGTCGTGCTCGACGAGCCGCATGACCTCACAGCCGTCGCCCGCCACGAGGTCTGACAGCGCCAGGAGCTCTGCGTTCTCCGCGCGCTCTGCGTCGGGCGAGATCGGCCAGCCGTGCGGGCAGCGGTCAGGAAACCCGAGCCGCTCGTTCATCCGGTCGATCATGTCCGGCGTGAAGGCGTCGCCCAGCGCGTCTGCGTGCTCGTGCGCGCCAGCCGGGCTGTAGCCGAGGAAGTCGGTCAGGAAGCGCTCGATGATGCGGTGGCTGCGGACCACCTGCTCGGCGCGTTCGGCGCCCGCCTTCGTGAAGACGAGCTCACGGCTGCCGTCGCGCTTGAGCAGCCCCTCGGCGCCCAGGCGCTTGAGCATCTCACCGACCGCTGCCCGCGAGATGCCCAGCATGTCGGCCACGCGCGCGGCGTTCGCCGGCGACCCCTCGGCGGGCTGGTACTCCCCGATCGGCGATACCAGAAAGTAGATGGCTTCCAGGTAATCCTCGACCGAATGCCCTCGCGCGTGCGCCACACCCGCGATGATAGTTCGCCGTCGTCATCAAGCGGGCAGGCAGGAGCCGTCCCCGGTGCCGGATCGGGGCTGTTCCAGGTGCGCGTCGTCCCCTGCGAAAGTGTTCGACACCCGATGTGTCAGGCAGTCCTTATAGAGACTATCAAGCTGCCATGCAGCGGCACCGCGGCCTGCGAGCGATCCGGTCAGCGGTATCCGGCGCGTGTGGTGACGCGCGCACGGGCGAGCGCGAGCAGCGCCTCCGTCACGCAATCCGGCAGCGCCGGCGGCCTGGCGCCGTAGATCTCGTCGAAGAGCATGGCCCTACCCGCGGGCCCCGATCGCGCCCGCCGGATGCGCACCGCGAGGACCGGACAGCTCCCGCAGCGGGGCGTCGACCGGCAACACCGCTTCTTCGGTTCCGCGAGCACGACGGGCAGCAGCTTAACGCCAAATGTTTGGGCCGCCTAATTAGGTCGCCCAACGCGGATGCGGTGGGTAGGGGACCAAGCACACCCCTGAAAACACCATTTCGAACGGAGGTTTCGATGCCGTCAGAGCGCTTTGCATCCGCACTCAACGAACAGGTCGGCCGGGAGTTCGCGGCCGCTCATCAGTACGTCTCGATCGGGACGCACTACGAGGCCGAGACGTTCCCGCGCCTCGCGAAGTTCTTCTACGAGCAGGCCGACGAGGAGCGCGGCCACGCGATGAAGATGGTCGACTACATGCTCGACACGAACTGCAAGGTCGATCTCGGCACGGTCCCGGCGCCCACGAACAGCTTCCAGAGCCACGTCGCGCCGATCGAGCTGGCGCTCGAGCAGGAGCGCGAGGTCACCGTGCACATCAGCGAGCTCTTCAAGATCGCGCGCGAGACGAACGACTACCAGAGCGAGCAGTTCATCGAGTGGTTCCTCGAGGAGCAGGTCGAAGAGGAGTCCACGATGCACGATCTGCTCGCCGTCGCGGAGCGCACGCGGGACATCCCGATGCTGCTGGAGGAGTACATCGCCCGCGAGCACAACGACAACTGACGGCGCACGCGGTCACGCGGCGCGCGCGCTCGCATGCGCTCGCGCCGCGCAGTGGGCCGCCTGGGGATCGAACCCAGAACCTAGGGATTAACCTGCCGCACCGGCTCTCACCGGCCGCTCGATGGCGTTGCGGTCTGGACCATCTCTTCACCCTCGCCGATCCGCGTTAGGGTGGGCAGCGTATGGCCTCTGAGGGCTCTCCCTTGCGGGGTTGCCTGCTGATTGCCCAATCCTGAGGATTGTCACCGCGATGGGTACCTCAGGCTCTCAGGGGGTCCCAGCAAACAGCTGCCGACAAACCAGCGGTTTCCCGACTGGCGCTCCGTACCGAAGTCCCTTGCTCTACCGATTGAGCTAACGGCCCTCACGCGCAGCAGCTTAGTAAGGACGTCGCCGGAGTACCCCCAGGGGGAATCGAACCCCCGCTACCAGCGTGAAAGGCTGGCGTGCTAACCGCTACACCATGGGGGCGGGCAGCCCAGCGCAGTCTAGGACGCGCGGCTCGCGCGGCGGCGGCCGATGCGGTCCAGCCGGGCCTGCAGCAGCTCGACCGAGCGCTCGAGCTGCTCGATCGACGCCTCGCGCACGCCGGCGCTCCCGATCTCGCGGTTCAGCCACGTGTTGATGTCGCGGTGCGAGCGCCTCTCCATCCCCGCCAGCGTGACGACGAGGCCTTGGCGCTTGTCGCGCAGGCGCCGGCGGCGCTGGAAGACCGGCTCGTCATCGGAGGCGGCCGCCGGTGGCGGGGTGGGCGCGGCGGGTGGCCGCGCCGGCGCGACCGCCGGCGCGGGCGGTCCGCCGCCGAACAGCGCGAGCTGCGGCGCCACGTCGGCGTTGAGCGGGACGAACGCCTCGGGCTCGGTCGGCTCGCTGGCGCGGCGCGGCACCTCGTCGAAGCCCTCGGCCTGCTCCTCGGCGGGCGGGCGCAGCACGTGGCAGAGCTCCTCCTCGACCTCGGCCGCGTGCGCGCGCAGCAGCTGGTCGGCGGGCAGGAAGAGGTAGCTGTGCTCAAGCGGCCGTCCCGCGAGCGTGCGCACGAAGCGCCCGACGATCTGGCGGAAGACGAGCGGCGTCTTGGCGGCCGTCGCGTAGACGCCGACGCGCAGCCGCGGGATGTCGACCCCCTCGGAGACCATGTTCACCGCGACGATCCAGCGCTCGCGCCCCGTGGCGAACGCCTGCAGCTTGCCGGCCGCCTGCGCGTCGGTGTGCACGACGACGGTCGGTGAGCGGCCGGTGATCTCCTTCAGCAGCGCGGCGACGCGACGCGCGTGCCCGCCGTCGGCGGTCACGACGAGCCCGCCCGCGTCGCGGTGGCCGCCCGCGCGGATCACGCCGAGGCGCTCGTCGGCCGCGCGCAGGATCCGCGGCAGGCCGTCGGCGAGCTCGGTCGAGATCGCCGTCCGGTAGCGGCGGCTCGCCTCGCGGCCGCTCAGGGCGACGTCCGCGAAGGAGGACTCGATGATGTCGTCGCCCGACTGCCACGAGAGCGTGCCGTCGTACGGGACGAAGACGACCGGCCGGCAGATCCCGTCGCGGACCGCGTCGGCATAGGAGTAGCTGACGTCGGGCACCGCCATGCCGTCGTCGTAGCGCACGCCGGCGATCGGGCTGCCGTCGGAGCGAAACGGCGTGCCCGACAGCAGCAGCCAGCGGCGCGTGGCGGCGAACGCGCGCGCGAAGCCCTCGCCCCAGGCGAGCTCCTCGCCGAGATGGTGCGCCTCGTCGGCGATGACGAGCGTGCGCTCGCCGCACTGCGGCGCCCAGCGCGCCGCGGACGAGGCGGCGCGCGCGTACGTCACGCTGACCCCGTCGAAGTCGCGCGGCGGGTGCAGCTGCTCCGCGTCGGGCGCGAGCTGCACGCCGATCCGGCCGGCGGCCACGGCCCACTGGCGCGTCAGCGGCGCCGTCGGGCAGACGACGTGCACGCGCGTGATCGCTCCCGCGTCGAGCAGGCGCCGGGCGAACACGAGGCTCGGGATCGTCTTGCCGGCGCCGGGCGCGGCGGAGAGCAGGAACGAGCCCGCGTCCCACGCCGACATGCGCTCCAGGGCGCGCTCCTGCCACGTCCGCAGGACGGTCAACGGGCTGTGGCTGAGAGGACGCTTGCGACGAGCACGAGCGGCGCAGTGTGCGGGACCGGCCGGACGGACGCGCCGGTTCCCTGAAAACGCTGCGATCTACGCGCCACGGTAGGCCACAGCCTCGATCTCGATGAGCATCCGCGGGTCGATCAGCGCGGCGACCTGGACCATCGTGGAGACGGGCGGGTGGGCGCCGAAGCGCTCGCCGTGCGCGCGCCCGATCTCCTCCGCGCGGGTGATGTCGGTCACGAACATCCGCGTCTGCACGACCTGGTCCATCCGGGCGCCCGCCTGCGCGAGCGCCGCCGCAAGGTTGTCGAGCGCGAACGCCGTCTGCGCGCCGGCGTCGCCGACGCCGGGCACGACGCCGTCCTCGTCGATCGCCGTCGTGCCCGCGACGAGCACGAGGTCGCCCGCGCGCACCGCGCGGCTGTAGCCGAAGGCGGTCTCCCACGGCCCGCCCGAGGCGTAGCGCTCGATCCCCGTCACGCCGCCGATCGCGTGCTAATGGCGGAAATGCCGGCGGCTCGTGAACACCATCGCGATGCCGGCCGCGTCCGCCGCCTCGACGACCTCGGGATCGCGGCGCGAGCCGCCCGGCTGGATGATCGCCGTCACGCCGGCGCCGATCGCGATCTCCGGGCCGTCGGAGAAGGGAAAGAAGGCGTCGGAGGCCAGCACGGAGCCCGCCAGGGACTCCAGCCGCGACTTGTCGACCGCCAGGCGCACGGAGTCCACGCGGCTCATCTGGCCCGCGCCGATGCCGGCCGTCGTCTCGTCCTTGGCGAGCACGATCGCGTTTGAGCGAACGTGCATGCAGACCTTCCACGCGAACATGAGGTCGCGCCACTCCGCGTCGGTCGGCGTGCGCTTGGTCACGATCTCCATCTCGGTGCGGTCGGCGAACTCGACGTCGCGATCCTGCACGAGCAGGCCGCCCATGACCTGCTTGAACTCGGGCTCGACGACGAGCGGCGAGCGGCGCTCGTTGTCCTCGAGGATGCGGATCGAGGGCTTCTTCGTCAGGACCTCGAGGGCCCCGTCCTCGTAGCCGGGCGCGAACAGCACCTCGACGAACTGCTCCGCGAGCCGGTGCGCCGTCTCGACGTCGACCGGCCGGTTGAACGCGATGACGCCGCCGAAGGCGCTCAGCGGATCGGTCGCGAAGGCGTGCTCGTAGGCCTCCAGCTGGGTCGTGCCGATCGCGACGCCGCAGGGGTTGTTGTGCTTGACGATGACGCAGGCCGGGGCGTCGAAGTCGCGCGCGAGGCTGCGCGCGGCGTCGAGGTCGAGCAGGTTGTTGAACGACAGCTGCTTGCCATGGTGCTGCTGGATCATCGACAGCACGTGCATCCGCGCGCCGACCTCCTGGTAGTACGCGGCGCGCTGGTGCGGGTTCTCGCCGTAGGGCAGGTCGACGACCTTCTCGTAGGCGCGCACGTGCAGCGGCGGGAAGTCCTCGGACTTCTCGGCGAACCAGCGCGCGACGGCGGTGTCGTAGCGGGCGGTGTAGGCGAAGGCCTCGGCGGCGAGCGACTCGCGCGTCGACATGGACAGCTGCGAATCGGCCGTGCGCAGCTCGTCGAGCACCGCGTCGTAGGACTCCGGGCTCGTGACGACGGCCGCGAAGGCGTGGTTCTTCGCCGCCGCGCGGATCATCGTCGGCCCGCCGATGTCGATGTTCTCCAGGATCTCCGCGTGGGGAAGGCGGCGGGCGACGCTGCGCTCGAACGGATAGAGGTTCACGCACACGAGGTCGACGTACTCGATGTCGTGCTCGCTGGCGGCATCGACGTGGGCCTGGTCGTCGCGGATGGCGAGGAGGCCGGCGTACAGGCGCGGGTGCAGCGTCTTCACGCGCCCGTCCATGATCTCCGGAAAGCCCGTGAAGTCCTCGATCGCGCGGACGTCGAGGCCGGCCGTCGCGAGCTCGGTCGCGGTGCCCCCGGTCGAGACGAGCTCGACGCCGAGCCCGGCCAGCCCGCGCGCGAAATCGACGATCCCGCGCTTGTCCGAGACGGACAGCAGCGCGCGGCGGATGGTCACCGCCCCAGGGGCGGTGACCGTCTGAACGCTCTCGTTGGCGTCGTCGGCGATGGGTCGAGGATATCGGGCCGCGCCTACTCGATTCGCTCGCAGTGCTTGTACGTGTCCTGCTTGTCGCCGCCCACGATCAGGCGGTCGATGCCCGGTCCGCAGTCGATCACGTCCTTGCCGCCGGCGACCGAGACGATCGTGTCGTCGCCGCTGCCGCCGTCGAGGAGGTCGTTGCCGAAGCCGCCGTTGAGCTTGTCGTTGCCCGGGCCGGCGTCGAGCAGGTCCTGGCCGCGGCCGCCCTCGAGCGTGTCGTTGCCGCCCGAGCCGACGAGCACGTCGGCGCCGCGGCGGCCGTAGAGCCCGTCGTCGCCGGGCCCGCCGTAGAGCCGGTCGTCGGTGCTGTCGCCCTCGAGCCGATCATCGCCGCCGAGCCCGTAGAGGCCGCCGTCGGGATCGAGGCCGTCGGCACTGCGGACGCTGAGCGAGTCGTTGCCCTGCGTCGCGAGGCCGTGGCGCCGCAGCGGCTGGTCGTTGTTGTTGTTGACGACGAACGCGATCGCGCCCGCGCCGGGACCGCCCGCGGCGAGCAGGCCGGCGTTCGTCGCGGTGCCCTTCTCGTCGCGCGGGTCGACGAACTGCGGGTTCAGGCGCTCCAGGGTGAAGATGTTGTCGCGCACGCTGACCGGGATCAGGACCTCGCAGTCGACGAACGTCCACGGCTGGCGGACGAACGAGTCCTGGACCTGCTCGGGCGTGCCGCGCTCGAGCCTGGCGAGGCTGACGAAGCCGCCGTAGACCGTGTCGATCCCGGGTCCGCAGTCGACCTCGCTCGGGTTGACGAAGCCGGTCCAGATCGTGTCGTTGCCGTCGCCGCCGCGGATGACGTTGGCGCCTTCGCCGCCGAGGATCCTGTCGTCCTCGCCCTCGCCGTCGAGGATGTCGTTGCCCTGGCCGCCCTCGAGCACGTCGGCGCCGCCGCCGCCGTTGAGCTCGTCGGCGCCGTTGCCGCCGATGAGGATGTCGTCGCCGTCGCGGCCGAGCACCTGGTGGTCGCTGCCGCGGTTGGTGTTGATGTAGTCGTCGCCGGGGCCGCCGTCGACGAGGACCTCGTTGCCGAAGCCCTTCTCGAGGATGAAGTCGTCGCCGTCGCCGCCCAGCAGCGTGTCGTCGCCGTCGCCGCCGTCGATCCGGTCGTCGCCGGGGCCGCCGTCGACCTTGTCGTTGCCCGTCCCGCCTTCGAGCTGATCGACGCCCGGGCCGCCCTGGACCTTGTCGTTGCCCGAGTCGCCTTCGAGGCGGTCGTTGCCGCCGTCGCCGAAGAGCTTGTCGGAGCCGAAGCCGCCGAGCAGGACGTCGTTGCCGGCCTTGCCGCGCAGCGTGTCGTTGCTGTAGCCGCCGCGCAGCAGATCGCGCTCGTTCGTGCCGCCGAGCCTGTCGCCGCGCCCGGTCCCGTCGCGGACGATCGCCTGCGCCGCCGGGATCGCCACGAGCAGCGCGAGGGCCACCGCGCAGACGAGCAGGCGCGGTGTGATCGGACGCGCTCTCGTCCTCGACCGCACCCGGCGCCATCATGGCGGGTGGTCAGGAGTGCGATGGACGGGTGTTCAGGCTTGCCCGACGACGACCCGGCGCGGGTTGTGCGGGTCGCGCGAGAGGGCGCCGCGGGCGATGAGCCGGACGGCCTCGGGCAGCAGCGCGTGCTCGATCGGGCGCAGGCGCGCGTGGACCGCGTCGGGGTCGTCGGCGCCGGGCAGCTCGACCGATCCCTGGAGGATCACGGGCCCGGTGTCGACGCCGCCGTCGTCCTCGACGAAGTGGACCGTGACGCCGAAGATCTTCACCCCGTAGTCGAGCGCCTGCTCGATCGCGCGCACGCCCGGGAACGCCGGCAGCAGCGACGGGTGGACGTTGAGGATCGCACCCGGGAAGCGGCGCAGGAACGGGCTCGTCAGCAGCGCCATGTAGCCGGCCAGCACGACGAGCTCGACCTCGCGGTCTGACAGCCAGTCGGCGATCGCCGTATCGCGCGCGGCGCGGTCGGGGTGGTCGGCGAGCGGGAAGACGGCGGTGTCGATGCCGGCATTGCGCGCGCGCTCGAGCGCCACCGCGGTGGGCTTGTCGGCGACGACGCCCACGATGACGGCCTCCTCGCCGTGCACGCTGTCCAGCAGCGCCTGGAGGTTCGTGCCCGCGCCGGAGGCGAGCACGC
This sequence comes from uncultured Solirubrobacteraceae bacterium, assembly GCA_963727785.1. Taxonomy (GTDB): domain Bacteria; phylum Actinomycetota; class Thermoleophilia; order Solirubrobacterales; family Solirubrobacteraceae; genus CADCVQ01. Next base: position 509,356 of record CAVSHS010000009.1, read on the forward strand.
CGACGCGCAGCGGCGCGGCCTCGTCCGTGGCCATGGCGTCAGCCCGCCTCGAGCTTGGGATACATCCCGCCCGTCGAGCGCAGGCGGCCGCCCTGCAGCAGTTCGTCGACGCGCGCGAGGACCTGCTTGGCGGTCAGGTGGTCGAACGTCCCGTACGCGGGCAGGCCGTCGTGCCCGCTCTTGACGAGCGCCTGCGAGCGCCCGCCGCGCAGGATCTCGACCGTCCGCGTGCGCCCGACGGCAGGCTGCGCGGTCTCGACGACCTCGAGGATCGCGGCATCGAGATCGCCGGGAGCGACCGTCGCCCCGTTGGACCCGCTGGACCCGTTGGCCCGCGCGCGCTGCCGGCCGCGCGCGTTCGCCGGCGCCGCCGGCACCCACGAGGCGTCGCAGACGTCGCAGCACGGCACGCCCTCCGCGGGGGCGGGCGGGCGTCCGTCGCCGAAGTGGCGCAGGATCGTCGCGCGGCGGCAGGCGCTGCCCTCGACGAACGCCCACACCGCGCGGTACTGGCGCCAGCGGGCGCGCTGGCCTTCGCCTGCCGACGTCCGGCACGCCGCGCGCGCGCGGTTGTCGAACGGCGCCTCGATGCGCCCGCGCAGGCGGTCGGGCGACGACGGCGCCGGCCGCACGACGCCGGCCCGCGCAAGGTGGCCGATGACCGCCCGGACCTGGTCGTCGTTCTCGCCGTGGCCGTCGAGGACCGCCGCGAGCTCGTCGGTCCCGAGGTCGTAGCGTCCCTCGGCCGCGCGCATCTGCAGCCGCCTCGCGACCGTGGCGATCGCCTCGTCGCTCACCTCGCTGCGCTGGATGAAGAACACGTGCAGGCCCTTGTCGCGGCCCTCGGCGAACAGCAGCGCGCGCGCCGGCCGGCCATCGCGCCCGGCGCGGCCGGCCTCCTGGTAGTAGGCCTCGATCGAGCCCGGGACGGACTCGTGGCAGACGGTGCGCACGTCGGCCTTGTCGATGCCCATGCCGAAGGCGTTCGTCGCGACGACGACGTCGAGGCGGCCGTCCATGAACCGCCGCTGGACGTCCGCGCGCTGCTCGCGCCCCAGGCCCGCGTGGTAGGCGGCGACGGACCCGTCGAGGTTGCCCGACAGCGTGCCGGCGAGCTTCTCGGTGCCCGCGCGCGTGCCCGCGTAGACGATCGCGGGCGTCGCGTCGGGCTGTGCGAGCGCGGCGGCGATGTGGCGGTGCTTGGCCTGCGTCGAGGCGCAGGGCAGGACGGCGAACGAGAGGTTCGGGCGATCGAAGCCGGTCGCGACGCGGACCGGGTCCTGCAGCCCGAGGCGCTGCACGATGTCGTCGGCGACCTGCGGGGTCGCCGTCGCGGTCGAGGCGATGATCGCCTCCGCCTGCAGCCAGCGCGCGGCGTCGGCGAGGCGGAAGTAGTCGGGGCGGAAGTCGTGGCCCCACTGCGACACGCAATGCGCCTCGTCGACGACGAACAGCCCGATCTTCGTGTCGCGGATCGCCTGCAGGAACGGGGCCGAGGAGAAGCGCTCGGGCGCGACGTAGAGCAGGCGCAGCTCGCCGGACGTCGCCCGCTCGAGCGCATCGCGGTTGGCGGCGGCATCGCGCTGGGCGTTGACGAGGGCGACGCGGCCGGGGGCGATCTTCGCGAGCGCCTCGACCTGGTCCTGCATGAGCGAGACGAGCGGCGAGACGACGAGCGTCAGGTCGTCGCGCACGAGCGCGGGGAGCTGGTAGCACAGCGACTTGCCGGCGCCGGTCGGCATGACGACGAGCACGTCGCGCGCGGGTGGGCCGATGGCGGCGCGAACGGCGTCCTCCTGCCCGGGGCGGAAGGCGTCGAACCCGAAGGTCTCGCGCAGGGCAACGGTCGGATCCATGGCGACGCTCGACCATAGCGGGCGGCCCGGCGAGCACCGGCGATGCCGCGGAGCCGGTGCGAAGTCGGTGCGAAGTCGGCGCACATGCGCCGGCATTTCCGGGTATGCGTCAGGAGCATTTCCACCCAGCGGTACGCTCAAAGACCGGTGCCAGTCAGCTTCATCTTCCGTTGTCAGTTCTGCGATGCGCAGCCCGATCCGCTCACGCAGTTGCGGTTGCAATCGGTGATGAGGGAGTTCGTCTGGGGCGCCTACCAGAACGCGCTGCCCGGCCGCTGGCTGGTGTGGCACGGGCGCGGGCTCTACGGTCCGGCGCGCTACGCCTGCCCGGACCATCGCGGCGATCTCGTCGCCTTCCTGCGCGAGCATTACGGGACGATCGGCTTTCACCCCTGGAAGCGCCCGCCGTACCCGAACAGCCTGGAGTCCTCGGACACCGATCACGCTTGGATCACCGCCACGCGGCGCCAGCGTTGGAGCGGTTTCTAGTGCGTTTCGCGCGTTAAGTCCGCTGTTGGCGCGGCGGCGCGAGGGGTACTCTGATCACGGAAGAATGTCGGTTCGCCTCGTCTTCAGATGCCAGTACTGCAACGCGCAGCCTGATCCGCTCACGCAGATCAGCCTGGAGAAGAGCTTGCCGGAGCTCATGTGGGGCCAGTACGAGGACGCGATGCCGGCGAAGTGGCTCATCTGGCACGGGCGCGGGCTCTACGGTCCGCCGCGCTACGCCTGCCACGAGCACCGCGGCGACCTCGTCGCCTACCTGCGCGAGCACTACGGGACGATCGGCTGGCATCCCTGGAAGCGCCCGCCGTATCCGACGAACCTGAAGAACCCGGACAAGGATCGCGCGATCGCCGTCGGCCTGCGCTCCGGCATGCCGAAGTGGGGCTTCGGCCCGACGGTCAAGTAGCCGCTGCGCGATCGGGCCCGGGCGCGGGTTACGCGCGCACGAGCGGCAGCTCGAGCGCGTACTTGCCGTTGGCCTCGTCGGTGCCCTCGAGCGGATAGCGGCCGCTGAAGCACGCGTCGCAGTGGCGTTCGCGATCGCCGCGCACCGCCTCGTAGACGCCCTCGAGCGAGAGATAGGCGAGCGAGTCGCAGCCGAGCTCGTCCGCGATCTCGTCGATCGTGCGGTCGTGGGCGATCATCTCCTCGCGCGTGGACATGTCGATCCCGTAGTGGCAGGGGTGCTTGATCGCCGGCGCAGAGACGCGCATGTGGACCTCGCGCGCCCCGGCGTCGCGCAGCATCTGGACGATCTGGCGGGTCGTGTTGCCGCGCACGATCGAGTCGTCGACGACGACGAGCGACTTGCCGCCGACGATCTCGGGCAGGGGGTTGAACTTCAGCCGCAGGCCGTGCTTGCGCAGCTCCTGCCCGGGCTCGATGAACGTCCGCCCGACGTAGCGGTTCTTGATGAGCCCGTCGTCCTGCGGCAGCCCGCTGGCGCGCGCGTAGCCGCGCGCGGCCGGCGCGCCCGAGTCGGGCACCGGGATGACGAGGTCGGCGTTCGGCGCGGGCGCCTCGCGGGCGAGGATCTCACCCATCCGCCCGCGCGCCGCCTGCAGGACGTCGCCGTTCATGCGCGAGTCCGGGCGGGCGAAGTAGATGTACTCGAAGATGCAGAACGCCTCGCGCGCGCCTGAGACGAGCTGGCGTGAGTGCAGCCCGCCGCCGTCGATCCAGACCATCTCGCCGGGCCGGACGTCGCGCACGAGCTCGGCGCCGATGATGTCCAGCGCGCAGGACTCGCTCGCGACGCAGTAGTGGTCGTCGATGCGGCCGAGGACGAGCGGGCGCAGCCCGGCGGGGTCACGGAAGGCGACGAGCGTGTCCTTCGTCATGAGGACCGTCGAGAACGCGCCCTGCAGGCGCGGTACCACGGCGGAGACGGCGTCCTCGATGTGAGCGGCCTCGTGCGAGGCGAGCAGCGCGGCGATGATCTCGGAGTCCGATGTCGAGCGGAAGCTGACCCCGCGCTCGCGCAGCTCGCCGTGCAGCTCGACGGCGTTGATGAGGTTGCCGTTGTGACCGAGCGCCAGCTCGCGGCGGTCGGAGCGGTGCACGGGCTGGGCGTTGTCCCAGCCGTTGGACCCCGTCGTCGAGTAGCGGACATGGCCGACCGCGAGGTCGCCGCCGAGCGCACGCAGCTTCTGCTCGTCGAAGACCTGGTTGACGAGCCCGAGCTCGCGCAGGGTCATGATGTGGCCGCCGACGTCGGAGGCGGCGATGCCGGCCGACTCCTGCCCGCGGTGCTGAAGTGCGTATAGCGCGAAATACGCCAGGCGGGAGACGTCGTGGCCGGGAGCGTAGATCCCGAACACGCCGCACTCGTCACGCGGTCCTTCGCGCTCGTCGAGCTTGGTCACGAAGTCAAGGATAGCCGTGCGTTCGGCCGTGAACGGTTTGTGCACATTCGGGGGACCGTGTTGCGTTCGGTCGCCTTGCTGGTCGAACTTGACGGTCTGTCCAGGCGCCGGCGCTTGTGAACAGCATCGATGAAGGAGCGGTGCCCGGGCGATCGTGGCGCGCACCGCGGGGCGCCGCGGTCGGGCGGTCGTGGCGGATCTGCTGCGTATGACGAGCACAAACGCCACGGCCGGCGCGTGCCATAGGGGTGTGTCGAATCCGTATCGCATGGCGACGGTTATTCGACGCACCCCCACCCCGCCTCGCGCCGGCCCGCGAAGAACGCGGGAGCCGAGCGCCACGAGGCCCAGACCCCCACTCCTTCATCGATGCTGTTCACAAGCGCGGCGCGTCACGCACGCCGCCAAGCGACCCGCTACGCCGGGTCCACGGCAGCCACCCGCCCCGTCCCGGCGCCCCTCAGGGAAACAGCGGCGCGAGCGCGGCGTGCGCCGCGCGCAGGTCGTCGAGCGGCACCTCGATCCGGACGTCGCCGCTCGTGACGTCGAGCGACGTTCCGCCGACGGTGCCGAAGACGTCGAGGTCGACGCGCTCGCCGAGACGGCGCAGCGCCTCCTCGGGACCGGAGACGACGAAGCCCGTGCCGGGGGCCTCGCCAAAGAGGATCCGCATGAGCTCGTCGTTCCCGTCGACGGCGCCGAGGTCGAGCGTCGCGCCGATCGCGCCCGCGAGGCAGGACTCCGCCACGGCGACGAGGAACCCGCCCTCGCTCACGTCGTGCGCGCTCGACAGCGAGCCGTCGCGGACCGCGTCGCGGATCGCCTCCTGCGCCGCGCGCACCGCGCCGACGTCGATCGGCTCCAGCCCGGCGGGCAGCGCCTCGCCACGCAGCTTGGCGAGCTCGGATCCCGGCAGCGACGGCCGGAACGGGCCGGCGAAGCCGACCGCGTCGCCGGCGCGCGCGAAGCCCGACCGGCCCGCGCGCGCGACGTCGGGCAGCTCGCCGACCATGCCGACGACCGGCGTCGGGTAGATCGGCCCGTCGCTGCTCTCGTTGTACAGCGAGACGTTGCCGCCGACGACGGGCACGTCCAGCGCCCGGCACGCGTCGCCGAGGCCGCGGATCGCCTCGGTCAGCTGCCAGGCGATGTGCGGCTTCTCGGGGTTGCCGAAGTTCAGGCAGTTCGTCAGGCCGAGCGGCTCGGCGCCCGCGCAGGCGAGGTTGGCGGTGCATTCGAGCACGGCCTCGATCGCGCCGGTGTACGGGTCGCAGGCGACGCGGCGGCCGGAGCCGTCGATCGAGACGGCGATCCCGCGCGGCGCCTCGGGGAGCGCGAGCACCGCGGCGTCGGACTGCTCCGGCCGGCGCACGGTGCGCGACTGGACGATCCAGTCGTACTGCTCGAACAGCGGCCGGCGCGAGGTGATGTTCGGCGCCGCCAGCAGCGCGAGCAGCACGTCGCGCGGCGACGCGTCCTTCACGAGCACCGGCGGCGGCGCGGGGTACAGCGGCTCGGCGGGCGCCTCGACGGTGAGGTCGTACAGCGGGCAGTCGTCGACGAGCGCCGGCACCGGCATGTCGCCGACGCACTCGTCCCCGACGTACACGCGCAGCGCGCGCGTGTCGGTGACCGAGCCGATCGCGGTCCCGCCGACCTCCCACTTCTCGCAGACCGCGAGCACCTCGTCGAGCCGCGCAGGCTCGACGACGCAGAGCATCCGCTCCTGCGACTCGGACACCATGATCTCCCACGGCTCCATGCCGCTCTCGCGCAGCGGCACCCGCGCGACGTCGATGTCGAGGCCGACCTCGCCCTTGGACGCCATCTCCGCCGAGGACGAGGACAGGCCCGCGGCGCCGAGGTCCTGCAGGGCGACGAGGAGCCCGCGCTCGAGCAGCTCCAGCGAGCACTCGAGCAGCTTCTTCTCGGCGAACGGGTCGCCGACCTGGACCGTCGGGCGCTTGTCGGCATCGCCGTCGCCGAGCTCGGCCGACGCGAGCACGGAGGCGCCGCCGATCCCGTCGCGCCCGGTCGAGGCGCCGAACAGCACGAGCACGTTGCCGACGCCGGTCGCGGCGCTGCGGATCAGCGCGTCGCCGCGCGCCAGCCCGAGCGCCATCGCGTTGACGAGGCAGTTCTGCTCGTACGGGCCCTCGAAGTAGACCTCGCCGCCGATCGTCGGGACGCCGATCGAGTTGCCGTAGTGGCCGATCCCGCCGACCGCGTGCTCGAGCAGGTAGCGCGAGCGCGGCGACGACGGCTCGCCGAAGCGCAGCGAGTCCAGGATGGCGATCGGCCGCGCGCCGATCGCGAAGATGTCGCGCAGGATGCCGCCGACGCCGGTCGCCGCGCCCTGGAACGGCTCGACCGCCGACGGATGGTTGTGCGACTCGACCTTGAACGCGATCACCCAGCCGTCGCCGACGTCGACCGCGCCGGCGTTCTCGCCCGGCCCCAGCGCGAGCCGCGGCCCCTCGGTCGGCAGCGACCGCAGGAGCTTCTTGGAGTGCTTGTAGGCGCAGTGCTCGCTCCACATGAGCGAGAAGACCGCGAGCTCGACGCCGTTGGGCTCGCGGCCGATCTTCTCGGCGATGAGCTCGTACTCGGCCCCCGTCAGCCCGAGCGCGACGGCCTGCTGAGCCTGGGTGCGGCGCACCTCGCGGCGGCTCACCTCCGTGACCCTTCGTCAGCGCGGCTCGGCCTCGCCACGAAGGACCCCACCCTGCGTAGGCTCGGCCGAGCCACGCTGACTCGACGGAGCCGAGCCATCCACGATCTGCGCCGCACCCAGGCTCAACCGTGGGCATGGGCCATCGACGTGAAGATCTTCAGCCCGTCCGACGAACCCGTGAGGGGATCGACCGCGTGCTCGGGGTGGGGCATGAGCCCGAAGACGTTGCCCTCCGCGTTGCGCACGCCGGCGATGTCGTCCAGCGAGCCGTTGGGGTTGTGTCCCGGCGCGTACCGCAGGACGATCTGCCCGTGTGCGTGCATGGACTGCAGCTGCTCTGGTGGCGCGTAGTAGCGGCCGGTCGTGTGCTTGACCGGGATCGACAGCGGCTCGCCGCCGGCGCAGTCGGCCGTGAACGGCATGCTGGCTTGGACGACCTCGAGCTCGACCTGGCGGCAGCGGAAGCGCAGGTGGTCGTTCGGCAGCAGCGCGCCGGGCAGCAGGCCGGCCTCGCAGAGGACCTGGAATCCGTTGCAGATGCCGAGCACGAGCCCGCCGTCCTGTGCGAAGCGGATGACGGACTCCATCACCGGCGAGAAGCGCGCGATCGCGCCGGCGCGCAGGTAGTCGCCGTAGGAGAACCCGCCCGGCACGATGACGGCGTCGACGCCGTGCAGGTCCGGGTCGCCGTGCCACAGCAGCTGCGCGGAGGCGTTGGGCACCCGCTCGCAGGCGAGCACGGCATCGACCTCGTCGCACGAGCCGGGGAAGCGGACGACGCCGAACTTCACGACGGCTGCGAGACGATCTCGTAATCCTCGATCAGCGGATTCGCGAGCAGCTTCTCGCACATCGCGGCGAGCTGGCCGGGATCCTCGATGTCGAGCTCGATCAGCCGGCCGACGTGCACGTTGGAGACGCCCTCGAAGCCGAGCGCCGGAAGCGCGCGCTCGACCGCGACGCCCTGCGGGTCGAGGATGCCCGCCTTCGGGCGCACGAGGACTCGCGCACGCACGCTCATGAGGCCGGCGCCACGCGCTGCAGCCACGCGTCGAACGGCTGCCCGGTGATCTTCTCGTAGGCCTCGACGTAGCGCTCGCGCGTGCCGGCGACGACGTCGTCGGGGATCGCCGGCGCCGGCGGCTTCTTGTCCCAGCCGGTGCCCGTACGCCCAGTCGCGGACGTACTGCTTGTCGAAGCTCGGCTGCGCCGCGCCCGACCTCGTACGTGTCGGCGGGCCAGAAGCGCGACGAGTCGGGCGTCAGCACCTCGTCGCCGACGCGGATCGTGCCGCCGGCGTCGCGGCCGAACTCGAACTTCGTGTCGGCGAGGATGACGCCGGCGCCGAAGGACTGCTCGGCGGCGAAGGAGTACAGCGCGATCGACAGGTCGCGCAGCTTCTCCATCAGCTCGCGGTCGCCGACGAGCTCCGCCGCGCGGTCGAAGTCGATCGTCTCGTCGTGGCCGACCTCGGCCTTCGTCGAGGGGGTGAAGATCGGCTCGGGCAGCTGCTGGGACTCGCTCAGCCCCGCGGGCAGCTCGATGCCCGCGACGGCGCCGGTCGCCTGGTAGTCCTTCCAGCCCGAGCCCGTCAGGTAGCCGCGCACGACGCACTCGACGGGCAGCATGTCGAGCTTCATGACCGACAGCGCGCGCCCGCGGACCTCGTCGGGCACGCTCCTCGGTCGCGGACACGAGATGGTTGGGCACGATCTCGCCGGTCTGCTCGAACCAGAAGACCGACAGCGCGGTGAGCACCTTGCCCTTGTCGGGGATCGGCGTCGGGTGGGTGACGTCGTACGTCGAGATGCGGTCGCTTGCGACCATCAGCAGGCGGTCGCCGAGGTCGTACATCTCCCTGACCTTGCCCGAGGCGACGAGGGGCAGGTCGGCGAGCGCGGTTGTCACGCGCCGCAGGCTAGCAACGGCGACGGCGGTTCAGACGGCTGTCGAGAGCCCGGCAGCCAGCCTGCCGGGCCCTCGAAACGGAGCGACTCGCTAGGAGTAGCGCTTGTGCTCGCAGTTGGCGGAGACCTTGTCCTTCTTGTCGACGAACACGGTGTCGTTGCCGGCTGCCGCAGCGGATCACGTCGCGCTGGCCGTCGCGGGCGCTGATCCGGTCCTTGCCGGCGCCGCCGTCGACGGTGTCCCGGCCCGAGCCCGGATCGATCGTGTCGTTGCCCGGGCCGCCGTTGATCGTGTCGTTGCCGGCGCCGCCCTCGAGCCTGTCGTTGCCGATGCCGCCGACGATGAAGTCGTTGCCGGCGCCGCCGAGGATCGTGTCGTTGCCGGCGCCGCCGTCGATGCGGTCGTTGCCGTCGCCGCCGTTGACCGTGTCGACGCCGTCACCGGCGGTGACGCGGTCGTCGCCTGCCCCGCCGTTCTCGGTGTCGTCGCCGGAGCCGCCGATCAGGGTGTCGGAGCCGGTGCCGCCGTTCTGGATGTCCTCGCCTACGCCGCCGTTGAGGACGTCGGCGCCGGTGCCGCCGTTCTGGACGTCGTCGCCGGCGTTGCCGTTGAGGACGTCGTTGCCGGCGCCGCCATTCTGGATGTCGTCGCCGGTGCCGCCGTTCTGGAGGTCGTTGCCGGGCCCGCCGACCTGCGTGTCGGGGCCGCCGCCGCCGGTCTGGTTGTCGTTGCCGGGCCCGCCGATCTGCACGTCGGGGCCGGGGCCGCCGACCTGTGGAGGCACGTCCACCGGGCAGTAGGGCGCGTAGGGCGAGTAGGGCGAGTAGGGCCCTGGGCTCTGGCCGGGCAGGCGGCAGGGCTGCTGCGCCGAGGCCGGCGATAGCGTCGGGCCGCTGGCCGCTGCGAAGCCGAACGCTGCGGCGAGGAGTGCTACGGACGCGATCGTGTTCCGCACGGTGATAGCCCTTCGATTCGTGGCGTGACCGCGAGGAGGCCGCGGTCTCCATTCATACGAGCGCGCGCGGCGCGCGCTGACATCGACGTCAGCCGTTCCACGTGAGGCTGCGCTCGGTGCCCACGCGGGCGCGCAGCCGATCGGGCGTCGCGGCGCGGGGAATGCGCAGCAGGAACGTCGCGTGGCGGCGCACGGTGACGCGCCGCACCATCTGCCAGCGCCCGCCGCGCATGCGCTCGACCACGAGCTTTCCGGCGACGCGGGCTGCGTCCCCAGACGTTCAGCGAGCGGTAGCCGACGCGCTCGGCCACGAGCGGGAAGCGAAACGCGCGCTGCGCCGACTTCGGGCGCCCGTCGGCGAGGTAGACGCCGGCCTGGCTCGTGGAGGGATAGTCCGGCTGGGGCGGCTGGTCGCCGATCTGAAACCACGTGATCGTGTCGGCGCCCGCGCGCCAGAGCACGTACAGCGCCTCCTCGAGCCAGCGCGCGTGGCGGGCGGCCGGCACGCCGTCGGGGTCAGGCGGATTGGAGTCGTAGGCGACCTCCGTGATCCAGAGCCGGTGGCGCTTGGCCGGGAGCGCGCCACCGGAGTCCTCCGCGGCGCGCAGCAGCCGGGTGAGCTTGCCGAGGTCGGGGATCGAGACGTCGTCGCCGTTCATCGCGATCACGCGCGGGGCACCGACGGAGTAGGGGTGGTGTGCGAGCACGTCGAAGCTCGCCGGCTCCGGGCAGCCCGTCCCGACCAGGCCCTCCGCGGACTGGCGCAGGCACAGCATGTCGCGGACGAAGCGCACGGGCATGATGCGGTGCCCCGGGACGGCGCTGGGATCGCCGAACGGCCCCGTGCCGGCGGTGACGACGAGCGCCGCCGGGCTGACGGACTTCACGCCGCGATAGAAGGCGTTGAGCATGCCGCGGTAGTACTCCGGCGCGGACGTCTGCCCGTCGACCCATTGCGGCGTGAGATACGTGTCGAGGTTCGGCTCGTTCCAGACCTGGAAGGCGTCGACGCGGGGCAGTGCCTGACCCAGCCGCGCCGGGTCCGGGAACGTTCCCGAGTAGCGCAGCGCGAGCGCGGCGCCGTAGTCCTCGAGCGCCTGTGGGTCCGGACGCCAGGTGCCCGGCGGCGCGCTCGCGGGGCGGTCGGGGCCCTCGGCCCAGCGCGGTGCGTGCTCGAACGTCAGGAGCACCCGCAGCCCGCGGGCGGTCGCGTTGACGACCGCGGCGTCGGCGCGCGTGAAGTCGTAGGCCGGATCGGCCGGGTTGCGGGCATCGAAGCCCGCCGGACGGGTCGGCGCGTCCGGCGCCACCCAGCCGATGTTCAGGCGCACGATGTCGGCCCCGGAGTCCACCGCGCGCTGCAGCCAGGGCCCGCTCGCGGCTGGATCGATCGTGAGCCGCTGCTCGGTGAAGCCGAGCGCCAGGCCGCGCGCCGCCCCGGCGGAGGCGGGCGCGAGCGCCGCCAGCAGCGACGCGGCGAGCAGCACGAGACCGAGACGCGGCGACCTCATGGGCGCTCGCACGCGTGCGATCAGGACACCGAGCGGCGGCGGATCGCCACGAGCGCGATGACGCCGAGCAGGCTGCCGAGGAGGATCGCCGGGAGCAGCACGCCCATCCCGCCGCCGCCACCGCCACCGTCCGCCCTGGCCGGTCGCGGCGTTCAGCACCTCGGCCACCGGCGAGCGGCCCTGCGCCGTCGGCGCCGGGATCGCCGGCATGTGCCTGTGCGGCTTCGTGCGGGCGTGGCGCGGGTGCGGGCGCGGGCGCCGTCGCGGCGGCGACGGGCGCCGTCGCGTCGACGACGCTGGCCAGCTGCCGGCCGGCGGGACCGGCCTGCTCCAGGCGCTTGCGCTGGGCGGGCGTCAGGGCGCCGGTCGCAGATCCGCCGCCGCTCCTCGGCGGGCGCGGGCCGTTGCTGCCGGTCACGCTCGGGACCGTCTCGAGGTACTCGTCGATCGCGGAGTTGCCCGCGGGGGCGTTGGTCTGTGACGCCGGGGCCGCGCCGGCCCCGGCCGGCACGGCCAGCAGCATGAGCGCGACGAGCGCGGGCAGGAGGCGGGTCATATGACCATCTACGGATCGCGCAACCGCAGGCTGACAGCGGTCCTGCGTCGATCGGGCTACTGCGCGCCGCGCCGTCCGAACAGCACCGGGATCGTCGCGCACAGGATGCGCGCGTCGCCCGCGAGGGACCAGTGGCGCACGTAGAGGTAGTCCATGCTCAACCGCTCCTCCCAGCCCACGCCGGAGCGACCGCTGACCTGCCAGAGGCCGGTCAGGCCGGGCTTGACGTGCTGGCGGTCGCGCTCCCATCCGGCCAGGCTGTCGACCTCGAAGCTGCGCAGCGGGCGCGGGCCGACGATCGACATCTGCCCGCGGAGCACGTTGATGATCTGCGGGAGCTCGTCGAGGCTCGTCGCCCGCAGGATGCGGCCGACCCGCGTGATCCGCGGGTCGTCCGCCTGCTTGAGCGCGCTGACCGCGTCGGCCATCGACATGCTGCCGTCCTTCAGGCCGGTGATGCGGCCGTCGCCGATGCGGTCGGCGTCGACGACCATCGTCCGGAACTTCAGGACCTCGAACGGCCGCTCGTCCAGGCCGATGCGGCGCTGGCGATAGAACACCGGGCCGCGGTCGCCGAGCTTGATGATCGCCGCGACGACGAGGCAGGGGACGGCCGTCAGCAGGAGCATCGAGCCGGCGACGCCGACGTCGAACATCCGCTTCGTGCGCCGCTGCGCCATCGACGGCTCGTACCCCTTCAGCGTCAGCATCGGCGTCCCGCCGATCCGGTAGGTCCGTGGCTGGTGGCCGATGAGGTCGAAGAAGTGGGGCAGGACGTCGACCGGGATGCCGAACGGCTCGCAGCGGCGCAGGATCTGCACGATCTCGACGTCGTGGGCCGAGCCGGAGGCGACGACGATCCTGTCGACCTCCCCGCGGGTGAGCAGGCCCGGGAGGCGCGAGAGGCCACCGACGACCGCGGGATCGCCGTCGGTGTGCGCGTCGGGATGGTCGTCCAGGCAGCCGATCACCTGGAAGTGACGCTCGAGATGGCGCTCCGCGAGGTCGGCGATCCGCCGCGCCCAGCTGCCGGAGCCGATCACGACCACGCGCTCCACGGGCGGCCGGTACATCCGCAGGAGCGCCCGTATGCCGATGAGGTTCAGTGCCAGGACGGGCACGAACGTGACGCTCGTCATCGACGCGAGCCGGATGTCGAACGACGCTCCCGCAAGCGCCGCGAACCAGCCGGCGCCCATCGCGACGAAGACGAGGCGACCGGCTTCGCGCGGGATGTCCGCGGTCATGTCGTTGCAGAAGCGATAGCCGCCGACGGCGGCCGCGAGCATCACGGTCGCAAGCGACGCGGCGATCGCCGGCGCGAGCACGCCGGAATCGATCGCGAGCAGGACGCAGCCGGCCGCAATGGCGTCGAGCGAGATCGCCGTGACGCGCAGGGTGCGGCGACGTGCCGCGAGGGCACGACCGCGCTCCAGCTCGAGCATGTCCGTGCCGGCGACATCGCTGCGAGCCGGACGCCCCAGCCCTGCGAAGCCCTCTCGACGGGCTGATCGCGGGGTGCCCGAAGCGGCAGTGATTGGCTGATCCATAAATGAGTGAGGGCGTGCGAATACGGCGACGCACATAAATAAATAAACAGCCTGCGGCGAAGCAGGAAGAGTTAGATCCGCAGGCTGATGCGTCGCCCTCGCGGCATGACCGTCGTCGAAGCTAACAGAGGGATTGCCGCCCCACCATCGGACAAAGGTCCAATACGAGGGCCGTTCCGCTCGACGTCAATTAATGGAAATCGCGTGGATCACACACTACGCTCGCACCATCTCGGCGTCCTCCATCAGCGCCCGCATGCGGCGTAGCGAGCGCGAGAGGATCTGCTGCACGTTGGCGAGGCTGAGACCGGTCGCCTCGGCGATCTCGGGCCCGGTCAGCTCGCCGCCGAACCGCAGCGCGATGATCTCGCGGTCGCGCTCCCCGAGGGTTGCGAGCGCGTTCTCGAGATCGGGTTCAAGCCCGATTTGCGGCTGATTGTCGCGGTCGACGAGCGACGCGTGCCCGCCGTCGAGCTCGTCGAGCGGCTGCTGGCGCGCGCTGCGGTCGGCGCGGACGTGGTCGACGAGCAGGTTGCGCGCGATCACGAGCAGCCACGTCGCGACGCTGGCGCGGGAGGGGTCGTAGCGCGACCACGATCTCAGCGCGCGCTCGAACGTCCGCTGTGTCAGATCCTCGGCGTCGCAGCGGTTGCGCATGCGATATGCCAAGAAGCCGTACACCTGCCACACGTGCGCGTCGTAGACGGCTGAGAAGTCGCGGCCCGGAATCAAGGCAGACGGAGACGGCGTGCACTCCACAGTAATGCACAGTTCAACGCCTTCCCGGCACAAATTATGGTAGTACCGAAAACTCAGGTGTTGAGGAGTGAGGCAGCCGGCCGGCGGCTCGTCTCGGGCCGCTCTCCCGCACGCGCGCGCTGCCGGCGCGCAAGAAAGTCCGGGCCGCTGGCGTCAGCGTCGAGGCCGCTCGCACGTATGGCTCGGTAATGGAGATCACCGCCTCGGGTCCGGTAGGTGCGCTGGCGCAGCCGCGCCGGCTCGTCGCGCGCCTCGATCCGCCCGCCATCGCGGCATGGACGCTCGCGTTCGCGCTCGTCGCCTACCTCGCCCTGAGCAACGGCGGCTACGACACGATCGTGCGCAGCGAGGTCGGCGTCGCGGTCTGGTGGATCGTGCTGCTCGGAGCGCTGGCGGGGATCCTGCCGGGCCGCATCGGCCGCGCCGGCTGGGCGGCGATCGTCCTGCTGGCCGGATTCGCGCTGTGGACGGGCCTGGCGATCGGCTGGTCGGAGAGCGCGGAGCGCAGCACGATCGAGCTCGGCCGGGCGGCGACGTACCTCGGCGTGCTCGTGCTGGCGATCGCGGTGCAGGGCCGCGCGGCGGCGCGCCACACGATCAACGGGCTGGCGTGCGCGATCGGCTTCGTGACGCTGCTGGCGGTGCTGTCGCGCCTGCACCCGCAGTGGTTTCCCGCCAACGACCAGCTCGCCTATCTCGGTCACGCCAACGCCCGCAAGCTCAGCTACCCGCTGAACTACTGGAACGCGCTGGCGGCGTTCGCGGCGATCGGGGTTCCCCTGCTGCTCGGCGTCGCGCTCGCGGCGCGCACGCTCGCGGGCCAGGCGCTCGCGGCGGCGATGCTGCCGCTGTCGGCGCTGTGCATCTACCTGACGATCTCGCGCGGCGGCGCGCTGGCGCTCGTCGTCGGAATCGTCGTCTTCCTGCTCTTCGTCCCGCGACGCCTGGATGTGCTCGGAACGCTCGCCGCCGCCGGCATGGGGTCGGGGATCCTGCTGTCGGCGGCGTCGCAGCGCGACGCGCTGCAGGACGCGATCCCGACCGCGACGGCGATCCACGAGGGCACGCAGCTCATCTGGCTGACCGCGATCGTCTGCGCGGGCGTCGCCCTGCTGCACGTGGCGATCGCCCTCGCCGCACAGCACCTGGAGCGCCCGGCGCTGCTGGCGCCGGGGCGGCGGACGACCGCGCTGCGAGCGGTCGCGCTGCTCGCGGTGACATGCGCCGTCGGCGTCGCGGCCGGCGCGCCGGGCTGGGTCGACCACCGCTGGCAGGAGTTCAAGGCGCCGGTCGTCACGGTCAAGCTGGCCAGCCAGGACGACGTCTTCAGCCGCCTGCAGGCCGCCGACGGCAACGGCCGCTACCAGATCTGGCAATCGGCTCGCGACGCGAACACGGCCCATCCATGGAAGGGCATCGGGCCCGGCACGTTCGAGTTCTGGTGGGCGCGCCACTCGACCGCGCCGCTCTTCGTCCGCGACGCGCACTCGCTCTACTTCGAGACGCTGGCGGAGACCGGGATCGTCGGCTTCGCGCTGCTCGTCGGACTGCTCCTGCTCGCCGTCGGCACCGGCGTCGCGCGGTCGTTGCGCGCGCCCCCCGCCACGAGGATCTGGATCGCGGCCGCGCTCGGAGGCCTCATGGCGTTCATGACGGCGGCGGCGTTCGAATGGGTGTGGGAGATGGCGGCGGTCGCGTGCGTCGTGATGCTCCTGGCGGCCGTCGTCGTCGCCGGGCGCGAGCAGCCGGCGCTCGCCGAGGACCGCGCGGCGCCGCCGCGCCGGCGCCTTGCGCGCGTCGGGGTCGCGCTGCTCTCGGTCCTCGCGCTCGGCGCCGTCGCGGTGCCGATGGCGGGTGCGCTGGCGACCCGCGACAGCCGCGACGCCGCGGCCGACGGCCGCCTCGGCGCCGCGCTGCAGGCCAGCCGCACGGCCGAGCGCCTGCAGCCCTACGCGGCGACGCCGCACCTGCAGCACGCGCTCGTGCTCGAGGAGGCTGGCGCGCTGCCGAGCGCCGCTGCGGCGGCGAAGGCCGCGACCGCCGACGAGCCGACGAACTGGCGCACGTGGTTCGTGCTCGCACGCATCCAGGCCCGCAGCGGCGAGACCGTCGCCGCCGTGGCCGCGCTGCACAAGGCCAAGCTGCTGAACCCGCGCTCGTCGCTGCTGGGGGCCGGATGATCCCCGGACGCGACATCCGCGACGACCTCGAGCCGGGCGCGTCCGAGGATCTGATCCGCCTGGCCCACCGCCTCGAGGACGAGCGCCCGGTGCCGTCGGCGGCGTTCCGCGGCGAGCTTCGCCGCCGGCTCCTCGCGGCGGAGTCCTCGCGGTCGCGGCCGGCGCGGCTGCGCCTGCTCATCACGAGCTATGCGAGCGCGGGGTTCGCGCTGCTCGCCGTCGGCGCCGCGAGCGCCGCGGGCCTCGGACCGCTGGGAACGTGAGCGGCGCCGGATGAGCGACAACGGCAGATCCGCGCCGCCTTCGTCGCCGCCGCGAACGGGAATCGCGCTGCGCTGGACGGCGTCGCCCGAGCTCCGCGAACCGACCCCGCCGACCACCGGCGACCGCTCGCTGGAGATCGTCATCGTCTCCTACCGCTGCCGGGATCTCCTGTTCGCGTGCCTGGAGTCGATCGCGACCAACCCGTACACGGCCGGAGCGACCGCGATCACGGTCGTCGACAACGCCAGCGCCGACGGCACGGTCGCAGCGGTGCGGGCGGCGTTTCCCGCCGTCCGGGTCGTGGGGCTGTCCGCGAACCTCGGCTTCGCCGCCGCCAACAACCTCGCGCTGCGCGAGAGCCGCGCCGAGCACGTCCTGCTGCTGAATCCCGACACGGAGATCTGGCCCGAGGTGCTCGACGCGATGGCGCGCTTCCTGCTGGAGCACCCGGCAGCCGGGGTCGCCGGCTGCCGGCTCGTGCGCCGGGACGGCAGCTTCGACCACGCCGCCAAGCGCTCGATCCCGACGATCGCCAACGCCCTGCGCCACTTCCAGCCGGGCGGCTCGTCGAGCGCCTATCTCGCACCGCACGTCGCCGAGCACGAGATCGGGCCGGTCGATGCGGTCAACGGCGCGTTCATGCTGATCCGTCGCGACGCGATGGAGGAGACCGGGCTGCTGGACGAGGGGTACTGGATGTACGGCGAGGACCTGGACTGGTGCACGCGCTTCAGGCGCGCCGGCTGGGACGTGCTCTACAACGGCCGGGTCACGACGCTGCACGTCAAGGGCGCCACCGCGGGATCGCATCGCGGGCTGCGCCAGAACATCGCCTTCCACCACGCGATGGGCCGCTTCTACCGCCGGCATCTCGGCGGCGAGCACGTGCTCCTCGACGGCGCCGTCTACACGGGAATCGTCGCGAAGCTCGGCTGCTCGGTCTGCCGCAGCCTGCTCGCCCGCACCGCAGACCGAACGCGGCGTTGAGGGTCACCTACGAGCACTACGAGCGAGTTCCCCGGCTGGACGGGCGCGCCGCGCTTCCTGTCGTCGGTCATCGAGCGCGAGTCGTGCACGTCGGTGCTGGAGATCGGATCCGGCGCCAACCCGACGCTGTCGCCGGCCGACCTGGAGGACCGCGGCGTGCGCTACACGACCAACGACCGCTCGGCGAGCGAGCTCGCCAAGGCCGGCTCGGCCTACGAGACGCTGCTGCTCGACATGGCGACCGCAAGCCCCGCGACGCTGCCGCGCGAGGCGTACGACCTCGTCTTCAGCCGCATGGTCAACGAGCACGTCGCCGACGGCGAGCGCTACTACCGCAACATCTTCGACGTGCTGCGCCCGGGCGGCGTGACGGCGCACTGCTTCTCGACGCTCTACGCGCTGCCGTTCGTGGTCAACCGCCTGCTGCCCGAGCGGCTCGCCGGCCGGCTGCTCGACGCCGTCAGGCCGCGAGACCGCTACCAGCAGGACAAGTTCCCCGCGCACTACAGCTGGAGCCGCGGGCCGGGCAGGCGGACGATCGCGCGGCTGTCGGCGCTGGGCTATCGAGGTCGTCGAATACCGCGGCTACTTCGGGCATCCGTACTACCACCATCCGGCGCTGCGGCCCGTCCGCGCGCTGGAGGAGGCCAAGGCCGGCTGGCTGTGCCGCCATCCGGTCGCGGCGCTGACGAGCTACGCCGTCGTGATCCTGCGCAAGCCGCGGCGGGGGTGACGATGAAGCGGATCCTCATGCTCACGCCGTACCTGCCGTTCCCGCCGGTGAGCGGCGGCCGGTCGCGCACGTACAACCTGCTGCGCGAGCTGCACCCGCGCCTCAACGTCACGCTGATCTGCTTCGGCCGGCCCGAGGAGCGCGCCTACGACACGGGTCCGCTGGAGGAGCTCTGCGAGCTCATCGTCGTCGAGCGCCCGTCGAGCCCGTCGCTGCGGCGCGTGGCCTGGCTCAGCTCGACGTCCGTGCGGCCGGTCATCTCCCGCCTGTACGGCTCGCGCGCCTTCCGCGAGAAGGTGCTGCGCGTGCTCGCCCGCGGCAGCTACGACGCCATCCACGTGGAGTCCTTCTACATGCTGCAGAACATCCCCGAGGATCCCGGCGTGCCGGTGCTGCTGTGCGAGCCGGCGATCGAGTACGTCGCGTGGGCGCGCCAGGCGCGGGTGGCGAAGGGCCTGCCGCAGCGGATCGGGATGAAGGTCGAGGCACGGAAGCTGCGCGCGTACGAGCCGCGGGCGTGGGAGCGCGCCGGACTCGTCGCGGCGATGTCGAAGCTCGATGCCGCGTCGATCGAGCAGGCGGCGCCGGGGGCGGCGGTCACGGTCGTGCCCAACGGTGTCGACGCGGGCTTCTTCCAGAGGGGCCACGTCGAGCGCGACGCCGCGACCGCCGTCTACATGGGTGACTACAGCTACTTCCCGAACGTCGATGCGGTGTCGTACTTCGCGGGCGAGGTCATGCCGCTGATCCGTGCGCAGCGCCCCGACTTCGCGCTCACGCTGCTCGGCAAGGACGCGCCGCCCGAGCTCGTGGCCCTCGGCGATGACCCCGCCTCCGGCGTACGGATCGAGGGGCTCGTCGACGACACGCGGCCGTACCTCACCAGGGCCAGCGTGTTCGTCTGCCCGCTGCGCAGCGCGAGCGGGACGCGGTTCAAGCTGCTCGAGGCGATGGCCTGTGGATGCCCCGTCGTCAGCTCCTCGATCGGCTCCGAAGGCCTCGAGGCGACCGACGGGGTGCACCTGCGCAACGCCGACTCGGCCCCCGCGTTCGCCGCTGCCGTGCTGCGCCTGCTCGAGCATCGCGACGAGGCCGCGCGGCTCGGCGCCGGCGGGTCCGCATGGGTCCGCCGGGAACACACCTGGAGTCAGTCCGCGCAGTCGCTCGTCAGCGCATATGCACGCCTCGGGTCCGGCAGCCGGCCGCGGGTGACCGCCTAGCCGCTACGCCTTCGCCGGCGACCTCTCCTTTTCTTCAACGGCGGCGGTCTGGTAGTACCCGTATCCGTAACCATAGCCGTCACCCTCGGTCCTCACGTCGTTGACGACGACGCCGAGTGGGTCGATGCTGAGGTTGTCGAGGCGGGCGCGCAGGGCTTCACTCTCATCCGTCGTCGTCTTGCCCAGCCGGACGGCGACGAGGACGCCGCTCGCCCGCTTCAGCAACGGGATCGAGTCGGACACCACGATCGCCGGCGACGTGTCGATGATGACCAGGTCGTACTGCGCCTCGGCCTCCTCCATGAACTCCGTCATCCGGTGTGACTCCAGCAGATCGGCGGGGTTTGGCGGCAGCGGACCGGCAAAGGCGACATCGAGATATGTCGCCGAATGCCTGTCGCCGATCGCCGCCGACGCGGCGATGCTCGTGATGACGTGTGAAAACGGGGACCCGCCTGCGAGATATTGCGTGAGTCCGACCGTCTGCTCGTGGTGGAGCTTCTTTGCGAGCGATGGGCGGCGCAGGTCGCACTCCACGAGCAGCGTGGACGTGCCGGCCCGCGCGGACGCCACGGCGAGATGGAGGGCGATCGTGGACTTGCCGTCTCCGGCCGCAGCCGAGGTGACCACGACGCTGTGGATCTCCTGATCGACGTTGAAGTACTGCAGGTTGGCGCGCAGCATCCGGAAGGTCTCGGCGTCACGCGGGGCGAGGTCGGTCGGACCGCGCATCGCGGCGAGCGTGGAGCTGGCGGGAACGACCCCGAGCAGCGGCCTGCCGAAGATCTGCCGCGCGTGCTCGGCGGACTTCAGGCGCCGGTCGAGCCGATCGAGCACGACGGCGACGAACAGCCCCGCGATCAGGCCGATCAGCCCGCCGAGCAGGCCGTTGCGTACGGGCTTGGGCGAGCTGGCAGCGCGCGGGACCTGTGCGGGCTGAGCCAGCTCCGCGTTGCCGGTCTGCAGCGACGCGAGGATCTGCAGCTGCTGCTGGCGGTCGGTGAGCGAGCGCCGGCGCAGGGCGGAGCCCGGACCGTCGGCGAGCGACGCGATGCTGCTCTCGATGAGGCGCTGGGCCTCGGCGATCTTGCCGCGGTCCGCGTCGCGGCGGACCGTGATGTACGCGCGCGCCCACGCGTTGGCGATCGTCGCCGCGGCCTGCGGCGACGAATCCTTGGCGAGGACGGCGACGACGTCAGAGCGGCCTTCGCTCGAGACGCTCACTTTCGTGAGCAGCTGCTTTGCGGTGAATCTTGCCCCGAGCGTCTGCGCTGCCCGCTGCGGCGACGACGTCGAACCCGACGAGGGTCGTGTTCGTCAGCGCCTCGCGGTCGGGGTCCTGGCTGGGCTGAAAGAACGTCGAGCCGAACAGTTTCTGGTCAAATGCGGGATCCCTGAACAGCAGCGACGCCGTGGCCTCGTATTGCTTCTGCTGCGCCTGCGAGTAGCCGTATGCGAGACCTGTGACGAGCAGCGTGCCGGCGACCACCACGACCCAGTGCTGGGTGATGACTCGGAAAAACTGCAGGACACGGTCGATGGTCAGTTCGTCTTCGGTCATCGGCTGCGGTTACCGACCGTCAATCGGACACTAGGTGCGTGCGCGTCGTGAAGAGGATGTGGATCGTACCGTCCTGTCTGGTTATCCCATAATAAATTTCAGCCGCCGGACTGTTGTCTGCGGTGCGCTGCGGCACGAACCATATACCGCTGCTGATGCACTGTTAAACAGGCGACGCGTTACGCGTACCATCGGCGGTGTGAGCGTCCCGGCACCCCACGGCGAGCTCTCGGGCGCCTGGGCCCGTGCGCGTCCGGCCGTACACGGCACCCGTGCGGTCGCGATCCAGCCGCTCGTGGTCTCGGGGGTCCTGCTGTTCAGCCTCGATCCTGATCCGAGCGCCGGTCCTGCTGACGAACGAGCTGCCCCTGGCGGCCTACGCCCTGACGTTGCTGCCGTTCTGCGTGGCGATCGTCCTGCTGGCGCTCTCGCACGCGAGCTGGCACGCGCGCCCATCGGCCCTGCTCGCGGTCGGCTACATCGCGCTCATCGTCATCGCCGCCGTGCGGGGAAGCTACGTCGGGGCGCTCAGCCACAACACCGCCTACCTCGAAGTGGCGCAGTTCACGCTGCTCGTGCTCCTGGGGACGTTCGCGTTCCTGCGCGAGCCGCGCGAGGTCCAGCGCGCCCGCTACGTGCGCGCGCTCTGCTGGGCGCCCGTCGTCTTCGTCGCGGTCAACGTCGTCCTCCACGTGCTGGGGGTCTTCCCGGCGGGAGAGCTCAGCGCCGACTCGGGCCAGCCGGCGACGATGCTGGCCCTCCTCGGCGCGCCGACCGACCGCGTCGTGTTCCCGATGTCCGGCGGGCTCAACGGGGTCGGTCCGACCGCGGCCGCGGCGCTCGTGATCTGCGCGACGTTCGTCCTGCGCCGCACGCAGGTCAAGCTCGCGATCCTCGGCGTGCTCGTGAGCCTCTACGTCATCCTCGCGATCGACTCGCGCGGGGCGCTGATGTTCGGGGCGCTCGCGTTCGCGCTGGTGACGATCGCGCCGCGCGCTCGCAAGCGCGGCCTGGGGTGGGTCGCGATCCTGCTGCCCGTCCTGCCGGTCGTCCTCGTGCTCGCGCTCACCGGCCTGGCGGAGACCGACGCCGGCTCGAAGCTGGACCGGGGTGCCAGCGAGGGCCTCAGCACCGGCACGGGGCGTACGGTCGTCTGGGGACAGGTCGCCTCCGTGCTGACGAAGCCGCGCATCGAGCACCTCGTCGGATACGGGCAGAACGGTCAGATCACGAGCGGGGCGAGCCTCGGCTACGCCTACCTCTTCCGCAACGAGCCCGATCCGCTCTCCCGCAGCGCGCACAGCGTGGTCCTCCAGACCGTCCTCGACGTGGGATGGCTCGGGCTGTTCTGCCTCATCGTCCTCGCGAAGACCGTGCTCAGCCGGCTCGGCCGTCTCGCAGGCGATCCGTCCTGCGCGGCGCTGCTCACCGGCACGCTTGCGCTGTTTCTCATCGGGATCGTGCAATCCGATCCCGACGCCGGCGCACCCGGACAGCTTCGCCTTCTGGGTGCTCGTCATGTTCGTCGCCACCAGAGCTGGCCCCGCGCGCGGGACTCCCAGACCTTCGACGTGAGCTGGTCGCGGTCGACGGCGTGCGCCCAGACGAGCAGCGGCGCGGCGCACCCGAGCCACGCGAGCCGGATGCCCGCGTCGACGAGCGTGCTGTCGCCCGACGTGGCCACCGCGAGCCCGTAGACCGCCGCGAACACGAGCAGCCCGCGGCGCATCCGCCCCGCGTCGTAGCGGACGGGATTGTCGGCTCCGCGGCTGAAGAGCGCGACGCCGACGAGCAGCACGAGGTAGCCCGCGGGCGCCGCCAGCGCCGCGCCCAGCAGCCCGAGCACCGGGACGAGCGCGAGCAGGCAGACGAGGTTCGTGGCGGCGGCGCCGACCGTGATGATCCAGACCCTGCGCGTCCGGCCCGCCGTCAGCGCGACGGCGTTCATGGGGATGAAGTACAGGCCCAGCAGCCCGTAGCCGAGCGCCAGCCACGGCACGAGCTCCGCGGCCGCGGCGTACTCGGGCGACGCGAGATGGTGGACGGCGATCGGGACCGAGCAGCGCGCCCGACGTCGTGATCGGCGAGCACGAGGAGGAACTGCACGCCGATCACGCGGCGCAGCGCGCTCCAGCGCGGCGTCGCTCGTCGCGGCCCGGGCGAAGGACGGCATGAACCCCTGCGCCATGCCCTGCATGACGATGGCGACCGGCAGCGCGATGTTCGCGGCGAGCGCGTAGATCCCCACCTTCGACGTGGAGACCATCCCGGCGAGGACGACCCGGTTGGAGATGCCCAGCCCCCAGTGCGAGAGCATGTGCGGGATCAGCGGCAGGCCGAGCGCGAGCGCGCCGGCGAGCAGCCGCCGATCGACGCCGGTGCGCGCCGGAAGGGGATGAGGCGCACGGCCGCCGCGAGCGTCAGGGCATTGGCGGCGAGCACGGCGACGAGCCATCCGACGACGCCGGCGTCGAGCCCGACGACCGCGACGAGCGTGAACGCCGCGGTGGTCCCCGCCGTGACGGCGGCCAGCACGAGGTAGTCGCGCAGCCGCTCCTCGGCGCGCAGCAGCGCCAGCGGCACGACGGTCCCGGACACGAGCAGCGCCGCGCCCGCGAGCGCGAGCGCGAGCTCGGCCGGCGGGACGACCGCGCTGTGCGCGAGGAACGGGTATGCGATCAGGGCGAGCAGCGCCGCGAGCGCGGGCGGGACGACGAGCAGGAACGTCCAGGCCGTCGTGACGAACCGGCGCTGGCGCTCGGGATCGGATTGCAGCGCGAAGTAGGTGCGAAAGAACGCCGTGTCCATCCCGCAGCTCAGCAGGATCACCGCGGCCGCCGCGATCGCGAGCAGGACGGACAGGCGCCCGTACTGCGCCGGAGCGAGCACGCGGGTGTAGACCGGCAGGAGCAGGAAGATGATCCCGCGCTGGAACACCGCGGCGCCGGCGTACACCGCGCTGTTGCGCACGGCCGAGCCGAGCGCGGTGGGCGCGAGATCGGCCCCCGCTCCGCTTGCGGCGCTCTCGATCACGGCATGCCGCCGGAGCTCGGCTTCGCCCGGAGCGGGGGACTCAGCCGTCAATCGCACGCGCTCCGCGGCGGCGCAGAGCTGGGATGTGGCTGGGCGTGACGCCCGACGGAGCGCTTGCCGGCAGCCTCGCCGGTGGCTCAACAGCTCCTCGAGCTCGCGGCAGTGTCCTTCGTAGTAGTCCGCGTAGTCGCGATCGCGAAAGAACGCCGGATGCGCATCGAAGGCGCTCGTCATCAGCTCGTCGCTGTACTGCGTCTTGGCGTTGTGATGCCAGAAGTAGCGCTCGTCGGCGACGCGGCCGTCGCAGCCGGCGATCTCGACCCGATCGGTCAGCGCGAAGGCGATCGGCAGCATCGCGTTCGTGAGGACGTTGCCCGTGATGCGCACGGTCATGCGATCGGGCGTCGGCCAATGCCACGCCTGCTCGTGCTTGAGCATGCGCAGGATGATCAGCCGGTCGGCCAGCTCGGGATGATGCGCGAGCAGCAGCCCCGCCCACAGCTCGTACGTGACGAGGAGCGCGTCCGTCTCGTGCACGGCGCGCAGCAGATCGCGCCGGAAGGCGGCGGAGTAGCGGCTCGGGCCGTAGTGGAAGACAGGGTCCATGAAGCAGATGACGTCGGGCCGCAGCGCCCGCAGCAGGTCGAGGTCGCGCACGACCGAGTTGCAGCTGATGCGGACGTCCGCGCTCACGGCGGCGGGATCGACGTGGCGCGCCGACGGGCCCGTGGCGAGGACGAACGACGACGTTCCGGGTCCACCGAGGGAGAACAGCCGCTGCATGGCCACGTCCGACGAGCGCGAGGGCATCGTCGCGAAATGCCATCGCAGCCAGATCCAGCCCTGGTCGGCGACGTAGAAGAAGTTCGAGCGCGGCGAGCATCGACGCGCGCCCCCGTCGAAGGATCGTCGCGGCCTCCTGCGGCCTGACGCGATGGATCACGTCGTGGGCGCGGCCGGGCGGGGCGCCGTCGAGCCAGCCCGGGTCGCGCACGAGCTCGGGCTCCATGCAGGGCGCGTGCTCGGGTGCGATCTCCGTGCCGGGCACGCGGTCGACCGCGATCGGGATGCGGACGTCCGGCAGGTACCAGTTCACGCGCGCGGCGAGATCGGAGAGCTCGTGCGAGGTGCGCGCCTGCGGGCGCAGCATGAGGTAGTCCGCGCTCGGGAGGTGAGGAGCGCGGTCGGCGGGCCGTCCGCTCAGCAGGGCCGCCGCCGCCGGATCGCCGGGACAATCCGACGTAGGCCGCGTGGCGCATGCGCGGCATGACGCGCTGGCGGCGACCGAGTGCCGCCCGCGTTCCCTCGTCGCTCACGCCGGCCGTCCGGTGACGGCAGATCTCGCAGCACGTTGAACGGATACGACGATCAGACCCCTCAAGCTAGCAGGGGATTTGACGCAAACCATGGACACCGGCTGGCATGGAAAGCCCGGATTTCAGGAGAAAGGATGTGACTCGGCAAGCGTGATGACGGCGCCGATCGTCGCTCCGGAAGGCGGTAACGTCACCTGCGGATGGGTGCCCAGATTGATGTTAAACGACAGGTGCGAAGGGTCCTCGGCCCGGCGCAGCTGGATGAGTCGCACATCGCCCACGCCGCTCTCGGCCCGCGCCGCGGCGTGATGCTGGATATCGGTGCACATCACGGCTCGAGCCTGGCCCCGTTCGCCGCCGACGGCTGGGAGATCCACGCATTCGAGCCCGATCCGGCGAACCGCGCCAGGCTGCACGCGGCGTTCGGCGGCCGGCCGAACGTGACGATCGTCCCGGCGGCGGTGTCCGACGAGGCCGGCGAGATGGCGCTCTACACGAGCGGGCTGTCGACCGGCGTGTCGTCGCTGGCCGCGTTCACCGCCGATCAC
Organism: uncultured Solirubrobacteraceae bacterium; assembly: GCA_963727785.1. GTDB lineage: Bacteria > Actinomycetota > Thermoleophilia > Solirubrobacterales > Solirubrobacteraceae > CADCVQ01. Next base: position 535,339 of record CAVSHS010000009.1, read on the forward strand.
AGCCCGACGACCCGGGTCCCGGTCGTCACGCTGGGCGAGTACGTCGCTGGGGCCGGGATCACCGCCGTGGACTTCATGAAGATCGACGTCGAGGGCTTCGAGCGAAACGTGCTGAGCGGCCATGACTGGAGCGTCAGGCCGGAGCTGATCGTCCTCGAGTTCGAGGACGCGAAGACCGTCCCGCTCGGATACTCGTGGAACGACCTGGCCGCCGATCTGATCGCTCGCGGCTACGAGATCCTCGTCTCCGAGTGGTTTCCCGTGCAGCGCTACGGGGTGGCGCACCGCTGGCGGCGCCTGGCGCTCTACCCGACGGACCTCGCCGACCCCGGCGGGTGGGGCAACCTCATCGCCGCCACGGACCTCGAGCACGTGCTCCCGGCCGCCCGGCGTGCGATCGGCCGCTACCGGCTACGGCGCCGGATCGAGTGCGTCGTGCGCCCGGGACGTGTGACGACCGCAGGGTGATCGCAAGCGACGGCGGTATCGCGCGGGCGGGATCGCAGGCGCTCAGGCCTCCGTGCTCAGCTGCGCCAGCGCGCCGCCGTCGACGACGAGCTCCTGGCCCGTGATGAACCCCGCCCGCTCGTCGTCCACGAGGAACGCCACGGCCTCCGCGACGTCCTGCGGGGTGCCCAGCCGCTGCAGCGGCGTGCGCCGCACGAGCGCGCCTTCCGCGTCCGGAGCGCGGGCGAACCCCGCCACGAGCGCCGGGGTGGCGATCGCGCCGGGCAGGATCGCATTGACGCGCACGCCGGCCGCGCCCAGCTCCAGCGCCGCCGCGCGCGTGAACGCGGTCAGCCCGCCCTTCGACGCCGCATAGGCGGCGATCGAGCCCGAGGTCGCCCGGGCGTGCACGGAGGCGACGTTGACGATCGACCCGCGCGAGCGGACGAGCTGGTCGCGGCACGCCTGCAGGCACACGAAGGCCCCGCGCAGGTTGACGTCCTGGACCTCGTCCCAGTCCGCGACGCTCGTCCGCTCCAGCGGCTTGTAGAGCTGGACGGCCGCGTTGTTGACGAGCGCGTCGACGCGCGCGAGCGCTCCGAGCCGCTCCAGGACGAGCGCGGCGTCGGCCAGGTCGAGCAGCAGCGCGCCGGGGCGCGGCAGCGCCACGCGGTCGACGGCGACCACGTCCCAGCCGCGCGCCTCGAGCACGTCGCAGACCGCTGCGCCGATGCCCCCGGCCGCTCCCGTGACGACGGCCGTGGGGGTCACGGCCCGCTCAGGCCGGCGAACAGGTTGTCGACAGCGAGCGCGCTCGCCCGCAGGACGGCCTCGCGCGTGTTGGACCCGTTGTGCGAGCCGAACACGCACTGCTCGAAGGCCCGCAGCGGGCTGGACTGCGGCAGCGGCTCCTGCTCGAACACGTCCAGCGCGGCCGCCGCGAGCTGCCCCGACGCCAGTGCGCCGGCGAGCGCCGCCTCGTCGACGAGCGGGCCGCGCGCGACGTTGACGACGTACGAGGCGGGCGCCATCAGCGCCAGCGTGCGCTCGTTGACGAGGTGCCGCGTCTCGGCGGTGAGCGGGCAGCAGAGCACGAGGAAGTCGCTGCGCGCAAACAGCTCGTCGCGCTCCACGAGCTCGATGCCCAGCCCGGCCGCCGTCTGGCGCGCGACATCCGTCACGTCGTGTGCGACGACCTGCAGGCCGAAGCCCGCCGCCCGCCGGCCGACGGCCTGGCCGATGCTCCCGAATCCGGCGACCCCGAGGGTCCTGCCGGCGAGCGAACGGCCCTCGTGCTTGAACCACCCGCCGGACGCGATCGAGGCGTGCAGGCGATGCAGCTGGCGCGCGAGGATCACGACGTAGGCGAGCGCCACGTCCGCCACCTCGTCTCCGAAGACCGCGGGCGTGTTCGTGACGCGGATGCCCGCCAGCCGCGCCGCCTCCCGGTCGATGCCGTCGGTCCCGACGCCCCACTTGGAGATGATCCGCATCCGGCGGGCGTGCTCGAGGACCCGCGCCGACAGCGGATCGTCGCCCGCGATCATGCCGTCGAAGTCGCCGATGAGGGCGATCAGCTCGTCCTCGGAGGGCCGCTGCACGACCGGCGGCAGGACGACCTCGATCGCGCGCTCCTCGAAGGCCGGGCGAAACTCGTCGTAGCAGTTCTGCATCTGCCCGCAGGTGATGAGCACCCGGTCGCGGCCCGGGCTCATACGTGCTCCGCGGCGTACAGGGCCTCGACGATCTTCCAGTCGATCTCCTCGTCGATGTCCCATGCCTCCTCGCGATCGATGGGGAACAGCAGCGGCGTCGCTCCGATGCGCGTGCCGTGCTCCTGCAGCGTCTGCGCGGTGAAGACGTACAGGCAGGAGTTCTCCTCCATGACGGGCGGCAGGTCCTGCGTGCGAAGGAGCACCGCGGGGTCGTGGTTGATCGCCTCGCCGTCGGCGCGGTACAGCCGCGTCTGCAGCGCGGTGACCGTGAACAGCGAGTCGTGGCGGTCGCGGTTGGCGAGGTACGCCTCGATCGCGTCCGTCACCGTCTGCGCGCGCAGCAGCGGGTTCGTGCTGTGCGTCTGCACGTAGAGGTCGGCCGGCACCTGCGCGACGTCGTTGCGCAGCACGACGTTCATGTCGACGTCGCCGCCGCGGATGTCGTCGGGGCGCATGATGATCCGGATCCCGTCGAAGGCGTCCTGCGCGTCGGCGGCGATGAGGTCGGAGTCGGTGTCGATGACCACCTCGCCGATGAGCGGGCACGCGATCAGCGTCTCGACGATGTGGTGATACAGCGGCCGTCCCGCGAGCGGGCGGTAGTTCTTGCCCTTGACCCGCTCGCTGTCGTGGCGCATCGGCAGCAGCGCCACGACGTGCGGGTCAGGCATGCCAGCCGTCCTCGAGCAGCACGGCCCGCGCCGGCGCCGCCTCGATGCCGGTGACGCTCAGCGGCAGGCAGACGAGCGTCCAGCTGCCGGCGGTCACCTCCTGCAGGTTGATGCCCTCGAGGATGAGCACACCGGCCTGGAGGAGGATCTCGTGGACGTCGGGGGGATCGGCGTAGCGCTGGATCGAGAGGTAGTCGATGCCGACCAGGCGAATGCCCCGCTCCACGACCCAGCGCGCGGCGTCGGGCGTGAGCGCCACGTAGTCCTCGTGGAACGGCATGTGGCCCATGCTCGGCCACGACGCGTTGTCCGTGCGCAGCAGCAGCCGCTGCGTGCCCTCGGGCACGCCGCACGCCTCGAGCGCGGCGGCGTCGATCGCGGCCGTGCCCGAGGCGTCGACGACCCAGGCGCCGCCGACGAGCGCGGCAAGCCCGACCTCGTCGATCGTCGCTCCGGCGGGCACGAAGTGGCGCGGCGCGTCGACGTGCGTGCCGCAGTGGGCGTCCAGGCCGAGCAGCGTGGCGTTGGCGGCGTCGCCCGAGGCGAGCGAGAGGTGGCTGCGCGACGAGAACCCGGGGCTGCCCGGCCAGATCGGCGTCGACGCGTTGAGCGGCATCGAGATGTCGATGAGCTGTGGGGTCATGTGACGAGTGCCGGCTCCTCGTAGTCGATGAGATGCCCGGGAGCGTTCTCGGGCGCGTCGGGAATGCCGTCGGACGGCGACTTGGCGTAGTAGAAGCGCCTGGCGAGCAGCTCGGGCACCGGTCCCTGCTGGGCGAAGCCGCGGTAGGTCCCGTAGAACTGCGCCATGCGGAAGCGGGCGACGTCGACGGCGGCGGGAACCGTCAGCACGTGCTCGCGGCGGGCAGCGAGCAGGTCGCCGAAGATGTTCGTCGGCGCCCCGCCGCAGGGCCGCGGCGACGCCCATCTGCTGCTCGCTGTAGATCGTCTTGAGCGCGATCGCCTCGCGGCGGTAGCGGTTGACGATCTGCGCGAAGCGCTCGTCGTGCACGTGCGCGACGGGCGCCTCGGCGACGTAGGAGGCGAGATGGCCGGCGGCGAGCGCGCGCTTGGCCCAGTCGAGGTCCTCCAGGCCGGTGAGGTGCTCGTCGTAGGGCAGCTCGTCCCACACGCCCAGCCGGATGCCGGCGTTGGCGTTGTTGCAGAACGGATGGCGCTGGCGGGCGACCGAGGTGGCGGGAAACCAGTGCGCGAGCAGGCGCCGCTCGGAGAACCGCCCGCCGGGCGGCGTCTGCTGGCGCCCGTAGCTGATCGCCACCTCGGGGTCGCCGAAGGGCGCGATCAGCCGCGCGATCCAGGTGTCGTAGAGCGGATACACGTGCGCGCTGGCGAGGACCGCGAGCTGCGCCGACACGCCCGCCAGGCCGACGTTCAGCGCGCGACCGAAGGAGAAGTCCTCCGGTGCGATCTTCACGATCCTCACCGGAAATGCGGCGGCGATGGCGAGCGTCGCGTCGGTCGAGCCCGAGTCGACGACGACGATCTCGTCGGGCACCACCGTCTGGCGGGTGACGCCCGTCAGCAGACGGCCGATGTGTGCCTCCTCGTTGAAACACCGCACGACGAGGGCAACGCTCTGCGACATCTACTGAAGGAGACTAGACCCTGTGTGACACCGGGTCAGGTCAGTTTTCGGTGTGATCAGGCGGGGCGCGGCGCCTTCGCGATGCGGGCGCGGGGCGGTCGGGCAGCGGCCGGTGAAACGCGATCGCCGCGGGCAGGTCGCGACCGAGCCAGCAGGCGAGGTCGAGGTCTCCGACCGCCTCCAGCGCGGCCGCCATCCCGGCCCTCCGCACCGAGGGGCGGTGCGCGTCGCTGGCGACGAGGTGCGCGAGCTCGAGCGCGAGCAGGCGGTGGGCGGTGTGCGTGACGTGCTTGCCCGCGCGCCCGTCCAGCGAGGACGCGGTCAGCTGCACGAGCGCGCCGCTGTCGACGAGCGGACGCAGCCGCTCGGGGTCCTCCTGGACGAGCGGGTTTCGCTCCGGATGCGCCAGCACGGGCGCCATTCCCTCCAGGCGCAGGGTGAAGAACGTCTCCGCGATCCCGAGCGGCCACCCGAGGTACGGCGCCTCGACGAGCAGGTAGCGCGGGTTGCCGGCGAGGCAGAACGCGCGCAGCTCGCCGGAGTCGAGCTCGGCGATCATGTCGAAGGCGACCTCCCCGCCGGGCAGCAGGTCGACGTTCACGCCCTCGGCGCGCAGCCGGTCCTGGATGTCCTCGACGAGCAGCAGCATCGTCTCCGAGCGGGTCGGGAAGTCGTCGCGCACGTGCGGCGTGGCGGCGATCACGCTGATGCCGTCGAGCTGGGCCGCGCGAACGATCTCGACGCTCTCCTCGAAGCTGTCGGCGCCGTCGTCGACGCCGGGCAGGACGTGCGAATGCAGATCCACGAGCCCGCTCCAGCCGCCGTCGGGCGTGACGGCGCGCGACCGGATGGAGCGCAGGCCGAGCCGTCGCCGGCGAATTGGGCTCACCCCCGTGTCTACGCACCCCGGATGGCGTAGCTGACAGTCCGGCGGGCGCGTCTGCGGTTTACGAGCGCTCCGTTCGTTCGTGGGATCGGGTCACTCGTCGGCTTGCGCTGGGCGCTCGCGCTTGTGAACGGCGTCGATGAGGAGGGTGGTTGGGGCGGGTGTTGCGGGGGTTCGCGGGCGCTTGGGGGGATCGCGGGCGCATGCGGGGTCGCGGGCGCATGGGGGTCGCGGGCGCTTGCGCGACACAAGCGTGGCGTGGATGTGTTCGTGGGGAACACATTCGCGCCACCGTTCACGCGCCCCGGGGTGAATCTGGGCGGCGTGGCGCATATGTGTTCGTATGGAACAGATTCGCGCCACGGTCAGCAATTGCCCGCGCGAGACAGGTGGGTCCGGTCGTCACGCCGTCTCCGCGGGGGCGTCCGCGAGCCGGCCGACGATCTCCTTCGCGTAGCGCGTGTAGTACCTCAGGTCGAAGATCGCATCGAGATCGAGGCCCAGGTCCTGTTGCCTCCAGCAGCTCGCGCAGCGGCGTGCGCTCGTCCCATGCCCGCTGCGCGGCCTCCTGCACGATCCGGTAGGCCTCGTCGCGCCCACGGCCGCCCTCGACGAGCGCCAGCAGCACGCGCTGGCTGAACAGCGCTCCGCAGGTGATGTCGAGGTTCTCGCGCATGCGGTCCTCGTGGACGACCATCCCGCGCACGACGCGGATCGCGAGGTGCTGCATGTAGTCCAGCAGGAGCGTCGAGTCGGGCAGGATCACGCGCTCGGCGCCGGAATGCGAGATGTCGCGCTCGTGCCACAGGGCGACGTTCTCGACGGCGGCGCTCGCGTTGCCGCGCAGGACGCGCGCCAGGCCCGTGATCCGCTCGGTCGTGATCGGGTTGCGCTTGTGCGGCATCGCGCTCGAGCCCTTCTGGGCGCCGCTGCGAAACGGCTCCTCGACCTCGCGGACCTCGGTGCGCTGCAGGTGGCGGATCTCCGTCGCGAAGCCGCTCCAGGCCCGCGCCGGCGAGCGCGATCGCCTGCAGCAGCTCGGCGTGCCGGTCGCGGGCGACGACCTGCGTCGAGACCGGCTCGGCGCTCCAGGCCGAGCCGCGCGAGCACGCGCCGCTCGAACTCCGGCGACGTCACCGAGTACGTGCCGACCGCGCCCGAGATGGCGCCGACGCAGACCTGCGCGAAGGCGCGCTCGAGGCGCTCCGACGTTGCGCTGGGCCTCCATCGCGAAGCCGGCGAGCTTGATGCCGAACGTCGTCGGCTCGGCGTGGACGCCGTGGGTGCGCCCGACGCAGACGGTGTCGACGTGCTCGCGAGCGCGCTCGCCGAGCGCCGTCGACGAGCTCGCGCGCGCCGGCGAGGACGATCTCGCCGGCGGCGCGCAGCTGCAGCGCCGTGGCGGTGTCGAGGACGTCGCTGGAGGTCAGCCCGAAGTGGATCCAGCGGCCGGCGTCGCCGGCCGACGCGCTGAGCACGTCGACGAAGGCCGCGACGTCGTGGTCGGTGATGCGCTCGCGCTCCTGGACGGCGGCGACGGTGAAGGTCGCCGCGCGGATCGCGTCGAGCTCCTCCTCCGATCGGCCCCTCCATCTCCTCGCAGGCGGCGACCTCGACGCGCCGCCACGCCTCCATCCGCGCCTCGTCGGTCCACAGCGCGCCCATCTCGGGGCGTGTATAGCGGTCGATCACGGCGAGAAGTATCGACGCTCAGCCGCACGTCGCCGGCGTCAGGCCGATCTCGATCGGCACGGCGACGGTGCGACCGGCGATGCCCAGCCGGGCGCGGCGCTGGCCGGTGAGCCGCTGCGTCACGCTCCCGGAGGTCTGAAACCGCAGCGTGCCCGTCGCGCTCGCCGCGGGCGCGAGCGCCTTGAGCAGCCCGCCCGCGGCGTCCTTGGCATCCGGGTCGCTGCCGATGGGCGCGGCGCCGACGAGCAGGCGGGGTGCCTGCGCGGCGAGCGTGCGCGAGTCGCGGTTCGTCGACGCGCACGCGGACGGTCACGCGCGCCTGCCTGCGGGCCTGCTCGCTCGCCTCCGTGGACGCGACACAGCAGCGCCGACAGCACCTGCACGTGCGGGGTGCGCGCGAGCGCCGGCGAGGCCGGGGTGGTCTGCGTCTGGGTGGTCTGGGTGACGCGCCGGCGTCGTCTGGGTCGCGGGCGTCGTCGGAGTGCTCGTCGCGGACTCGGTCTCCGCGGGGCTGCTCGTGCGTCTCGAGCGCCGGCGTCGTGTCGTCGCTGCCGCCGACCTCGGCGAGCCCGACGCCGACACCGACGCCGAGGGCGCCGGCCCCGACGGCGACCGCGAGGAACTTCAGCAGGCCGCGCAACATCTGCCTGACCGTCATGCGCACTGTCGTCGAGTATGGAGCGGTCCAGAAAACGGCCCGTGCGGGCGGCCGCGGCGAGCGTCAGGCTCTGAGGATCCGCAGCGCCAGATGGCCGGCGTTCTTCGCGTTGTCCAGGCCGACGCCCGCGACCGGCACGCCGGGCGGCATCTGCAGGACGGAGAGGATCGCGTCCAGGCCGCCCATCGCCGACAGGCGGCTGGAGAGCGGCACGCCGATGACGGGCAGGTCGGTGTGCGCGGCGGCGACGCCGGGCAGCGCGGCCGACAGGCCGGCGCCGGCGATGATCACGCGCAGGCCGCGCAGGCGGGCGTTCTGGCAGTACTCGGCGACGATGTCGGGCTCGCGGTGGGCGGACATGACGCGGATCTCGTGGCGCACGCCGGCCTCGCGCAGCACCTTGGCGGCGCCGTCCATGACGTCCATGTCGCTCTTGGAGCCCATGATGATGCCCGACGCGTGGCGCGTCGACCTCGATCGCCTCGAGTTCGACGGCAACGTCGGTCTGTGTCACCGGCTCGGCCTGCTCGGTCATTCGCCCGTCCTCTCCACGGCGCGCAGGGCGATGTCGCCGCGTAGCTGGCGCCCTGCGAAGTCGATTCGCTGCGCGGCAGCATAGGCGGCGTCGCGGGCGGACGCGGGCGTGGGCCCGAGCGCGGTGACGTTCAGCACGCGCCCGCCCGCGGTGACGATCGCGCCGTCGTCGCGCCGCGCGGTGCCCGCGTGCGTGACCTCGACCGCGTCGGCGACGTCGTCGAGGCCGGAGATGACGTCGCCGGTCGACGGCGTCCCCGGGTAGCCGGCGCTCGCGAGCACGAGCGTCACGGCCCAGTCGTCGCCGAACTCCAGCTCGACGCCCGCGAGGCCGCCGGGCGCGCCGCCGCGGTCAGCAGCTCGTAGGCGTCCGAGCGCAGCCGCGGCAGCACGGCCTGCGTCTCGGGATCGCCGAAGCGCACGTTGTACTCGAGCACCTTCGGTCCGTCCGCGGTGAGCATGATCCCGGCGTAGAGGACGCCGTGAAACGGCGTCCCGCGCTCGCGCAGCAGGTCGACGACCGGCTGGTGCACGAGCGCCGCGATCTCGCGCGACCCGCTCGGGCCCGACGCCCGGCACGGGCGAGTAGGAGCCCATCCCGCCGGTGTTCGGTCCCTCGTCGCCGTCGAAGATCCGCTTGTAGTCCTGCGCGGGCGCCATCGGCAGCGCGCGCTCGCCGTCGCACAGCGCCAGCAGCGACAGCTCCTCGCCGTCCAGGCACTCCTCGACGACGACGCGGCCCGGGGCCGAACCGGCGCTGCGACGAGGAAGTCCTCGAGCGTCGCGCGCGCCTGCTGCTCGTCGACGCGCGATGACGACGCCCTTGCCCGCGGCGAGCCCGTCGAACTTCAGCACGACCGGGTAGCGCTCGATCGCCGCCATCCCCGCCTCGACGTCGTCGACGGCGCTGCCAGCGCGCGGTCGGCACGCCGGCCGCCTGCATGACCTCCTTGGCGTGCTCCTTGGAGCCCTCCAGCCGCGCGGCCGCCGCGCTCGGGCCGAACACCGTGATGCCGCGCGCGACGAGCTCGTCGGCGAGCCCGGCGACGAGCGGCACCTCGGGGCCGATCACGACGAGGTCGCAGCGCTCCGCCGCGGCGGCATCGGCGAGCCCGGCGACGTCGTCGACCGCGACCGCGAGCAGCCGCGCGTCGGCCGCGATGCCGGGGTTGCCGGGCGCGCACAGCAGCTCCGGCGCCGCGGCCGAGCGCTTCAGCGCGCGCACGAGCGCGTGCTCGCGCCCGCCGGCGCCGACGACGAGGATCCGCGCGGGCACGCGGCCGCTCAGATCGACGCGATGAAGTCGTCGATCGGGATCGCGGGCAGCGTCTCGTAGTGCGAGGTCCCGCGCGAGCCGAGCTCCAGCGAGACGCGCGCCATCGTCAGCTCGTCGGGCGCCTCGACGATGCTCACGAAGTCAAAGCGCCCCAGCGTGCTCCACTGCGCCTTGACGCTGGCGCCCAGCTGCTCGACCTCGCGGTTGACCTCCTTGATGCGCTGGGGGTTGTTCTTGACCGTCTGCACGCCTTCCGGCGTCAGGGTCGAAAGCATGAGGTACGTCGGCATGGCGCCTCCATCGGTGCGAGCAGGGCTTGTCGCACCCGTTGTATCCCATCCCTTCGGACCGCGCGATCAGCCCCCTCGATCCGCTACCTTCGTGGCCGATGCACCATCTTCTGACCATCGCTGATCGTGACCCTGGCGACGAGTCGCCGTGAGCGCCTCAGCGGCCGGCGCCGCGACGCTGCAGACCGACACGCGCTGCTACCAGGAGACGCAGGAGGTCATCGTCGCCGGCGCGGGCTTCGCGCCGCTCAGCGCGGTCACGATCTCGCGCGACGGCAAGGTGCTCGGCACCGCCACGGCCGACGCCAACGGCGCGTTTCGCAACAAGTTCGACACGCCCGAGCTGCCCAACGACGTCCGCGAGCGCCTCTACAGCCTCTCGCGCGACGGACACGCTGACCACCGCGATGACGAGCTACCGCTCGACGCGGATCTTCGCGAACTTCCGGCCCGGCAGCGGCAACCCGGCGACGCTGAAGGTCCGCTTCACCGTCAACGGCTTCGGCCTCGTCCAGCGCCGGGCGCCCGTCTACCTGCACTACGTCGAGCCCGACGGGCAAGGACCGGCGCACGATCCGCTCGGCAGCGGCGGCGGGCGTGTGCGGGATGATCGCCGCAGACCCGGCTGCGCCATCTGTTCCCGTTCCACGCCGAGCGGGGCACCTGGATCCTGCAGTTCGACACCCGCAAGGCGTACGAGCGCGCGACGAGCAAGCGCCGCACGCCGTGGGTGCGCAAGCCCGTCCAGATCTTCGGCAACGGCGGCTGAGCGGGCTGAGCCTGGCAGATCCAGGCTGAGACTTACACTCCTCCCGTGAACGTTGGGGGGACCCTGGTCGGACGCGATCGCGAGCTGTCCGAGCTGCGCCAAGGCCTGGACAGACGCGCTCGCCGGGCGCGGTCGCCTGTTCATGGTCGCCGGCGACCCGGGCGTCGGCAAGACCGCGCTCGCCGACGCGATCGGCGCCGAGGCCGTCGCGGCCGGGCGCGAGCGTCCTGTGGGGACGCGCCTGGGACGGCGGCGGCGCGCCGTCGTACTGGCCGTGGCTGCGGATCCTGCGGCGGCTGGCGACCGAGCGCGACATCGGCGCGGCGCTCGCCGCCCTCGGTCCGGAGGCGACCGGCCGGCTGACGCGCCTCATGCCCGGCCTCGCACGGGCGCCCGAGCACCTCGCCGCCGCCGGACGAGGACGCCGGCGGGCGATCCCGGCGAGTCCGACGCCGCGCGCTTTCAGCTCTTCGACGCGATCACGTCGCTGCTGCGCGCGGCCGCCGCGCAGGGCCCGATCGTCCTCATCCTCGACGACCTGCACGGCGCCGATCACCCGTCGCTGCTGCTGCTCGGCTTCCTCGCCGTGCACGTGCGCGACTCGCCGATCCTCGTCATCGGCACGTACCGCGAGGCCGAGGCCCGCCTGGATCCCGCAGCTCGCCGCGACGCTCGGCGACATCATCCGCCACGGCCAGCGGCTGCCGCTGCGCGGGCTGCGCGAGCGCGACGTCGGCGAGGTCGTCGAGCGCGTCGCCGGCCGGCGCCCGCCCGACCGCGTCGTGCGGGCGATCCACCACGCGACCGAGGGCAACCCGTTCTTCGTCGACGAGGTCGTGCGGCTGCTGAGCGCGGAGGGGCGCCTCGACGACGCCGCGCAGGTCGCCGCCGTGCGGATCCCCGACGGCGTGCGCGAGACGATCCGCCACCGCCTCGAGCCGCTGCCCGACCGCACGCTCCAGCTGCTCTACACCGCGTCGGTGATCGGGCGCGAGTTTCGCATCGACACGCTGCAGCGCGTCAGCGGCTGCGACGCCGGCGAGCTCGACGACGCGCTCGGCGAGGCCGTCGACAGCGGCGTGGTCGCCGAGCGGCCGGCGGCGCTCGGCTCGTACGGCTTCTCGCACGGGCTGATCCGCGAGACGCTCTACGACGACCTCGGCCCGCAGCGCCGCGGGCTGCTGCACCGCGAGGTCGGCCTCGTCCTGGAGGAGCTCTACGCCGCCGATCCCGAGCCGCGCATCGCCGAGCTCGCGCACCACTTCTTCGTCGCGGCGACGGCGGGCGAGCTGGCCAAGGCGATCGACTACTCCGTCCGCGCGGGCGAGCGCGCGCTCACGCTCGTCGCCTACGAGGAGGCCGCCGAGCACTTCGAGCGCGCGCTGCAGGCCTACGGGCTGCAGGAGCGCGCCGACGTCCCGCGCCGCTGCGACCTGCTGCTCGCGCTCGGCGTCGGCGCAGTCGCGCGCCGGCGAGTCGAGCACCGCGCGCGAGACGTTCCTGCGCGCGGCGGGCCTCGCGCGCAAGCTCGGCTCGCCCGAGCGCCTGGCGCGGGCCGCGCTCGGCTACGGCGCCGGCATGGGCGGCTTCGAGTTCGGCCGCGTCGACGACGGGCTCGTCGCGCTGCTGAGCGAGGCGCGCGAGGCGCTCGGGCCCCAGGACGGGCCGCTGCTGGCGCGCGTGCTCGGCCGCCTGGCGACCGAGCTGTACTACTCCGACCGCACCGAGGAGCGCGTGTCGCTCGGCGAGCAGGCCGTCGCGATGGCGCGGCGGATCGGCGATCGCGCGACGCTCGCATCGACGCTGAGCGCGCGCTTCCTCACGCTGTGGGGGCCGGAGAACTCCGTCCAGCGCCTGCAGATCGCCATCGACGTCGTCGCGCTCGGCGAGGAGGTGCGCGACCGCGAGCTCGTCCTGCGCGGCCACGGCTGGCGGGTCGTGTCGCTCATGGAGCTCGGCGACTGGGTCGGCGCCGACATCGAGCTCGCCGTCCACGCGCGCCTCGCCGAGGAGCTGCGCGACCCGCTGCACCTCTGGTACGTGCCGCTCTTCCAGGCCGCGCGCGCGATGCTCGAGGGCCGCCTGTCCGACGCCGAGCGCCTCGCCGGCGAGGCGTTCGCGGTCGGCCGCAGAAGCCAGGCCCAGAACGCCGCGCAGCTCTACGCCGTCCAGCTCTTCGCGCTGCGCGCCGAGCAGGGCCGCCTGTCGGAGCTCGAGCCGTCGCTGGAGGAGTTCGGCCGCCGCTACCCGGCGGCGCCGGTCTGGCGCGCGGCGGCGGCGTTCGCGCTGGCGGTGCTCGGGCGCACGGAGGACGCGCGGCGCGCGTTCGAGGCGCTCACCGCGGGCGGCCTCGCCGAGGTCCCGCGCGACGGCGAATGGCTGTCGACGGTCGCGCTGCTCGTGCGCACCGGCGCGCGGATCGGCAACGAGGGCCGGCGCACCGGCGAGCTGGGCGAGCTGCTCGCGCCCTACGCCGAGCAGGCGGTGATCGCGGGCCGCGGGGCGATCTGCCTCGGCCCGGTGTCGCGCTTCGCCGGGATCGCGGCGGCGACGGCCGGGCGCACGCGAGGAGGCGATCGCCTACCTCGAGCACGCGCTCGGGGTCGCGCGCCGCTGGGGCGCCGAGCCGATGGTGGCGGGGATCCGGCTCGAGCTCGCGGAGGTGCTCGATCGCTCCGGCGTGGACTCGGCGGAGTACGAGCAGCGCTCGCGCGAGCTGCGCAGCGAGGGCCTCGACGCCGCCCGGCGGCTGGAGCTCGTCGGGCTGGAGAAGCGCTGGGGGCCGGGCGGCGAGGTGGAGGCCGAGCTCGCGCCGGCGCCGCGCGCCGGCGCCGGGCATCGTCCCGACGACCCCGGTCCTCGCGGCCGGCGCCGCCGCGTCGGGCTTCGGCCCGTCGGCGTTCTACCGCCGCGGCGACATCTGGACGATCGGCCCGCCCGGGCAACCAGATCCAGCTGCGCGACGCGAAGGGCCTGACGCACATCGCGCGGCTGCTCGCCGCGCCGCACGTCGAGTTTCACGCGCTCGATCTCGTCGCCGGCGGGAGCAGCGAGCGCGGCAGCGCGGCCGCGACCGCGGCGGTCGTCGCCGTCGGCTCGGGCATCGAGGTGCGCGCGCGCGGCGACAGCGACGCCGGACCGGTGCTCGACAGCCAGGCGAAGGCCGCCTACCGCGCCCGCGTCATCGAGCTGCAGGAGGAGATCGACGAGGCCGACGCCTTCAACGATCCCGAGCGCGCCGCCCGCGCGCGCGACGAGCTCGCCTTCGTCGCGCGCGAGCTGGCAGGCGCCGTCGGCCTGCACGGCCGCGACCGCAAGACCGGCTCGGACGCCGAGCGCGCCCGCGTGAACGTGACGCGGGCGATCCGCACGGCGCTCAAGCGCGTGTCCGAGCACGACGCGGTGCTCGGGCGCCGGCTCGGCGCGGCGATCAAGACCGGGACGTTCTGCGTGTACGAGCCGACGCCCGGCGAGGAACCCGTCTGGGATCTCAGCGGGCCGGCGTGAGCGGCGGGGCGGCCTCGATCGTCGCGCCGGCGGAGCCACCGATCGGGAAGGCGAACGCCACGTTTGAGCGTTGCGTTGCGGCAGCCCGCGTGGGACGGTCGTGCTGTCGACCTCGATCAAAGGAGCAAGCATGGACACCACCACGCCGACGGTCGTCTTCGTCCATGGCGCGTGGGCTGACAACAGCGGCTTCGACGGCTCGATTCGCGCGCTGCGCGGCCAGGGCTTGCGCGCGATCGGCGCCTCCAACCCGCTGCGCGAGTTGCGCAGCGATGCGGCGTATGTCGCCGCGCTCCTGCGGTCGATCGAGGGCTCGATCGTCATGGTCGGCCACTCCTACGGTGGCGCCGTCATCTCGAACGCCGCGACCGGCAACGACCACGTTCAGGCGCTCGTGTACATCAACGGGTGGGTGCCCGACGAGGGCGAGAGCCTGATCGAGCTCGCGCAGCTCAATGAGGGAAGCCTCATCGGCGACTCGCTGCAGCCGGTGCGGTACAAGAACGCCGCCGGTGCAGACGTCGTCGACCTGTACATCGACCAGGAGAAGTTCCGGGCCGCGTTCGCCGGCGACGTCGACGCCGGGACCGCCCAGGTCATGGCGGTGGCGCAGCGCCCGTTCACCGAGACGGCGTTCGGCGCGCCGTCGGGCCCGGTCGCCTGGCGGTCGATCTCGTCTTGGTACCTGCTGGGCACCGAGGACAGGGCGATCCCGCCCGCGACGCAGCGGTACATGGCCGAGCGCGCGAAGGCGTCGATCGTCGAGATCCCTGCGTCGCATGCCTCGATGGTCTCGCAGCCCGACGCCGTCACCGAGTTGATCCTCACGGCCATCAACGCAACAGCTGGCCAGCAGGCCGGCGCGACCGCGTAGCCGAGCCGCCCGGCGTGCTCCACGCGGTCAGGCGCCCGCGTGGAGCACGACCATGGGCTCTCAGGGCGCGAAGCGCACCACCGACCCGTGGAGCGGAAGCTCGTCGCGCCGGCGCGCCGGCCGCTGAACAGGGTGGATCTCGGCATTCGCGGCGCCGGTGAGGAACTGGTCGATGTTGCTCACCTCGCCGGCGAGGGTGAACTGCCTGAACACGAATGGGAGCCCGTCCGACGCCAGCGGCTGCGGCCCGTCGCTGACCTGGAAGTGCAGGTGCGGCCCGCCGGAGGGGCCCGTGTTGCCCACGCGGGCGAGGACCTGCCCTCTGCGTACCCGCTGGCCGACCCGCACGCGCACGCTGCCGGTCTGCAGGTGGCCGTAGGCCGCGAACCGGCCGCCGCCGAGGTTGAGGATCACGTGGTTGCCGAGGATGGCCCGCTCCGAGAAGCTGCTCGCCGGCGGCTCGTTGAGCGGCACGTTCTCCCGCACCGTGTTGAGCGTGGACACCACGCGCGCGTCGGCGACCGCCAGCACCGGCTCACCGAATGTGAAGAAGCTCTCGTTGCGGGTGAGATCACCGGCGCCGCCGGCTCCCTGGGCGTTGATCTGGATGAAGTCGACGGCGAAGCGCTCGGAGAGGAACGGCGTTCCGTTCAGCGCGGTGAGCGCGCTGCGGTGCGGACTGAGGACGCAGCAGCCGTTGAAGTTCATGTACAGGCCGCCACGGAGCGGTGGGGAGAGCTCGATGGGCCGTCGCCGGCTGACGGGCGTGGGCGCGGCGTCGAACATGTAGGTCTGCGACTCGCCGGTGGGCGCAACCGCGCGCACGACGAGTCGGTGGACGAGCGCACGCGGGAGCCTCCGGCCGCGCGGCAGCGTCACGTCCAGCCACATCCGGCCGCCTTCACTGGCAGCGAACGCGCTCGTCTGCACGAAGCCGAAGTTCTGCATCGCCGCGGGAAGCTGCGCCCCGGCGATCCTCAGCAGAACTCCGGCCCCCCTGGCCCGGACCGCCACCGACTCCACCTCCGCGCGCGCCCCGGTGTTGTTCTCGAGGGTGAGCTCGTAGGCGAGGTGCTGGCGCCCGTCGGATCCGACGACCGGCGCAGGCGGCGTGAGGACCGTCACGAACAGCGGCGTGCGCTTCGGCGCCGCGGACGCCGCGGGCGCGAGCGAGCCGCGACCACGAGCACCGCGATCGCTACCACCGCGCCCGCCATCGCTGCCGGCATGCGACCAACGACCGGTGACCCTGACCCGGTTGACGGTGGCCTGAACAAAGGATCTCCTCTCGCTGATGCCTGCGCTCGGCCCCCGACGAGAATCCTCGGCGTGACGTGGAGTCTCGCCGTGCTCCCGGAGTCCCCGCCGTCCGAGTCAGCCGACGCTAGCCGAACCGGGACGCCAGGGCAACCGAATCGCTCCCACGACGTCTAGCGCGGCGGCAGGCTCGAGAGCTCCAGCTCGACAGGTCCCAACCCCAGCACGAGAAGTGGAGCTCCAGCAAGAGCGACCGTCACCTGGACGCGAACCGGCGCGGGATGACGCCCGCCCGGTCCGGGCGTAGGTGGCGAGGCCGGCTCGGCGGGAATGCCGTCGCAGTAAATGACGAGATACTCGCCGTGAGACGCGGTCCCGCGCGGGATCCCCCCAAGTGACCATCAGAGCCTCCGACGCCGTCCCCCTGTCAAGGTGAGCGGACGGCGGTGGGTGTCAGGCGGCGTCCTTGGGCCTCCAGCCGCGACCGTCCTTGACGACGAGCCCGTCGTCGGCGAGACCGGGCAGCACGCGGTACAGGTAGTTCTGCTTGATGCCCATCTTCTCGGCGATCTCGGGGATCGTGATGCCGGGGTTGGTCCTGACCAGCGCGAGCGCCTCGGCACCGCGGGTGCCGCTGCCCTTCGGCCGGCCGCGCCGCCCGTGCGTCGCGCCACGCTTACGTGGCGCGGCTGTCGCGCGCGCGGGAGCACGTCGTGTCGCCGGCGCGGCGTGCACCGATGCCGGCACGCCGTCGAGCGCTGCCGCGGCCGCGTCAAGGCGCTGGTACTCATCGACGAGTGGGCGCAGTTCCTTCAGCCGCGCGGCGATCTCATGTCGCTTCTCATCCAGGAAATCTGTGGTTGCCATAATGCGTTCCCCGTTTCAGGCAAGTGGGACAGTGACGTCACCAGCGTAGCCGACGAGATGGCGCACCGACTTCGGGTGATCGCTCGGCGAACGGTGCTGGTCCGTGCTCGGTCAGTTCGCCGCCCGGGCGCCCGCGCGTGCGCTTCGTGATCGAAGAACTCGAGGCCGCGCTTGAGAACGTCGACTCGAGCATCGAGAATGGCTGTCGGCGGGTGCGACACGGCAACGACGAGGGGGGCAACAGCATGGCGGAGCGGACGAAGGCCGATCGACAGGCGGCGGCGAGGAAAGGCGCGGCCACGAGGAAGCGCAACGCGGCGGAGAAGAGCGCCACTGACGCCAAGCAATCAGCAAAGGTGTCTGCCGGCGCCGCGATCTCGACTGCGAAGTCGCTCGGCGAAACGGTTAAGCAGGGGGTCAGGTCGCTGGTCACGCGCGTAGGGGCGGGCCGCAAGAAGCGCTGATCGCGAGCGGTCGGCGCTGGGGTCCGTCGACAACGAACACTCTGAGTCCCATCCGGCTTGACAGGCTCCGATCGATGCGTAGCGTCACTTACGCACCAGATCAGAGGAGTGACGACATGGCGACCACCCAGGACGACCACGCGGCGAGGGCCGCGGGCTACCAGATGGAAGGCACGCTGCTCGAGGTCTGCTCGTGCGATGTCCTGTGCCCATGCTGGATCGGCGAGGACCCCGACGGGGGGACCTGCGACTCGTTTCTCGCCTACAACCTCGACAAGGGCACGATCCGCGGAGTCGACGTAAGCGGTCTGACGCTGGTCAGCGTGGTGAACATCCCCGGCAATGTCCTCGAGGGCAACCTGCGACAGTTCATGCTCATCGACGACAGGGCCACCGAGGAGCAGGCCGACGCCATGCTCGACGCGTTCAGCGGCAAGCTTGGCGGGCCGCTCGCCGACCTCGCTGCACTCGTGGGCGAGGTCGTGGCCGTCGAGCGCGCGCCGATCTCGCACGAGATCGTGGACGGAGCCGGGACGCTCAGCGTCGGCGACAAGATCGAGTGCTCGACACATGCCTTCAGGGGCCCGGACGGCAGCACGACCACACTCAGCAACACGATCTTCTCGACGGTACCTGGGTCGCCCGCGTACGTCGCGATGGCGGACAGCCAGCGGATCGACATCCCCGAGCACGGTTTTCAATGGTCGTACGAGAAGAAGAACGCGATCCAGTCCGACTGGAATCTCGACTTCGCGGGCGAGTAGTCGCCGCCGGGTCGCCATGGCCGGTCATCGTCGCCATCGCGGCCGCCTGGGCCCTCGCGCTGGCAGCGCAGGCGACCGGCGCAGCGACCCTCCTGCATCACGACGTCCTGATCGAGGACGGTCCCGGAGCAGCAGCAGGCTTCGCGCTGTTCATCCTCGCCTGGCAGGTCATGATCGCGGCCATGATGCTGCCGTCGAGCCTGCCGCTCGTGCGGCTGTTCTCGAGGGCGTCCGCCGGCCAACCGCGGCCCCGAGCGGCGATGGCGGGCTTCCTGGGCGGCTATGCGCTGGTGTGGTCGGGGTTCGGAGCGCTGGCCTTCGGGTTCGATCTGGCCTTGCACGCAGCCGTCGACGCGAATGCCGGGCTGCACTCGCACGAGTGGTTGATAGGCGGCTCGGTCCTCGCGGTCGCCGGTGCGTTTCAGTTCACGAGCCTGAAGGACGCCTGCCTGGACTCGTGCCGCCACCCGGCCCAGTTCATCCTGCGCTTCTATGAGCGCGGGGCGGCCGGCGGCCTGCGCCTGGGAGCCCGCCACGGCGCGTACTGCGTGGGCTGCTGCTGGGCGCTGATGCTGGTGATGTTCGCTGCGGGCGTGGCCAGCCTGGTCTGCATGGCGTTGCTGACCGCCATCATGGTGCACGAGAAGACACACCCGGCCGGCCGACGTGCGGTCTCGGTGACAGGCGTGGCACTACTGGCAACCGCCTCGATCGCGCTGCTGGCCTCCGCGCAGGCCAACGGCGTGCTGTAGCCACGACCGACCCGCCTATTTGACCTCGGCCTTGCCCTTGAGCGCAGGATGGTTCTGCACCATCTCCACGATGCCCGGATACTCGGCCGCGTACTCCCTCTGCACGTCCGCGATCGTGGCCTCGTCGCTGTTGATCGCCGCGACGCACAGCATGACCAACTTCTGCATCTCCTTTTCGGACAGCACGGGCTCGGGCTCCTCCACCGGCGCCTCGACGTCCGGCGGGGGAACTCCCTCCTCCACGAGCTTCGGCAGGAGCTCCTTGTACTGCTCAGGATCAGTCACACGGCCGGCATAGCGCACGATCCACTCGCGGCCGATCGGGTCGTCGAGATCGATGGCTCCATCCCAGTCCAGCTGATTGCTCACCATGCCGTTCAGCCACGCTTTCACAGCATCCTTGTGCCCCCAGTACACATAGATGATCCAGCGAAGTGCCTTGGGCGAAGGATCGAGCAGTGCTTTCGCAATCGACGCTCGTAGTTCGACGGGTAGCCGGTCCAGCCGTTTGAAACCCCACCCGCGCATGGAGTTCCAACCCTCCTGATGCCCTTGCCCATCGGGTCCGTCTGTCCGCCGTCCGATGCGGGCAGCGCACCCTCGGAGGACAACGTGACCTTGACGCCGGAGCGGACCGCAGCGGGGAGGAATCTCAGCAGGAGCGATCTGACGAACTGCTCCAGGGTCACGGGAGCCTGCTGGTCCTTCATGTACGTTTCCCAGAAGCGATCGTCCTTCTCACCGAGGTTGCCCTCGATCGTGATGCCGGGAAAGGCTTCTTGCAGGCGGTCGATCGCCACCTTCTGATCGTCGGGCAGCACATGCTTTCGCTGGAGGCGGACCGCCGACATGCGCGAAGGCGAGGCCCGCCCGGCGATGAGCTGGGCGACCGCCCTGTTGCCGGCAGTGCGGCTCAGGCGCAGCACGTCGGCGGCCTCGGGTGAGAGCCGGACGGGTGCGGGCGCCTCGGGGACCGTCGCTGGCCGGCGGGCGAAGTCACCGTCCCGCTGCGAGCCGCGTCGGCCGGATCCTCGTGAACGCGCATGAGGGAGGCCCATCGTACCCGCGCAGAGCGACGTCCAGTGCGGAGTTCGCGGTCGCGCACCCACTGTCACCAAAGTCCGGGGATCAAGCGCTTGGTGTGCTGCTGATAGCGGCGGTAGGTGTCGCCGAGCACGCGCGTCATCTCCGCTTCCTCGACCCTGATACGAAGCAGCAACGCTGGTAATGGGAGCAGGACGCAGACAGCCAGCGAGCGCCATCCGCCGACGGCGAAGCCGAACCCGGCGAGGATGAGGAGCAGACCGGCATACGAGGGGTGGCGGATGCGCGCGTAGGGGCCGGTCGAGATGACCGCCTGGCCGGGGTCGACCTCGACGGTCGTGCGGAACGCCTGCCCGAGGGCGACGATCGCCCAGATGCGAATGGCCAGTCCCACCCACGTGATGGCGAGGCCGGCCGCCCGGGCGGGATCGGCAATCTCCAGCGATCGCGCATGAGAGACGTTGACGGCCAGAGCGATCGCCCCTCCGATCGTGGTGGCGATCAGGACCCGCGTGAAGCGGTCCTGGCCCGTCCGGCCCCGGCCGTGCACGCTCTCGCGGACGCGCACCCAGAGTTCAAGCAGGACCCAGCCGGCCAGCGTCAGAGACAGCAACCAGCTGCCCTGCATGGTGACTCGTCGCCGATGTACGTGAGCGCGAGACTGGTGCGCATTGCCAGGCGACGATACGCACCATCGCGGCAGTCTGCGCTTCCATGCCAGGCAGCACGCCGGCGACCTGCTGCGATTTACCGGAACATCGTGTGCCAGAAGCACGTGAATGACTCGCTACGCTGCCTGACGGTAACTTTCATTTGCTAACGGGGAGACGTACATGGCGACAGCAGACTTCCTAGATGAGAAGCGAGATGAGATCGGCGCGCGGCTGAAGATGCTGCGGCCGCTGATCGACGAATACCAGCGCCTGGAGGCCGCCGTGGCCGCGTTGGACGGCGTGCCGGCGACGGCGTCGACCTCCACCGCGCCCAGCCGCCCAGCACGACGCGCGCCGGCCCGCGCGTCGGCGCCGGCGCCGGCGCGCAAGCGCGGCGTGTCACACGGTCGCCGTGGCCGTCCGAAGGGCAGCGGCACCCGCGGAGCCGAAGCGCTCGCGCTGGTCAAGGCCAACCCCGGCATCACGATTCCCGAGCTCGCCGAGCGGATGGCGATCAAGCAGAACTACCTCTACCGCGTGCTCCCGGGCCTTGTCGAGGACGGACTCGTCGTCAAGGACGGCCGCGGCTGGAAGCCGACAGACGCCGCATAGCGCGCCCCGGGGCCAGGACTGCACCTCGGGGCCGCCGCAAGCCGGCGCCGAACGCTGGGCGTACCAACTCGAGATCTAGTGCAGCTCGACCGTCAGTCGGGCGCGTTTGGGATCCAGGAAGCCGCCACGGCCGACCGTGATCGAGTGAGGTGCTACGCCGTCCGAACCCACGCACAGCGGCGTTTCGCCGGGCCACCCCGGGATCGTGAATCGCGCGATGCCGACGTGACGGTCAAGCGTCGGGCTGTGCGCGCTTGACGTGATCTGGCCGACGACCTCGTCGCTGTCGGCGCGCATGACCCGGGCACCCACCGGGATGTCGGCGCCCGTCATCACCGGCCAGACGCGGCAGTGGTCGGCAGGCGAGCTGGACTGCTGCTCGAGCACCTCTTGGCCGATCACCGAGCGTCCGGCGACGCGTACCGTCCAGCCCAATCCTGCCTCCGCCGGCGTCATCGTGCGATCGATGTCGGCTCCAAAGCCGCGGTAGCCCTTCTCGGTGCGCAGTGCCTGCAGCGCCGCTGCGCCTGCCGGTACGAGGCCCGACGGCCGTCCGACCTCGCGCAGCGACTGCCAGACCGAAAGCGCCTGGTCGATCGGGACGATGAGCTCGAAGCCCAGCTCACCCGTATAACCGGTCCGGCACACGAGACACCAATCGAGGCCGCTGTGATGGTCGGTCATGTCGAGCTCGACGCAGTTGTAGTACCGCAGGCGCTGGACGTCGTCGCGGCGGCCGTCGAGCCACAGCGACAGGACGTCCCAGGCGCGCGGGCCCTGCAGTGCCATGTAGGCGCGCTCGGCCGTCACGTCGCGTACGGTGACCTGCAGTCCGCCGCTGCAGGACCGCAGGTGCTCGGCGACGACCCTGCGCGACACCGTGCCGCACATGACGAACCACTCGTCCGTGCACCGATAGATGACGGCATCGTCGATCATGCGACCCGCGCGGTCGCACAGCGTGGTGTACACGGCGCCGCCCACCTCCGATGGTGGCGTGTTGGCTGCCACGCGCTCGATGAGGACATCCGCCCCGGGGCCCGTGATCGCCACCTTGCCCATGGAATGGACGTCGAACAGCGCAACCGCTTCGCGGCAGGCAAGCTGCTCCGCGACGGGATCGACGAAGTGGGTTGGTCGCAGCCATCCGCCCTTGGCGGCGAAGACCGCGCCGGCCTCCAGGTGCGCCGCAAGGTAGGGAGTGGTGCGCGGCATGCCGGCGCCCAGCAACTCATCGAGGCGGGCGGCGTGCGGCACGGGTGGCGCGTGAGTAGCGAGCATGACGGAGCCTCTCGACGTGGTTACCAAGACCAGACGCAACCACCGGGCTCACCGCAGGCCTCAGCATCCGTACCTGTCCGCGCGTAGACGACGAATGACCGCATCGAATGCAGCGTGCGTTGCCCAGGGCCGGCGGTGACAGCACCGCGATCGTGCCCCATGCGCCCGGACCGCTCCTGCATCCGGGTCACCTTTGACTATGACACGATCTCGTCACGATATTGGTGTGTGATACGACACACAGTCAATTTGGCCATCTGCCGCATCTGCCGAGACATGTCGTGTGACACGCGCGCGAGGCTCAGGCCCGGCGGTACATCCGCGTCGTCAGCGGCGCGAACACCGCGGTGAGCGCGGCCGCCGTCGCGAGCACGATCGCGATGTCCGTGCCGTTCGCGTCTCCCGCCATCAGGCCGCGCGAGGCGCTCGCCAGGATCGAGATCGGGTTGACGTCGACGAACGCCTCCAGCCCCGCCGGCAGCGTCTTCGGCTCGACGAAGACGTTGCTGAGGAACGTGAGCGGGAAGATCCCCATGAACCCCGCGTTCATCACGGCGTTCGGCGAGCGCAGCAGCAGGCCGAGCGTCGTGAAGACCCAGGACAGGCCGAACGCGAAGACGATCACGAGCGCGAGCGCGGCGACGACCCCGCCGATCCCGCCCGCCGGGCTGTAGCCGAGCACGACGCCGAGCACGACGATCACGGTCCCGGCGATGAGGTAGCGCACGCTGTCGCCGAGCAGCGCGCCGACGAGCGGCGCCGGGCGCCAGATCGGCAGCGAGCGGAAGCGGTCCACCACGCCTTTCGTGAGGTCGGTGTTGAGGGCCACACCGGAGTAGACGGTGGTGAACAGCACCGACATGACGAGGATCCCGGGGAGGATGTAGTCCAGGTACTCAGCCGTCGACCCGGCGATCGCGCCGCCGAACAGATAGGTGAACATCACCACGAACATCACCGGCGTGATCGTCACGTCGAGCAGCTGCTCGGGCACGTGCTTGACCTTCAGCATCCCGCGCCAGCCGAAGGTCAGCGCGGCCGAGACGGCGCCGGCGCGCGGCGGGCGCGGGGTCGAGGCGAGCGCCTTGCGCAGCGCCGCCTCCTCGGCGGTGGGCGCGCCCGTCGCGCCCGTCGTCTGGATGCTCATGCTGCCTGCTCCTCTCCGGTCGCGGCTTCTGCGGAGGTCTGCTCCTCCGCGGGATGGCCGGTGAGGGCCAGGAACACCTCGTCGAGGCTCGGCTGGCCGAGCGAGAAGTCGGCGATCCGCACTCCGGCGCGCGCCAGCTCGGCGAGCGCGGCCGCTGCCAGGTCGCCTTCGGCGCAGGGAGCCGAGAGCGCCGCCGGATCGGACTCCAGATGCACGGTCTCGAGCTCGCGCTCGAGCACGCGCGCCGCCTCGGGCCGCTGCCCGGGGTCCAGCAGCCGCACGTGCAGCGAGCCGGAACCGACCGACGCCTTCAGCTGGGCCGGCGTGCCCTCGGCGATCACCCTGCCGCGGTCGATGACGGCGATCGCGTCCGCGAGCTGGTCGGCCTCCTCGAGGTACTGCGTGCACAGGAGGATCGTGGTGCCCTCCGCGACGAGCGTCCGGACGATGTCCCAGACCTGGTTGCGCGAGCGCGGGTCCAGGCCGGTCGTCGGCTCGTCGAGGAACATCAGCTGGGGCGTGACGACGATGCTCGCGGCGATGTCCAGCCGGCGCCGCATCCCGCCGGAGTAGTTCTTGACGAGGCGCCCGGCTGCATCGCCGAGGCCGAACGCGTCGAGCAGCTCACCCGCGCGCATCTTCGCCGCGCCCCACTTCAGCCCCAGCAGGCGGCCCAGCAGGATCAGGTTCTCGCGACCGGTGAGGTCCTCGTCGACCGACGCGAGCTGGCCGGTGAGGCTGACGAGGGCGCGCACCGTCTCGGCCTCGGTGACGATGTCGTGCCCGAGCACGCGCGCGGAGCCGGCGTCGGGGCGCAGCAGCGTCGCGAGCATCCGGATCGTCGTCGTCTTGCCGGCGCCGTTGGGCCCGAGCACGCCGTAGACCGAGCCGCTGCGCACGGCGAGGTCGACGCCGTCGACCGCGCGGACGTCGCCGAAGGACTTGACGAGGCCGGTGGCCTCGATCGCGAGCGTTGACTGCGTTGCCATGGAGCTCCTCGGAGTCGTCGGGGATCGGGTGCGGCTGCGGGGTCGTACTGAAGACCGGATCGAGTCCTGAAACTCATCGCTGCCCGCGCGAGGATCACGACGAGCGTCGCACAGCAGTCCCCCGCGCAGTGTGTCCGCCGTCACGCTGCGCGACGAACGCTCCGACACGTCCGGCGGGTTCGAATCCCGTACGGAGGGGGTTTCGCCGCGGACGGCGACGGCTGTGCGCCAGCGTGGCGCGAATGTGTTCTATGTGAACACAAATGCGCCACGCTGCGGCGCCGCACCGGCGATCACCCTCAGCGTGGCGCGAATGTGTTCCATGTGAACAGAAATGCGCCACGCTGCCAGCCGGACACGTTGCGCCTTCGTCATCCATCCCCCTGGCGGGTCGCGGGCGTTCCGCACCCTTCTCTCATCGATGCTGTTCGCAGGCGTTCCGGAGCTCCGCTCGCCTCCCTCGCGAACGCAGACGCCGTCAGGCCGCGACGTCCGCTGTCGACGGCGCCTTGACGAGCACGAGCTCGCCGTCGGCGGCGTCGACGCGCACCGTGTCGCCGTCGGCGAACTCGCCCTGCAGCATCTGCAGCGCGAGCCGGTCGACGAGCTTCTTCTGGATCACGCGCTTGAGCGGGCGGGCGCCGTAGACCGGGTCATAGCCGAGGTCGCCGAGCAGCTCGCGCGCCTCGTCGGTGAGCTCCAGGCCGATCCCGCGCTCGGCGAGCCGGTCGATGACGCGCCGCAGCTGCAGCGTGACGATCTGGCCGATCTGCGAGCGGGTGAGCGACTCGAACTCGACGATGTCGTCGAGGCGGTTGATGAACTCGGGCCGGAAGTGCAGCTCCGCGCCCTCGCGGCCGCCCGGGATGTTCGAGGTCATGATCAGCACGACGTTCTTGAAGCTCACCGTGCGGCCCTGGCCGTCGGTCAGGCGACCGTCGTCCATGACCTGCAGCAGCGCGTTGAAGACGTCGGGGTGGGCCTTCTCGACCTCGTCGAGCAGGACGACCGAGTACGGCCGGCGGCGGACGGCCTCCGTGAGCTGGCCGCCCTCCTCGTAGCCGACGTAGCCGGGCGGCGCGCCGACGAGCCGCGACACGGAGTGCTTCTCCATGTACTCCGACATGTCGATGCGGACCATCGCCTCCTGCGTGTCGAACATGAACTCCGCGAGCGCGCGGGCGAGCTCGGTCTTGCCGACGCCCGTCGGGCCGAGGAAGAGGAACGTGCCGATCGGGCGATCGGGGTCCGACAGCCCGGCGCGCGAGCGGCGCAGCGCGCTCGCGACGGCCTCGACGGCCTCGTCCTGGCCGATGACGCGCTGGTGC
Source organism: uncultured Solirubrobacteraceae bacterium (assembly GCA_963727785.1). GTDB lineage: Bacteria > Actinomycetota > Thermoleophilia > Solirubrobacterales > Solirubrobacteraceae > CADCVQ01. The sequence goes on from CAVSHS010000009.1 coordinate 561,422, forward strand.
AGGCGCTCCTCCATGTGGACGAGCTTCTCGACCTCGCCCTCGAGCATCCGGCTGACCGGGATCCCCGTCCAGCGCGCGACGATCTCGGCGACGTCCTCGGCGGTGACCTCCTCCTTGAGGAAGCCTTCGTTGGCGTCCGAGCGCGCCTCGGCCTCGGCGAGCTCGCGCTCCAGGCCGGGGATGACGCCGTAGCGCAGCTCGGCGGCGCGCTGCAGGTCGGCCTCGCGCTCGGCGCGCTCGGCGTCGCGGTGGGCGGTCTCGAGCTTCTCCTTGAGCTCCTGGATGGCTGTGATCTTCGCCTTCTCGGCCTGCCACTGGGCCTTCATCCCGGCGCTCTGCTCGCGCAGCTCGGCGAGCTCGCGCTCGAGCGCCTGGCGGCGGCTCTTGGAGGCCTCGTCCTTCTCCTTGGCCAGCGACGTCAGCTCGATCTCGAGCTGCATCGCGCGGCGCTCGAGCTCGTCGATCTCCTCCGGCATCGAGTCGATCTCGATCCGCAGCCGCGAGGCCGACTCGTCGATGAGGTCGATCGCCTTGTCGGGCAGGAAGCGGTCGGCGATGTAGCGGTGGCTGAGCGTCGCGGCGGCAATCGTCGCGGAGTCCTGGATGCGAACGCCGTGGTGGACCTCGTAGCGCTCCTTCAGCCCGCGCAGGATCGCGATCGTGTCCTCGACGGACGGCTCGCCGACGTGGACCGGCTGGAAGCGGCGCTCGAGCGCGGCGTCCTTCTCGATGTGCTTGCGGTACTCGTCGAGCGTCGTGGCGCCGACCGCGCGCAGCTGGCCGCGGGCGAGCATCGGCTTGAGCAGGTTGGCGGCGTCGACGGCGCCCTCGGCGGCGCCGGCGCCGACGATCGTGTGCAGCTCGTCGAGGAACAGGACGACCTGGCCGCGCTCGTCGGAGACCTCCTTGAGGACGGCCTTCAGGCGCTCCTCGAACTCACCGCGGTACTTCGAGCCCGCCAGCAGCGCGCCGATGTCAAGCGCGATGACGCGCCGGTCGCGCAGCGACTCGGGGATGTCGCCGCTGACGATGCGCTGGGCGAGGCCCTCGACGATCGCGGTCTTGCCGACGCCGGGCTCGCCGATCAGGACGGGGTTGTTCTTCGTGCGGCGGCTGAGGACCTGGATGACGCGGCGGATCTCGTCGTCGCGGCCGATGACCGGGTCGAGGTCGCCGTTGCGCGCCTCCTCGGTGAGGTCGCGGCCGTAGCGCTCGAGCGCCTGGATCTTCTCCTCGGGCGTCTGGTCGGTGACGCGGTGCGAGCCGCGCACGTCGGCGAGCGCCTGCAGCAGCCGCTCGCGGGTCGCGCCGCTGGCGCGCAGGGCTGCGCCGGCGGGGCCGTCGTCCCGCGCGAGCGCGAGCAGGACGTGCTCGACGGAGACGTACTCGTCCTTGAGATCGCGCATCTCGCGCTCGGCGGCGCGCAGCGTCGCGAGCAGGTCGGGGGCGGTCGTCGGCTCGGCCTCGCTGGCGAGGGTCGGCAGCTCGCTCAGCGCGGCGTCGACGTCGGCGCGCAGGGCGTCGGCGGACACGCCGATCTTGCCGAGGACGGGCACGACGACGCCGCCCTCCTGGTCGAGGAGGGCGGCGAGCAGGTGGCTCGAGGTGACCTGCGAGTGACGGCGCTTGGGAGCGAGCGCGAGCGCGGCCTGCAGGGCCTCCTGGGTCTTGATCGTGAAGCGGTCGGCTTGCATGGATCTGAGTGTAGCCGACTTAGATTTGATTCCTCAACGGTCTATGGGCGAGCGTGCTCCGATTTCAACCCTCACGCAGCAGGGGAAAGCTCCTGTGCACCGTGTCGAGCAGCGTCCCGACGTCGATCGGCTTCGTCAGGCAGCCGGCGGCGCCCTCCGACAGCAGCCGCTCGAGCTGGGCGGGCGTGGCGTCGGCCGACAGGACCACGACCGGGATCTTCGCGGTGACCGGATCGCACTTGAGCTGCTGCAGGACCTGCCGTCCGTGCAGGTCGGCGAGCTGCAGGTCGAGCAGCACGAGGTCGGGCTGGTGCTCGCGCACGAGCTCGAGCGCCATCCCGCCCTTCATCGCGGGGATCAGCCGCACGGTCGGGAAGCGGGCGAGCAGCCGGTCGACGAGCTTGAGGCTCGACACCTTCGCATCGACGTGGACGATCGTGCGCCGCTCGGGATCGGATGCGCTGACGGCCGGCGGCGCGCCGCCGTCGTCGTGGGCCTGCTGTGGCTGCTCGGCGCGGCGCAGGCAGAGGCGCATCGTGGTGCCGGCAGCAGGTTCGGACTCGGCTGCGATCGTGCCGCCGATCGCGTGTACGAGCCCGCGCGAGCGCGACAGGCCCAGGCCGCTGCTGTCGGCGCCGAGGCGGTCGAACGGCTCGAAGAGCCGCGCGACCTGGGCGGCGGTCATGCCGCGGCCCGTGTCCGCGACCGCGACCTCGATCTGCCCGCTGCCCAGCTCCCGGCAGCGCAGGTTCACCTTGCCCCCGGGCCGGTTGTACTTGACGGCATTGGACAGAAGGTTGATGAGCACCTGCTTGAGCCGCTGCTGATCGGCGAGCGCGTGCAGGTCGCCGGGCTCCGCCGGATCGCAGATCAGGCTCACGTGCCTCGCGTCGGCCAGCGGGCGGATCAGCGACAGCACGTCGGTGAGCACGGCGCCCAGATGCACCGGCACGAGCGACAGCGACGTCCTCCCCGACTCAATCCGCGCGATGTCGACCATCTCGTCGATGAGCTCGAGCAGATGCGCGCCGGCGTTGACGATCTGCTCGACGGACTCGCGCTGGCGCGAATTCATGTCGCCGAGCGCCAGCAACCGGCCGAAGCCGATGACGGCGTGGGCCGGATCGCGCAGCTCGTGGCTCACCCGCGAGAGGAACTCGTTCTTTGCCTGGCTCGCGCGCTCGATCTCCGCGCGTGCGGCGTCCGCGCTGCGCTCGGCATTGCGTCGGTCGGTGATGTCCTGGGCGATGCCGAGCAGATAGCGCGGCTCTCCGTCCTCGTCGCGGATGGCGATCTTGCGGGTATGCAGGATGCGCGGGCCGTTGGCGATCGTCTCGACCGTCTCCTCCGGGATGTCGACGACGCCGTCTCCGGCGAGCGCCGCGCGATCGTCGGCGACGAACCGATCGGCCTCCTCCTGTGAGAACAGGTCGTGGTCGTTCTTGCCGATGAGCTCTTCGCGCGGGATCCCCACGAGCGTCTCGAGGGCCCGGTTGACTCGCACGAGCCGCAGCTCCTCGGCCTCCTTGACGAAGACGGTGTTGGGCAGGTTCTCGAGCACCGAGTCCAGGAACCGCTCCGAGCGGCGCAATTCCTCCTGTGCGGCCTTGCGCTCGGTGACGTCGCGGCCCGACGCGTAGACCAGCCCCTCCTTCTCGGCGACCGAGCGTGCGCCCCAGTGCAGCGTTCGGTAGCCGCCGTCCTTGCAGCGAAAGCGGTTCTCGAAGCCGAGCGTCTGATGCTCGTCGCTCGTCAGGCGCTCGGTCTCGGCCCGCGTCTGGGCGATGTCGTCCGGGTACACGAAGTCCAGGAACGGGCGCGAGCGCAGCTCCTCCTCGCTCCAGCCGAGCGTCCGCTCCCAGGCGGGGTTGACCCGCTTGAAGTATCCGTCCGGTCCGGCCGTGCACAGCAGGTCGGTCGACAGCTGCCAGAAGCGGTCGCTCTCGGCCGAGAGGCTGCGCAGGCGGTCGGCGAGCGCGCCGACGACCCCGCCGAGAACGAAGAAGGCGGCGGCGCGGATCAGGTAGTTGAGCGCGCTCGGCGTGGCCTCTGGGTCGGCTACGTCCCAGATGCCGACGAGGATCAGCGCCAGCCCGGCGGCGCCGAGGCCCCACGTCCGTCCGCGCTCGACGGCGACGAGCGCGATCGGAAGCGCGTAGAGCAGCGTGATGAGGTCGCGCGGGTTCTGGTGGATGAAGCGCAGCGCGAAGACGGCCGCGAACAGCAGCGCTGCGAGCCCGAGCCACATACGTCGCTCGCCGCGCTTCGTGGTCGCGTCGGGTCGGGGCACCTTGAGCCGCCACCCCAGCGGCTCCGGCGAGGATCTGCGGCTGCGTGAGTTCTGCTCGTCGGGCATCGTCCCTGCTCTCGTCCGGAGCAATACGCTGTCGACGACAACACCAGTATTCCGTTACTGAGCAGTTTTATAGTATGTTGGCGCAGCGTCGTCGCCGACAATAGGTGCCGCGAGGCATGATGGCAAGTATTAAGGCGTTGTGACGCACACCGATGCCAGGGCAACGGTATTAACACATAATGTGTCCGGTCAGTGCGCGGCCAGCGACGGAATGCTGCGGCACACCGTGGCGAGCAGCTTCTCGATGTCGATCGGCTTCGTCAGGCAGCCGGCGGCGCCCTCGGACAGCAGGCGCTCGAACTGGGCGGGCGTGGCGTCGGCGCTGAGGACGACGATCGGGATCTCCGCGGTGTAGGGGTCGCCCTTGAGCTGCTCCAGGACCTCGCGGCCGTGCAGGTCGGGCAGGTGCAGGTCCAGGAGCACGAGATCGGGCTGGTGCTCGCGAACGAGGTCGAGCGCGAGCCTGCCCTTCATCGCGGGGATCACGCGCACGGTGGGGAAGCGCGCGAGCAGCCGGTCGATGAGCTTGAGGTTGGACACGTTGTCGTCGACGTGGACGATCGTGCGCCGCTCGCGGTACGGCACGGGCGCCGGCGCGGCGTCGTCGTCGCCGAGGTTCTCCTGCGGATGCTCGGCACGGGGCAGGCGGATGCGCATCGTGGTGCCGACTTCGGGTTCGGACTCGGCCCCGATCGTGCCGCCGATCGCCAGGACGAGCCCGCGCGAGAGCGAGAGGCCCAGGCCGGTGCCCTCGATGCCGCTGCCCTCGGCGCCGAGCCGGTCGAAGGGCTGGAAGAGTCGTGCGAGCTGGGCGGTGGTCATGCCGCGGCCGGTGTCCTGCACCGCGATCTCGATCAGCGCGTCGTCCGGTTCGCTGCAGCGCACGCGCACCTCGCCGCCGCGCCGGTTGTACTTCACCGCGTTGGAGAGCAGGTTGATGAGCACCTGCTTGAGCCGCTGCTGATCGGCGAGCGCGTGCAGGTCGCCGGGCTCGGCCGGATCGTGGATCAGGGTCACCTGCGCCTCGTCGGCCAGCGGGCGGATCAGCGACAGGGCGTCGGCGATCACGCTGCCGACATGGACCGGCTCGAGCGACAGCGACATCGTCCCGGACTCGATCCGCGAGATGTCGAGGACCTCGTTGATGAGCTCGAGCAGGTGGCGGCCGGCCTTGACGATCTGCTCGATCGACTCGTTCTGGTCGGGCTTGAGGTCGTCGAGGGCGAGCAGCTGGCCGAAGCCGATGACCGCGTTGAGCGGGGTGCGCAGCTCGTGGCTCATACGCGAGAGGAACTCGTTCTTTGCCTGGCTCGCGCGCTCGATCTCCGCGTGTGCGGCGTCCGCGCTGCGCTCGGCGTTGCGACGGTCGGTGATGTCCTCGGAGATGCCGAGCAGATAGCGCGGCTCGGCCTGCTCGTCGCGAATCGCGATCTTGCGGGTGTGCAGGACGCGCGGCCCGTTGGCGAGCGTATGGATCGGCTCCTCCGGGATGTCGACGATGCCTTCCCCGCCGAGCACGGCGCGGTCGGCGGCGACGAACTGATCGGCCTCCTCGTCGGAGAACAGGTCGTGGTCGTTCTTGCCGATGAGCTCCTCGCGCGAAATCCCGAGGAGCGCCTCGCCGGCGTGGTTGACCCGCACGAACCGCAGCTTCTCGGCATCCTTGACGAAGACCATGTTGGGCAGGTTCTCGAGCACCGATTCCAGGAACCGCTCCGAGCCGCGCAACTGCTCCTGTGCCGTCCGGCTCTCGGTGATGTCGCGCGCGGTCGCGTAGATCAGCCCGCCCTGCTCGGCGACCGAACGGGCGCCCCAGAGCAGCGTGCGGTAGCTGCCGTCCTTGCAGCAGTAGCGGTTCTCGAAGACGAGCGTCTGGTAGTCGTCGCTCGTCAGGCTCGCCGACTCGGCCCGCGTCCGGGCGATGTCGTCCGGGTGCACGAAGTCCAGGAACGGGCGCGCCCGCAGCTCCTCCTCGCTCCAGCCGAGCGTCCGCTCCCAGGCGGGGTTGACCCGCTTGAAGTAGCCGTCGAAGCCGGCGGTGCACAGCAGGTCGGTCGACAGGCGCCAGAAGCGGTCGCTCTGGACCGAGACCCTGCGCAGGCGGTCGGCGAGCGCTCCGACGACCCCGCCGAGCACGAGGAAGGTGGCGCCGCGGCTCAGATAGTCCAGCACGCTCGGTGCCGCGTCGCCGTTCGTCGACCCCCAGATGCCGAAGAGGATCAGCGCCAGGGCCGCGGCGGCGACGCCCCAGGTCCGTCCGCGCTCGACGGCGACGAGCGCGATCGGGACGGCATACAGCAGCGTGATGAGGTCGCCCGAGTCCTGGTGGACGAGGCGCAGCGCGAACACGGCCGCGAACAGCAGCGCCGCGGCCCCGAGCCACATGCGCCGCCGCGTTCTCTGTGTGGTCGCATCGCGCGGGCGCACGTCAGATCAGCACCGAGCAACCGTCGAACGGCTCGGAGCGCCGCCCGGCCGGCGGCGGATCCCATCCGGCGATGCTGCTCAGCAGCATCGGGTGGTCGAGCGTCGAGAACACGTCGACGACGGCGGGATCGAACTGGTGGCCTGCCTGGACCATGATCTCGCCGACTGCGTCGGCGACCGGCCACGCGCCCTTGTACGGCCTTTCATGCGTCAGTGCGTCGAACACGTCGGCGACGCTGACGATCCGCGCCACGAGCGGGATGTCCGCGTCGTGCAGGCCCGTGGGGTAGCCGCCGCCGTCCCAGCGCTCGTGGTGCGTGAACGAGATGTGCTCGGCCAGGCGCAGCACCGGGCTGCGGCTGCCGGCGAGGATCTCGGCGCCGATCGTCGTGTGCGTCTTGATGACCGTGAACTCCGGGTCGGTGAGCCTGCCGGGCTTGAGCAGGATCGCGTCCGGGATCCCGATCTTGCCGAGGTCGTGCAGTGGGGCGGCGCGTGCGAGGAGCTCGACGTCGGCATCGGGAATGCCGAGCCCGAGGCCGAGCAGCGCGCAGATGCGGCCGATCCGCCAGGCGTGCTCCTGGGTCTGGTCGTCGCGGTACTCGGCGGCGAGCGCAAGGCGCTGGAGCATCTCGAGGCGGGCATCGTCGAGGTCGCGCGTGCGCTCCCTGACCTCGTACTCCAAGCGCGCGTTGTGCTGGCTCAGACGATCCTGCAACTGCTTGACCTGCAGCAGGTTGCGGACCCGCAGCAGCAGCTCGATCTGGTCCAGCGGCTTGGTCAGAAAATCGCGCGCGCCCGCCACCAGGGCGCGGCGCTTGGTCTCATCGGTCGCGTCGGCGGTGAGCACGAGCAACGGCACGGCGCTGCCCGCTTCGGTGAGCGGAGCGAGGCGCTCCATGAGCTCGAATCCGTCCATGCCCGGCATGTGCAGATCGAGCAGCACGATGGCGGGTTGCAGTTCGACGAACATCCCGGGAACGGACGCCGGGTCGGAGGTGACGGCGACGTGGGTGTAGCCGTCGCGCTCGAGGATACGGCGCAGGAGCAGCAGGTTGGAGTCCTCGTCGTCCACGGCGAGGATCCGCAGCTGTTTGAGTTCAAGCTCATCCGACATCCGTTCCTGCTCTCGTCCGGAGCACCACCCGCTGACGCCCACATAAGGTTACCGTTACCGGTCAGTTTAATAGTATGTCGGGCGCAGCGTGAACCGCGAGGGTATGCGCCACGCGACGTAATGGCAACTTAAGGTGCAGATCCAGCGGCGCAACATATGTCCACCCGAACATGCCGGCGTCTACGCCGGCCCGCCTCGCTCGTGTTGGGGGCGCATGCGGCCGATAGCTGCTCGACATGAACGTTCAGTCACGCGCCGATGCGCCCGCAGCAACCGACCCCGCCGCCGTCGATCGCGCGCACGTGTCAACGGCGAGCGTGGTCCTGGACGGTGCGCGGATCGCTGCCTTGAAGGACCTCGGCCTGCTGGACACCGCGGCGGAGGAGGACTTCGATCGCTACACGCGCCTGGCGACGGACCTGCTCGGGGTTCCGGTGTCGCTGGTCTCGCTCGTGGACGCCGACCGGCAGTTCATCAAGAGCCAGTCCGGCCTGCCCGAAGAGCTCGCCGGCGTGCGCACGCTCCCGCTGAGCCACTCGCTCTGCCAGTACGCGGTGGCGTCGCAGGAGCCGCTGGTCGTGGCCGACGCTCGCGAGCATCCGCTCGTCGCCGACAGCCTCGCGATTCGCGATCTCGGCCTCGTCGCGTACGCCGGCATGCCGCTCGTGCTCTCCGACGGATTTGCGGTCGGAGCGTTCTGTGCGATCGACACCGCGCCGCGCGAGTGGAGCGACCAGGACCTCAGGGTCCTCGGCGATCTGGCCGCCGCGGTCATGGCCCACCTCGAATTGCGCAGGTTGCTCGCCGAGCGCAGCCTGCACGACCCCCTGACGGGGCTCGCCAACCGTGCGCTGCTGTGCGCCCAGGCCGACCAGCTGCTCGACGCCGTCGACCCGGCCGACGTGAGCTCGGTCGCCGCGCTCTGCATCGGGCTGGACGGCTTCGGCCTCGTCAACGACGCCTACGGCGCGCTGGCAGCCGATCGGGTGCTCCGACTGGTCGGCGAGCGACTGGCCGGGCAGACGCGCCGGCAGGACGTTCTCGGGCGCGTCGGCGGAGACGTCTTCGCCATCGTGGGCCAGGACATGGGCGACGAGCGCGCGGTCATCGACCTCGCGGGCCGGCTGCGCGCGGTGGTGTCGGAGACCGTGATCGACATCGATGGCCACGGCGTCGGCGTGACCGCGACCATCGGTCTGGCCATGGGAATGCCCGGCAGATGCGGTGCGGACCTCCTGTCGGGAGCCGATGACGCGATGCGCCGCGGCAAGTCGCGGGCGGGCGCGGTCCTGACGGCCGTCGACGGGACGGGCGAGGTCGCGGCGGCGCACCTGCGCCTGCGCGGCGCGCTCGCCGGAGCGCTGACGCGCGGCGAGATGCACGTCGTCTACCAGCCGATCGTGGCGCTCGACAGCGGTGTCGCGATCGGGTTCGAGGCGCTCGTCCGCTGGGACAGCCCAACGCTCGGATCGATCTCGCCGGTCGTCTTCATCCCGGTTGCCGAACGCACCGGCGACATCGTGAAGATCGGCGAATGGGTCCTGCGAACGGCCTGCGAGCAGCTCGCGGAGTGGCGCCGCGACGGCGCCGCGCTGTCGATGTCGGTGAACCTCGCGCCGCTCCAGCTCGAGCTCCCCAACCTCGTGGACGTCGTGCGCTCCGCGCTCAGCGACCATGGCCTGCCCGCGTCCGCGCTCACGCTCGAGATCACCGAGGGCGTACTGATCGACGCGGGCGCGCTGCAGGCGCACAACCTGCAGCGGCTGCGCGAGCTCGGGGTCACGATCTCGCTCGACGACTTCGGCACCGGGTACTCGGCGCTGGGCTATCTCAAGCGCTTTCCGATCGACCAGCTCAAGATCGACCGCTCGTTCGTGACGACGCTCGAAGCCGATCCCCGCGATGCGGCGCTCGTGCAGGCGATCCTCGGGCTCGCACGAGGCATGGACATCAAGGTCGTGGCCGAGGGCATCGAGACGGCCGGTCAGCACAGGCTCCTGCAGCAGTTCGGCTGCGAGCTCGGCCAGGGCTACGGCTTCTCATGTCCGCGGCTGGCGGCGGAGTTCGGCCCCGCGCCGCACCTCACCGTGCACGCGTCGCAGCTCGCCTGAGCTAGTGGGCCTTCTCCAAACTTCGCACCCGAAATGCGCGAAGTTCCGAGAAGGCCCAGTAGTAGCAGAGGAGTTCAGCTGAGGGTGGGGCGGGCCTTCAGCGGTGCTTGATCGGAATCGTGAAGGGCTTGACGTCCTGTGCCCGCACGAGCTCGGATCCAGTCGCCGCCTCGTAGCGGACGATGTCCGCGCGGACCTGCTCGCGGCGTCCCTCGAGGACCTCGATCTCGGCCTGCAGCTCGTCGCGCCGGCGCTCGAGCGCGATCACGCGCCGGCGCGTGCGCTCGAGCTGCTGCTCGAGCTCGAGCACCCGCTCGACGCCCGCGAGGTTGAGCCCCAGCTCGGCGGTCATCTGCTGGATGCGGCGCAGGCGCTCGACGTCCTCGTGGGAGTACAGGCGCGTGCCCTTCGGCGAGCGCTTGGGCTCGATCAGCCCGCGCTGCTCGTACATCCGCAGCGTCTGCGGGTGCATGTCGGCGAGCTCGGCGGCGACCGAGATCATGAACACGCCGCGATCGGAGGAGACCTCGATGCGCGCGTCGTGGTGGTGCGCCGCCGCGTGCTCATGTCGAGAACAGCCGCTCGCGCGGGTTGCCGTTGAAGACCTTCGCGAGGTCGTCGACGCGGCCTCCTGCTCGGCGGTCAGCGTGTCGGGCATGTCCAGCACGAAGCGATAGCGGATGTCGCCGCGGCCCGGTCTTCCCGAGCCGCTTGGGTCCCTCGCCGCGCAGGCGCTGCACGCTGCCCGGCCGGGTGCCGGCCGGCACGCGCAGCGTCTTGCGCCCGTCGAGCGTCGGGACCTCGATCTCGGCGCCGCGCAGCGCCTCGGGCAGCGTCAGCGGGACCTCGACCTCGACGTTGTCGCCCTTGCGCGTGAAGACCGGCGAGTCGAGCACGTGGGTGATGACGTACAGGTCGCCGGTCGGGCCCGCCGTTGCGGCCCGGCTCGCCCTTGCCGGCGAGGCGGATCCTGCTGCCCTCGCGCACGCCCGCGGGGACGTTGACGCGGTAGCGCTTGACCGTGCGCTTGCGGCCCTCGCCGCTGGCAGGTCGGGCACGGGTTCTCGATGATCGTCCCGGCGCCGCCGCAGTGCGAGCAGGGCTGGGAGATCGAGAACAGGCCCTGGCCCTCGACCTCGACGCCGCGGCCGTTGCAGCGCGGGCAGACCGTCGGCGCGGTGCCGGGCTTGGCGCCGGTGCCGGCGCAGGTCGGGCAGCGCTCGTAGGTGGGGACGGAGATCGGCACCTGCGCGCCGGCGATCGCCTGGTCGAAGCCGATCGTGACCTCGGCCTCGAGGTCGCGGCCGCGCTCGGCGCGCGGCTGCGTGCCGCGCCGCCGCCGCCGCCGCCGCGCCGGCCGCGCGGCCTGGCCGAAGAGGTCGGAGAGGATGTCGCCGAAGCCGCTCGTGTCGAAGCCCGGCTGGCCGCGCCGCCGCGCCCGGCGTTCGAGAACGGGTTGGCTCAGCGCGCGGTCGTACTCCTTGCGCTTGTCGGGATCGCCGAGCACGTCGTGGGCCTGGGAGATCTGCTTGAAGCGCTCCTCGGCCTTCGCGTCGCCGGGGTTCTTGTCGGGGTGGTACTGGCGCGCGAGCTTGCGGTAGGCCTTCTTGATCTCGTCGGCCGAGGCCTTGCGCTCGACGCCGAGCACCTTGTAGTGATCCTGGGGCGGCCATCTCGACGTCCCTACCCGGCGACGATCACCCGCGCGGGCCGCAGCACCGCGTCGTTGAGCCTGTAGCCGGCCTGCAGCACCTCGACGATCGTGCCGGGCTCGAAGCCCTCGACCGGCGTGCTGCGCGACGGCCTCGTGGTGGACGGGATCGAAGCGCTCGCCCTTGGCCGCGTAGCCCTGGATGCCGGTGCGCGCCAGCGCGGCCGACAGCTCGTTCTGCACGAGCCGGATGCCCTCCGTGAGGTGATGCTCCTCGTCCTGCGCCGGAGGCCTCGACGGCCGCCAGCGCGCGCTCGAGGTTGTCGAGCGCGGGCAGCAGCTCGCGCGCCAGGCGCGCCATGCCGCGCGCCTCGGCGGCCTTCACGTCGCGCGCGGTGCGCTTGCGGTAGTTCTCGAAGTCCGCCTGCGTGCGCTGGGCGAGCCCGAGGTACGGCGTCGGCCTTCTCGGCGCGCTCGCGCAGCTCGGCGGGGTCGAGCTCGGCCTCGGGCTCGAGCCGCCTCGGCTCGGCGTGCGGCCTCGGCGCGCCGGCCGGCGCCGCCGGTCCCGCGGCGCGGGCGCCGCGGGTCGTGCCTCGGCGCCCGCGGGCGCCTGCGGCGCCGGACCCCGCCTGGGGTCCGGCGCCGCCTGCTGCTCGATCGAGCTTCTCCTCGCGGCGCGGGCACGGGCTCAGCGGCCTTCCTCGACGACCTCGGCGTCGACGACGTCCTCGTCGTCGTCCGCGGAGCCCTCGGGCGAGCCGCCGTTCTCCGACGCCGCGCTGTCGGCCTGCTGGGAGCGGGCCTTCTCGTACATCGCCTCGGAGACCTTGTGGAACGCCGTCTGCAGCGCCTCGGTCTTCGCGGCGAGCTCCGCCGCGTCCTCGGACTCCAGCGAGTCGCGCAGGTCCTTGATCAGGCCCTCGATCTCGGTCTTCTGAGGACTCGTCGATGTTCTCCTCGAGGTCCTTGAGCTGGCGCTCGGCCTGGTAGGCGGCGTTCTCGGCGTTGTTGCGCGCCTCGGCCAGCTCCCGCAGGCGCTTGTCGTCGTCGGCGTGCGCCTCGGCGTCGGGACCATGTTCTTGATCTCGGCGTCCGACAGGCCGGAGCCCGACTTGATCTCGATCTTCTGCTCCTTGCCGGTGCCCAGGTCCTTGGCGGACACGTTGAGGATGCCGTTGGCGTCGATGTCGAAGGCGACCTCGATCTGCGGGATGCCGCGCGGCGCCGGCGGGATGCCGGTGAGCTGGAACTTGCCCAGCGACTTGTTGTACTTCGCCATCTCGCGCTCGCCCTGCAGGACGTGGATCTCGACCGAGGGCTGGTTGTCCTCGGCGGTCGAGAACGTCTCGCCCTTGCGCGTCGGGATCGTCGTGTTGCGCTCGATGAGCTTCGTCATGACGCCGCCCTTGGTCTCGATGCCCAGCGTCAGCGGGGTCACGTCGAGCAGCAGCACGTCCTTGACGTCGCCGGCGAGCACGCCGGCCTGGATCGCGGCGCCGATGGCGACGACCTCGTCGGGGTTGACGCCGCGGTGCGGCTCCTTGCCCGTGAGCTCCTTGACCTTCTCCTGGACGGCGGGCATGCGCGTCATGCCGCCGACGAGGACGACGTGGTCGATCTTCGCCGCGCCCTTCTCCTTGGCGTCGTCGAGCGCCTGGCGGACCGGGGCGACGACGCGGTCGAGCAGGTCGGCGGTCAGCTCGTTGAGCTTGGCGCGCGTGAGGCGCACGTCGAGGTGCTTCGGGCCGGACTGGTCGGCCGTGATGAACGGCAGGTTGATCTGCGACTCCTGCGCGGTCGACAGCTCGATCTTCGCCTTCTCGGCGGCCTCGTAGAGGCGCTGCAGGGCCATCGGGTCGTTCTTCAGGTCGATGCCCTGGCCCTTCTTGAACTCGCTGGCGAGCCAGTCGACGAGCGCCTTGTCGAAGTTGTCGCCGCCGAGGTGGTTGTCACCGGCGGTCGACTTGACCTCGAAGACGCCGTCGCCGATCTCGAGCACCGACACGTCGAACGTGCCGCCGCCGAGGTCGAAGACGAGGATCGTCTGGTCGGCCTCCTTGTCGAGGCCGTAGGCCAGCGAGGCGGCCGTCGGCTCGTTGATGATCCGCTTGACGTCGAGGCCGGCGACCTTGCCGGCGTCCTTGGTCGCCTGGCGCTGGTCGTCGTTGAAGTACGCCGGCACGGTGATGACGGCGCCGTCGACCGTGTCGCCGAGGTAGGCCTCCGCGTCGGCCTTGAGCTTCTGGAGGATCATCGCGCTGATCTCCGGCGGGCGTGTACTGCTTGCCGCCCGCGTCGACGCGCGCGTCGCCGCCCGGGCCGGCGACGACCTTGTAGGGGACGATCGACTCCTCCTCGCGCACCTCGGCCTCCTTGCGGCCCATGAAGCGCTTGATCGAGAAGATCGTGTTCTGCGGGTTGGTGACCGCCTGGCGCTTGGCGACGGTGCCGACGAGGCGCTCGCCGGACTGCGTGAACGCGACGACGGAGGGGGTCGTACGACCGCCCTCGGAGTTCTCGATGACGGTGGGCTCGCCACCCTCCAGCACGGCCATGCAGGAGTTGGTGGTGCCGAGGTCGATGCCGATGGTCTTGCCCATGGTGGGAGGGGTCTCCTTCTTTGAAGCCTAAGAAATCTGCGTGCCAGTGTAGTAGATCTGTATCGCGCCCCGTCAAGGGCGGGGCATCGCGTCCGGCGAGGCGGTGCGCTCACGCGCTCGCGCATCGATCACATTCACCGGCACGACCTGCGGCAAAGGTACCGTCCGCACGACCGGACATTGTGCGCCGGCGGGGTGTATGCGACCGTACCCGACCACGGGAGCAGCCACTGCGCGCGTAGACGTGCGCGAACACCACGAAAGGTCAGGCATGCGGTTCCTCATCACCGGCGGCGCGGGCTTCATCGGCTCCCATCTCGCCGAAGAGCTCCTGATGCGCGGTCATCGCGTCCACGTCCTCGACGACCTGTCGACCGGCTCGATCGACAACGTGCGCCACCTGAAGACCGACCCGCGCTTCAGCTACACGATCGAGACGTGCGCGAGCGCGACGGTCGTCGCGGAGCTCGTCGACGAGGCCGACATCGTCTACCACCTGGCGGCGGCGGTCGGCGTCGAGCTCATCGTCGAGAGCCCGGTGCGGACGATCGAGACGAACGTGCACTGCACCGAGGTCGTGCTCGCGCAGGCAGCAAGAAGCGCAAGCCGGTGTTCATCGCCTCGACGAGCGAGGTCTACGGCAAGTCCGCGGCCGTCCCGTTCCGCGAGGACGGCGATCTCGTCATGGGGCCGTCGACGACCGGCCGCTGGTCCTACGCCTGCTCGAAGGCGATCGACGAGTACCTCGCGCTCGCCTACTGGAAGGAGCGCAAGCTGCCGACCGTCGTCGTCCGCCTGTTCAACACCGTCGGGCCGCGGCAGACCGGGTGCTACGGGATGGTCGTGCCGACGTTCGTGGGCCAGGCGCTGGCCGGGCGGCCGCTGAAGGTCTTCGGCGACGGACTGCAGACCCGCTGCTTCTGCCACGTGGGCGACTCGTGCAGGCCGCGTGGAGCTGATGATGCTCGGCGACGCTGCCTACGGCGAGGTCTTCAACATCGGCACGCAGGAGGAGATCTCGATCTACGGCCTCGCCGGGCGCGTGCGGAGGCTGACGGGATCGGGCTCCGAGATCGTCATCATCCCCTACGAGGAGGCCTACGAGGCGGGCTTTGAGGACATGCCGCGGCGTGTCCCGGACATCGGCAAGATCGAGGCGGCGACCGGGTGGAGGCCGACGCGGACGCTGGAGGAGACCCTGGCCGACGTCGTGACGTTTCAGCAATCCGAGGCGGCGATCGTCTGAGCGGCGCGTGCCGCTGCCCGCCCCGATATCGATGCTGTTGACGGTTGCTGCGCTTGCGGGCGCGCCGGCGACCGCGCAGGGCCACGACCGCGACGGCGGCGTGCAGATCTCGAGCGAGCCCGGGTTGTCGCCCGCCTTCTCACCGCGCGTCCACGACTACGCCATCCGATGCTCGGGCGATGCGCCGGTCAGCGTGACGATCACCGCCGCGCGACCCGCCCGGGCATCGGTGGACGGAGGCCGGGCGCGCAGCGGCTCGTTCGCGGTCCCCGTGTCCGTGACGCCGGGCCAGGGCTTCAGCGTGCGCGTGCTCGATCGTCCCTGGCGGTCGGCCGGCTACTTCGTGCGCTGCCTGCCGCCGGACTTCCCCACGTTCGCGGCGCAGCGATCCGGGCAGCCGCAGGCGCAGTGGTTCGTCGTCGCCCCGTTCGGCGGCGCGGCACCGGCGGGGGTCTCGCCCAACTACGTCGCGATCTTCAACACCGACGGCGTGCCCATGTGGTGGTACCGCGCCGCGACCCGGGCGCTCGACGCCAAGCTCCTGCCCGACGGAAACCTCGCGTGGATGCAGTACAACGAGTTCGACGAGGCCGAGATGCTGCAGGGAGGCCTCGACGAGCATCGCCTCGATGGGTCGATGGTCCGTCACGTCGATACGGTCGGCGGCGGCGCCGATCACCACGAGCTGCAGCCGCTGCGCGACGGCAACTACCTGCTCGCCGGATACCGCGTGCTGCGCGGCTCCGATCTCGGCGCATGCGGAGGCCCGCGCGACGGCGCCATCTACGACAACAGTCTGCAGGAGATCACGCCCGGCGGCCAGGTCGTCTGGTCGTGGAAGGCGTCCGATCACCTGGCGGCCCGCGATGTGTCCGTGCGCTGGCGCGATCAGTGCTCCTCGGCCTCGCCGCGACATCTTCACTTCAACTCCGCCGAGCCGGACGCCGATGGGTTCGTCCTGTCGTTCCGCCACCTGGACGCCGTCCTGCGGATCGACAGGCGAGACGGGTCGATCGACTGGCGACTCGGCGCAACGGCTGCGCCGGAGAGCCTGCGTCCGATCGGCGATCCCGAGCTGGCCGCCGGCGGCTTCGGCGGCCAGCACGACGCACGGGTGCTGGCCGACGGGACGTTGACGGTCCACGACAACGGGACGCGAGCGTTGCGGCCTCCGCGCGCGGTGCGCTACCGCATCGATCGTGAGGCGAGAACCGCGACGCTGCTCGAAGACGTTCGCGACGATGCGGCACCCAAATCGGGGTGCTGTGGCAGCGCGCGGCGGCTTGCGGGAGGCGACTGGGTGACCTCCTGGGGCGGGCAGCCGTACGTCACCGAGCTGACGCCGGCGGGCACGGCGGTCTTTCGCCTCACCTTCACGCAGAACCTCTTCTCCTACCGGGCCGACCCCGTGCCCTTCGGGAGGCTCGACGCTTCGACCCTGCGCTGGGGCATGAACGTCATGCACCCGCGCCGGTGATGGGGGACGTCATTCCGACGTGGGCGTCTGCGGGCCGTCCTCCGCGTCGAGCTGCTCCTGCAGCTGCTGCACACCGTCCAGGAACGCCGTGGTGGCGAACGTCGGCCAGTCCGCCAGCAGAGCGACGACCGGCTCGGCCGTCTGCTCGACGAGCTGCTCGCCGTCGTCGACGACGAAGACCGGCTGGACGATGACCTTGAGCAGCCTGAGCTTCCTCATGTCAGCGCCACGCTCGCGCTCTTGACGGTGCCGTCGGCGTCCTTGCCGCGGAACATGACCCTGGAGCCGCCGGACCGCGCCTCGAGCCACATCGCGACCTCGCCGGGGTTCAGCTCGCCGTCGGCCGGCGCCGCCGTGCTGCGACGATGATCTGGCCGTGCGAGCCGACGCGCCAGTACGTCGTCGACCCCTTCTCGTCCCGGGCGGCAAAGAGGTCGCCGCGCTGCTGCCTTCCCTGCGATGCGACGATTGCGTCGGCGCCCTCGGCATCCTGCACGGTCAGTGCGGCGCGGCTGTCCTGCACGCCGATCGCCAGTCGCCGCCGGAACAGGAAGAGCGTGGGCTGACCGCCGACCGCCACAGCGGCGCTGTCGGTGCCGGTCGCGATGGCGAGCGCCGCACGGCCGTCGTGCTCCATGATGAACACGCTGCCGTGTTCCTCCGGCGCCCGCAGCTTGAGGGACTGGCTCATCGGAAGCGCGCCACCGAGCGTGAGGCCCGCCTTGCTCCACGCGGCGAACGCCGATCCGGTCTCCCAGTCGCTGAACGTGAACGTCGCGCCGCGCAGATCGAACTGATGGTTCTGACCCGTCTCGCGGTCGAACTGCCACATGATCGCCCGGCGGCTGGGTCCCAGCGGTGGTGCTCGGCGGTCGTACGAGCGGTGCGAGTACTCGAAGACGACTCGACGAGGCGTTTCTCGCCGTCGTCGTAGTCCTGCTCGATGCACCACCGGAACGCCGGCTCTGCTTCGATCGCCCGTCCGCCGCCCGCGGTGTTGTAGCCGAGGCACATCACGGTGTCGAACGTCCCGTTGAATCGCGAGCCGACGATCTCCAGCCGGAAGGGTGCCTTGTCCGGATCGCGCGGCTGGAAGTTCCACACGGAGGTGGGTGTGGGGCGCCCGTGGGTGGCCCTCGAACCTGGTCGTCGAGGCGGCCGCGCGCAGCACGCAGGTCCTCGGAGTCGCCGGCGTCGGACGACGACGCGCAGGCCGGCAGGGCGATCGCGCTTCCGGCGATTGTGAACAGGCCGGCGATCTGGCGCCGCGTCATCGGCGGTCGCGCGGACGTCTCGGGCGTGTGAGGCGCCGCGGTCACCGCGCTGCAATCACAGGGCTCGCGCGCATGACCTGCAGTATGGCGACTTCACCAGACCTCCAAATCCTCATGGAGTATCGGAAATCCTGACCGGGGATCCTGCGAGTGCACCTCTAGTACAATCATGTCGGAGATGCGGATTCGGGGCGTTCTCGCTGCCGTCGTCGTCGGCGCGGCCCTCATGACCGCGGGGTGCGGGCGTGATATGGGAGACGCCAAGGTGGCCACGACACCCGGAGTGAGCCTCAGCGACGAACAGCAGGCAGCTGTTCGCACGAGCCGAGCCCTGACAAAGGACGGAAATCCCGCGTCGGTGGTGATGACGTTCATCCAGGATCTGCGCGACGGAGCCGGTCCGGCGTTGCTCCCTTTTTATGACAGTCGCATCTCACATCGCATCGGTTCGGAGAACATGATCGGCGCACTGCAGGTGATGACCGCCATCACAGGCACGACCCAGCCCGTCGTCACTCGCAGCCACAGCACCAGGGCGGGTGAGCTCGTGGTCGTGCGGCTGCTGCGTACAGGAGGGCAGCGACAGCCGGTACTCCTTCCTGCTGCGGCGCGACGACCGGGAGTGGAAGATCGCCTACGACAGCCTCATGGTCCAAGGGCTGCAGTCCTACGTGACGAGCCGCGAATCGGGCGGTCCCGCCAAGCCGTCGCCCGAGGCGACGCGGGCGGCAGCACGTGCCGTGGCGGACCTGCAGCTCGCCTCCCTGGACCCGCTGCCCCGGCGGCGGCAGGCGGCGCGCGCCTCGTCGGGCCGGTAGCGCGTCTCGCCGTAGCATCTGCGCGACCGGGAACGCGCGTGAATCGACTTCGGACTCTTCTCGGCGGCGACACCCGGCGCGACGCGCTCTGGCTCTTCGGCGGCCAGCTCGTCGCGCTCGCCGTGACCGCCGTCGCCACGCCGATCCAGCTCGAGCGCATGGGCGCCGAGCGCTACGGCATCGTCGTGGTCCTGTCGGCCGCGGTGGGATACGTCGGCCTGCTCGACATCGGCGCCGCCTGGGGCGTCATGCGCTTTCCGTGCCCTGGCACCGGACCCGCGGCGACGACGAGGCGGCACAGCGCGTGGTGGCCGCGGCCGTCCTGCTGTCGCTCGGCGTCGGGCTGAGCGTGGGGCTCCTCGTGCTCGCGCTCGCTCCGACGCTTGCGGCGCTGCTGGACGTCAGCGCCGGCAGCGCCGCGCAGACCACCGATGCCGTCCGCGTCATGGCCGCGTTCGTCCCATCCTGCTGCTCACGTCGCTGCTCTCGGGCCTGGGTCGTGCCGTCGACATGTTCGCGCTCGTCGGCGTTGTGGCGGCCGGACAGGTCGTGGCCACGAACGTGATCTGGGCAGCCGTGGCGGGAGAGCCCGACGACGTGCTGAAGGTCCTGATCGCCCAACTGCTGATCGCGTGCGGGGCGATCGCGATCACCGCCGTGGCGATCAAGGCACGCCGCGGGTGGGCCCTGCGAGCGCGGCTCCCCAGCCGTGATGCGTTGCGGGAGATCACCTCGTTCGGAGCCAAGACGTCCTCCGGACAGGCGGGGCTCGGCATGCTCCTGGCCGCCGACAAGCCGGTCCTCGGCTCGGTCATGGCGGTCAGCGCGATCCCGGCCTACTCGATTCCCTTCGCGCTGGCGTTGCGCATCATGCTCGTGTCCTCGAGCGTCTCGTCGGCGGTGTTCCCCCCAGCCGTCGCAGCGCTTGCGGCCGGCGACCGGTCGGAGTTGGCGCGGCTGCGCGCCGGCGCGCCTTCGCGGTGGTGGGGCTCGTCAGCGGCCTGCTGGCCGTCGACCTGGTGCTCGGCGAGCGGCCATTGCTGGAGTAGTCCCTCGGTGATCCTGTCGCCGCGGACGGCTGGGTTGCGCTCGCCATCCTCGGCGCCGGGTTCGGCGTGCTCGCCTGCGGATCGATCGGCAACATCCTGCTCGATGCCGGCGGCCGGCCCGGAGCGGCGGCGGCCCTGATGATCGTCGGCGGCGTGCTCGGGCTCGCCCTCGCCGGCGCGCTTGCCGCGGTCTGGGGCTCTGCCGCGGCCGCGAGCGCCGGGATCTGCACCGGCCTCGTCGTCATCGGCCTCGGCGGAATAGAGCTGGCGCGGCGCCTCGTGGTCGCCGTGCCCAGGAGCAGGTGGTCGCGACGGTCTTCGGCGCGTGGCTGCCGCTCGCGGCGGCAGGAGCCGTCCTGCGCGCGGTCTGCGAGCTGCTGAACGTCCCCGCGCTGCCGACCGTTCTCCTCGTCGCGGCCGGGACGGGGGCGACGGCGCTGGCCTTGTTCCGGCGCATCGGCGGCCCCAGCGAAGAGCCGCCGCCCGGCCGCGCGGCGTCCGACCCCGGCATCGAGCCCCACGTCAGAGCGCGACAGCAGCTACGGCGTGATGTAGGTCCGCCGCGGATCAGCCGGGGTGTGCATCGTCACGTCGTCGAGGTAGTAGTTCGCAGGGCGCCGTGGCACCTCGTCGAGCGCCGGGAAGGCGTCGCCGGCGAGATCGTCGCGGACGAAGAACGCGTTGACTCCGGCGAGTTCGGTATGGACGAGGCGATACCCCTTGCGTCGTCCCAGCGCCTCCAGCGCCCCGAGCGATGCCCCGAAGATCGCCGTCCCGTCGGGTCCGGCCGGCGAGTACGGCTGCACCTGCTCCGCGCGCGGATCCAGCGAGGCGTTGTACTCGATCACCAGCAGGCGGGGACGGGCCCGATTCCAGCCGTTCCCACAGGTAGTAGTCGTTGCCATCGACGTCGATCGACAGCACCGCCGGCTCGGGATCGACGCCGCAACGGGGCAGCAGTTCGTCGATCGTGTCCGGCTGGACGTATGCGTTGACGGCGGACACGCCGGCAACGTGCTGGTCGCGGCGGGCGAGGTCGGCGGATGCCGCGGCGTGGCCCTCGAGAAAGACGCCATCGCAGCCGAGCACCTGGGCCAGGAAGACGCAGTTGCCCTCGACGCCCGTGCCGATGCCGAACTCGGCGAAGGTGCGCGACCCGAAGCCGATCCTGCGCAGCACCTCCTGGATGACCCCGTCCTCGCCGTTCTGCGAGAACGCCTTGAGCTCGAAGGGCGTGAGATCCAGCGGCGAGATCTCGTAGCGGCGGGCAAGCTCGCCGACGGCCGAATAGATGCCACGCGCGCGAACCCCGCTGGCGTTGATGGCCGCGCCCGACGACGACGACAGGAAGTGGCGAAGGCGTGCGATCACCGCCCCGCAAAGTGTGCCGCACGGCACGGCGCCGCCGGCCCGGCTCAGCGACCTGCCGGCGGCGGGCGCGCCACGAGCATGCGGCTCGCCACCCCTGGCACCTCTCGACCGCGGGCCAGCGATGTCAACGTGTATCCAAAAGCACGAAATTCGGCATGAACGTCACCCCGTCTCGGATCCCAGGTCTCGCTCTCGAAGAGAAACGTGGTCTGCCCGAGTCCGAGCAACCGGAAGGCTCCGCGAAGCGCCTCCAACTCTGCTCCTTCAACATCCAGTTTTATGAAGTGAGGAGGTCCGAGGGCAGCCACCTGCGCGTCGATTGTCGTAACGGGCACTTCCACCGTCCGGCCCTCGAAGGACAGCGCAGATACGAGGCTATGGTTCTGCGGACCGTTTTCGGAGAGTTGGAGACGGCCGGTCTCGACCGCTCCCCGATGGCGCATGCATGGACGGCAACCGTCTGCGCCACGCGATTGAGCTGCGCATTGCGACGCACGACCTCGGCTGACTCCGGAAAGGGCTCGAACGCCTGCACGCTGCCTTCTGAACCGACGACGCGCGCGAGCGCAATTGCGTAGTAACCGTGATGAGCGCCGACGTCCCACGCGATGGACCCGCGTGTCACCTGGCTCGTCGCCCAGCGCAGCTGGGACTCCTCCATCCCGCCGAAGAGCATCGCCCAGTCCTCGGGGTGACGGGAATCCACCAGAAAACGGCCTGAGGGCACGTCGGCGATCCCGGCGAACGGCTCCCGGTGCAGCCGCGCCAGGCGCGAGTAGAGCCGCGCGACCCGCAGCTTGCCGCGGTACGTCAGGGCGAACAGACGGCGCTCGAGTGGGGAGAACGCGAGCTCCGGACCCTGTGCACCGTCGGATCGCTTCATCGCAGCACGGTGAAGACCGGCAACGTCACCGGGTCCAGCTTACGTCTCCCGACCACCGCTATAGTCGCCGCCCGGCGGCCTTTCGATGCCAGCGATCTTCACCAGGCTTCGCCGCGCCGCGCGGATCCAGGCTCGTGCGCTGACGAACGAGGTGGTCAAGCGCGCGCCCGAACGCTCCCGCCTCACGCAGTACGGGCCCTACGCCTTCCGGTACCCGAGCCGCAGCATCGTCGGCCGGGCGGTCGCGGGTGGCCTGACATGGGATCCGCATCTCACGCGCCTCGTCGCTGGCCTGCCGCCCTCCGCGCTCGTGTGCGAGGTCGGAAGCAACATCGGCGCGAGCCTGCTGACCATGGTGTGCGCCCGCCCGGATCTGCGGTTCGTGTGCTTCGAGCCATCGCTCCGGTTCCTGCCGTACCTGCGAGAGAACGTGGAGACCAACGGCCTTGGCGGACGGGTCACGGTCGAACCGCGGCTCGTGGGCCCCGACGGCGAGCAGTGGTTGCTCACAAGCAACACCTCCACGGGATCGGTGGTGCCCGGGCGCTACGACGGCCATATCCCGCTGGACAGCCAGGACCTGACATCCGTCGGACTGGACGGGTACTTCGCTGCGCTGGGGGAGACCCCGGCGTTCTTGAAGGTCGACACGGACGGGTTCGACCACAAGGTGCTCGAGTCGGCCCGCGGGCTGCTCGCCGACGCGCGGCCGACGCTGGCCGTGGAATACACGCCGGCGCTGCTCACACGGGCCGGCAGCTCGCCGGATGCGCTGCGCGAGCTCCTGCTCGCCTGCGGATACCGCACCGCTGACCTGTACGGCGGCGACGGCGGGCTGCGGCGGGAACGTCATCCCCTGGGCGATCCGATTCAGACCGACTCCTACCTCGACCTCGTCGTCCACGGTGCGCCTCATGAGGGCTGATCGCCGACGGCCGACGCGACGGCGGCTCGCACCCGCGACCGCACGGCGTTCGCATCGAACTCCTTGGCATGCAGGGCAAGAGCCTGGCGCTGTCGCGCCTGTGCTCCCTCCTCGCCGCCGGCCTCCCACTCGCGCAGCCGCGCCGCGAGCCGCTGCGGATAGGCGCGGTCGACGACGCCTTCATATGGGAGCGTCCAGCCGAGCGCGCCCAGGAGCCGGCGGGCTTCGCCGACATCCGTCGCGAGGACCGACGTTCCGCACGCCAGGTACAAGGGCAGCTTGCCGGTCGTCCGTACGGCCCCGACGGCATCGTTGGTCTGGGTGCTGATCGCCACGTCGATTGCCCCGAGATGCTCGAGGACGGCGTCGTCTCCCTGGAAGCCGACGAAGCGACAGCGCTCGGCGACCCCGAGCTCACGCGCTCTCTCCTGCAACTGCCTGCGCCCGTCGCCGTCGCCGACGAACAGGGCCTCAAAGCGCGCGTCGAGGTGGGCGAGCGCCTCGACGATCTCCCAGCCGTAGGTGATCCCGAGTGCAGGCGCGACGTGCATGGAGCCCACGAGTCCGACGACGAAGGACCCCGAGAGACCCAACGCCTCCCGGAGGTGGCTGCCGTCAAGCGGCCTGGCGTTCCCGGGCGCCAGGTCGGGCGCAAAGGTCGCGGGCTTGCGCCGGATGTGCCCGAGGTGCTCGCGACCACGAACGACGACATGGCTCGACAGCGCGAGGCAGAGTCGCTCTGCTGCCCATACGACGGCCAGCCCGGCACGTGATCGTGCGCCGCGTGACCGTTCGAGCGCGTAGACGAGGTCTCCGGTGTCGACGATGACCGGCGTTCGGGTGAGGCGTCCGATCACGGCGAGCATGGCCGTCGAGCGGCCGATGTCGACGAGGTACAGGCCCCGCGGGTCATCACGGACGAGGATCCTCGCCGCGCGCATGAGCGCCGCGCGATCGTTGCCGACACGGGTCAGCGTGGCGTGGGGGTCGTCCCCGAACAGCATGCGCGCGCGCTGGTCGGCCGGCGCAGAGTGCGCGGCGACGATGAGGCGGCTCATGTCCCGTGGCTCATATGCTGTCCGGCACGCGGCGGGCGTCGCAGGATCCGGGTCGGCGCGACGGAGCTGAACATATGCGGATCGCGATAATCGGTGCAGCCGACCACGGGTCCCTCGCCCGCTGCTTCGCCCGCGGAGCGCGTGTCCACGGCATCGATGTGCAGGAGATCTTCGCCGATCGACTCGTCGCCGGCTGGCGGCCGCTCTTCCTCGCTCGCCGGGTCGGGTTCGACGCCGTCCTCGCGACCCCGTTGCTGCGCGCCCTCGAGCGCCGGGTGTCGCAACTCGAGCCGGACCTCGTCATCGTCGTCAAAGGCCGTTTCATCGAGGCGGGATGCATCGAACGCCTGCGCCGGCGGGTGAGCTGCCCGATCATCAACTACTACCCTGACGACCCGCTCTGGCCGGGACACGACGACCGGCGCCTGCTCACGGCATTGCCGCGCTACGACGAGGTCGTCGTCTGGGGCGAGCACGTGGCGGAGAAGCTCGCAGGCCGGGGGATCCGGTGCAGGGTCGTGCCCTTCGGATATGACCCGACGACGTACACGCCACCTGACGGAACCGTCGCACGACGCTACGACGCGATCCTCGTCGGTCAGCGCTACGACGTGCGCGAGGCGTTCGTCCGGCGGCTCACCGACCTGCGCCTGTTCGTGTCCGGCGCCGGATGGGACGCGGCGCGCGACGAGGATGTGCGGCGAGTCGCGGCCACCCGCACGTACTCCGGCGCCGAGATCTCCAAGATGTACGGTGAGTCGGCCTTCGGCCTGAACATCTTGAGCCCCTGGAATGTTCCCGCGCACAACATGCGCACGTTCGAGGTCCCCGCGACGGGCACGGCGATGGTCGTGACGCGCACGCCGGAGCACGAGCGGCTGTTCGGAGAGGACGGCGCGGTGCTCGTCGACGAGCCTGCGGAGGCGCGGTCGCGGATCCTCGATCTGCTCGCCGACGAGGACGGGCTGCGCCGGATGGGCGAGCGCGGACGACAGCGCGTCGCACCGTTCACGTATGCCCGTCGCATGGAGGAGCTGCTCGCGCCGTGGCGATGAAGCGGCTCATTGCGATCGGCGCGCTCGGGGCGCTCGGGGCGCGGCTGCGGTGATCACCGCGGATGCGCCGATCGGTGCGCGGCTGCACCGGACGCGGAGCTGGATCGTGCCGGGCTCGCTCGGGGGCGTGGCGTTGGCGCTCACCGCTGCGGGCGTGGTGGCGAACGGCGCGATGCAGCAGGCCCTCCTCATCGCGGCGGCGGTCGCTGCCGCGCTGATGCCCGTCGCGACCGCGCTGGCGCGTGGCCGCGTCGAGCTGCTGGAGGTCGGCGTGGCGGTGACGTTCGCCTATCTCGTCCTGTTCCCGCTGCGGGCCGCCGTCGTCCTGCTCGGCTGGGACGATTCCGCCAACCCCGGCGCGCTGACGGCCAGCGACCCGGTGATTCGCGACACGCTCGTCGCCGTCGTGTTCGGACTGGTCGCCGCCGGCGTCGGCTATGCGGTGCCGCTCGGCGCCCGGCTGGGCGCGCGCGTTCGCGTTCCAGCGGTGACCGCCGCGGAGCGACCTTCGGTTGCGCCGGCGGTGGTGCTGTTCGTGGTCGGGGCGGCCGCGCAGTCGCTCATCCTCGCCGCGTCCCAGAATCCGGACATCCCGCTGATCGGGGGTCGTTTCTCCGGGCTGGTCTCGAGCTCCAGCGTGCTCATGCTCGTCGGGCTGTGCCTGCTCGCGCGACGGGCGGCGCTCTCGCGTTCCCGCGCGGACGTCGCATGGGTGGCCGGTGCCGCGCTCGCGGGCGCGGTCATCGGCGTCCTGGGCCAGTTCAAGGAGACCGTGCTGCTGTCGCTGCTCGCACCGCTCGTCATGGCGCACTTCACCACCGGCCGGGGGATCAGGCTGCGCTGGCTCGCGCTCGCCGCCGCGCTGGGCGTGTTCGTCGTGTTCCCGCTCGTGACCGCGTGGCGCCACGCCTCGGCCGCCGCCGGAACAGAAGATCCCGTCGCTGTCGCCGTCAAGGTTCCGGGCTACTACCTCGATCACGATCTCGTCACCGGTGGCGAGCGCCGCCTGGGCGTCGCGGACGTTCTCACCGAGCCGCTGGCGATCACGAGCCACCGGCTCTACGGCTTTGACTCGATGACGCTCGCCGTCCGCTACACCCCGTCGCAGGTTCCGTACCGGCTCGGCGCGACGCTCGAAGGGCTCTGGACCGGCGTCGTGCCTCGAATCCTGTGGCCGGACAAGCCGAAGGTCGGCGTCGGCTACTGGTTCGCCGTGCACTACTGGGGCACTCCCGCCGGCGTCCTGCAGGTCCCTCAGGCCGTGACCCATCCGGGTGAGCTGTACATCGACTTCGGGCTCGTCGGGGTGATCGCGGGCATGGCGCTGCTCGGGCTCTGGTACCGCTTCGCGTACGCCGCGCTGCGCCCTGCGGAGAGCGGGACCGCGGCGCTGCTCTACACGATCCTGCTGCTCACGGTCGTGTCGGTCGACCGTGACCTGCCGCTGGTCTACGTCACGCTGCTGCAGCGAATGGTCGCGGTGGCGCTGCTGCTGGCCGCGCTCGCGTTGCTCGGGCGGCTGCGCAGGACGCGAGCATGAGGCGTCCGGTGCTGGCGGTCGGGCGGCGCGTGCGCCAGCACCACCTCGTCCGCGTGCTCGAGACGCTGCCGACGCCGTCGCGGATCCTCGACGCCGGGTGCGGCGAGGGCCGGATCATGGAGGCCATGGCGCGGCGCTGGCCGGATGCGCGACTCGTCGGCATCGACGAGGACGACGACGTCCTGGACCGGGCGCGCTCGCTCCTCGCCGGCCGTCCGCGGATCGAGCTGCGCCGCGGCCTCGTCGGAGGGCCGCCTGCCGGCGACGCGTTCGATCTGATCGTCTGCGTAGACGTCATGGAGCACATTCGCGAGGACGCCGCCGCCTTTCGCTGGCTGGCCGACCACCTGATGCCCGGAGGAGTGCTCGTCCTGCACGTTCCCGCGAGTCCTCAGCGCCACGTCCTGCGCTCGATCGATCGCACGCTCGCGGCCGAGGTCCGCACCGGAGATGGGCCGCACGTACGGGACGGATACGCGCCGCAGGCCTGCCTGGCCCTGCTGCAGGCCGCCGGCCTGCAGCCCCGCTCGCTGGGCTTCACGTTTCACAGCCCGGTGCTGCGCCTGGCCGAGGATCTCGACAGCGTGATGTACGAGCGCGGCCTGCGTCCGCTGAAGGCCGCGCTCCTGCCGGTCCTGCTGCTCGCCTCGGCCTCCGAGCGCCAGCCGGCTGCCGCCGGTCCCGGCTACGGGCTCCTCGTCGTCGCCGACGCCCCCTCCTAAGCTTCTCGCGTGTGCGGCATAGCCGGGGTGTTCGGAGCGGTCGACGAGCTGGCGCTGATGCCGATGCTCGCCGCGATGCGCCACCGCGGGCCGGATGACGAGGGCGTCCTCGCCCTCGACGACGCCACGCTCGGCGCGCGGCGCCTGGCGATCATCGACCCCGAGGGCGGCCATCAGCCGGTCCGCGACGAGGACGGCCGCGTCGGCGCCGCGCTGAACGGTGAGATCTACAATCACGCGGCGCTGCGCCGCGACCTGGAGGCACGCGGCCACCGGCTGCGCTCGCGCTGCGACACCGAGGTGCTGCCACACCTCTACGAGGAGCTGGGGGACGGCATGCTCGCGCTGCTGCGCGGCATGTTCGCCATCGCCGTGTGGGACGGTCGCCGGCGGCGCGGGATGCTCGCGCGCGACCGGATGGGTGAGAAGCCGCTGTTCTACGCCCGCGCCGGCGACAGCCTCGTGTTCGCCTCCGAGCTGCGCGCGCTGCTGCGCCACGCCCGGATTCCGGCGCAGCTCGACGAAGACGCCGTGCGCCTGTACCTCACGCTCGGCTACGTACCGGGACCCGAGACGATCGTTCGCGGCGTCCGCAAGCTCGGGCCGGGCGAGCGCCTCGTCTACGACAACGGACGGGTGGAGGTGCAGCGCTGGTGGGATCTCGTTCCAGCTGATCCCGCCTACGGCGTGTCGGCGTCGGGAGCCGCCGAGGAGCTGCGCGCGCTGCTCGTCGATGCCGTCCGCGCCCAGCGCGAGGCCGACGTGCCGGTCGGCGTCCTGCTGTCGGGCGGCGTGGACTCGGCGGGCATCGCGGCGCTCCTGGCGCACGGCGCCGACGCGGCGCGCGTACGCACGTTCACCGTCGGCTTCGCCGACGGCGACTTCGACGAGCGCGGGCCGGCGCGCGCGGTGGCCCGCGCACTGGGTACCGACCACGCGGAGATCGAGGTCGCGAGCCCCGACCTCGACGGCCTGCTCGACGTGTTCGCGAGCCTGGACGAGCCGATCGCCGACCAGGCCGCCCTGCCCACGTACCTCATCGCGCGCGAGGCCCGCCGGCACGTGACCGTCGTGCTCACCGGGGAGGGGAGCGACGAGCTGTTCGGCGGCTATCCCCGCTACCGCTGGACCGCCGCGGCGAACGGCGCCGCTCGCATTCCCGCCCCGCTGCGCGCGGCGATGCGCGGCGCGATCCGCAGCGTCGCGCCGGCGCGGGCGCGGCATGCCGGTCTCCTGCTGCATCCCGGTCCGCCGTCCGCCCGCCGGCTGGACTGGGTGGGCATCCTCGCGCCCGCGCAGGTCGACCGCCTCACGGGCTCGCACGGCACGGCGGCGCTCACGCTCGGGCGGCTGGCCGAGATCGGCGCACGCTACGAAGCGCAGGGCGTCGAGGCGGACATGCTGCTCGACACGCGCACCTGGCTCGTCGAGGACGTCCTCACGAAGGCCGACCGCATGACGATGGCCCATTCGCTCGAGGCCCGGGCGCCCTATCTGGACCAGCGCGTCGTCGAGTTCGCCACGGCCCTGCCCGCGGCGCTGCGGCTGCGCGGCCGCGAAACGAAGCCGCTGCTGCGCGCGGCGCTGCGCGGGATCCTGCCCGAGGCCGTCCTGCAGCGACCCAAGCAGGCGTTCCGGGTCCCGGTGGACCGCTGGTTGGCGTCCGCGCTGCGCGACCACCTGAGCGATCTGCTGCTGGATCGCGACGCGATCGCCGGCACGCTGTTCGAGCGCCGCGAGCTCGAGCGCCTCATGCTCGAGGGCGACGGCGTCGCCGGACGCGGGCTGTGGGCGCTCGCGGCGCTCGAGGGCTGGGCGGGCCAGGTCCTCGGCGGCGGGCTGCGAGCCCCCGCGCCCGCATGAGCCGGGTCACGCTGCTCACGCCCGACTTCCCCCCGGCCGTGGGCGGCGTCCAGCGCTACGTCGCCGAGGCGGCCGCGGGGCTCGCGCGTCACCACGACGTCACGGTGGTGACGATCGCGCAGCGCGGCAGCGCGGCGCATGACGATGCGGTCGCCTACCGCGTGGTGCGCACCCATGGGGGCTGGGGCGGCGCCCGCAGCGCCGCCGCACTCGCCGAGATGACCGTGGCCGCGCGGCGCGCGCGGCCGGACGTCACGATCGCCGGGCATCTCGCGGCGCTGCCGGCGGCGCTGGGCGCCGCTCGCCGCCCCGTCGTGTGCTGCTTTCATGGATGCGAGGTGTGGGCGCCGCGCATGCGCCCGCTGCTGGTGCACCTCGGCGGCCGCCTCAGCCGTGCGCTGTGCGTCAGCCACTTCACCGCCGGAGAGGTGCAACGCTGCGGCATCGACGCGGCGCGGATCCGTCTCGTGTCGCCCGGCGCCGACGCGCCACCCGAGACCGTTTCGCCGCGCGCCGCGCTCGCGGCGCGCGGTCTGTGGGATGAGCGCACCGGCGCCGCCGTCCCGTACCTGCTGAGCATCGGCCGCCTCGTCGAGCCGCACAAGGGGATCGACCAGCTGCTGCGGGCGCTGCCCGCCCTGCTCGGCGCGCTGCCGGACGTCCGCCTCGTCGTGGTCGGCGAGGGTCCGCTGCGCGCGCGCTACGAGCGCATCGCCCGCGCCTGCGGCGTCTCCGACGCCGTCGTCTGGACGGGCCGCGTCGACGAGGCCGACAAGGGCGCGCTGCTCAAGGGTGCGCGGGCGCTCGTGCTCCTGTCGCGCGCCTCTGCGGCCGCGGCGCAGTTCGAGGGCTTCGGCATCGCGCTCGTCGAGGCCGCGCTCGCCGGCCGGCCGTCGATCGCCGGCAACTCGGGCGGCATCCCCGACGCGGTGGTCGACGGCGAGACCGGGCTGCTCGTCGATCCCTGCGACCCCGCGGAGTTCACGCGCGCGGCGCGGGCGCTGCTGGAGGACGGCGCCCTCGCCACGCGGCTCGGAGAGGCCGCGCGCCGCCGCGCCGAGCGGGAGTTCACGTGGCCGCGCGCGATGGAGCGCATGGTGTCGGTCGTCGGTGAGCTCGCATGACCGGCGCGCGGATCGCGATCGTCGACTCGACGGCGGAGATCGGCGGCGCGCAGCTGTCGCTGCTGCCGGTCGCCGCGCTGCTGGCGCGCGAGTGCGACGTCACCGCGTTCCTGCCGGGTCCCGGCCCGCTCGCTGCCGCGCTCGAGGAGGTCGGCGTCCGGCTGGCGTCCGGGTTCGAGCTGCCGGAGGTCCTGCGCAGGATGTCGGGCACCTACGACGACGAGGTGTCCCCGCGGCAGGCGGTCGTCACGGCCGCCGGCCACCAGCGCAGGCTCGCCAGCGCGCTGCGCCGGCTGGATCCCTCGGTCGTGTACCTCAACGGGTTTCGGGCGCAGATGGGTGCGACCGCGCCGGCGCGCGCGACCACGGCCCGCGTGGTGTGGCACATCCGCGACTTCCGCCGGCCGGGCGTGCTCGGCGCGGCCTGGTCGGCGCTCGCGCTCGCGGTCTCGACGCTGATCGCCAACTCCGCCGCGACGGCGCGTCAGCCCGGTCTGCGCCACGTCGCGCGCCGTGTGACGACGGTCCACAACGGCATCGACCTCGGTCGCTTCGTCCCGGCGCCGCCGCCGGCACGCCCGGTCATCGGGATGGCCGCGCACCTCTCTCCCTGGAAGGGACACGCGCGGTTCCTGCGCGTGCTCGCGCGGCTGCGCGAGGACGTCCCGGACCTGCACGGACGGATCGCCGGGGGCGAGATCTACACGACGGCAGGCCACTCGGGCTATGCCGATTTCCTGCGCCGGCAGGTCACCGAGCTGGGTCTGGAGGGACGCTGCACCGTCGAGCGCGTGGCGCCCGAGGACATGCCGCGGTGGCTGGGCTCGCTGACGGCGCTCGTCCACTGCCCGGAGCGACCCGAGCCGTTCGGGCGGGTCCTCGCCGAGGCGCTGGCGACGGGCATCCCGGTCGTGGCCTGCGAGGAGGGCGCTGCGCCGGAGGTCCTCGGCGCGGCCGGGCTGCTCGCCGCGCCGCACGACGACGCGATGCTCGCCGGGCTCATCCGCCGTCTGCTCGCCGACCCCGAGCTGCGGGCGGGCCTCGCGCGCGCCGGGCGGCAGCGGGCGGAGGCGCTCTTCGACGAGCGGGTGTACGCCGAGCGGGTGGCGCGGCACCTGCGATGAGCATCGACCGCGTCCTGCACGTCTACAAGGACATCTACCCGCCGGTGCCGGGCGGCATCGAGCGCCACATCGACACGATCCGCCGGGCCACGCCGGGCTGGCGCCACGACGTGCTCGTCTGCGCCCACGGCCTGCGGACCGTTCGCCGGGACACCCCGTATGGGATCGAGACCCACGTGGGACAGCTCGGCCGGCTGCTGTCGGCGCCGCTCGCGCCGACGTTCCCCCGCCGCCTGCGCCAGCAGCGCCGCGGCGCGCTGGTGCACCTGCACATGCCCAATCCGACGGGCGAGGCGAGCCTGCTCATCGCCGGGCGTGGCGGCCCCCTCGTCGCGAGCTACCACTGCGACATCTTCCGCCAGCGGGCGTTGCTGCCGCTCTACCGGCCGCTCGTGGTCGCCTGCCTGCGAGCGGCCGATGCGGTCGTCGTCGGGAGCGCCGCCCTCGCGGCGACCTCGCCGCTCATCCGTGCCGCCGGTGTGCCGACGACCGTCGTGTCCTACGGCGTCGACGTCGAGCGATGGGCGCCGGGAACCGCCTCGCAGGAGGCGATCGCCGGCGTGCGCGCGCGCTACGGCGCCGAGCACGTCCTCGCGGTCGGGCGGCTCGTCGCCTACAAGGGCTTCGAGCGGCTCGTTTGCCTGGCACATCGCATGACGTTGCCGCTGGTCATCGCCGGCGAGGGTCCGCAGCGCGCGCAGCTCGAGGCGCTGATCGAGCGAGCGGGCGTGGGCGATCGCGTGCACCTCGTCGGGCGTGTGTCCGACGACCGGCTCGCCGCCCATCTCGCCGCGGCCGCGGTCTTCGTCATGGCGTCGGTCAACCGCGCGGAGTCCTTCGGGCTGGCGACGCTCGAGGCGCAGGCCGCGGGGCTCGCGATCGTCGCGACGGATGTCGGCACGGGCACGGGGGAAGCCTTCGCGCCGGGCACGTCGGGGCTCCTCGTGCCCGCGGACGACGATGATGCGCTCGTTGCTGCGCTCAACGGGCTTGCAGCCGACCCCGACCGGCGGCGCGCGATGGGCGAGGCGGGTCGCCGCCGGGTCGCCGAACGCAACTCGCTCGCGACGCTGGGGCGAGCGCTCGATGAGCTGTACGCCGCGGCCTCCGGCCGGTGGCAGCACGCCTCGTCGCGCCTGCCCGCCTGAGTATCTTCGGGCCACGACGATGGCGGACACACACCGACCTCGCGCGCTGGCGGTCATCTCCGACCTGCCCTGGCCACCGCGATCGGGGAACCACTGGCGCTATCTGCAGAACCTCCGGCTGCTCGACGCGCTCGGCTACGAGCTCGGTGTCGTCGCGGGAGGCGTTCGCCCCGACGCGAGCGATGCGTCGCTGGGCGAGCACGGACGGCTGCTCGATGTCGTCGCCGTCGATCAACCCGCCGTCGACATCGCCGCGCGGCTCTCGCGTCTCGTGGGCCTGTCCGCCAACCTGATCGGTCGCCGGCCGCGGGATCCGTGGGCGCAGCAGCACCGTCGCGCCGGATATGACGACGCCGTCCTGCGCGCCGTCGCGACGTTCCGGCCGGACGTGGTCCTCGTCCGCTCCACCTTCGCGCACATCGTGCCCGGGATCCGGTCGAGCGTCGCGCGCGTCGTCATCGACGCACACGACTCCGACGCGATCTACGCCGGCATGCTCGAGGGCACGGCGCGTCCCTGGCAGCGGCCGGGCCTGCGGTTGCGCCGGCTCAACGCGATGCGCGCGGAGCGCACGTTCGGTCAGGCCGACGAGCTGTGGGCGCCGGCGCGGCGCGAGCTCGACTACTTCCGCCGGCGCCGGCCGGGCCTGTCCTGCCTGCTCGTCCCCAACGGCGTTCCCGTGCCTGCCGTGGCGCCGGCGCGCGATCCCGATGGCAGGACGCTCCTGCTCTTCGGCGCGTTCGGGCTGCCGATGAACCTGGCCGCCGCCGATGCGCTGGTGGACCGCGTGCTCCCGGCCGTGCTCGCCGCCTGCCCACGCTGCCGGGTCGCGCTTGCCGGGACCGGCATGCCGGAAGCCAGGCTCAGGCGATGGCGGGACCTCCCGGTCGACTGGCTCGGGCAGCTCGACGATCTCGGTCCGCAGCTGGCCCGCGCACAGGCGTTCGTCTTCGTCCCGCCGTCGACGTTCGGATCGGGAACGCCGCTGAAGGTGTCCGAGGCGCTGGCGGCCGGGACTCCTGTGGTGACGACGCCGGTCATCGCCGACGGGCTCGGGCTCATCTGCGGGCGCAACGCCATCGTGGACGCCGATCCCGGGCGCCTCGCCGAGGGGATCGTGCGCCTGCTGTCCGATGACGAGCTTGCCGGCTCGCTCGGCGCGGCGGGCCACTCGCGGGCGCGCGAGCTGCTCTCGTTCGAGAGCGTCCTGGAGCGGGTGCGCGCTGGATCAGTGCTCGTGCGTGACGCCGCGTGATCTGCCATCGGGGATCGCGGATCGCTGGCGCAGGGCCAGTCCCGCAAGACCGCCGATGAGCAGCACGCCGGCCGCACCCGCGCCGATCGCGAGCAGCCCGCCGCCGCCGCCGTCGGGCGCGGCCGCCCGGGCGCGGATCGTTGCGGGCGTGGTCGCCGGGCGACCCGTCCGGTCGGCGGACGGCCGCTTCGTCCGCGCGGGCGCAGCGCCGGTCGCGCGCCGCCGCTTCGTGGCGGGCCTCGGCGTCCTTGCCTCGACGCCCGCGCCGAAGAGCGGCGCCCCGCCGGGCGTGCCGGACGAGGGGCTCGACCCGCCGCCGCCGCTGCCCTCGTTGCGGGCATGATCGACCGGCAGCTGGTATTCGGTGCCGGCGGGCGAGTCGGGGGCGACCTTCGGCGCGCCGTCCTTCGCCGCCGCGGGGGCCGCGAGCGCCAGCGACACGGCGAGCGCTGCGCACCAGCGCACGATGCGTCCTTGCAGCATACCGCTCAGCCTACCCCGGCTCGCAACCGGCTCGCCGCACCTCGCGGGTCGCGGGCGAGCTTCGCGAGCCCCGCATCGCGCGGGTTCAGGCGGGCGGCGCGGCGGTAGTCCGCCTGCGCCGCGCGCAGGTCGCCCTGGCGCACCGACAGGTCGCCGAGCAGCGCCCACGTCACGAAGTTGCGCGGCTCGCGCCGGGTCGCGTCGAGCAGCACGGCGCGCGCGGCGTCGCCGTCGCCGAAGCGCGCGAGCGCGGCCGCCTTCGTGTAGTAGGCGGCGATCGACTCGCGGTCGAGGCGCAGCGCGCGGTTGGCCTCGACGAGCGCGCGCGCCGGATCGCCGGCAAGCGCGCCCTGGGCGCGCTCGACGTAGCGCTCCGACAGGCCCTGGCGGCTGAGGCTCAGCGCCGCGACGGTGATCGCCAGGCCGATGAGGACCGCCGAGGTGGCGCGCGCACGGCCGGAGCGGGCGCCGGTCGGCCGCGCTCTCGCCATGGGCCGGCAGCAGCAGCACCGCCGCACCCAGCAGCGCCACCCCGGTCAGCCCCGGCAGCAGATGCATCC
This sequence comes from uncultured Solirubrobacteraceae bacterium, assembly GCA_963727785.1. Classification (GTDB taxonomy): domain Bacteria; phylum Actinomycetota; class Thermoleophilia; order Solirubrobacterales; family Solirubrobacteraceae; genus CADCVQ01. The sequence continues at coordinate 596,353 of CAVSHS010000009.1, forward strand.
AGTCCACGCTCGTGTGCCCGAACCACGCGGTGACGACGCCGAGCCCGGCGACCACGACAGGCGCGCGGCCGCCGTCGCGGATCCGCCGCCACGCGCCCGCCGCGATGAGCACGAGCGCGGCCGCGAACAGCAGCCCGCCGGCGATCCCCAGCTCGGCGAGCACCTGCAGCGGCAGGCTGTGCGGCTGGCGGATGTCCTCCGTCGTCACGCGGTGTGCGAAGTACGGCTTGTCGTAGCCGCCCGCGCCGACGCCGGCAAGCGGGTGTCGCTTCCAGGCGTCGACCGCGATGCGCCAGTAGTCGTAGCGGTTGCCCGCGCCGCTCGCCAGCCGTGACGCCGTCGGCTCGCCCTGCGGTCCGCCGAGCGTGACGAACACCGTGTACTGATGATCGACGAAGCTTCCGATCCGGTCCGCGGACGCCACCGCGGCCACGGCCCCGGCGAGCGCGAGCACGGCCACGCCGGCGCCGACCGCGCGCCGCGCGCGCAGCCTGCCGGTGCTCGCGCGCCGTTCCAGCGCCACGAGCAGCGCCCAGACCGCGCCTGGCGCCACGGCCGCCAGCAGCAGGGCGACGGCGGCGTCGCGCAGCCTGCCGGCCGGACCGCCGTCGCGGTAGACGTCCAGCAGCGCCGGCATCGCGGGCGCAAGGCAGGCGGCGCTGACGAGCAGCGCGACGATGCGCCGCAGGCGCCCGGGCAGCAGCGCGAACACGAGTAGCAGCGACAGCGCGGCGGCGAGCACCGCGCCGCGCGACTGGCCGAGCACGGCGAGGCCCGCGAAGAGCGTCGTTCCCGCGACCCCGAGCCCGGCGAGCGCTGCCAGGTGCGGGCCGCGGCGCCGTTCGGCAAGCGCGAGGCAGGGCCAGAACGCGAGCACGAAGAAGCTCGCCTGCCCGTTGATGTAGCCGAGCGGCTCGTTGAGCCGGCCGCCGAGGAAGAGCGCCTCGTCGCCGCGCAGCATCCCGGCGAGCACCCAGCCGGCGACCGCGACGGCCCCCGCGGCGAAGGCGCCGAACGCGAGCACCGCGCCGCGGTGGCTGCGCAGCAGCACGACGAGCAGCGCAAGGCCCGCGGCGTAGATGAGCAGCCGGTTGCCGTCGACGACGGCCTGCTCGATCGAATCGGTCCACAACGCCGATGCGAGCGACAGCAGCGCCAGCGCGGCGATCGCCGCCGGCGCGACGACCGCGCGGCGCGGCAGGTCGACCGGGCCGGCGATGAGCGCGGCGGTGAGCACGACGAGCAGCCCGAGCCCGGCCGGCGCCCAGATCGACGAGTCGTAGAAGCCCTCGGCGAAGGGGCTCAGGCCCAGCGCGATGCCGAAGGCGGCGAGCACGGCCAGCGCAGGCCAGGCGGTCGTGCGCGAGCCGCCGCCCGGGGTCCCCGGTTGCTCCCCGAGATCGATGCCAGGGTCGGGGCGGACCTCGGCCCCGACCCCGGCCCCGGGCCCGCGCGGCGCGTCGAGCACGGCGCCCATCCCGCCGCCCGCAGCCGCGCGCGGCGCGGCGTCGAGCACCGCGATGAGCGTCGCCATCGCGACGAGATACGCGACCACGACGGGGACGAGCAGCTCCGGCCCGCCCCGCACCGCGACGAGCGCGAGCGCCGCCAGCAGCGCCTGCCCGGCGCCGAGCGCGGCGACTGACGCGTGCGCCGTGCGCAGTCGCGCGCGCGTGCGGTGGGTGAGATGGTCGTGCCCGCCCGTCAGGATCGAGACGCCGCGCCGCCGGCGCGAGACGACGACGAGGCACGTGTCGAGCGCCGGCACGCCGACGAGCAGCAGCCCCATGACGAGCGCCTGCCATTCCGCCGCGATCGACGAGGCGCCGATCATCACGAGCGCGGCGACCGCGAAGCCGATCGGCATGCTGCCCCCGTCGCCGAGGAAGATCCGCGCCGCCGGCCGCGACAGGTTGTGGGGCAGGAAGCCCAGGCAGGCGCCGCACAGCGCGGCGCCGGTCGCGACGAGCCAGACGTCGGACTGCACGAGCCCGAGCACGGCGACGGCGGCGGCGACGACGCAGGCCATCGTGCTCGACGCGCCGTCCATGTTGTCGAAGAGGTTGAACGCGTTGACGACCGCGACGACCCAGAAGACCGTGGCGAGCAGGTCGACGGCGCCGCCGAGCCCGAGCGACCAGCCGAGGCCCGCGATCCAGAGCATCACGCCGAGCGCCGACTCGACCGCGACGCGCGGCAGCGGCCCGACCGTCCGCCGGTCGTCGAGCGTGCCGACCGCCCACAGGACGCCGACGCCGCGCGAGCACCGGCAGCGTCTGTCCTGCGTCCGAGGTCAGCGCGAGGAGCGCGACGGCGAAGCCCGTGACGACCGCCAGCCCGCCGAGGTACGGCGTCGGCGCCGCGTGGTCCTTGTAGCCGGTCGGGGCGTCGTAGAAGTCGAAGTGCGCGGCCAGCCGGATCGCGACGGGCGTGGCGGCGTAGGCGACCGCCATCGCCAGCGCCAGGCCGACGATCAGCCGCGCCTCGAGCGGCAACTCACCCTCTCCAACCTCGTGTCAGAAATGAGCGCAGACGACAAGCAAAGCACGCTTGGCCCGGCATGTCGCCCATGCACGGGCGCCTACACTCTGCCGCGAGCACATGCGCTCCCGCCCGCCCGCAGGCAGCCTCGCCCGATCAGCTCTCGCGGTTGCCGTCCTCGTCCTCGTGCTCGGGACTCCCGCGCACGCCGCCGAGAAGGCCCTCTGGGGCCCGGCGGTGCTGCCCGACGGCAGCTCGGCCTTCGGGCTCTACGACGAGCTCGGGATCGACACGCTGCAGCTGTCGATGAGCTGGGCCGCCGTCGCGCCGACGCGGCCGGCGGCGGCGACCGACCCGTCCGATCCCGCGTATCGCTGGCCCGCCGACGTCACCGCGGCCGCCGCCGAGGCGCCGGCGCACCACATCCGCCTCTCGCTGCTCGTGTCCAGCACGCCGCCATGGGCGAACGGCGACCGGCCGGCGATCTGGGGACCGTCCAACCCCCAGGACTACGCCGACTTCCTCACCGCCGTTGCGCGCCGCTACCCCGCCGTGCGGCGCTGGATGATCTGGGGTGAGCCCAACCGCGACGACCGCTTCCAGCCCAACAGGGACAACGACCCGGTCGGCCCGCGCGCCTACGCCCTGCTGCTCGACGCCGCCTACGGGGCGCTCAAGGCGCAGAGCGCGCGCAACATGGTCATCGGCGGCAACACGTGGACGAGCGGCACCGTCAAGCCGCCGAACTTCCTGCGCTTCATGCGCCTGCCCGACGGCCGGCCGCCGCGGCTGGACTGGTTCGGCCACAACCCGTTCCCGTTTCGCCCGCCGCGCCTCGCCGACACGCCGCTGGCGGGCGGCTTTCGCGACATCAGCGACACCGACACCGTCAGCAACGAGGTGCGCCGCGCGTACCGGCGCCGCATCCCGGTGTGGCTGTCGGAGTACACGATCCAGTCCGATCACGCCTCGGCGACCTTCGCGACGTTCGTCTCACCGGCGTTGCAGGCGCGCTACCTCACGGGCGGCTTCAAGATCGCCGACGACCTCGGTCCTGACGTGGCCGGGATCGGGTGGCTGGGGCTGCTCGACGAGTCGGCGGCACCCGACAGCGGCAACTGGGGCCTGCTCACCTACGGCGAGCGGCGCAAGCCCGCCTTCGCCGCGATGCAGCGCGCTCCGAGCGAGCGCCTGCGACCGGCGGTCCGCGTCGCACACACCGCCATGCGCTCGACCGTGCGCAGGCGCGGCCTGGCGGTGAGGGTCACCCCGAAGGCGGCCGGGACGGTGACGGTGCAGCTGCGCGCGGGGACGCGCGTCCGTGCCCGCGTGCGGGCGTCAGGCGCCGCCGGTCGCAGCCGCACGCTGCGGCTGCGCGGCTCGCTGCGCCGCGGGCGTTACACCGTAAATGTGCGCTCTGCCGGCGGCGCGTCGGTGAACATTGCACTCAGCCTGAGGTGAACTTCGGAGCAGCCCGGGTTGACGCGTCGGCGCTCGTAATTCGGATAGGGTTGCGGCATCACCGGGGTCGCATCGCCATCATCGCCCTACGCACCCGGCACTCGGACATGCCGACCCATGAAGCAACGAGGAGGGACCACGTGAGTCGCACGCCAGTACTGACACTGGGCGCGGCGGTAGCCGCACTTGTGTTCGCCGGGATCGGCGCCGCGCAGGCGCAGCAGTACAAGCTGCCGACGGCGAAGCCGGCGGGCTGCGCACAGCGCGGGATCCTCATCGAGGGCACCTCCGGCAACGACACGCGCAACGGCCGGGGGGTGGGCGAGGTCATGATCGGCTTCGGCGGCAACGACACGCTCAACGGGCGCGGCGGCACGGACTGCCTCTATGGCAACGCCGGCAGGGACAGGCTCTACGGCGGCGCCGAGCGGGACGCGATCTACGGCGGCGCGGGCAGGGACACCGCCAGCGGCGGCAGCGGCAACGACACGATCAGCGGCGACGCCGACGACGACAGGCTGACCGGCGGCGCCGGCAACGACAGCATCAGCGGCGGCAGCGGGGACGACGACGTCTCCGGTGACAACGGCAACGACCGCCTCCAGGGCGGACCCGGCGACGACACGATCTCCGCCGGGTACGGCAGGGACGTCGTCAGCGGCAGCACGGGAAACGACACGATCTACGCCGTCGACCGAACGGTGGACACGATCAACTGCGGCGTCGGAGTGGACAAGGTCAGCGCGGACAAGGCCGACGCGATCGCGACAAACTGTGAGAACGTCACCCGCAAATAAGTTGCATTGACCGCCGGGGCGGCGAAGCCGCGATCGGCTCGCCCGCGGCGCGTCCGTCGGTTCGGCGCAGCGACCGCGACGCGCGCGGCCCGCCGACCGTGTTAACTGCGCTGCGGGATGTCCGATCTGAGGATCTACGAGGTTTCGTCCTGCTCGACCTGTCGCAGCCTCGCCGCGCTGCTGGCCGAGCGCGGCGTCGAGTACGACGGCGTCGAGTACCACGAGACCGGCCTCGACGAGGCGACGATCCGCGACCTGCTCGCGAAGGCGGGGCTCGGCCCGCGCGACGTGCTGCGCCTGCGCGAGCCGCTCGTCGCCGAGCTCGGCCTGCTCGACGACGGCGTCTCCGACGACGAGCTCATCGCCAGCATGGTCGAACATCCGCGGCTCCTGCAGCGGCCGATCGCCGTGCGCGGAGACCGCGCGCTGCTCGCGCGGCCGGTCGAGCGCGTCCTCGAGCTGCTCGACGAGTAGCCGACACGCGGGCTGCGGGCGCCCGTAGACTCTCGGCGCGATGGTCATCTGCGCGCCCGTGATCGTGCGGCCTGCGCGTCCGGAGGATTTCGATCCGCTGGCCGATGTCCTCGCCCGCGCCTTCTACGACGATCCGGTGACCGCGTGGTTCTATCCCGACGCCGCGCGGCGGATGAGCCACGCGCGCCGCTTCTTCGGGATCCGCCTGCGCCAGCTGGCCGTCCACGAGCTGACGTTCACGACGCCCGGACACTCCGGGGCGGCGCTCTGGGCGCCGCCGGGGCACTGGCGGGAGAGCCTGCGCCAGTCGCTCATGCAGCTACCGATGCTGCCGGTCCTGCTCCCGCGGATCGTGCGCTGCACCCAGGCGGTGCGCGAGATCGAGCGCCACCATCCGATCGAGCCCCACTTCTACCTGTCGGTCGTGGGGACCGACCCAGAGCAACAGGGCGGAGGGGTTGGCTCCGCCCTGCTGGCTCCGGTGCTTCGTCGATGTGACGAGACTGGCACGGCGGCCTATCTCGAGTCCTCCAAGGAGAGCAATCTCTCCTTCTACGCCCACCACGGGTTCGCCGTGACGGAGCGCATCGAGTTGCCCGAGGGGCCGCCGCTGTGGCTCATGTGGCGGGAGCCGTCTGGCCGCCGAAGAGGCCGCCCAGGAGATTCCCGAGCAGGCCCGTGACGCTGTTGAGGATGCTGCCGATCCCGGCGATGCCGCCGCTCTGAGAGCCTGTGCCCGTCGAGTCGCCCGTGCCGCCGCCGAAGAGGCCGCCGAGCAGGTTGCTCAGCATGCCGCCGAAGTCGCCGGGCAGGTCCTGCGAGCCGCCGCCGACGAGTCCGCCGAGCAGGCCGCCGAGGCCGAATGCGCCGCCGCTGGTGGCCGTCGTGCCGCCGACGAAGGGCAGCGAGCCGAGGATCGTGTCGATGAGGCCGGTCACGGTCGTGAGCACGCTCGGGACGATCGTGCCCACGGTCGAGGTGACCATGTTCAGGATCTGCGTGAGCGGGCCCTGAACGGCGGTCGGCAGCATCGGGACGATGCCCTGGATCATGCTGAACGCCTGATCGATGAGGCCCGTCGCCATGCCGAGGCTCTGGCTGACGATGCCGGCGATGCCGGTCGGCAGGGCGCCGGAGGTCAGCGCGTCGTCGAGGTTGACGACCTCGGTCGCGTCACCGACGGACAGTGCGGCGATGATCGAGGCGATCACCGGCTGGACCTCCACCGGCACCTGCCCGAGCATCTGCGTGAGGACCTCGATGATCTTCTGCTTGCCGGCGAGGCTCGGTGCGATCGCGTTTGCGACGAGCGCCTGCACCTGACCGGTGATCTGGTCGACGATCGCGGTGATCGCCTCGACGAGCTGGTCGTACTGCGTGCCGGCGAGCGTCAGCGCCTGTGCGGCTGCGACGCTCTGGGTGCCCGTGGCGGCCGTGTTGGCCAGCGTGCGCGCCGTGCGTGAAGCGGCGGCGGACTGCGTGCGGGCGATCTTCAGCTGGCGCGCGACGGCGCTGCCGTTGCCCAGCCGCGCGTAGCGCTTCATGCGCTTGACGGCCTTCGTGGCCTTGTCGACGCTCACTTGAACGCTGGCGTTGGCCGAGACCTTCGAGGTGGACTTCGCCGATGCTGTGGCGGGAAGCGCGACGAGCACGGCAAGCGTCGCCATTGCGGCGACGATTCGACGGGAATGCGACATATGAGTGCCCCCTTCGGCAACTGGGCGGCCTCGGAGAGGCCCCTGGTTTTGCGCGCCCGCCTCGCGACGGGGTTGCCTTTTCGATGTGTGGCTGTCCCTAACACGGAGCTGGCCCGTGCTTGTGATGCGGTACTTCCGATCTGCCCGAAGCTGGCGCGTTGGCGCTTGCTCTAGCGGGACCCGAACATCTGCGCCAGCAGCGCATTGATTCCGCTGAGCAACGATTGCGCGGGGGCCAGGACGTTCGCGATCGTCGGCGCGCTCGCCGCCGGTGGCGGCGTGCGCCGCGCTCGACGGCAGGCTCAGGCCGACGCCCGCGAGGATCCGCTCGATCATCGGGCGCAGCGAGCCGAGCGTCTCTGCATCATCGAGTTCGCCGTCTGCAGCGCCCCCTGCGCGCCCGATGCGGCGACGGTCTGCGCGTTCTGGAACGCGGCCAGCATCTGGTCGCGGACGTGCTGGAGCTGCTCGGCCGCGACCTGCTGCGGCGTCTTGGCGACGGCCGGGCGCCGGGCGCGCGCTCGGCTGCTGGCTCGTCACCGCCGGGCGCGGGCTGCGCCGCGACGGGCGCTCTGGTGCCGGCGGACGGCGCGGCTGCGGCAGGCGCGGACGGGGTGGCGTGCGATCCGTGGGCGGCGACGCTCGCGGCGCTGCCACCACCGGTCTGCACGCGCGCGGGGTCTGCCCGGCGGCGGCGCGTTGCGCACGTTCGCGGCGTCCCGCCTGCTGCGCCTGTGCGAGCGCCCGCTCGCGCAGCGTGTCCTGCAGCGGTGAGATCGCGGGCGCGGCGAGCGCGGCCGCCGGCGTCGCGGCCTGGCGCTGCGGTGCAGGGGCGTGGTGTCCGGTCACCTTCGGGATCTCGACGGCCGCGGTGCCGCTCGTCGCGACGGCCGCGGCGACCGCGAGGCCCTTGACGGCGGTCGGCAGGCCGGCCCACGTCAGGCCGCCGCCCGTGCCGCCACCGGCCGCGACGAGCGTGCCGCCGCCCGCGCCGCCGGCGCCGAGGCCGAGCAGCCCCAGCGCGCCGGCGCCGGCGCCGCCCAGCCAGGGGCCGAGCGCATGCAGGTCGGCCTGGCGCGCGCCCATCGCGAGCTCGAAGGTGGCGCAGTCGTCACAGGAGCGCAGGTGGGCGCGCAGGCCGCGCGCCCGGAGGTGGCGGCGGTCGCCGTCCGACAGCGAGCGCCGGACGCTCGACGCACGCCGTCGCGCGTCCGTCGACGGCGTCGTGCAGGGCGGTGCGGGCATCGAAGACCGCGCGCCGCGCGGCCTCGTTGGAGACGCCGAGGGCGCCGCCGATCTCGTCGTAGCTCAGGCCGCTCAGCTCGCGCATGACGAGCGCGCCGCGCTGGCGGTCGGGCAGCATCCGCAGGTCGTCGACGAGCTGCGACAGGCGCGTGCGCTGCTCGGAGTCGACCTCCGGGCCGGGCACGGTGAGCACCGTCGCCGGATCGACGTCGGCGTGGGGCCGGCGGCGGCGGAGGATCGTGATCGCCTCGTTGTGCGCGATCCGGTACAGCCACGGGCGCAGCGGACGGCCGGGCTCGCGGCGCGGCAGCGCGCGCAGGGCGTTCTCGAGCGCGCTCTGCGTCGCGTCGCTGCGCGTCCTCGACGTCGAGCAGGATGGAGCGGCAGTAGCCCAGCAGCGGGCCGTGGTAGCGCTCGTACAGGGCGGTGAAGGCCGCCTCGTTGCCGGCAGCGGCACGGCTGGCGAGGGACTCGTCGCCCATCCGCGACCACGGCATGATGCGCGGGCGGGCGATGGGCAGGATTGCGGTGGCTTGCATCGTTGGCCTGGTATCGGCACCTGCGGACCGATGTCTGAGCCCCCCGTACTCTTGGCCGCATGCTCGTCCAGGCCTCGATCGGCTCGAACATCAGCTTCGTTCTTCGACGCCGTCGGCTCGTTCTTCGACAGCCTCTCGCGCGTCGGCTGGATCTCGCTGCTGATCGGCGCCGTCGCGTTCGTCGTCTACCTGACGCTGCGCTCGCGCGCGTTCTACAACACGCTGTGCGCCGCCTACCCCTCCGAGCGGGTCCAGTTTCGCCGCGTCTGGGGCGCGTACATCGCCGCCTACGGCTTCAACAACGTCATCCCCGCGCGCGGCGGCGACGTCATCAAGCTGTTCCTCGTCAAGCGCTCGATCCCGCACGCGACGTATCCCGCGGTCGGCGCCGCGATCTGCGTCGAGGCGATCTTCGACGCGTTCATGGCGATCTTCATCCTCGGCTTCGCGTTCACGCAGGGCGTCTTCCCCAAGCCGCCGGACTTCGCCAAGCTCGACGCGTTCGACCTGTCGTTCTTCGCCGGCCATCCGCGGTTCACGCTGTTCGCGCTGACCTTCCTGGCGATCGCGGTGCTCGTCGGCTTCGCGGTGCTCTCGCAGCGCGTGCGGGCGTTCTGGGCGCGCGTGCGCCAGGGCCTGACGATCCTCTTCGACCGCCGGCGCTACCTGCGCGAGGTCTTCGCGTGGCAGCTCGCGGGCTGGTGCTTTCGCTTCACGGCGTTCTGGTTTCTGCTCGACGCGTTCAACGTCGGCGGCTCGGTGCGCAACGTGCTGCTCGTGCTCGGCGTCAACGCGGTCGCCGCGGTCGTGCCGTTCACGCCCGGCGGCGCGGGCGTGCAGCAGGCGCTGCTCGTCAAGGTCTTCAGCGGCGCCGCGTCGGGCGCGACCGTCGCCGCGTACTCCGTCGGGCAGCAGATCGTCATCGCGGCGACGACGCTCGCGGTCGGCTTCGGGGCGCTCGTCTCGATCTTCCGGATCCGCTCGTTCAAGGAGGCGATCCGGCTCGGCAGGGAGGAGCGCGAGGCCGAGAAGGCGGCCGAGCGGGAGGCCGCCGCGAGAGGCGCCTACTGAAGGCCCGAGCGCGCTTCGCGCACGAGCGCGACCGCGTCGGGGAAGACCGTCGCCATGACCGAGCGGATCTGCTCGGCCTGCTGCTCGACCGTGCCCTGGATGTTCACGCGGTTGATCGCGGCGACCGTCATCTCGACGGCGAGCTTGATCGCGTTGTCCGCCCAGACGAGGCCCTGCTGGGCCTGCATCTGCTCGGCGAACTCCGCCATTCGCTTGCTGAGCTCCTCGGGGTCGCCGAAGAGTCCTCCAAAGCCACCTTCCATATCCCAAGAGTAGCTAGCCCGCTCATCGGGCGATCCGATCAGCGGTCGGGCTGCTTGACCGCGGCGAAGCCGATGTGCCCGCGGCGGAAGCGCACGCGGCGCCCGTAGCCCGTCAGCGTGCGCGCCCGCAGTCCGGCGGCGTCGAGGTCGGCGAGCGCTTCGCCGCGCGAGTACAGCCACAGCCGGTGCGTCTCGTCGCTGCGCCGGTAGCCGTCGCCGTCGGGCCGGAAGACGGCGATCCGGCGCGTCAGCGTGCGCGCCCGCAGGTCTTCGCGCGCGTCGAGGCACAGCAGCCAGTCGGGCCCCTCCGTCCACGTGCGCCGGCCGGTCTCGGGCTCGCTGCCGGGCGTCATCACGTCGAACACGAGGATGCCGCCGGGCCGCAGCGCGGCGGCGATCCGCCGCAGGACGACCGCCAGCGCCGCCCGTCCGGCGCGCTTGTCGACGCAGTAGGAGAAGCACTCGCCGATCGCCGTCACGGCATTGCACGGCGGCAGCTTGACGTCGAACAGCGAGCCCTGCACGAAGCGCGCGCCCGGCGCCCGCTCGCGCGCGATGTCCAGCAGCGCGGCGGACTGGTCGACCCCGATGACGTCGTAGCCCGCGTCGACGAGCGCCGCGGCCCAGATCCCGCTGCCGCAGCCGAGGTCGATGACGAGGCCGTCGTGGATTCCCGCGCGACGCATGAGGCCGAGCACGCCGGGCGCGGCATCGCGAGCGAAGTCGCCGTTGCCCGTGTCGTGCACGTGAGCGACGTCGCGTCCGTAGACCTGGCACACCGAGGCGAAGGTACTAGCCTCGCCCGCATGGCGCACATCGAGGGCGCGGGGGTGGCGCTGCACTACGAGGAGCGCGGGCACGGTCAGCCGCTGCTCGTCGTGCACGGGATGGCGTCCGACGCCGCGGCATGGGCTGCGGCGCTCGACGAGCTCGCCGCCGCGGGCGCGCGCGCGATCGCCTACGACCGCCGCGGCTACGGCTCCAGCGGCGCGCCCGAGCCGTACGCGGCGACGACCGTGCTCGACCGGACGGCCGATCATGCCTCGTGCAGCATACGTCGCGTCGTAGGAATAGTCAGTCTCGGAAATGCTCGCAAGCTTACTCGCCGGGAACCAGCTTTCGACGGTCGACCACGGGATCGTTCCAATATCGACATCAGCCGCCGTAACCGTCGCGTAGTGGTAGCCGCGTTGCTGTTTTACATTGAGATGCGAGAAGTTTCCGGCATCCGTGCTCCCGGCATCGTCGTAGTCGGTTTCCACATAAGTCGCAAGCGCCGATGCCGATCCCGGCTCGAATTTGATCGTCACACTCCGCTTAACGCGGGCGTCCCGTTTTGCTACGAAACTGACTGGAGCGCTGGGGGCCTGGTCTTTTGTCACATATTCGGTAAGCGTGCACGATTATTGATCGCTCCGTTCTCATCAAAGGTGCGCTCATCGTACGGTCTTCCGGCAAACGGATCGGTGAAGCCGAATTTGGAGTCGGTTGGCTCGGCGTTGACTAACCGGACGGTCTGCATCCCGTCGGCCAACGGGTTATCCGCCTTCGACCCTATCGAGGTGAGCTTGTATTCCGTATTTGGATACCCCCAATTCCGCACGGCCTGGTTGGTCGTCCGCCGCTGCAGCGTCCCGGTGCCGTCGTATATGCGATGCTCGACAACGCCTCGGTTAATTGGTTCGCCGTCACCGAAAAACGTCCTAAGCGGATCATCGCCGCATATGTAAAGTCTCGTATAGCGCCAGTCGGATAAATGAGCTTGCTAATCTCACCAAAGCGGTTGTACTTAAACGTATACGTCTGCCCGTTTGGCAAGAATACCTGACCCAGAACGACCGGATTAAATCTCGCGGGGGTTATGACCGGGTTGTTATTTGTGTCGTAGACGACGTCTCCATTCTCATCTCGTTGCACCTCGTGACCGTTGCAGGGCCTGATACCGAGTTCGGTCATGGGGAAGAGAACTTCATTTGCTGGATCGTTATAATCCGATGGGTTTGCCGGCAGCTTCCGTTTTTCCGGAACTGCCCTGACAGTAGTAGCGCATCTCGTAAAACAGTTTCTGCGTCTGGTCCTCAAGTGCTCCACCCGTCGTTTCGTCATTACCAACGCAGTTTGTCGCCGTACTGGTTTCGCAACCTTGCGGTTTGAGGTTTTGCCATCGAACCGTGTATCCCTGTCGCCGCTGTTCAGGCCCGGGAGCTCGACTATCATCACCCGCAACTTGCGTTTGCGTCGACCAGTTGTGCGGGATCGGCTCATTGATGGTCCGTCCAATGGTATCGATCGTCCCTTGCTGGAATTCAGCCGTCGTGGAGTTAAATGACTCGACGAAGGTCGTCAGATTGCCGTTGACATCGACATAGCTGTCGGCGAAGTGGCCGTTGATACTCTGAGTTGTGGCCGGGAACCGAAAATTCTCCGCCATCGGGCGTCAAGATTGTGCTCGGCCCATCGTGATCGTACTCGAGTACCAGACCGGATCCGTCGGTTGCGAGATACGTTCCATCAAAGGTCGGTGGTGCATCCGGTCACGATCGTGCCGCAATAGAACGACTGGGTTGTTTTGCAGGAATCGTAGACTCGTCCCATCCGACATCACCACAATCGCTTTACGTAGAAAATATCATTGGGTTGCGGAAGGCCGGGGCTGGGATCCGGCATCGCCCCACGTCCCTTCAGACTTTAGGCCGAGCTTGTAACCTGTCAAAAATAACCGTAGGTTAAAAACCTCGCACTATTCCTTGGCACATGAAGGCGTAAGGCGTGGCCACAATATTATGCCAAGGGCTGCTGATCATCTACTAATCGCAGTCCCATAGTTTTCCCCATACGCCATCAGATACCAACGCGTCGCCATAGGGAGCCCCGTCGAGTTGTAGGTACTCGATCTCGGTATCAGTCTGTGGGCGGCGTGCAGATCGAGCTCGTCCAGCCCGCGGCCGACCGCTCGCTAAACCAGGCGTACGAGTCGGTCACATAGCGTCGGCTGTAGCTCCGCAACCTCATACCACCACGAAGGGGCGTTCCTGAGGGTCGATACCTTCGACGAGTAGTTGATCGCTACCGGCAAACTGTTGCCGCCGCGTCCGGGATAACTCGCGAGTGGCGGACTTAAACTCCATCGCTTAGCTCGTCGGATTTACCCGCACGACCGATCGCGAGTTTCGGTCAGCGGATTGCCCGATCTTCTCTTTTTGGTGAGGTGACCCGCCCGTCAATTCCCTTTCACCGGACCGCCAAGAACAAGAATTGTGATAGCAAGAATAAAGAACGAATTGAACTTTCCCATCGATACCTCTCTAGTTTCACGGCTGGAAAGAATGCGGTTGACGACGTTAGGCATTACCTTCGATAAAACGCAGGAACGGGGGGAATGTCGCCGCTCTCACCCCACTCCTCGGCTCGGGTGGAGTTATCGTGACTATTGCGGATAACCACGGAACTCCGCCGCGGGTTGCTTGGGCCAAGTCCCAACAGGCGATGTCGACCTTTCCGTCGCCGTCGTAGTCGTTTTGAACCGGGATCGCTCCGGGGTTTGCCAGGCAGTGGTGCTCGTCGAGCCGGACGAACTGGACTTGATCGTCCAGACATTGCCACCAAGCAAGGCGAAGTCGGCCTTGCCGTCGCCATCGTAATCGGCACTGACAGGGATGTCCGTGCTGGCTGAGCCGAGGTTGGTCGTCGCGGAGGTGAGCATCTGAGCTTTTTATCCAGTGAAACTGACTCGTCGTCCCGTTCGCCACACAGCGACGTCGGCCTTGCCGTCGCCGTCATAGTCCGCGGGGGCGACTTTGTCGCCCGTCGGTGCCGAGGCTCGCCGTCACGATGTTGTCGGTCGATGAGTTGTGGATATGCCAGGTGCCGGTAGACGGGCGGAATACGGCGGCATCTGTCCTCCCGTCGCCGTCGAAATCGGCCTGTGCGGGAACGTCACCGAGGTGCCGCCGACGATCACAACGTGATGGTCGAGCACATGCCGAGAGCTGAATGTCACAACCAAGTAGCCGTTTGAGGCCTGTAAATGCGAAAGTCGGTCTTGCCGTCGCCATCGTAATCACCCGGCGATAGGAATATCGGCCGGCTCGCCCCGAAGTAAACGTCGTCTGCGGTCGAATCCGGCCCGCCTTTTTACATACCACGTCGCTAATTGACGGAAACGCAAACCGCAAGGTCCGCAGGCGGCACGGCAGAGGCGTTCTTGTCCTCGACCGCAAGCAGTCGCGAGCCGGCATAGACATATTCTTTCGAGAGTCTACGGCGTCGGTGTGGGCGTCGGGGTAAAGTCGGAAACGGGTTCCAACTGCTTGGCGCATTCTTTGGCAGCTTCTTGCCCAGAACCAACCGGTCCGCTGACCGGTAAGGGGATCGGTTGACGGCAGCCAGCCGTTCTTGGCAAAAATGCCGATGGCGACCACACAGAAAAGGGCGAAGCCGTCACGACGAAGAGAATCTCCTACGCGAGATCGGCAAATCGGCGACAATAAAGGCATGGGGTACTCCTTTTTTAGTCCAAATTGTTACTGCTTTTTGGGCTTAGATTCGGCGAATATACGCTCGGTACGAGGTGATGTCAATAGTTTTTTTGCAGCCGGCCTTATCGGAGTGGATCGGCGGGAGCTTCAATCGAGGGGTGGTGGGTCGCCCATTGAAGAAGCGGCGCCGATATTACGACGTCCCTTGTATTTGCGACTATGTCCACCTTGCGTAGGAAGAGCGCCGGATCGATCATTTGGGCGTGATGGTGCCGTCGTCGGCGATCTTGGGGGCGGTCGTCGCCGAAGTCGGTGGTCGAGAGGTCGCGGACGACGCGGATGGCGGCATTGGTCTTGTCGAGTTGGGGGCCGCCGCGGCCCTCTTGTTTGACGGCGTGGAGCTTGCCGCGAGATGAACTTACCATCGGGACCGATCTTGACCTCGAGGATCTTGCTCAGGGCGGTCTCGGCGGCGAGGCCGAACCAGCCGTAGGTGCAGAAATTGCCCATCGAGTAGGCGATCAGGTGGCCCTTGTAGACCTCCATCCCGCGCAGCACGTGCGGGCCGTGGCCGAGGACGAGCGCCGCTCCGGCGTCGATGACGGCGTGAGTAAAGGCGGGAAGGTTGCCGCGATTCTCGCCGAGGAACAACTCGGAGCGTTGCGGGACGTGCTGGGCTTAGTGCCCTCGGCTCCGCCGTGGAACGAGACGACGACGATGTCGGCCTTTTTCTTTGCTTCGATGACGAGGCGGCGGGCTTCGTCGAGCTCGTTAATGCTCGGCATCCCGCGGTTGTGTCCAAAGCCGATAAAGGCGACCTTCTTACCCCTGGAGTCGAGATACGCGGTCGTCGCGAGCGGCTCGAGCGTGCCGGCGAATTTGATGCCTTGTCTTAGGACACGTTGCGTGTCGCGCGCATCCTCGAAGCCAAAATCGCCCGGCGTGATTATTAGCGACGCTCATCACGTCGAAACCGGCTTCCTTCAGATACTTGCCGTAACGCGTCGGCGTGCGAAACGCAAAACACCGCGTCGATCCGGGCGCGCATTTGCCCGACGTGCCGCCATCGACGAGCGGGCCTTCGAGATTGCCAAACGCGATGTCCGCGGCGGTGAGGATCGGCGTCACTTCTTTAAAAAGATCGGCCCCGTCATTCGGCGGCATCCGCGATTCGTTCGGGAACGGCGACGCCATCATTATGTCGCCCACCGGCCGCGATCGTGATCGGCTCGCGATTCATCTGCGGGGTCGGCTCGGGTACGGGAGCGTTCGACGGCGTTGCGTCGACGCTGCTTGAGCAACCCGACAGAGCGAGACAAGAGGGCGATGAGCAGGATGGATCTTTTCATTTTGCGTTCCTAAACGGCGGCGGTATTCTCGGCCGATGAAACGTTGAGCGAATCGTTCACAAGCTGTGCCTGCTCAAGATTGTGGATCGCGTAGAACCGGTCGCCGGCGATGCCGACGCTGTGCGGCCGATGTATTTCAGGGTCGCATTCGATGGCAAGATCGCCGTGAGCCTCGGCTCGACAAACGTCCGCCGCCCATATTTTTGGGGCTCTTCCTGCGTCCAGACGATGTCGGTCAGCCTGTTCGTAGGAAGCGAAAAGTTCTTTAAGAGCCGTCGCAGGGAACGGGTAGAACTGTTCGAGGCGGACCAAGGCGACGTTGCCGGCTCCCACCACCCCGTCAGCCGAAGCGGCTGCACGCCTCCTCCGGCAGAAGGGGAGCCCTCTTCGCGTGCCGCCTGCAGATCGTAGTAGACCTTGCCGCTGCAGAGGACGATGCGTTTGACAAGCGATCTGTCGGTAACGTCCGCGTCGTCGATGACGGGGCGGAAGCCGCCGGTTTCGAGCTCCTGCATCGTCGAGTTTGCGGCCGGTAGACGCAGCAGGCTCTTCGGAGTCATCACGATCAGCGGCTTGACCGCTCGTCTGCATCGCTTGGCGTCCGTCCCGGTCGGGCTGCTGGCCGCGGCGGTCAAGGTGGGCCGCCGCCCCTCTCCGTGGTGGCGGCCCGGCCTGGCGACCGTGGCAGGTCGGGCTGGGCGCATTCGTGGGGATGTTCGGCTTCGTCGCCATCCCGCCGACGCGGATCGGCACCGCCCTGGTCGTGCTGCTCGGGCTGGTCGCGGTCCGGCTGGTCTGGTGGCAGTCCCGCCGCGCCGACTGGGAGCAGGCGCACGTGCTCGCGCTGGCGGGCGGCGCGCTGGTGGCGGCCGGCTGCTTCGCGTTCGGCACCACGCCGATCGGCGAGGTCAGCGACCAGCAGAAGTACGCCCACAACGTGGTCCTGCTGCTCCTCGTCGCGGCACTCACCGCCTGGGGCGCCCGGCGGACCCGGGCCGGGTAGACCTGAGCGGCGCGCGCGTGTCAGCGTGGGCACCCGACCAGCGAAGGACCACCGTTGACCGAACTGATCATCCCGCGCCGTTTCTGCGGACCCGCGTCGTCGGGCAACGGCGGATGGACGTCGGGGGCGCTGGCCGGACTGGTCGAGCACGACCGCCCGGACAACCGCGCCGACGCCTGGCCGACGATCCGGGTCGCGCTGCGCCAACCACCGCCGCTCGACACCCCGATGCGGTCGCCGAGGCCGACGGCGTCACCGCGGCGACCCTCGACGGCGCGGTCGTGGCCCAGGCCAGCGTGGCCGACGCCGACCCGAGCCCGTCGAGCCGGTCCCCGCCGACGAGGCACGCGCCGCGACCGCGACGTACCCGGGCCTCACCTCGCACCCGTTCCCGACCTGCTTCGCGTGCGGCACCGGCCGCGAGGAGGGCGACGGGCTGCGGATCTTCCCCGGGCAGGTCGGTGAGGTCGACGGCGCCACCCGGATCGCCGCCACCTGGACGCCGCACCCGAGCGTCACGAGGACTGGCACACCTACGTCGACGACGTACCCCGCGCCTCGCTCGCCGTCACCTGGGCCGCGCTGGACTGCGTCGGAGGCTGGGCCGGCGACCTGACGGAGCGGCTGATGGTGCTCGGCGGCATGACCGCCCGCATCGACGCGCTGCCGGTCGTCGGCGAGGAGCACGTCGTGGTCGGCGAGGGCCGGGGCCAGGACGGCCGCAAGACGTTCACCGCCTCCACCCTCTACGACGCCGACGGCCGCGCCGTGGCCACCGCCGAGCACATCTGGATCGCCGTCGACCCCGCGAATTTCGGCTGACCCGCCCGAAGTTTGCGAGAACGCGTGACCCGCCAGAACTTCTGGCGGGTCGGCGAATTGACGGGCGCGCGGGTGGGGCCGGAGGATTGAGGCCATGTCTTGGAACGATCCAAACCCTACTGTGGTGGCGGAACGCGGTCTTCTACCAGGTCTACGTCCGCAGCTTCGCCGACAGTGACGGCGACGGCGTCGGCGACCTGCCCGGGATCACCTCGCGGCTGCCCCACCTGCCGACCTCGGTGTCGACGCGCTCTGGATCACGCCGTTCTACACCTCGCCGCAGCACGACCACGGCTACGACGTCGCCGACTACCGCGACGTCGACCCGCTGCTTCGGCTCGCTCGCCGACGCCGACGAGCTGATCGCGCGCGCCCACGAGCTCGGCCTGCGGGTGATCGTCGACCTCGTGCCCAACCACACCTCCGACCAGCACGCGTGGTTCCAGGCGGCGCTGGCCGCCGGCCCGGGCAGCCCGGAGCGCGAGCGCTACCTGTTCCGCGACGCCGACCGCGGACGACCGGCGAGCCCGCCGAACAACTGGGAGTCCGTCTTCGGCGGCCCGGCGTGGACGCAGGTCGCCCGACGGCCAGTGGTACCTCCACCTCTTCGACTCCACCCAGCCCGACCTCGACTGGCGCAACCCCGAGGTCGGCGACATGTTCGAGGACGTCCTGCGCTTCTGGCTCGACCGCGGCGTCGACGGCTTCCGGGTCGACGTCGCCCACGGCCTTTCAAGGAGGCCAGCCTGCGCGACCAGGTGCTCGCCGAGGCGGCCGGGCCGGCCGGCCAGGCAACGGCAGCATGGTCGAGCGCGACCGGGCGGGGACGAGCCGATGTGGGACCAGCCCGAGGTGCACGAGGTCTACCGCCGCTGGCACAAGGTCCTCGACGAGTACGACGGCGACCGGATGGCCGTGGCCGAGGCCTGGACCTCGACGGCCGAGTCGATGGCTGCCTACGTCCGCCCCGACGAGCTCGACCAGGCGTTCAACTTCTCCTGGCTGCTCGCCGCCGTGGTCGGCCGCGGCCTTCGCGCGAGGTCATCACCGGCACGCTCGACGCGGTCGAGCCGGTCGGCGCCTCGCCGACCTGGGTGCTCAGCAACCACGACGTCGTCCGCCACGTGACGCGGTACGGCGGCGGCGAGCGCGGCCTGGCCCGCGCGCCGGCGCGCGACGCTGACGATGCTCGCGCTGCCCGGGTCGGCGTACATCTACCAGGGCGAGGAGCTCGGCCTCGAGCAGGTCGACGTCGCCCCGGAGTTCCGGCAGGACCCGTCCTGGTTCCGCACCGGCGAGGAGGGCCGCGACGGCTGCCGGGTGCCGATCCCGTGGGGCGGCACGAGCCGCCGTACGCCTTCGGGCCGGGCACGGCCAGCCGTGGATCCCGCAGCCGGACGACTGGGCGCGCTCACGTCGAGGCCCAGCTCGCCGACCCGGGGTCGACGCTGGCGTTCTACCGCGAGGCGCTGGCCGCGCGGCGCCCGTACGCCGAGACCGCCGGCGAGACCGTCGAGCTGCTCGAGCTCGGCACGGACGTGCTGGCCTTCCGGCGCGGCCCGCTCACGGTCGTCCTCAACTGCGGCAGGAAGCCGGTGCCGCTGCCCGAGGGCGAGGTGGTCGTCGCCAGCGGCCCGCTCGACCCGCGGCAAGCTGCCCGCGGACACCGCGGTCTGGCTCGCCTGAGCCGAGCCGGTCGTCGTCGTCCAGCGCGGCGTTGTAGCGGCTCAGCGGACGGCACGAACGACGCAGGTCGTCGTCGCACCAGTCGGCGAGCCGCTCGTCGAGGACTTCCGGCGGTGTGGTTGACCTCATCCAGCCGCCCGCGGCCTCGTCGGTGGCGTCAGCAGGGTCGCGCGGCCGTCGTCGGGGTCGGGGGTGCGGTCGACGAGCCCGAGCTGGACGAGGTGCTGCACCTGACGGCTGATCGCGCCCTTGTCGATGCCGAAGTTGTCGGAGATCGCCGACGAGCGCGTGGGCCCGTGCTCGGCCAGTAGGCGAGCAGGAGGTACGACGCGGGCTGGAGGTCGGGGTGCACCGCGCGGGCGCGCTCGTGGATGACCCGCCGCACGCGGCGGATCAGCACGCCCACCTCCTGCTCGAGGAGGCCGATCGTCTCGGTTCGTGCCATGCGGTCATCATCGCGGTTGCAGCTCCGCCGCGGCCTCCGGGGCGACGATTCGTCCTCGCCGCATGATCGTGGTGCGCAGCGGCACCTCCCTGATGAACAGCACGCAGATCAGGGCCAGCGCCGCGAACGGGGCGGAGACCAGGAACAGGTGCCCGGTCGCCTCGCCGAAGGCGTGCTCGAAGACGGCGCGGACCGGCTCCGGGAGCGTGGAGAGGTCGGGATCGACCCCTGCTCGTGGGCGCCCATCTGGACCCCGAGCCTGGCCAGGCCGTCGGCCACGCTCGCCGCCACCTGGTGGCTGAGCAGCGCACCGAGCGCGGAGACACCGATCGTGCCGCCGATCGAGCGGAAGAACGTCACGACCGAGCTGGCCGCGCCGAGGTCGGACTGCGCCACGCTGTTCTGGACCGCGAGGACGAGGTTCTGCATCGAGGCGCCGAGGCCGAGGCCGAGGACGGCCATGAAGGCGCCGACGACCCACAGGCTGGTGGTCTCGTCGATCGTGGACAGCAGGACAGGCCGACGATGACGGACGACATGCCGCCGACGAGGTACGCGCTTCCAGCGACCGGTGGCGGTGATGATCCGGCCGGTGACGATGCTCGACACCAGGAGGCCGCCGACCATCGCGACCGACATCAGGCCGGCCTTGGTCGGGCTCATGCCGCGGGCGAGCTGGAAGTACTGGCTCAGGTAGACCGTCGACCCGAACATCGCCAGGCCGACGAGCACGGAGGCTCCGGTGGCCAGGCGGTGGTCCGGTCGCGGAACAGCCGCAGCGGGATGATCGGCTCGACGGCGACCCGCGCCTCGACGTAGATCGCGGCCGCGATGACGGCGAGCCGCCCAGGACGAACAGGCGCGCTGGTCGGCGGAGACCCAGTCGAACTGGCTGCCGGCGAGCGACACCCAGATCGCAGGATGCGAGACGCCGGCGACGAGCAGGGTGGCGCCGAGGTAGTCGACATGCACCTCACGGCGGATGACGGGCAGGTGCAGCGTCTTCTGGAGCACCACGAAGGCGAGCATCGCGACCGGGATCCCGACGTAGAAGCACCAGCGCCAGCCGAGCCGGGGCGTCGACGATGACGCCGCCGATGAGCGGGCCGCTGACCGTGGCGAGCGGCGAAGGTGGCGCCGATGTAGCCGGCGTACCGGCCGCGCTCACGCGGGCTGACCATCGACGCGATCACGACCTGGACCAGCGCGGTCAGGCCGCCGACGCCGAGGCCCTGGATGGCCCGGGCGCCGATCAGCACCTCCATGCTGGGCGCGAAGCCGGCGAGCAGCGAGCCGGCGGAGAAGATCACGAGCGCCGACTGGACGAGCAGCTTCTTGCTGAACAGGTCGGCGAGCTTGCCCCAGATCGGGGTGGTCGCGGTCATCGTGAGCAGGGTCGCGACGACGACCCAGGTGTAGCCGGTCTGGCTGCCGTGGAGGTCGGTGACGATGCGCGGGAGCGCGTTGGTGACGACGGTGCTCGAGCAGCATCGCGACGAACATCGCGAGCAGCAGGCCGCTGAGGGCCTCGAGGACCTCGCGGTGCGTCATCGGGGCGGGCTGGGTACTGGTCAAGGAAGAACTCACTCCATAAGAAGGTTGACGACGGCAACTATATTCCCGAGGCGCGTCCAGAGGCCAATCCGAGGTCTCCCCGACATAGGGTCTCGGGAGGAGGAGGGGGAACCGATGACTGCACCGACCCCGATCCGGGTCTTCCTGCTCGACGACCACGAGATCGTGCGACGGGGCCTGCGCACGCTGCTCGAGGCCGAGGACGACATCGAGGTCGTCGGCGAGGCGGGCCGGGTCGCCGACGCGATCCCGAGATCCTTGCGCTCCGCCCCGACGTCGCGATCCTCGACGGCCGCCTGCCCGACGGCTCCGGCATCGAGGTGTGCCGCGAGGTGCGTGCCGTCGACGCCTCGATCAAGGGCCTGATCCTGACCAGCTACGACGACGACGAGGCGATGTTCACCGCGATCCTCGCGGGCGCCGCCGGCTACGTCCTCAAGCAGATCGACGGTACGACCCTGCTCAGCGGCATCCGCGCCGTCGTCCAGGGCCACTCGCTGATCGACCCGTCGGTCGCCGTGCGGGTGATCGACCGGATGCGCAACGGCCAGGCGGCCGGCCCGGCCGAGTTCGCGTCACTGACCCCGCAGGAGAAGAAGATCCTGTCGCTGATCGCCGAGGGGCTGACCAACCGGCAGATCGGCGAGCGGATGTTCCTGGCCGAGAAGACGGTCAAGAACCACGTCACCAACGTGCTCGCCAAGCTCGGGCGTCGAGCGGCGTACCCAGGCGGCGATCCTGGCCTCGAAGCTGCGCCACAGCTGACCCGCCCGCGCGGTCGGAGGTCGCTACTCGTTGCGGTTCTTCAGCGCCCGGCTGAGCGACGCCACGGCGTCCTCGCTCGGCGAGGCCGCCTCACGGTTGGTGTTCTCGAGCTCGCGGAGCAGCTCGGCGCGGTGCACGGCGACCGATCGGGGCGCGGAGATGCCGACGCGGACGACGTCGCCGCGCACCTCGAGGATGGAGATCGTCACGTCGTCACCGATGACGACGCTCTCCCCCGGGCGGCGGCTCAAGACCAGCATGGCGCCCAACTTACCGTCCCGGTCCCCAGATCCGGGTCGGAAGGCCCGCCTATAGCGACGAGCGGCGTGGCGATCGCGAGGTCCGGGTCGTCCAGGATGACCTGGAGCGCGCGGCGGGTCCCGGTGTTCACCAGGACCGGCGCCAGCAGGTTCGCGGTGGTGCTGGTCAGGGAGTCACCGGCGGTGACGACGAGCAGCACGAGGACGTCCTCGACGGACGTGATCTCGAGGTCGGCGACGGTCTGGTCGTCGACGACCGGCTCGTAGTCGGGGAAGAACGAGACCGGAGAGACCACCAGGAACCGCAGGTCGGGGTCGTCGAGCGACCGGAGCGCGCAGAGCACGCCGTCCTCGTCGAGCTGGACCAGCGTGAACCGGGTACGGTCCGGGAAGCCTGGCATCGGCTGCACCAGCTCGATCACCGGGATCTCGAGCATGACTCTCCTGGGTGGCGTGGCGGGCGGCCTGGTCAGTTCAGCGATCATCGCAGAAAGTCCAGCAGACTCGGTTGCATGACCCGCGCGGTCGACGCGAGGGCGGCCTGGTAGGCCACTTCCTGCATCTTCAGCTCGACCATCGCCTTGGGCAGGTCGGTGTTCTCCACCTGCGACAGCGAGCTGGTGAGGCCAGCTCCGCGTCGCCGGCGGCTGACCGAGGCCTTCTCGAGCCGGTTGAACCGGGTGCCGACGTCGGAGATGCGGCCCTGGATCCGGTCCATGTCGGAGGTCAGCGCGGTGGAGCCGGCGCGGATCGCGGTGGTGTCGCCGGCGCGCAGCGCGGCGGACAGGGCGGTCAGGTCGTCGAACAGGCTGCTGCCGTTGGCGCCGAAGGCGGCCTGGCCGTCGATCTGGACGTCGACCGTCACGCCGTCGGCGACGGTGCGGTTCACGGCGCCGGGGACGCCGACGTAGGCGCCGGTGGTCGGGTCGAACGCCTGGGCGCCCCCGGTGATGCCGCCGAAGACCGGCGCGGCCGAGGTACGTCGTGTTCGCCGAGGCGATGGCGCCCTCGCGGATCTTGTCGACCTCGACGGCGAGCGCGTCGAGCGAGCTCTGTCCGAGCGAGCCGTTGACGCCCTGGAGGGCCAGGTCGCGGGCCCGCCGGACCTCGGAGTTGACGCCGGTCAGCGCGGTCTCGGTCTGGCCGAGCCAGCCGAGGCCGTCCTCCGCGTTGCGGGCGTACTGCTTCTGGTCGGAGATCGACGAACGCATCCGCATCGACGACATGGTGTCGCTGGGCGAGTCCGACGGCCGGTTCAGGACCCGGCCGGTGGAGACCTGCTCCTGGATCGCCGCCAGCTTCGCACAGGCTCGACTGGAGCGAGCTCAGCGAGTGCTGGCTCATCATGGACTGGGTCACGCGAGAGATGGTCATCAGCGCACCAGTCCGGTCCGGTTGATCAGGGTGTCGAGCACGGAGTCGATGGTGCGTCATGACCCGGGCCGCAGCCTCGTAGGCGTGCTGCGCCTGCAGCATCGAGACCATCTCCTCGTCGAGGTTGATTCCGGAGACCTGTTCGCGGGAGGCGTCGACCTGGCCGGTCAGGGTGTCCTGGTTCGCCGTCAGGCGGCGGACGGAGGCGACCTCGGAGCCGAAGCCGTTGACGAGGCGCTGGTAGTCGTCCTCGACGGAGATGCCGCTCGCCATGGCGGTCGCGTTCTCGCCCTGGATCACGCCGCCGCCGACGCTGGACGCGGCGACATCGGCCGGGTCGGTGATCGCGACGGTCGAGCGAGCCGGCGGGGTCCGCGGGGTCGTAGGTGAACAGCGCGCCGCCGGCGGTGCCGGACGGCGTCGTACCCAGCGGCGTGCTGGGTGTTCATCTCGTCCGCGAGGGTCTTGGCGATCGAGCCGAGGCCGGCGCGGTACGCCGGGAGCGTGACGTTGAGCAGGTCCTTGGTCGCGCCGATCTGGCCGCGCAGACCGTCGGGCACCGCGGTCGAGACGCCGGCGGGTGTGGTGATCGAGAACGAGACCGGGCTGCCGTCCGCCGAACCGTCGGCGGCGACGCCGCTCGCGATCTCGAAGGTGCCGGCGTCCCGGCCGGTGACCAGCGCGACACCGCCGACGCTCATGTCGAAACCACCGTCGGCACGCTGGGTGGCCACGGCGCCGGTGAGCTCGGAGAGCCGCATCGCCAGCTGGTCCCGCTTGTCGAGCAGGGTGCCGGCGTCGGCGCCGTTGAAGGTGGCGGTGGCAATGCTCTTGTTGGTCGCGGCCAGGTCCGCCGCGAGCGTGTTGACCTCGGCGACGTCGGTCTGCAACCGGTACCGCTGGTCGCTCTCCTCGCCGGCGATGTTGGTCGACTGGACCCTGATCGCGTCCGCGAGGATGCCTGCCCGAGACAGCACCTGGCCGCGAGCGGCGTCGGAGTTCGGGTTGTTGGCGAGGTCGTGCCAGCCCTGGCGGAAGTCCGCGAGGGCGGCGGAGACACCGTTGTCGCCGGGCTCGCCGAGTCCGGCCTCGACCCGCTCGAGGGTCGCCTGCCGGGTGGCGAGGTAGGACAGGTTCCCGTGCTCGCGTCGCGAGCGGGCGTCCAGGAAGGGGTCGACCATCCGGTCGAGACCGCTCACCCGGACACCGTCGCCGGAGCCCTGGTAGCGGCTCCACATCGCCGGCACTGCCGGCGCACCCATTGCCTCGCCCACGGCACGGCGGCGGGCGTAGCCCTCCGTCGACACGTTGGCGATGTTGCCGCTGGCCGTGTCCATGAGGACCTGGTTGTAGCGCAACGCGCTCAGCGCACTGTTGAACGAGGCAAAGGTGGCGGACATGTCAGAGGCTCCGGTCGACCAGGCGGTGACGAGTGGTCTCCACGAGTGCGGAGCCGTCGGGGCTGTAGCCGTCGGCGGGCTCACCGAGGGACAGCAGTGTCTCCCGGGCGGAGCGGTAGCCGGCCGAGATCAGGTCACGGTTGGCGTCGGCAAGCTCCATGATCTCCCGGGTCACGGTGATGAAGGCATCACGGTGCTCGGTGAGGATGGTGCTCCAGGGCTCGCCCGCGGCATCGGCCAGGGCGCTCAGGCTCGGGTTGCTGGTCATGCCGATGGACGCCGCGGCCTCGTCGGCTGCGACGGCGCGCAGCACTTCGGTCTCACGGATCGTCTCCAGGACGGCCTCGACGTCGCGGGCAGCCCGCATCAACCACCGCGAACGACCGCTGGCGAGCACGAGCTGTTCGACCTCGAGCTTGAACTGCAGCATGTCCAGCAGTTCCCGCTCGCGCCAGAGTACGAGAGACAGCCTCTCCATACGGGCCACCTCCTTTCCACGTGGGGTTACGCC
>CAVSHS010000010.1:0-17824 GCA_963727785.1 uncultured Solirubrobacteraceae bacterium
CGGCGCACCGTCCCCGCACACCCCGTCGGCGACCCCGCCGATCGCCAGAAACACAGGCCCGTGAAGACGCTCAGAACGCCAGGTGACGCACGAGGATGCTCGCGACGAGAGCAACCGTGTCGGCCGGAGTCGAGCGGCGATCCCGGCTGAGTCGACTACGGCGTGGGCTTCGCCCAGGCTTTCACCTCGGGCGTCCCGCACCGATCAGCTCGGCGCCGCTGCCGGGAGCGCGCATGCGGTCCTGCTGTGCCCGGGACAGGCGCCGGCTGGAGCTGGCCGCTGACGAGGCGTGGTTGCTGGTCGGCGACGGTGGCGCAGCTGCGCGATCGTCTGGTGCAGGAGCCTGGAGATCTGGATCTGGCCGACACCGAGCACCTCGCCGATCTGCGCCTGGGTCAGATCCTGCTCGTAGCGCAGCCGCAGCAGCTCGCGCGACCGTGAGGACATGCCGACCATCAGGCCGGCGAGCAGGACGCGCGACTCGGCCAGCGCGAAGCCGTCGTCGAGGCAGCCGAGCGCGTCCTGCGGCGCGCCAGTCCTCGTCCGCGTCGCCGCCCGGCGACTGCAGCGAGAGCGCGTTGTGGCCGCCGCGGGCGAGCAGCGCCGCGATGATCTGCTCCTCGCTGCTGTCGAGCGCCGTCGCGAGCTCGCCGACCGTCGGCGCGCGATCGAGGTCCTGCGCGAGCTGGCTGGTGGCGCGGGTGAGGCGCAGCGTGAGCTCCTGCACCTTGCGCGGTGGGCGCACGATCCATGTGCGATCGCGGAAATGGCGCTTGAGCGCTCCGAGGATCGTGGGGACGGCGAAGCTCGAGAACGCGCAGCCCTGGGCGGTATCGAAGCGATCGATCGCGTTGACGAGCGCTAGCGACGCGACCTGGACGAGGTCATCCATCGGCTCGCCGAAGTGGTCGTAGCGTCGCGCCAGCGAGCGTGCCAGCGGCAGGAACCGCTCGACGAGCGCGTCGCGGGCGTGCGGGTCACCGGCATCGCGGCACGCGAACAGGATGCGAGCGCCATGCGGGCGCGGGAGTCCTCGGCGGCGTTGGCCACGTGCGCCACGCACGCGTGAGCGCTGAGCTCGACCGGTGTCATCGCCGATGACATGCGCTCGTGCTGTCCCATGATCGGCCCGCTCGCGGAACGCGCGAGACGATCCATGACGCTCGGTCGGCCACGACGGGCCTCCACAGGCTAGGCGGCAAGTCTCGAGATCCCCGCGCCTATCCAATTGACTACTTCAGCGTAGCGTGCCGTCCAACCCGCAGAAAACTGGTGGCGAGCGCTACGCCGCGATCTTCTGCGCGCGCTGCTCGCGGGCGATCTCGCGCTCGGGCCGCGGCGGGCGTGGGTGCCGGCGCGTGAGGTGCCTGCGCCACATCCCGATCAGGCCCAGGCGCCAGAAGTAGTAGCCCGTCCGGCCCGGGATCGCCGAGAGTCGAGCTTCACGAGGTGGCTCATCGCGCGGCGCGAGAGGTACATGCCGCGCAGCAGGCGCCCCAGGCGCGGGTACAGCCGCTGCTCCTCGGTGCTCGCGCGCACCTGGGTGAGCAGCAGGCGCCACAGCCACTGCGGCGGGCGCCACATCGTCAGCACGTACAGCAGGAGGTTGTTCACGCGCGGCGGGATCGCCATGAACGTCGCCGAGATCTCCTCGATGTCGATGCCGAGTTCGGTCATCTTCTTCTCGAGCTCGGTGTTCGGGATGACCTTCAGCGAGTAGATGAACAGCGTGTACGGCCGCTGCATGTCGTAGAGCAGCTGCAGCGTGTCGCGGATGTCCTCGCGCTGCTCGATCGGGTTGTCGGTGATGATGTCGTAGGCCGGGG
Source organism: uncultured Solirubrobacteraceae bacterium (assembly GCA_963727785.1). GTDB lineage: Bacteria > Actinomycetota > Thermoleophilia > Solirubrobacterales > Solirubrobacteraceae > CADCVQ01. The sequence continues at coordinate 1,827 of CAVSHS010000010.1, forward strand.
GGATGTGGTACTTCGGCGCGAACGACACATTGACCTCACCTGCGGCGAGGATCTTCTCCGGCGGCGAGGGGCGCTTGTAGAAGTCCAGCGTCCGGCGGCTGCCGCTCTGGATGCCCATCCGGACGCGGTTCATCCCGGCCCAGGTCAGCAGCTCGAACTTGTCGCGCTTGACGTAGTTGGGGATCACGCCGTAGACCGCGAACGGGAGGTCCAGCTCGGCCTTCCACAGCTCGGCGAACTCCTCGATCTCGCGGTACGGGATCGCCATGAAGCTGTCGTCGTGGAACGAGACGTGGCTGAGGTGCGGAAAACGCGCACGCGCAGTCTTGATCTCGTCGACGATGTAGCGCGCGCTCGGGTGGCGGATGCGCTTGTACTTCGCATCGTTGGAGATGAACTTCGTGTTGCCGCAGTACGTACAGTGAAATGGACAACTGATCGACCACAAGGTGGTGTAACTAAGCCCGTCGTTGTCGATGTAGTGCTGGGGTTCATCGGTGCAAAGCCGGTGCCCGTCTCGTAGATCGTCTCGCCCTCGCCATATTGCGGGAACGGCAGCGACTCCATCTGATCGGTGCTCATCAACGGGAGGAAGTGGTTCTTGATGACGGTGCCGTCCTCGCCCTTGAACCAGAAGTTCTTCACCGCGGTGTGGTCGCGGCCGTCGAGCAGGAGCTGGTGCAGCTCCTCGAAGGCGAACTCGCCCTCGCCGGTGCAGATCGCGTCGACGTCGGCGAGGATCGCGTCCTCGGGCTGGATGATCGGGTGGATGCCGCCCCAGATGACGAACGTCGAGGGGTCGAGCTCCTTGACGCGCGTGATGAGGCGGCGAGTGAGGTCCGCGTATCCGGTCATCGACGAGAAGCCGACGACGTCGGCCTCGATCAGGTGACGCGCGGCGAGGTCGATGTCCTCGTCCTCGAGGAGCCGGCGCTGCCGAGCGTGCCGCGCAGGCCGTTGCGGATATTGCGGTAACGGTTCGTCGAGACATAGCAGGACTCCGCGTCGTCGTTGATGCGCGCGACGAACGCCGCCATCTTGCGAAAACCGCACGAGGTGATCCCGTCCTCGAGCGACACCATCTTTATCCGCACGACCGCTCCCCGCTCTCCGAAACCGAAGGGCGGATCGTAGCGCGCCACCTGGCATGGAGGAATTGTTGCTATACGCGCGACCAGGTCAGCAGTCCACCGGATTTGTGTGTCGCTACTGACGCTCTCAGGACACGCCGGCGGCGTGCTCGAGCTCGGCTCGGACCGACGGTCCCGTCAGCGGCCCGAGGTGCCCCGCCGCCACCACGAGCGGGTCCAGGCGCGCCAGCTTCGCGATGCTCGCCCGCGCGCGCTCGCTGTCGAGGTTGTATGCCGCGTGCGGCACGTGGGCGGCGGTCGGGCGCCCGAGCATCGTCGTCAGGTAGACGCAGTCGCTGACGAGCGCGACGCGGTCGGCCGCGCGCCACAGCCCGATCAGCCCCGGCGCGTGCCCGGCCAGGTCGACGACCTCGAAGCCCGCGATCTCGTCACCGGCGCGCACGGTGCCCGAATCCGCACCGGCCCGCCGTCCCAGACCCAGCGATGCAGGACGCGATGCAGCGCGCGGATCGCGGGCGGCAGCTGGGACATGTCCCAGTAGCTGCGCCCGCCGGAGCCCTGCGCCTGCTCCACCGCATCGGGATGACAGACGACCGGCGCCAGCGCGCTCAGCGCCGGAGCCGCGCCGCGATGATCGGTATCGGCGTGGCCGAGGACGACCTGCTTGAGGCCACCCATCCGCTCGGCGGCCGCGGCGATCGCGGGCGCCATGCCCTTCTCCCCCGTGTCGTAGACGACGGCGCCATCGCCGTCCTCGATGAGGTAGGCGTTCATCGTGCCGGTCAGCCCGCCGCGCAGCAGCCACACGCGCGGCGCGATCGGCTCGAGCTTGGGGACGCGCGCCATCCCCCTGAGGATTACCGTTTGTCACCGTGGAGCGCGCCGCCACGATCTCGGACGGGCTCGTCGCGGGCGCCGTCGCGGCGGTGCTGAGCGGCGCGCCGTCGACGCTGCACGCGATCGCGACGCGCGCGAGCCCGCTCGAGGCGACGCTCGCGGCGGGGACCCTGCTGCTGCCGCGCGAACGCCGGCCGCTCGTGCTGGCGCTCGCGGCGGTGCCCGTCGACCTCGCGCTGTCGCTCGGCTGGGCGGTGCTGCTCGCCGCGGTCCTGCCGCGCCGGCGGACGGTCGCGTACGGGACGCTCGCAGGCCTGGCGATCGCCGCGCTGGACCTCGGCGTGGTGGGCCGGCGCGTGCCGCGGATCCGCGCGCTGGCGCTCATGCCGCAGGTGCTCGACCACGTCGCCTACGGGGCGACGGTCGGCGGCGTGCTCAGGGCGCGGCGGAGGTGACGAGCGTCGCGTGCAGCGCGTGGAGCACGGGATCGATCAGCGTGAAGCACATGCTCTGCAGCAGGCCGTAGACAAGCGTCGTGATCCCCACGGCACGCACGGTCCCGTCGGGCAGGGGCGCGGTGTAGACCGGGCCGCCGCTGTCGCCCTCGCGCGCGGTGATCGTCGTGCAGGGCAGGTGCGTGCGCGGAAAGGAGCGGATGATCCTGCCGCACTGATCGACGCCACTCGTGCGGCCGGCGTAGCAGACCCGGCGCCCGAGCAGTGGGCGCGCCTTGCCCACGACGAACCAGGGCGGGCGCGGCACGCCGCGGTCGATGACGTCGGACGAAGGCCGCGTCGGCCCGGAGGCACCGGCAGGACGAGCGCGTCGAGCGGCTTCGTGCGCGCAAGGTTGCGGCGGACGCTGCCGACGACGATGCCCGGCTGCGGCGGGCGGCGCAGCGCGGCGTTGCGGCGGCTTGTCGTGCGATCGGAGCGCACGCCGCCGCAGTGCGCGGCGCTCAGGCCGCCGAGGCTTCCGCTGAGCCGGATGAGGAAGGCCGAGGTGCAGAGCACCGACCCCTTCGGCGGCGGCTGGCCGCCGACGAGCGTTCCGCGCGAGAAGAGCAGCTCGCGGCCCGCGGCCCAGCCGTCGAGGTCGGGCGCGACGCCCGGGCGGCGGATCCACAGCGCGGCGTGACCACGGGTCGCGGTGAGGTCGTACGCATCCCCGTTCTCGCTGGAGGCGGCCCGTAGGGGCGCCCAGCCCGTGGCGCGCAGCGCCGCCGCGCTGCCCTCGGCGGGCGTCGTGGCCAGCGCGGCTGCGACCGCGTCCGCCTCGTCGCAGGTGGCGACGCTGACCGCGACGATCGTCGCGTCGCCGGCCTTGTCGCAGACGGTGTACTCACCGAGCTGGGCGCTCGCGGTCGCCGACGTGACGAGCAGCGCGGCGACGGCGAGGAGGACGGTCTTGATGGCGGCATCCATGCGCCCTCGATGCTCGCACATCGCGCGGCCGAGTCTCCCCGTCATCGTCACCCCAGCGTTCGCGTTGTCAGGATCACGACTCATGAGAGAAGTCTGCTCCGGTCCGGCCAGGATCATGAGCGATGGTCGATCTTCTGGGGGTGCGAGGGGCGTTTGCGCTGGCCTTGGCGCTGGCGAACGGCCATCGAGGGAGGGTGGACGGGCGGGCTGGCGCTCTGTGCGGGCGTGTGTGACTGGCGGATCGCGTCGCGCCTGGGGGCGATCCGCGGCGGGCGCCAGCCGCAGGGGGCTTCACGGTTTCGTCCAAGGTATGGACGCTTCTGAGCAGACCCCGAGCGCCTCTCCCACTCGAACGTCGCGCCGGGCGGACGGTGGCGCGAATGTGTTCCATACCAACACAAACGCGCCACGCTGCGCTCCCGGGCGTCGCGGCGGCGGACGATGGCGCGAATGTGTTCCATGCGAGCACAATCGCGCACGCTACCCGGGACGAGCGAGTGGCTCCGCTGGTCGGCCTGCGCGCGACCCGAAGGCAGCCAGGCGCCCCGCCAGCCGACGGCGCGATCGGAAGGCACGCCCGAGCGCCCCGCTCACCACACCCTCAACGATGCCGTTCACCAGCGCCGGCGCCCAACCGAGCGCAAGCCTCGCCACCAAGACGCGCTACAGGGTCGCCCGCGCGGTCAGCCGCGCCAGCGTGGCGGCGAGCCGCGGCTCGTCGACCGAGCCGGGCAGGCCGATGACGACGAGCTGCGATGCCGGCGGCTCGTCGCCCCACGGGCGGTCGGCCTGGATGCTGAAGCGCCGCCCGACGACCTGCAGCACGTAGCGGTTGGCGGCGTCCTCGCGCAGGTGCAGCAGGCCCTTCGCGCGCACGATCCCGTCGGGCAGCGCCTTGAGCTCCTCGACGAGGCCGGCGCCGTTGATCGCTGCCGCGCCGCTCCAGCTCCAGGTCTCGAACGCCGGGTGGCCATGGTGATGGTGGGTCGCGTGGTCGGCGGGCCGGGCCGCGTGGTCTCCCAGAGGTCCGGTGCGCCGACGCGCGCGCCGCCCCCGGGCGCACACCGAGCACGACGTCGACCGGCACCGCGCCGAACGACGTCTCGACGATCGCCGTCGACGGCCCCGCGATCTCGCGCAGCCAGGCATGCGTCTCGGCGAGGCGGGACGGCTCGACGAGGTCGGTCTTGTTGAGCACGAGCAGGTCGGCGGCGCGCAGCTGCCCGAGGATCTGGTGGCCGGTGACGTCGTCCGCGGCGCGCTCGCGCACCGTCTCGGCGTCGGCGACGACGACGGCGGCGTCCTTGCGATAGCCCGGCAGGTCGCCGAGCACGACGATCGCGCCGGGATCGGCGACGCCGCTGGCCTCCACGACGACGTGCTCGGGCGGGTCGGCGCGGTCGCGCAGCAGCGCGAGCTCGCCGATGAAGTCGCCCGCGACGCCGCAGCAGATGCAGCCGTTCTTCAGGCTGACCATCTCGCCGTCGCGCGACTGGACGAGCTCGGCGTCGATGTTGATCGCGCCGAAGTCGTTGACGAGGACGGCGAGGCGGCGATCGCCCGCGTCGCGCAGGAGCGCGTTGAGCAGCGTCGTCTTGCCCGCGCCGAGAAAGCCGCCGATGACGGTCAGCTGGATCGGTTCGCGGGCGTCGTCGTCACGCAGCGGAGGGCCTTGCCCGTTCGCGGGCGCCGCGCGACGAGGCTCCCGACGCCGCGCGGGCTGCCCGAGCGCTCGACGACGCCGTCGTGGTGCGCGACGACCTCCAGGCGCGGGAACGCCCGCAGCAGCTCGCCGCGGTCGAGGAGGTAGTCCGGGTTGAAGCTGTTCTCGAGCTCCTCGACGTGTGCCCGCGAGAGCGTCTCGTAGATGAGCAGGCCGCCCGGCGCGAGCGCATCCTGCAGCGCGCCGAACAGGTCGCGCTGGAGGAAGTTCAGCGTCACGATCACGTCATACGGGCCGGGCGGCAGCGGCTCGCGCTCGAGATCGACGACGCGCGGGGCGATCGTGAGCGCGCGCTCGGCTACCGCCGCGCGCAGCGCATCGATCACGACGTCGGAGGCATCGATCGCGTCGACCTCGTAGCCGAGCTGCGCGAGGTACAGCGCGTTGCGCCCGTCGCCGCAGGCGACGTCGAGCGCGCGCCCGCCGCCCGTGAGCAGGTCGCGGTGCTCGACGAGCCACTCGGCCGGCGCGTCCGGGAACGGGACGAGATCGTCGCGCGCATAGCGCTCGTTCCAGCGTTCCCGGGCCTCCATGGCCGCACCGTAGCGACTCATGTCCCGCGCGCCACCCGGGTAGGCAACCGTCGAGGCAGAAACTTCGAAACCGATGGAGGAGAGACACATGGCCGAGAAGGATCCGAGGGACTACCGCGGCGGCGTTCGCGAGCCGGCCGACGCCAAGGGCGACGCCGACACGGGCGCCCACACCGACGGCATCGTGCCGCGCGAGATGGTCGACGATCCCGACGCGCCGCCGCCCGAGCGGCAGGGCGACGACCAGGCGCTGGGCGACGCGGCGCTGGGCAACGTCACCGACAAGGATCCGACCGACGACGCGATCGACCACTCCGGCGGCGACGACGCCGACGCCACGAGGCTCGGCGGCGCGGGCGCGGATGTCGAGGACCTCGAGGAGGGCAAGCCGGTCTCGCGGGTCGATCAGCAGCAGCTCGCCTCCGAGTCCGACGAGGTCGCAAGCCAACTAGTTCAGGCGCGCGCGGAGCCCTCGCAGCTCCGCGTCGAGCGCCGCGGCGAGGTCGCGCTGGAGCGGCAGCCCGAGCCGCAGCTCGGCCGCGCGGATCGCGCGGCCGAGGTCGTTGCGGCGCGCGTACGAGCCGGCGAGGTTGTTGAGCATCCGCAGCGCCGTCTCGTGCGCGCCCCAGGGGCGCACCGCGGCCGGTTCCTCGGTGACCGCAGCCGCCGTGATCCGCACGCCGCCGGCGAACGGGTCCAGCAGCACGGGTGCGCCGCTGCCGGCGTGGAACTGCCCGACCACGTAGTGGCCCGGCAGGCCGACGCCGTCGAGCGCGATGCCCGCGCGCCGCGCCGTCTCGACGTACACGACCGACAGCGCGATCGGCAGCCCGCGGCCGCGTTCGAGCACGAGATCGAGCATCGAGTTGTCGGGATGGTCGTACTCCTCGCGCGCGCCGGTGAACCCGTGGCGGGTGCCGAGCACCTCGCCGAGCGCGTCGAGCTCGTCCCCGCCGTCGCGGCGGCGCCCGCCACCTCCGCGGCGAGCGCGTCGAGCCGCGCGAGCGCCGCGGCCTCGTCGACATCGCGGAACTCCGCGGCGAGGGCGAGGGCGAGCGCATCGAGCCGCGCGGCGGGGTCGGCGGCGAGCGTCTCGAAGCGCGGCATGCGCCCAATCTTGGCGCTTGCGATCATTGTGCGATGCCGAAGATCCGAATCGACGAGGCTGACGCGCTGACGGTCGCGGACATCACGCACGCGAAGTTCACGGCGCTGCCGGCGACGGCCACGGTCGGCGACGTGCGCGACTGGTTCGCGGCGAGCACGAGCCGCCGCCAGGCGTTCGTCGCCGACGGCGAGCGCTACGTGGGCTCGCTGACGCCGGACGACGTCGGCGGCGACGTCGACCCGGCGCGCCCCGCGGTCGAGGTCGCGCAGAGCGGGCCGACCGTCGCGCCCGAGGCGCCGGCGACGACCGGCCGCGATCTCGCCCTGCTGACCGAGGCGCGCCGCGTGCCCGTCGTCGACGGCGACGGCCGCCTGCTCGGCGTCGTCGCCGTGACCGGCGACCTGCAGTCCTTCTGCGGGACGGGCTAGCCGGCCCGCCCGGCGCTCACTGGTTCAGCGAGCGCGTCTTCCTCGCCGCCTGCGTGGCGGGATGGTCCTTGCCGAGCAGCCGCTCGCTGTCGGCGACGACGCGGTCCTGCAGGATCCTGCCGTCCTCCACGCGCCCGGCGATGCGGTAGGACGAGGCGAGCGTGACGCGCGCCTGCAGCGTGTCGAGGTGGTCGTCGCCGTTGATCCGCTCGGTCTCCTCGACGATGCGCTCCTCGGTCGCGACGGCCTCGTCGACGAGGTCGGCGTTCCAGAGCGCCGACGCGAGGTTCGCGCGCGCGTCCAGCGTGTCGGGGTCGTCGGGATCGAGCACGCGCTCGCGATCGGCGACGACGTCGCGCTGGATCGCGACCGCGTCCTCCTTGCGGCCGGCCGTCGAATAGGAGAACGCGAGGTTCGCACGGGCCGTGAGCGTGGCGAGGTGGTCGAGGCCGAGGATCCGCTCGGCGTCGGCGAGCACCGCCTCCTCGAGCTCGATCGCCTCGTCGAGGCGGTTCGCGGTCCAGTAGCTGGAGGCGAGGTTGGCGCGCGCCGTCAGCGTCTCGGGATGCTCCTCGCCGTGCACGCGGGCGACGTCCTTGACGAGCTCCTCCTCGAGCTCGATCGCCTCGTCGTGGCGGCCGCCCGACCACAGCGCCATCGCGATGTCGGCGCGCGCATGCAGCGTGCCGGGGTGATCGGGGCCGCGCTGCTCGAGGCTGTTGGCGAGCACGCGGCGCAGCTCCTCGAGCATGCGCTCGGACTCCGCGTCGGCCTCGGCCTTCGCCTGCGCGGCGGCATGCTGGGGATCCTGCAGCGTGCGGTCCTCTTCGCCGAAGATCGGCTGCCTGACGGTCCCGGGCGGGGGCGGTCGGCCGGCGGCGCGGGCGCTGGAGCGGGCTGTTCGCCGGCGGCGACCGCCGGCTCGTCGACAGCGGGATCGGTGGTGCGGGCGGCACCGGCGCGCGCGACGACACCACCCTCGCGGCGGATCACCCGGCTCTTGGTCTTCTTGCCTCGGCTCACGTCACACACCCTCCTCGCCCGCTGACTACGAGGAGAATCTAGCGACGGACCATCGTCCGCCGACCGATGGCGCGCCGGCGTTCGGGCGATCAGGCGGGGAGCAGGCGCTCGCGCGCCTCGTCCTCGGCGGCGGCGAACTCGCAGCAGAGGTCCATCAGCGGGCCGGCGAGCCCGCGCAGGCGGGCGATGCGGTCGCGCTCCTCGGGCGGCTGGTAGCTGTCGGTGTCGCGCTCGGTGACGTAGGCGCCCGTGATCTGGCACAGCAGGCGTGCCTGACCGCGCGTGAACTCGATCGTCGCGTCGGGCCCGACCTCGCGGTTGGCGACGAGCAGGTCGTCGAGCGTCATCAGCGCGCGCAGCTCGAGCACGGCGCTCGAGTCCTCCAGGCCGTTGCGGCCGATCTCCTCGCGCCGCCAGGCCAGTGCTGCGCCCAATGCCTCGTTCTCGTCGCGACCGACGACGGCGTAGCAGACGACGCTGCGACCGTCCGGGGTAATCCGATAACTGCGATCCATGAACGCGTTCATACCCATATCTCCATCATCGGCATACGCAGCGTCGACCGTTATAGACGCGGGGCCTTAATCTGCGGTATGTGTTGCGACTCCCGGGCCTATCCGGCTGGCGCCGACGCGCAGGCCCTCGCGACGTCGGCTGCAAACGCGTCGACCTCCTCCGCGGTCGTGTCCCATGAGCACATCAGCCGCACCTCGCCGGTCGTCTCGTCCCACGTGTAGAAACGCCAGTCGCGCTGCAGTTCTTCCGTCGCGCCTGGCGGCAGGACGGCGAAGACGCCGTTGGCCTGCACGGGCTGCGTCAACCGCACGCCGGGGACGTCGAGCAGCGCCTCCGCCAGCCGGGCGGCCATCGCGTTGGAGTGCGCGGCGTTGCGCCGCCAGAGGTCGCCCTCGAGCAGCGCGATGAACTGCGCCGCGAGGTAGCGGCCCTTGGAGGCGAGCTGCAGCGTCTGCTTGCGCAGGTACCTGATGCCCTGCGCGTGCGCCGGATCGCAGAAGACGACCGCCTCGCCGAGCAGCAGCCCGTTCTTCGTCCCGCCGAACGAGACGGCGTCGACGCTCCGGCGTCGGTCGTGATCGCGCGCAGCGGGACGTCGAGCGCGGCGGCGGCGTTCGCCAGGCGCGCGCCGTCGACGTGCAGCAGCAGGCCGTGCTCGTGGGCGAAGCCGGCGAGCGCCGACAGCTCGTCGCGGCTGTAGCGCGTGCCGAGCTCCGTGCTCTGCGTGACGCTCACGACGCGCGGCTGGACGGCGTGCTCGTCGCCGCGGCGGCCGAGCAGCGCCGCGACGTGCTGGGCGTGAGCTTGGCGTCGGGCGTCGGGACGGCGTGCAGCTTGACGCCGGCGATCCGCTCCGGCGCGCCGCCCTCGTCGACGTTGATGTGCGCCTGCGCCGCGCAGATGACCGACTCCCACGGGCGACAGAGCGCCCGCAGGCACAGGACGTTCGCCGCGCTTCCGTTGAACACGAGCAGCGGCTGGGCCTGCTCGCCGAAGTGCTCGCGCAGCAGCTCCTCGGCGCGCGCGGTCCACGGATCGTCGCCGTAGGCCGCGGCGTGCCCCTCGTTGGCCGCGGCGATCGCGGCGAGCACCTCGGGGTGCGCGGCGGCGTAGTTGTCCGAGGCGAAGCCCTTCACGCGTTTCAGCGTAGAGGCCGCACGAGCGCATCGGTCATCGCCGCCCGCAGCGAGTGAAAGAAGATCGACAGCGGGAACTCGTCGTCGAGCACGAGGTCGACGCAGGCGCGCGGATCGTCGCCGTCGGCGAGGCTGCGCCCCGCCGCCGCCCAGTGCGAGCCGGTCGCGGGCTGCACGTAGGCGCAGACGAGGTCGTGCGCGGCGCCCCAGTGCTGCAGCTGCGTGCGGTCGATCCCGCTGCGATACAGCTCTTCGACGCGCGCGCGCAGCTCCGCGACGGCGCCGGGCAGCGCGTCCCAGTCGACCGTCAGGCGGTTGTCGGTCCAGTGCAGGCGGCCGGTGCGGTGCAGGAACGCGAACAGCAGCTGGCCGCCGAGCCCGTCGTAGTTGCGCACGCGTTCGCCGGTGACCGGGAAGCGCAGCATCCGGTCGAGCACCATCGCGTACTGCACGAAGCGCGCGAAGCCGAACCCCTCGCGCTCGAGCGCGACCGCCTCGCCGTAGGCCGTCAGGTCACAGCGCAGCTCCTCGAGCGCGTACATCCAGTACGGCATCCGCTTGCGGATCATGAACGGGTCGAACGGCAGGTCGCCGTGGCTGTGGGCGCGGTCGTGGATGAGGTCCCACAGCGCGTAGGCCTGCTCGGAGACGTCCTGCGACGCGACGAGCCCGGCGGCGTCGGGCGGCAGGTTGATCTGCAGCAGCCGCGCGGCGGCGCCGATCGTGCGGCGGAAGCGCTCGGCCTCGCGGTCGCAGAAGATCGCGCCGAAGTGGTGTGCCGGACTGCCCGCGACCGAGACCGTCTCGGGGAAGAGCACCGCGCACTCGCTGTCGTAGCCGGCGGTGTGGTCGACGAAGGTGACCGGCACGAACTTCGGGTTGTCGTAGCGCGTCGCCTCGAGGTCGGCGAGCCAGCCGGGCCACGGCACGCGCACGATCAGCGCCTCGAAGACGCGGTCGCGCGAGCCGTTCTGCTTGAACATCGGAAACAGGACGAGGTGCTCGATGCCGTCCTCGCGCCGGCGCTCGGGCCGGAAGAGGTCGAGCGATGCGCCGAAGTCCGGCGTGCCGAAGCCGGCCGCGGCCCAGGAGCGCAGGTCGGCGACGGCGGCCTGCAGGTAGGCCTCCTGGTGTGGGAAGTGCGCTGCCAGCCCCACGACGGCCTGCGCGATCTGCTCGACGTCGGCGGCGACGTCGGCGGCGTCGTGCGCGGCGAGATCGATCGCGCCGTCGGGGCTCTGGCGCAGCCGCAGGCGGTCGACGGTCGCGCGCAGCGCATGCCAGTGCGGGTCCGCGCGCGCCGCCGACGCGCGCGGCGCAGCCGGGCGCCGGAACGCGCCGCCCGCGGCCCACTGGACGAGGTTGCACCACAGCTCCTCGTGGTCGTGGTTCTGCGAGGCAGTCGTCGCCGAAGAGGTCCGAGTCGGCGGCCACGACGACGCGGCCCGCCCCGTGCTCGGTCGCCGCCAGCAGCGCGGCGCCCGGCGCCGATGCCGTCGCCGACGCGCTCGCCAGCGCGCGGGCGCCGTTGCGCAGCTCCAGGCGGCCGGCGCGGTAGAAGCAGGCGCTGCCGACGCGGGCGAGCAGGTCGACGCCGTCGCGGCGCCCTCCCCCTCCCCCGGCGCCGGCGCCCCCGGGAAGCTCGGCGAGCACCCAGTGCGGCGCGCCGTCGTGGTGCTCGTAGTCCGACACCGCGTCGTTGGCGATCTGGATGCCGAAGCGATCGAGCAGCGCGTTGAGGTTGTTGGCGTACTTGTCCTGCTCCTCCTCCCCCAGCACGACGAGCCCGCCGCCGCCGCGCACGAACGCCTCGATCGCATCGAGCTCGGTCGCCGACAGCAGTGGCGAGCCGCCGGGCACGGTGCGCTCCCAGCGCGCGTCGGACGGGTGCGCGAGCACAAGCACGTCGGCGGGGTGCAATGCCGCGGCGTCGAGCGGGCCCGCGACATGGGCGACGACGTCGAGGTCGCGCGCCCGCAGCGCCTGCGCCGCGAGCGCGTAGGAGGAGTCCTGCGGATGCGACGGTGCGATCGCGCGGGCGACGTCGGGGCGGATCGTCCACGCCTCGCCGTGCGCCTCGTCGAACAGGACCGTGGCGATCGGGTGGCGGGCGGACATGACTTTGCCCCTGACGCTACTCCGCGCTCGCGAAGACCTCGGCGTGTTGCCTGAAGAACGCCCGCTCACGGCGGCTCCACACGACCATCAGGACCGCGCCGAGCACCATGAAGCCGATCCCGATGACGAGCGGCGGGCCGACGCCGAGCCAGGAGTTGCCGGACTCGGAGTTCGCCGGGTCGGAGAGCTCGATGATCGACTTCACGAGCACCCACGTGAGGATCACGCCGCCGAGCGCCGGCGCGACGACGGCGAACAGCGCCCCTTCAGCGACTTGCGCGCCTCGCGGCGGTAGTACAGCGCGCAGGCGAAGCCGGTCAGCCCGTAGTAGAAGGCGATCATCAGGCCGAGCGCGGCGATCGAGTCGAACAGGATGTTCTCGCTCACGAGCGTCAGCCCGACGTACCAGACGATCGACAGCGCGCCGAAGAGGATCGTCGCGACGTGCGGCGTCATGTAGCGCGGGTGCACGACGCCGAGCCCGGCGGGCAGCGCGCCGGAGCGCGACATCGACAGCGTCGTGCGCGCCGTCGGCAGGATCGTCGTCTGCGTCGAGGCCGCCGCCGACGTCAGCACGGCGATGATCAGCAGGCTGTCGAACGTGTTGCCGAGCACGTCGGTGCCGAGGATCGACAGCGCGTCGTCCTTGCCGGAGAGCTCCGCGGTGCCGGCGAACGCGACCGCCGCCGTCGCGACGAGCACGTAGATGCCGACGAGCAGGATCGTCGACACGATCGCCGAGCGCCCGGGCGACTCCGTCGGGTCCTCGGTCTCCTCGTTGACGCTCACCGCGCTGTCCCAGCCCCAGTAGATGAAGACCGCCAGCAGCACGCCGGCCGACAGCGCCGCCGTGCCGCCGTCGATCGCGAACGGCGAGAACCAGGACAGCTGCACGTGCTCGGCGCCCGCCAGCGCGTCGCCGCTGTAGACGCGCACGAGCGCGACGACGGCGAACAGCGTCAGCGTCAGGACCTCGGCGCTGAGGAGGTACCACTGGGTGCGCGCCGACAGCTCGATGCCGATCGTCGTGATCGCGGTCATGACGACGATCCAGACGACGCCGACCGCGGTCACCGCGAGCGTCGAGTCGGCGGCCGCGTCCCAGCCGAAGAGCTGGAACGAGTACAGCCCGGCGATCTGGGCGAGGTTCGCCATGACGATGACGTCGGCGACGATGATCGCCCAGCCGCCCAGCCAGCCCGCCCACGGCCCCATCGCCTTCGTCACCCAGGCGAACGTCGTGCCGCAGTCGGGGTCGGTGCGGTTCATGTAGAGGTAGGCGCTCGCGATGCACAGCATCGGGATGAACGCGACCCACAGGACGGCGGGGGCCTGGAAGCCGACGGCGGCGACGATGAGGCCCAGCGTGGCGGCGAGGCTGTAGCCGGGCGCGGTGGAGGCGACGCCGATGACGACGCTCGAGAGGAAGCTGATCGCCCCGCGGCGAAGGCCCTTGTCGGCGACATGGCCGCCGGCTTGGGGCACGGGTGCGTCAAGCGTTCCGGGCGTGACGACGGCCATGGCTCTCTCTCCTTGTCTTCCGTCCTCCGCTGACGACGCTACGTGGCGGCCATCCGCGAAGCAAGGGTCCACAGTGCCAAACGGCATGCGCGACGGTTGTACGACTTGTACAACGCGTCGTCGCCAGATCTGCCCGCGAAGCCTCTTGAGCCACGATCCGGTGCCCGCTACGGTTGTCCGAAGCGGATAGCCACGATGGCACCGCATCGGATGCGCCAGAGAGGATCGACATGGCCACCAAGCTGACCGAGCGAGGCCCGCAGCCCGCAACGCCCTCCGCGGACCTGCAGGCGCTGGCCCGGCGCCACCTCTGGATGCACTTCACGCGGATGGGCGGCTTCGGGCCCGACGCCGAGATCCCGATCATCGTCCGCGGCGAGGGCTGCTACGTCTACGACGAGCACGGCACGCGCTACCTCGACGGGCTGTCGGCGCTGTTCTGCGTCAACAGCGGCCACGGCCGCGCCGAGCTCGCCGACGCCGCCGCCGCGCAGATCCGCGAGCTGGACTTCTTCACGAACTGGAGCTATGCCCATCCACGGGCGATCGAGCTGGCCGCGAGGATCGCGCAGCTCGCGCCGCCGGGCCTGGAGCGCGTGTTCTTCACCTCCGGCGGCTCGGAGGCCGTCGAATCGGCGTGGAAGCTCGTCCGCGCCTATCACCGCATGCGCGGCGACGAGCAGCGTACGAAGATCGTCGCGCGCGACCTCGCCTACCACGGCACCTCGCTCGGCGCGCTCGCCGCGACCGGGCTGCCGTCGCTGAAGGACCCGTTCGAGCCCGTCGCTCCCGGCGGCTGCCACGCGCCGAACACGAACGCCTACCGCTGGCCGCAGGACCGCGAGCCGCTGTGGGCGGCGGACGCGATCGAGGCGCTCATCCTCGAGGAGGGCCCGGAGACCGTCGGCGCGGTGATCCTCGAGCCGGTGCAGAACGCGGGCGGCTGCTTCGAGCCGCAGGAGGGCTACTTCCAGCGCGTCCGCGAGATCTGCGACCGCCACGGCGTGCTGCTGATCTCCGACGAGGTCATCTGCTCGTGGGGGCGCCTCGGCCACGTCTTCGGCTGCGAGCGCTTCGGCTACGTGCCGGACATCATCACGACGGCGAAGGGCATGACGTCGGCGTACGTGCCGATGGGCGCGATGATCGTGGCCGACCACGTCGCCGCGCCGTTCATGGAGGGCACGGAGTCCTTCGTGCACGGCTTCACGTTCGGCGGCCACCCGGTCGCGGCGGCGGTCGCGCTGGCGAACATCGACATCATCGAGCGCGAGGACCTGTGCGGCAACGTGCGCGCCAACGAGGGCGCGTTTCGCGCGATGCTCGAGGGCCTGCGCGACATCGAGATCGTCGGCGACGTGCGCGGCGTCGGCTACTTCCAGGCGATCGAGCTCGTCAAGGACCGCGACGCGAAGGCGAGCTTCGACCACGAGGAGTCCGAGCGGCTGCTGCGCGGCTTCGTCTCCGGCGAGCTGTTTCGCCGCGGCCTCATCTGCCGCGCCGACGACCGCGGCGATCCCGTGATCCAGCTCGCGCCGCCGCTGATCGCCGGGCCGGAGCAGTTCGAGGAGATGGAGGCGGTCCTGCGCGCGGTCCTCAGCGAGGCGTCCGCGCGCGTCGAGCGGGACCGCTGACGCCGATGCTGACCGTCGAGCGACTGCTGAGCGAGGCCGGGCTCGAGCTGGCGGCCGGGCATGCGTCCGCCGCGGCGGCGGTGCGCTCGGTCCACAGCACGGAGCTGCTGGACCCGACCCCGTGGCTGACCGGCGGCGAGCTGCTGCTGACGACCGGCAGCCAGCTGCAGTCCGACGAGCGCCAGCGCGAGTACGTCGCGCGGCTCGCCGCGCACGGGATCGCCGGCGTCGGGCTCGGCGTCGGCTTCGAGCACCGGGCGCTGCCCGCCGCGCTGCTCGACGCCGCGGGCGAGCATGCGCTGCCGGTCTTCGAGGTGCCCTACGAGCTGCCGTTCATCGCGATCACCGAAACGCGCCTTCTCGCACCTCGTCAGCGAGCAGTACGACGCGCTGCGGCGCAGCACGGCGATCCAGGAGCGCCTGGAGCGGCTCGTGCTCGAGGAGCGCGGGCTCGCCGAGGTCATGCGGATGGTCGCCGAGGCGATCGGCGGCAGTGCGACCGTGCTGAGCGGGCGCGGCGACACGATCGCCGCCGCCGGGTCGCTCGAGCCCGCCGAGCGCGAGGCGCTGCACTCGGCGATCACCGCCGGGGGGACCGTCGCGGCACCGCTGGGCCGGCGCGCGCTCGTGCTGCCGGTCGTCGGGCGCGACCGTGCCCCCGCGCAGGCGTGGCTGGCCGGCATCTGCGGCGACGACCTCGGGGACTTCGAGCGGCTCATCCTGCAGCAGGCTTCAACGGTCGTCGCGCTCGAGCTGATGCGGCTGCGGATCGCCCGTGACACGGAGCGGCGGCTCGCGGGCGACGTCCTCGCCGAGGCGCTGACCGGACGCCTGCATCCCGAGGAGCTCACCGCCCGCCTGCGCCCGTTCGGCCTCGGCGCCGAGGTCGCGGTGCTGGCGTTCGCG
>CAVSHS010000011.1:0-281201 GCA_963727785.1 uncultured Solirubrobacteraceae bacterium
CGAAGGCGGCGCCGAGCGGCGCGCCGGCGGTCAGCAGGCGCGCCCAGAAGGCGTCTGCGGCGTCGGCGCGAACGAGCGCGAGGTAGCGCCGCTGGCTCTCGCGCAGGATCGCGACGATGCTGCTGTCGCCGGCGTCGGCACCGATCGCGCCGATCGGCAGCTCGCCTGGCAGGCCGGCGGCAGCGAGCAGTCGCGCGGCGCGCGGGCCGACGACGCCGACGATCGCCAGCGATGCGCCGATGTCGCGGTGCGGCAGGTCGCTGCGGTCACGTCCGCGTCCGATCGCGGGCCCTGACGCGAGCGCGGCGTGCGGGCCGACGAGCAGGGTGCGGCGTGCGGAGAGGCGCAGGTACCAGACGCTGCGCAGGCGCCGGCCGCTGCCGATTGCCAGCGGCGGGTCGCCGAGGCGAGTGACCAGGGCGCGGTCGAGCAGCTCGCGGTCACCGCGCAGCTCGAAGACGCCGTAGTCGGAGTGGTCGGCGAGCCCGACGCTCTTCATACAGACGGCGATCTCGCCGGGAACCGACCCGTAATGGGCGACGACGGTGTGCCCGTCGCGGTCATGCAGGACGGCGCACGCGGCAAGACAGGTGTCCGGCACGGTGGCGACGCAAGGCCGGCGCGAGGAGTGCTCCATGCCTGGCTCACGAGCGGCCCGCCGTAGCGGGCCGCTGGTTCTGTGGTCGCCCGAGACGGGTGATCGTGGGCCTCAGCTGACGCCGAGTTTTTCGGCGGCGCGGCGGGTGCCTTCGACGCGGTTGGTGATCTTCTGGAAGGCGATGTCGCGCGCGTAGTCCGGTGAGCCGTGGTTGGGTTTTTCGTCGATCGAGAACGGCGAGAAGCCGCAGTCGTCGGTCGTGCCCAGGCGCTCCTTGGGGATGTAGTCCGCGGCACGCACGATCGCGTCGCAGATCTCCTTCGGCGCTCTCCGGACGCGGGATTGCCGGGGTTGGTGACGCCGATGTAGCACATCTGGTCGTCGCGGCTGTGCTGGCCGATCGATTCGTAGACCGGGTCCTTCTCGCGTTCGGATGCCAGCTGGATGAGGAAGTAGCCGGCGTTGATCTTGAACATCTCGGGCAGCAGGTTGTTGTAGGGCACGTCGGCGGAATGCACGGAGTCACGGTCGCCGCCCGGGCAGGTGTGGATGCCGATCTTCGTGCGCTCCTCATCGGAGAAGTTCGCCAGCACACGATTGTTGAGGTCGATGAAGTGCGGCAGCAGGCCGGCGCCGGTCCAGGGGTTGCGGGGATCCTCACGCGTCGCCAACCGGCCCTCGGTGAAGTCGATCGAGACGCGGGCGGCACCGGCCTCAAAGGCCTTGCGAATGTCCGTCACGCACTCCTGCACGATGTCTTCCTCGAACTCCTCGCGCGAGTAGCCCGCGACGGGGTCCTTGAGCGGGTACAGCAGCGCCAGCATCGACGGTGCGATGACGGCCTGCTTCATCGGCTTGGTCACGTAGGGCATCGACTTCGCAAGCGTGTCGGCGGCGTAGAAGTTGTACTTCAGCGGGCCGCCCGTGAGCTTGGGCAGCTGGCGGCCGTGACCGTCGGCGAAGATCGCAAAGAACTGGCCGCCCGGACCGAGGTTCTCCGCCAGCCCCGTACCCGCCAGCGTGTCGGCGATCGGGTAGGTCGCAAACGACGACCAGCGCTGCTCCCCATCAGAGATGATCGGCGCACCCGTCGCCTCACCACGCTCGATCGAATCCTTCGCCGCCGCATCCTGCAGCTTCTCCAAGTCGTCCTTGGAAATACTGCCCGCGTCGTACTCGGCGTACGCAGCCTGCAACTTCGCGGGCCGCGGAAGGGAGCCGACCGGCTCGGTCGGGATCCCCGTATCGGTCCTCGGGTCGAAATCGGTCATGCCGTTCTCCTCCTCGTTGTCTGTCGTCTGCTACCGCCCACACCTGCTGCTGCGCTACCGCTCGCGCTCGAGCACCGTGATCACCGCGACCGCGTTGTCGCCCTCGACAAAGCCGCCCGCGTTCTGGGCGAGGGCGAGCCGGGGGTCGAGGTCGACCTGGCGCTCACCGGCTCGCCGGCGCAGCTGCGCGACGAGCTCGACGATCTGAAGGACGCCGGTCGCGCCGACGGGGTGACCGCGCGAGAGCAGACCGCCGCCCGTGTTCACCGGCAGCGCTCCGCCGAGCTCGGTCCTGCCCTCGGCGATCAGGCGGTTGCCCTCCCCTGGGTTCGCGAGGCCGAGATGCTCGTAGGCCTCGAGCTCGGCGGACGCGGTGGCGTCGTGCACCTCGATGACGTCGACGTCCTCCGCGCTGAGCCCGCTCTGCTCACGGGCGGTCGCGGTCGCGCGCTGGACGACCGACCCCGGCGCCGGGCCACCGGTCGCGCTCAGCGCGCTCGCGCGCACGCGGATCGGCGCGACCGAGCCGTTCGGGGTACCGGTCACGACCACGGCGGCGGCGCCGTCGCCGATCGGGGAGCACATGGGCAGCGTCAGCGGCGCGCTGATCATCCGGCTGCCGAGCACCTCGTCCACCGTCATCGTGTTGCGAAACTGGGCGCCGGCGTTGTGCAGGGCGTGACGGCGGTTCTTGACGACGACCTGGGCGAAGTCCGCCGGGCTCCAGCCGTCGCGCTCGATCCGCCCGCGGGCGCGTTCGGCGTAGCTGTCCATGAAGACGCTGTGGTCCTCGGGTGCATCGACGAGCAGATCGACGTCCGCCGCGCCCGCGAGTGCCTGGATCGACCGCCGCTTGTCCGGATGCGACATCTTCTCCGAGCCGACGACGGCGACGGTCTCGTACATGCCGGAGTCGATCGCCATGCATGCGAGATGCAGAGCGGTCGAGCCGCTCGCGCAGGCATTCTCGACGTTCACCGTCGGGATCCCGCCGTACTGCGAATGCCGCAGGGCGACCTGCCCGCGCACGCATTCCTGCCCGGTCATCAGGCCCGAGAGGGCGTTGGAGAAGAAGATCGCCTCGACGCGGTCGGTGTCGACGCCGCCGTCGGCTAGCGCGGCGTCGAGCGCGCTGATCGCCATCCCGGCGACGGTCGCGTCCGGGAAGCGCCCGCATCGCGTTCCCGCAGATCCGATGATGTATGCGGAGCTCACTGCGCCTCCCTCGCGATGATGGCCATGCTCGTGTCTCTATCAGCGGGGTCCGGCGATGGCACGCACAACTGCCCCATGGAGCAGGTGATTCACCCCTTCCGGCGCGTTGTCGGGTCCGGAGGCCGGACGTATCGTCGGCCAGGCCGGGTCCCGCCAGGACGAAGGCGGACCGGTGGCAGTGCGACCACGACTGAGGGGTGAGCGATGATGGGCCAGCAGGCGACGATCGCGACGGAGGCGACACAGACGCATTCGGAGCGCCAGGACGCCGACGCCGCAGCGCTCGCGCCGCGAGCACCGGTGGGCACCCACCTCGTCGGCAGCGTTCCGCTGGGTGGAGTCGAGGAGGTGTTCCGTCGCACGGCGGGCGTCCTCGGTGACCGCCTGCGCCGGCTGCCCGACGGCGAGCCCGGCCCCCGGTCTGACTGGATCCTGTGGCAGTACCCCGTGTTCAGCGCGCTGCCGCAGTTCGAGGTCGGACCTCCAGGTTCGGATACCTACCGCACGCTGCCGAAGCTGCGGCTGCGCGATGGCGAGCGCAGCGAGGACATCGTGCTCGGCAACCTCGGGTTCGCGGACGCGGCGATCTCGTCGTACAACGTCTTCGCGAAGCTCAAGCGCGACGGAGTGATCCCGTCGCACGTGCGCTTCCAGGTCTCGCTGCCGACCCCGCTGGCACCCGTCAGCGCCTTCATCGACCCCGAGCACCAGGCCCAGATCGAGCCTGTCTACGAGGCGCGGGTGCTGCAGGAGCTCGACGAGATCTTCGCCGTCGTGCCGCATGACCAGCTCGCGCTGCAGTGGGACACGCGGCTGGAGTTCGCGATGCTCGAAGGCATCAGCCCGGCGTGGTTTGACGGAACCCGCGCCGGCGTGCTCGAGCGCCTGCTACGCCTGAGCCGCGGCGTGCCCGCGGTCGTCGAACTCGGCTTTCACCTGTGTTACGGCGATGACTACCACGGCCATTTCACCGTGCCCGAAGACACCCGCAAGCTCGTCGAGGTGGCCAACAGCCTCGCGGCCGCGCTGTACCGCCCGCTGAACTGGATCCACCTGCCCGTTCCGGCTCAGGCGGAGGAGGAGTACTTCGCGCCGCTGGCGGGGCTGCGCCTGCATCCGAGCACCGAGCTGTACCTCGGCGTGCTGCATCTGCAGGACGGCAAGGTCGGTGCGCGCAGGCGGATCAGCTGCGCGAGTCGCTACGTGCAGGGCTTCGGCGTGGCCACCGACTGTGGCTGGGGACGCGGCGGCTCACCGGTGGTCGAGCAGCTCCTGGAACTGCACAGAGCGACGTGCAAGCGCCTCGACGTGGGCACGGCGAGGGCCTCGTTCGCGTGGCCGCCCGGCTTTGAACGCATCCCCGAGGAGGAATGGACGCGCGCGCCGCTCAGCGAGGCGGGACTGGCGTACGACCACGTCGACGAGCACGGCTGGTACGACAACCTCAACCCGAGCGTCGCGCAGCTCGCCGCCCACCTCGAGGACGGCGACATCCTCGTCGACTACTCGGGCGGGACCGGGATCCTGCTCGACCGCCTGCGGCTGCGGATCTTCGATCGCGCCGTCGGCACGATCGTCGTCGACGCGTCGGCGAAGTTCCTGCGCGTCGCGCAGGACAAGTACAAGGACGACCCGCGCTTCGCGGCGCGGCTGCTGCGCTTCATCAAGGCGGAGAAGCGGCTGCAGACCCTCGACGAGGTGCTCGGCCCCGAGCTGCTGGAGCGCGGTGTCGATGCGATCGCCGCCGTCAACGCGATCCACCTGTACCCCGATCTCGACGAGGTGGCATCTGCCTGGGTTCGCGCGCTGAAGCCGGGCGGTCGGGTGTTCATCAATTCGGGCAACCTGCGCAACCCGAGCGCGAAGCCCGGTGAGTGGATCCTCGACGAGACCGTCTGGGTCATCAACGACCTCGCCGAGAGCCTCGTGCGCAGCGACCCGGCGTACGAGCCCTATCGCGCGGTACTCGACGACACGAAGCGCCTGGAGGCCCACCACGCGCACCGGGACCGCGTGTTCATGCAGCCCCGTCCGCTGGAGTACTACACCGATGCCCTGACGCGCAACGGCCTGACGGTGATCGATGTCAGCCAGGCCACGATCGTCGCCAACGTCAACGAGTGGTTCGAGCTGATGACCGCATACCACGAGTCCGTGCTGGGCTGGGTCGGCGGCACGAAGCGCATCGAGGGACAGGAGCCCTCGGAGGAGGCGGTGAGCGACCGGCTGCGCATCATGCGCCATGCGATCGACACGATCTTCGGCGCGCGCGATTCCTTCAAGGCGTGCTGGACGTACATCACCGCCGAGAAGGCCGGCTGAGATGCGCCCGGCGATAGGACGTCATCGGCTTGACGGGCGGTGTGGCCGGGCGTAGGGTCCGCTGCGGGAGAGACCGGTCGGTCTCATCGACCCGCGGGAGGGGCCGCAGCCGTGCCGACCACGCGTTCATCGCAATACCGCCGGATCGTCGACAAGCTCGCCACGGACGCCTGCGTCATCCTCGACGGCGCGACCGCGACCGAGCTGCCGCACCTCAGCGACGCCGAGCACGCGCTGGACGAGCGCCTCTGGGGCACGCGTGCGCTCGTGGAGGAGTCGTCCGCCGTGCTGGACGTCCACCGGCGCTACGTGGACGCCGGCTGCGACGTCATCTCGACGAACACCTGGGGACTGCCGAGCGCCCTGCTCGACGGCGTCGCGCCCGTCTGGAGCTCGACGGAGCCCGTGCATTGGATGGACCTCGCGCGGCGCGGCCTGCGCCTCGCCAGGCAGGCGGTCGACGATGGGGGACGCGACGAGCACTGCGCGGTCGCGTTCTCGATCAACGGCGACGTCGACTCCGACGAGGGCGAGAGCACCGTCCGGCTGCTCGCGCGGCTGTTCGCCGACGAGCCGCCGGATCTCATCCTGCTCGAGACCCTCACCGTCGTGCGGCCGTCGCTGTTTGACACGGTGGGGCGATTGCTCGCCACCGGGCTTCCGGTCTGGCTGTCCTTTCGCCGCTGCCGCCACGGCCTGTGCAGCGTCTACGGCCAGCACTGGGGCGGGCCAGAGGGCGACGCCTTCGGGCGCGCCGCGGCACGCTTCGAGCAGATGGGCATCGGCGCGCTGATGATCAACTGCATCCCACCCGACCACGTCGACGGGATGCTGTCCTACCTGCGCGACTTCACCGACCTTCCGCTCGGCGTGTATCCGAACCTCGGCTATTACACCGACGAGGGCTGGCGCTTCGAGCCGGGCGTCGGCAGCGCCGAGTACGCGGCGATGGCGCTGCAATGGCGCGGCGAGGGAGCACAGATCGTCGGGGGCTGCTGCGGCGTGGGCCCGGCCCACGTGGCGGCGGCACGGACGCTGCTCGAACAGACGCAGCCCGGCGATCGGCGCACTGCCGACGCATCCATGCCCGTGTCGGACCACATCCTCAACGGCCACAGGGCGCCGGCGCCGGCGTGGACAGATCGCCGGGGACGATCCGTGCACCCACTGCCGTTCCCCGACCTCGACGCCGATCCCGGCGTAGAGATGCCGTCCAACGGCAGCCTCATGGCGTGGCGCCACCTCTACGACCAGGCGATCGGCGCCCACCAGCGCTGCCTCGACGTCGGATGCGGCACCGGCATCCTCGGCATCCAGCTCGCGCTCAACGGGGCGTCGCACGTGCGCGCGATCGACATCGACGAGCGTGCCGTCCGCAGCACCGAGGCGAACGCGCACCGCAACGGCGTCGGCGACCGCGTGACGGCCGCACGGATCGACATCCTTCCCTGGGTGCCGGAGGAGCGCTACGAGGTCATCGTGGCGTGCGTCGAGCAGGTCCCCGTCGATCCAGAGCAGCACGTCGCCGGGCACAGGCCGGTCGACTACTGGGGCAGGACCCCGCTGGAGCCCGTGCTCACGAAGCTCGCCGACGCGCTCGCGCCTGAGGGTGTCGCGTACGTCGTGCAGCTGTCGATCCTCTCGCAGCGGCGCACCGCCGAGCTGCTCGCAGCCGCCGGGCTGTCGGTGCAGGTCGTCGACTACGAGGTCTATCCCTTCCCGCCGGAGCTCGACGAGCATCGCGCCCAGATCCGCCGCGTCGAGCGCCTCAGCGACGCAAGTCACGTGTGCAGCGGCGGACGCGACCTGCTCGTCGCGTACCTGCTGGAGATCCGCCGGCGCACGGCCGCAACCAGCGATCCGCAGGGCCTCGGTGAGCTGTGATGGCGGCCGACCTCGTACTCCGTCTGGCGGCGTGCGAGCGCGTCCGCCACGCGATCGACGCCCTGGCGCAGCTCGGGCCCGTCAGCCAGCTCATCGACCACTGCGCGGCCGAAGCCGCCGCTGCGGCGGAGCTCGACCGGGTCGTGCTCAGCCGGATCGAGAACGGCACGCTCGTCGTCGAACGCGTCCATCCGCGAGCCGGCACCGACGCGGACGGCGCTGCCGGATTGCTCGAGGAACTGTGCCGCACACCGCTGCGCCTGTCCTATCCACTGCTGGAGTGCGAGCTGCTGCGCCGCCGCCAGGCGCGGCTGGTGGCCGACATCGACCATTCGCAGCCGGCTCGCTACGCGTTCGCCGAGACGATGGGGTGGCGGGAGTACATCGCCGCGCCGATCGTCGTCGACGCATCCGTCGTGGGCTTCCTGCACGGTGATCGCGCGGCGAGCCGGCGACCGCTGGCACAGCTGGACGTCGATGCGCTCGAGCACTTCGCCGGCGGCTTCGCCCTCGTGTTCGAGCGCGCCGTGCTGCGCCGCCGCCTGCGCGACCAGCGCCGGGAGATTCGCCGCGTCTCATCCTGGGCGGAGGCCCGCACAGGCGAGCTGAGCGACCGCGCGATCGACCTGCTCGCGGGTGACCGCACCGAAGAGCAGGACCGGCGCGCCAAGGCGCCCGAGATGCTCACCGAGAACGGTCTGGCCACGCACCTGACGGCCCGCGAGATCGACGTCCTGCAGCTCATGGCCGAGGGCAAGACCAACGGCGACATCGCGCGGGCGCTGTTCGTCTCGGAGGGAACCGTCAAGTTCCACGTCAAGAACATCCTGCGCAAGATGCAGGCCTCCAATCGCGCCGACGCGAGCTCGCGCTACCTGCGGCTCACGCTCCACGACCGCTCGGCGGCGGCGACTCTCACCCTTCGGTAGGGCAAGACCACCCTCCAGGGAGGTGTGGACAGCAGCCGTTCGCAGCATGCTGGCAGCATGCCCATCACGGTCGTCGGGTCCATCGCCTTCGACACCGTCACGACCCCGTTCGGCACGCGTGAGCGGATGGTCGGCGGCGCCGCGACGCACTTCGCGCTGGCGGCCTCCTTCTTCGACGAGGTCCGCGTCGTCGGCCCCGTCGGCGACGACTTCGACGCGCCGGCCCACGCGTTGCTGTCCACGCGCGAGATCAACACCGACGACGTCGAGCACGTCGCCGGCGGCAGGAGCTTCTTCTGGGCCGGCGAGTACGGCTGCGATCTCAACACGCGCGAGACGCTCGACACCCAGCTCGGGGTCTTCGAGACCTTCCAGCCCAAGCTCAGCGCCGCATCCCGGCAGGCGGACGTGCTGTTTCTCGCCAACATCCAGCCCGCGCTGCAGCGCGACGTGCTCGAGCAGTGCGAGCGACGCGCGATTCGTCGCCCTGGACTCGATGAACCTCTGGATCGACATCGCGCGCGCCGACCTGCTCGAGGTCATCAGCCGGATCGACTGCCTGATCCTCAACGACGCCGAGCTGCGCCAGCTCACGCGACAGCCGAGCCTCGTCGCGGCCGCCCGCGAAGCGTTCTCGTGGGGCCCGTCCGCAGTCGTCGCCAAGCAGGGCGAGTACGGCGCCGCGCTGCTCACGCCCGACGGGTTCTTCGCCCTGCCGGCCTATCCACTGGAGACGGTGGTCGACCCCACCGGCGCCGGCGACACGTTCGCCGGCGGGTTCGTGGGCTACCTCGCCAGGCACCTCGACGACACGAGCGACGACGAGACATTGCGCCGGGCGATGGCGTACGGCACCGCCCTTGCCTCGTTCAACGTCGAGGCGTTCGGCACGGACCGCGTCGCACGGCTCACCGGCGACGAGCTGCACGCGCGCGTATCGGATCTGCACCGCATGACGCGCTTGGAGCATGCGCGCGCGGAAACGCCCGGTGATGACCAGCACGTCCACGACACCCGATCAGGAGCACCAGCATGAGTAGCTTCTCGCAACACGAGTACCTCTTCACCTCCGAGTCGGTGACCGAGGGACATCCCGACAAGGTCGCCGACCAGATCTCCGATGGCGTGCTGGATGCCGTCATGCGCGACGACCCGACCGGGCGGGTGGCATGCGAGACGCTCGTCAACACCGGCCTGGTCGTCGTCTCCGGTGAGATCTCCACCGAGACGTACGTCGACATCCAGGCGATCGCACGCGACACGATCCGCGGGATCGGCTACGTCGACGCCGACCTCGGGTTCTCGGCGGACTCGTGCGCCGTCCTGAACGCGATCGACAAGCAGTCGCCGGACATCGCGCAGGGCGTCGATCGGTCCTACGAGACGCAGTCCGATCCCTCCGATGCCGACGAGCTCGCCATCGCCGGCGCGGGCGACCAGGGGATGATGTTCGGCTACGCGACGAACGAGACGCGGTCGTTGATGCCGCTGGCGATCTCGCTGGCGCATCAGCTGGCCAAGCAGCTGGCGGAGGTCCGTCACGACGGCACGCTGGACTACCTGCGTCCGGATGGCAAGACACAGGTGTCGGTGCGCTACGCCGGCGGGGTGCCGGTCGGCGTCGAGAAGCTGCTGATCTCGACGCAGCATGCCGAGAGCGCCACGCGCCGGCAGATCATCGACGACCTCTGGGAGACCGTCGTGGTACCGGTCCTGCCACAGGACATGTACGACGCCAACGCGCTGCGCCGCGACTTCCTCGTCAACCCGACGGGGCGCTTCGTCATCGGCGGCCCCGTCGGCGACTGCGGCCTGACCGGGCGCAAGATCATCGTCGACACCTACGGCGGGATGGCCCGCCACGGCGGCGGCGCGTTCAGCGGCAAGGACCCGTCGAAGGTCGATCGGTCGGCCGCCTACGCGGCGCGCTGGGTGGCCAAGAACATCGTCGCTGCCGGGCTGGCAGATCGCTGCGAGGTGCAGGTCGCATACGCGATCGGCGTGGCGCATCCGGTCAGCACGATGGTCGAGACGTTCGGGACCGAGAAGATCGGTCGGGAGAAGATCGGTGCCTTGGTCGACGCGCACTTCGACCTGCGGCCGGGGGCGTTTCGCAACGAGCTCGACCTGCACCGGCCGATCTATCAGAAGACCGCCGCCTACGGGCACTTCGGCCGTGAGGACGATGCCTTCACGTGGGAGCACACCGGACGGGCCGACCTGCTGCGCGACGCCGCCGGCCTCAGCACCGCCGGAGCCGTCGCATAGCCATGGACACCGTCGGAGTTGTCGGCGCGGGCATGATGGGCTCGGGCATCGCCGAGGCGGTGGCGGTCGCGGGGGTGCGCGTGGTCGTCCACGAGCCCGAGAGCGCCCCGCTCGCAAGGTCCTACGAGCGCATCGGCGCGTCGCTGGCGAAGGCGGTCGATCGCGGCAAGCTCGACGCGGACGCCGCTGCCGACGCCATCGACAGGATCACGCACACGACGCGCCTTGAGGATCTGATCGGATCGGAGCTCGTGATCGAGGCGGTCACGGAGGACCGCGCGACGAAGGTGGAGGTCTTCCGGCAGCTCGACGCGCTGCTCGAGCCGGAGGTGATCCTCGCGTCCAACACGTCGTCGATCCCGATCACGACGCTGGCGCGTGCGACGTCGTGCGCCAGTCGCGTGCTGGGGCTGCATTTCTTCTCCCCGGTCCCCGTGATGGCGATCGTCGAAGTCGTTGCGGGCTACGCGACGAGCCCGGCCGCGATCGCCTCCACGGAGGCGTTCGCGCGCCAGATCGGCAAGCACGCGATCCGTGCCAAGGACCGTGCGGGCTTCCTCGTGAACCTGCTGCTGATCCCCTACCTCGTCTCCGCGGTGCGGCTCTACGACGCCGGCTACGCGGCGCGCGAGGACATCGACGACGGGATGACGCTCGGGTGCGGTCACCCGATGGGGCCGCTCGCCCTGTGTGACTTCATCGGCCTGGACGTCATCGAGGGCATCTGCGCCAGCCTCCACGGCGAGTACGGGCGCGAGGAATACGCGGCGCCGCCGCTGCTGCGGCGGATGGTCGCGGCCGGCGCGCTCGGCCGGAAGGCCGGCCGCGGCTTCTACGACTACGCGCCCGCGCGCGCCGCCGCGCTGGCAAGCCGATGACGACGTCCGCGCCGGAGGTCGTCCCGCTCTACGGATTGACCGAGGACCAGCTCGCGTTTCGCGCAGTGATCCGGCAGATCGTCGCCGAGCGCGTCGCGCCGCGCGCGGCGGCGATCGACGCCAGCGGCGAGTTCCCCGAGGACATCCGCCGGCTGTTCGCAGATCACGACCTCTTCGGGCTGCCGTTCGACGAGGCCGACGGCGGCACGGGGACCGGGCCGCTCATGCTCTGCGTCGCCATCGAGGAGGTTGCGAAGGCGTGCGCATCCTCGTCGCTGATGCTCGCCGTCCAGGACCTCGGCTCGCTGCCGATTCGGCTGGCGGGGTCCGATGAGCTCAAGGCCCGCGTCCTTCCGCGTCTGGCCAGCGGCGAGTGGCTGGCGGCGTTCGCGCTGTCCGAGCCCGACGCCGGCTCGGATCCTCGAGCGATGCGCACGCGTGCCAAGCGCGATGGCGACGCGTGGGTGATCGACGGCGCGAAGAACTGGATCACGAACGTCGGCGTCGCGGATGCCTACGTCGTGTTCGCGGTGACCGATCCCGATGCTCCCAGCGCGCGCGGGATCTCGGCGTTCCTCGTCGAAGCCGACCGGCCCGGATTCTCGATCAGCCGCCTCGAGCACAAGATGGGGATGCGCGGTTCGCCCACCGGCCAGCCGGTGCTGGAGGGCGTCCGCGTGCCTGCCGCCAACCTCATCGGGGAGGAGGGCGAGGGGTTCAAGATCGCCATGCGCACGCTCGATCACTCGCGCCTGGGGATCGCCGCACAGGCGCTCGGGATCGCCCAGGGCGCCACCGACTACGCCGTCGCCTACGCGCGCGAGCGGATCGCGTTCGGCAGTCCGATCATCGATCTGCAGGGCATCCAGTTCAAGCTCGCGGACATGGAGACGCGCTGCGCGGCGGCGCGCGAGCTGCTGTACCGGGCCGCCGCCAAGGCCGAGCGTGGCGAGCGCGATCTCGGCAAGTACTCGGCGATGGCGAAGCTCTTCTGCTCGGACGTCGCGATGGAGGTCACCGTCGAGGCCGTGCAGGTGCTCGGCGGCTACGGCTATGTCACCGACTATCCGGTCGAGCGCATGATGCGCGACGCAAAGCTCACGCAGATCTACGAGGGCACGAACGAGATCCAGCGCGTCGTCATCGCCCGCGCGCTGCGCTGACCCCGCGCATGATGAACCCGCCCACAGCAGCGGCCGTGCCGACGACGTACGCCGAGTGGGAGGCCGCCTACGGCCTCTCCGGTGCGCAGGAAGCGCCCTTCAGGACGCTCAGCGGCGAGCCGGTCAAGGCGCTCTACACCGAGGCCGACCTGCCCGGCCCGGCGGCCATCGGCCTGCCCGGCGCGTATCCGTTCACGCGCGGGGTCTATCCGTCGATGTACCGCGGGCGCCTCTGGACGGTGCGCCAGTTCGCGGGCTTCGGGACGGCCGAGGAGACCAACGCGCGCTTCCGCTACCTCCTCGCCAATGGCCAGCAGGGCCTCTCGACGGCGTTTGACATGCCGTCGCTGATGGGGCACGACTCCGACCATCCGCTGTCGCTGGGAGAGGTCGGCAGGGAGGGAGTCGCGGTCGACACGCCCGACGACATGCAGACGCTCTTTGAGGGCATCGACCTCGGTGAGGTCAGCGTGTCGATGACGATCAACGCGCCGGCGGCGATCATGCTCGCCTTCTACGTCGTCGCGGCCGAGCAGCGCGGGATCCCGGCCGAGCGGCTGAGCGGCACGATCCAGGCGGACATCCTCAAGGAGTACATCGCCCAGAAGGAGTGGTGCTTCCCGATCGATCCGGCGATGCGACTGCTCGGGGACATGGTCGAGTGGTGCGCGACGGACATGCCGCGCTGGCATCCGGTGTCGATCTCCGGCTACCACATCCGCGAGGCTGGGTCGACCGCCGCGCAGGAGCTTGCGTTCACGTTGAAGGACGGCCTGACGTACGTCGAGCAGGCGCTCGAGCGCGGCCTGGACGTCGACGACTTCGCGCCGCGCCTGAGCTTCTTCTTCAACGCCCAGATCGACTTCTTCGAGGAGATCGCCAAGTACCGCGCCGCGCGGCGCATCTGGGCGCGCGAGCTGCGCGAGACCTTCGGCGCGCGCAACCCGAAGTCATGGCTGATGCGCTTCCACACGCAGACGGCAGGCGTGTCGCTGACCGCTCAGCAGCCGCTGAACAACATCGTTCGCACCGCGATCGAGGCGCTCGCCGGCGTGCTCGGCGGCACGCAGTCGCTGCACACGAACTCCTACGACGAGGCGCTCGCGCTGCCGACCGAGGAAGCTGTCCAGATCGCGCTGCGCACGCAGCAGGTCATCGCGCACGAGACCGGAGTCGCGAACACGATCGACCCGCTCGGCGGTTCGTACTTCGTCGAGGCGCTGACCGAGCGCCTCGAGCAGCTCGCCTGCGACTACTTCCGCCGGATCGACGAGCTCGGCGGGATGGTCGAGGCCGTCAAGCAGAACTTCCCCCAGCGCGAGATCGCCGATGCGAGCTACGAGCTGCAGAGCGCGATCGATGCGGGCGAGCGTGTCGTCGTCGGCGTCAATCGCTTCCACGGCCAGGACGATGCGCAGATCGCGACCCTGCGAATCGATCCCGCGCTCGAGCGCAAGCAGCTCGGCCGCCTGCAGGGCGTGCGCGCCCGACGCGACGCGGCCGCCGTCGCGACCACCCTCGCCGACCTGCGCGAGGGCGCCGCGCGTGCGGGCACGAACCTCATGCCGGCGCTGCTTGACTGCGCCCGCGCCCACGCCAGCGAGGGCGAGATCGTCGCCGCTCTGCGGGACGTGTGGGGCGGATACCTCGAAACGCCGGTCTACTGAGATGGAGGCCGCCGGCGCTCGTAAGCTCCGCGTCGTCGTCGCCAAGCCCGGACTCGACGGGCATGACCGAGGCGCGAAGATCATCGCGCGCGCGCTGCGCGATGCCGGCATGGAGGTCATCTACACAGGTCTGCACCAGACCCCGGAGCAGATCGTCGAGACCGTCATCCAGGAGGACGCCGATGCCATCGGCCTGTCGATCCTGTCCGGGGCCCACATGACGCTGGTTCCGCGGATCGTGACGTTGCTGCGAGAGCAAGGCGTCGACGACGTGGTCGTCACCGTCGGCGGCACGATTCCCGGCCACGACATCCCCGAGCTCGAGCGGCTCGGGGTCGCCGCGGTATTCACCCCGGGGGCACGCCTGCGTGACATCATCGACTTTCTGATGCGAAGCATCGGCGAGCGAACGCCGGCGTGACGACGCCGGGCGCCCGCCGGGGCCGGCGGACGGGGGTGGGGCGTGCCGCCTGACTGGCTGCTCGCGCTGCTGGACGTCGCCGCGATCGCGGCGATCGCATGGGTCGGCGGCACGGTCATGCAGCGGCTGCGTCAGCCGCGCATCGGGGGTGAGATGGCGGCCGTGTTCGCGGCCGGGCTGCTGCTCGGGGGCCAGATCGCCGATGTCGTGCCGGGACAGCTGGCCGAGGGCAGGATCGCCGACCTGTTCCCGCAGACCGCGCTGGCGCTCGTGAGCGTCGTCGGCGGGCTGGGCCTCGTGCTGTACATGCTGCTCGTCGGCATCACGGTCGATCCGGCGCCGATGCGCAGGCGCGCCCGCGCCGTCGCGCTGCTCGCGGCTACGACGATCTGCGCAATGCTGGCGCTGGCGCTCGTCGCGGGGCCGCTGCTGGCGGACGCCCAGGGGTGGAAGCCACCCGGGGTGAGCGTGAGCGCGTTCGTGCTCGCGCTCGCCGCGGCGCTTGCGGCCAACGGGCTGCCGATCGTCGCGCGGATCGTCGAGGACCGCGCGACGGCGCACAGCGCCGTCGGCTCGATCGTGATCGTCGCCGCGACAATCGCAACCGCACTGGCGCTGATCGCGGCAGCCGTCGCGATCGACGGCGGCGATGTGCCGGCGGGCGGGCGCGTCGCGCTGCGCGTCGGGGCCGGGCTCGTCGTGCTCGCGATCGTCCTGGCGATAATCCGCGCGCGCCCGCTCTCGCTACGACCCGCTGTCGCGCCGTTCGCCGTCGTGGCGCTCACGCTGGTGTCAGCGCTGGCCGGCGACGAGCTGCTGTCCAGCCTGCTGATCGGGCCGCTGATCGTCGGCGTCGCCGTCAACAAGGACGGCGTCACCGCGCTCGCCCTCGAGCGCCGGCTCGGCATCGCCGTGCGACGCGTCGGTCTGCCCGTCTACCTCGGCCTCGCCGCGCTGCACACCGACCTGCGCGAGCTGACCTCCGACGTGCTCGCACCCGTCCTGCTCATCCTTGTCACCGTGATCGCCCTCAAGCTCGCCGCCGCCTACCTCACGGCTCGAACCGTTGGCTTCGACCCCACCGACGCACGCGCGATCGGTGCGCTCATGCAATGCGGCGGCGTCATGACGATCGCGATCTCCCTCGAGACCCTCCACGCCCATCTCATCAACGCGCGGATGCACGCCACCCTCACCGTCATCGGTCTCGCGACCACGATTGCCGCCGGGCCCCTCCTCCCGCGCGCATGGCGCCGACGGCGGCCCGACCGGGCGGGCCCGGATACGTCCACCTCGCGCAGGGCAAGCCCTTCCTGGCCCTCGCTGCAGAGGCGGGTCTCGTAGCACTCGGGCTCCTCCTTGCCGTCCTCGCGCAGCACCGGTTGGCGTTCGACGTGGCCTGGGGCAGCTCTATCCGCGGTCGTGCGGGCCGGGCCGGCCGCCGGCGCTCTGCGCCGCCGGACCGGCACGGCCGGCGGCGCGCGAAGCGCGCCACTTGAGGAAGTAGAGAAACTCTCCACATGACGACTGCGGCGGCACTGTCCTGTCTCGGGAGATGCTTTACGGGTGAGTGTCAGGAGATGCTTGACGCCGCTGGTCGTGATCGGCTCTTGTGCTTTGGCGCGGGAGGCCGGGATGGGCGTTGGTGGCGTTGTCTGTTGTCGAGCAGCGGTACAGGGCGGTGATGGCGGTGCTGGATGGCGTGCGGGTGACCGAGGTCGCGGCGGAGGTGGGTGTGTCCAGGCAGTCGGTGCACTCGTGGATGGCCAGGTATCGCGATGGCGGGCTGGCGGGTCTGGCGGATCGTTCGCAGCGGTCGCGGTCAAGCCCCAGTCAGGCGTCGGCGCAGGTCGAGGCGTTGGTGTGTGAGTTGCGCAGGGCGCATCCGAAGTGGGGTGCGCAGCGGATCGTGCACGAGCTGATGCGCAGTCCGGCAGTGCCGGATCCGGTGCCGTCGCGTGCGACGGTGCACAGGATCCTCGTGCGTCATGGCCTGGTCGTGGGTCGGTCGCGGCGCAAGAAGCGCTCGGAGTATGTGCGTTGGCAGCGCCCGGCGGCGATGCAGCTCTGGCAACTGGACATCGTCTATGGGCCGCGGCTGGTCGACACGACGAGCGGTGAGGTGCGTGAGGCGCGGATCGTGACCGGCGTGGATGATCACTCGCGCGATTGCGTGATCGCGCGGGTGGTCGAGCGTGCGACCGGCCGCGCGACGTGTCTGGCGTTCTCCGCGGCGCTGGCGCGGTGTGGGGTGCCGGAGGAGGTGCTGACCGATAACGGCAAGCAGTTCACCGATCGCTTCGGCCAAGGCGGCGAGGTGTTGTTTGACAAGATCTGCCGCCGCAACGGCATTGCGCATCGCCTCACGCAGCCGCGGTCGCCGACGACGACCGGCAAGATCGAGCGCTTCCATCAGACGCTGCGCCGCGAGTTGCTCGACGACGCGCGCCCGTTCACCGGGCTGCTCGAGGCGCAGGCCGCGCTGGATGACTGGGTGCGCGAGTACAACGCCAGCCGGCCGCATCAGGCGCTCGAGATCCATGCGCCGGTCACCCCCGCGCAGCGCTTCCAGCCCGCTCCGGACGAGCAGCGCGAGCTGCTGCCGATATGGCTCCCCGCAGGGCTGGCCCCGTCTCCGAGCCGGCGACGACGCCGACCGCGGAACGTGCCCTCGACGCCGGCGCGGTCCCGGTCGCAGATGGCGGGCCGGTCGAGTTTGATCGCGTCGTCCCGCCGTCGGGAAACCTGTCGGTCGCCGGCCGCCAGTTCTGGCTCGGCCCCGCCCGGGCCGGCCAGACCGTCCGCTTCTGGGCCAGCGTCGACGTCATCCACCTCTCGATCGGCGGTGCCCGCGTCAAGAGCTTGCGCTCGCAGCTCAGCAGCGCCGATCTGAAACAGCTCGCCCATGACGGCGCCGGCCCCGCGGGTCCGTCGCCACTGCCGCCCGTCGAACCCGATGGCGGCGGCGCGATCGAGGTCGATCGCAGCGTCTCAAACGCGGGGATCGTCTCGCTCGCCGGCCGCCAGGTCCTCGCCGCCGAGATCCTCCGCGGCCGCCACGTCACGATCCGCATCGAGACCGCCACGCTGCTGTCTTCGATCCCGACACCCGCGAGCTGCTCAGAGCCCGCCCCAACCCACTCACCCCCAGCAAGCCGTCCGGCTACGCGGCGCACGCCCCGCCGGCCCGCCACCCCGGCCACGCGCCGAACCGGTCACCGTCCAGCGCCGCGTTAGCACGACCGGCACGATCTGCATCTGCCGCCAAACCGTCGCGCTCGGACGCACCCACACCGGACGCATCGTCACCGTCCACGTCTGCGAGCACACCCTCGCGATCGAGCTCGACGACGAGACCCGCACCATCCGCCGCACGACCACCAACCCCGTCGTCGTCATCAAAGGCAGCCGCCACCACCAACGCTCCCCAGACCGACCAGCACTCTCTTCAAGCGTCAGACCGGGGACCAACCATCCCCAACAGATCTAGATCGTGAACACCAGGACGCCTACGAACCTAGGCCCAGCGTCAAGCATCTCCCGACACCGATCTGTCAAGCATCTCCTGAGACCCGACAGATGCGCAGCGTGGCTCGAACGTGCTACACAACGCGCGCCTCTAGCGGCGCTAAGCATGGACAGGCCGATGAGCACATTGGAATGACTTCCAGAGGGGGCATGTGCTTGCCGTCAAGCGGCCCTTGCGCTGTATTGCTCTCGCAAGCCTATGCAAAAACACGGGCACGTTCAGTAGAGCGTAGCCTCGTTCCTTGCGACCACGCAATACAGGTGTACCATTTGCCGTGTTTAGGGGGAAAGGTAACCGGAGGTCGGTCGTGGAACTTTTACATGCGGCAGGCTGGGCGCGCCGTGACTGTCGTGTCCAGTCGAGCCGTCGGATGGCGCTGACCGACGTGTTCTTAGCGTGAACACGGTCTTGGCGACAGCCGGCGTAGTCTCATTGCTGGCGGCGTTAATCGGCGGTGGAATAAGTGCGCTCAACATTGATATCCCTGAGCTGGCGAGTCGACGCGTTCGAGTTCTCCTGGGCCTGCTGGGTGTTGCGTTCCTTGTAGGCGGTTACTCTCTACAGATGCAGAACAATGGTGACGACACGGCGCGCGCTCGCTATGAGCATCAGGTAGTGGCGGTCTGCAAGGAGATTCGGGTGCTTTTTAGCCAAGGTTTCGGTAGAGCGCTGACGCCTACTGCCGAAGGGACGTACGAGCGGGCTATGGTGGTGTCGAGCTTCCGCCGTCTGATTGAAGCAGTCGATCAGCGTTTAGACGTGCTGCTTGCGAAGCCGTCGCCGAACGCTCTTCGTAACGTGGCACAAGATGCCCGTCGAAGCGCTGACAGCTATGTGCACGAGTTTCGCATGATGCTACGAGAGATGGGTGAAATATTACCTGTGACGCCGACATTTAAGGACATTGAGGCTGTGGGTGCGCGGCACGAAAGCGCGCTGGATCGCGCTGGCACTCGACTTGACTCCGCTTTGACAGAACTTGCCGACCATGATTGTCGCCGGCCAGGGACGATCGTGACCTGAGTGTGGTCATGGGCAAGCGGCGATCGATCCTGACTGCAACACCTGCACTTCCAGAGATCTGCTTGCCTAATGAGACGGGTTGTTGGCTCAACACGTTGTCCGGCAGGCGTTATTCAGCCGCGGACGCTATGCCGCCGGGGGAGCGCCTGACGACCGCCGATGTACAAGGCCGAAGGTCGGTCTAGGCTTCGTCGAGTCGAGTTCTGTGACCGCACCATGTGCGCTCGGCATTATCTTCGTTGGATCGCATGCGCAGTCCAGAACCTGCTATCCCGCAGCGTCTCCACCACTACTCTCTCGGCCTGCACTGCGTTGGGTGTGGGGTTGCGGTTCCCGTCGCGCCGCGGGATCTCCTCGCCGCGCTGATCGCCAGCATCGCGGTGCATTGCCCGGCCTGCGACGCAAGCTACGATGTCTGGAGCCGGGTGATGGGGACAAGCGTGCGCATGATCGACGCGACGTACGGCCACCTGGTGCGCGACGCCGAGGATCAGGACCGGGGCCTGCTCGACGCCTACGACGCTGCGACGGATAACCGCGGGCACGCTGTGGGCACGAATCCAGCCGATGAGGACGCGCACGATGCCCCGGGGAACGCGAAAGCCCCGCTTGTGCGGGGCTTTCGTGAGAGCGGATGAAGGGACTCGAACCCTCGACCTTCTGCATGGCAAGCAGACGCTCTAGCCAACTGAGCTACATCCGCGAGGGCGGCGATTATAGCCCGCCCGCTGCGCCGGCGCGGACGCCTGCCCGAGACCCGGCGCCGCCGATCGCCGATCGCGCGGGCACCGGAGCGCCGGCGCATCTAGGCTCCTGCGGTCATGGGCGAGCGCGAGTTCGACGTCATCGTGATCGGTGCCGGGCCGGCGGGCGAGGTGCTCGCGGGCCGCCTCGCCGAGCGCGGGCACGAGACGGCGATCGTCGAGTCGCGGCTGATCGGCGGCGAGTGCTCGTTCTATGCCTGCATGCCCTCCAAGGCGCTGCTGCGGCCGGCGGAGCTGCTCGGCGAGACGCGGCGCGTGCCGGGCGTGCGCGAGGCGGTGACGGGCGGGCTCGACGTCGACGCCGTCCTGCGCCGTCGCGACGAGATCATCCATGACCTCGACGACGCACAGCAGGTCCCGTGGTTGACCGATCGCGGCGTCACGATCGTGCGCGGGCACGGCCGCCTGGAGGGCGAGCGGCTCGTCCGGGCAGGCGACGAGCTGCTGCGGGCGCGCCGCGCGGTCGCGATCGCCACGGGCAGCGAGCCGGCGATCCCGCCGATCCCGGGTCTCGCGGATGCGCGCCCGTGGACGAATCGCGAGGCGACGACGAGCAAGGTCGTCCCGCCGCGCCTGCTCGTGCTCGGCGGCGGCGTCGCCGGCGTCGAGCTCGGACAGGCCTTCGCGACGCTCGGCTCGTCGGTCACGCTCGTCGAAGGCGGACCGCGTGTGCTCGCGCGCGAGGAGCCGTTCGCGGCGGAGGCGGTCGACGCGGCGCTGCGCGAGCACGGGGTCGCGGTGCTCACCGGGGTCACGGCGACGCAGGTCCAGCGGCCGGCCGCCGGCGGCGAGGTGACGCTCGACGCTCGAGGACGGGCGCGAGCTCGTCGGCGACGAGCTGCTCGTCGCCGTCGGGCGCCGCCCCGCGACCGCGATCGATCGGGCTGGAGGCGATCGGCCTCGAGCCCGGCCGGTGCCTGCACGTCGACGACCGCATGTGCGTCGACGGCCATCCGTGGCTGTACGCGATCGGCGACGTCAACGGACGCGCGCTGCTGACCCACATGGGCAAGTACCAGGCGCGCGTCGCGAGCCTCGTGATCGACGGCGGCGACGCGCGCGCGGCGCAGGACGGTCCCGGCTCGCCGCGCGTCGATCTTCACCGATCCGCAGGTCGCGGCGGTCGGCATGACCGAGGCCGCGGCGCGCGAGGCGGGGCTGCACGTGCGGACGGTCGCCTACCCGAGCTCGGGCACGGCCGGCGCGAGCTTCGTCGGGCGTGGGACGCCCGGCAGCGCGCAGCTCGTCGTCGACACCGCGCGGGACGTGATCGTCGGCGCGACGTTCGTCGGCTTCGAGGTCGCCGACTGGCTGCACGCCGCGACGATCGCGGTGACCGCCGAGGTTCCGATCGCCCGGCTGTGGGACTGCGTGCCCGCGTTTCCGACCCGCAGCGAGGTCTGGCTGCGGCTGCTCGAGGCCGACGAGACCGCCCGGTAGCGGTGCAGGATCCCGCACCGTGGGCTGCACGACCTCTGCGGATCGCGGTGCAGATTCGCCTGGGTAGAGCCCGCAACCGATGCGCGGACAACGGAACCAAACCTGGGGGCTAGCCCCGATGTAACGGGGCAACGGCTCTGCGACTGTCCTAGACGTTGACGGCCACGTGGTGGCCAGGGGCCAACGGATAGGGGCAAAGACATGCTGCGAGATGCAGCGATCGTACGCGGGCCGAACGGCACGAAGCGCGTACTTCGCAAGAACACGGAAGTTCGATGAGCGCGAACCTCAAAGATCCATGCACGGCACGTGTTGGGTGCCCGCCGGTCATAGCGGCGCTCGCCGACGATGAGCTCGCGACCAAGCGGATCGAGGCGGTTCTCGAGAGCGACGGCCTGTGCGTGGAGACGCGCGTCCTCGACGTCGAGGATCTCGGTCACGGCGACGTTCCCAGCCCGGACGTGCTCGTCGTCGCCTTCGGGCGCGGGATCACCGAGCGCGATCACCAGATGCGCCGGTTGCGCAAGAGCCTGCCGAACACGCACCTCATCGCGGTCATGCCAGAGGACTCGCGGCGCGGGGTGCGCCGTGCGCTCGAGGCCGGCGCCGACGGCGTCGTCTTCGAGAACGAGGTCGAGTCGACGCTGACGCTGACCGTCCGCGCCGTCCTCGCCGGCCAGACCGCCGTTCCGGCGGCCGGGCGCCACGAGGTGGACCGCCCAACCCTCTCGGGTCGCGAGAAGCAGGTCCTCGGCATGGTCGTCATGGGGATGAGCAACAAGACGATCGCCGCCAAGCTCTTCCTCGCGGAGAGCACCGTTAAGTGCCATCTTTCTTCGGCCTTCTCGAAGCTCGGCGTCCGCTCGCGCAACGAGGCCGCCGACCTCATACTCCACTCCGGTGTCGGACTGGGCCTCGGCCTCATCCCTCCGCCGGATGCGTACGCGACCACGGAAGGGAGCGAGCAGTGAACACCCACACTCAGCGCAGCAGAGGGGTTTCGGCATGAATCGCCTACTGATCGTCGCCGACCACTCGTTGGTCGCGCATGCCATCCGCCTCGCGCTCAAGCAGACCGCCGGATTTCAGGTCGTCGGCGTCATCGACGGCCGCGTCCCCGCTCGCGACGCGCTGCTGGAGCTGCGCCCGGACGTCGTCCTCGTCGACGACATGCACGATCCGCGTGCCGACGAGGCCCGCAATCCCGACCACGCGCTGGCCCGCCTGCGCGACGCGGCCGAGCACATGCCCACGGCCCAGCGCCTGCTGCTGACGCTGCGCATGAACGACGCATGGATGAACCAGGCCTTCGAGGCAGGAGCACACGCGGTGCTGTCGAAGACCATGCATCCGGTCAGCCTCGGCACGATGCTGCGCGAGGTCGTGCGCGGCAACGTCGTCCACCGCTTCGAGCGCCGACCGGCAGCCGTGATCGTGGACTGCCCCCTGACCCTGCGCGAGAAGGAGATCCTCGGACTCGTCGCCGAGGGCGCGACGAACGGGCAGATCGCCCGGATGCTCTGGGTCACCGAGCAGACGGTGAAGTTCCACTTGTCCAACACGTATCGCAAGCTCGGTGTGGCCAATCGCACAGAGGCCAGCCACTACGCCCATGTCAACAACCTCGTTACGGCGGCTGAAGCAGTTGCCTGCTGAGCGTCGGACCTGTGTCCCGCATGAGGCGGGGCCGGACACGAACACAGAGAACAGGGGACCAGATCACATGAACCGCGAGCCACGGAGAGCGCTCCCGATGCCTGAGGCGAACACGCCATGGGCCGGCGGGACGAAGGATCGACTCGTCGCCAAGTCCACGGTCGACACGTCACCGGAGATCGAGCGTCTTGTCAGCCGGGCGGTCACGCGCGCCAAGCAGGGCGACCGTGACGCGGTGCGCTTCCTGTACATGCGCTACGCCGACAACGTCTACGGCTACGTCCGCACGATCGTGCGCGACCACCACGATGCCGAGGACGTCACGCAGCAGGTGTTCGCCAAGCTCATCACGGCGATCGCCAAGTACGAGCAGCGCGGCGTGCCCTTCGTCGCCTGGCTGCTGCGGATGTCGCACAACGTCGCCGTCGACGCCGTCCGCGCCCGCCGCACGACGCCCGCCGAGGAGATCTTCGGACCCGACGACGCGATCTGCGACGACGCGCCCGAGCGCGCTCGCTCGCTGCACGCTGCGCTTGCCGCGCTGCCCGAGGATCAGCGCCAGGTCGTCGTCCTGCGCCATGTGCTGGGCCTCTCGCCCGGTCGAGATCGCCGAGCAGCTCGGCCGCACGAACAGCTCCGTCTACGGTCTGCACCACCGCGGCCGGCGCGCGCTGTGCGCCGAGCTCGAGCGGCTGGACTCCACGCCCCTGACCGCGGCCCGCGGCCGGATGGCGGTGGCGGCATGAGGACAGGAGGGTCCGATACGGCCCTGCGCGACGCGGGGCCGATCCCGGTCATGCGCCTGGACAACACCGACCCGGCGCGCTTCGAGGAGATGCTCGAGGCCGTCGCGCGGGTGGCGTCGACCGGCGCCTTCACGCTCGGGCACGAGGTCGAGGCCTTCGAGGCCGAGTTCGCCGCCTACAACGCGATCGAGCACAGCGTCGGGCTCTCGTCCGGCACCGAGGCGCTCGTGCTCGCCCTGCGCGCGCTCGACATCGGCCGCGGCGACGAGGTCATCGTCCCGGCGAACTCGTTCATCGCGACCGCCGAGGCGGTCAGCCTCGTCGGCGCGACGCCGCGCCCGATCGACGTCGATCCGGACTCGCACCTCATGACGGCAGCCGGCGTCGAGGCGGCGATCGGGCCGCGCACGCGCTGCGTGATCCCGGTGCACCTCATGGGCTCGACGGTCGACATGGACCCGATCCTCGCGGTCGCCCGCGAGCACAACCTGCGCGTCGTCGAGGACACCGCCCAGGCGCATGGCGCGCTGCTGCGCGGCCAGCGCGTCGGCACCTTCGGCGACATCGGCTGCTTCTCGTTCTACCCGACGAAGAACCTCGGCGCGTGGGGCGACGGCGGCGCGATCGTCACGGCCGACGCCGAGCTCGCCGATCGCGTCCGGCTGCTGCGCTGCCACGGCGAGCGCCCGCGCTACCACCACCAGATCGTCGGCACGACGGCACGGCTGGATGCGCTCCAGGCGGCCGTCCTGCGGATCAAGCTTCGCGACCTCGACGCGGTGACGGACGAGCGCCGGCGCCTCGGCGCCGCGCTGCGAGCGGGCCTCGAGGGATCGAGCGTCGGCCTGCCGAGCCTCGCCTGCGAGGGCGCGGACCACGTCTACCACTTGTTCATCGTGCGCAGCGAAGACCGGGACGGGCTTCGCGAGCACCTCACCACGGAGGGCGTCAACACTGCCGTCCACTACCCGGTCCCGATTCACCGAGTCGGGGCCTATGCGGATCTTGGCCTCGCCGCCGGCAGCCTGCCTGTGGCGGAGCGTCTGGCTGAGCGAGATCTGCACCCTGCCACTCTTCCCCGGCATGTCCGAGGACGAGACGGCACGAGTAGTCCAGGCAGTTCTGACGTTTGACAGGAGGCGTGCATGAGGGCAGTAGGCAACATGGAGGGCAAGCGGTTCGTCCGTCACCACGGCGAGCGCGACGAGCTCAGTCCGCTGAACGTCGCCGTCGTGGGATACGGCTACTGGGGACCGAACCTCGTCCGCAACGTGACCTCGTCGGCGTCGATGCAGCTCGCCGCGCTCTGCGAGCGCGACACCCAGCGCGCGGACGCGTTCCGGGCGCGGATGCCCGGCGTCGCGATCGAGTCGGACTTCGACGAGCTGCTGCTCGACCCGGCGCTCGACGCCGTCGTCATCGCGACGCCGCCGAGCACGCACTACTCGCTGTGCAAGCGGGCGCTGCAGGCGGGCAAGCACGTCCTCGTCGAGAAGCCGATGGCCAAGACGTCCGCGCAGGCACGTGAGCTCAAGGAGCTCGCCGACCAGCGCGGCCTCGTGATCATGCCCGGCCACACGTTCCTCTACAGCCCGGCCGTCAACAAGGTCCGCGACCTCATCAACGAGGACGCCGTGGGCGAGGTCTACTTCGTGACGTCGTCGCGGATGAACCTCGGCAACTACCAGCCCGACGGCGTGGTCTGCGATCTCGCGCCGCACGACCTGTCGATCCTCATGCACTGGCTCGACCGGCCGGTGGTGCAGGTGTCGGCGTCCGCGCGTAACATCTTCCAGGAGAACGTTCCCGAGACGGCGTTCATCACGCTGACGTTCGAGGGCGGCACGACGGCCAATATCCAGGTCTCGTGGCTCGCGCCGCGGAAGGTTCGCCAGATGATGATCGTTGGTAGCCGCCGGATGATCTCCTATGACGACACCCTGTCCGACGAGCCCGTGCGCCTCTACGACCGCGGCATGGAGTTCAGCACGCCCGAGAGCTTCGGCGAGTACCAGCTCACCTACCGCAGCGGCGACGTCGTCATCCCGCGTGTCGAGCCGGCCGAGCCGCTCGGGCTCGAGCTGCAGGACTTCGCCCGCGCGATGCTGACCGGCTCGAAGCCCGTGTCGCACGCGCAGCTCGGCGTCGACGTCGTGACGGCGATGGAAGCCGTCGAGATGTCGCTCATGCGCGGTGGCGAGCCGATCGTGCTCAACGCCGCGCCCGAAGCGGCAGTGGCCTAGGCTGTTATCGGCATGGACGCCGTCACGGTTCTCAGGCTGCTCTGGCGCCAGCGTCTTCTGCTGGCCGTCGGGGATCGGACTCGCGGTCGTCGTGGGCATCGTCATGGCGTACAGACGTCAGCGGCATGCCGCCGAAGTTCGAGAGCCGTCAGTACAACGTCGGAATCGCCTCGGCGGAGATGCTGGTCGACTCGCCGAAGTCGCAGGTCGCCGATCTCGGCGGGGGACAGGCGCTGACCGACGTCGGGGGCCTCGCGTCCCGGGCGCGGCTGCTTGCCAACCTCATGGCGATCAGCCCGCTGAAGGAGCGGATCGCGCGGCGCGCGGGCGTCAACCCGCGCAGGCTGATCGCGACGGCGCCCTCGGTCGACCTGCCGAAGACGAAGAACGCGCTGGACGCGAGCCTCCGATGGCCAGAAGGCGACCACGCTCACGATCAACTTCAACGAGGTCCTGCCGATCATCACGGCCAACGCCCAGGCGCCGTCTCCCGAGGTCGCCGCTCGCATCTCGACGGCTGCCGTCGAAGAGCTGAAGGTCTACCTGAAGACGGTCGCCGCCACCGACAAGGTGCCCGACGCGCGCCAGCTCGTCATCAGCCCGCTCGGCCCCGCCCGGTTCGCGACGGTCGCACGCGGCCCGCGGCGCCTGTTCGCGATCCTCGCCGCGGTCTTCATCTTCGGCCTGTGGTGCGCGGGCCTCGTGTTCGGCACGCGGCTCTCGCGCAGCTGGCGTGAGGCGGCTGCCGAGGAGCAGCGCAACGCCCGCGCGCCGTCCCAGCCGGCGTGGGGGACGGCTCCGCACGCCCGTCGAGGCGGCGCTGACTTCGCCGAGCTTCCGCCCGCGACGTCGCAGCGGGCGTCGTCTCCGCCCGAGCTCGTGGAGGTCCCGGAGTTGCCCGAGCGCCCCGAGCGCCCTGAGCGCCGCCGCGGCGCCGCCTGACCCGGTCGGTCGGCCGCGCCCCGGGCTCATCGCCGGGAGGAGGTGATGGCTCGCGTGCATCCCGCCGCGTGCGAGCTGGCTGGCACCGCGCCGGTGCGGGATTGGTCTCGACCGGAGTGGAGGCCGGGGCGCTCGTGTACGGCATCGATGAAGGAGTGCAAGTGCCGGCCTCGTGGCGCTCGGCGCAGGCCGCGGCGTGCTGCTCGGTGAGAGCCCCAGGGGGTTCGACGGTTGCGTCCAGCGGATGGACGGTTCAGGGCAAACCCCGGCCGCTCTGCGGCCCTGGGCGCCTTGCCGCGCGGGACGATGGCGCGGATGTGTTGCATGCGAACACAAGCGCGCCACGCTCACCGCCCCGAGCGCAGGGCGGCGGTCATGCGCGCCTGAGCCGGCGCCGTGCCCGCTCAGCGCTTGATGGTCAGCTTCGCGGACGTGACCGCGGAGCCGACGCTGCAGCCGCACCGACAGCCGGGCGCTGCGCGAGCGACCGAGCGTCAGGCGCGTCCCGCGTCCGACCTTGATCGTCACCGTGCGCGCGCCGGCGTTGCGCCTGCCGAGCGAGACCGTGCGCAGCCTGATCGCCGTGCGCGAGTGCCTGCCCTTCCAGGACGAGATCGCGCGACCGGGCCGCACGCTGCTCGAGACGACGACGACGCCGGTGGTCGTCGTGCGGATCCGCAGGCGCAGCCTGCCGGTCCTGCGGATCGCGCGCAGGCTCGACAGCACGCGGATCGAGGAGGTCCGCGCCGCCGGCGGCGGGGCGGCGCCGGCGCTCACGCGGATCCCGAGGTCGCCGCCGTCGCTGGCGGCGCCGCGCCCGGGCGATCCCGGCGCGAGCCGGTAGCCGGCATACGTCGTCGGATGCGCGCCACCGACGAACTGCGGCTTGCCGATCAGGCCGCGGGCGCCCTTCGCGCTCGCAGCCTGCAGGAGGTTCGATTGCGACGTGAAGTCGGCCTTGCCCTCGCCGATCCCGACGTCGGCCATGATGTTGTTCTCGATCACCGTGCCGCGCCCGGTGTCGCACTCGTCCGCGTAGCGGCAGGAGTCCTTCTGGCCGAGCGTGACGATCCCGCACGGCAGGTGAAACCAGCAGGAGCCCGGCACCATCGTGTTGTGGCGGATGATCGAGCCGTCGTCTGACCACAGCGTGATCGCGTACGGGTAGTCGCCGGGCCCGAAGACGTTGTCCTCGATGATCTCGTGGTCGGCGCCGTCCGGCGACATGATCTGCTGGGCGCCGACGTCGTGGAAGTAGTTGCCCTTGATCAGCGTGTTGCGGGACCCGTAGAGCTGGATCGCGTCGGTGTGCACGCCGTCGGCGGAGCCCGGGACGAGGTCGTGGAACGTGTTGTAGAGGATCCTCGTCCCGTTCGAGCCGTTCTGGATGCCGTCGCTCATGCCGCCGCGGAACTCGCTGTTCTGGATCGTGATCCCCGTCGGCTCGGTGCCCGAGCCCTGCAGCGAGATGCGTCCCTCGCCGCACTGGCACGCGTCGGTCTTGTTCCAGTCGTGGTGGACGTTGTGGTCGAGCAGGATGTTGGCGTTGTGCAGCTCCTCGGTGCGAGAACGTCGTCTGGCCGGGCACGTCGGAGTTGCGCACGACGATGTTCTTCGTCTCGCTGCCGCCGATCTCCATCTCCTTGATCGTCACGCCGTCGATCGTGATGTTCGCCGCCGGGCGAAAGCGCAGCAGGTCGAAGGTCACGGTGGCGCCCGGCTGCGCCCGCAGGACGACCTCGCCGGACTTCGAGCGCGCCGTCGAACTTCCCGTAGTCGCCGCTCGCCAGGAGGATCGTGTCGCCCCCTTGCGCGTCGGCGAAGACGCCGGCGAGCGTGCCGGGCGTCGCCGGCCTTGTCGGTGGACGCGGTGGCCCCGGGAAGCGCGGCGAGCAGGGCGGCTCCTGCGATCGCCGCAGTGC
The DNA here is from genome assembly GCA_963727785.1 of uncultured Solirubrobacteraceae bacterium. Lineage (GTDB taxonomy): Bacteria > Actinomycetota > Thermoleophilia > Solirubrobacterales > Solirubrobacteraceae > CADCVQ01. The sequence goes on from CAVSHS010000011.1 coordinate 28,882, forward strand.
CCAGCAGCCGGACGCGTATGTCGATTCGCCTCGCCATGCGGATAGCGAACCTACTAGCTCTCGCTAAAGCACGATTTAACGGTGTAATGCGGTTGCGCAGGGGAATCGGCCTTTTGCTCAGATGGCAAGATGGCGGCGGCGGCGCGTCGCCCGGGGCGGTGCGCCACCAGCGCGCGACGCCGGTCGCGACGACGATCGCGAAGCACCACATCACCGCCAGCACGACGAATACGAGCGCGCCGACGAGGGCGTGGCGCCCGCCGCTGACGACGTCGTCGTCGAACTCCACGCCGCTGAGCGCCTGGACCGAGAGCCGGCGTTTCGCGTTGGCCGCGCCCTCCGCGGTCAGCCGCTGCAGGACCGCGGTCGGCGCGCGGGCGAGCCGTGCCACGGTCGCGCGGTCGGGCCCGGCGGCCTCGACGGTGATGACCGGGAAGTCGCTGGTGGCCGTCACCTTCAGCACGTAGGCGCGCTCCGTCGTCGAGGCGAGCTCGGCGGCGCGGGTCGAGAGCGGGCTCACCCATGCCGGCTGCGCCGCGTCGGTGGGGAGCACGGCGAGCCGCGAGGGTGCGATGCCGGCGGTCCGGGCGATCGCCGTCAGCAGGTCGCGCTTGGGAAGCCGATCGGCGAGCATCACCGTCTGGGTCCCGATGGCGGAGGTGTTCGCCTCGAGGTCGACGATCTGCGACTTCGGCGTGTCGATCTGGATCTGCGCGTGCGCGACGATCGAATGGCGTTTCGGGGTGCCGAACGGACCGACGGAGATCGGTCCGGTCGCCAAGAAGCCGCCGACCGCGGCCGCCAGCATGCCGAGCACGATCAGCAGGGGCCGCCGCGCGAGGACGCGCAGGACGCTCAGGAGCTCCATGCCGGCTCCTTGGGCGTCGAGGTGTCATGGCCCGCGCCGGCCGGCAGCCGCGCGGGCACCGCCCGCGACAGCGCGGGCGCCTGCTCCGTCGCGCTCCCGGGGCCGGTCATCACGGCCAGCAGCGCCGCCATCCATAGGAAGAGGTACGGGACGTGCGGGAACGACATGACATCGAAGAGCGTCGAGACCATGAGGAAGCACACCGCCACCGCCGCGACGACGAGCGCCACCGGGCTGTCATCGGATCTTCGGGCGCGGATCGGCCCGCGCGCGACCGCTACGACGGCGACGACGAGCATGATGTAGGCGAGCAGGCCGATGACGCCCACCTCGATGAGCTGGCGCAGCAGCTCCATGTCGAGGACCCGGTAGCTCGTGTGCTCGTAGCTGCCGTAGCCGCGGCCGAACGCGAGGTGCGACCACACGTCGGGCCGGATCGCGTCGTAGTCGGCGGTCCGGTCGCTGACGGTGGTGACGCCCAGGCGCTTGCTGTTGAGCTGGCTGGCGACCGCCGACAGCGCACCGGGCGAGATGACCTGGATCACGAGCACGAGCACGACCCCCAGCGGCGCGAGCTTGATCAGCTCGCGGCGGCGGAAGTACGCGAGCGTCATGCAGACCGAGATCGGCGCCAGGAACGCCGTCTTGCGGAAGGTCGAGACCATCGCCGCGAGCAGCATGGCCGGCCGCGAGGCCATAGAGGACGCGGTCGCGGGTGCGCCCGGACTGCAGCAGCCGCACGAGCGCGATCGGCAGCGCCATCGCCAGCATCGCGACCGCCTCGAGCGGAACCTGGGCCGGTCCCTGGACGGCGCGGCGGCCGATCTCGTCGATCCCGCTGGGGTCGATGATCCCGACCTGGAAGATGCCCGGCAGGAGGGTGTCGGAGATCGAGTAGAACGGGTTGTACTCGAAGCGGTACTCCAAGATCATGCCCAGCGCGGTCGCGATCGCCAGCAGCAGCGTGAACGTCATGAACGCGTGGACCTCGGTCCGGCGGACGACGCTGGCGACGACGACGAAGAGCGAGACGTAGGACGCGAGCAGCGTGAGCTTCTTGATGGACGTGTCGAACTCGAGCGTCTGGTTGAGCCCGCGCGCGTCGAGCACGAGGCTGAGGAAGGCGACGGCGACCACCGCGCCGAGCGCCACGTGGATCCAGGTGAGCCGCAGCTTCGGGGCGTTCGGGCCGCCGGCGGCGAGCACGAGCGCCCACGTGCCGATGATGAACGGCAGCACGAGGCGGTCGAACTTCAGGTCGATCGGCAGCGACACGTTGAGCTGGATGTCGTTGAACGGGATCAGGAAGATGACCGCGATCAGCACCGCGACCATCCACGGCAGGACGCGCGTCGTGCGCGGCCAGTCGCCGGCCTGCTGGAGGGCCGTGCGCGAGGCGTGCGCCAGCCGGCGTTCGCGCACGCTCCGCGCCAGGTTGCCGCCCGGGGTGGCGTATCCCGCGACGACGCTGCGCCGGCCTCGCCGCACGCGTGCGACGCCCAGCGCCAGCAGGAGGGTCGACGCGAACACGAACAGGAACGTCAGCCCGCCGATCTGCACGCGCGCGCCGCCGTTGACGATCGCGCCCTGCGCCGGCCCGAGCTGGTCGAGGCTGACCTCCTTGGCCGGGCTCAGGCCCTCCTTGCGCGCGAGCTTCGTGAGGTACCGGCGCGTGGCCGGGACGGCGGCGTTCGCGAGCCGTACGGCCTCGTCGACGGACGGGGCCTGCGTGTAGATGCTGAGCAGCGGCAGGGTCTGGCTGGGCTGCACCTCGAGCTGGTAGGGCTTGCGCGCGGCCGCGATCTGCGCGGCGCGGCGCTCGCTGTCGGGCTCGGTGAAGGCGGATTGCACGCCGGTCGTGATGCGCGTGACGGCCGCCACGTCCGACGGCTCGATTCGTGCCTCCCGGGCGATCCGCGCGAGCACCGGCTCGCTGGACATGAGGTTGCCCACGAGCGCGGCGCGCTTGTCGAGCGCCTGGAAGTCGCCGTCCTGGGCGAGGGCGTTCGTGACGAGCGGCTGCGGGACGTCGATCGTCACCCGGGTCGCGGCGGCGGCGATGTCGAGATGACGCGAGCTGAGCTTCGGCGGCAGCACGCCGATGTGGCAGACGCTCGCGATCGCGCACACCAGCGCGATCAGCGCGCAGCAGCCGATCACGAGGAGGCGCTGTCGCTGACTGTGGACTCGTGCCATCTACGTTCTCGCAGGAGCAACGCGCCTCGCGCGGGTCGACTTCCGGCAACGACCGCAAGCGGCGTGCGGCGCAGTGCGGGGAGTCGACCCGCCCGAGGACGCGCCTGCGTCCAAATTAACGCGCGAGGAGAGCTGACGTGCGCCGCCGCGCTCCTGCGCGCCGCTACCAGTGGACCCCGGCGGGCTTGCGGAACCCGATCGGCTCCTGACCGGCCGGGTTGCATTGCGCGGTCGTGCAGTTGCCCGCGGCGTCCAGGCTGACCTGGCTCCTGTCGCTGGAGAACACGTTGTCGCGCGACGTGCCGGCCATCGCGGAGGTGAACGCGCCGCCGCCGTCCGGATCCCAGGCGGCGTTGCGCTCCACGAGGTCGTTGGCGCCGCCGTTGAGGTCCCATTCCATGCCGGGGAAGCCCGTGTACGCCTGACCGAGGTCGTAGAACGTGTTGCGGCGCACGGTGAGGTTCGAGCGCGTCGTGCCGCCCGTGCCCAGCCCGCCGAACTCCACGCGTCCGCGCCCGGTCTGGACGAGGTTGTTCTCGTAGAGCAGCGCGGACGTCGTGCCGCCGTGGACGTACGTCGCGCCGGAGTTGCCGGTGACGGCGCCGTCGAAGTAGCCCTGGTGGTGCAGCCAGTTGTTCGTGATGCGCAGGTTCGCGCCGTTGCCGGTGATCTGGATGTTGTCGGAATGCTCGCTCGACCCCGGGTTGGCGCCGACCGGGCCGATCTCGTTGCCGTCGATCAGCACGTCGCTTCCGCCGACGCCCTGAAAGCCGTCCGCGGCGATGTCGTGGACGCGGTTGCGAACGAACCGCAGCCGGTTGTTCGTGCCGTAGCAGCGGCAGCCGTAGCCGGTGTTGCCGGAGTCGTCGGCGATCGTCCAGCCGATGTCGTTGTCGGCGATCGTGACGTCGTTGTTCGTGTCGGGCATGAAGATCAGCTGGTCGGACACCCGGTTGGCCGGCGTGCCGCCGATCGTCGACTGCTCGATGGTGATCAGCGAGGAGTTGCGGATCGTCGTCGACCGCAAGCGCGCGCGGATGTTGATCCGCGACGAGCCGAGGAGGGTGATCTCGCCCATGGCGCCCGCGCCGGTGGTGCCGACGTAGCGCATGGTGCTCGAGGTCAGGCCGTCGAGGTCGACGTCGCCGATGCTCGTCGTGACGCAGACGTTGGCGCCTTTGCCGACCAGCGCGCGCACCTCGCTTGCCGAGCCGGCTGCGGTCGCACCGCTGACGCACGACGGCTGGCCGAGCACGCCTGAGACGGGCGGGCGGCGGGGCGGCGGCGGGGGCGGTGTTGGGGCCGGCGGCGGTGCTGGGGCCGGCGGCGGTGTTGGGGCCGGCGGCGGCGTGGGTGCGGGCGGTGGGGCCGGCGCTGGTGCGGGCGGCGGTGCCGGTGCGGGCGGCGGCTGGGTGCGGGTGTGGGCGCCGGGACCGGTGCGGGCGTCGCCGCGAGCACGGTGATCGTCTTGCGGATGCTGGTCGTGCGACGGCTGCTGTCGGTGACCGTCAGGCGCACGAGCTTCGTGCCGGCCGCGCCGAACGTGAAGCGCAGCGTGGGGCCGGTGCCCAGCTTCCACTGCGTCCCGCCGGCGCCGTCGGGCCCGTCGTCCTCCCATGCATACGAGCATCCAGTGCACGTCGAAGCGGTGAACGTGACCTGCTTGCCGGCCACGGGCGTGACGGCGTGAAGGTGTAATCGGGCGACAGGGGCGGTGCCGGCCGTGGCGCGGGACTTCGATGACTTGGCCTTGGTGCTCGCGCGGCTGTGGGTTGCGGCCATGGCCGTGCCGGGCAGCACGAGCAGCGTTACCGCCAGCGCTGGCAGGAAGCGGGTGGGACATGATCATCTCTCTCCTTGGGCGAGTGGCTCCGGTTCGACCCCTAGGAGCACGTCGAGGTCTGCCGGCCCCAGCGAGACCCGATCGACCGTTATCTGGACGAACGGGCGATGCGCCGCCGGCGTGCCGCGTGGCTCCAGTCCCTCGCGCCGGGCTCCGGGCCGGTCCGCAGGGGACAGCCCGTTGCCCGCGGCGCTCGCGGTCGCTGACCTCTTGTGCCATCCAGTGCACGTTCTCTACTCCCTCCGTGGGAGACCGATCCGTCGGCCGATCTACAGAATCTATGCATTACATAGGTGCCGCGTCAAGAGCATTGGCTCGCGACGCACCGAGAAACGGCCGTCCGTGGAGATGCCGATCGCGCCCGGGCCCCGCCCGGCGCGACGTCAGCGTGAGGCGGTGGCCACCGGCCGGGAGTTGAAGTCGTCGACGCTGCCGCGGCCGAGCACGTCGTTGCACCTGCGCGTGAACCGGTAGGCGGTGAGTCCGGACGCCGAGACGATCGCCGGGGCCATCCAGTTGCGGCGCTGGATCGGAGCGCCGGCGAGCGCGGCCTCGTAGAGCTCGAGCTGGCGTTCGGCCGCCCGCCGGAGGGAGAATCGCTCCTCGACGAGCCCGCGCGCATAGCGCCCGAGCTCCGCGCGCCGCTCAGCGTCCGCCAGCAGCGGGCCGAGCAGCCCGGTGAGCCGGGCGACGCCGTGCTCGGCGCCGTCGCCGGCGCCGTACCAGCCCGTCCACAGGAAGCGCTCGACGGTGTCGGGCGTGAGCAGCTCCCAGAAGCCCGCCTCGCCCTGGACCACGAGCGGCCGGCCGAACGCCATCGCGCGCAGCGCCGAACCGCCCATCCCGAGGCAGACATCGGCCGCCGCATAGGCGGATCGTGGATCGTGCAGCGATCCGGTGAGGATCACCGCGCGGCGCCCGGCGCGCGCGTTCGCGCGCTCCGCGGCGGCCTCGACGGTCCCGCGCGTCGGGCCGTCGCCGACGAGCACGAGCTGGACCGGGTGCTCGCCGTGAGATCGGCGACCGCGTCGATCGCCGCCAGCACGCCTTCGAGCTTGAGCTCGGCGGCCAGACGGGTGACGCAGACGACCGTCTGGGCGTCCGGGTCCAGGCCATGCCGGCGGTGAAACTCGGCGACGTCGTCGGCGCCGGCCACGTTGTGGTCGAGGTCGACGGGCGGCTCGATCACCGCGACGTTGGACCGGCCCGCGCGGCGCTCGTGGTCGGCGATCTGCTCGGTGCCGACGACGAGCGGCATGTCGCGCGGCAGGAACGGCGCGACGGCCATCGACATGACCGTCGCGACGGCGGGCACGCCACGCCTGGCGCGCGGGCCCCAGTAGGCCTCCAGCGCGGTCGTCCACTCGTAGCCGTGCACGAGATCGGCGCCGCGCTCCTCGACGAGCCGTCCCAGCGCGCGCATGACGCGCGGCGACGGGCGGCCGCGCGGCCGCGGCGCGGGCACGAACTCCAGGTCGAGCTCCTCGATGCGCTTGCACGAGCGGCCCGGGCTGGCCGAAGACGACCACCTCGTGGCCGAGGTCGCGGACCGCCGCCGCCAGCTCGATCGCGTTGAGCTGGCTGCCGCCGATCTCCAGCACGTGCGGGTAGACGACGATCTTCACGCGGACTCCTGGAAGAAGACGGCCGGCAGCGGCGCGCGGTCGATGTCGCGCGCGGGCGTGCCCCACCACATGCGCTCGCTCGGGCACGTCGCGCGTCACGACCGAGCCCATGCCGACCATCGCCCAGGCGCCGACCGTGATCTGCTCGCGCAGGCAGGTCCCGCTGCCGACGTAGGCGCCCTCGGCGACATGGCACGCTCCGCCGACGCGCACGCCGGAGGCCAGCGTTGCGAAGTCGTCGACGCGCACGTCGTGGGGGAGCACGACCTGGGGCATGATCGCCACGTGGCGACCGACGACGACGTCGGCGGTCAGGTCGGCGTGGGCGAGCAGGACCGAGCCGGCGCCGACCTCGCAGGTCGTCCCGATCGTCGCCGTCGGATGCACGATCGTCGCGTAGCGATCGTCGTCGAGCCCGAGCTTGCGGGAGATGAGCCGGCGGCTGACGTAGTTGTCCGGGCGGCCCGTGGTGATGACGAGCTGCGCGTGCGGGTGCTCGTGGACGAGCTCGATCGGCCCGAGCACCGGCACGCCGCCGATCTCGCTTCCGTGCAGCGCCGGGCTGTCGTCGAGGAAGCCGAGCAGGCGCCACGTGGGGCGCACGGCGTTCAGCGCGCGCACGGCCTCGGCGGTCTCGCGCGAGAAGCCGCCCGCTCCGATGAGCAGCAGATCCGGGACGGCGGGCGCCATCACGCGGCCTGCGTCCGGCTCGCCTGAGGAGCGTCGAGCCCGATGAGCTCGGCGATCTGCGCCGCCCGTCCCGCCCACGAGTGACGCGCGCCGAGCGCGCGCCGCGCGGCGACGTCCTGCGGGCTGCGCGGCGCCGCGAGCAGCGCCTGCGTCTGGGCGGCGAACTCGGCGGGCGTCTGCGTGATCGTCACGTGGTCGGTCTGCAGCCAGCGGTGTGCCGGCAGGTCGGTCGCGACCACCGGACGGCCGGCGGCGAGGTACTCGAGCGTCTTGAGCGGGAAGCTCGCGACGTTGAAGTCCGTCGGGCCGTACGGGGTCAGCCCGACGTCGATGACGCGCAGGTAGGACGGCAGCTCCCCGAAGTCCTTGGGGCCGACCCATTGCACGTTGGGCAGCTCGCGCAGTGCGTCGAGCTTGGCGATGTCGAACGTCGGCTGGCAGGGCCCGACGAGCAGCAGCGAGACGCCGGTCGCCGCCACCGCCTCGAGCAGGACGAGGTCGATGCGCTCGGACATCGCGCCGACGAACCCGGCGATCGGTCCGGGCAGGCGCACGTCGGCCGGCAGCGGTGCCTCGTCGGCCTTCGCGAAGTGGTCGGCGTCGCAGCCGTTGGGGATCATCACGATGCCCGGGCGCTGCGCGGACCACTTCTCCTGCAGCGGCGGCGAGGTCGCCACGACGATGTCGGCGCCGGCGAGCTGGCGGTCGGTCAGCTCCTGCAGCCAGGCCGCGTCCGTCCCCATCAGCTCGGCGCCCGCGACGAAGTCGTCGGTGCCGTAGAAGACCCGCTGCGCCGACGGGACGACGTCGAGCATGTCGTTCAGCGACGCGACGATCGTCGTGTGGACCCGCGCGCCGATGCGCGCCACCGCGCGGCGCACCGCGCGCCGGGCCTGGCGGACGGCGAGCTCGCGCAGCACCGGCCGGGAGACGCCGGGGATCGTGACGGGCGTCAGCCGCATGATGTTCGGCGCGACCCGGCGCAGCCGGTCCTCGCGCAGCGACTTGCCGGCCTCCGGCTCGCGCAGGGGCGTCAGGCACGACATCTGCGGATCCACCCAGAGCACGGGCATCCGCTCGGACAGGTGCATCGCGAGGTGGCGCTCGGAATGCCACGTGCCGTCCCACGACGTGCCGGCGATCACGACGACGAGGTCACCGCTGCTGCTCGTCGCCGGGCTCATGTCGAACCCAGCGCCGGCGACTTCAGGATCGTTCGCATCGGGTAGACGATCGCGAGATACACGAGCCCCACGATCGCGCAGCCGAGCGCCATCTGGACGAAGCGGTGGTCGGGCACGAGCAGGACGCCGCCGAGGCCGGCGCCCGCCGCGATCCCGGCCGCGGTGAGCGGCCGCGAGAAGTGCGCGAGCATCGCGCGCAGCGACACGCCCGCCCGCCGCAGCACGATCGCGAACGACGGGATCACGACGGCGACGGCGACGGCCGCATGCGCGATCGCCACGCCCTTCAGGCCGCCGGCGGTGACCGCCAGCGGCAGCGCCACGACGAGGGCCACGAACCAGACCGCCTGCAGCGCCAGGTTCGTGACCGACGTGCCGAGGGCGACGAGGAAGTCGTAGACGAGCTCGCCGAGGACCCTGACGAGCGCGAGCACCGTCAGCCACGGCAGCACGCCCGCCGCGGGCAGCCACTTGTCGCCGTAGACGACGCGGATCATCGGCTCGGCGAAGATCGCGAGCATCACGCAGGCCGGGCAGCGTGACGAGCAGGAGGATCGCGCAGACCGGCACGAAGGCCGCCGACGCATCGGTCTCGCCCGCGTTGAGCCGGGCGAACAGCGGCAGCGACACCCGCCGGGCGGGCGCCGAGAACATGTTCACCGGCCACATCGCGAGGTTGAACGCCAGCAGGTAGAAGCCCAGCTGCGTCGGCCCGAGATGCGCGCCGATGACGATGTAGTCGACGTTCAGCATGCCGATGACGAGCACGCTCGCCATCGCCAGGGGGAGACCGAAGGACAGCAGCTCGGGCAGCACCTTGCGATCGAAGCCGAAGGGGTAGCTGCGCGGCGCGTAGCGCAGGATGAAGGCGGCGTTGACGAGGTTGCCGATGAGCGCGCTCCAGACGAGCGCGTAGACCCCGTAGCCGGCGATCGCGAGCCCGACCGCGAGCGTCGAGGACACGAAGAAGCCCGCGCTGTCGACGATCAGCCGCTCGCGCTGCATGAACCCGCGCGTCATCAGCGCGGCCGGCACCGCCGTGCACGCGTCGATGAGGATCGACAGCGTGAGCAGCTGCACGACGCGCGTCGCGTCCGGCGCGTTCAGCGCCGTGGCGAACAGCGGCGCGGCGAAGAGCGTCGCGAGCCACAGCAGCCCGCTGCAGACGATCGCGACCGTCTTGACGGTCGGGGCGATGCGCGAGACGTCGCCCGGCCAGCGGACGACCGCCAGGCTGACGCCGAGCTCGTTGACGCTGAGCAGCCCGTTGAGCGCGACGAGGGCGACGGCGTACATGCCGTAGTCCTCCGGCACGAGGATCCGCGCCAGGACGATGCCGATGAGGGTGGTGCCGACGCGCCCGACGAGGTTGTTGGCGATGCTCCACCACAGCGCGCGGCGGGCGGTCGTCGCGAGCGGCTCGTCGGCCTGCGCGTCACGCACGGGCAGTGCGTCGCCATCGCCGACCAGGACGCCCAGCTCGTTGACGGGTGGGTTCGTGTCGGTGCGTGACGTCATGCTCAGGAGGAACGGTGCCGGTGCGACCGGACTTCCTCACCGGGCGCTGCACAGGGTCCGGGCCTGGGGTACCCCAGGCCGGCGCGCCCGGCGGGGGCCCTCAGCGTAGGACGTAGCTCGCGTCGCGGCCGTAGCCGTCGCCGCTGCTGTCGCTTGGCACGGGGCGTTCCGGTGGCGGGCCGGGTCCGCCGCCGCGCCCGTCGTCGTGCTCCTCCTCGACCGCCCGCGTCCAGCCGCGCCGCACGCGCCCGAGGAACACGGCCGTGGCCGCCGAGAGCGCGAACACGATGAAGAACGTCAGCGCGATGACCTGCGGCCGGGCGCCGCCGTTGATGACCGCGCCGTCGGCATGGCCGAGCTGTGTCAGGGTGACCTGGTCCTTCGGCGGCGTCCCGCGCGTCCTGGCGACCTCGGCGAGGTAGTCGCGCAGCCCGGTGACGGACGCGTTGGCGAGCGTCGCCGCGGCCTTCGCGGTCGGCGCCTGCGCGAAGATCTCGATCATCGGCACCGCGGGGTTGGTCTGGATGTTCAGCCGGTACTGATCGGTGGACCGCAGCAGGTCCTCGGTCTTGGGGTCCTGGCCGACGCCGGTGAACGGGCGCGGGAAGTCGGGCGTGAGCGGCGCCTGTCCGCGGATCGAGGACGGCGGCACGCCCGCGCGGCGGCCGACGAACTGCAGCACCGGCTCGCTGACCATGAGGTTGCCGATCAGCACGGAGCGGTTCGTCATTCCCTCGATGTCGGTTGCGCCCTGGCGCAGGTCGAGCACCGTGCTCGTCGGTCCATCGATGAGCATCTGGGTCGTTGCCGACGCGATCTCCACCGAGCGCGGCGTGACGTCCGGCGGCAGCAGGCTCACGTGGTAGCTGACGATCAGCGCGGTGAACGCGGCGAGCGCGAAGCAGATCGCGGCGGCGACGCGCTGGCGCAGGAGCTCGTGGAGGTGCTTGCCGAGCTCCATGCCGGGTCAGGCGGCCGCCGGCATCGCGCTGCCGATCGAGGAGTGGACGAACTCGCGGTGCCACAGCTCGAGCATGAGCAGTGACCATATCCGCCGGCCCTCAGCGTCGGCGCCGGCGTCGTGGCGGCGCAGGAGCGCGCGGACGGCCTGCTCGTCGAAGTAGCCGCGGTCGATCGTCGCGCGGTCGAGGAGGATCTCCTGCGACCACGCGCGCAGGTCCGTGCGCAGCCATGACGACAGCGGCACGGTGAAGCCCTGCTTGGGCCGGTCGAGGATGTCGTCGGGCAGGACGCCGCGCATCGCCTCGCGCAGGATCCACTTCTTCTCCTGCCCGCGGACCTTCAGCCCGGCCGGGATGGAGGCGGCGAACTCCATCAGCTGGTGGTCGAGCAGCGGCGAGCGCGCCTCGAGCGCGTAGGCCATCGTCGCGATGTCGATCTTCGGGATGAGGTCGCCCGCGAGGTACGTCGCGATGTCGACCTCGAGCATCTTGTCGACGACCGCGCTGCCGGAGGTCTGCGCCCAGGCGAGCCCGATCGCGTCGCCGGCGCCCGCGCCCGCGGACTCCTCGAAGCCCGGCGTGTAGAGCGCGCGCCGCTGCGCGAGATCGAACCAGGACATGTACTGCGTGTAGCGCGCCGGGCCGTCGAGCGCCAGGGTGCTCGTCAGGCGCCGGGCCTTGTTCGTGATCGAGGTGACGCTTCCGCCGGCGGGCAGTCGCCGGCCGAGCGCCGTCATGCTGCGCCGCACGGGGGCGGGGATCCTGTCCAGGCGCCCGGCGACCGCGTTGGCGACGTAGCGCGTGTAGCCGCCGAAGGACTCGTCGCCGCCGTCGCCGTTGAGCGCGACCGTCACGTGCCGGCGCGTGATCTCGGCGAGGGCGAAGCTCGGGATCGCCGACGAGTCCGCGAACGGCTCGCCGTAGTGGCGCACGATCTTCGGGACGATGTCGACCGCGTTGGCGCGGACCTCGAACTCCTCGTGGACGGTCCCGAACTGCTCGGCGATGCGGCGCGCGTAGGGCAGCTCGTCGTGGGTGGAGTGATCGAAGCCGATCGAGAACGTCCGCACGGGCTCGGGCGACGCCTCGGCCATCGCCCAGACGACCGCCGACGAGTCGATACCGCCCGACAGGAACGCGCCCAGCGGCACGTCGGAGATCATCCGCCGGCGCGTGGCGGCGCGCAGCTCGCGCGCGCAGCCGCTCGCAGATCTCCTGCACCGGCACGTCCGTGAGCTTGGCCGAGTAGTCGAGCTTCCAGTAGCGCTCGAGCGTGATCTTCCCGTCGCGCATGACGAGGGTGTGGGCCGGCGGCAGCTTGTGGACGCCGCGAATCGCGGTGAGCGGCGCCGGCACGTAGCCGAGCGCGAGGTACTGGTCGACGGCGCGATGGTCGACGTCGCGGCAGATCGTCCGGTCCTCCAGCAGCGCGCCCATCTCCGAGGCCCACGACAGGACGCCATCGCGATGGGCGTAGACGAGCGGCTTCTTGCCGATCCGGTCGCGGGCGATCAGCAGCTGCTGCCTGCGCTGGTCCCAGAGCGCGAAGGCGAACATGCCGTGCAGGTGGCGCACGCAGTCGACGCCGTACTCCTCGTAGAGGTGGACGATGACCTCGGTGTCGCCCTGCGTGGCGAACGTGTGGCCGCGCCGGCGCAGCTCGTGGCGCAGCTCCTTGAAGTTGTAGATCTCGCCGTTGAGGACGACGACGACGGAGCGATCCTCGTTGAAGACGGGCTGGTCGCCGGTGCTGAGGTCGATGACCCGCAGCCGCTGGATGCCGAGGAACGCCCGGTCGTCGCGGAAGATCCCGCGCGAGTCCGGGCCGCGATGCTCAAGGCCCGCGCACATCCGCTGCGCGAGATCTGGGCTCACGGCCTCTCCGGGCGGGCGCAGTTGTCCGGCGATGCCACACATTCCGCTTCACCAACGCGCGACGGCGTCCGGTTCTCGCATGCGATCGACCATCCTGAAAGTCCGGGCGCCCCGGGCCCGTTTGTGGGGACGATGCAGACACCGACCGAGATCGCTCGCACGACGAGCACAGAGGCGCAGACGCTCGGCGGCGACGTCGCGATCGACGGCGCCGCTCCCACGGCCCTCGTCTCGACGATCGTCGTCACCTACAACAACGAGCGCCAGATCGCCGACTGCCTGACGGCGCTGAGCGCCGACCCGGCGGCCGCCCGGCACATCATCGTCATCGACAACGCGTCCGCGGACGCAACGGCGGCGATCATCGAGGAGTCCTTCCCGGACGTGCAGCTCATCCGCTCGCCGGAGAACCTCGGCTTTGCGCGCGCGTGCAATGCGGCGGCCCGGCACGGGACCGGCGACTACGTCGTGTTCGTCAACCCCGACACGGTGCTCCAGGGCACCGCGATCACGGAGCTGCTGCGCTTCGCCGAGGGCCGGCCCGTGGGTGGGATCTACGGCGGCCGCGCGGTGACGGCCGACGGCCGGCCGCGCATGGAGTCGTGCTTTGCGCCCCCCTCGGTGTGGGGCAACCTGTGCTTCGGGACCGGGCTCTCCACCGCCTTCCCGCGCTCGCGCCTGGACCCGGAGTCGCTGGGGCGCTGGGACCGCGACAGCGTGCGAGAGGTCGGCGTCGTGACCGGCATGCTGATGCTCGTGCGCCGCGATCTCTGGGAACAGCTCGGCGGCTTCGACGAGGACTTCTTCATGTATGCCGAGGACGTCGACATCTCGCTGCGCGCCGCGCAGCTCGGCTACCGGCCATGCATCACGCCCGCTGCGGTCGTCGTCCACGAGGGCGGCGGCTCGGCTCCCAGCACCGGCACCGGCCGCGTCCTGCTGCTGACCGGGCGGGCGACCTTGATCCGCAAGCAGTGGTCGCCGCTGCGCCGGACCGCCGGCATCTCGCTGCTGGCGCTCGGCGTCGGGCTGCGCGCCGCCGCCGGCCGCGACGGCTGGCGCCAGGCCTGGCGCGAACGCGGGCAGTGGATGCAGGGCTATCCGCGGCGGGCGCGATGACCGGCGGGTCACGGCCGCTGCTGTTTGCGCGGGCACATGGGCGGGGCGCAGGCGTGAGCACGGCGGCTCCGCAGGCGCCGGCGAGGCCGATGCGGCTTGCGATCGTCGTGTCGTTTCTGAACGAGGAGCGCTACCTGCCGACGTTCCTCGCCTCCGTCGCCGCGCAGACGCGGCCGCCGGACGAGCTGCTGCTCGTCGACGACGGCTCGACGGACGCGTCGGCGGCGATCGCGGAGGCGTTCGCCTCCGAGCACGGCTACGCCCGCGCGCTGCGGCGTCCGCGCCGTCCACCCGAGCGCGACCGGCTTGCCAGGGCGGCCGTCGTGGCCTCGTTCGAATGGGGCGTCGAGCAGCTCGATCAGGTGCCCGACGTCGTCTCCAAGATGGACGCCGACCTCGACCTGACGCCGACGCTCTTCGCGGCGGTCGAGCGCGAGCTGACCGCCGACGCGGCGCTCGGCGTCGTCGGCTCCTACCTGCGCATCGAGGACGGCGGCCGGCTGCGGCGCGAGTTCAACCCGCCCGACCACGTCCGCGGGCCGAACAAGTTCTATCGCTGGAAGTGCTTTGAGGACATCGCCCCGCTTGCGCCGCATCTCGGCTGGGACACGGTCGACGAGATCAAGGCGCGGATGCACGGCTGGCGCTCGCGCAGCCTCGAGCTGCCCGAAGGCGACCCGCTGCACATGCGGCCCACGGGCCTGCACGACGGGCGGCTGCGCGCGTTTCGCCGCTGGGGCACCTGCGCCTGGTGCTTCGGCCAGCCCGCCGCGATCGTGGTTGCCGGCGGGTTCACGCGGATCGCCGAGCGGCCCTACGTGCTCGGCGGCCTGAACTACGTCGCCGGCTGGGCGATCGCGGGCCTGCGCGGCGCGCCGCGCGTCGACGCCGACGTGCGGGCGTTCGTCCGCGGCGAGAAGCTGCGCCAGGCGCGGGCCTATCTGCGCCGGCCCAGCCGCGCGCTGCTGCGCCGCACCTGACGCTGGCCTGATCGCGAGCGTTGTGCAGACGCTTGCGAACTGCATCGATGAAGGAGGGTGGGCTGGGCGGGCTGGTCGGGCGGGTGGTTGCGCGGTGGTCGTGTCGTTTTTTCCTCGATATAGCAGCAAATCCGCCACGACCGCAACCCCCGCCTCCCAGCTCCTGCTCCACGACGTCGGCGCACACGTCGCGCCCGCAGCTACGACAAAGCGACCTGCGCGCCGTCGCCGATCGACATCCGCACGGCGCTCGGCATGTCGAAGCGGCGCACGATGCTCGCGCCGCGGCCGATGATCGAGGTCTCCAGCCGGCTTCCGACGAACAGCAGCTGCGCGCAGTCCATGACGATCGAGTGCTCGATCTCCGTGCCCTCGATGCGCACGTCGGCGCCGATCGAGGAGTAGGGGCCGACGTAGGAGTCGACGAGCCGCGCGCGCGGGCCGATGATCGCGGGCCCGCGGACGAGCGTGTTGCGCAGCGTCGCGGACGGGTGGATCACGACCGAGCCCTGGATCTCGCTGCCCTCGAGCGTGGCGCCGTCGACGTCGGTCTTGATGCCGGCGAGCGCGTGGCGGTTGGCCTCCAGCAGCGACGCCTCGCTGCCATGGCACGCCAGGCAGCCCTCGACGGCGAGCTCACGCACCTGGCTGCCGTGACGGCGCAGGCGGGCGAGCGGGTCGCGGTCCGACGGGGCGTCGCGCATGATCGACACCGCCGACGCCGACAGCAGGTAGCCGCCGGCCTGGCGCGGCGGCGGCTGCGCGGTGCGCGGGCGGACGAGCATCAGGGCGAGCGCGTCGAGGTCCTCGCGCGCGAAGTCGACGACGTGCTCGCGCAGGCAGTCGCGCAGGATCGCGTCGGCAGGCTGCACGAGCACCGGCTCGTCGCCGACGAAGTCCTGCGCGAGGCTCAGCGCGCCGCAGACGTCGATCAGCGGCTCGCAGGGCGCGTACGTGACCGACATGCCCCAGCGCGAGCCGTCTCCGACGGCCTCGCGGAAGATCGGCGCCGTGCTCTCCTCGACGAGCAGCGCCGCCTCGAGCACACCGGCGCGCCGCAGCGAATCGAGCGTGTGGAACAGGATCGGTTTCGTCGCCACCGGTACCAGCGCCTTGGGCCCGGAGCCGGTGCTGCTCCAGGGGCGGTTGTCCACGTTCGTGGTGGCGAGGACGAGAGCCCGTGCGATCTCCATGTTTATCAACGGTTGAGGACCGCCCCGACTGCCGCGCGCCGAAGAGAAATGTTCATACCTTTCCTCGCCGGAAGGTCGGCGGCCCTTGGCCGTTGATCCGGTGTGAGCGACACGACTCTCACCTACGAGCAGCAGCAGGCACGCGAGCAGCAGGCTCCGCTGCCCCCGGCGCGCGAGCAGTCGCGGGCGACCGCGGTCGCCTGCCGCGCGCTCGACATCGTCATCGCGTCCGCCGCCCTCGTGCTGCTGTCGCCGCTGCTGGGGCTCATCGCGCTCTGGATCCGCCTGGACTCCGCGGGGCCGGCGCTGTTTCGCCAGGAGCGCCGCGGCCACGGGATGAAGCCGTTCGTCGTCAACAAGTTCCGCTCGATGCAGGTCAACACGCCCAACGACGAGCACGTCGCCTACGTGCAGAGCCTCATCGCGGGCGATGCCGAGCGCAAGGAGAAGCTCTTCAAGCTCGTCGCCGACGAGCGCGTCACCCGCGCCGGGCGCATCCTGCGCAAGTCGAGCCTCGACGAGCTGCCCCAGCTCATCAACGTCCTCATCGGCAACATGTCGCTCGTCGGCCCGCGCCCGTGCCTGGACTACGAGCTTGAGAAGTACCCGCCGCACGCGTACGGCCGCTTCGCCGTCAAGCCCGGCATCACGGGCCTGTGGCAGGTCAGCGGCCGCTCGCAGCTGAGCTTCGACGAGATGATCGCGCTCGACCTCGACTACGCCGGACAGCAGTCGTTCTGGTTCAACGTGAGGATCATCCTGCGCACGCTGCCGGTCGTCGTGTTCGGCAGGGGCGCGGCGTGAGCGCCCGCGGCGCCGGCGCTGCGACAGCTCAGAGGTCCACGACGAGCCGTCCGTCGCGCTCGGACGCATAGGCGACCGATGCGGCGAATCCGGTCTGTCCGGCGATCGCGCCGTCGCGCCCGATGCTCAGCGCCTCGCGTTCGCGCCACCAGCGCGCTGCGTCGCGAGGCAGCGCGTGCCACGCGTCGTCGTGCTCTGCGAGATACGCCAGGAACGCTTCATAGCGGTCCAGATAGCGCTGCTCGACGACGTAGTCGGGGTGGATGATGATGTTCACGAGGCCGTGGTGCTCGCGCAGCCACTCCGTCTTGCGCCGCCACAGCTCGATGCCCGGCGAGCGGAGGATCTCGAAGACCGTGTGATCCTGGGTGAGCGTGATCGGCAGCTCGACCACGTCTCCGAAGAAGAACGGCATGATCGAGCAGCAGCCGCCGGGCTGGGGCTCGAACGGATCGCTGTCGGGAAACGAGCTGTCGTACTCGACGGGCAGCTCGTGCATCCACGCCGCGTTGCGGCCGGTCGCGGGTGAGCGGAAGCCGGCGACGCCCCAGTCCTTCACGTAGCGCGCGATCTTCGGCAGGTTGGCCTCGAACGTCGCGCGGTCGGAGAAGAGCTTGCCGTCGTGCAGGATGCCGTGCAGCCCGACCTCGCAGCCGGCTGCGCGCACCTCGTCGAACAGCCCGTCGGGGATCGGATACCACTCGGCGACGAAGTTCCAGGACGACACGAAGCCGTAGCGGCGCTCGAGCTCGATGACGCGCATGACGTTCGCGACGCCGGCCGGGCCTTCGACGTCGTGCGTCAGGACGGAGGCGAAGCGCTTGCGCTCCGGCCAGTAGTTGACGAACGGCAGGCGCCCGGCGCCCGCCGCGCGGACCTGCTCGAGCAGCTGCGCGTCGCGGTGCTCGAGCAGCGAGGACTCGAACGGCCACGAGGGAAACTGCGCCTTCGCCTGGCGCGGCGCGTAGGCGCGGCGCAGCGCGAGCTGCAGGCGGCGGGGCATGAACGGCTTGAGCGCGTAGTAGGCCTCGAGCTTGCGCGAGCGGTTCGTCGGGCCGTGGTAGCGCTCGTAGAGCAGGTGGTCGGGGTCGCTGACGGGCGTGCTCATCGGGTCATCCCACGTGACGGTAGAGCGCGGTGCCGATCACCCGCCCGGTGGATGGCGGCCCGCGCCGGATCGCCTCGGCGACGACCCGCTCGGCGAGGCCGTGGCCGTCCTTCGGCGCGCGGTCGGCGACGTACGTGTACGCGAGCCGCTCCTCCTCGGCGCCCCAGGAGCGCTTGAAGCGGGTGAGGCCCTCGTTGTCGGGGTCCGTGCGCCCGAAGTCCAGCTCGCGCAGGCCGTCCTCGCAGCCGCGGCGGATCGCCTCGGCGAAGAGGAGGTGGTTAGGGCGCAGGTTGAGGAACTCCTCGTCGGAGGCGCCGTACTTGTAGGTCAGGATCCCGCCGTACGTCAGGAACACGGCGGCGGCGATCGGCCGGCCCTCGTGGCGGGAGATCATCACGTAGCCCAGCCCGCGCGCGAAGAGCTCCTCGAAGCGCAGGATGAAGTCGCGCGGCTGGACCGGCACCTCCTGGCGGCGGCGGGTCTGCTCGTGCAGCGCGTAGAAGTCGGCGAGCGCCGCGCGGTCGGTGCCGGGCGTCGCGACCACGCCCTCGCGCCGCGCCTTGGCGATCGCGCGGCGCACCTGCGACTTGGACGCGCGCGCGAGCACGGCGTCGGCGTCGGGCTCGAGCGCGAGGCGGTGGGTGAGGAAGCTCTCGACGACGTACGCGCCCGGCACGTCCTCCATCCGCCAGCGCACCTCGACGTCGATGCCCGTGCCCGTCCGCGCGTCGGCGAGCGCCTGCGACAGCGCGACCACGGCCTCCTCGCCGGCATCGGGCGCGTACGCCGGCGGGCAGATGTCCGAGAACGGCACGGCCACGAGCCGCCGCCCCGTCAGCAGCGAGGAGACCTTCGCGAGCGGGATCCCCGCCACGATCTCGCCGTCCTCGCCGAGGACGCACAGCGCCGTCATCGGATAGCGGTAGCGGTTGCCGACGAGGCCGAGCCAGGCCGGGTGGTGAAAGACGCTCGCGCCGCGGGCGCCGTCGATGAACGTCTGCCAGCGCGAGTCCGTCAGCGGGTCGAGCTGGAGCGTCCTCATCGCCGCGCCTCGGCGCGGAGCTCGAGCGCCGCGCCGACGGCGCCGAGCAGGGCGGGCACCTGCTGGGGCCAGAGCAGCGCCGGGACCGCGCGCTCGCGTGCCGCGGCGCCGAGCCGCTCGGCGCGCTCGGGATCGTCGAGCAGCTCGGCGATCCGGTCGGCGAAGTCGGCGGCGTCGCCGGCACGGGCGTACAGCGACGTGTCGCCGCAGACGCGGCCGGTCTCGTGCAGCGGGAACTGCACGATCGGGCGGCCCATGACCATGTACTCGATGACCTTCGTCATCGTCGAGGAGTCGTTCATCGGGTTGGACTCGTCGACGCCGACGCAGACGTCGGCGGTCGCCATGTAGGCGCGCAGGAGATCGTCCTCGGCGCGGCCGGGGAAGTCGACGTGCTCGGACAGGCCGCGGCGGGCGGTGTCGGCGATGAGCTCGTCGCGGGCGTCGCCGGCGCCGACGATCGCGAACGCGATGTCCTCGCGCCCGCGCCGCGTGACGAGCTCCTCGGCCGCGTCGAGCAGGTGATGCAGCCCCTCCTGGTCGGACATCAGCCCGACCCAGCAGACGAGCTTGTCGCGCCCGCGGCGCAGCTCCGGGCGCGCCGGCACGGGGTAGATGCGGTTCGGGTCGGGCCCGTTTCGCACGATGTGCACGCGGTGCGGCTCGACCGGGCCGCGGCGCTTCTCGACCTCGGCGTACGTGTCGTTGGTCGCGATGACGACGTCCGCCCGCCGCAGGGCGAAGGACTCGACCTTGCGCACGATCCCCTGCAGGGCGCGGCGGTTGCCGAACTTCAGCGCGAAGAGCTCCGGCGACAGGTCGTGGTGGTCGAAGATCACGGCGGCGCCGGCGCGGCGCAGGGCGAGCGCCGGGATGACGAGCAGGTCCGGCGGGTTGCAGACCAGCGCGACGTCGACCCGGCGGCGGCGGTGGGCCTTCCACATGAGGCGGCCGAGGTGCAGCAGCGACAGCCCGTACTCGCGCGCGTAGCCGCCGACGCCGCGGCCGCCGGGCGGGGCCTTGTAGCGCAGCGCGAGCACGCCGTCGATCTCCTCCTCGAGCGCGTCGTGGCCGAAGCCGGTCGGGCCGACGACCGTGACGCGATGGCCCGCGGCGACGAGCGCCTCGGCCTCCTGGCGAACCCTCCGGTCATATGGATACGGCTCGTTCTCGAGCGCGATGAGGACGTGCGGGCTCAACCGACGGGCGATGATAGTTCAGCGACGACGAGCCGATTCAGAGGTGCGCAGCGGCCTTGGCGGCAAACCGTGTGGCGATGTTGCAGGCAGCCGCCACGCTGAGCACACGGCTGCTGGAGACCGGGAGATAGAGCATCGGCCGGCCTGACCTGCCGCAGTAGCCGGTCGTGCCGGCGACCTGGACGCTGCGGCTGGCGCGCAGCTGCTTGCGCAGCTGCGCGAGGCTCGCCTCCTGCACGGCCAGCGTGACGAACTGCTTGCCGCGCGTGCTCTGGTAGATGCAGGTCGGGCCCTGCGGCGCCTGCAGCGGCTCGACGATCGGCCTGCCGAGGATCGCCCGCGCCTGGGCCTTCGTCACGAGCGAGCACGGATGGGCCGCGCTCGGGGCCTGGCGCTTCTGCTTGCGCGGGCTCCCGGCGCTGTGCTTGGAGCCGCCCTCGCCGCCCTTGCGCGGTGCGAGCGTCGCGGGACGCTTGGACGCCGGCGCGCTCGAGCCGGACCTGCGCGGCGTGAGCGTCCCGCCGCGCGTGTCCGACGCCTTCGCGGTGACCGACGGCTCGCCGAGCGGCCGCTCGTTCGGCGGCGTCCGGGTTGCGCTCGGGTTCGGCAGCGCGACGAGCGGGTTGTCCGCGCTGCCGGGCGGCCCCTTCGAGGCGGAGTCGTCGCCGCCGCAGGCCGCCAGCAGACCCGCCGACGACATCACGGCGAGGACGATGCACACGCGCTTCATGTCAGGAGCCCGCGTACAGCACGTCGACCCAGTAGTTCGACGCGTTGTAGCTGTTGCTCGGGAACACGGTCGAGCCAGCGTACGCGTAGACGCCGTTGGCGCCGAGCGGATCCCGCAGCGCGTGCAGCGGCGCGTTGTCGATGCCGACGGAGCTGAACGCCGCGCCGGTCACGGCGTAGTGGCCGCTGGGCGCCAGGTAGCTGGCGACGTAGGTCGTGCCGGCCGTGATCGCCACGGGGGCCGAGAACGTCGCCGTCTGCCAGCCCGACGCGGTCTCGTTGGCGAACGTCGCCTGGGCGAGCAGGGTGCCGGTGGAGCTCCAGAGGCTGCCGACGTGCGTGCCGGTGTTCGCCGCCGCCTTGTAGAAGCGCACGCCGGTGATGGTGCCGGCGGCGTCGGCGTTGAACTTCACGCCGACGTTCACCGCGCCGGGATCGCCCGAGTCGAGCGTCGCGGGCGTCGTCAGCTCGAAGATCGACTTCTTCGGGACGACGGCGTTCGTCGCCGCCGAGGCCGCGCTGCTGCCGACCGCGTTCGTCGCCTTGACGGTGAACGTGTAGCTCGTGCCGTTCGTCAGGCCCGTGATGCGCCGGTTCGTCGAGGAGGCGTCGAACGTCGTCGCCGCCTGCGCGGCCGCGCCGATGAAGGGCGTGACCGTGTAGCCGGTGATCGCGCTGCCGCCGTTGCTCGCCGGGGCCGTCCAGCTCACCATCGCCGAGGTCGAGTCGGCGACGGCGGCGACGCCGGTCGGCACGCCGGGCGCGCTGCTGCCCGTCGGCGTGACGGAGTTCGAGGCCGCCGATGCGGGACCGTCCCCGCCGGCGTTGCCCGCGGTCACCGTGAACGTGTAGGCGGTGCCGGGCGTCAGCCCCGTGACGGTGGTGCTCGTCGCCGGCGGCGAGCCGGTGATCGTCTTGGCGGTCTGCGCGACCCCGCCGATGCGCGGCGTCACGGTGTAGCTCGTCGGCGAGCCGCTCGCCGGCGCGGTCCACGAGACCGTCGCCGAGGCCTGGCCGGCGGTCGCCGTCACGCCCGTCGGCGCGCCGGGCGGCGCGCTGTTGGCGAACAGCGCGTCGACCCAGTAGTTCGTCGCGTTGAAGCTGCCGTTCGGGAAGACGCTCGCGGCGCCGTAGGCGTACACGCCGTTGGGGCTCGTCGCGTTGGCGAGCGCCGTCAGCGGGCCGTTCGTCACGCTCGATGCGAACCCGTTGGCCGAGGTCGAGTAGTGGCCGCTGGGCGCGAAGTACGAGACGACGTACGTCGTGCCGGCCGTGACCGCCACCGGGCTCGCGAACGTCGCGCTCTGCCAGCCGCTCGCGGACTCGTTGGCGAACGTGACCTGCGCCAGGCGCGTCCCGGTCGCCGACCACAGGCTGCCGGTGTGCGTGCCGGTGTTCAGCGTCGACTTGTAGAAGCGCACGCCCGTGATCGTGCCGCTGTTGGCGGCGGTGAACTTCGTCCCGACCTCGACCGCGCCCGGGTCGCCGGCGTCGGCCGTCGCCGGCGTGGCGAAGTCGAAGATCGTGAAGCGCGGGGTGACGGCGCTCGTCGCCGTGGAGGCCGGGCTGTCGCCGACGGCGTTCGTCGCCTTCACGGTGAACGTGTAGGCGGTGCCGTTGGACAGGCCGGTGATCGTCGCGCTCGTCGCCGACGCCCCCGCCGTGATCGGCGTCTGGGCGGTCGCGCCGATGAACGGCGTGATCTTGTAGCCGGTGATCGGGCTGTCGCCGTCGCCGCTTGGCACCGTCCAGTCGACCCGTGCCGACGACGTCGCCGGCTGGGCGGTGACGCCCGTCGGCGCGGTCGGCACGACGGAGGCCGTCGGCGTCACGGCGTTGGAGGCCGCGGAGGCCGGTCCGGCACCGTTGGCGTTGGCGGCCGCGACGGTGAACGTGTAGGTCGTCCCGGTCGTCAGGCCGCCGATGGTCGCGCTCGTCGGCAGCGGCGAGCCGGTGACCGTCGTCGGCGTCTGGGCGACCCCGTTGATGCGCGGCGTGACGATGTACGAGGACGGCTGGCCGCCGGTCGCCGGGGCGGTCCAGGAGACCGTCGCCGACGACTTGCCGGCCGCGACCGCGCTGGCGTTCGTGACCTGACCGGGCAGCGTGAGCGCGAACATCACGTCGACGCCGTAGTTCGTCTGGTTGAAGGTGTTCGACGGGAACGCGCTCGCCGCGCCGTAGACGTAGACGCCGTTGGGGCTCGTCGCGTTGGGAACCGCCTTCAGCGGGCCGTTCGTGACGCCGGCGTTGTCGAACGGGCTCGACGAGTAGTGCCCGGCCGGCGCGTAGTAGGAGGCGACGTACGTCGTCCCGGCGGTGATCGCCACCGGGGTTGCGAACGTCACGTGCTGCCAGCCGCGAGGCGGTCTCGTTGGTGAACGTCGCCTGCGCGAGGCGGGTGCCGGTCGGCGGTCCACAGGCTGCCGGTGTGGGTGCCGGTGTTCAGCGCCGCCTTGTAGAAGCGGATGCCGGTCACCGAGCCGTTGACGCTCGCGGTGAACTTCACGCCGAGCTCGACGGCGTTGGTATCCGCGCCGTCGACCGTGGTCGGCGTCGCGAAGTCGAGGATCGTGCTCTGCGGCGTGACGGCGCTCGTCGGCGCCGACGCCGGGCTGCTGCCGACCCCGTTCGTCGCCTTCACGGTGAACGTGTAGGCGACGCCGTTGGTCAGGCCGGTGATCGTCGCGCTCGTCGCCGACGGGCTGACCGTCGTGGGCGTCTGGGCCGTCGCGCCGATGAACGGCGTGACCGTGTAGCCCGTCAGCGCGCTGTCACCGCTGCTGCTCGGCGCCGTCCAGCTGACGAGCGCGCGCTGCGTCGCCGGGCGTGCGTCGACGCCGGTCGGTGCGGACGGGGCGACCGCGGTCAGCGGCGTCACCGAGTTGGAGGCCGCGGATGCCGGACCGGTGCCGCTGGGGTTGGAGGCCGCGACGGTGAAGGTGTACGCCGTGCCCGTCGTCAGGCCGGTGACGGTCGTCGACGTGAGCGGCGGGGAGCCCGTGATCGTCTTCGGCGTCTGGGCGACCCCGTTGATGCGCGGCGTGATGATGTAGGAGGTCGGCGCGCCGCCGCTGGAGGGGGCCGTCCAGGAGACGTTCGCCGACGTCGTGCCGCCCGCGGTGGCGGTGACGTTCGTGGGCGTGCCCGGGGTCGGCGTCTGCGAGAAGACGACGTCGACCCAGTAGTTCGTCGCGCGGAAGGAGTTCACCGGGAAGCCGGCGGACCCGAGGTAGACGCCGTTCTGCGTCGTGCCGGTGTTCGTCAGCAGGTGCAGCGGGCCGGCGTCGGGCGTGGCGCCGCCGCTGGGGGCCGGCGCCGGGGCGGGATACATCCAGTCGGCGGTCGCCGAGTAGTGCCCGTTGGGCGCGTAGTACGAGGCGACGTAGGTCGTGCCGGGCTGGACCTCGACGGGCTGGGGGAACGTGACGGTCTGCCAGCCGGAGGCCGACTCGCTCGTGAACGTCGCCTGGGCGAGGCGGGTGCCGGTGGAGGTCCACAGGCTGCCGGTGTGCGTGCCGGTGTTGGCGGCGGCCTTGTAGAAGCGGACGCCCGTGACGGTCCCGTAGACGTCGGACTTGAACTTCACGCCGAGCTCGACGGGCGACGCGTCGCCGCTGTCGATCTGCGGCGGCGTCACGCTGGGGCCGAACACCGAGCAGGGGCAGGTGACGGTGACCGATGCGCCGGCGCCGGGCACCTGCAGGTTGCCGCTGTCGTCGACCGCGCGCGTCTTGATCGTCGTCGACGGCGCGCCGTGGGCGACCCACTTGTAGGTCCAGCTCGTCGTGCCCGTCGTCGCGGGATGCCAGGTGGTGCCGCCGTCCGTCGAGACCTCGACGCCGGCGACGACGCCGCCGCCGGTGTCCGCAGCCGTGCCGGTGAGCGTCACGAGGGTGCCGTCGGCGACCGTCGCCGGGGGCGAGGTCAGCGTCGAGGTCGGCTTCGTCGTGTCGGTCGACTTCGTCGCCGCGACGATCCCGGCCATGAGCGTGGCCGGCTGGGCGTCCATGTCCGCCAGCAGGTTGACGGTCGCCTGCTGCATGTTGCGGTCCGGGGCGGTGCCGAGCGGGTTGGAGTCGTCCAGGCCCCAGGCCCACTGGACGGTGCCGGCGCCGAAGACGAGCGCGCCGCTGGAGGCGCGGTAGGAGACGAGATGGTGCGTCGCGGTGCCGATCGTGGTCGTGCTGCCGTAGTCGGTGAAGAGCTCGGCGCCGCTGACGGTCGTCGAGGAGAGCTGGAACTGGCCCGCCGGGCGGAAGCCGTTGTCGACGTCCTCGTCCCACTCGTAGCCGAGCGTGGACGGCGCGAGCCGCAGGCTCTGGCCGGCGGCGAGGCTCGCCGCCGCCGTGTTGCGCCACAGGCGCAGGCTCTTGTAGGCGGCCGGGACCATGATGTCCGCCGTGCCCGCGTTGGCGATGAACGACTGGCCCGTGAGCGCGTTCTCCGGCGTCGGCCGGGCGGCGCCCGAGGTGAAGCGCGAGTCCTTCCAGGTGCCCGTCCACTCGACCGGGTCCTGCTGCGCCTCGAAGTGCGTGTCCTTGTAGGCGACGAGCGTGCGGTTGGCCGTCGCGGTGCCGGCGGTGCTCGGCTCCCAGCGCGTCTTCCAGAAGACCTCGTTGCCGGTGAAGAAGGCGAGGTTGACGCCGGCGGCGCGCGCGGCCTCGACGGCGCTGCGGTCGTTCGCCGACCAGTACTCGTCGTGGCCGCTGCTGAGGAGGACCTTGTGGTTGAGCAGCAGGCTCGGGGCGCGGCCCGGATCGGCGCTGGCGATGTAGGACGTGTTGTAGCCGTTGCGCTCGAGGAAGCGGATCATCGGGTACTCGGCTGCCGTTGAAGAACGCCGACGGCGGCGAGTCCTGCTCGGTCGTGAACGGCCGGTTGTAGGAGACCTTGAAGGCCGCGTGGTAGCCCAGCGGGTCGCCGGGCGGGCAGACGGTCTCGCAGCGGTACAGGCTGTTGCCGCCGTAGAGGTTGTACGCCTGCCAGGTCGAGTCGTTGGTCTTGAAGACGACCGGCGACGTGCTCGCGTCGTCGCGCACGACGAACGTGATCTGGCTGTCGCCGCCGGTGTCGTTGCGCATGCAGATGCGCGATGTAGACGCCGGACACCGCGGTGCTCGGGACCGTCCAGGTCCGCGAGACCGACCAGTTGCCGCAGTCGATCAGGCCCGTGCTGGCGGTCACCTGGCAGGCGGGCTGTGCGGCCGGGCCCGTCGGGGCGAGGTTGCCCTGGATGAGGCGCGCGCCGTCGCCGCCGTAGTACCCGAGGCGGTAGATCTCGATCTTGTAGTTGGCCGTCGTCGACTTGATCTTGAACGAGATCGCGTCGCCCTTGTTGACGCTCATCTGCGTCGCGAAGCCCTGGATGTCGTCGTCGCCGTTGCCGTTGACCTTCCAGTCGCTCTCGGGGGCGCCCGGCAGCGAGTTCTCACACGCGATCGGGTTCGTCACCGGGGGGTCGCAGGGCGCTGCCTGCGAGACGGCGGGAACGGCCGCGGCGCAGCACAGCGCGAACGCGAGGAGAAGGCCGCCGAAGGGGAGGCGCCGTGACAGATGCAAGCTCATAGGGCACCTCGTGTACGTAGGGCGGGCCGCGCGTGTACATGACGGGCCAGGGGAGCCCAGTTGGCAGAGACGGCGAGTCGCTCCGTCGTGCGTCCGCCACCATCCGTGGTCTGCACGTGCATATGTCCGACCAACGCGAGCGAGCCGGTGGTCCTTGTAGCTCGGGCGGTGTAAAAACGGACCGTTGGCCCGTCCGGCGCGCGCTGCGCCCGGACGGTCAGGCGGCCTGGGCGACCGCATGGGTCGCCAGGCGCTCGAGCACGTAGTCCTGCTGCGCTTCGGTCATGTCCGCGAACAGCGGCAGGATGACGACGTCGCGCGCGGCGGCCTCGGAATGCGGCAGGCTGACGCCCGCTGCGGCGTACGCCGGCTCCTCGTGGATCGTCATGACGCCGCGGCGGGTCGGGATGCCGTCCTGCAGCAGCCGGCGCATGAGCTCCGTGCGGCCGACCGGCGAGCGGCCGTTGACGCGCACGCAGTAGGACTGCCACGTGCGCACCGCGTAGTCGGGCTCGAACGGCGGCTCGAGCGACGGGATGTGGGCGATCGCGGCGCTGTAGCGCTCGGCGAGCGCGCGGCGGCGCTCGAGGATCCAGTCGAGCTCCTCGAGCTGGCAGAGGCCGAGCTGGGCCTGCATGTCGGTCATGCGCGAGTTCCAGCCGCGCTCGGGATAGCTCTCGATGACGACGTCCTTGGCGGCGTGGCGCGCGAGGTCCGAGACGTCCATCGCGTGGGCGCGCAGCTTGCGCAGCCGGTCGGCGACCGCGGAGTCGTTGAGCGTGATCATGCCGCCCTCGCCCGTCGTGATGACCTTGCGCGGGTGCAGCGAGAAGCAGGCCAGCGGGCCCATCGAGCCGATCTGGCGGCCCTTGTACGTCGCGCCGATCGCGCACGCGGCGTCCTCGACGATCGCGATGCCGTGGCGCTCGCCGAGCTCCAGGAAGCGGTCCATGTCGGCGGGCAGGCCGACCTGGTGGACGGGCATGATGACCTTCGTGCGCTCGGTGATCGCGCGCTCGGCGTCGTCGGGATCGAGGTTGTACGTGTCGGGGTCGATGTCGGCGAAGACCGGCGTCGCGCCGCACTGCCAGACGGAGTTCGCCGTCGCGATGAAGCTCAGCGACGGGACGACGACCTCGTCGCCGGGGCCGACGCCCATGACGTAGAGCGCGAGCTGAAGCGCCGTCGTGCAGCTCGTCGTCGCGACCGCCTCGGCGGCGCCGACGCGGGCGGCGAAGGCCTCCTCGAAGGCGCGCACCTTCGGGCCCTGCGAGACCCAGCCCGACGCGATGACCTCCGCGACGAGCGCACCCTCCCGACCCGTGAGGTGCGGCTTGGCGAACGGGATCTGCATGGCTATGCCGCGAGCGCCGACGCTGCGGCGCGCTCGGCGCGCCACCACTCGACGAGCCGGCGCAGGCCGTCCTCGAGCCCGATCTCGGCCTCGAAGCCCAGGCGCTCCTTGGCGAGCGTCGTGTCGGCGAGGCGGCGCGGCACCTTGTTGACCCCGCGCTCGGGCCCGAACTCGATCTCGAGGTCCTCGCGCCCCATGACCTTCAGGAGCATGTGCGCGAGGTCGAGCAGGCTCGTCTCGGTGCCGCTGGCGACGTTGAAGACCTCGTCGCTGACGTCGGCCTCGGCGGCGAGCAGCGTCGCGCGGGCGACGTCCTCGATGTTGACGAAGTCCATCGTCTGCAAGCCGTTGCCGAGGATCAGCGGCGGCGTGCCGTTCTCGATGCGGTCCATCCAGCGCACGAGCACCTCGGTGTAGACGCCGTGGATGTCCATCCGCTTGCCGTAGACGTTGAAGTAGCGCAGCGCGACGTAGTCGAGGTCGTTCATCGCGTTGAGGGAGCGCAGCAGCCCCTCGAGGAAGACCTTCGCGGCGCCGTAGAGGGTGTCGTTGGCGTACGGGTGATGCGCCTCGGTGGTCGGGAAGTCGACGGCCAGGCCGTAGGCGGATGCCGACGAGGCGGCGACGACCTTGCGCACGCCGGCCTCGATCGCGGCCTCGAGCACGTTGTAGGTGCCGTCGACCATGACCTCCAGCGCCGTGCGCGGCTCCGCGGCGCAGTGCGTGATCCGCAGCGCCGCCATGTGGAAGACGACGTCGATGCCCTGCATGAGCTCGGCGACCTGGGCGCGATCGCGGATGTCGCCCTCGACGAGGTCGATCGAGCCGTTCTCGATCGCCCAGGCGAGGTTCTCGCGGCGCCCGCGGACGAAGTTGTCGAGGACGACGATCTCGCTTGCGCCCGCGCGGACGATCTGATCGGCGAGGTTGGAACCGACGGCGCCGGCGCCACCGGTGATGAGTACGCGCTCACCGCGCAGGGAGTGGGTCATGTGCAGTTAACGGTGGTAGGCGCGACGTTCTTTCGCAGCCTTCGCAGAACTGCGCGGCTACCAGCGCACGACGGTCGGCGAGTCCCCGCTCGGGGCGTATTCGGCGGGCTCGCCGCCGCCGTCGGCGGGGACCGTCCAGATCTGCTCCTCGAGGCCGTAGAGGACGTGGTCGTCGTCGAGCCACTCGACCTGATCGTCGACGGAGCGCGTCTCGGCGAGCGGGGTCTCCCGCATCGTCTTGAGGTCCAGGACGAACAGCCGCCAGGACTTGGCGCCCGCGCCGACGCGCTTCTTGTAGGCGATCCGCGTCTCGTCGGGCGACAGCGACGGGCACTCGACGCCGCTGTGGATCGTCCTCATCGTGCGCCCGCTGACCGAGCCCTCGACGAGGTAGAACTCGCCGCCGGTCGCGAGCGTCGCGTAGAAGCGGTCGTGGTCGCGGGCGAACGTGACCCCCCAGAAGTTGACGTCCGGGGCGGTGATCCGCTTGCCGCTCGCGGGTCACCGTGAAGCTCTCGAGCTGGGCGATCTTCTTGGCGCGCCTGAGGTCGATGAGCGTCGTCGTGGTCGAGAAGCCGCCGTTGTCGGCGTAGGAGTGGCCGGTGACGAACACCGTCACGGCGCCGAGGCGGCCGTCGGGCGAGACGCGGGCGCGGCTCGGGATGCCGTCGACCTTGACCTCGCCGCGCGTGCGCAGGTCGGCGCCGAAGACGCGCGCCCGGTAGCCGGAGGCGAACGCGCTCCCGCGCGTGAGGCAGATGCCGCTGCCGGCGCCGAAGTAGACGCGCTCGCACTTCAGCGGCAGGAGCGTGCGCGCGGCGTCCGCGCCGAGCTTCGCGATCGCGATCTGGCCGTAGGTCTGGGGCTTGTCGCGGTCGAGGCTGCGAAACACGAGCCGCGGCTGACCGTCGCCGCGTGCCGCGACGAGCGCGTTGCGGGCGTCCTTCGACGCCGCCGTGCCGCTGGCGCCGAGCCCCGCGACGACCGCGACGACGGCGGCGACGACGCACGCCGCGACGAGCGCGCCGAAGAGCTGCATCCGCCGCCGGCTAGACATGCGCCGCATCCTCGCGCGTGCGGACGAAGGACAGCGCCGCCAGGCCCATCGCGAGCAGCAGGGCGGCGCCGAAGACGGTGATCGCCGTGTTCGTGCTCGTCAGCGTCCAGAGCGCGCCGAAGGCGATCGAGGAGAGCAGCTTCATGACGCCGGTCGTCGTGTTGAGCAGCGCCAGGCCGCTGCCGCGCACGGCCTCGGGCACGATCGCGCTGCCGAACGCGGCGAGGACGCCGTCGGTCGCGGCGTAGTACGTGCCCATCAGCGTGAGCGCGAGCGCGACGAGCAGCGGGCCGCCGATCGGCGCGACGAGCGCGCCGTAGACGCCGAGCAGCAGCGCGTAGCCGGCCAGCAGCACGCGCCCGCGGCCGATCCGGTCGGCGATGCGGCCGACGGGGACGGCCAGCAGCATGTAGACGCTCGTCATGCCGACGAACAGCAGCGGGAACAGGCCGAGGCTGAGATCGAGCTTCTCCTGCAGGACGAGGAAGACGAACGCGTCGCTCGCGGTCGCGAGGGCGAGCGCGCCGGCCGCGATCAGCAGCGCCCGGAAGCGCGGCACGCCGATGACGACGAGCGCCTGGCGCATCGAGACGCGCTCGCGCGCCGGCGCCGCCGCCGGCCGGGGCGGCCTCGGGCTCGGCCTCCTGCTCGACGTCGGCGTCAGCGCGCGGCGCCTTCGGCTGCGGGACGAGCAGGACGAGGATGCCGACCCCGATGAGGGCGATGCAGAACGACACGACGAACACCGAGGTGAACGCGTTCGCCGCGACCGCGAGGATCCCGAACGCCAGCAGCGGACCGAGCATCGCGCCGACCGTGTCCAGGGCGCGGTGCACGCCGAACGCCGCGCCGAGCTGCGCCGGCGGCGTCGACATCGAGATCATCGCGTCGCGCGGTGCGGTGCGGATCCCCTTGCCGATGCGGTCGATCAGGACGAGCGCGCTGATCGCCGACAGCGCGGTGCCGGCCGTCGCGAGGCCGATCTTGACGATCGCCGAGAGCCCGTAGCCGATCCCCGCGACCTCCTTGTGGCGCCGCAGGCGGTCGCCGGCGAACCCGCTCGCGAGCCCGACGAGCGCTGCGGCGCCGCGCTGGATGCCGTCGACGAAGCCGAACGCCGCAGGCGAGAACTGCCCGACGTAGACGAGGTACAGCGGCAGCACCGTGACGACCATCTCCGACGAGATGTCGGTGAACAGGCTCGTGAGGCCGAGCAGCACGACGGTGCGGCTGACCTTCGGGCCGGACGCCTCCCGGCCGAGCAGGCGCTTGCGCGCGCGCAGCAGGGAGGAGGCGCTGGAGACCTGGTACACGGCCGATCAACGTAGCGGCGGGGCCCGCACGTGCGAGCACCGGCCTACGACGCGAACTGGACACCTACCTGCCCGACGACACCGACCGCATTCACCGGCGGAAGACCACCCGGCCGGACGCCGCAGCCATCCCTACTGAAGCTCACCCGGACTGTGCGCCGCCGCACGCTCCGCACACATCGCAGTCCAGCTGTAGTCCCGCTGTAATCCAACCGCCAGTCGCGCCAAAGTCCGCGCCATGAACGATTACTGGATCAAGGCGCTCGGAATGGGCGCCCGCGAACAACAACTCCCTGACCATGGGCTCAGATCGACAACAGCGTCGTCCACCGCGAGCTCACCTCGGTCGTGCGACTCCTGAGCCAAACCAGCAACTAACGATCTAGCGCAATGCCAGAGACCCAAGCGGTCTTCTACCGCGACGCTCAAGGTGTCGAACCAGCCAGCGAATTCATCGCCGGGCTCCCCGACAAGCGCGCCGCGAAGATCGACTCAGCCATCGAGGAATATCTCAACGGCCAGCCCCCAGAAGCCCCTCCGCCGGCGTTTCCGAACAGCTCACAGATCGAAGGCGGACTTCGAGAACTACGGGTGCGTTTTGCCAACACGCGCTACCGCGTCCTCTATCAGCGGTCCGGCAACCTCATCGTCCTGCTGCACGTCCTGGAGAAGAACACTGGGTCATTGCCCGAGTCCGACAAGACGATCGCCAAAGAGCGCATGGCCGATTTCAGCGCGAGAATGAACGCCAAGCCCCGGGTTCCGCCACGAGCAGCAGGTCAGGATGCGCCGCCCGCCCGGCCGATAAGCCCTTGACGGATGTATCGAAATCGATAAACTCGTCGCTCTAATGACTTCTCGCCTCGACAACCAAAGTCCTGTAGGTGACGCTGCCAGCGATGCTGCCGCGCGTCGGGCCGTCCATAGCGACGGCTATCGCGAGGCCCACGATGAGTACACCGCGATCCGCGAGCTGCGCAAGAGGAACTGGATTGCTGCCCACATCCGAGAGCGCCGCTACGAACTCGAGCTCACCCAACAGCAAGTCGCAGAGCGCGCTGAGTCTCATTTCAGCTCGAACGCGGCGGCCACAAGTGCTCCCGGGGACACGACCTTCCTGTCGCTGCGCGATCCTTGCGGTACTCGATGAAGAGTTTGATCGGCATACCGAGCGACGAGTGCGACATGAGCACCAGAGTAGCTCCGGCTCCCCGAACTGCCGCTGAACGCTCCGCCCGCCGCCGCGCCCTCAGGCGAGCCGGTCGGCGCGGTAGCGCACCAGGCCCGCGTCGACGAGCGCCGACAGCTCGGCGAGCAGCTCGGGCGCCGCGCCGTCCGCGGTGAAGTTGAAGCAGCTGCGGCCCTGCATCAGCTCGCGCAGCGGCTCGCTGACCTCGTCGAGCATGTCCGGGTGGCTGTGCAGCGGCATGAGATGGAAGCTCACGTACTCGTCGCGCATCTGCGCCGCGCCGAACCACATCGTGGTTCCGCTCGGGCCGACCTTCCGCGTCTCCAGCTGGACGTCGCCGGGCTCGTCGCGGACGACCACGAGCGACGCGGCGTGCCGCGTGAGCAGCTCCCGCAGTTCGGCGAACACGCCATCGAGGTCCGGCACGCGCCGATCATATGCGCGGACCGCTCGGGCGAGCGTGGCCGTAGAGGACGTGTGGATCTCGATCGCCGCACGCTGCTGCGACTCGCAGCCGGCGCCGTGGTCGCGCCGGCGCTCGCGACCCCGCGCCGCAGCGCCGCGCGGCGGCGGCCGGCCGGTTCGGGCGCGGCGCGGATGGCGCTCGTCACCGCCGACCTGGACGGCTTCGTCGCCGTCGTCGACGTCGAGCGCCGGCGCGTGGCACGCCGCGTCGCGACGCTCGACGGGCCGCGCAGCATCGAGGCCCGCGCCGGCGCCGGGGCACTGGTCGGCCACGCCTCGCAGGGTGCCGTGACGCTGCTCGGCGGCTCGCCGCTCGGCGTGCGGAAGGTCCTCAAGGGGTTCGCGCAGCCGCGCTACGCCGCGATCGCGCCGGGCGGCCGGCACGCGTTCGTGACGGACTCCGGCAACGGCGAGCTCGCCGTCGTCGACCTGCGTCGCGGGCGCGTCGTGCACCGGCTCGAGGTCGGAGCCGGCGCGCGGCACCTGACGCTCGACCCGCTCGGGACGGACGCTCTGGATCGCGCTCGGATCGACGGCGGCCACGCTCGTCGTCGTCGACGTCCGGCGATCCGCTCGCGCCGCGCGTCGTGCGGCGCATCCGGCCGCCGTTCGGCGCGCACGACGTCGCGTTCTCGCCGAGCGGACGGCGCGTCTGGGTCACCGGCGGGCGCGCGCCGCGGCTCGCGCTCTACCGCGCCGGCGGGGAGCGGCCCGTCGCGGTCCTCGCCGCCGACGCCGCGCCCCAGCACGTCTCGTTCGGCCCGCACGCCGCGTACGTCGCCAGCGGCGAGGGGCGGAGCCTGAACGTCCACGCCCTGGCCGACGGCGGCGTGCGCCACCGCGCGCGCACGCCGCTGGGCTCCTACAACGTCGCGCGTGGCGGGGGCGTCGTCCTGACGCCGTCGCTGGGCTCGGGCGAGCTCACCGTCCTCGACGCCACGGGCCGCGTGCGCTGGTCGCTGCGGGTCGCCGATGCGGCGCACGACGCCTGCGTCATATGAAAGTTCTGCGACCACCTTCGATCTTCATGAAAACTTCGCAATGACACCACACGAATTCCGTGCGTCGGGTGTCTAATGGAGCGATGAGCACGCCGCAACGCGCTCCCACCCGCCCTCGCTCGCAGCTGTCGCGTCGCCCGTCGGACGGGCCCCGCATCGCGCCGGCTGGTCAGCGGCGGCGCGCCGCGCCGGGATCGAACGGGACGCCCGGGGCCGGCGAGGCGCGCCGCCGGGTGGTGATCGGGCAGGTGGCCGTGGATCCGCGGCTTCCGGCGGCGGTCGCCGGCGTCGGTGTCGCGTTCTTCGTCGTGCAGGCCGCGCTCGGCTGGGGGCTCGGCGTCGCCGGCGCCGGGATCACCGTGCTCATCGCGGTCTCGATCCTGGCGGTGCTCGTCGTCACCGACGCGCTCGACGGCAGCCAGACGCCGGCGACGGACGACCGCTACGACGTCCTCGTCTGCGCGATCGTGACGCTCGCCGTCGCGATCGCGATCGCCTGCCTGTACCTGCCGCTGCCGTGGGGCGGGCTGGCCGCTGCCGCGGTGCTCTCGATGCTCGTCGTGGCGTTGCGCCTGCTCTGAGAGCCGCCCCCCGCGCGCAGGCCGCGGCCGCGGCGGTCAGGAGGCCGGCGCGGCGCCGTACTCCTCGTCGGTCCGTGTCGCGTGATGGTCTCGGTGACGTAGATGTTCTGGCCGAGGGGGTGCGTGTGCCACGCGGCCGGGACGCCCACCGTCACGGCCGCACCATCACCTTGATCGACTCGCGGTCGTTCATCGCGCGGTAGCCGTCGGGCACCCCGTCGAGGTCCACGGTCCGGTCGAAGACGCGGCCCGGCTCGATGCGGCCCTCGAGGATGTCCGGGAGCAGCTCGTCGATGTAGGCGCGGACCGGGGCCGGGCCGCCGCCGACGGTGACGTTGCGAAAGAAGGCCGGCTGCGATGCGGGCATGGTCTCGCCCTGCGGGACCCCGACGCGGCCGACGGCGCCGCCAGGGCGGGCGATGCTGATCGCCGTGAGCGTCGACTGCTCCATGCCCACGCATTCCAGGACCGAGTGGGCGCCCTCGCCGCCGGTGAGCGCGCGGACACGCTCGACGGCCTCGTCGCCGCGCTCGCTGACGACGTCGGTGGCGCCGAACTCCTGCGCCAGCGCGATCCGGTCGGCGTGGCGGCCCATGATGATGATCTGCTCGGCGCCGAGGCGCTTGGCGGCGATCACGGCGCACAGGCCGACGGCGCCGTCGCCGACGACGGCCACGCGCCTGCCGGGGGCGACCTGGGCCACGACGGCCGCGTGGTGGCCGGTCCCCATCACGTCCGAGAGCGTCAGCAGGGACGGCATGAGGGCGTCGTCCTCGCCGACCCCGAGCGCGAACAGCGTGCCGTCGGCCAGCGGGACGCGGAGCGCCTCGGCCTGGGCGCCGTCGGCGTTGCCGCCCGAGCCGAAGAACCCGCCGTGGACGCACGCGGTGTGCAGGCCCTCGTGGCAGAACGCGCACGTGCCGTCGGAGAAGGCGAACGGCATGACGACGACGTCGCCCGCCTTCAGGGTGCGGACGTCGGCGCCGACCTCCTCGACGACGCCGATCGCCTCGTGGCCCATCCGCTGGCCGGCCTCCGTCGGCTCGAGCGACGCGTAGGGCCACAGGTCGCTGCCGCAGATGCAGGCGCGGGTGACGCGGACGACCGCGTCGGTCGGCTCGACGATGCGGGCGTCGGGGACATCCTGGATGCGGACGTCGCCGGCGCTGAACATGACGGTCGCGCGCATGGCTCAGGCCACCTCGCCTGCGCGGTGATGCGCCGTGCCGGTGATGAACCGGATATTCGTGTCAGTCATACGTGGGCGTTGCCCCTTCGGTGTCGTCTGCGAACGTGCGATGCCTGAAATCAAGCACGTGGCAGCGCGTTCTGGGAGGCCCTGTACAGGGGTACCGGCAGGGCCTCCCACGCCGGGGAAGGGCAGGCGGCCTCGAATGTCAACCACGTGGAGGCGGGGCGCATCCTTGGCTCCGCCTCCACGCTTGACATGCCCAACGCCCGTGGGGCAGACGACCGCAGGGCACGCGGGCTGGTCGGAAACCACGCAGGAATCCAAACGGCCACGGACCATGCTGGGACCGGCGGGCGGAGGGCACAACTGGCCGAACGGCTAGTACGCGCCGCGCCGCGACGTGCTTGGGGTCGGCTCGCGTCGCCGCTCCTGCGCGGCGCGGCGGCTCAGGTCGCCGCCGCCTCCTGCTCGGCCGGGGCGAGCTCGGCGAGCACCTCGTCGGTGTGCTCGCCCAGCCGCGGCGAGCGCCTCGCCGGCAGCCGGCCGGACACGCTGAAGTTCAGCGGCGAGGCCGGGGTCAGGTACGTCCCGACCGGATGCTCGACCATCGTGAACAGCGGGTTCTGCTCCGAGCAGCGCGGGTCCTCCTCGACGAGCTGCTTGAACGTCTGGTAGGGCCCCCAGGACACGCCGGTGCCCGCGAACGTCTCGCGGATCTGCTCCAGCGTGCGCTGCGGCGAACCACGGCGTCAGCAGCTCGCGGATGAGGTCGCGGCCCTTGTAGCGCCCGGCCTCGCCGCGGAAGTCGTGGCCCGTCGCCGCCTCGACGGCGGAGAACAGCTCCTCGGTCCCGGTCGCCTCCTTCAGCGCCTTCCACTGGCGCCCCGTCAGCGCGACGACCATCACGCGCCGCCCGTCGGCGGTCGGGAAGTCGCCCCCGAACGCGCCGTAGAGGTAGTTGCCGTCGCGCGGCTGGTCGCGGCCCTCGAGCTGGACCTCGGCGATCCGGCCGAGGTGGCCGACGGTCGCGAAGGCGACGTCGCTCAGCGCGATCTCGACGAGCTGGCCCTCGCCCGTCGCGTCGCGGTGGCGCAGCGCGGCGAGCAGGCCGACGACGGCGAGGCCGCCCATGATCGAGTCCCACGCCGGCATGAGGCTGTTCGTCGGCACCGCCGAGTCGCGCGGGCCCATCGCCTCCGGGAATCCGGCGGACGGGTTGACGGTGTAGTCGACCTCCGACGAGCCGTCGTGGTTGCCGGTCATGACGACCATGATGAGGTCCTCGCGACGCTCCTTGAGCGTCTCGTAGCTCATCCACCCGCGGGCGGGGAAGTTCGTCATGAAGATGCCGTTGCCGGGGCCCGGCATCGTGATGAGCTGCGAGAGCTGCTCGCGGCCGTCGTCGGAGCGCAGGTCGATCTCGATCGAGCGCTTGCCCTTCTGCAGCCCCGACCAGAAGAGGCTGTCGCCGGCCGCGTTCAGGGGCCAGCGCTTCCAGTCCAGCCCGCCGCCCGGGGCGTCGAAGCGGATGACGTCCGCGCCGAGCTGCGCGAGCGTCATGCCCGCCGTCGGCGCGGCGACGAACGCCGAGCCCTCGATCACCCGCACCCCGTTGAGAATCCCGTCAGTCATCGCGAGAACCCGCCTTTCGAGTTCGCAAGCACGATCGTCGAGCAATGGCGCGCTGTCATGCCATCGCTCCCACGAGTCGCCAGTCCAGCACTGCATCCAGTGCGTCGTCCTCGCGCTGCGCGGAGACCTCGACGCGCAGCGTGACCAGTCCGCCGCCACCGTCCAGCGGCTCCGTCTCCTCCAGATGCACCGTGCTGTGCAGCACGTCGCCCTCGAACACCGGGGCGAGGTGGTTGCAGTGATGCCAGCCGATGATCGTCACGAGGTTGGGCAGCAGCCGCGTGATGTGCGCCGCGGCGATGCCGATCGTGTGCCCGCCGTAGACGAGGCGCTTACCTGAATGGTGCGAGCCGGGGTCCGAGTGCGCCTTGGCGAGGTTCAGCGACATGCGCACGAGCTCGGGCGCCGCGGTGACGCTGTCGCCGCCCTCGAGGACCCACGTCGTCGGCGCGGTGAGCTCGGCGAAGTGCGTGCCGGGCACCTCCGCGCGGTAGACGTCGAGGTCGATGCCCGTCGAGCGTGTGGTGCAGCGCGTCCGGCGGCAGGTCGGCCGGGAACTGATCGAGGTCGTCCGCGTGCGGCTGCGATGCGTCGACGTCCTTGATCGGCAGCATCGCGCAGCGCCAGTAGTCGAGGATCGCGCGCCCGTCCTGGTCCTTCGTGACGATGTGCAGGACCGCCAGGCCGGTCGGCTTGCGACCCTCCCTGATCGAGTTGCGCTTCAGGGCGACGATCTCCGTCGTCGTCTTCAGCGTGTCGCCGATCGCCGGCAGGCGGCGCAGCATGAGCCGGCGGTAGAAGAGGTTGCCGATGACGCGCTGGGTCGGCAGCGTCGACTGGCCGATCGACACGTCGCAGACGAGCATCGGGTGGGCGAGGCGGCGTCCCGCGACGCGCTCGGACAGGGTCGCGTCGAGCGCGAGCCGCAGGCGGTCGCCGACGATCGACTGATGCAGCGCCGCGTGCCCCTCGTTGAGCGTCATCGCCGGGAACTCGACGTAGACGATCACCGACCGACAGCTCCTCCCAGTACGGGCCACCGACTTGTACGGGCTCGCTGGCGATTGTCGGCTGTGCACTCATGCGCGAACCTCGTTTTCGACGGCGCCGCTGGCACTCGCGAAACGCGGGGCCGCCACGCGCTGACGGGTGGGAAGGACAGCGGGCGTCGCGGTGCCCCTGCCCAGGACTGCCCGCCTCAACGTACAGGATTCCCGAGGGTGAGCCGGCTTCGATGGGCCGCTTCAAAATATTGCGCGGGGGCTTAGAGAAATCTTCGATGTGACGTACGCGGGTGCGGGCAGCGCAAGGCACATCGACGCCCGAGAGCGCTCAGCGCCGGCGCATGACGAACGTGACCTCGTCGCCCGCGACGAGCGGCTCCTCGGGGTCGCTCACCGCGCGGCCGTTCACCGTCGCGGGGCCCTCGCCCGCGGCGCCGAGCGTCGCCGCGCGGACGGTGCCGCGGCCCGCCACGGCGACCTCGGGCGCGGGGCGCGCGCGGGCGGCGTCGTACTCCGCGGGCTCGTTGAGGTTCGCCAGCGAATGCAGCTCGGGGTCGAGCTGCGCGACGGCGCGATCGGCGAGCAGCGCGGCCTCGTCGAGCCGCCGCACGCGGCAGCGCTGCAGCAGCGGTCGCGTACCGAGCCGGTCCTCGTCGAGCAGGTCGTGCAGGTGGCGCGCGACCGTCGTGCGGTACGCGGCGGCGAGCGGGTGCGGGAAGCCGTGCGCCTGCGGCAGCGCGACATCGAGTTCGTCGCCGTCCGCGAGCGAGGCGATGACGTGGCGCACGAGCGCCGGGTGCAGCAGCGGCGCGTCGACGCCGCAGACGAAGACGGCGTCCGCGCGGTCGCCGATCGCCTCGAGGCCGGCGGCGATCCCCTGCAGCGGGCCGCGCGCCTCGCGCGCGTCCTGCGCGATCTCGACGTCCGCCGGCAGCGCCGGCAGCTCCTGCCCGCGTGCGCGCACGACGACGACGGGCCCGTCGACGACGCGGCCGACGATCCCGACGGCGCGGCGCACGAGCGTCGAGCCGTGCCAGTCGAGCGTCGCCTTCGGCCGTCCCATCCGCGTCGAGCGACCGCCGGCGAGGACGATGCCGGCGGTCCTCACCGCAGCGCGTGCTCGAACGCCCGCAGCGCGCGCTCGTCGAACAGCCAGAAGCGGGCCTCCTCCACGGCCGGATGGCTCTCCAGCGCCTCGCGCGTCGCGCCGATCGCGACGGCGGCGGCCGCGTCGAGCGGGTAGCGGTAGACGCCGGTCGAGATCGCGGGGAAGGCGACGCGCGCGCAGCCGTGCTGCGCCGCGAGCTCGATCGCCCGCTGGTAGCAGCAGCCGAGCAGCTCGGCCTCGCCGCGGTCGCCGCCGTTCCAGACCGGCCCGACGGTGTGGATGACGTGCGCGACCGGCAGCTTCCCGGCGCCGGTGATCCTCGCGTCGCCGGTGTGGCAGCCGCCGAGCTTGCGGCACTCGTCGAGCAGCTGCGGTCCGGCGGCGCGGTGGATCGCGCCGTCGACTCCGCCGCCGCCGAGCAGGCTCGAGTTCGCCGCGTTGACGATGGCGTCGGCCTCGGCGTCGGTCGTGATGTCGCCGCGGTGCAACGTGATGACTCCCATGACTTCGTAGTCTGAACCCGTGTGAGCGAGTCTGCTGAGAATCTCGAGCGCGCCGCCCCGCTGCCGCCGCGTGCGCTGGCGATCCGCGCCGGCGTGCCGGACCCGGCCGATGTCATGGCGTCCTACCGCGCGGTCGGCCGCGACTCGCGCGCCACGATCCTCGAGCTGCTCGGGCCCGACTGGTCCTTCGACGGCAAGCGCGTGCTCGACTTCGGCTGCGGCTCGGGCAAGGTCATGCGCCACTTCCTGCCCGAGGCGGCGGGCTGCGAACTGTGGGGCTGCGACATCGACGAGCGCTCCGTCGACTGGATCAACGCCGAGCTGAGCCCGCCGCTGCACGCGTTCGCAAACGGCGAGGTGCCGCCGCTGGACCAGCCCTCGTCGTCGTTCGATCTCGTCTGGTCGGTCTCGGTCTTCACGCATCTGACCGACCACTGGGCGGGCTGGCTCGCCGAGCTGCATCGCGTCCTGCGGCCGGGCGGCCTGGCGATCGTCTCGTTCCTCGGCGGCGCGATGTACGAGGTCTGGACCGAGGAGGAATGGCACCCCGACCGGATCGGGATGCTCGTCCTCAACCACGGCCAGGACTGGGAGCTCGGCGGCCCGACGGTCTTCCACTCGCCGTGGTGGCTGCACGAGCACTGGGGGCGGGCGTTCGAGATCGTCGAGCTGCGCGAGGGCACCGCCCCGCGCGAGCACGGCCTCGTGCTGCTGCGCCGGCGCGCGGGCGTCAAGGTGACGCCGGCGCTGCTGGAGCGGGTCGATCCGCGCGAGCCGCGCGAGGTCGAGGCGCTGCGCTGGCAGGTGGCGCTGCTGCAGCGCGAGGCGAGCCGCCTGCGCGCCGCGCGCGACGCGCTCGCGCTCGCGGACGCGCGGCGGCTGCCGCGGCGCGTGGCGGGCCGGCTCGGGCAGATGCGGCGCGGCGACGGCTGAGCGCGCCCTCACGCGCGTGCGCGCATCGAGACGACGCGAGCGGGACCTGGCATGCATGCGGTCGAGCTTCAG
Source organism: uncultured Solirubrobacteraceae bacterium (assembly GCA_963727785.1). Taxonomy (GTDB): domain Bacteria; phylum Actinomycetota; class Thermoleophilia; order Solirubrobacterales; family Solirubrobacteraceae; genus CADCVQ01. The sequence continues at coordinate 69,781 of CAVSHS010000011.1, forward strand.
ATGGCTTGTGCGACTTCCGCGGCGATTGCCGCGGCTGCTTCGGCTGGATCGTCGGCGGCGGTGACGGCTCGGCCGATCACGAGGATGTCGGCACCGCTTTGAATGGCCTCGCTTGGGGTGGCGACGCGTCCTTGATCATGGACCGGGGTGCCGGTGGGGCGGATACCGGGGACGACGGCAATGATGTTGGGAGCTGCGCCCTTGATCACGGGAAGATCGGCTGCGGCACAGATGACGCCGCCGCAACCAGCGGCCACCGCCGCCGCCAGGCGCTCGTTGAGCAGCTCCGGTGAGGCACTGGGCTCGCTTGTTAGAACGGTTACGGCGAGCGTCATGGGTGCAGGCATGCCGGCCTTGTTGGCTCCCTCGCTCAGTCCGTCTACGGCTGCGGCGAGCATGGCCTCTCCTCCGGCGGCGTGCACGGTGAGGTAACGGACGCCAAGCGATCCGAGGACTTTGCTGGCTCCGCGTACGGTGTTCGGGATGTCGTGCAGCTTGACGTCAAGGAAGACGTCCATTCCAAGGTTCTGTATGACTTGAACTGCTTCGTGGCCAGCCGCGCTGAAGAGTTCGAGGCCGACTTTGGCGACGCCCATGGTCGGTTGGACGGCTTTAGCAATCGAGACGGCGGTATCCAGGTTCGGGGTGTCGAGCGCGATGGCTAGGCGATCTCTGGCGGTGCTCGTGATGGTTGTAGGGGTCATTTCGCCTCTGGGTCATTGTCGATGGGCGCTTCGTAGGTGTCGAACGTGACGACGTTGTCTTCGGCCGGTCGGACGTTGATGACGGCTTCCAGGGCCTCATCCCGGGCGCCGTAGGTGCCATGGGTGTGCTCGATGACGATCCCGTCTGCGTCGATTCCGAAGAGTTCGTGTTCGGCGGTATCGGGGTGACGGGCACGGATCTCGTTCACCGTTCGTGTGATGAGGTAGCCGGCTTCTTCGATCATTCGGACTACATCGACGCGCTCGTCCTCGGCGAGGCCGACACCCGCGTCTCGGCGGCCACCAAGCGAAGGCCATGCCAAAGGACATCCTCGCGGACATGGCGTCGGCCTGCAGTTCGGGGAGGCGCCGGTCGCGCAGGTCCGCGCCGCCCTGGCACGCCTCATCCGCGAGCAGGACGCCCGTAAGCAGACCATCGCCCACGTCACCTCGTAGCGCCCCCCGGGCGCTTCTGCGGTCCTACCGGTCGGGCAGGACCGACTCGGCCAGCACGAACGCGGTGACAGCCGCCGTGTAGGGGGCCGTCGCAGCACGCCACTCGCGTGCGAATGCCGCTGGGCCCTCTGGCCATGTCCGAGGCCACAGGGCTCGCGCGTGGGCGCGCACCGCCAAGTCCTCGACGGGATAGAAGCCGAAGTCACAGAAGCGGTCGCAGACCGTCACGGCTGCGGTCCACGGTCCAATGCCGGTGACGCCCAGCAACGCTTCGTACAGCTCCTCGGCGTTGTGATGCTCGCTCGCGCAGAGACACCACGTCGCCAACGTCCGCAAGGTTCTGGCCTTGAAGCCGATGCCGCAGGCGCGCAGTTGCGCGTCGGAAATCGATAGGACCTGCTCAGCGGTCGGAAACGCGTGCCGGACCTGATCGTCGACCAGCGCAGAATTCCCGAACGCGACCGACAACCGTCCGAACGCCGCGCGCGCTTGATCGCGGTGGACGACCTGGCGCACGACAGCTGTCGCCGCCGCCTCCCAGACCGTCACGGTACTCATCCGCAGCAGTGGCGTCCGGGCAGCCAGGCGCCCCGCAAGGGGTTGCGGGAGTAGCGCCAGGGCCTCAGTCGGCAGTCGCATCTCATGCAATGGCGGGGAGGTTGCCGCTTCGTCGGCTTGGAGATCCGGACTCGTCAGCAGCCACGTGCCATCCGGACCCTCGACAAGCCGACACCACGAGCGTGGATGACTCGCCGGCCGCCACCAGCCGAGGTGATCGGCCAGGAAATGGCCGTCGAGACCGGTACGCATTACCCGGAGGACGAAGTAAGGCTCAGTGGTAGCTGGCGCGATTCGTGAGATGCGTGTCGGGGACATAGCGCAGCAGACGTGGGCGCCATCCGCGGCGCCGATAGGTGTCGTCGCAACCATTTCGCTCCCACCCGCCGGGTTCCTTCCGTCGAGAGGCCGGTACGGGTCGAGTCCACCGGTCAGTCGGACCGAGACTGCGAGCCGCCAAGGCGTAAACCGAGGGCGACTACCACCGCTGCCCCTGCCCAAAGATGCTGCAGCTGGCTGGTGCAGGATGGTCTTCCGACATAGACCCAGCTGTATCAGCGGGCGGGGCGGTGCGCTCTTCGGGAGGACATGATCACCTCCTTCGCACGCACGGTCGTGCTGTTCCCGGGCCAGGGCAGCCAGACCCCCGACATGCGCGACCACGTCGTGCGGCGCTGTCCCGATCTGCTGGAGCGCTGCGTCGAGCTCGTCGGCGAGGATCCCTTCGCACGCGTCGACGAGTCGACGCGGTTCCAGCAGCCCGCGATCTTCTGCGCGAGCTGGGCCGGCTGGACCGCGCTCGGCGCGACGCCGGCCGCCGCCGCCGGGCATTCGCTCGGTGAGCTGGCCGCGCTCGCCGCTGCCGGCGTCCTGTCCCTCGAGGACGCGCTCGAGCTCGTCGTGCTGCGCGGCCGCCTCATGGCCGAGGCCGACCCGCGGGGATCGATGGTCGCGCTCATCGGCGCCTCGCACGACGACGCCGCCGCGATCGCGCGGGACGCCGGCGTCGCGATCGCCAACGACAACGCCCCCGGGCAGATCGTCCTCTCGGGTCCGCGCGAGCGCCTCGCCGGCGTCGAGGCCGCCGCCATGCAGCGCGGCGTCCGCGCGCGGCCGCTGCCGGTCGCCGGGGCGTTTCACTCGCCTTCGATGCAGCCCGCCGTCGGCGCCTTCCGCGCTGCGCTGGACGAGGTCGACCTCGGCGAGCCGCGCTTCCCCGTCTTCTCCTGCACGAGCGCGCGCCCGTTCACGGACGTCCGCGCCGAGCTGGCCGCGTCGCTCGTGCGGCCCGTGCGCTGGCGCGAGACGTTCGTCGCGCTGCACGAGGCCGGCTGGAGCACGTTCGTGGAGACCGGGCCCGGCAGGGTGCTGGCCGGCCTGGGCCGGCGCATCGTCCCGGGCACGAAGGTCCACTCCGTCGAGGCGCTGAGCGCCGATGCATAGCGCGACGCCGCCGTCCGGCCTCGCGGCGATCGCCTGCGAGGCGCGCCGTCACGCGCAGCCGCCGGCGCCGCCGCGCGCGGCGGGCCTCCGCGTGCGGATGGTCCGCGCCTCCACCGCGGCCGCGCCCGTCCGGCTCCTGCTCCTGCACGGGCTCGCGAGCACGGCTCGCGTGTGGGTCCGGTTCGTCGAGAACGCAAGGCCCGAGTGGGAGGTCTGGGAGGCCGAGCTGCCATGGGGACCGGACCTGCGCGCGTGGAGCCTGGAGTCCGACGTGACCGAGCCCGCCCGGCGCGCGATCGAGCTCGTCGACGGCGACGTGCACGTGGTGGTCGCGCACTCCTTCGGCGCCAACTGCCTGCTGGAGGCGCTGGACCGCACGGAGGCCGATCCGTTCAGCGGCCTCGGCCTGAACGCGGCGGTGCTCGTGTCGCCGTTCTATCGCCAGCTCCCCGGCGACTTCGACTGGTCGACGATGGCGCGCTACCTCAACGGCTTCGACGCGATCCTCGAGGAGGGCATCCGGGTCGATCCGCGGCGCTCGATCGACCCTGACATCCAGCGCGAGATGGCGCTGCGGATCCGCGATCGCGTCGGTCCGTATGGCTGGGTCCGGTTCTTCGACACGTACCTGCGCACGCCACGGCTGCGCACCGAGCGCCTGCGAGCGCCGTGCCTCGTCGTCGCCGGCGAGCGCGACTTCGCGGGCTTCCCGACCGACGCGGCGGCGCTCGCCGCGGCGCTGCCGGACAGCCGCCTGCACGTGCTAGCGGACTGCGGCCATTTCGCGATGGTCGAGCAGCCCGCCGAGCTGGCGGCGCTCGTCGACGCGTTCCTCGCGGAGCTGGCGCCCGGGCCGGCGCCGGCCGTCGAGCGCCCGCTGCGCTGAGCCCGGAGCCACCATGAGCACGACGGTCGGAGTCGATCTCGTCGAGATCCGCCGCATCGAGCGGCTGCTGACGCGCGCCGGTGCCGCCGAGCGGCTGCTCACGGCGCGCGAGCAGGCCTACTGCGCCGCGTGGGCCAACCAGGCGGCTCGCGTGGCGGCGCGGTTCGCCGCCAAGGAGGCGGTCCTGAAGGCGTTCGGCACCGGCCTGAGCGGCGGGATCCGCTGGACCGACGTCGAGGTCGTCAACGATGCCCGGGGACGTCCTCGCGTCGAGCTGCACGGCGAGGCCGCCGCCCACGCGGCGCGCCACGGCCTCGTCTCGCTGGACGTCTCGCTGTCGCACGCCTGCGAGATGGCGATGGCGCAGGCCGTCGCCGTCTGGCGTCCCCGCGGCGCCGCCCACGGCGCTCGGAGCTGATCGCGGCAGCCCGGCCGGACCGCGCGCTGTGTGACCACGGCCACGTATCTCGCGGCACTGGGTTGAACTCATATTCCCCGGGTCCGCCACTCACCCCTCCCGCCCGCCCCGCTGCAGACTTAATTGTCATCGGAGAAACCGTATGAGTTCGCTCACATCACAGGCAGTCAACGTCAACGTCACCGGCCATGAGCCCGTGTCGCTGACGTCCGTGGACGCGTACCTCGGACCAGGGGCCACGCGGTTCTTCGGGGCCGGGCACCAGCGCGTCCAGTACGAGTTCCTCGACCTCGCCGCCGAGCCCGACGGCACGGTGCGCGGCCACGCCTGCGTCTCCTATCCGACCGGCTGGTCGACGAAGGCGACGGGCCCGCTGCGGCCGCACCTCAGCACGATCGACGCGCTGATCCTCGGCGCCGACCTGGCCGAGGCGGCCCTGCGGCGCTCCAACGGCGATGGCTGGACGGGCTGGCTTCGGCGCGTCGACATCCGCGCCGGCGCCGCGCCCGTCGAGGAGGGCCTGGATCGCGTCGCGGTCGGCGCCTCGATCGTCTCGACGGCCGACGACGGCGATGCGCCGGTCTCCGTCGTCGAGTGCGCCGTCGCCAACATGGTCGTCCGCTGCGAGGTCGAGCACGGGCTCGCGGACCGCACGGACCTCCCGCTCTACGGCGGCTACCGCGGACGGCGCCAGCTCATCGAGGACGTGACGGTCGACGTCGAGCGCGAGCGGGCTGACGCGACCGTGACGATCCTCGCGTCGGGCGACCAGGGCGCGCCCGTCATCACGCTCGTCGACTCCTTCGTCGTGGCGCTCCAGATGGGGCAGGTGCTCCTCTACGAGCTCGACGGCGTCGAGCGCGCCCACAGCAACACGCTGTGGATGCGCAACACGACGATCACCTGCCGCACGCCGCACCCGCCGATCGACCAGCGCATCGCGGTGACGACGTCGCTGACCGCCAGCCGGCTGCTGAAGGGCCGCGGCGCGACGTGGCGCAGCGCCACCGTGGAGGCAGACGTCAACGGCGTCCACGCGCGCTGCTCGGTCGCCCACGAGCTGCCGGTCGGGAGGGCGTAGCCATGCGACTCGGAATCACGGGAACGTACTCGTCGGGCAAGACCATCACGGCGATGGCGCTGTCGGAGTACACCGGCATCCCCCGCACCCGCGCCAAGACGATGCGAGAGATCCTGCCCGACGCGGCGCCCGGCAAGACGCTCGACGAATGCACGGCGGCCGAGCTGCTGCAGATGATCATGGTGCGCCACACCGAGCGCGCCGTGCACGAGAGCCGCCTGTCCGGCGGCTTCGTGTCGGACGGATGCTCGCTGCAGGAGTGGATCTACGGCACGGTGCGCGTCACCGTCGGCGTCAATCCCAACGAGTCGCTGCATCTCTCCGACCTCGAGAGCGTCGAGAAGACCGACGAGATCCGCTACTTCGAGGAGGTCATCGGCCAGATGGGCGTGGCGATGAAGCAGCACGTCAAGCGCAGCTTCGACGCCTTCGTCCACCTGCCCAACGAGCTTCCGCTCGCCGAGGACGGCCACCGCCCGGTCAACGAGCGGTTCCGGTCGATGTCCGACGACATGCTGCTCGCGACCCTCGACGAGCTTGCGATCCCGCACACGATCATCGGGGGCAGCCTGCCCGAACGCCTCACGCGCATCGCCGAGCTCCACGGGCTGCCCGTCGTCATGGGCGTCGACGAGGCGATCGCCCGCGCGCAGGCGGCGTACGCCCTGCTGGACGTTCGCTCCGAGACCGAGCGCGCGACGGAGGCGGCATGAGCGCCACCGCCATCCTCGCCGGCCTGGGCGCGCACGTCCCGTCGCAGGTCGTCACGAACGACATGCTCGCGGCGCGTCTGGAGACCACCGACGAGTGGATCCGCAGCCGCACCGGCATCGGGCAGCGCCACGTCGTCGAGCACGGCACCGCCACGAGCGACCTCGCGGTCGCGGCGGGCGCACGCGCGCTGGAGTCCGCGGGCTCGGACGCCATCGACATGGTCGTGCTCGCGACCACGACGCCGGACCATCCGTGCCCCGCGACCGCACCGGAGGTCGCCTCCAGGCTCGGGCTGGGCGCCGTGCCGGCGTTCGACATCGCCGCGGTCTGCTCGGGCTTCGTGTACGCGCTCGGCGTCGGCTCGGGGGCGATCGCCAACGGCATGGCCGAGCGCGTGCTCGTCATCGGGGCCGAGGCGTTCAGCACGATCCTCGACCCGAGCGACCGGACGACGGTGCCGATCTTCGGCGACGGCGCCGGGGCCGTCGTGCTGCGCGCCGGTGACGCGACGGAAGCGGGCGCGCTGCTGGCGTTCGACCTCGGCAGCGACGGCTCGCTCGCGGACCTCATCTCGATCCCCGGGGGCGGGTCGCGCGAGCGCGCGGGCGGCCGCCCGGCCGCGCCCGCTCCCGCCTACTTCCAGATGCAGGGGCGGCCGGTGTTCGCGCACGCGGTGCGCCGGATGGCGTCGTCGTCGCGAAGCGTCCTGACGAAGACGGGGTGGGATCCGGCGACCGTCGACTGGGTCGTCGCCCACCAGGCCAACGTGCGGATCCTCCGCGCGGTCGCCGACGAGCTCGCCGTTCCGCGCGAGCGCGCGATCGTCAACCTCGACAGCGTCGGCAACACCTCGGCGGCGTCGATCCCGCTCGCGCTTGCCGACACCGCCGCCGCGGACGGCTTCGCCGTCGGCGACCGCATCCTCCTGACCGCCTTCGGCGGCGGGGCGACGTGGGGCTCGGCGACCCTCACCTGGCCGGCGCTCAGCGTCGCCAGACGTTCTGACCTCGTAGACGCAAGGAGCAGCCAGCCATGAGCCCGATGATCGGATACATCAGCGACGTCCTGCACAAGGAGTTCGACGTCCCCGCGGACCTCCTCACGCCCGACACGGCGTTCGAGGCGCTGAGCATCGATTCGCTCGTCCTGCTCGAGCTCGCCGTGATCGTCGAGCGCCAGCTCGGCGTCGTCATCGAGGAGGGCGAGCTCACGGAGGAGCAGACGCTCGCCGAGGCCGCCGCCCTGCTGTCCGCCAAGGGCGCCGTGCTGCGATGAACGCCGCGCCCCTGCAGCGGCGATCGCTGACGTGGAGCGCCCGCGCGGCGATCTTCGACGTCGACGAGACGCTGATCGTCGTCTCGAGCCTCTTCGCCTTCCTGCGTTTCGACATGGACGCCCGCGGCCGCCCCGCGCACGAGTACGAGCAGGCGGCGCAGGCGTTGCGCGAGCTGGCCGGTCGCGGCGCCACGCGGCACGACGTCAACCGCGCCTACTTCCAGCTGTTCGCCGGTCGCCACGCCGCGCAGATGGCGGCCACCGGCGAGCGCTGGTTCGAGCACGAGCGCCGGGCGGGCGGGCTGTTTCACCCGCGCGTGCTGTCAGCGCTCTGGCGCCACGCGGCCGCGGGCGACCTCACGCTGCTCGTCTCGGGATCGTTTCCCGCCTGCCTGGACCCGATCGCCCGCTACGTCGGTGCCGACGTCGTGCTGTGCACCCAGCCGGAGATCCGCGCGGGCCGCTACACGGGGCGCGTCGCCAGCCCGATGCTGGGGGAGGCGAAGGCCGAGGCCGTGCGCGCCGCGGCCGCCGAGCACGGCGTGCTGCTCGGTGAATCGCACGCCTACGGCGACCACGCCTCGGATCTCGCGATCCTGGACCTCGTCGGCCATCCGGTCGTCGTCGGCGACGACCCGGTGCTGGCCGGCCGCGCACGCCGCGACGGATGGGCGCAGATCCAGTCGTCGCCGCGGCCCGTCGGGAAGCCCGCATGAGCTCCGACGCGTCGCCTCGCCCGATGCGCTACGCGGCGGCGCAGACGGACGTCCCGCAGGTCCTCATCGTCGGCGCGGGGCCGGTCGGCATGGTGCTGGCCTGCGAGCTGCTCCAGCAGGACGTCGCCGTGCGGCTGATCGACAGGATCGAGAGCCTGAACCACGAGGACCCGCACTCGCGGGCGATCCTCCTCTCCCGCGGACGCTCGAGCTGCTGCGCCGGATCGGGGTGAGCGAGCGGCTCGTGCAGGCGGGCCAGCCCGTGCCGGGCATCCAGTACCACACCCAGGGCCGCCAGCTCGGCGCCGCGCGGATGGACGCGCTGCCCGACAGCCCGTATCCGTTCGTCCTGGCGCTCCCGCAACGGGAGACCGAGCGCGTGCTGCGCGAGCGGCTGCACGAGCTCGGCGGCACGATCGAGCGCGGGATCACGCTGGAGTCGCTCGACGCCGGCGGGCCGCGGCCGCGCGCGCTGCTGCGCCACGCCGACGGGTCGACGGAGCTCGCGGACGCGGACTGGCTCGTCGGAGCCGACGGCGCCGCCAGCGTCACGCGGGCGCTGCTGGGCACGACGCTGGACGGCGACCCGACCGACGTGACGTACGTCATCGCCGACGCGCCGCTCGCCGGCCCGACCTCCGCCGATGCGCAGTACTTCTACGGCCGCGACGGGCTCGTCGCCGTCGTCCCGATGGGCAACGGGAACTTCCGGATCGCCGCGAACGTGCCGCACCGGACCGATGCGACCGAGCCGGACTGGCAGGCGCTGCTGCAGGAGATCGTCGACCGCCGCGCGCGCGTCCCGCTGACGGTCGGCGAGCCGAGCTACGCGAGAATGGTCCGACCGCGCTGCGGGATCGCCCGGACGTTCGCGAGCGGGCGCTGCTTCCTCGTCGGCGACGCGGCACACGTCATCACCCCCGCGGGCGGCCAGGGCATGAACCTCGGGATCCAGGATGCGGTCAACCTCGGCTGGAAGCTCGGCGGCGTCGCGCGCGGCCGCCTCGCGGAGCCGGTGCTCGACAGCTACGAGCGCGATCGCCGCGCAGCCGTGCGGCGGATGTCGGCGATGACCGCGCGCATCGTCGGGCTTGCGCTGACGCGCGGCCCGATGCGCACCCGGCTGCGCGACGCGGGTTCGTGGTGGCCGAGCGGCTGGGGCTCGTGCAGCGGATCCTCGCGCCGCTGCTCAGCCAGCTCGACGTCGACTACCGGCCCGGGGGGCGGCGGGCGCCGTGGCGGCGCCGCGGCGCCCGGCCCGGCCGGCGCGCGCCGCTCTTCCCGGCCGCGAACGCCCGACGCACAGGGCTCAGGCAAGGAGGACGGCGCCGGTACTGGCGCGCGATGGCTACACGGTCGTCCTCTGGCCCGGCCGGCGCGTCCCGCGGCGCTGGGCGCAGACGAGCGCACGCCTGCGACGGGCCCTCGGCACCGACGTCCGGACGCTCGACGCCGCCGGGCTTCCCGGCGCCGACGTCGTCGCCCTGCGCCGCGCCTTCGGCCCGCGGGCGCGGCTCGTCGCGGTCAGGCCCGACGGCCACGTCGCAGCCATCACGTCGGTCCGGCGGCCCGAGGCGATCCTCGATCTGCACCGGTCCCGGCCGGCCGCTCCCCGGAGCGCCAGGCCGCACTCCACGATCCACACACCCACGTCGGCGCCGGCATCAGCCGCAGGCCGAGGAAGGCAAGATCCATGAGAGCGATTACGCAGCGAACCTTCGGCGACGCAGACGTGCTGGAGGTTGCCGAGGTCCCGCGTCCCGGAGCCGATCCCCAGCGAGGTGCTGGTCCGCGTGCACGCCAGCGGCGTCAACCAGATCGACGGGATCATCCGGGCCGGCGTGTTCCCGCTGATCGGGCAGCCGCCGTTCATCCTCGGGTGGGACGTCTCCGGCGTCGTCGAGGAGGTCGTGCCCGGCACGTCGCGCTTCGCGCCCGGCGACGAGGTGTTCGGGATGCCGTTCTTCCCGCGCCCCGCGAACGCCTACGCGGAGTACATCGCCGCACCCTCGCGCCAGCTCGCGCGCAAGCCCGCCAACATCGACCACGCGCAGGCGGCCGCGCTCCCGCTCGCCGGCCTGACGGCGTGGCAGAGCCTCGTCGACATCGCCGACGTCCAGGCCGGCCAGCGCGTCCTGATCCACGGCGGCGCCGGCGGCGTCGGGCACCTCGCCGTGCAGATCGCCAAGGCCCGCGGCGCGTACGTCGTCGCGACCGCGAGCGCGGGCAAGCACGACTTCGTCCGGGACATCGGGGCGGACGAGGTGATCGACTACCAGGCGGTCGACTTCGCCACGGCCGTCGGCGATCTCGACGTCGTCCTGGAGGTCATCGGCGGCGACTACGCCGAGCGCTCGCGTGCAGGTGCTGCGTCCGGGCGGGCTGCTCGTCACGCGCCATCGAGCGGACCAACGCCGAGCTCGCGGCGAAGGTCGAGGCCGCCGACAGGCGCTTCGCGGGCGTGTCGGTCGAGCCCGACCACGTCGGCCTGGAGGCGCTCGCCGAGCTCGTCGAGTCCGGCCGTCTGCGGCCGCACGTGTCGGCCCGGGTGCCGATGCAGGACGCACCCCGAGCGCACGAGCTGCTCAACACCCATCTCACCGGAAAGGTCGTCCTGACGACGATCTGAGGCTCACACTCGCGCGTGTATCTGCCGCGCGGCGTCTGCACTCCTATGTCCGATCACCTCACTCCATCACCCCACACCTCGGAGCCACACATCGTGAATCGACTGCTTCACATCAATGCTTCACCGCGCGGCGAGGCGAGCGCATCGCTCACGCTTGCGTCGGCATTCCTGGCCGCCTACCGAGACCGCGCGCGCAGCGTCGAGATCGACGCGCTGAGCCTCTTCGAGGATCCGCTCCCGGAGTTCGGCACCGCGGCCAGCGCCGCGAAGATCGCGGCCTTCTCGGGTCAGACGCCCGAGGGCGAGGCGGCTCTGGCGTGGGAGCGCGCCCGGTCGGTGTTCGACCGCTTCGCGTCGGCCGACGCCTACCTGTTCAACGTCCCGATGTGGAACGCCGGCGTGCCGTACGTGCTCAAGCAGTGGATCGACATCGTGACGCAGCCGGGATGGGCCTTCGGCTTTCACCCGACCGACGGCTACACGGGCCTGCTGTCCGGCAAGAAGGCCGTCGTCATCTACACGAGCGGCGTCTACGCCCCCGGCGTCCCGCTCTCGTTCGGCGCCGACTTCCACTCGACGTTCTTCAACGACTGGCTGCGCTTCGTCGGCATCACCGACGTCACCGAGGTCCGGTTCGCGGCGAACGCGATGACTCCCGACGTACGAGGACGACCTCGAGCGCGTCCGCCAGCAGGCGCTCTCGGCGGCGGAGACGTTCTGACGATGCGCGCTGCGATCACCGAGCACGACGACGTCGCCGCCGCGGCCTTCGCGAAGGGCGAGAAGGTCCTCAGCCAGCTGTCGCCCGAGGGCGTCGCGCCGCCGTGGGAGACGCTCGCGGACATCGCGCCCGTCCTCGGCCGGCAGGTCGGGCACACGTTCGGCGCGGTGATGAGCCGCCCGGGCCTGGATCTGCGCACGCGCGAGCTGGCGACGGTCTGCATGCTCGCCGCCATGGGCGGACTCGAGCCGCAGCTGACGTTCCACGTCGGAGGCGCGCTGCGCGCCGGCGCGACGCCGAACGAGATCGTCGAGGCCGTGACGCAGGTCAGCGCCTACGCCGGGATTCCGCGTGCCCTCAACGCGATGGCGGTGGTCCGCAGCGTCTTCGACGGCGAGGGCGTGACCGCGGACGTCGAGTAGCGCGGGCGCGCGCCCCGATGAAGCCGATGAGCAAGCGCCTCGTGGTCTGCTGCGACGGGACGTGGAACACGCCCGACGAGCGCAGCGACGGCGTCCGCACGCCGACGAACGTGTCGAAGATCGCCCTCGGCGTGGCAGATCACGACGGTGACGCGACCCCGCAGCTCGTGCACTACCAGCGCGGCGTCGGCACGCGCCGGTTCGAGCGGTTCACCGGGGGCGCGTTCGGCTACGGGCTGTCGCGCAACGTGCTCGACTGCTACCGCTTCCTCGTCGAGCACTACGAACCCGGCGACGAGCTGTACTTCTTCGGCTTCAGCCGCGGCGCGTACACCGCGCGCAGCATCGTCGGGTTCATCCGCAACTGCGGCATCCTGCGTCCCGAGCACCGCGATCGCATCGACGAGGCCTACCGCCTGTACCGCTCGCGCGACCGACCGCCACAAGCCGAGCGCGATCCAGTCGCGGACGTTCCGGCGGACCTACGCCCACGAGGACGAGACCCCGGTCGAGCTCGTCGGCGTCTGGGACACGGTCGGCGCGCTCGGGATCCCGACCGGCGGGCTGCGCCCGCCGCTCGTCAGCAGGTACTGGGGATTTCACGACACCGAGCTGAGCCCCTCCGTCGGCGCGGCGTATCAGGCGCTCGCGATCGACGAGCAGCGCGGGCCGTTCACGCCGACGCTCTGGACGCGCCACCCGGCCGCGGCGGGGCAGATCGTCGAGCAGGTGTGGTTCGCCGGCGTCCATCGCGACGTCGGCGGCGGCTACAGGGAGCCCGGGCTCTCGGAGATCCCGTTGCTGTGGATGGTCGGGCGCGCCGCCGCGCGCGGGCTGGCGTTCGCGCCGGATCACTTCCAGCGTGGCGGCCGAGCCGCCGCCGGCCAGGGACCGCGTGGCGGGGGACGCGGCTGGATCCCGATCCGCTGGGCCCGATCCACGACTCGCGCAAGCGCTGGTATCGCCTGCTGCCGCGCCATCCGCGCGAGCTCGGCGACAGCGACGGCCAGTCCGCCGCGTCGAGCGCCGTCTGGCGGCTGCACGCGCTGCCGGGCTACCACCCGCCGAGCCTCGTGCAGTGGCTGGCCGCCGGCCGGCGCGCGACCCCGGTGCCGGACGCGCCCGGGGCCGGGCACGCCGCCACGCCGCTGCGACGCGAGCCCGCGGCGCGGGCCGGCGCGCTGTCGAGCTAGCGCTCGGCCCGCTCGCCCTCGATCTCCTGCAGGCGGGCCTGCAGGTGCGAGACGAGCACGGATATCCCGGCCGCGTCGGCCGCACGCAGCGTCTCGTGCAGCAGCGCCACCGCCGTGTCGAGGTCGCCGGGCCCGCGCCGGGCCAGCAGCATCTCCGCGTAGTCGCGCCGGACGACGCCCGCGGCCATCGGGCATCCGCTCGCCTCGTTCTTGGCGATCGCCGACTCGAAGTGCCCGCGCGCGGCGTCCCAGTTCGCCATCGCCGCGGCGAGCAGGCCGAGGAAGCGCTCCGAGGAGCCCCAGAACGCGGCCTGCGTGACCTGCACGTTGCGGTCCTTGTGGGGCAGGAGCAGGTCGTAGAGGACGGCGGCTCGCGCGCCGTCGCCGATGAGCGCGCAGGCCTCGGCGAGCACGCACGCCGCGGTGAACCAGAACATGTCGCGCGGCAGCGCCGCGAACCCGCCTTCGGCGAGCCGCTCGAACTCCGCGACGGCGGTGGGGACGTCGCCCGCGGCGAGATGCGCCAGCGGCAGCACGGCCCGCCAGGCGACGAGCGACGGATGCTTGGCGATCGACGCCTCGATCGTGTCGACGTAGTCCGACAGGAGGTCCTCGCGGCGGCGCAGGGTCATGACCTGGATCGCGTAGACGGTCTCGGCGTCGCGCGCCAGCGCCCGCTTGCCGAGCTCGAACGCCTCGAGCGCGAGCCGCTCGGAGTCGGCCACGCGGCCCTCCATCTGCGCCCACACGACCTCCCAGCCGACGGCGAAGTGGCGGTACAGGGGCTGGCGCAGCTCGTCGGCCAGGCGCGCGAGCGCCCGTTGCTCGCGCCGGGCGCCCGCGACGTCGGATGCCTCGAGCAGGTCGTAGATCCGCCAGTGCAGCCCGACCGCCTGCAGCTCGCGCTCGCCGACGTCCGCCGCCAGCGCGAGGAGCTCCTCGCTGAGCGCGCAGGCGCTCGTCGAGATGCTCGATGTGCAGCAGCGCCGCATGGCGGCTCTCGAGCGCGGCGACGAGCGTGTGCGTGTCGCCGATCCTGCGCGCCATGACGAGCGCCTCGTGGCTCAGCGCCGCGGTCCGGGCGGGCTCCTGCGCGAACTGCAGGGCGTTCGCGAGCCGGGCGGTGAGCTGCGCGCGCAGCGCGCCGTCCTCCTCGCCGGCGACCCCGAGGGCCTCCTCGAGGAGCGCGATCGCCTCCCAGTCGACGATCCCCGCCTCCGCGTACGGACCCGCGACGCCGAGCGCGGCGCGCCCGAGCTGCCTGGCGTCGCCGGTGCCCCGCGCGAGCTGCGCCGCGTCCTCGAACGTGCGGCGCGACGCCGGGTTGCCCTGGCGGAACTCGGCCCGGCCGAGCGCGAGCAGCACGTCGCAGCGGCGCCCGTCGTCCGGCGTGGCCTGCATGTCCAGCGCGGCGAGGGCGCGGCGGTACTGCTCCACGGCGGCCTCGTGTGCGAGCGCCCGCGTGGCGGCGTCGCCGGCCTGCACGCAGTAGCAGAAGCGCCTTCTCGCCGCGGTCGACGGTCCGGCCCGCGAAGAAGTGATGGGCCAGCTCGGCCGGGGTCGACGCCGTGCCGGTCCGCTCGAGCGCCTCGCCGATGCGGTGGTGGCGGCGCACGCGCCGGCTCGCGCTCTGCTGCTCGCACAGCGCCTCGCGCACGAGCGCGTGCGAGAACTCGAAGCGGTCGACCTCGTCGTCGGCCTCGCGGACGAGCCCCGCGGCGCCGGCCTCCTCGAGCGCGGCGATGATCTCGTCCTCCGCCACCGCCATGAGGTCGTCGAGCACGCTGAGGTGAAACTCGGTGCCGACGACCGCCGCCATGGCGAGGACGTCGCGCGCGGTCTCGCCGAGGCGCAGGATCCGCTGCGCGATCATGTCCTTGGCGCCCTCGGGAACGCCGATCCGGCTCAGCGCGCGCTCGGACACGACCCCGCTCTGGCTGGGCGCATCGGCCTCCGACAGGCTCTTGAGCGTCTCCCCGATGAAGAGCGGGTTGCCGGCGGTCGCGTGCTGCAGGCGGCTGATGAACCCCTCGGTCGGATCGCCGAGGTCGTGCGCGGCGACGAGCGCCGCCGTCTCGGCGGCGTCGAGCCCGGGCACCGCGATGCCGCTCGAACCAGCTCTCGGGCGGCAGCCGGGCGAGCAGCTGCACGAGATCCTCGGCGTCGCACGTCTCGACGTCGCGCAGCGTTCCCAGCAGCAGCAGCCGCGTGTCGGGCAGCTGCTCGGACGATGTGGCGCAGCAGCAGCGCCGTCGAGGTGTCGGCCCAGTGCAGGTCGTCGAGGATCAGCACGACCGGCTGCTCGGCGGCGATGAACGCCAGCACGCGCGTGACGGCCTCGAACAGCCGGTAGCGCCGGGCGTCGGGCTCGACCGCGAGCGGCTCCCCCGACAGCGTCGACACGCGGCGGCGCAGGCCCGGGATGAAGCGGCCGAGCTCGCGCAGCTCGAGGTCGAGCTGCGCCGCCAGGGCGCTGCCGTCGTCGTGCGCGAGGTACTGCTGCAGCGCCGTGATGAACGGCTGGTAGGACACGATCGACTCGGCGGGCGAGCGCCCGTAGAGCACGATCGCGCCCTCGGCGTGGGCGCGGCGGGCGAACCTCGCGGCGACGCGCGTCTTGCCGGCGCCCGGCTCGCCGCAGAGCACGACGAACTGCCGCTGCCCTGCGTCGGCGAGCGCGTAGCGCTGCGCCAGCCGGTCCATGATGTCGCCGCGGCCGACGAACGGCGCGTCGCGATCGTCGATCGCCAGCGCGGCGGGGAAGGGCACGGGGGTCGTGCGCGCGGCGCGGCCGGGGGAGGGGCGCGGGGCGGAGGCGCGCGATGCTGACCGTGCGCCCGCTGTCGGGAACCGCGGCGCCGGGCTGCGATCGCGGCGAGCGCGGCGCGGCCGAGCGCGCCCGCCGACGCGAAGCGGCCGCCGGGCTCCTTGCACATCGCCCGCGCGACGACCGACGCCAGCGCCTCGGGCACCTCCGGGGCCAGGAACGTCACCGCCGGCGGCGTCGCGGACAGGTGCGCGAGGATCTTCGCGGCATCGGTCTCGCGTGGGTACGGGAACGCGGCCCGTCAGCGTGTGGAAGAGCAGGCAGCCCAGCGCGTAGACGTCGGTGCGGGCGTCGATCTGCGCCTCCTCGAGCTGCTCCGGCGCGGCGTAGTCCAGCGTCCCGAGGATCGCCCCCGTGCGCGTCATCGACGAGGCGCTCGCGACGCACTTGGCCAGGCCGAAGTCGGTGAGCAGCGGATGCATCGCCTCGCCGCGGTGCTCGATGAGCACGTTGGCGGGCTTCACGTCGCGGTGCACGATGCCGAGCCGGTGGGCGGCGTCGATCGCGCCGGCGAGGTCGGCCACGAGGCCTGCCGCACGCGCCGGGTCCAGGCGCTCCTCGAGCGCGAGCACGCGCCCGAGGTCCGCGCCGTCGACGTACCGCATGGTGACGTAGAGCAGGCCCTCGTCCTCGCCCGCGTGGTAGATCGGCACCACGTTGGGATGGTGGATCGCCGCCGCCGCCTTGCACTCCTGCGCGAAGCGGGCGCGGAACCTCTCGTCGGCGGACAGCTCCGGGGCGATGAGCTTCAGCGCCACTTGACGGTTGAGTGGTTCGTGGAACGCGTGATACACCACTCCCATACCGCCGCGACCGGCCACATCGACGATGACATGACCGGCAAACGTGGAGCCTGGAGCCAAGTCAGCCATCGGTTGATTGTGATAGCAGAGCGGCTTGGATACACACGCCAGCCGGACATACATAAAACACACAAATGAGGAGTAATGCGTGCGCCGCCTTCCCAGCGAAACGCCAGCCGCGTCCCCGGTGCTGTCCAAGGTCGCGGGGCCCAGCCTCGCCTGGGTGGCCGAGCGGCTCGACGGCGCGTTTCACTGGGATCGCCTTCCGCTTCCGCTCGGGCTGCTCACGCTGATCGGCCTGCGCCGCCGCCTGCGCGAGCGCAACCTCTACGACCCGGGGCTGCCCGCGCGATCTCGTCGAGCATCGCCACAACGGCAGCGGCAACTCCGTCTCGCCGCTGGAGCGCTCGATCGACGGCAGCGGCACGCACCCCACGCATCCGCTGATCGGCGCCGCCGGCACGCGGTTCGGCCGCAACGCCCCGATCGTTCCCGAGGATGACCTCGCGCACAGCACGCCGCCGCCGCGCGTCGTCAGCGGCGCCCTGCTGCAGCGCAGGGAGTTCCAGCCGGCCACGTCGCTGAACCTCCTCGCCGCGGCATGGCTGCAGTTCGAGGTCCACGACTGGTTCACGCACCAGGTCGAGGACGACGCCGACGGTCCCCTCGGCCTGTCGCCGTTCCTGCGCGACCCGGTCTGTCCGGTCAGGCTGCCGATGTTCCTCAGCGATCAGACGCACTGGTGGGACGCGTCGCAGCTGTACGGCGCCAACCCGCGCTTCGCGGCCGCGATGCGCAGCGCCGGACTGGGAGCAGACCGGCAAGGTCAACATCGACGACGAGCTGCTGGACGTGATCGCGCAGTTCATCCATTCGTCCGAGGACCGCGGGCGCGGTCAGGGCGAGCGCCCGCCCGACGCCGTCCCGAACCTCTGGGTCGGCCTGGCCCTCTTCCACATCGCCTTCGCGCGCGAGCACAACGCGATCTGCGACCGGCTGCACGAGGTGCATCCCGGCTGGACGGGCGCCCGCCTGTACGCGAAGGCGCGGCTCATCAACGCGGCGGTCATGGCGAAGATCCACACCGTCGAGTGGACGCCGGCGCTCATCGCGCACCCGACGACGGCCTGGGCGATCCGCGCGACCTGGTGGGGGCTGCTGGGCGAGCGCGTCCGCAGGCGGTTCGGGCGCTTGGGCGCAAGCGAGCTGTGGAGCGGCATCCCGGGCTCCCGGATGGACGACGGCGTCCCGTACTCGATCACCGAGGAGTTCGTGGCGGTCTACCGCCTGCACCCGCTCATCCCGGACGACGTGACGTTTCACCGCGTGGCCGACGGTGCTCGCATGGACGACCTCGACGGTGGCGCGACGGTCGCGTTCGACCAGCTCGCCGTGACGCGCGACGACCGCGAGCGCGTGCACGAGCAGCTCGAGGACATCGGCATCGAGAACGCCTGGTACTCGCTGGCGATCGCCCATCCGGGCGCGCTGACCCTGCACAACTACCCGAGGTTCAGGCCGCTGCTGGACTCCGGTGAGCCGCTGGACCTCGGCGCCGCCGACATCCTGCGCATCCGGGAGTGCGGCGTCCCGCGCTACAACGAGTTCCGGCGCAGCCTCCGGCTCCCGCCTGCCACCTCGTTTCACGACCTCGCCGATGGCGACGCCGAGCTCGCGCGCGAGATCGAGAAGGTCTACGAGAGCGTCGAGGACGTCGACCTCACGGTCGGGCTGCTCGTCGACCGCAAGCCGAAGGGCTTTGCGATCAGCGACACCTCGTTTCGCATCTTCCTGCTGATGGCCGCGCGGCGGCTGCGCAGCGACCCGTTCTTCACCACCCACTACAAGCGCTCGGTCTACACGCGCGCGGGCCTGGACTGGATCGACGACGCGACCATGGCCGGGATCCTGCGACGGCACTACCCCGCGCTCGAGCCGGCGCTGCGCGGGGTCGAGAATCCCTTCAAGCCGTGGCCGCAGCGGACCCCGCAGCCGTGACGACTATCCCGACGGATCGGCGACGAGCGTGGAGAGCCGCTCGGACGTGCCCTGGCTGATCGGGGGCCCGTGGCCCGGGCCGACGATCTGCGGCCGCAGGCCGACGAGTCGCCGCAGCGACCTGCGGTACTCCGGCTCGTCGAGGTTGAACCCTGGCCAGCCGGCGCCGAAGCTCGGCCACGTCAGGATCGCGTCGCCGACGATGACGGCGCGGCCCTTCCAGAGAAACGCGAGATGGCCGGGGGTGTGTCCCGGCACGTGCAGCACCGCGAGGGTCCCGACGCGGTCGCCCTCGCCGATCGTCTGATCCACGGTGCACGGCACATGGGCAGGCCGGTGCAGGTAGGAGAGCACGCGAAACGGATAGAGCACGAGCGGCCTGATCGGCAGCAGCGAGACCGGGGGGGCCTGCTTGGTCCCCTCGACGATGGCGGCCTCGCGGTCGTGACAGAGCACGCGCGCGCCGCTGAGGCGCTTGAGCGTCGCCACGCCGCCGAGGTGGGAGCGATGGGCGTGCGTCAGGACGATGTCCGTCAGATCGTGGACCGAGCGCCCGATGCTCAGCAGGTAGGCGACGATCAGGTGCGCGTCGTCGTCGAAGAGCGTGTCGACGAGCGTCAGGTGGTCGCCGTCCTCCAGCAGGTACGCGCGCGAGTACCCGCCTTTGCGGATCCCGTTCGTCGTCGGGCCGATCGTGTGGAAGCCCTCCTCGATCTCGTACCCCGCCGCCGGCGTCTGCGCTGTGGCGGCCATCCGCTTACACGCCCTGGCAGGCGGCGCGTGGGGAGACGGCGTAGAGCTCGTCCTCCGTCACCGCGCCGCGCACGAGCGCCAGCCGGGCGAGCTCCGCGCGCTTGCGGTTCTGCGGCAGGTCCTGGATGCCGAAGGCCTCGAAGAGCGCCTGCATGTGCGACTTGACCGTCTCGACCCCGACGAACAGCTCCCCGGCGATCTGCTGGTTGCTGCTCGCGGTGCCGAACGGCCCTTCGACGAGCGGGCGGCACAGCGCCACGAGCACGCGGCGCTGGGCCGCCGTGACGAACGGGGCGCCCGACGACGTGGCCGCGACGGTCGACGAGGACAGATCGCGGTCGCGCGGCACGACGTAGGCCATGGTCGTGAAGCCGACGCGGATGAGGTCGCCGTCCGTCAGCCGCCGGCGGCCGTGGACGCGCTCGCCGTTGAGGAAGGAGCCGTTGCGCGAGCTGCCGTCGTCGACGAGCGTCCATTCGTCGCCGACGCGCTCGAGCGTCGCGTGGACGCGCGACACGGCGGAGTCCCATGGCAGCGGCACGTCGCTGGCGTCCTGGCGTCCGATGGTGAGCCGCGCCTCGCCGTCGAGCACGACGATCCGCTGGCCGGCGGCGTCGTCGCGATAGAGCACGAAAGGCATGTCACCTCGTGCGGCGTCCAGTCGCTCCTTGAGCTCCCTGGCTGACGAGGCTCGCAACGACGCGGGAAGGGAGTCCATTTGTTTCAGCGTACGGCCCGGCTCACGGGTGCGGCAAGCGATGAGTGACCAGATTCACACGACGGGCTCACCCGCTGGTGCGGGTGAGCGCCGCCGTGGTGACTCAGCATTCGCTGGGACAGAAGCTGCGCAGCTCCGGATGGCGGCGCAGGCGCACGAGGCTGCGCGCGCGGATCGGGCCGATGCTCCCGACCGGCATCGACAGCATCGAGCTGAGCTCCTGGTAGGGCATCGTCGGCTGGGCGACGAGCATCGTCATGAGCCGGCGATGGCGCTCGGGCAGCGTCGCGAGCGCGCGGCCGAGGGCGACCCGCAGTTCGGCCGACATGAGCTCGCGCTCCGGATCGGCGAGGTCGCTGCCGTCCCCGAGATCGGGATCGTCGCTGAGGCGCTCGCGCATGGGCGTCTGCAGCATCCGCAGGCATTCGCGGCGCGCCGTCGTCGCCAGCCAGCCCGCGACGGCGGCCGGCTCGCGCACCCGGTCGATGTGGTTGAACAGCTGCAGCCAGGTCGTCTGGACGACGTCGTCCACATCGGTCGGCGAGAGGCGGTAGGAACGCGCGATGCCGCGCAGCATCGGAGCGAAGCGCTCGTGCAGGCGCTCCCATGCGCGATCGTCGCCGGTGCGAGCGGTGTGCAGCAGCTCGGCGAGCGTCTCTGCCCCCTGCGGCCCGCGGCGCCGCGACCCGGTCGACGACGTCGCCCGAGTCTTGGAGATGTATTCGCAGGAACGTTCGGCAGTGGCTGGGGCGGGCATCGGGCCTCCGGGGTGGGTGCGCTTTCGAGCAGGTCGCGCGTTGTTGCGGCGGGTGAGAAGGACCCTCCCAGCGGTGCCGTCGCTGCGGAACAGCCCCTAGGTGGGAACCACTCACCCCCCGGGGCTCCGGAGCGCTGCATGTCTGAGCCCGCGCTCAGCTGACCTGCGCGGCGGGCATGCGGACCGCGCGCCTGCCGGCGCGCGGCGGTCGGTCAGCCGATCTCGGTCAGCTGCTCGCGCGCTAGCGCGGCGCGGTCCACATGGGCCAGCCGCCGGTCGCGAGCGGCCTGCTGGCGATCGGCCGACGCGGCCTCGCGATCGCGAGCGGCGAGGGCGCGGTGCTCGGCGGCCTCCTGGCGATAGCGCTGGGCGCGCTTGCGCTGTTCGCCGGCGCGCATGACGATCTCGGCGGCGGTCACGGCCATGTCTCCGAGGTGCTCCTCATAGGCGGCGTCGAGCCGCGCCATCGCCGCGTCGCGAGAGTCGGCGGTGGCGTCTCGCTTCGCTGCCGCGAGATCGCGGCCGTGCGAGACCTCGTCACGCTGCTCGGCCATCGTCAGGCGGGCGTGGGCGGTGTGATCGCGCTGGCGGGAGTTGCGCTCGCGAACGTCGCGACTGAACTCCTGCAACCCCGCGTGACCGGCCGACGCGAGATCGCGATCGCCGGAGCCCTGATCGCGGTCGGAGGCCAGCTGGCGTCCGCCGGTCGTCTCGTCGCCGTCGGTGCGCGCCTCATCGGCGTTAGGCAGTGCCTGGTCGCCGCTGTCTGCGAGCGACTGCTCATCGGCGTCTGTGCCAGGGACCTTCGGCCGTTCGGGTCGGGGGGTCGTCATGACAGCTCCCGTCGTCGCACTCTATGGCTGAACAAAGCTCCGGGGCGAGGGCGAGCGAGTACCCGGGACAGTGCGCGTAGGGGTGACGGTAGCACTCGCGTCGACGAGCACCGGCGCAGCTCGTCGTGCGAACGCCCGCGTGGCGAGGAGACGAGACAGCGCTCCGGTTTCCGGCCCGAAAGGGCTGCATAGCAGCGCAATCGCCGCCGCCCGTGATCGCCAGATGGTGCCCGCGGGACAGGATCACCGCGCGTGGACCACTGACGGCACACGCCGGAGGGCCGCTCTCCGAGCGGCCCTCCGGTCCGTCCTGTGCTGCTGTTGGTGCTCGCGTTCAGCTGAGCCGGCCGCGGAAGCGAACCGCGCCGGGTCCTTCACGCCGGGAGATCAGAGGCTCGACGGCAGGGCACATGTGTAGACCAGCGGCAGATCGGCGAACACCGCGCTGCTCTGCTTGCAGACGTTCCTGGCTGCCGCGGCGTTGTGATCCATGAAGAGCCCGGGGAACGTGCACGTGTACAGCAGCCCCACGGTGGTGAACGTCCCGCCGCTGTCCGCGCAGAGGGAGCTTGCGAGCGGCGAGCCGGGCGGCGAGCCGGGGGGTGAGCCGACGGGCGAACCGAGCGGCGGCGAGGTCGTGTTCTCACAGCTCGCGAGGCTGTCGGGGTCCGGCGGGGGTCCCTGGCAGGTGTCGACGTTCAGGCCACCGTCGAGCTTGTCCTGGACGCCGTCGTTGGACGGGCCCACG
The DNA here is from genome assembly GCA_963727785.1 of uncultured Solirubrobacteraceae bacterium. Lineage (GTDB taxonomy): Bacteria > Actinomycetota > Thermoleophilia > Solirubrobacterales > Solirubrobacteraceae > CADCVQ01. The sequence goes on from CAVSHS010000011.1 coordinate 92,434, forward strand.
AGCGTGTCGTCACCGGCGCTGCCGGAGATGATGTCGATGCCGAGGCCGCCCTCGAGGTTGTCGGCGCCGGTGCCGCCCGTGATCGTGTCGTTGCCGGTGCCGCCGTCGATCGTGTCGGGCTCCGCGGTGCCGGTGATGGTGTCGTTTCCGGTGTTGCCGGTGATCGTCTTGCCGGGGCTCGCGCCGCCGCAGTCGATCGTGTCGTTGCCGGGACCGCCGGTCACGGTCGTATCGGTCTGCGTGGCTCCGCTGTTGGACGGGGAGATGACGCAGGGGACGGCGGCATGGGCCGCGCTTGCGCCGCAGAGCAACGCCCATGGCCATGACGACGCTGCCGGTGAGCATCCGACTCCTGATGCGGGGACGATGAAGGTGGTTCATGGTGTTCTCCTCTAGTGAAAGGGCCGTCGGGTTGACGAACGTCTCGCGGCGCCTACTGGGCACCACGAACGCCGTGCGGTCGTGGGGCATCGAGGGCGACGGCGGTCGCGTCGCGCTCGAGGCGCGGCGTGATGTTTCGCAGTTCACCTAGTGGGTGAAAATCTGACTCAGACTGCTTGGTGAACGCTGGCGCTCAGGCGTGTCTGGTGAGCCTCAGACAGGCGGGAGACCCAGGGAGGCGAGGAGCGCGAGCACCTGCGGGGCGATGCCGTGGACGGCGCCCACGAGGATGCCGATGACGGAGTCGATGAGGCCGCCGACGAGGGGAAGGCTCATGTGGGAACACTTCGCTTTCTGAAGGACGCGCCGGTTGTAGATGGTCTGGGCGGGCGGCCCTGCCGAATGAGCATTACCCCACGGTAGAAATTTCAAACTAGCAAACAGCTTCTAGAACATGCGCGCGGGTACCGACCGCGGCGGGGATTGCCACGATCCCGGCGCGCGCCGGTTCGTCCCTGCGCCGCCGCGGATGCCGGCGCCAGAGCGCTGCGCAGCGGTCAGAGGATGCCGCGGCGCCCGCGCCCGCCGCGCCCGCCGCGCCTGCCGCGGCGGGCTGGCGGGCTCTCACGCCGCGCGAGAAGCTGGATGCGCTTGCCCCACCGGTTCTTCTTGGGGGCCTTGCCGTACAGGCGCTTGGCCATCCGCCGAACATCTCAGAGCGTGCAGGTGCACACAAGCTAGAACCTAGTCTTTTGGGGAGGGCGCGCCGCCGCTCGTCGTGGGGAGCGCGTCGACCGGTCGCCCGGACTCTCGGGGAGGACGCCCGACTCGCCGCCGCGAGCGCCGTGGGCGGCATTCCTGAAGGTTCCCTGAAATATGGAGCGCCGCATAGCCTGGCCATGCGACGGCTCTCCTCCTCCCGGAACGTCGCCAGGCGGGCGCAGGCGGCGGCTGCCACTGCCCACATCGGGCAGTCGCCGCCCGCCCGCCGCCCCTATTGGGCGCCGCCGTGGCGATTCGTCCAGTTCGCGGACGGCCGCTCAATGCCACGGCCTGTGGCGACGATGTGTTGCGAACCCGTCAGTGCGACGTGTGATGGTCATCCGTTTCTCGACCCCGTTCAAGGAAGAACACATGCCTTCATTTCGTCTCGCGCTGTGTGCCCTCGCAGCCTCCGCCCTGGTCTCGACGACGGCTCTCGCCGGACCGGTAAACGCGGAGCCCGTCCAGGGTCTGTTCCCGGCATGTGCTCCCGGGACCCTCCCCACGTTGCTGGCGCCCTGCAAGTTGCCCCCGTGTCCGGCCGGCGTCCAGCCGACGTGGGAGGCGCCGTGCGCGAAGCTCCTCGTTCCGGGCCCCCAGCCGCCACAGCAGCCCGTCCAGCCCGGCACGAGCCCCGGTAGCCCCGCGCCCGGCACTCAGGGCAAGGACGCTCCCGACACGCATGGCAAGTCCGGCCCCGGCGAGTCCGACCGCGCCGGCGACAAGGAAGCCGACCATCGCGCGCCGTCGCTCAAGGCCGGCTTCGTGAGCCGTGTGTGGCGCTTCAGCGCCGACGCCGACAGCTACGACGGGGCCAGCAACACGCTGAACGTCACGGTCACCAAGATCTTCAACCTGCCCAAGCGCTTCAACTCGCAGGACGACGACATCGTCGACCAGGACGCCGACGTGATCTTCACGAAGAAGACCAAGGTCTATGACGCGGCGGGCAAGCGCGTGCGCACCGAGGGCAGGTACGACGTCGCGCTCGACGACGCCGAGTCGGTCTCGGTGACGGGCAAGATCATCCCGCAGGCGAAGTGGAACAAGGACGAGGACGGCTCGCCGGTCACCACGATTCGCGCCAAGCGGGTCACGATCGCCGGCTGACGCGGGGAGCGGGTCAGCAGCGCGCGGTGCTCGTGGCGAGGCGTATGCGCTCGAGCGCCTCGCGGATGATCCGCGAGACGTGCATCTGGCTGACCCCGATGATCGCGGCGATCTCGGCCTGCGTCATGTCCTCCTCGAAGCGCATGCGCAGTACCTCGCTCTCGCGCGCGGTGACGATGCCCAGCAGGGCGGCGAACGTCGCACGCGCCTCGGCGTGATGAAAGCCGTGCTCGTCGACGCCGATCCGGTCACCGAGCGTCTCGGTGGCCTCATCGTCGCCGACGGGCGAGTCGAAGGAATGCGCGCGGTAGGCGCCGCGAGCGTGCAGCGCGTCCATGACGTCCTCCTCGGTGACGCCCACGGCCGCGGCGATCTCTGCGACCGACGGCTGACGGTGCAACCTCTCGGCCAGCTCGCCGACGGCACGATCGACCCGCAGTGAGAGCTCCTGCAGGTTGTGCGGGACGTTCACCGCCCAGGTGCGGTCGCGGAAGTAGCGCTTGATCTCCCCGAGGATGGTCGGCACCGCGAAGCTGGAGAACGGGATCCCCCGGTCCAGGTCGAAGCGGTCGATCGCCTTGATCAGCCCCAGCGACGCGACCTGCAGCAGGTCGTCAAGCGGCTCCCCCGAGCGCCGGTAGCGCAGGGCAAGCGAGCGGGCCAGCGGCAGGAACCGCTCGATCAGCAGATGACGATCGCGCGCGTCGCCGTCTGTGGCCAAGCGCCTGAACAGCGCGCGTTCCTCGCTCACGCGCTGATCCTGCGAGCCCCCTTCCCCGGGCGTCAGGCCAGCCACAACAGGTTCTCCAGACGGCTAGGCGACGAGTCCCCTTTGGTCCCTCGCCTATCCAATCGACCACATCGGAGCGTACCGCCGTTGTCGCGACCACCGCAACCCCTCGCGAAGGTCGTGACGCGTTGCCGCGCAGGGCATCCAGCCCGGCAGGCAGGGGCCCCGGCTCGGCCTCCGGGATTGCGGGCGAGCTACCCGCTGATCCACTGATAAGAACTGTGGTATCACTGGATCGACCCCGTCGTTTGCGGTGGTCCCCTTGCGCGACGCGTTCCCCGTCACCCCGCGTCACGACTCCCCGTACGTGTAACTCGCCCGATCTGCGACTATACCCCATATTGATTTACGCGGAACCTAAAAACTGAACACGAAACAACGTCTTTCTGTCTAATGGCTGAACGGCCGCGGGGACATGTTTGTCCTCTGGAGGAGACAACTATTAGCCGTCAGCGGCGGCGGAGCGGCGACTGCCCCACATGCCCCACGGCAGTCGCCGCCGTAACCCGCCTGGCGACGTCTAGGGGACAAGGGGAGAGAGACATCGCGCGGGGCAACCTACGACCTGGTCCATATTTCAGGGAATTGGCTACCGCGGCAGCTCGGTAGCCCGGCCCGAATAAAACCGCGCGGGTCCACGCGGAAGGTCGGGGGCCGGGCTGCGACGACTCGTAGGTCGACCAGCTGCCGGCCGAGATCCCGGTAGAGGCGCCGTCCGGACTCGAACCGGAGTAAACGGCTTTGCAGGCCGCTGCGTAGCCACTCCGCCACGGCGCCGGGAGAGACGGGGCGAAGGGTACCGAGCGTCACGGGATTCGACGCTCACGACAAGATCAGCATGATGGCTCGCTCGCGTCTGGATGCCGATCGCCTCGCCGCCGCCTACGAGCGCGACGCGCGACGGCTGCTCGTCTTCTTCACGCGCCGCACGTATGACGCGCAGCTGGCGGTCGATCTCGTCGGCGAGACATATGCACGCGCGTTCGAGCTGCGACGCCGCTTCGCCGGCGACGCGCACGACGCCGACGCGACGGCGGCGTGGGTCTTCGGGATCGCGCGCAACGTCCTCAACGAGGCGTTGCGACGCGGTGCCGCCGAGCGCCGGGCGCTGCGCCGCGCCGGTGTGCAGGCGCCCACGCTCGACGGCGAGGAGCTTGCGCGGATCGAGGAGCTCGCCGCGCTCGGCGAGTTGCGCGCCGCCGTCGCCGGGGCGCTCGCCGAGCTTGCGACCGAGCAGCGTGACGCGGTGCGCCTGCGCGTCGTCGAGGAGCTCGACTACGCCGCGGTCGCGGGCCGGCTGGGCATCAGCGAGCAGGCGGCGCGGGCGCGCGTGTCGCGTGGGCTGCGCTCGCTAGCCGCGGCGCTCGACGGGCTCGGGCCCGCGGAGGTCACGCCGTGAGCGCGCCGCGCGACCCCGACGCGATCCTCGCCGAGCTCGGTCGTGACCTGCACGGCGCCTGGCGCCGCCCGCCGCGCCGCTCGCGCCTCGCCGGCTGGCGGCGCAGCGTGCTGATCGCCGTCGCGACGCTCGTGCTCGTGCCGACCGCGCTCGCGGCGCGCGACGCGGTCTGGGCGCCGGCGCCCGCGCCGCTGCCGGACTCGGCGCGACCGCCGGGCGCCGTCGCGCCGCGCTACGCCGGCGACCAGGTCTACGTCGCCGACGGCGAGCTGCGCGGCGTCGCGTGGCGGCTGAGCGCGTCGTCGTGCGACTACGCGGCCGTGCGCGCGGTCGGCGTGTTCCTCACGGTGCCAGGCGGCGGGGGAGGGGCGCGCTGCGACATCGCCTCCGACCGCAGCGGCGCCGGCGGCGTGAGCCCGCGCGTCCTCGCCGAGCGGCTCGTCCAGACGTACTTCGATCCGGTGGCGGGCCGCACGTGGGCATTCGGGGCGTTGCCCGCTGCGGCGCGCAGCGTCGAGGTGGCGGCGACCGGCGCCCGCGCGACCGTCGCGGCGGCGCCCGCCGACCCGAGCGCGGTCGGCCGGGGCGAGCTGCCCGGGGGCATGCGCGTCTTCGTCGCCGCGCTGGACGGCGCTCGCGAGGTGCCGCTCGTGACCGTGCGGGATGCCTTGCGCGGGGTGCTGCTCGTCTGCCGGGACGGCCGCTGCACGACGCCAACTCAGGGGGAATCGCCATGATGAGAAGGATCTCCGTCCGCCGTCTCGCGCCGTTTGCGGCGCTCGTGCTCGCTGCGGTCGCCGTTGCCGGGGTCGCGCGCGCCGCCGGTGGTGGGAGCGGGGAGTCGCAGCTCGCCCAGCCGGCGTCGGCGTCGGCGTCGGCGTCGGCGCCCGCGGCAGCCGCGGTGGCTCGCGCTCGCGCCCGGGCCTCCGCTCGCGCTCGCGGTTCCGCTCGGGCCGGCGTCTCGGCTTCCGCTCGTGCACTGCGTGCGCGTGCCCGTGCTCGCACCCGCGCCTCCGCCCGCAGCGTGGCCGCAGCATCGGTCCTCCTGCCCGCGCCGATGGCCCCCGCCGCGCTGCCGCTCATGCGTTGCCGTCCGGGCGCGCCGGCGCGCGCCACCCCGCGGACACCGCCGAGCGATGCGCTGAAGAACGCGTTCGGCATCCTGCGCCGCGAGCGCAACGACGACGACACGCTCCCCGCGAAGGCGCTCGCTGCGCTGAAGGCGCGCGGGCTCGAGCCGGTCGATCCGCAGGCCGCGCGCCTGTTGCGTGCCGACGGCGACGCCCGCGCCTGGGTCGTGCCGGTGCCCGACGTCAACGCCGCGAGCCCGTTTCGCTGCGTCCGCGTCGCGGGCGCCGACGCGGTTCGCGAGGGGCTTGCGGTCGTCGCGCTCAACGACGCCCCCGCGGGTGGCGGCGGCGCGCTGCGCGACCTCCAGCGCGGCATCGCGCCGCCGACCCTCGATCTGTGTGCGGGCACCGAGCGCAACATGCTCGGCGTCTCCGGGATCGTTCCTGACGGCGTCGAGGCGGTGTTCGTCACGGCCGCCGACGGCAGCGCGACCCGCGCAGACGTGCGCGATAACGGCTACGCCTTCGTGCTGCCGCGTCCGCGCCGGCCTCAGCAGCGCTACGTCGTGTGGACCGGGAGCGACGGCACGCCGCACGTGCAGCCGCTCGCCGTCGTCGTCCTGGGCGGGCGCGAGCGCGGCTGCCCGCGGACCGTCCTGCCGCCGCGCGTGACGCCGGACATGTGGGGCTCGGGCTGCGGGCCGCTGGGGGTCCAGCCGGTCTTCGTCGCGCCGGCGCGTCCGCCGCACGTGACGGTCGTGCCGAAGGGCCGGTCGCGCATGCCCGCGCGCCGTCGCCCGGCTCGTCCGCTGCCGGCGCCGCCGCTGCCGCCGCGGGCGGTGCTGCCACCGTGCTCCTCCGGCGCGCTGGCGTTCGTTGCGCCACGGGTGCTGCTGGGCCCGCCGGCGGCGATCGCGCCGCGCCCGGTGCCGCGGCGGCCCCACCACCCGTAGGCGTCAGGCGTCGCCGCCCTCCTCGGCCAGCCGCGTCGCCTCGCGCGCGAGCAGGCCGAGGCGGGCCTCGCGCACGAGCGGCACCTCGCGCCGGCGCTTGCGGACGTTGGCGAGGTTGATCTCCGTCGTCACGAACGCCTCCTCGTTCTCGGGCAGCTCGCAGACGATCTCGCCCCACGGGTCGACGACGTGCGAGCCGCCCCAGAAGCGCAGGTGCTCGGCCTCCTCGCCGACGCGATTGACGAAGACGACATAGCACTCGAACATGCGCGCGTAGAACACCGAGATGTCGCGCCAGTACGTTCGCGAGTCGTAGCGCTCGGGGAAGCGGCTCTGGGCGGAGTTCGTCGGCATGAGCAGCACCCGCGCGCCGTCCTGCACCGCGAGGAACGCGAGCTGCGGCTGCCAGGCGTCGTTGCAGATGAGCGTCGCCATGCGGCCATGGCGGGTGTCGTAGGCGCGCATCGACTGGCCGGGGGAGAAGTGCTTTCGCTCCTCGAAGACGTCGTACGTCGGCAGGTAGAGCTTGCGGTGCGTGTGGACGAGCCCGTCGGCGTCGTAGTAGGCGGCGGAGTTGTAGTTGTGCACGCCCAGACCGTCCTCGTAGAGGCCGATGAGGACGTCCGTCTGCGGCACCACCGCGCTGAGGGCTTTCAGGCGCGGGTCGTCGGCCGACATCGTCAGGTCCTCGTCGACGCGGCCGAGCGCGTAGCCGGTCAGAAACAGCTCCGGGAACACGACGAGGTCGCTGTGCTCGCTGGCAGCGTGCGCGACGATCTCCGTCGCGCGCAGGAGGTTCGCGTCGACGTCGCCGAGCACGCTTGCCGCCTGTGCCAGGGTGATCCGCATGGAGGCCAGCGAGCCTACCCGGGCGGCACCGGACGCTCGTCCAAGCGTTGATATCCTCGCCGACCCCAGGGCGATTAGCTCAGCTGGGAGAGCGCCGCCTCGACAAGGCGGAGGTCACTGGTTCGAGCCCAGTATCGCCCACTACGGACCGCAGCTGTGCAGGAGTGCGCAGGAGTGTGCAGGCGCTGCGGAACCGGGCTCGTAGCGGGGGTTCGGGGTCAGGTCCCGTCTGCAGGAGTTTCCGGGCCTCTCCGGGGCGATGGACAGCCAGAGGACAGCCGAGCGGCTGTCCTCTGTCGAGCGATCGGGACGGCGGGCCGGTGAGCGCGTCGCTGGCCGTCGAGCTGGATCCGTGGACGCGGGAGAGCCTGGTCGCGCGGGCGAGTGATCCCAAGCGTGAGCGCTGGCTGGAGCAGGTGCGCCGCACTGGCGCGTGTCGCCATCCGGTGCGGCTGCGCGGCGTGGTCCGCCGCGACGGCGAGGTCGTCTACTCGACCGTCGATGAGCCGGACGCTGCGCTCATGGTCCGGTGCGGCAACCGCCGCGAGGCGCACTGCCCGTCGTGCGCGCACGAGTACCGCGGCGACATGTGGCAGCTCGTCTACGCGGGCCTCGCGGGCGGTCGCAAGGGCGTCCCCGAGCAGGTCGCCGAGCACCCGCAGGTCTTCGCGACGCTGACGGCGCCGTCGTTCGGGGCGGTGCACACGATCCGCGACGACGGTCGGCCATGCCGTTGCGGGCGCCGGCACGGCGACGGCGACCCCGAGCTGGGCTCCGCGATCGACCCGGCCCGCTACGACTACGAGGGCGCAGTGCTGTGGAACTGGCACGCCCCTGCGCTGTGGAACCGCTTCGTCATCGAGCTGGGCCGAGTCCTCGCCGCCCATGCCGGTCTCAGCGAGCGCGAGTGGCGCGGGCTCGTGCGGGTGGCGTACGCGAAGGTCGCCGAGTTCCAGGCGCGCGGGCTCGTGCACTTCCACGTGATCGTGCGGCTCGATGGCGCCGAGGACCGCGCCATGCCGCCCGGCGTCCCGATGTTGCCGCGGGAGCTGTGCGACGCGATCCGCAAGGCCGCGGCCGGGGTGCGTCTGGACGGCGATGCGGGCGACGGCGAGACGGTCGAGCTGCGATTCGGTGAGCAACTGGACACCCGCGTGCTCGCCGGCGCCGACGATGGCGCGGAGCTGAGCGCCGGGAAGGTTGCCGGGTACGTGGCCAAGTACTCCTGCAAGAGCAGCCACGAGCAGATCACCAGCCGCGACGCCGAGCCCGATGGCTGGCGCGAGAAGGGCGTGCCCGAGCACCTGGTGCAGATGGCCGCGGCCGCACTGCGCCTGTCCGAGCGCGACGGGCTGCGGCGGATCGCCCGCTGGGTGCACATGCTCGGCTTCCGCGGGCACTTCGTCACCAAGTCCCGCGGCTACTCCACGACGCTCGGCGAGCTGCGCGCCGCCCGGGCCGCGTACCGCGCTGGCCAGAACGAGCCGGCCGCTGAGCCCGAGGACGACTCGACCCCGGTCCTGGCCGCTTGGGAGTACGTGGGCAGCGGCTACCTCAACCCCGGCGACGTGCTCCTGGCGGCGGGCGTCGAAGCCTCGCTACGAGCCGGCCGCGAAGCACTGCTCGATCTGCGCCGCGGACCACCCGGCGACGAGCCGCCCTGGTGAGCGCCGCGCGCTCCTGCCAGCCAGCGAAGCGTCGATTGTCAGCCAGTAGCGGCCACACCGCGACCTCGGCGTCGCCGGTCGCGCTGACGCTGGCAAGCGCCCGTCAGGCGGCGCTGCCTGCCGCAGACTGCTCCCTCGGTGGCTCGTTCGTGTCGCTGCGCACTCATGCGTGCCCGTGCGCTCCAGCCGGCCGGGCCGCGGTCGCCGGCCCGGGAGGGCGCCAGCCCGGAAGGGGCCGGCGAGCCGCAGGCAGCGGCGCGGCCGGCGGCGCGCGAAGCGCGCCTTGAGGGAGTAGAGAAACTCTCAACGAAGTCCGGTGCGGACTGGTCAACGGCTGAATCGACGGGTACGGCGGGCCGGCGGTTCAGGGAGCGGCAACTGCGTCAGTGCTTCTCGCAAGCGATTCCGTCGTTGTCGCGGTCAAGGTCTCTTTCGCCCGGCTTCCGAGGCGACCCTCCGTCGTTGTAGGCGTAGAGGGTGTTGCTGCCTTTGAAGTTCGTGACGGGCTTGCCGCTCGTCGTCTTGTCTTTGGCGTTCGTCCGACCGACACCATGCGGATAGTCCTTGTTCAACAGCATGCATTTCTTGTATGACTTCGGCTGCGCAGACTGCGATACCGCTGCGCCGAGGGCGCCCCAAGAGAAGGCAACGACCAGGATCCCTACGGTACTCCACCGCCACAACATTGCTCGACCTCCTTGTACGTTGGCGTGACGTGTGACTATTGTCTCCAGCTCGTCAATCGCGGACGCGCGCGGTAGCCTCCCGCCGGCCGAGCCGCTGCCACTCACTCGTACAAATCGATGTCTGGGCGCAAGGCTCGTGTCGAAGCTTTCCAATAGATCATCGACTTCGATCCTGTCCAGTTCGCGACGGCTCGTAGTTGGTGCCAGCGAGCGCGTACGAGTCGCTTCGGAAGACTGAGCACCCGCCTTCTACCTCGGAGGTCGCTCTCGCGACTCCTCGCGCGCCAAGGCGGGGGTCGGAGAGGCCGTCTCGGGCGTGGGCGCCGTCGGCAGCGATGCGGCACCCGTGACGAGTGCCGGCACGGAGCCAAACGCCTTCGCACCGACTGCGACGCCACGCATGAACGCGCTGGCCGCCGCGACTAATCCATCCACGGCCGCCGCGCCAACAGCCGCGACGATCGCCGACACAGAATTTGTATCGCTCTTGAGCCCGACGAGAATCGCGGCATACACGGCACTTGGCTTCACGCTGCTCCCATTGAATGCGCGGACAAGTTGCACGAGTCCCTCCGTCGGCTCCGTGTCAGGTGTTGCGACCGTCTTGATCGACTCGTGGCCACCACTGCGCGCCCATTGCCGCATCGCCCCGCCGATGGCGACCCCGGCGCCCGCGAGCGAGATCGATGGACTGTCGCCCGGATTGCCGTTGAGCTTGGACCAGTCCTCAAGCACGCTCGAAAACCTTGGAAACGTACGCAGTAGTTCGACGGCAAGCGCATCGACATCCGTCGGCGGCTGCGTATCACTGATCATTCCGACGATCTGCGCTCGCAAATCAGTGAATGCAAATGCATAAAGCATGTCAGGCATACCAAAAAACCCGGCTGCATCGCGCAGCACCGCGTCGATGAGTATCCCCTCGTTCGTGAAATACCTCTCCCCATCTGGACCCGCGAGCGCTCCTCCACGATGGTGCAAGCCGACAATTTGCCATTGCTGATCGAAGACCGGTGCTCCCGACGAGCCGGGCTCAGTGTCCGTCGCGTATTGCAGCAAATGGCCGAACACGGCACTGATCTTGTTGTCTGTAAGGCCAATTTGTTTTAGCCCGCCCAACGGGTGTTGGATGATCGTCACGAAGTCGTTGATAATCGGAGCACCGCGCTTGTTCAAATCGATGAACCCAAACCTGTCACCTGGATTTTCCCGCACGCCTACAATCGAGTAGTCGAGCTCTTGGCTTGTATGGAACTCTCCGGGATTCAGCGTATACCGTTGCACGGGCTCGAGGTCGCCTGCCCAATTCACCTGGTAGTTAAACTCCACTTTTGCGATGCCGGCAGTCAGCTCGTCTGGAAGAACATGATGGTTTGTCAGCAGCAAATCGTTGGCGACAAGAAACCCTGATCCCGCTCCGTCCGGAACGACGATCCGACATACCGGGGCGGCAAGTTCTAGGCCCCGCTTGAGCCACGCGATTCGCAGCAGGTTGTTGAGCCCGACGACCTTCTCAAAAGTAAGCGGTGCAAATTCGTCATCCGGCTGCCAGTCTTCAGGCGCGAGCCCTGGGCCAGCGCGGTCCGGCGGCCGAATCATTCCGGTAGCGTCGCCTGGGGCACCGGCGCGGCGGCGACGCACTCCGTCACAACCGTAAAGAAGTAATACAAATCCGCACACAAGATTGACCGTTTGCTCGGTACCAGCTCGGCGGGATCCATTCGTCCAGGCAGAAAGCCGCCTCCGCAAACTTTGACATGCCGACAACCCACGCACGTCGGCGGCAAGTAGTCTTGTAAATTTAGGCAGTAGTCGAAGACCGGATCGCACGCAAGTTCGTGAAGAGGGCTCCTAAAGACATCGAACGTAGTGCGCGCGCCCCCGTCGCGCGCACCGCGGAAGTAGTCGGGGTATTCCACGCCTCCATCTGTGTTTACAACGAAGGCGCTGATGCGGTCGTTGACGATACTGTCGGTGTGCCGCTGGCCACCAAGCAGAATTCCGATGGTGTCAAAAAACAGTCGTACACTAAGGCTGGGATCATCTCGACGCCACCATTCGGTGAATAGATCAGCAAACCAGCGCCCATAGCGTGGTGTTGCAACGTAGGCGTCCTGCTCATCATCGATCCCCCACGGCGGGGCGCCATAGTTGAACTCAATCGGCCACAACACATCAACACGGCGCACCGGTAGCCCAGCCAGCCAATCCAGGAACTCCGCGGGACGGCACGAAGGATCAGCCACGGCTAGGAAACCCGCGAGTAGTCGCCCGTATCCGTTTTCGATGAGCTGGTCGACCGTCCTCATGACACGCGTGTAGGAGCCCTCACCTTGGTGAGTGACGCGGCTGACGTCGTTGCGTGCCTCTGGTCCATCGAGGCTGATGCCAATACTGACATCATGCTTGGCCAGAAGCTCCAGAAGGCTGGGCCGCAGGCGCACACCGTTGCTCTGCATCACGGCACTTACCGGCAGACCGCGACCACGCATGGCTGCGAGTCGCTCGAGCAGCACTTGGAAGCTACGATCCGGCCATATACTTGGTTCGCCGCCGTGAAGTACCACTGTGAAGGGCTTACCCGATTCGTAACGATAAAGATGCGTCTCTATGCGGTCAAGCGCCGCAAGAGCGGTTTCGACCGGCATCCGCGCTGGCACACGTCGGTAGGTGTTATCCTGCAAGTTGAACATATAACAATAGGTGCACGCTAAGTTGCATCTGGCTGTCAGCTTCAGGATGGCGCACTCGAACATTGCCGGAGACCTTCCGTTTGGAGTGAGCGCAGCGTTGGAATCAGGTTACTTTAACGGATAGGGTGAACGAGAGCTCGTCTGGGTCGGAAAGCTGGGCGCGCGCTGCTTCCAAGAGCCGTGATGCCACCGGATGCGCGTAACTCGTGTCAAGCTGGCGATCGAGGTCGGTCTTAGTCAAGCCGTCCGGCACCTCAAATGTGATCTCACTATTGCCGTTGGGCATGTCTTGCTCCTCTGCTGTTGGAAGGCGATTGTCAGCCGCAGACTACACGGATTGTGTCGGTCGTCAACTGGAATGAGCCGTGTTGCTTGAAGGTTGGTTTGCGCAAGTGCCTGAATAGTGTTGCATAATACGTATAACTACTGAGTGACGTGCGTACTGCTGCGCGAGCAGGGCGGTGGATATGCGTATAAGGCATTCACCTTGGCATAACGATGCTGTACGCGGTTCGCAGAGAACGACCGTAGGGATGGACCATGGGCGATGGCCCCGATATGCAAAACTACCCGTGTGCCGCTCCTGGGGTGGGTAGAGTAGAGGCAGCCGGATGTGCGCTGCTGGCACGGGATTCTCGGCCGCGTCTTGATCCCCGGTTCGCACGTATCGCCGAATATGCCGCTGCCGGCTACACCAACCGTAAGATCGCGAGCAAGTTGAACTACTCGCCTCGGACGATCGACGGGCTAATAGAGCAGGCTCGTCGGAGATTACAGGCGCGCAACCGCCCGCACTTTGTATCACGAGCGATCGCGCAAAGTATAATCCAACCGGTTGACATCCGCAAGGTTGAGGCCATGACATCACGTCAGCGCGAGGTCGCCATGTGTCTCGCCCGCGGGCTGACAGCAGAGGAGATCGCAACGGTGCTTGACATTGCTTCGCGCACAGTGACTACGCACGTCGACAAGGCAAAGCGCGCCACGAACTCCGAGACGAGCACCCAGCTTGCCGCCCTTATTACAAGCTGGCACGTTCGGCAGCTGGCCCGTGTAGAGGTTCCGATAAGAGGTCAGCTTGGCGTGGAGGCAAGGAACTCGTGCAGGGAGGATGCCCTGTCGGTTGTTGAACTTTGCGACGACAGTCCCGGTGTGATGGTCGGGGAGGCTTCTCCCGGGGGCGGGTTGGAACATCGATCTGTCCAGATTCGCCAAAGTCGGCCGACCGACATGCAGCAGTACACACTTCTTGTCGCCAACGCTCACCAAGGGCAGCGCGTTTGTCTAGCCTCGCAACTCGAGGCCGACGGCCACACCATCTACGAGGCCGATGGCCTCGCGCCGACCATTGAGAAGCTCTCCACCTATCCCATTGACGTAATGATCCTCGGCGCCCTCGGGCGGCTCTCCGATAGCACCGCGCTTCTCCGGGCCGTTCGCGCTGGCGAGCACCCGCACATCCACCCGGCTCAGCCGGTCATCACGCTCGGGCCCGACGACGAGATGACGGTCCTTCGCGCCTACGAGTGCGGAAGCGACCACCATCTCCCCGACAGCACCAGCCATGTGCTCCTGCGCGCAGTCCTCGCATCGGTCGTACGCCGCGCGCTCGACGAAGCTACCCGCGACCTACACGTCGGCGAGATCCACATCAATCTAGCCGCCCGCGCCGTGGACGTCGCCGGCACCCCCGTGCGTCTCAGCCGCCGCGAGTTCGAACTTCTCACTATGTTCGCCGCCGACCCCGTCCGAGTTCTCAGCAAGGACGAGCTTAGCCGCTCCCTCTGGGGACGCAAAGAGATCAGTGGCCGCACCGTCGCAAGCCACGTCAGTCGGCTGCGCAGCCGACTCCGCAAGGCGGGCGCCGACGGGGTGCTGGTCAACAAATGGGGTCAAGGCTGGGCCCTCACCACTCTGTAGCTGGGCGTCGGTGTCTTCGCTACGGCCGCGAGGCCAAACGATGATCGGCCGCCCTGACGAGCACGAAACTGCGTGCAGCAGACGGCACGCTCGACGCAGTCCTGCGGTACCCGATGCCATCGGAGATCCTCCTTGGGGCGTGGCGAGCGTCGGCCAAGAGGGCGCGAAGCGCTGTTTGATATGCGCCAATCCACCGTACGGAGGCCGGTAGTCTTGATGCGGTGACCGAATCACGCGAGATCGGCGAGACGATCGGCTATCAGCTTCGGCGGCTACGGCGCCTTCGCGGCCTGACGCAGGAGGAACTGGCCGATCGCGCCGATGTGTCCCGCGACCTCGTTGCCAAGCTTGAGCAGGGCCGGCGCCATACGGCTCGGATCATGTCGCTGGCGAGCCTCGCACGCGCCTTGGACGTGGAGCTGTCGGCGCTGGTCGAGCGCGCCACGCCGATGCTGGAGATCGAGGACGGCGAGGATGCGGGCTTGGTCGCGCTCAGAGACGCGCTCACTTGCCTGCCGGCGGCCGGCGACGAGAACCCGACCCCGGTGTTCGTGTTGCGCCGGTCGCTGGATGAGGCGTGGCGTGACTACTGGGCGGGTCGATACGGTCGCCTGTGCACGACGCTTCCGGGCCTGATCGGCGAGGCGCGGCAGACCGCGAACGCCGAGTTGCTGGCGGGCTTCTACCAGGTTGCCTCGTGTGTGCTGTGCCAGATCGGCAAGGACGTGCTGGGTTACATCGCCGCCGATCGCGGCATCCAGGCCGCCAAGCAGGGCGACGACGAGCTGCTGCACGCAACGCTTCACGGCACGCTTGGCTGGGTTTTCTTGCACCAGGGTCGCTATCCGGATGCCGAGCAGGTCGCCGTCAAGGCCGCAGAGACGATCGAGCCGCGGCTGGGGTGCTCCAGCCCTGAGCACCTGTCGGTGTGGGGGAGCCTGCTGCTGTCGGCCCTTCCCGCGGCGGCGGCGCGAGGCGACGATGACACCGCCGAGGACCTGCTGTCGATGGCCGGCGCCGCTGCGACACGGCTGGGCTCCGAGCGCAACGACTACCAAACTGGCTTCGGGCCGGCCAAGGTTGCTCAGGAGAGCGTCCATTGCGCCGTTGCGCTCGGCGAGACCGGGCGGGCGCTCGAACTCGCGCCGAAGGTCCCGAGGGAGCGACTCGCCACCGCGGCGCACGGTCGTCACCTCCTCGACGTCGCCCAGGCGCAGGCCGATCATCGCCTCGACCGGGAAGCCGTCGACACGCTGCTCGCCGCGGAGCGTCTGTCACAGGAATGGCTGCGTCATCAGGCGCTCGCGCGTCACCTGGTCTTCGAGCTGCAGAAGCGTGACATCTCCAAGCTCGACGGCCTTGCGCAGCGCATGGGCCTGACTGCCGCGTAGGACACTACGCCCTAGCCCAATCCGCGAGGGCGGACAGCGCGTCCCTGGCGCCCTCCGCGGCGAGCGCCATAGCGTGCGCCGAAGCGGCACACGCGCCCGATCTCAGGGGGACTTCACCGTCATTCGCGAGCGTCGCGATGCCGCCGGCTGGGCGCGTGCACCGTGCGCCCCGGCGCACGTCAAGCGAAGGGAGGCACATGCGCAACGCTGCCAATATGAACCGGACGCCGCTCGCTCCGGCACCTGTCGATGGAGACTCGCCGGTCGGCGCGGGGCGGTGGCGTCTCGGGCGGGCCTATCGGGGCGGGCGGCTGGTGTGCGGGTGCGTGCACGTGGCGATCGGGTTTGACGACCGGGTGGGTCTGACCTGGCGAGAGCGTCGCACGGTGCGGGTGCGCTTCTGTGAGCCCGTCGCCGACGAGCTGCGGGCCGAGCTGAGCCAGCTTGCGCGCCGACGCGGCAGCGCCGGGGAGCGGGCGGCTGAGCGCATCACCCCGATCGAGGTCGTCATCGACGATCCGACCGGCGAGCACGAGCGCATGACCGGACGGCTGCGACCCGCGCACACCCGGCACGGTCGGCTGCGCGAGATCGAGTTCGGCCTGCGCGAATGCGTCTGATGAGCGACACGCCGACCGCCGCATGTCTCAGCGCCGAGGAGGTCGTGGCGCTGAAGTTTGCCGCGCACCGCCAGCTCGCGCGCTGGGCCAACAAGCCCGGCCTGAGCGCGCATCAGCAGGCCCAGCGCGCCGCGCTCAAGCGTGCCGTGCAGCTCCTGCAGGACAGGGCGTTCGCACACGGGTGCGAGCTGCGAGCTCGCACTGGCGAGGGGAGAAACCGCTGATGGTCGGCGACTGGCGCAAGATCGAGCGCGGGCTGTTCGAGGCCGCCGACGGCCGTTGGCGGATCGCGAATCCGTGGAAGTTGTCGACCGAGCTGCGCCACCGCTGGCTGGTCGCCGAGCGCCGCTCCGAGGGTCGTGGCTGGAACATGCATGACGGCGACCACGCGACCCTGCATGACGCCTGTGTGTACGTCGAGGGCCGCGTGAGCGCAGCCACGGCTGCGGGGTGCGACGAGCGAGCAGCGAGCCCGGAGCCATGAGCGTCTACAGGCGTCCCAGCGGCAAGTGGGTGGCACAGGTCTACGACTCAACCACGCGGACCCGGCGGCAGGTCGGGACGTTCGCGACCAAGCGCGAGGCGCGACGTGCGGAGGCCGAGGCGATGGGCCGTCAGACGACAACGGCCCGTGAGACGGTCGGGTCCTTCGCGGAGCGATGGCCGGTGGACTTCCCGCGGCCGCGGGCGTCGACCAACGTCCACAACGCGGGAAGCGTGACGGCGTTCGCGCATGCACACGACCGGCGGCGGATGGACTCGATCACGATTCAGGAGGCGCGAGCCTGGGCGCTGCGCCATCCCGCGCAGGTGATGGCATTGCGGGCGATGTTCAACGACGCACGGCGCAGCGGCATCGTCGTGGCCAACCTGTTCAAGGAGCTGGGCATCGAGCGCTCGCGGGGCCGGCGCGACCTTCCCTCGGAGTGGCTGACGGCCGCCGACGTCGACCGTCTGGCGCAGTGCGCTCGCGAGGTCCACGGCACGACGGGCTACGGCGACACGATCGCGGGCCTGCTCGTGTTCGCCGCCTACACGGGCCTGCGGCCGGGCGAGCTGTACGCGCTGCGCCATGACGATCTCGGCGCCGAGACGGTCGAGGTCCGGCGCGCGGCCGACTCGCACACGCGGGTGCTGACGCTGCCGAAGAACGGCCGGGCGCGTGTCGTGGTGTATCCGGAGAAGGCGCGCGAGGCCGTCGAGGGGGTGCCGCGGCTGTCGGGCGTCGACCTCGTGTTCCCGGCGGTGAGCGGCGGGCAGCTCTGGGCCTCGTCGTTCCTCTGGGTCTGGAACCCGGTCCGCGCGGGTTCGGCCGGCCCAAGATGGCGTTGCACGAGCTGCGCCACTACTGCGCGACGTACCTGCTCGAGCTGGGCCTGACGCCGGCCGACGTGGCAGTGCAGCTCGGGCACACGGATGGCGGCGCGCTCGTGATGAGCACGTACGGCCACCCGTCCGACCGCGCGGCGCGTGCACGGATCGCGGCGGCGATGAACGGTCACAACAGCGGCGAGCTGCACTCGCTCCGCGGGCGCGGAGGGGCGTAGATGCTTGCTCTGCGGACAGCCGGACGACAGCCGCGGGCGCATTTCCCCTGCTCAGTGCGTCGCCTGAACCAGTATCGCCCACTGCGGTCCCCAGGACCGCAGGACGCCGAAGTCGCTTCGATCAGGTCGCTGACGATCGTGTTGGCGCTGCGCTCGGTGATGTGCGATCCAAACCAGCGTCAGGCCGCGGCCGATGAGGAAGCCAGGTAGGCCGTTTCGGGCGCTCGTAGGGGCCAAGATCGGCCTACTATTCTAGAATATCCTTGCTAGTCTTGTGTTGCTGCTGAAAAGGAATGGATCGGGACCGAGACGCAGCTTCCCCCAGTCGGCCCCTCGAAGCACAGCGTTTGTCAATGGGTCTTTCCCATCGTTGGTGGCCGGATCGACTCCGTCGTCGGCATCCTCACGGGTGCCGGTTTCGGCATCGCCTCGCGACGTGCTGCGCTACTGCCTTTTCCTGGCGCCCAGTCTGACCCGTAGTTCATCGGCGAGCTGAGCTCAGAAGCAGGCTCGTTGCTTTCCCGCGCCCCTGGGCGCGACGTTTGCCCGTCGCTAGCCACAGCGGCGTACCCGGCGCTCGCGTCGGGTCTTGATGGACCAATCACCGCAGGACGTTCTTGGTGCCAGGCGCGCTACGGACGGATGCGGCAATTCGACGTCCCCTCAAGTGGAGAAAACCCTCATGAATCATGTTCATCAGCATCGAATCCGCAGCAGCCTGCTCGCTGGCACCATCGTCATGGCGATGGGGTTGTTCGGCGGCGTAGCCGCAGCGCAGGCCGCCCCCTGTGTCCTGACTCCGGCGACGGGGTCGGCGACCCAGACCTCGACGACCGTGACCGGCGGTCCCGCCAACGACACGATCGACTGCAGCGGCGCGACGACGGTCACGACGATCAACGGCAACGGCGGAAACGACACGATCACCGGCAATAACCTCGGCGACGCGATCAACGGCGGCGACGGCAACGACACGATGACCGGTGGCACCGGCATCGACACCCTCAACGGCGGCCTGGGCATCGACACGATCTCCGGCGGCGCCGGAAACGACAACCTCATCGGCGCGTCCACCGATGGTAGCCAGGACACCCTCAACGGAGGCGACGGCACCGATACTTGCCAGGGCCCCGCCCCGGATCCCGACATCCACAACAGCTGCGAGAACACGAGCACGCCGCCAGCGAGCGGACCGGGTTCGAGCAGGGCAAACGCAACAGAGCTGTGTCGGGCTGCCGGCGGAACGTTCGTCGATCTTGGTGCGCTGGCTTACAACTGCGTGTTCATCAACCCATTCAGTAACCACCGCGTCACGGAAGCCGGCGAGGTTTGCAGAGACCGGACGGGCACATTCGTCAACTTGGCGCTGATCTACTCCTGCGTCCTACCCTGAACGCAGATCCCCGCTCCACCGCTACCACGGCAGGAGCACCCAAAGACGCAAACCGAACGGAGGGCCGCTAGAGATAGCGGCCCTCTGGGCGCGTTAAACAGTCAACGCCAGACCCTGCTCGCAGCGCCACATCAACAACCAAGACATGACCGCGGACGTGGACTGACGCAGGAGCGCGCGAACTGACAAGCCTTAGGGGAGATGCGATGGACGACCTACGGTGTAGAAGGCAGCGGCCAGGCGGCGCGCCACCTGGCCGCGGTTCGGCTGGAGGAAGTGGCGGGCTCCGTGCGCGTATGCGTTTGCCGATCAACGGTGGTGCGCGTCGCCCGGTCGCCCTGTGGCGGATGCGAAGGCCCGGTTTTGGCGAGGCGGCCCCTGGCGCACTTGCTGAAAAAGAAAAGTGATGTCCAACCAACTGCCAGCGCAGTGGCGCGTTCTAACAGCCGGGAAGGATGCCCGGATAGGACGAAGGCCAAGGAAGGCTTCATGCAGCAACCCGGCTGCCTTGCAGTGGAACGTGGTGGTGACGCGAGGCAGCCGGGGCTTTGCGCAGGCTATCGGCGGTCGGGATCCCCGGCGAGGTCTCTGACCGCTGAGTGGATACGTTTCGAATCGGCTCGTCGCGTCGGGCTCGGATTCACGCTCACGGCCTGAATTGCGACTGAGGAGCGACGGTGGACGAGCATGACCCGTCCGCCGCGATGAGTTGACGGGCGGTGAGGTAGCGCTCATGGAACGCGCGAACCTCCGGGACGTCGGGGTGGCGACCCAACACGTTGTCCAGTTCTCCGACGCGCCAGATGTTCGACCGCACGAGCCGGCCCGAGTCGAGCGCCAGGTGGCCGAGGTCGGATGCCTCCTCGAGCCGGTCCTGCTGGGCCAGGATGAGCGCGAGGTCGATCCGAGCGGTCGCGACGCGCCGCGGGCGGCGCTCACGCTGGCGGAGGTCGATGATCTCGCGCGCGAAAGGCTCCGCGCGCTTACCGTCGCCGAGCCACGCGAGCGCCGTGGCGGTGTAGGAGGTGAGCTTTCGCGGGTCGAAGGTGAAGTGGTGGTCGGCGTGCTCCGGCGTGGGGAGCCGCCTGCACGAGGCGGTCGCCTGGTCAAGCGCACGGTACGTTTCGCGTGTCCGGCCGAGGCGAGCTTGCGCGCGCGCCTCTTGCGCGACGAGCTGGACGGCCGCCGACGTGTCGCGACCCGCGAGATCGCTGCCAGCCCGGCAGAGCTTGACGGCGTCGTCGTAGCGCCGCGCGAGAAGTGCCTGCCAGGCGCGCACCTCCAGCCCCCACGCGACGATCTGCCGATCGCCAGCGTCAACGCCGAGGTCGTGCGCTGCGCGGCGATTCGCCCGGGCGGCAGCGTGCTGGCCGAGGTCGACATGAAGGCAGGCGGCAAGAAGGCTGAGCCATCCGGCGGTCACCATCAGCTCCCGCCGCTGGCGGAGCGTTGCCCGGGCATCGAGCAGCGCGAAGACGTGTCGGCGGTACGCGCGCACGGCGTTGATCAGGGCGGCAGGAGGCACGCGGGTGTAGCGGCGGCAAAGCTCATGCACGCCGAGCGCAAGCCCCTCCAGCGTGGCGGCACTCACATCACCGGACTGCGCTCGCTTCCCGAGTTCGATCGCCTCAAGCTCATCGCCGACGTCCCCGTCGGCCGACGCTCCGGCGACGGTTGACAGGTCGAGCGTCTTGGCGCTGTCGATCGACGCGGGCCGCTTGCGGGCAGCGCTGCGCTCGTGGCGCTGCATCGCTCGCTCGCAGACGACCGCGGGCAGGAGTTTCAGCAGAGCTCCATGTGCCTCAAGCGCGCGATCGCAGGCCGCGACGAACGGCCCGGACACGGGGCCCTTGGCCAGCTCGACCTCGCTGAGGTGCTGGGACGAGAAGCCGATCAGCTTCGCAAGTGCCTTGAGCGTCAGTCCCCGCGCCTGGCGGCGTGCGCGGATGTCGGCGCCGAGCCGGGCGGCGTGGGAGGCGTTGGGGTTGGGGGAATGGGGCGGACGGCCGCGACGGGGCTGGGTCATTTCCTGCGATCTACCCGAGTTCTCCTCGGGTTTGCCGAACATGCGGGCGCGGCACGCGCGTGGCCTCAGACTCAACCAAGGTCCGATCCCCGACGCAAGCCACGCTTCGCTCGCGAGCCTGCATTGGACTGACGGATTTCTGTGTGACGCCTAAAGACATGCTTGAGATGTGTTCTCAGGGTGCTTCTCGGCCTCTTTAGCCTGCGCGTTTGCGCATGCAGCGCGGGCAGGAATGACCGGCCACGAAGCTGCGTCATTCTCCGGGTCTTGTCGGATATAGAGCGGTGCGGTGGGGTTCTCGCGTGCCGCCGGACCAGATGGATCTCAGCCCCGGGACGGAATCCAGCGCAACTGCGCACCGTCCGCTGACCGCCGGGCCGCTACCGCTGGGCGCGCGCCTACCGCGATGGCGAGCTGGTCTGCGGGCGCGTCGAGCTCACCGTCACCGTGGACCCGCGGCTGGGCCTCACCCCGCACGAGAGTCGCCGGTTCGCCGCGCGCTTCCTGGAGCGCCTGCAGCCCGCGCTGCGGACCGAGCTGGCCGAGCTCGTGCGCCGGCGCGGTGCGGCGGGCCGGCGCGCCGCCGAGCGCATGCAGCCGGTCGAGCTCGTGTTCGACGACCCTCGCCATGGCCGGCAACGGATCGTCGGCTCGGTCCAGCCGCCGCAGATGCGCCGCGGCGAGCTGTACGAGATCGAGTTCGCCCTGCGCGCGCCCGCGCCATGATCGATCACCCGCCGCGTCAGCTCTCCGCCGAGGAGATCGTCGTGCTGAAGCTCGCCGCGCGCCGCCAGCTTGCCCGCTGGGCCCAGAAGCACGAGCTGTCGCCCCGCCAGCGCGTGAAGCGAATCGCGCTCAGGCGCGCCGTGAGCACGCTCGAGGACACGGCGTTCATGCATGGCTGCGAGCTGCGTCCGGGCGACGAGTAGCGGTGTCGCGCTCGCCGCGCGAGGCACAACGCAAGCGGCCGTCGAATCGATACTCCGCAAAGGTATAGAACCTGGATTTCCTGCGATTTCGCCAGAAGCCGTGAACATCCGTCCACGTTTGGTCTGTCGTGAACGCCAATGCCCTAACTCCGAGAACCAATACGTCCGTGCCGCGCATCGCGCAGCTCGGCGCCGTGGCGCTCGCTCTCGCCCTCACGCTTGCCCTCGGGCTCGCGGGGCGGGCAGCAGCTGCGCTGCCCGCTCCTCCCGGCGGTCCGATCCTCGTGATCACGGACTCCTCGAACCCCTTCACCCAGTACTACGCCGAGATCCTTCGCGCGGAGGGGCTGAACGAGTATGCCGTCGCGGACATCGGGAGCGTGAACGCGGGGATGCTGGCGAACTACGACGTCGCGATCCTCGGCGAGCTCACGCCGACGGACGGCCAGGTCTCGGCGCTCACCAGCTGGGTCAGCGGCGGCGGCAACCTCATCGCGATGCGGCCCGACCAGAAGCTCGGATCGCTGCTGGGCCTCAGCGGCGCCACGACGACCCTCGATAACGCCTATCTGAAGGTCGACACCTCCACTTCTCCGGGCGCCGGCATCGTCGGCGACACGATCCAGTACCACGGCTTGGCCGATCGCTGGACGCCGAGCGCCGGCACCAGGACCGTCGCCACGCTCTTCTCCAGCGCGACCGCGACCGCGACCAACCCGGCGGTCACGGTGCGCAACGTCGGCACCAACGGCGGCCAGGCTGCGGCGTTCACCTACGACCTCGCCCGCTCCGTCGTGGAGACGCGCCAGGGCAACCCTGCGTGGGCCGGCGAGAACCGCAGCGGTGTGGACAGCCCCACGCAGGAGGGGCCGATCCGTGCCTTCGACATGTTCTTCGGCGGCATGGTCGGCGACGTCCAGCCCGACTGGATCGACTTCTCGAAGATCGCGATCCCGCAGGCCGACGAGCAGCAGCGGCTGCTGGCGAACCTCATCGGCGACGTCACCGCCGATCGCAAGCCGCTGCCGCGCTTCTGGTACCTGCCTCGCGACGCCAAGGCGGCCGTCGTCATGACCGGCGACGACCACGGCAACGGCAATACGGTCGGTCGCTTCAACAACTTCGAGGCGAACAGCCCGGCCGGCTGCAACGTCGCCGCGTGGCAGTGCATCCGCGCGACGGCGTACGTCTATACGGGCACGCCGATCACGCCCGCTCAGGCAAGCGCCTACACAACCGCCGGCTTCGAGATCGCCCTGCACGTCGACACGAGCTGCGGCGACCGCGACGCTGCGCAGCTCGAGTCGATCATCAGCGGCGAGCTGACCGAGTTCCAGACCGCGTACCCGAGCCTGCCGGCGCCGGTGTCCAACCGCACGCACTGCGTCGTGTGGAGCGACTGGGCGTCGCTGCCCAAGGTCGAGGGTGCGCACGGGATCCGGTTCGACACGAACTACTACTACTGGCCGGAGAGCTGGGTCGGCAACCGGCCGGGGTTCTTCACCGGATCCGGCATGCCGATGCGGTTCGGCGACGAAGACGGGTCGACGATCGACGTCTACCAGGCGACGACCCAGATCACCGACGAATCCGGCCAGGACGTCGCGGCGAACATCAAGGCGCTGCTCGACGGCGCGACAGGCTCCAACGGCTACTACGGCGTGATCACGGCCAACATGCATGCCGACGCGGTGGAGTCGCCCGGCGCGGATGCGATCGTCGCCTCGGCGAAGAGCCATGGCGTACCGGTCGTGTCGTCCAAGCAGATGCTCACGTGGCTGGACGGGCGCAACGGCTCGTCGTTCACCGGCATCGCATGGGCGGGTAACCGGCTGAGCTTCACCGTCAACGCAGCGGCGGGCTCGAACGGGCTGCGCGGTATGGTCCCAGCAGTGTCGAACGGGGGCTCGATCGCATCGATCACACGCAACGGCAGCGCGGTTGCGATCACGCCGCAGCGGATCAAGGGCGTCGACTACGCGTTCTTCGACGCGGACGGCGGCAACTACGTGGCGACGTACGGCGGGGCGACCGGCACGCCGGGCACGCCGGTCACGCCGGGTACGACGCCGACGGACACGTCCGGGTCTGCCGGGTCCGGCGGCGGCTCGCCGGCTGCGGGCACCACGACGCCGCCCGCGGGCGCGTCGAAGGCCGCATCCAAGACCAAGTCGGCGGCCAGCTGCATGACGGTCACGTCGAGCGCGAAGCGCCTCGTGAAGGGCCGCAAGACGCGCCTGACGGTGACGGTGCGCAAGGGTGGCCGTGCCGCCGCCCGCGTGCGGGTCGACCTCAACGGTGCGGGGCTCGGCGTGAAGAAGGCGCGGACGGACAGCAAGGGTCACGCGCGCTTCGTCGTGAACCCGCGCCGGACCGGGTCGGTGCGCCTGCGGGCGGTCGGTCAGCCGGCCTCGTGCAGCCAGCGGACCGTGACCATCGCGGTCGCCAAGAAGAAGGCATGAACGCGCGCCTCGTCCTCGCGCTCGTCGTCGGGATCGGCCTGCTGGCCGGTCCCGGCGCCGGCGCGGCCGCGGCGGATCCGTGCGCTCCGGTTGTCAATCCGATCGCCTGCGAGAACTCCAAGCCCGGCACGCCGCCGAGCATCTGGGACATCCAGGGCGCGGGCAGCCCGAGCATCCAGGGCTTCGCAACCGACATCAGCGTCAACGCCGGCTCGCCGATCAGCTTCAAGATCGACACGACGGCGAGCACGTACCGGATCGACATCTACCGGATCGGCTACTACAACGGCGACGGCGCGCGCAAGGTGGACACCATCGCGTCGCCGACGGCGCAGGCCCAGCCGGCGTGCGCGACCGACGGACCGTCCGGCCTCGTCGACTGCGGCAACTGGTCCGTCTCCGCGACGTGGACCGTCCCCGCCGACGCGGTCTCGGGCGTCTACATCGCCCACCTCGTCAGCGAGACCGGCGGCTCGGGGGAGAGCCACATCCCCTTCGTCGTCCGCAACGACGCCTCGCACTCCGCCGTGTTGTTTCAGACCTCGGACACGACGTGGCAGGCCTACAACCAGTACGGCGGCAACAGCCTCTACGTCGGGGGTCCGGGCTCGAATCCGGACCGCGCCTACAAGGTGTCCTACAACCGCCCGTTCACGACGCGCGGAGACGGTTCGCAGGACGCCTTCTTCAACGCCGAGTATCCGATGGTGCGCTGGCTCGAGCGCAACGGCTACGACGTCAGCTACATGAGCGGCCTGGACAGCGACCGCTACGGCAGCCTCATCAGGAACCACAAGATCTTCCTGTCCGTCGGGCACGACGAGTACTGGTCGGGAAACCAGCGCGCCAACGTCGAGGCCGCGCGCGACGCGGGCACGACGAACCTCGCCTTCCTGAGCGGCAACGAGGTCTTCTGGAAGACCCGCTGGGAGCCGAGCATCGCCGGCACGCCCACCGCCAACCGCACGCTCGTCTGCTTCAAGGAAACGCACGCCGGGATGCGAATCGACGGACCGACCAGCCCGTGGACGGGTTCGTGGCGTGATCCGATGGGCGGCGCGTATGACGCGGGCCGGCCCGAGAACGCGCTCACCGGCCAGCTGTTCAGGGTCAACGCCGGAACGGTGGCGATCATGGTTCCCGCCGCGTACGGCAAATGGCCGCTGTGGCGGGACACGACCGTCGCGACGCTCGCACCAGGCTCGGTCACGACGCTCGCCCCCGACACGCTCGGCTACGAGTGGGACGAGAACTTCGGTGGGTCCGAGCCCACGGGTTCGATCGACCTGTCGGCGACCAAGGCCAGCGGCTTGGACATCCTCCTGGACGAGGGCCATACCTACGGCGACGGCACTGCGACGCACCATCTCAACCTCTACCGCGCCCCCAGCGGGTCGCTCGTCTTCGGCGCCGGGACGGTGCAGTGGAGCTGGGGCCTGGACTCGTCGCACGACCGCGGCAACGGGCCCGAGGACCCGCGGATGCAGCAGGCGACCGAGAACCTCTTCGCCGACATGGGCGCGCAGGGCTCGACGTTGCAGTCCGGTCTGACAGCGCCGACACCCATGAATCCGATGTTCCCGACCGGGACGGCGCCTCCGCCGCCTCCGCCACCGCCGACGTCCACGGTGAAGCCGAGCACAGGCGGCGAGGTCGCCGCGTCGACCGCGAAGCCGTCCGCGGCGGCCGCGGCGGGCAAGGATTCCGCGAACCCGTCCTCGAGCCAGGGCTCGACGGTGTCGAACGCCGGCTGCCTGAAGCTCACCACCACGGTGACGCGACTGCGGATCGGCCGGCGGACGGTGCTCAGAGCGACCGTGCGCAGAGGTGGCCGCGCCGTCGCCGGTGTGGGCGTCGTCCTCAGCGGAGGCCCCAAGACGGTCGTCCGACGCTCGGACCGCCACGGCCGGGTGAGCTTCTCCGTGCTGCCGCGGAAGGCGGGCACGCTGCGCCTGCGCGGTCCCAGCCAGCGCAAGTCGTGCAAGGCGGCGGTCGCGAGCATCCGCGTCCGCTGAGCCCCGCCCCACGCTCGTCTCCGAGACCCCGCCCTCCACGGCGGGGTTCTCGCGTATCCGGCTCTGACCGCGAGACACCGAGATGCACTCAGGTTTCTGGGCGAATGTGCCGATGAGCTCATCACGAGCACACGTGCCAGGAGGCTGGGAGACGATGAACGAGAGGAAGCGGCCGTGGCGGATGCGGGTCCTGCTCATCGCTCTCGCGCTCATCGCCGCCATTGCGTTCGGTGCGATCGCCGGCGACGGCGACAGGCACCCGTCCAGGACGATGACAAGCCCACGTGTGAGCACCAGATGAGATCCCGACGAGCGCGACGACGCGAGCCCGGATAACGTCGTCGTCACCCCTCGATGCTGAAGGCCGCGAACCTCGCCCTGAAGTTCCTGCTGGAGCTCGCCGCGTTCGCGGCGCTGGCGTACTGGGGCGCGACCACGGGCGCGGGTGCGATCCCGGTGCTCCTCGCGATCGCGGCGCCCGCCGTCGCGATCGCGCTGTGGGCGATCTTCGCGGCGCCGAAATCCGAGCGCCGGCTGCCGCTCGCCGCCCGCGTGCCGTTCGAGCTCGCCGTCTTCGGTCTCGCCGCGCTGGCGCTCCTCGCCGCGGGCGCCACGGGAGCGGCGATCCTCTTCGCGGCGCTCGCCGTCCTGAACGCCGCGCTCCTCGCGGCCTGGGGCCAGCTGGACCAGTGATCGGGTGACCCCGCCGCACAGCGCAGGACGGTCCTGCCGCTGCGCACGCATCGCCCGCTACCGTCACATCAGCATGTCCGCGCTGCGCTTCCAGGTCCCGCCCGACCACGCGCTGCTGACCCTCGCCGACGCCAGCGGCGGTCTCTCCGCGCTGTTTGCCTTCGACAGCGTGATGGCCCATCACACCGAGTGGCTGACCGAGGCGGCGGAGGCGCTCGGGCACGGGTCCGACGGCGAGGACGACGACATGAAGGACGCGCGCGCGACCGCCAACGCGCAGACCGACACGATCCGCGCGCTGCGCACGGAGCTCGCCGAGCTTGCGGCGGACGCCGAGGCGCAGCTTCCCGAGGGCGTGCAGCTACGACCTGCCGATCGTCAGCGAGACCCAGCTGCCGTTCCTGCCCGACACGCTCGGCCCGCGCGAGCTGCTGCACGTCGAGAAGAGCTTCAAGCGCGGCATCGCGGCGCAGCTGCTCACCGCGACCGAGTCGCTCGGGCCGCTCGCCGAGCGCCTGGCCGGCTTCGACGACGAGGCATGCCGCGCGCTCTCCGAGCGCATCGCCGCCTTCGTCATCTCGGTCCGCGGCGCGTCGTAGCCGCGCCGGCTCAGATGAGGCCGCCCTCGGCCAGCGGCAGCCACGTCACGACGAGGCGCGCGCCGCCCGCGAGCCGGAAGGTCAGGCCGTTCGTACGCTCGCTCACCGACTCGACCGGCGCATCGCTGAGATCGAATCGCGCGTCGCCGATCGAGTAGTGCCCGCGCAGGTCGAAATGGCGCGTGGCCTCGAGCGTCGGAGCGGTCGTCTCCTGGCTCCAGTTCTCGAGCAATCCGGTGGCGATGAGCAGCGGCGACTCGTGTGCGACCTCGACCCACGCCGTGATCTCCTGGCCGAGTCGGTCGTTGAGCGTGAGCAGGGCTTCGTCGAGGGTCATCGGCGCGAACCGTAACGCGCCTGGGCCTCGCAGGATGAACCGGCGATGCTCGCGGGCTGCGCTGATGCACGGACCGCGCGCCGATCGATAGCCTCGCGGCATGCGCGCTGCAGTGCTCGCCACCCTCCTCGTCGCGGCCCTCGTGGCCGGCTGTGGCGGCGACTCCGCCAAGGCCGAGGACACCGTGAGCGCGGCGGTCAGCGGCCTCTCCAAGGGCGACGCGAAGAAGGTCTGCGCGCAGCTCACGGTCGGTGCCGAGAAGAAGCTGCTGGCGGTCCTCGCCGACAACCCGCTCGGCTACCCGGACATCAAGGCGTCGACCTGCCAAGAGGCGATCACGAAGCTCCACAGCCAGCTCGACAAGCCGACCCGCGCCGTGCTCGAGGACGGCGAGGTCGACAAGGCGAAGGTCAACGGCGACAAGGCCACGGTGCACGTCACGGGTGCGGGCATGACGCGTCGACCTGCAGAAGATCTCGGACAAGTGGATGATCACCGGGGGCCTCTTCGACAAGTAGGGCCACCCGGCGACGGGTAGCCTCACGTCGCGATGTCCACGCTGCCGCCCGTCGTCTTCGAGGTGAGCTTCGTCGTTCCCGCCGAGATGCGCTGGGCGCTGCGCGCGAAGGGCGTCATCGAGGACTGGCTGATGTCCGACGCCGCCGGCGAGCGCCCGGTCGGCCAGCTGCCCTCGGCCGACCTGAAGATGGCGATCGACCACAGCGAGCTCACGCTCAGCTGGCTCGAGCTCGAGGCCGCGAACGCCTGGCAGGCGATCGAGCGCGCCGCGGGCATCGTCGGGGAGATCCTCCCGGAGCTGCTGCGCACGCGCACGCTGCGCGTCGACGCGCACCTGCAGGGACCCGATCCCGAGCTGCGCCGCCCGCGCGGCGCCTGACCGGCTGGCCGCGCGCGCGCCCGCTCAGCCATCGTCGAGCTCGTCGACGAGGCGCAGCAGGTCCAGCGGGCTGAACGGCTTCGTGAGGAAGCGGTCGGCGCCCGCGGCGGCGGCGCGCTCGCGCGCCGTGGCGTCGGCCGACGCCGTCAGCATGACGATCTTCGCGCCCGTCCATCGTCGGCTCGCGCGCATCTGGCGGCACGCCTCGATGCCGTCCAGGCGCGGCATGTCGATGTCGAGGAACACGAGCCGCGGACCCTCGCGGCGCGCGGCCTGGACCGCCTCCTCGCCGTCGGAGGCCTCGTGCAGGTCGAACGTCGAGACGCCCTCGAGCGTCGTCACGATGAGCTTGCGGATGAAGGGGTCGTCGTCGACGATCAGCACCGCCCGCTGCGCCACTAGCGGGCCCTCTCGCAACGTTCCATGCGAAGACCCACTATCCGATCCTCAGCCTGATGCGCTCGATGTCCTCGTCGGAGAACCGGCTGAACGCCTCGATGACGCCCGGGTCGAAGTGCGTGCCGACCGCCTGCCGGATGATCACCCGCGCCTGGGCGATCGTCGACGCGCGCCGGTAGGGGCGGTTCGTCGTGAGCGCGTCGAGCGTGTCGGCGACCGCGAAGATCCGCGCCGAGATCGGGATCGCCTCGCCCGCGAGCTTGTCGGGGTAGCCGGTGCCGTCCCAGCGCTCGTGGTGGTGGCGGATGACGTCGCGCGCCGCGCCGAGGAACTCGATGTCGCGCACGATCTCCGAGCCCGTGACGGGATGCTGCTCGATGATCAGCCGCTCGGCGTTCGTCAGGGGCCCGGGCTTGAAGAGGATCGCGTCGGGCACGGCGACCTTGCCGGCGTCGTGCAGCAGGAAGCCGAACTCGATCTGCGGCTCGTCGGCGAGCCGCAGGCCGTACACGTCGGCGAGCCGCAGCCCGTAGGCGGCGACGCGCTCGGCGTGGCGGCCGGTGTAGGCATCGCGCGCCTCGACGGCGCTGGCCAGCGCGCGCACGGTGAGCATGTAGGACTCGCGCAGCTCGTGGGCGCGGGCGCGCTCCTCCTTGAACGTCTCGCGCAGGTCGGCCGCGTAGCGCTCCAGCTGCTGCTCCTTGTCGGCGGCCTCGCGAGCGCGCTTGGCGAGCTCGGACTCGAGCTCCCGGACGCGCTCATGCAGTTGCTCTTCCGTCCTCACCGCCGTCATGTTCCTCCATCCGTGGATCGCTCGCCGAGCGCCGATCGCAGCGCGCGGACGGCCTGCGCCAGGCCGAAGACCGGCATTCCGATGCCGCCGGACGCGACCTGTCCGTCGCCATCTGTCGAGAAGAGGATGACCGAACGGCCGCGGCGGCGTCCGCGCAGGGCGCTTCCGTCGACGATCGCGGGCATCGTGCCCATGCTCGCGTGGACGAGCGCGACCTCGAAGAGCTGCTGCGCGCCGGCCCGCGCGGCGCCGTCGGGCGTCGTCTCCCAGCGGTGCTCGATCCCCAGCGCGTTGAGCGACGGCTCGACGTCTGCGCGCAGCGCCTCGGGTGCGACGACGAGCACGCGCGAGCGCTTGGCCTGGATCGCCGCGTCGAGCACATCCATGAGGCGGGTGCGGTCGATCGGCTTGGAGACCGCCCACTCGCCCTCGAGCTCCGGCGAGCGCGCGGAGACGGACACGAAGATCACCGGGATGTCGCGCAGCTTCGGGTCGTCACGCACCGCGCCGAGGACGTCGAAGCCGTTCATGTCGGGCATGAGGACGTCGAGCGTCATCGCGTCGAAGCGCTCGCTGCGCAGCCGTGCGAGGGCATCGGCACCGGAATGGACCTGCACGGTCTGCACGCCGAGCGGCTGCAACTGCTGGGAGATGAGCGTCGCCAGCGCCGGCTCGTCGTCGACGACGAGCACGCGGCGCCCGGCGAGCGGGTACTGCGGAGGCGCCGTCCGGGGTCGCGCCGGGCAGGCCGGCGAGGCCGGGCGCCGACGGCAGCCGGACCGTGAACGTCGTGCCGCGCCCGAGCTCGCTCGCGACGTCGATCGAGCCGCCGTGCAGATCGACGAGCGACTTGACGATCGCCAGGCCGAGGCCGGTGCCCGGGTTCTTGCGCTCGTCCGTCGTGCCGCGATAGAAGCGGTCGAAGACGCGCCGCGCGTCCTCGGGCGCCATCCCGCGGCCGGTGTCGGAGACGGTGATCGTCGTCGCCTCGGCGTCGCCCTGGAGGCGCAGCGTGATCGTGCCGCCCTCGTCGGTGTAGAGGTGGGCGTTCGTCACGAGGTTCGTGACGACCTGGCGGACGCGCGCCGGATCGGCGAGCGCCGGCGGGCGCGGATCGAGGATCTGGACGTCCAGGCGCTGGTTCTTTCCCCGCAGGCGCGGCGCCATCAGCAGGCCGACCTCCTCGATCGTCTCGCGCAGGTCGACGCTGCGCGCGTGGACCTCGAACTGGCCGGACTCGATCCGCGCGATGTCGAGCAGGTCGTTGACGAGGTCGACGAGCCGGTCGGTCGACCGCAGCACGATGCCGATGAACTCGCGCTGGCGGTCGGTGAGGTTCTCGGCGTTCGTCGTCTCCAGCAGCTCGATGAAGCCCTTGATCGACGTCAGCGGGCTGCGCAGCTCGTGCGATGCGGTCGCGACGAAGTCGCTCTTGGCCTGCTCCAGCCGGGCGCGCTCGGTGATGTCGCGCAGCGTCCAGACGGTGCCGCCGTCGGGGCCGGCCAGGCGCGCGGCGGTGACGGCGAGCGCGAGGTCGTGCTCGCGCGTGACGATGACCTCGCCCGCGAGCGCGTCGGCGAGCCGCGGGAGCGGGCTGTGCACGCCGCGCGCCGAGGAGCCGATGCGCAGCGTCGGGACGAGCTCGCTCGCGCGCGGGTTCAGCGACACGATGCGGTCCTCGCCGTCGCACATGACGAGGCCGTCGCCGAGGCTCTGGATCGTCGTCGCCAGGCGCTGGCGCTGGGCCTCGACGCGCGCGCTCGCGGTCGCGAGGTCGGCGCCCATCGCGTTGAACGCGACGCCGAGCGCCTCGAGCTCCTTCGGCCCGCCCGCGTCGACGCGAGCGCCGAGGTCGCCGGACGACAGCCGCCGCGTCGCGACGGACGAGGTCGTCGAGCGGCCGGCGCATCGTGCGGATCAGCAGCGCGAGGAACGCGAGCACGCCGACGAGCGCGAGCCCGGCGCCGAGCCCGATCGCGATGAGCGCGCTGCGCGATCGGCTCGCGGCGTCGTCGCGCGCGCTGCGCCGGCGGGCCTGCTGGCGGGCGGCGATCTGCCGGACGGCGTCGCGGACGGCGGGCAGGTCATGCGCGGCGGCGGTGCGCGACGCGGCGGTCGGTCGGATGCCGTGCCAGGGCGGCGGCATCGCGCCGCGCGGGCTCGATCGCCGCGGCGAGCGCCCGGCTTGCGCGGTCGTCGGTCGCGCGCTGCGCGACCTGCGCGGCGCCGCGCTGGAAGCTCGCCGCGGCGCTCGCGACGAAGCGCGCGGCGCGGCGCGAGCGCGGCCGCGCGAGGTTGGCCTCCAGCGCGACGGTCGAGGCGAGCAGGTTCGCCGCGGCGACCTCCAGCGACGACGCCGCGGAGAGCTCGTCCTCGTAGTGCTGGCGGGCGTCGTAGAGCGCCGCGATCCCGATCGCGCCGATGATCGCCAGCGCGATCGTCAGCCCGAGCAGGGCGACGCGCAGCGTGCGGGCGATCGAGCGCTTCTCGCCGGACGCCGCCATGCCTATCATCGACGCATGGATCTGGTCGGCGCATGGCTGCGCCAGCTGCTCACGGCCGGGACGGCCGCCGCTCTTGTGCCCGCTGCGATGGTGGCAGCGCTCGTCGTCGTCCTCGTCGGCGCGGGTGGCTTCGGAGGCCTCGGCTCGCTCGCCCAGCTCGTGTCGGGTCCGGAGGTGTCCCCGGCGGAGGAGGCCGCGGCGAGCGTGGCGAGCGGCCGCGACGAGGCGCCCGTCGCGCCGCGCGGTCGCGAGCGAGTCGCTGCGCCCGGTGGCGCCGCGGCCGCCGGTGCGCAGGCGGCCGCGCACGGCTGCGCCGCCCCGAGCCGCCCCGCCGAGGATCGTCACGCCGACGACGCGGCCGCCGGCCCGGCCGCCGCCGGCCCGCCATGATCCCGCGGCCCGCGGTGCCTCCGGCGAAGCCGCCGCCACCGCCCGCGCCGCCGCCGCTCGCGCCGCCCAAGACGCTCGAGGACATCACGAAGCCGCTGGTGGATGTATTGAAGGACACGGTGGGCGGGCTCGGCACGGCGGTGCAGCAGATCATCGACGGGTTGAAGGAGACCCTAGGACGGATCGGCAAGCCGCCACCGTAGCTGCACCCCCAGAAGGTCAGAACACTCGACGTCCAACGCGAGGCCGATGCGACGCAACCGCCGGCCTTGGCGCGGGTGTCGCTTGCGCGGCGAGCGGAGCGCCATCGTTCGCGAACGGCGTCGAAGAAGGAGCGGCCCGTGCCGACGGGGTGGGTCGAATAAGCGTCGCCAGGCGACGACCATTCGACCCACCCCCCGCCGCGCCATTTCAGGGCGGCTGGATTCTGGAGAGCCGCCGCGACGTCACGCCCCGCGGGCGATCCGCAGCGCGAGGCGCCCGTGCAGCGCCGCGGTGTCGTCCGCGCTGCGCGGGCCCGCCGGGTCGAACCACTCGGCGACGAGCACGACCATGTTGAGGATCGCCATGCTCGCCGCCTGGACGGCATCCGCGCTGCCGAGCTCGCCGAAGGAGAACTGGCCGCGGCGCTCGCCGTCGCGCAGCACGTCGGCGAACAGCGCGCGGACGCGGCGGCGGCGGCGCACGATGCTCTCGCGCTCGCCCGCGGGCAGGTAGATGTAGTCGCGGTTGGCGACGCGCGTCTCGCGCGGGCGGGCGATGTGGAAGGCGGTGAAGGCCGACTGCGAGCGCCTGGAGCTGCGCGACCGGGTCGTTGCCGACGCCGCGCAGCGTGTCGCTGAGGATCGTGTCGGCCTCGTCGTGGACGCGGTCGACGATCGCGAACAGCAGCGACTCCTTGGAGGGGTAGTGGTTGTAGATCGCGCCCGGCGTGAGGTCGACGGCATCGGCCAGCTCGCGCACGGTCGTGCCGGTGTAGCCGCGCTCGTTGAACAGCGTCAGGCCGGCGTCGTGGATGCGCTCGCGCGTGTGGCTGGGTGATCGAACGTTCACGGCGATGCCGACCATCCTATGCCACCAGGCAAGGGCGAGGTTGCGCCGAGATGAACAAGCGTTCATACTCAAGCCCGCGATGAACTTCGACCTCTCCGACGACCACGAGCTGCTGCGCCGGACGGTCCGCGACTTCGCCGAGCACGAGGTCGCGCCCGTCGCCGAGGAGCTCGACCGCACGAAGCAGATCCCGTACGACATCATCGCCAAGCTCGGGGCGCTGAACCTCATGGGGATCCCGTTCCCCGAGGAGTACGGCGGCGGGGGCGGCGACACGCTCGCCTACGCGCTCGCCGTCGAGGAGCTCACGCGCGTGGACTCCTCGGTCGCGATCACGCTCTGCGCGCACACGTCGCTCGGCACGCAGCCGATCTACCTCTTCGGCACCGAGGAGCAGAAGCAGGACTGGATGCCGCGGCTGTGCAGCGGCGCGATCCTCGGCGCGTTCGGGCTGACCGAGGCCGAGGCCGGCTCGGACGCCGCGAACACGAAGACGCGCGCGCGCCTGGACGGCGGCGAATGGGTCGTCGACGGCGCCAAGCAGTTCATCACGAACGCCGGGACCGACATCTCGGGCGTCGTGACGATCACCGCGCTGACCGGCGAGAGGGAGATCTCGAACCTGCTCGTCCCCAACGGCACGCCCGGCTACGAGCAGGGCACGCCGTATCGCAAGATGGGCTGGAACGCCTCCGACACGCGGCCGCTGACGTTCGACGGCTGCCGCGTGCCCGAGGATCACCTGCTCGGCCCGCGCGGCAACGGCTTCAAGCAGTTCCTGCACGTGCTCGCGATCGGCCGCATCGGCGTCGCCGCGATGGGCCTCGGCCTCGCGCAGGGCGCGCTCGACCAGGCGCTCGCCTACGCCAAGCAGCGCCGCGCGTTCGGCCGCGCGATCTCGACCTTCCAGGCGATCCAGATCAAGCTCGCCGACATGGCGACCGAGATCGAGGCGGCACGGCTGCTCGTCTACCGCGCCGCGCTGCTGAAGGACGCCGGCCGCGACTTCAACCTCGCCGCCGCGCAGGCGAAGCTCAAGACCGGGCGGCTGGCGGTGCGCTGCGCCGAGGAGGCGGTCCAGATCCACGGCGGCTACGGCTACATCGAGGAGTATCCGGTGTGCCGCATGTACCGCGACGCGAAGATCCTCACGATCGGCGAGGGCACCGACGAGATCCAGCAGATGGTCATCGCCCGCGCGCTCGGCGCATAGTGCTCCCTCGATCCGTTGAGATTCGCGAGGTCGGCCCGCGCGACGGCTTTCAGAACGAGCCCGAGACGATCGCGACGGCCGACAAGGTCGCGCTGATCGACCAGCTCGCGCGCACGGGCGTCAGGCGGATCGAGGTGACGAGCTTCGTGCGCGCCGACGTCGTCCCGCAGCTCGCCGACGCGCGCGAGGTGCTGGCGGCGATCGACGTTCCCGCGGGCGTCGCGCGCAGCGTGCTGATCCCCAACGCGCGCGGCCTCGACAACGCCCTGGCGCTGCGCGAGCACTTCGAGGAGGTCGGGGTCTTCCTGTCGGCGAGCGAGGAGCACAACCGGCGCAACGTCAACCGCACGGTCGACGAGTCGCTCGGCGAGCTGGAGCGCGTCATCGCCCGCGCACGCGACGCCGGCCTGCGCGTCGAGGCGGTCATCTCGACGAGCTTCGGCTGCCCCTACGAGGGCGTCGTCGACCGCGCGCGGGTGCTCGCCATCGCCCGCAGGCTGGCCGACGCGGGCGCCGCCGAGATCGCGTTCGGCGACACGACCGGGATGGCGAACCCCGTCCAGGTGCGCGACCACTTCGAGGAGGCCGCGGCCGCGCTGGGAGCCGGCGTGCAGCTCACCGCGCACTTCCACAACACGCGCGGCCAGGGCCTCGCGAACGTGCTCGCCGCGCTGCAGGCCGGCTGCGCGTCGTTCGAATCGAGCTTCGGCGAGCTCGGCGGCTGCCCGGTCCCGCCGGGCGCGACCGGCAACATCGCCAGCGAGGACCTCGTCTCGATGCTGCACGAGATGGGGATCGAGACCGGGATCGACCTCGACGCGCTGCTCGAAGCCGCGCGCGCCGTGCGCAGCGTGCTCGGCCGGCCGCTGGGATCGCACACGCTCGTCGCGGGCCGCGTGGACTGGACGCCGCGGCCGTGAGCGTCGTGCTCGGCAGCACGGTGCGGCCGTCGTCGGACGCGTTCGCCGCCAACGAGGCCGCCCACCGCGCGCTCGTCGCCGACCTGCACGCGCAGCTCGAGCGCGTCCGCGCCGGCGGCGGCGAGCGCGCCCGCGAGCGCCACGTCGCGCGCGGCAAGCTGCTGCCGCGCGAGCGCGTCGAGCGCCTGCTCGACCCCGGCACGCCGTTGCTCGAGCTCTCGCCGCTCGCGGCGCATGGCCTCTACGACGGCGCCGCGCCGGGCGCCGGGATCATCACCGGGGTCGGCCGCGTCGCCGGCCGCGAGTGCGTGATCGTCGCCAACGACGCGACGGTCAAGGGCGGCGCGTACTTCCCGATGACGGTCAAGAAGCACCTGCGCGCGCAGGAGGTGGCGCTGCGCAACCGGCTGCCCTGCATCTATCTCGTCGACTCCGGCGGCGCGTACCTGCCGCTGCAGGACGAGATCTTCCCCGACCGCGAGCACTTCGGCCGGATCTTCTTCAACCAGGCCAACCTGTCGGCGGCCGGGATCGCGCAGATCGCCGCGGTCATGGGCTCCTGCACGGCGGGCGGCGCCTACGTCCCCGCGATGAGCGACGAGACGGTCATCGTCCGCGAGCAGGGAACGATCTTCCTCGCGGGGCCGCCGCTCGTGAAGGCGGCGACCGGGGAGGAGGTCACGGCCGAGGAGCTCGGCGGCGGCGACCTGCACAGCCGCCGCTCCGGCGTCGCCGACCACCTCGCCGCGGACGATCGCGAGGCGCTGGAGATCGTGCGCTCGATCGTCGGCACGCTCGGGCCGGCGGGGTCGTCGGTGGCGCCGCCGTGGGAGCGCGCGCCGTCGAGGAGCCGGCCGTCGACCCGTCGCAGCTCTACGGCGCGGTGCCCGTGCAGTCGCGCAAGGCCTACAACCCGCGCGAGATCATCGCCCGCGTCGTCGACGGCTCGCGCTGGCACGAGTTCAAGGCGCTGTACGCCAAGACGATCGTCTGCGGCTTCGCCCACGTCCACGGCCATCCCGTCGGCATCCTCGCCAACCAGGGCGTGCTCTTCGGCGAGTCGGCGCGCAAGGCCGCCCATTTCGTGCAGCTGTGCGATCAGCGCGGGACCCCGCTGCTGTTCCTGCAGAACATCATGGGCTTCATGGTCGGCCGCGACGCCGAGGCCGGCGGGATCGCGCGCGACGGCGCGAAGATGGTCGCCGCCGTGTCCTGCGCGCGCGTCCCGAAGCTCACGGTCATCGTCGGCGGCTCCTACGGCGCGGGCAACTACGGCATGTGCGGGCGCGCCTACGATCCGCGCTTTCTGTGGATGTGGCCCAACGCGCGGATCTCGGTCATGGGCGGCGAGCAGGCGGCGACCGTGCTCGGCGCGGTCGCCTCGGACCGCGACCCGGCGGAGATCGAGGCGCTGCGCGAGCGCACGCGCGCGCAGTACGAGACGCAGGGCCACCCGTACCACGCGACCGCCCGGCTGTGGGACGACGGCGTCATCGACCCGCTGACGACGCGCGACGTCGTCGGCCTCGCGCTGTCGGCCTGCGCGAACGCGCCGCTGGGCGCGATCAGCCGGCCGGTGTTCCGGATGTAGCCAGGATCGTCTCCAGCCAGCCGCCGACCGCGGCCACGACGCCCGGAACGTCGGACTTCAGCCCGTGATCGCCCTTCAGCGCCACGACCGCGCGCGTCGCGGCGGGCTCCGGCATCCCGAAGCGGTCGCTCGTCCCCTGCACGACGAGCACGGGGACGCCGGCGCCGTCGAGCTCCTCCTGGCGGCTCGTGCCCGACGGCGCGACGAGCGGGAAGGCGAGGCAGAGCACGGCGATCGCCCCGGTCGCCGTCGCGGTGCGGCAGGCGACGCGCGCGCCCGACGAGCGCCCGCCGGCGATGAGCGGCAGGCCGGCCAGCGGGCCGGCGGCGAGCTGCCCGACGACCGCGATCCAGTCCGCGTCGAGCACGGGCGCGCGCGGCGGCGAGCGGCGGCCCGCGACGCGGTAGGGCATCTCGACGAGCGCGACGCTCACGCCGGCGTCGTTGGCGGCCGTCGTCGCGGCGACGAGGTCGCGCGCCGCCACGCCGCCGCCCGCGCCGTGGCCGAGCACGAGCGCCGCGCGCGGCTCGTCGACGGGGTGCAGGTGCACGCGCGCGGGGCCGTGCGGGGTGTCGAGCTCGATCGTCGTCATCGCTGACCTGGAAGGTACATTCGCGCGCGTGCCCGCCGACCGCCGCGTGCTCTTCTTCGGCGACTCGTTCGTCGCCGGCGTCGGCGATCCGGCCGGCCTGGGCTGGGTCGGACGGGCCGTCGCAGCGTCACACGAGGCGGGCGCTGCCGCTGACGGCGTACAACCTCGGCGTGCGCCGCGACACGTCGGCGGACGTCGCGGCGCGCTGGCGCGCCGAGGCGAGGGCGCGCATGCGCGACGCCGCGGCGAGCTACGGCGTCGTGTTCGGGGTCGGCGTCAACGACACGACCGAGGAGGACGGCCGCGTGCGCGTCGCGCCCGGTCTCGCGGTCGGCAACCTCGGCCGGATGATCGACGGCGCCCGCGCGATCGGCCTCGACGTGCTCGTCGTCGGCCCGCCGCCGGCCGGCGAGGCGGCGCAGGACGAGCGCGTCCGCGATCTCTCGCGGCGCTTCGCGGGGCTCGCGGCGCAGCGCGGCGTGCCGTTCGTCGAGACGTTCGAGCCGCTGCGCTTGTCGCGCGCCTGGGCGCGCGAGGCGGCCGCGAACGACGGGACGCATCCCGGCGCAGGCGGATACGCGGCGCTCGCCGAGATCGTGCTCGACGGCGGCTGGCTGGGCTGGCCGGACTAAATACCCCAAAGCAGATCGAGTTTGTGTATTTTGTTCATCTATGAACAGGACGATTCTCACTGCCATCAGCGTCGCGATGCTTGCGCTCGCCCTCGTGCTCTCCGCCTGCGGCGGCTCCGACGACAGCGCCGCCAGCAGCGGCTCGACGCTCAGCCTCGTCGCCTATTCGACCCCGAAGGAGGCCTACGACGAGATCATCCCGGCGTTCGGGAAGACGGCCGCGGGCAAGGGCGTGAAGTTCACGGTGTCCTACGGGAACTCCGGCGACCAGGCGCGTGCCGTCATCTCCGGCCTGCCGACGGACATCGCCGCGCTCTCGCTGGAGCCCGACATCACGAAGCTCGTCAAGGAGAACCTCGTCGCGCCCGACTGGAACGCCACGCCGACGAAGGGGATCGTCACGCGGTCGGTCGTCGCGCTCGCCGTGCGGCCCGGCAACCCGAAGCACATCACCGGCTGGGACGACCTCGTCAAGCCCGGCATCGAGGTGCTGACGCCCAACCCGTTCACCTCGGGCGGCGCGCGCTGGAACGTCATGGCGGCCTACGGCGCGCAGATCGAGAAGGGCAGGACCGAGGCGCAGGCCACCGACTACCTCCAGAAGCTCTTCAAGAACGTCGTCGTCCAGGACAAGTCCGCCCGCGAGGCGCTGCAGAACTTCACGGGCGGCAAGGGCGACGTCCTCATCTCCTACGAGAACGAGGCGATCACCGCGCGGCAGAAGGGCGAG
This sequence comes from uncultured Solirubrobacteraceae bacterium, assembly GCA_963727785.1. Lineage (GTDB taxonomy): Bacteria > Actinomycetota > Thermoleophilia > Solirubrobacterales > Solirubrobacteraceae > CADCVQ01. The sequence goes on from CAVSHS010000011.1 coordinate 132,441, forward strand.
AAGCTCGACTACGTCCTGCCGGACGAGACGATCCTCATCGAGAACCCGATCGCGGCGACGACGAAGGCGAGCCCGAAGGCGAAGGCGTTCATCGACTACGCGACCTCCGTGCCCGCGCAGAAGATCTTCGCGGCGAAGGGCTACCGCTCGGTGATCGACGCGCTCGTCGACAAGAAGACGTATCCCGACCCGCCGAAGGAGTTCGACATCACGAAGTTCGGCGGCTGGGACGCGGTGATGAAGAAGTTCTTCGATCCGCAGGACTCCGTGATGCAGCGGATCGAGAAGGGCCTCGGTGTCGGCACGAGCTGACGCCGTCGCGCTGCCGCGGCGCCGGCGCGCGCGGCGCTGCGCGTCGCCGGCCCGGCGATCGGCGGCGCGCTCGCGACGGCGTACCTGAGCCTCATCGTCCTCATCCCGCTGGCCGCCGTCGTCGCCGAATCGACGACCGGGGGCGCCTCGGCGTTCTGGTCGGCCGTCACGAGCGCGCAGGCGTTCGCGGCGATGCGCTTCACGGTGCTCGTCTCGCTCGTCGTCGTGGCCGTGAACATCGTCACCGGCACGCTCATCGCCTGGGTGCTCGTGCGCGACGCGTTTGCCGGCAAGCGCTTCGTCAACGCGCTCATCGACCTGCCGTTCGCGCTGCCGACGATCGTCGCCGGGCTCGTGCTGCTGGCGCTCTACGGGCCGAAGGGTCCGGCGCCGTTCGACATCGGCTTCACGCGGGCGGCGGTCGCGCTGGCGCTGCTGTTCGTGACGCTGCCGTTCGTCGTGCGCTCGGTGCAGCCGGTGCTCATGGAGCTCGATCGCGAGATGGAGGAGGCGGCGACCTCGCTCGGCGCGCGCCCGCGGACGGTGTTCGCGCGGATCGTGCTGCCCAACCTCGTGCCGGCGATCGCCGCCGGCGCCGGGCTCGCCTTCGCCCGGGCGCTCGGCGAGTTCGGCTCGGTCGTGCTGATCTCGGGCAACATCCCGTTCAAGACCGAGGTCGCGGCGGTCTTCCTCTTCGGCCAGATCGAGTCCGACAACACCGCCGGGGCGGCGGCCGTGAGCGTCGTGCTGCTCGTGCTCTCGTTCCTGCTGCTGCTCTTCGTGAGCTGGGTCTCGACGCGGGGGCTGCGCCGTGCCCGCTAGCGCTCGCAGGTCGCGGCTGACGCTGCGTGTCATCGCGCTCGCCTACCTCGCCGCGCTGCTGGCGATCCCGGTCGCGATGGTGTTCTACCGGACGTTCGAGCACGGGATCGGCCCCGCCTGGGACGCCGTCACGACGCCGTCCGCGCAGCACGCGTTCTGGCTGACCTGCACGATGGTCGCGATCGCCGTGCCGCTGAACACGGTCTTCGGCGTCGGCCTCGCGCTGGCGATCGTCCGCGGGCGCTGGCGCGGCAAGACGCTCGTCTCGGCGATCGTCGACCTGCCGTTCGCCGTCTCTCCGGTCGTCGTCGGCCTCGCGCTGATCCTCGTCTACGGCAACAAGGGCTGGATCGGCGGCACGCTCGCCGAGCACGGCGTCCGGATCATCTTCTCGCCTCCGGGCATGGTGCTCGCGACGATCTTCGTGTCGCTGCCGTTCGTCGTGCGCGAGGTGGTGCCCGTGCTGCGCGAGATCGGCACCGACCAGGAGGAGGCCGCGAGCACGCTCGGCTCGTCGGGGCTGCAGACGTTCTGGCGGATCACGCTGCCGGCGATCCGCTGGGGCGTCGCCTACGGCGTCATCCTCACGACGGCCCGTGCGCTCGGCGAGTTCGGCGCCGTGGCGGTCGTCTCGGGCAAGATCGAAGGCCAGACGGAGACGCTGACGCTCTTCGTCGAGCAGCGCTTCCAGGCGTTCGACGTCACCGGTGCGTATGCGGCCTCGGTCGTCCTCGCGCTGCTCGCACTGGCAGTCATCGGGACCATGACGGTGCTCGACCGTCGCAAGGAGGGTTGACCATGGCCATCGACGTGCGCAACGTCAGCAAGTCGTTCAACGGCTTCAAGGCGCTCGAGGACGTCTCGCTCAGCGTCCCGGACGGCTCCCTGACCGCCCTGCTGGGGCCCTCCGGCGGCGGCAAGTCGACGCTGCTGCGCGTGATCGCGGGGCTCGAGGCGCCCGACGGCGGCGACGTGCTGTTCTCCGGGGAGTCGGTCACGACGCTGCCCGCCCAGGAGCGCGGCGTCGGCTTCGTCTTCCAGCACTACGCGGCGTTCAAGCACATGACCGTGCGCGACAACATCGCGTTCGGCCTGAAGATCCGCAAGCGCCCGAAGGCCGAGGTGCGCGAGCGCGTCGACGAGCTGCTGGCGCTCGTCCACCTCGGCGGCTGGGCGGACCGCTATCCGGCGCAGCTCTCCGGCGGCCAGCGCCAGCGCATGGCGCTCGCGCGGGCGCTCGCGGTGCAGCCGCGCGTGCTGCTGCTCGACGAGCCGTTCGGGGCGCTCGACGCGACCGTCCGCAAGGAGCTGCGCGACTGGCTGCGCAAGCTGCACGACGAGGTCCACGTGACGACGATCTTCGTGACGCACGACCAGGAGGAGGCGCTCGAGGTCGCCCAGCAGGTGGCGGTCATCAACGCCGGGCGGATCGAGCAGACCGGGACGCCGGACGACCTCTACGAGCGGCCGGCGAACCCGTTCGTCATGGGCTTCGTCGGGCCGGTCTCGCGGCTCGGCGAGGCGTGGGTGCGCCCGCACGACATCGAGCTGTTCGAGGACGAGGAGGAGGGGGCGATCCAGGCGATCATCGAGCGCGTGGCGCGGGTCGGATTCGAGGTCCGCGTCGAAGCCGCGCTCGGCGACGGAACGCCGGTCCCGGTCCTCACGACGCGCCAGCAGGCCGACGAGCTCGAGCTGCGGGCGGGGCAGATCGTGTGGTTGCGCGTGCACCGCACGCGGGAGTTCGCGGCATGATTGCCGCGTGAGAGTCTCCGCGAAGGTCGATTACGCCGTCCGCGCCAGCGTCGAGCTCGCCGTCGCCCAAGAGCGCGACGGGGCGCTGCAGCCGGTGAAGGCCGAGGCGCTCGCTCGCGCCCAGGACATCCCGCTGAAGTTCCTGGAGAACATCCTCCAGGGCCTGCGCCAGGCCGGGATCATCGAGAGCCGGCGCGGGCCCGACGGTGGCCACCTGCTCGCGCGCCCCGCCGCGGAGATCTCGATCGCCGACGTCATCCGCGCGATCGACGGCCCGCTGGCCGGCGTCGGCGGGCGCCGCCCCGACCAGCTCGAGTACGCCGGCAGCGCGGTGCCGATGAAGGAGGTCTGGATCGCCGTGCGCTCCACGCTGCGCGGGCTGCTCGAGCAGATCAGCCTCGCCGACATCGCCGCGGGCGACCTGCCCGATCGCGTGTCGCAGCTGACGGCCGATCCGCGGGCCTGGGCGAAGCGGTAACGGCTCGGGATCGGCTGGACTCGGCTGGGCTCGGCTGGGCTTGCGGTCGGTCCGGTCCTGGGCGTGGGTGCCGTCGCTCGTGTACGGCATCGATAAAGGGTGGGAGGGCCGCCGGGCCGTGGTGCTCCCGTGAGCGCGCACGTCTGACGGAGCGGGATCGGTGGGGGTGTGGGGCTTTACGACGCCTGAGCGTTCGTAAAGCCCCACACCCCCCAGCGCGATTGTCCCGGTCGCTCACAGGAGCGCCCGGACGACTGTCGCACCCTTCCCTGAGAGATGCTGTTCGCAGGCGTTTGGGCCGTCGCCCGGCCCATCGAGTCACGCCCAAGCGCCCTACGCGCCCGACACCCGCCACACCACCGGCGGCCCGTGGTACCCGGCGTGCGCGAGCAGGCGCGCCTCGCCGCTGCCGTTGTCCTCCGGGCGCTCGCGGCAGCGCAGCTCGAAGCTGCCCACGTCGCTGCCGGCCGGCGGCGGCTCGAGCGTCAGCCAGGCGAGCGGGCCGGCGCCCGCGCTGGCGAAGGCGCTGCGGATCGCGGCGCGCTCGCCGTCTTCGAGGTACTGGTTGACGACGGACTGCCAGACGACGGTGAGCAGATCCGGCCGGACGCGGGCGAGCCGTATGGCGAGCCACGCCGCGGCGCTGCACTGCTCGATCGCGACCGGGTGCTGGGCGGCGACCGCCGCCGCCTGCGCGACCCGGGCCAGCCGCTCGGGCTCGTCGGGCCAGATGTAGGAACGCAGCGCCAGGCGTCCCTCCTGCGACGCGGGGTCGATCGGCGCCTGATCGCAGCCGCGCCCGCTCGGCGATCGCCAGCCGCCCCGCCGCCGCGATGGGGTCGGCGACCGGCGTTCCGCTCCACGGCTCGGACGAACTCGAGCGGGCTCGACGCGTCGCCGAGCGGCACACCGCCGACGACGTAGCGGAAGTGGTGCGCGTTGAGGTTCAACCCCGCGCTCGCGCCGATCTCGAGCAGGCGGATCGGCAGCCGGTGGCGCTCGGAGAGCCACAGCAGCCCGCCGTACAGCGCGACGCAGCGGCCCGGCTCGTTCGTCTGCACGGTCAGTCCGGCGCGCTCGCGGATGAACGCCTCGTGCTCGACGAGCACGCGCTGCGCCACCGCCCACGCTCCATCCGGTGGCGTTGTGCCGCCGGTGCTCGGGAAGTACGGCTCCAGCTCCGGCGCGCCGCCGCTCAGCACGAGGTGATGCAGCGCGGCGAGCAGCCGCAGCTGCGGCACGGATCCCGGCGTCGCCGGATCGCCCGCGAAGATCGCCGCGACGATGCCGCCCGCGTCGGCGTCGTCCGCGGCGCCGCGCATGAGCGCGACGTACAGGCGCGAGCGCCCACCCCGCTCGAGCGCCGCGGCGTGGGCCCGGAACAGGTCGCCGATCACGGCAGCGCGGAGAGCAGGCGCTCGATGTCCGACGCGTCGTTCCACGCGCCGACCGATGCCCGCAGCAGCCCGGTGCCCGGCAGGTCGCGGATGATCACGCCGCGCTCGGCGAGCAGCGTCCGCGTCGCGGCCGGGTCAGGGTCCTTCCATGAGACGAGCGTCGTGCGGTCGCGCGGCGTGACCTCGCGGCCGCGCTCGGCGAGCGCGTCGGCGAACTGCGCCGCGAGCGTGGCGGCACGCTCGTGCACGGCGTCCCAGCCCAGCGCGCCGAGCACGCGCGAGCGCGGCCGTCGCGGCGGCGGTCGTCTCGAAGCTCAGGGCGGACGCATCGTGGCGCGCGGCGTCGGCGTGGGGGACCGCATCGAGCCCGTCGCCCGGGACGGCGAGGTTGAGGTACGTCGGGCCGGTCGCGGGCAGCCGGTCGCTCCAGTCCGGCGAGACCCAGAGCATCCCGCTGCCGACCGGGCCGCAGAGCCACTTCTGACCCGAGCCCGCGTAGAACGCACAGCCCAGCGACGTCACGTCGGTCGGCACGGCGCCGACGCCCTGCGCCCCGTCGAGCAGGACAGGCACGTCGCCGATCTGCGACAGGTCCGGCACGACGCGCCCGCTGACCCAGCTGACGTGCGAGGTCGCGACGAGCTTCGTCGCGGGCAGCACCGCGCCGGCGAGCTCGGCGAACGGGACGACGCGCACGGCGATCCCGCGCTGCTCGCGCGCCGCGGCGAGCGGGCCCAGCAGGCCGGGGTGCTCCTCGTCGGAGACGAGCACCTGGTCGCCGGGCCCGAGGTCGAGCGCGGCGATGACGCGGACGATGCCCTCGCTCGTGCACGTCGTCAGCGCGACGTCCTCGGTGGCGGCGCCCAGCAGCTCGGCATAGGCGGCGCGCAGGCGCGCACGCGTGTCGTTCGACGCCGCGAAGTACGCCTGGCTGCGGCCCTCCGCGACGGCCTGCGCGAGGACGTCGTGGACGGCCTGGACGGCGGCGGCGGGAAGCGGTCCGCACGTGCCGGCGTTGAGATACGCGAACTGCTCGAGGACGGGAAAGTCGGCGCGCAGCGCGGCGGGGTCCATTCCCGCTGAATCTAGTACACGCCAATCACGGGTCCGGGACCGGCGTCACCGCCCGGACCGGCGCGGCTGCGGCCGCCGGCACGCCACGGGCTCGGCGGTATATCGCCGAGCCCGTGACAGCACCGGGTGGGCGCGTCAGCGCCCGCAGACCGGCCAGTGGCCGGGCCCGCCGGAGCGGTACAGCATTGCCGCGCGGCGGTCCTGCTCGGTCTCCGACGCGGCGGCCGGATCGCCGTCGCCGCCCACGGAAGCCCAGGTCTCCAACGAGAACTGGTACTTGCCGCGGTACGTCCCGCCGGCCGAGATCGCCTGCGGATCGCCGTGCGACTCGCATCGCGCGATCGACTCCAGCACGGGCGGGATCGGCACGTTCGGCGCACCGCCGAAGCGGTGCTCCCGTGCCTGGCGGACGTCGCGTGCGACGCGCTTGGTCGATGCGCGCAGCTCGGGCAGCCCGAGGTGATGCAGCGTCGTCCGCTTACGGCTGCGCTCAGGGCGCGTCAGGGGGTCGCCGCGCAGGTGCCCGAGGCGCCGCGCGAAGTACATGTGGCGCTCGATGAGCTGCTCCTTGGCGCCACTGTGCATGTCGCCCGGTGGGACGACGGCCGGCGTCGTCGCCGGGGAGGGGTCTTGTGCGACTGCGGAGGAGGCGGGCACCGCTACAGCGCAGGTAGCGCAGAGGGCGCCCAGAGTTCGTAGACGCATTGGTGGGGGTGTCCTTCCAACGGCCCAGGGGCGTCACGCGACGTGCGCGCGGCGCAGGTGGCCGGTTGTTTGCAGCGGGGCAGGCGCTTCTACGCACCCGGTGTTCACCCGCAGGAGGGCGGAACCCTAGCAGCCGAGCCGAACGACTGTTCGGCTCGGCTGCGTTCAGTGACATATGTCACACAAGCGGCCAGGGAGGGAATCCCGGGTCGTCACGGCTTCAGGACGACCTTCACGCACTCGTCCTGCTTGTTCTTGAACGTCTCATAGCCGTTCGGCGCATCGTCGAGCGACATGCGATGGGTGACGACGAAGCTCGGATCGATGTCGCCGTTCTCGATCCGGTCCAGCAGCGCTCGCAGGTAGCGGTGGACGTGGCATTGCCCGGTCTTGATCGTCAGCGACCTGTTCATGACGGCGCCGATCGGGAACTTGTCCATGAAGCCGCCGTAGACGCCGATCATCGAGACCGTGCCGCCGTTGCGGCAGTTGTAGATCGCCTCGCGCAGGGCGTACCCGCGCTCGGTCTCCAGGCGCGCGGCCTGCTTGACGCGGTCGTAGGCGTACATGCCCGGGTTGTGATGGTGGGCCTCCATCCCGACGGCGTCGATGCAGGCGTCCGGGCCGCGGCCGCCGGTCATCTCGCGCAGCGCCTCGCGGACGTCCTCGCGCTCGTAGTTGACGACGTCCGCGCCGCCCTTCTCGTGCGCCATCCGCAGGCGGTAGTCGAAGCGGTCGATCGCGATGACGCGCTCGGCGCCGAGCAGGTAGGCGCTGGCGATCGCGAACTGCCCGACCGGGCCGCAGCCCCACACCGCGACGATGTCGCCTGGCTTGATGTCGCACATCTCGGCGCCCATGTAGCCCGTCGGGAAGATGTCCGAGAGGAACAGGACCTGCTCGTCGGCGAGGTCGCTCTCGATCTTGATCGGCCCGACGTCGGCGAACGGCACGCGCGCGTACTCGGCCTGGCCGCCGGCGAAGCCGCCGGTGAGGTGCGAGTACCCGAAGATCCCGGCCGTCGCGTCGCCGAACATCTTCTCGGCCATCGACGCGTTGGGGTTGGAGTTCTCGCAGAGCGAGAACAGCCCGCGGACGCACGCGTTGCACGAGCCGCAGGAGATCGGGAACGGCACGACGACGCGGTCGCCGACCTTGAGGTTGGACACCTCGCGGCCCGTCTCGACGACCTCGCCCATGAACTCGTGGCCGAGGATGTCGCCCTTGCGCATCGTCGGGATGAAGCCGTCGTAGAGATGCAGGTCCGAGCCGCAGATCGCCGTCGACGTGATCTTCACGATCGCGTCGCGCGCGTTGAGGATCTTCGGGTCCGGGACGTTCTCGACCTGGACCTTGTTGCGGCCCGACCAGACCGTGGCTCTCATGACATTCCTCCTGCGTTCGTCGCGGCGGCGGAGCTTCCTCGTCGGGGAGGGGGTGCGCCGGGCGCTGCTTGAGCTGGCGGCGGCCGCGCGGGCCCTCGGGCGAGCCGTCGGAGCGGACGACCTCGCCCGTCTCGACGATCTGCTTGAAGCGGCGCAGGTCGTCCTTCATCTGGATTGCGGGCTCCTCGCCGAGGAGCTTGGCGAGCGTCGCCCCGACGGCGCCGGCGGGTGGGCTGTAGCGCATCTCGACGTGGATCTCGGTGCCCTGGTCGGCGGGCGCCTGGACGAACCGCACGGTTCCCGAGTTGTCGATCTTCGAACCTTCCATCGAGCGCCACGAGATCCGTTCGCCGGGCACGTCGTCGGTGATCTCGGCGTCCCACTCCGCGGTCATCCCCATCGGCCCGTGCGCCTTCCAGTGCGAGCGGTTCGGGGCCGTGGAGCGCACCTCCTCGAGGTGGGCCATGAAGTCCGGGAAGCTCTCGAAGTTGCGCCAGTGCGCGTAGAGCTCCTCGCGGTCACGCCGGACGGTGATCGCCCCCGTGACCCGCACGGGCTGCTCGGGCTCGGACTCCTCGGAGCCGTTGGACGACGCTCGGCTGAGGCGAACGCCGTCGATGACGTCCGCCGTGAACGCGCCTATGACGGCGCCGGTTGCGGCCAGCGTGCGGGCGGGCGACTGGCTCTTGTTGCGCAGAGCCGATCCGAGCAGCGCGAGGTCCATCGTGTCACCCGCGACGCGAGCCCAGATCCACTCCGTCGGGCGGCGGTCGGTGAAGATGCCGACGCCGGCGGTCAGCTCGCGGATGCCCACGGCACGCATCAGCATGCGGCTCTTGGTGTCGTCCTTGACGCCGATCATGCGGTTCATGCGACCGGGGGCGAGCGTCTGCGGGATACCAAGCGCGAGGCTGAAGATGCCCAGGCCCTTCGCGACAGGGTCCTGCGGTCCGGCATTGCCGTTCTTGCTCGTGGCGCTCATGATGCGCGCACCGCGGCGAACTCCCGCACGATCGCGCTGCAGAAGGCGGGCAGGTCGTCGGGCCAGCGGCTGGAGGTGATGTTGTCGTCGACGACGACCTCCTCGTCTACGACCTCGGCGCCGGCGTTGCGCAGGTCGGTCCGGACGCTCGGCCAGGACGTGATGCGGCGGCCGCGCACGACGTCGGCCTCGACGAGCGTCCACGGGCCGTGGCAGATGACGGCGACGGGCTTGCCGGAGGTGACGAAGTCGCGCACGAAGCTCACCGCGTTCTCGTCCATGCGCAGCCTGTCGGGGTTGCACGTGCCGCCGGGCAGGATGAGCGCGTCGTAGTCGTCGACCGAGGCGTCGCTCACCTTGCCGTCGACGCTGAACGTGTCGCCCTGCTCGATGTCATGGTTCATCGCCTGGATCTGGCCGTCGTCGAGCGACAGCAGGTGCGTCTGCGCGCCCGCGTCCTGCACGGCCTGTCGCGGCTGCTCGAGCTCGACCTGCTCGACGCCGTCGGTGGCGAGGATCGCAATCTTCAGGTCGCGAAGTTCATCCGCCATGGTCACTCCTTCACGTCTGGGGCTGGTGGGTCAGACGCCGCCGTCCCGCGCGGCTCACCTCCGGGGTAGGCCGGATCCGGCGATCACAAACGGTGAATTCGCGCGCAGCTGCAGGGTTCGAGCCCCGCGGCGGTCGCGCCCGAGGCGCGACTAGCATGCGCCCCGTGAACGTCACGCTGCCCGACGGCACCGAGCTCGAGCTCGCCGACGGCGCGAGCGGCGCCGATGCCGCCGCGGCGATCGGCCCCGGCCTCGCGCGCGCCGCGCTCGCGGTGCGCCAGAACGGCGAGGTGCGCGACCTCGCGCGCCCGCTCGTGGCCGGCGAGCCGCTGGAGATCATCACGCCGAAGACCGACGGCGCGCTCGACGTCATCCGCCACGACGCCGCGCACGTGCTGGCGGCGGCGGTCATGGAGCTCTATCCGGGCGTGAAGATCTCGATCGGCCCGCCGATCGAGAACGGCTTCTACTACGACTTCGAGTTCCCCGACGGCGTCACGGTCTCCGACGCGGACTTCGAGCGCATCGAGGAGAAGATGCGCGAGCACATCAACGCCGACGAGCCGTTCGTCCGCGAGGACGTCACGGTCGACGAGGCGCTCGCGCGCTTCCGCGCCGAGGAGCAGGACTACAAGGTCGAGCTGATCGAGGACCTCGTGCGCAACGAAGGCGTGCAGACCGTCAGCCTCTACACGAACGGCCCGTTCACCGACCTCTGCCGCGGGCCGCACGCGCCGTCGACGAAGCGCATCAAGGCGGTCAAGCTGCAGTCCGTCGCGGGCGCGTACTGGCGCGGCGACGCCAGCCGCCAGCAGCTCACGCGCATCTACGGCACCGCGTTCTTCTCCAAGGACGACCTGGCGCAGTACCTCGAGCGCCTCGAGCAGGCCCGCGCGCGCGACCACCGCAAGCTCGGCAAGGAGCTCGACCTGTTCATGTTCAGCGAGCTGTCGCCCGGCTCGCCGTTCTGGCAGCCGGCGGGGATGGCGATCTGGAACGAGCTGTCGAAGCTCTGGCGCGAGGAGAACAGGCGCCGCGGCTACCGCGAGGTCAAGACGCCGATCCTCTACGACGTCGACCTCTTCAAGCAGTCCGGCCACTGGGACACCTACCGGGAGAACATGTACTTCACCGACGTCGAGGACCGCCCGATGGGCCTCAAGCCGATGAACTGCCCGGCCCACATCCAGCTCTTCAAGGACGACCGGCGCTCCTATCGCGACCTGCCGATCCGCTACTCCGAGCAGGGCCTCGTCCACCGCCACGAGCCGTCGGGCACCCTGCACGGCCTCTTGCGGGTGCGCCACATCACCCAGGACGACGCCCACATCTTCTGCAGCGAGGAGCAGATCCGCGACGAGGTCATCGGCTGCCTGGAGTTCGGCTTCTTCCTCTACGACCTGTTCGGCTTCGAGCCGCGCCTGGAGCTGTCGACGCGGCCGGAGAAGCGGATCGGCTCCGACGAGATGTGGGACCGCGCCGAGGCGGCGCTGCAGGGCGCGCTCGACGCGCGCGGCCTGTCGTACGAGATCAACGCCGGCGACGGCGCCTTCTACGGGCCGAAGATCGACCTGCACATGACCGACTCGATCGGGCGCTCATGGCAGCTCGGGACCGTCCAGCTGGACTACTCGATGCCCGAGCGCTTCGACCTGCACTACACCGGCGCCGACGACGCCGACCACCGCCCGGTGATGATCCACCGCGCGCTGCTGGGCTCCTTCGAGCGCTTCATCGGGATCCTCATCGAGCACTACGCGGGCGAGTTCCCGCTCTGGCTCGCGCCGGTGCAGGCGATCGTGCTGCCGATCGCCGACCGCCACGCCGCGGCGGCGGCCGGCGTGCTCGCCGCGCTGCAGGACGCGGGCCTGCGCGCCGAGCTCGACGACCGCACCGAATCGGTCGGGCGCAAGATCCGCGACGCCGAGCTGCGCAAGGTGCCCTACATGCTCGTCGTCGGCGATCGCGAGGCCGAATCGGACCGCCCGACCGTCGCGGTGCGCGAGCATCGCGTCGGCGACAGCGGCAGCGAGCCGGTCGCGGAGCTCGTCGCGAGGCTCGCCGAAAAATCCGCCTGTCGCGAAGGCTGATCCGGGATATACTCGACTGTGTTGACCCTCACTCAGATCTCACAGCCGCGCTCGAACACAGCTTGACGCGCGGCCTCATTTCATAGTGCCGGTCCCTCGTAGATTCGACCGGCGCCCGCCCGAGCGGGACTCGACGCGGGTCAACGAGCGTATTCGCGTGCCCGAGGTGCGCCTGATCGACGAGAACGGCAACCAGGTCGGCGTCATGCGCACGTCCGAGGCGCTGCGCTATGCCCAGGACAAGGACCTCGACCTCGTCGAGGTCGCGCCCGAGGCGCGCCCGCCCGTCTGCCGCGTCCTGGACTACTCGAAGTACAAGTACGAGCAGGCCCAGAAGCTCAAGCAGGCGCGCAAGCACCAGCAGCAGATCACGATCCGCGAGATCAAGTTCCGCCCGAAGATCGCGGAGAACGACTACAACACGAAGAAGGGCCACGTCGAGCGCTTCCTGCGCCACAAGGACAAGGTCAAGATCACGATCATGTTCCGCGGCCGCGAGGTGACGCACCCCGAGCGCGGCGTGATGATCCTCGACCGCCTGGCCGAGGAGCTGGCGGACATCGGCGTCGTCGAGCAGCGCCCGATCCAGGACGGGCGCAACATGACGATGATGCTCGGGCCGTCGAAGGCCATCCTCAGCGGCGAGCTCGTGGCCGCCGAGCGCGACGGCGACGCGGCCGCGGCCGACGCTGCCCCCGCCGCCGAGGCCGCGCCGACGGAAAACGGCGCAACGGCCGACGGCGACACCGCCGCCAAGGCCTAGGCGCCGCCTGAACCGACCCTCCGGCCGGGTGGTATATCCTGGCCCGCTCGCATGCCGAAGATGAAGACCCATTCCGGCGCCAAGAAGCGCTTCAAGAAGACCGCCAACGGAAAGATCCGCGCGCGTCACGCCTTCACGAGCCACATTCTCGAGAAGAAGTCGCCGAAGAAGAAGCGCTACCTCGGCAAGCCGCTGATCCTGTCGCCGCATGACGCGCCGCGCGCCAAGAAGCTGCTGCGGACGGGGAGCAAGTAGGATGACCCGCGTCAAGCGCTCCGTCCACGCCCGCAAGAAGCGCCGCGCGACCCTCGAGCGGACGAAGGGCTTCCGCGGCGAGGCGAACTCGAACTACAAGCGCGCCAAGGAAGCGCTGATGAAGGCGGAGGCGTACCAGTACCGCGACCGCCGCAATCGCAAGCGTGACTTCCGCCGCCTCTGGATCACCCGCATCAACGCCGCCGCGCGCGAGAACGGCATGACGTACGGGACGTTCATCCACGGCCTGCAGGTCGCCGGCATCGAGCTGGACCGCAAGGTGCTGGCCGACATCGCCGTGCGCGACCCCGAGACCTTCCGCCGATTTGTCGACGCCGCCCGCGAGGCGTCGGCTGCCTGACAAGCAGCCAGCCGACCACACCACCTCCCGGGCGCCGCTTCCTCTCGCAGGACGGCGCCCTTTTTTTCGCCCATGACCATCACCAGCTCACACAACGACAAGCTCAAGGAGATCCGCAAGCTCGCGCGGCGGCGCACGCGCGAGGACGCGGCGCGCTTCGTCGCCGAGGGCGAGGACCTCGTCGCGGCGGCGGCGTCGGCCGGCTGGAGCCCGCTCGTGCTGCTGTCCGCCGCCGGCAGCGGGCTGGCCGGCGACGAGGTCGAGGGATCGCTGCTGGCGTCGGTGTCGGCGCTCGGCTCCGGCAGCCGGCAGCTCGCGGTGTACCCGTCGCGCTGGTCGGCTCCCGCCGGCCCGCTCTGCGTCGCGCTGTGGGGCGTGGGGGACCCCGGCAACGTCGGCGCCGTCCTGCGCTGCGCGCTCGCGTTCGGCGCGTCGTCGGTCGTGCTCGGCCCCGGCTGCGCCGACCCGTTCGGGCCCAAGGCCGTGCGGGCGTCGATGGGGGCGATCTTCCAGGTGCCGGTGGCGCGCGTGTCGCGCCTCGACGAGCTGCCCGGCGAGCGCCTGGCGCTTGTCGGCGGCGCCGGCGAGGCGCTGTCTGGGCCCGCGGCGCGGCGAGCTGACGATCGTCGTCGGCGCCGAGCGCGAGGGGCTCGCGGCGGAGGTCGTCGCGGCGTGCGACCGCGTCGCCCACATCCCGATCCTCAGCGAGTCGCTGAACGCCGCGATGGCCGCCGCGATCGCGCTGTACGAGCTGACGCGCGGGGTGCTGCCGGATGTCTGAGCAGCGGGTGTCACCAGCGGCGATGGCCGGGGCCGCTCGTCCCCGTGCTGAGATGTACGGCCGCGTCCATAGGATGGCCCGCGCATGACCGACCGCATCGCAGAGCTGCGCGACGAGGCCGAGGCGGCGGTCGCCGCCGCGACGACGAGCGCCGGCCTCGAGGAGCTGCGCGTGCGCTATCTCGGGCGCAAGGCCGAGCTGCCGAACATCCTGCGCGGGATCGCCCAGCTGCCGCCCGAGCAGCGCGGCCCGACCGGCAAGGCGGCAAACCAGGCGCGCCAGGGGCTCGAGGCGCTCATCGCCCAGCGCGCCGAGCAGCTCGCGGGCGGCGAGCTGGAGGAGCAGCTGCGGCGCGACGTCGTCGACGTGACGCTGCCCGGCGCGCCGCCGCAGCCCGTCGGCCGCCTGCACCTGCTGACCGCCACGCGGCGCGAGATCGAGGACGTCTTCCTCGGCCTCGGCTTCCGGATCGCCGAGGGTCCCGAGGTGGAGACCGTCTACTACAACTTCGACGCGCTCAACCACGCGCCGACGCACCCCGCCCGCGACCGCCTGGACACGTTCTACGTCAGCGACGACGTGCTGCTGCGCACGCACACCTCGCCGATGCAGATCCGCGCGATGGAGGCCCAGCCGCCGCCGCTGTACGTCATCGTCCCCGGCCGCGTCTACCGGCGCGACTCCGACGCGACGCACACGCCGCAGTTCCATCAGATCGAGGGCCTGGCGGTCGACGAGGACATCACGCTCGCCGACCTCAAGGGCACGCTGCTGGCGTTCGCCCGCGCGATCTTCGGGCCCGACCGCGAGGTCCGGCTGCGGCCGCATTTCTTCCCCTTCACCGAGCCGTCGGTCGAGGTCGACGTGTCGTGCTTCATGGAGCACGGTCCCGCGCACGCGAGCGCTGCCGCGTCTGCAAGGACACCGGCTGGGTCGAGATCCTCGGCTCCGGGATGGTCGACCCGAACGTCTTCGGCTATGTCGCCGAGTACGGCTACGACCCGGAGAAGGTCCAGGGCTTCGCGTTCGGCATGGGGATCGAGCGGATCGCGATGCTCAAGCACGGCGTCCCGGACCTGCGGCTGCTCTACGACAACGACGTGCGCTTCCTGGAGCAGTTCGGATGACAGCGCGCCATTGCTCGATCATCGCCGGCGCGGACTCGAAGGCAGGTCCTCGCGATGAGGGTCCCGTCGAGTGGCTGTACGAGTACTGCGCGCCCGACATGCCGGTCGGCGAGCTCGCGACGCGCCTGGCGATGACCGGGACCGAGGTCGACCGCGTCGAGCACCACGGCGTGCGCGAGCTCGAGCACTTCGTCGTCGGCCGCGTGCTGCAGGCCGAGCAGCACCCCGACGCCGACCGGCTGACGGTCTGCGTCGTCGACGTCGGCGGCGGCGAGGAGGCGCAGATCGTCTGCGGCGCGCCGAACGTCGCCGCCGGGCAGCTCGTCGCCGTCGGCCGGCCCGGGCGCGGTCATGCCCGACGGGATGAAGCTGCGCAGGGCGAAGCTGCGCGGCGTCACGTCGGCGGGGATGATCCTCGCCGAGGACGAGCTCGCGATCGGGCCCGATCACGACGAGACGCTCGTGCTCTCCGACGCCAACGGCCTCGAGCCCGGCCAGCCGCTCGCCGGCGTCCTGCCGATCTCGACGGACGTGCTCGAGCTCGAGATCACGCCCAACCGGCCCGACTGCCTCGGCGTCTACGGCGTCGCGCGCGAGGCGCACGCGGCGACGGGCGCGGTGCTCGCCCGGCCGCCCTGGGAGGACGATCCGGGCGTCCCGTGGACGGCCAACAGCGATCGGCGTCGAGATCGTCGTCGAGGCGACCGACCTGTGCCCGCGCTTCACCGCCCGCGCGTTCGAGGACGTGCGGATCGGCCCGTCGCCGCCGTGGCTGAAGGCGCGCCTGATGGCCGCCGGCCAGCGCCCGATCAACAACGTCGTCGACATCACGAACTACGTGATGCTGCTGACCGGCCAGCCGATGCACGCCTTCGACCTGGACCGCATCGAGGGCCGCCGGCTCGTCGTGCGCCGCGGCGGCGACGGCGAGCAGGTCGTCACGCTCGACGACCAGACGCGCGTCGCCGACCGCGACGTCTGCCTGATCGCCGACGACGCCGGGCCGACGTCGATCGCCGGGATCATGGGCGGCAACCGCTCCGAGGTGCAGGACGACACGACGCGCGTCCTCATGGAGGCCGCCAACTGGGACGCCGCGAACATCCACGCGACGTCGCTGAAGCTCGGGCTGCGCAGCGAGGCGAGCGCGCGCTTCGAGAAGGGGCTCGCGCCCGAGCAGGCGCTCGACGGCCAGGCGGTCGCGACGCGGCTCATGCTCGAGCTGACCGGCGCGCGGCTCGTGCCCGGCACGGTCGACGTCGGCGGAGCCCGGACCCGAGCGCGGAGCGTCATCCGCCTGCGCGACGGGAAGCTCGTCGGCCTGCTCGGCGTCGGCATCACGCGCTCCGAGAGCGCGATGCACCTGCAGCGCCTGGGCTTCGAGATCGCCGAGCGGCCCGACGGCCTCGACGTCACCGTGCCGTACTGGCGGCGCAACGACGTCACCCGCGAGGCCGACCTCATCGAGGAGGTCGCGCGCCTGCACGGCGTCAACGACCAGCTGCCCGCGACGCTGCCGCGCCGCCGCGGCGCGGTCGGCGTGCTGACCCCCGGGCAGCGCCTGCGCCGCCGCGCCGAGGACGTGCTGACCGGCCGCGGGCTGCTCGAGGTCGTCGGCTGGAGCTTCGAGTCGCCCGATCGCGACGCGCGCCTGCGGCTGCCCGACGACGATCCGCGCCGCGCGCACGTCGTCATCGAGAACCCGATGAGCGAGGACGACGCGAACATGCGCACGACGCTGCTCGGCTCGCTGCTGGACATCGCGCGCCACAACGCCGCGCGCGGGCAGGGCGTTCCCGGCCTCTTCGAGTCCGGCCGGGTGTACCTCGCGACAGGTGGGACGCTGCCGCACGAGCACCACGCGCTCGGCGCGCTCGTGCCCGGCGACATCTTCGCGGCGAAGGGCTACCTGGAGGCGGCTGCTGCGCGCGCTGCGGGTGCAGGCGACGTTCGCCGCCGCGCCGCAGCCCTTCCTGCATCCCGGCCGCAGCGCCGCCGTCGCGCTGGGCGCGCAGCCGGCCGGCGCCGCCGTCGGCTGGGTCGGCGACGTGCACCCGCTCGTCGCGCGCGAGTGGGACCTCGACCGCGTCGCCGCGTTCGAGATCGACCTCGACGCGGTCATCGCGGCGGCCGAGCTCGTGCCGGAGTACGAGGACCTGACGTCGTTTCCCGAGCTGCGCGAGGACATCGCGATCGTCGTGGACGAGGCGGTGCCCGCGGCGACCGTGCTCGACGCCGTGCGCGCGGCCGGCGGCGCGCTGCTCGCCCGCGCCGAGGTCTTCGACGTCTACCGCGGCGAGCAGATCGCCGCGGGCCGCACGTCGCTGGCGATCGCGCTGACGTTCCGCGCGCGCGACCGGACGCTGACCGACGAGGACGTCGCGCCGGTGCGCGCGAAGATCGTCGCGCGGCTCGCGGACGAGCTGGGCGGTGAGCTGCGTGGCTGACGTCCGCCACGCGTGCTCGTCGCCGGCGGCTCGGGCTATGCGGGCGCGCTCGCCGCGCGGCTCGTCGACCGCCATCCGGCGTTCGCGCTCGCGGGCGTCACGAGCCGCAGCGACGCGGGCCGGCGCCTGTCGGACCTCTACCCGCACCACCGCGTGGACGCCGTCATGCGCGAGCTCGACGTCGAGCGCGACGGCGACGTCGACGCGGCGATCGTCGCCTACCCGCACGGCGCCGCCGCGCCGGTCGTCGCGGCGCTGCGCGAGCGCGGCGTGCGCGTCGTCGACCTGTCCGCCGACTTTCGCCTGCGCGACCGCCCGACGTACGAGCAGTGGTACGGCGAGCACGGCGCGCCGCAGCTGTTCGGCAGCGGCGTCTACGGCCTGCCGGAGCTCTACGGCGCGCAGGTCGCGGACGCCGATCTCGTCGCCAACCCCGGCTGCTATCCGACCGCGACCGTGCTCGCGCTCGCTCCGCTGGCGCGCAGCGGCACGGTCGTCGACGTCACCGTCGACGCGAAGTCCGGCGTGTCCGGCGCGGGTCGCGCGGCGACGACCAAGACGCACTTCGTGACGGTCGACGAGAACGTCGTGCCCTACGGCGTCGGCGCGCACCGCCACATGCCGGAGATCGACCAGGAGCTCGCGCTGCTCGGCGCCGCGGTGACGACGACGTTCACGCCGCACCTCATGCCGCTCGACCAGGGCGAGCTCGTCTCCTGCTACGTCACGACGAGCGAGCCGTGGGACCAGGCGCGCGTCGACGAGGCCTACGGCGAGTGGGCCGAGGGCCGCCCGTTCGTGGAGGTCGTCGAGCGCCCGCCGGGCGTGCGCGACGTGCGCGACACGAACGTGTGCGCGATCTGCGCCCGCGCCGACGCGCGCACCGGCAAGGTCTTCGTCTTCGCCGCGATCGACAACCTCTGGAAGGGCGCGGCGTCGCAGGCGATCCAGAACCTCAACCTCATGTTCGGCCTGCCCGAGACGGCGGGGATCGAGCCATGAGCGAGGACATGCGATGACCTTCGCCATCCACGCCCCTTCGAGCAACGGCGCGCAGTCGTGAGCGACATGACCGCAGGCTTCTTCGACTCGCGCTGGGTGCAGTGCCCCGAGTACGTGACCGCCGACGACCGCGGGCTGCCGTCGGGCTTTCGCGCGGGCACCGCCGCGGCGGGCATCAAGGGCGACGGCGCGGTCGACCTCGGATTGCTCGTCTGCGACGCCGACGACATCGTCAGCGCGGCGCGCTACACGCGCTCGGGCGTGCTCGCGGCGCCGGTGATCGTGTCGCGCGACGAGACGATCCCCAACGGGCTGCAGGTCGTCGTCGCGAACTCCGGCAACGCGAACGCCGCGACCGGCCCCGAGGGGCTGGAGGCGGCGCGCGCGATGCAGCAGGCGGCGGCGCAGGCGGTCCGCGTCGAGCCCGCCGCCGTCGCCGTCGCCTCGACCGGCGTCATCGGCGTGCCGCTGCCGCTCGGCGGCCTCGAGGAGGGCATCGGCGCCGCGGCCGGGGTGCTGCGTGCCAGCGGCGACGAGGCGTTCAGCGCGGCGATCATGACGACCGACGCGTTCGAGAAACGGGCCTCTTTGCAGGTGGAATTGCCGTCGGGCACCGTGCGCCTGTGCGCCCAGGCCAAGGGCGCGGGGATGATCGAGCCGGCGTTCGCGACGATGCTCTGCTTCGTGCAGACCGACGCGGCGCTCGAGCCCGACACGGCCGAGCTGCTGCTGAGCGTGTGCGTCAAGCGCTCGTTCGACCGCATCTCCGTCGACGGGCAGCTGTCGACGAACGACACGGTGATCCTCATCTGCTCGGGCCGCAGCGGCGTGCGCATCCAGCCCGAGAGCGACGACGAGCTGCGCTTCGGCGAGGCGCTCGACGCGCTGCTGCGGATGCTCGCGATCCTGATCGTGCGCGACGGCGAGGGCGCCAGGCGGGTCGGCCGCGTCGTCGTCCGCGGCGGCGGCGCGGAGGTCGTCGAGCGCTGCGCGCGCGCGGTCGCCAACTCGCCGCTCGTCAAGACCGCGCTGCACGGCGCCGACCCGAACTGGGGGCGGATCGCGCAGGCCGTCGGCGCGGCGCTGCCGGGCGCGGCGCCGCTCGCGCTCGACATCGCGATCGAGGGGATCGCCGTGTGCGCGGGAGGCGTCGCGCTGCCGCACGACGAGGCCGCCCTGCGCGCGGCCGCCGCCGGCGTCGAGATCGAGTACGAGGTCGGCCTGCCCGGCGCGGGCTTCGAGACCGAGGTCTTCTTCTCCGACCTCAGCCACCAGTACGTGACGATCAACGCGGAGTACACGACATGAGGGCCGCCCAGTGAGGGACATCGGCACGCTGCTCGAGGCGCTCCCGTACATCCGGGAGTTCCACGGCCGCACCGTCGTCATCAAGTACGGCGGCGCGGCGATGAGCGATCCCGACCTGCGCGAGGAGTTCGCGCGCGACGTCGTGCTCCTGAAGTACGTCGGCATGAACCCGGTCGTCGTGCACGGCGGCGGGCCGGACATCACGTCCTACATGGAGCGCCTGCAGATGCCGGTCGAGTTCGTCAGCGGCCTGCGCGTCAGCGACGAGGCGACGGTCGAGATCGTGAAGATGGTGCTCGTCGGAAAGGTGAACAAGGACATCGTGCTGCGCCTGGGGCGCCACGGCCAGCCGGCGGTCGGGCTCTGCGGCGACGACGGGCGGCTGCTGCGCGTCGTGCGCCAGGCGGCGCCGGGCGGCGAGGACATCGGCTTCGTCGGGCGCATCGAGCGCGTCAACGCCGACGTCCTGCATCACATCGCGCAGGACTACATCCCGGTCATCGCGTCGGTCGGCGCCGACGCCGCGGGGGACTCCTACAACATCAACGCCGACGAGGCCGCGGGCGCGATCGCGCGCGAGCTCGGCGCCTACAAGATCATCTTCCTGACCGACGTCGCGGGCTGGCTGCGCGATCCCGCCGACCCGGGATCGCGGATCACGCAGGCCGCCACCGACGACGTCGAGGCCGCGCTGCCGGACGTCGGCGGCGGCATGCGCCCCAAGCTGCAGGCCTGCATCGACGCGATCTACGGCGGCGTCAGCGCGGCGCACATCGTCGACGGCCGCGTCGCGCACTCGCTGCTGCTGGAGCTGTTCACCGACGCCGGCAGCGGCACGAAGATCCACCCGGCGACATGACGGCGCGCCATTGCTGCACGTCGCCGGCGCGGATCCGAAGGGCGTGTCCTCGCGATGACCCTCCAGGAGCTCCAGGCGCTCGAGCGCGACCACGTCGTCCCGGCCTACGCGCGCCAGCCGGTGCAGTTCGTGCGCGGCGCGGGCGCGCGGCTGTGGGACGTCGACGGCCACGAGTACCTCGACTTCCAGACCGGCCTCGCGGTCACGTCGCTCGGCCACTCCCATCCGGCCGTCGTGGAGGCGATCCAGGAGCAGGCCGCGCGCCTGCTGCACGTCGGCAACCTCTTCTACACCGAGCCGGGAATGCGGCTGGCCAAGCGCCTGTCGGACTGCTCGCTGCACGGCAAGGTGCACTTCGCGAACTCCGGCACCGAGGCCAACGAGGCGGCGCTGAAGCTCGCGCGCAAGGCCAAGCCCGCGGGCACGATCGTGTCGGTCCAGCGCGGCTTTCACGGGCGCACGTACGGCTCGCTGTCGGCGACGCCGCAGGAGTCAAAGCAGGCGCCGTTCGCGCCGCTCGTGCCGGGCTTCGTGGCGGTCGCGCCGACGGCGGAGGCGGTCGCGGGCGCGGTCGACGAGCGCACGGCCGCGGTGCTGCTCGAGCCGGTCCAGGGCGAGAGCGGGGTGTACGTCCTCGACGACGAGCTGCTGCACGCCGCGCGCGCGGCCTGCGACGAGCACGGCGCGGCGCTGATCTTCGACGAGGTCCAGTGCGGCCTCGGGCGCACCGGCACGCTGTGGGCCTACGAGGACTCGGGCGTCGTGCCGGACCTCATGACCTCCGCCAAGGCGCTCGGCGGCGGGCTGCCGATCGGCGCGCTCATCTGCTCGCCGCGCTACGCCGACGTCTTCGAGCCCGGCGACCACGGCTCGACGTTCGCGGGCGGGCCGGTCGCCTGCGGCGCCGCGCTGGCGGTGCTCGACGTCGTCTCGGACCCCGAGCTGCTCGCGCGCGTGCGCGCGCTGGGCGCGCGCCTCGCCGAGGGCCTGCAGGCGCTGCCCGGCGTCGTCGAGGTCCGCGGCCGCGGGCTCATGCTCGCCTGCGACTTCGCCGCCGGCGGCGTCCCCGAGCTCGTGCGCCGCGCGCTGCTCGAGCAGCGCCTCGTCCTCAACGCGACCGGCCCCGCGACGCTGCGGCTGCTGCCGCCGCTGACGATCGGCGCAGCCCAGGTCGACGAGGTCGCTGCAACGGCTGCGGGCCCTCCTGTAGGAACCTCCCGCGTCCGCGCGCCCTGCCCGTCCGGCAACCTGGCTGACGGCGCGGCGTTCGTCATTTCGGCGAGGCCTGGTTTTTGCCTGCACGCCGCACGGAATAGCGGGGGCTCGTAGGCTTCCACGCGCCATGGCCCAGACGACCGAGCAGACCCCCCACACCCGTACCGCCTCCTACCTCGCCGAACGCGGCGAGGTCGGCCGAGTCCTGCTGCTGTATTCCGGCGGCCTGGACACGAGCGTCATGCTGAAATGGATCGCCGACGAGTACGAGGCCGAGGTCGTCACGCTGACGGTCAACCTCGGCCAGCCCGGCGAGGACTACGACGTCATCGAGGGCAAGGCGCGCCACATCGGCGCCGTCGAGTGCTTCACCGTCGACGCGCGCGAGGAGTTCGCGCGCGAGTACGTCCTGCCGGCGATCAAGGCCAACGCGCTGTACGGCGGCGGCTACCCGCTCTTCACCGCGCTCGGGCGACCGCTCATCGCCAAGCTCGCGGTCGAGTACGCCCGCCGCACCGGCTGCGACACGATCGCGCACGGCTGCACCGGCAAGGGCAACGACCAGGTCCGCATCGAGGCGACGATCGCGACGCTGGCCCCCGAGCTGAAGGTCATCGCGCCGGTCCGCGGCTGGCAGATGGGGCGCGACGAGGAGATCGAGTACGCCCGCAAGCACGGGATCCCCGTCAAGGGCGGCACCGAGGTCGCGCCGTACTCGATCGACGACAACCTCTGGGGCCGCTCCTCGGAGGGGCGCTGGATCGAGGACCTCGCGCACGCGCCCGACGACGACGTCTTCCAGCTCGTCACGCCGCCGGAGCGCGCGCCCGACGAGGCGCAGGTCATCGAGCTCGAGTTCGAGCGCGGCATGCCGGTGGCGCTCGACGGCGAGCGGCTCGGGCTCGTGGACCTGCTCGAGCGGGTGGCCGAGATCGGCGCCCGCCACGGGGTCGGCATCGTCGACCACATCGAGGACCGCATCGTCGGCCTGAAGGTGCGCGACATCTACGAGGTCCCGGCGGCGGCGATCATCCTGCCCGCGCACGCCGAGCTCGAGAAGCTCGTCAACACGATCCACCAGAACCAGTTCAAGCCCGGGCTCGAGCGCCAGTGGGCCTACCTCGTCTACGCCGGGCTGTGGTGGGAGCCGCTGCGCGGCGACCTCGACGCGTTCATGGAGCGCGTCAACGAGCAGGTCACCGGGACGATCGGCGTCAAGCTCTACAAGGGCACGGCGCGCGTCGTGACGCGCGCGTCGCCCAACGCGGTCTACGACCAGTCGCTGGCCTCGTTCGGCGAGTCGGGCGGGCTGTTCTCCCAGCAGGCGTCGCCGGGCTTCATCGAGCTGTGGTCGCTGCAGTCGCGGATGGCGTACCGGCTGCGGGCCCACCTCGACGACGCTGCCCAATCTCCTGAGTCCTAGGCCGCGGCGCTGGGTAGCCTCGATCGCATGGGATACAAGATGCTTGGATTCGTCGTATGGCAGGGCGCGCGCTGGTACGCGCGCCGTCGCTTGGGTCAGATGATGCCGTCGCGCCGCGTCGCCACGGCTGCGCTCGTCGCGAGCGCGGTGGCGACGGTCGCCGTCGTCGCGGCGACGAAGCGCGGCTCGGACGACTAGACCGCGCTCGGAGCGCCTTTGCAGCGTGGCGTGCCGCCCGGCGGGGCGGCACGCCGCCGCGCGGCCGGACGCGCTTGCGCCGGTGGGCGGTGCCGTGAACGCCGCGCTCCGAAATACCGGGTTCGCCCGGCCTGACCATCCGCACCGGCACCTATCCTGGTCCGCTCGTGACCGCTCCCTCCTGCGCCCATCTGCACGTCCATTCCGAGTACTCGCTGCTTGACGGGGCGTGCAAGATCGAGCCCTCGCCGAGCGGGCGGCGGCGTTCGGGCAGCCGGCCCTGGGGCTGACCGACCACGGCGTGATGAACGGCGCCATCGAGCACTTCCAGGCCGCCCGCAAGCACGGGATCAAGCCGATCCTCGGCTGCGAGATCTACCTCGTCGACGACCAGACCCAGCGCGGTCGCCACGAGCACAACCACCTGACGCTGATCGCCGCGACGGACGAGGGCTACCGCAACCTCGTCAAGCTCTCGAGCGCCGGCTTCCTCGCGGGCCTCAACCGCGGCAAGCCGACGGTCGACCTCGGCGTCATCGAGCGCCACGCCGAGGGGATCATCGCCCTCAGCGGCTGCCTGGCCTCGCGCTTCTGCCAGCGCCTCATCGCCGACCGCGACGAGGAGGCGCGCGCCCACGCCGACGACCTGCTGCAGGTCTTCGGGCCCGAGGACGTCTACTTCGAGGTCCAGCGCAACGGCCTCGCCGAGCAGAACAAGGCCAACGAGGGGATCGTCCGGATCGCCCGCGAGCTCGGCCGGCCGATCGTCGGCACCGCCGACGTGCATTACCTGCGCAAGGAGGACTACCACCACCACACGGCGCTGCTGTGCGTGCAGACGAAGTCGACCCTGCGCGCGCCGAAGATGACGTTCGACACGAACGAGTTCTTCCTGAAGTCCAACGAGGAGATGGCCGACGCGTTCTCGCTGTGGCCGGAGGCGATCGCCTCGACCGTCGAGATCGCCGAGCGCTGCAACGTCGAGATCGAGCTCGACAAGCAGCTCATCCCCGCCTACCCGACGCCGAACGGCGAGGCCGAGGACGCCTACCTGCGCGCCCGCGTCGAGGAGGGCCTGCGCACGCGCTACGGCGATCCCGCGCCCGCCGCCGCCCGCGAGCGCATGGAGATGGAGCTCGAGGTCATCCACCGGATGGGCTTCGACGCCTACTTCCTCATCGTCTGGGACTTCATCGCCTACGCGAAGTCCAACGGCATCGCCGTCGGCCCCGGGCGCGGCTCGGCGGCCGGCTCGATCGTCGCGTTCTGCCTGCAGATCACCGACGTCGACCCGCTGCGCTACGACCTGCTCTTCGAGCGCTTCCTCAACCCCGAGCGCGTCTCGATGCCGGACATCGACATCGACTTCTCGGTCCGCGGCCGCGAGCAGGTCATGCGCTACGTCGTCGAGAAGTACGGCCGCGAGTCGGTCGCGCAGATCGTGACGTTCGGCAAGATGTTCCCGCGCGCGGCGACGCGCGACGCGGCGCGCGTGCTCGAGCACGACTACGGCGTTGGGGACAAGCTCGCCAAGCTCATCCCGGACCCGATCATGGGCCGCTCGCCGTCCTTCGCGGACTGCCTGCGCCAGGGCGAGCCGCTGAAGCTCGCCTACGACTCCGATCCGATCGCCAAGCAGGTCATCGACGTCGCGCAGGGCCTCGAGGGGATCGTGCGCAACTCCTCGATCCACGCCGCTGCGGTCGTCATCGCCGAGGGCCCGCTGACCGACATCGTCCCGCTCCAGCTCGCCGACTCCAACCAGGTCGACGCGGACGGCAACAAGATCTTCAAGATCGTCACGCAGTTCTCGATGAAGCCCGTCGAACAGCTCGGCCTGCTGAAGATGGACTTCCTCGGCCTGCGCAACCTCGACGTCATCGAGGACGCGCTGGACATCATCGAGCGCTCAAGCGGCGTGCGCCCGGACATGGCGGCGCTGCCGCTCGACGACGAGCGCACGTACGAGATGCTCGCCGCCGGCGACTCGATCGGCGTCTTCCAGTTCGAGTCCGAGGGCATGCAGAAGGCGCTGCGCAACGTGCGCCCGACGGAGTTCGACGACCTCGTCGCGCTCAACGCGCTGTACCGGCCCGGCGCGATGGACCAGATCCCGACGTACGCGCGCGGCAAGCGCCAGCCCGAGACGATCGAGTTCGCCGACGAGCGCCTGCGCCCGATCACCGAGACGACGAAGGGCGTGATCCTCTACCAGGAGCAGGCGATGCAGATCGCCAAGACGCTCGCCGGCTTCAGCGGCGCGAAGGCCGACGACCTGCGCAAGGCGATCGGCAAGAAGAACCGCGAGGCGATGGCGAAGCTCAGGCCCGAGTTCTTCGCGGGCTGCCAGGCGTCGGGCACGAGCGCGGCGGTCACCGAGCAGCTCTGGGTCACGAACGAGAAGTCCGCCGACTACTCCTTCAACAAGTCCCACGCCGCCTGCTACGCCCTGATCGCCTACCGCACGGCGTGGCTGAAGGCCAACCATCCCGCCGAGTACATGGCCGCGCTCATCAGCTCGGTGATGTCGACGAAGGACAAGGTCCCGTTCTTCGCCACGCAGGCCGAGCAGATGGGGATCGAGATCCTCCCGCCGGACGTCAACCTCTCCGACCACGACTTCGTCGTCTTCGAGGGCAACATCCGGTTCGGCCTCGATGCCGTCAAGGGCGTCGGCTACGCCGCGGTCGAGGCGATCAAGGCCGCGCGCGACGAGCGGCCGTTCGACTCGCTGTGGGACTTCTGCGTCCGCGTCGATGCCCGCGCGGTGAACAAGACGGCGATCGAGGCGCTCATCAAGTGCGGCGCATTCGGCTCGACGGGGGCGACGCGCAAGGGCATGCTCGAGGTGCTCCCGCAGGCGCAGGGCGCGGGCCAGAAGGCCCAGCAGGACGCCGAGATCGGCCAGGGCTCGATCTTCGACGGCTTCGACTGGGGCGACGGCAACGGCGCCGACGGCTCGGGTGCCGCGGCCGCGTTCGCCGCGCCGCAGCATCCGCCGATCCCGGCCGACGAGTACGACCAGCCCACGCTGCTGGCGATCGAGAAGGAGTCGATCGGCCTGTTCATCTCCGCCCATCCGCTCAAGCAGGTGCGCGAGGCGCTGCGCGCGCGCGTCGACTGCCCGCTCGCCGAACTGGCCACGCGCAAGGACAAGGACTGGGTCAACGCCGGCGGCATCATCACGGCGGCGAAGAAGATCCGCACCCGCAATGGCGATCCGATGATGTTCGCGACGCTCGACGACCTCGAGGGCTCGGTCGAGATCCTCGTCTTCGGCAAGGCGCTGGCCGAGTACGAGGGCGCGCTCGGGGTCGACTCCGTCGTGCTCGTCCGCGGTCGCGTCGACCACAAGGACGCCGACAAGACCTGCCTCGTCGTGCAGACCGTCGAGGCCTTCGAGCCGACGCCCGAGGAGGTCGAGCTCGCCCGGTCCGCCGCCGTGAAGCGCCACGTCGGACCCGTGCCGCTGCACCTGCGCATCGACGCCGCCGGCCTGCCCGCCTCGATCATCGACAAGCTCAAGAGCCTCATCGCGGACTATCCGGGCGACTCGGAGGTCGTGCTCGAGGTGCAGATGAGCTCGGGCGACCCGCGCCGCCTGCGGCTCGGCCCGTCCTACAAGGTCGCGCCGACGCCGACGCTGCGCGCCGAGCTCGAGCAGGTCCTCGGGCCCGCGGCGCTCGCGGTCTGACGCGCGCCGGCGTCAGGACTGCGGCGGCGTCACGCTCGGCGGCGGGATCGGATCGCGGTCCGGCGCCTCTTCGAGCTCGGGGTCGCGCAGCAGGTGCCAAACGCCGGTGAACACCGCGACCAGCACGGCGACGAAGAGGATCACGACCGTCACGGTCGAGTCGGGGAACACGAGCCAGAGCCCCAGCGCGAGCGCCGGGACGGCGATGCACAGCGCCCAGACGCGATACGGGATCGGCGGGCGTTCGGGCAGGTCGTAGATCTCGCGCGCTCGCATGCCCCATCCGGTAGGCCGGACGCGGCAGGCGCGCAAGCCCGGCCCGGCGGCTACGTTCCGACGCTCGCCGGCTGGAGCGGGATGGCGGCCGGCTCTCTACGTGTCGATGCTCGGCGGCGGGACCGGGTTGCGGCCGGGCTTCTCGTCGAGCTCGCGCGAGCGCAAGACGAGCCCCACGCCGGTGAAGACCGCGGCGAGCAGCGCGACCGCCAGCAGCGCGACGGTGATCGGCGAGTCCGGCAGCACGAGCCACAGGACGAGCGCGAGCAGCGGGACGCCGAACATGACGATCGCCTGACGAAACGGCAGCGGCGGACGCTCGGGCAGGTCGTAGTCCTTTCGAAGCTGTGTCATGTATCTCCGCGTACCCGTCGCGGCCCGATCGCTAGCGCGGCCCGAACACGAGCGGCCCGCGACGGCCGCTCGTGCCCGGCATGAATCGTGCCCCGATCAGCCGGCGTGGACGCTGCGCGTCGGCGCGGTGCGCGGGGCGAGCACGCCATTGCCCAGGAACTGCGCGCGTACGCGCAGGCTGCCCGCACGGCCCGTCACCGTCGTGGAGTAGGTGCAGTTGCGGCGCAGGTTCGCCCGCCGCGTCGACACGGTCGTCGCGCCTCGCCTGACCCGCACCGACACGATCCCCTCCTTGCAGCCCTGAGTCCGCGTCACGCCGGTCGGCTGCGAGAGCGTGCCGCTCGCGCGGAACCGGTACGGCGCACGGCGGTCGCGCGCCGGGGTGACGCGTGCCGACAGCTGCCGCGGCGTGAATCGCGCGACGCGCACCGAGCGGATCGCCGTGGCGCTCTGCCCCGCGGTGTCCGTGGCGATCGCGACGAGCGTGTCCGAGCCGACGTCGCCGCCGTTCGGCCGGTAGGCGATCGCATACGGCGCTGCGGCGGCGAGGCCCACGAGCCGGCCGTCGTCGTAGAGCCGCACCCCGGCGATGCCGTGGTCGTCGAGCGTCGAGAACGTCACGCTCGCGCCGGCCGCACGCAGCAGCGCGTTGGGTGCGGGCGTCAGGAACGTGATCGCAGGCGCCCGGTCCTCGGGCACGTCGTTGGCGTTGCCGGCGTTGGCGCGATCAACGGTCTCGCAGCCGGAGACGCTGTCCAGCGTGTCGACCACCGCCGTGTCGGCGCCCTCGTCACAGGCGACCCGGTCGGCGAAGCCGTCCCGCGCACGGATCGTGTCGTTGCCCACACCGCCGGAGAGCGTGTCGTTGCCGGCGCCACCATCGATCGTGTCGGCTCCGTCCCCGCCGCGAAGGTTGTTCGCCGCCGCGCTGCCGACGAGCGTGACCGGCTGGAGCTGGAACGTGCCGATGTCCTCGACGTCTGCGCCCACGTTGTCGCCCTCGCCCGGGGCGCCGTCGTTGGCCACGCCGTCCAGCGTGATGGAGGTGGCGGCGTCGTTGAAGATGGCGATCTCGTCGAAGCCGTCGCCGCCCACGTAGGTGTCGGCACCGGCCTCCATCGCGAAGAAGTCGTTGTTCTCGCCACCGCGCGGCGTGTCGTTCCCAGCGCCCCCGCCCTGTTGCGTGACGAAGGACACGCCGGTCAGCGTCGTCTGGTCATTGAGATCACCGAGATCAACGCTCAGGAAGGTGGGCAGCGTGATCGCGCAGATCACATCGCCGGCCGACGCAAGGCAGGCGGGGTCGGAGGTCGTGATCGCGATGTCGTCATCGAAGACCACCGTCAGACCCATCTGCGTCACGCGCAGATTGTTCGTCTCACCGACGCCGGCGTTGTAGTTGAGCGTGCTGCCGTCAGGCCCGTCGACGCTCGCTGCCATGGCGGGTGCGGCGCTCGCGCAGAGCGCGACCCGCAGCAAGCACGATCAGCAGCGTCGGCCGGCGGTTGCGGCGCTGTGCGGCGGATGAGCCCACGGAGTTCTCCTTAAGCAGTGTGACGGTGACGCGACGGTGTCGCGGCGGCGCGAGCGTAGCAGTCCATCCGGGCGTGCAATTAATTGCCCGCTCGGTCATGGCGGACCAGTATTACCGGAGATGGATGGACCGGTATTACACTAAACGCGGGCCGCGAGACCGCGCTCGCGCAGCGCCCGCGTCAGCGCGAGCTCCTCGGCGGTCGGGCCGGAGTGCTTCGGCCCGGGCGTCTCGAGCACGAGCGGCAGGCCCTCGAAGCGCGGCTCGGAGAGGAACACCGCGCAGCCGTCCTCGCCGAGCTCGCCCTCGCCGACGTTCGCGTGGCGGTCGACGTTGGATCCGAGGGGCTTCTGGGAGTCGTTGAGGTGCAGCGAGCCGAGCCGGTCGGCGCCGACGAGCGCGACGCCCGCGTCGAGCACGTCCGCGAGCGCCTCCGGCGTGCGGATCTCGAAGCCCGACGCGAGCAGGTGGCAGGAGTCCAGGCACAGGCCGAGCCGCGAATCGCCGCCGGCCGCCTCCATGAGCGCCGCGAGCTCCTCGAACGAGCGCCCGAGCGTGCCGCCCGAGCCCGCGGTGTTCTCGAGGTGCAGCGCGCAGCCCTCCGTCTCCGCCAGCGCCTCGGCGATCACGGCGCCGGCACGAGCGATCGCGTCACCGACGTCACCGGTCTTCGCCGAGCCCGGATGCAGGACCACCGCGTGCGCGCCGAGCGCCGCGCCCGCCTCCAGCGAGGCGATCAGCGAGCGCAGCGAGTTCGCGCGGATCGTCTCGTCGTCGGAGGCGCAGTTGAGCAGGTAGACGGCGTGGATCAGCAGCGCGTCGACGTCGGACTGCGCCATCGCCTCGCGGAAGGCCGCGACCTCGTCGTCGCTGTAATCGCGCGGCTTCCAGGCGCGCGGGTTCTGATTGAAGATCTGGATCGCCTGCGCACCGCGCTCGACGCCGCGCGCGACGGCCTTCGCGGGCCCGCCCGCGGGCGACACGTGGGCCCCGATCAGCATCGGCGATGGCTACTGTCACTGCACATGAGAGTCCGCTTCGCTCCTTCTCCGACCGGCGCGCTGCACATCGGCAGCGCGCGCACCGCGCTCTATAACTGGCTGCTCGCCCGGGGCGCCGGCGGGACCCTCGTGCTGCGGATCGAAGATACCGACCGCGCGCGCTCGACCGCCGAGAACGTCGACCACATCCTCGAGGCGCTCGACTGGCTGGAGATCGACTACGACGAGGGCCCGATCAGCCAGGTCGCCCGCACCGAGCGCCACCAGGAGATCCTGCAACAGGCTGCTCGACGAGGGCCACGCCTACCGCTCCACCGCGACGGCCGAGGACGTCAAGGCCTACAAGGCGCAGCACGGCGCCGACCGCGGCTTTCGCGGCGAGGCGCAGGACAGCGGCGCGGTGCGTCTGCACGTCCCCGACGACGGCGCGACCGTCGTGCACGACGTCATCCGCGGCGATACGACGTTCGCCCACATCCACCTCGACGATCCCGTCATCGCGCGCGCCGATGGCAGCGTGCTCTACAACTTCGCCGTCGCGGTCGACGACCTCGACGCCGGCATCACGCACGTCGTCCGCGGCGAGGACCACCTCTCCAACACGCCCAAGCAGCTGCTCGTGCTCGAGGCGCTCGGCGCCGACCAGCCGATCTACGCGCACCTGCCGCTGCTGCACGGCCCCGACGGCAAGAAGCTCTCCAAGCGCCACGGCGCCGCCTCCGTGCAGGAGCTGCGCGATGCCGGCTTCCTGCCCGAGGCGGTGCGCAACTACCTCGCGCTGCTCGGCTGGGGCGACGCCGACGACGAGACGATCATCTCGACGCAGCAGCTCATCGAGCGCTTCAGCCTCGAGCGCGTCTCGCGCAATCCCGCGCAGTTCGACGAGCGCAAGCTGCGCTGGCTCAACGGCCGCTACCTGCGCGCCCTGCCGGCCGAGGAGCTCACCAGGCGCCTGGAGCGGTTCACCGGGCGCAGCGGCCTCGCCGACGCGGTCGCGATCTCGCAGGAGAAGCTGCAGACGCTCGCGGACTTCGACCCGCTCGCCGGCTTCATCTTCGACGGCCCCGCCGACGATCCCAAGGCGCGCGAGAAGTGGCTCGACGAGGACGGGCGCGCGGCCCTCGCCGACGTGCAGGCGGCGCTCGAGCCGCTGGATCCGTTCACGCTGGAGAGCGTGCAGCCGGCGCTCGAAGGCGTCGTGGCGGCGCGCGGCGCCAAGCCCAAGCAGGTCTTTCAGCCGATTCGCGTGGCGCTCGCGGGGACCGCGATCTCGCCCGGGATCTTCGAGACGCTCACGGTTCTCGGGCGCGACGAGTCGCTGGCGCGGATCGAGAACGCGTTGCGTCCGTAACAAATTCGCCAATCGGACTCAACCATCTGTCCAGACGTGCCGATACGGGAAGTGCACCAACGATCCCCACCCGGAAGCAGGGACTCGACCTTCATGATCAGCACACCCGCCCGTGCAGCAGAGTCCAACAGCGCGCCCGTTCAGCGCCATCACAACGAGGGCCACGGCCGCCGGCTGACCGCTGCATTCGAGGCGCTCGAGGCCTTCCCGGCGCTCGCCGAGTCGCGCAACCGCCTGCTGCGCCTCGTCAGCGCCGAGCGCGTCTCGCCGGCTGACGTCGTCGCCGCCGTCGAGTCCGACATCGCCCTCGTCATCGCCGTGCTGCGGATGGCCAACCAGCTCGACGACCGCCGGCGCGGTCGCGTCGAGTCGGTCGTGAAGGCCGTCGAGATCCTCTCGCCCGAATCCGTTCAGGCGCTCGCGAGCCGTGCTCGCACGTTCGACTTCTTCGAGCGCTCCACCGTCTGGGACGCCGCGCCCGAGCGCTTTCGTCTGCACGGCGTCGTCACGCAGCGCGCCGCCGACCGCCTCGCCCAGGAGGCCGGCTACGAGCATCGCGACCGCCTCATGGTGACGTCGCTGCTGCACGACATCGGCAAGCTCGTGCTCACGCACGCCTACCCCGGCTACCCGGGCCAGGTCCACGGCGACGCGCGCACCCCCGAGGAGCGCGTGCACCGCGAGCGCCGCGAGCTCGGCGTCGACCACGCGCTCGTCGGCGGCGTCCTCGCACGCCGCTGGGGCCTGCCGAGCGCCGTCGCCTCGGCGATCGAGCGCCATCACTCCGAGGACGCGACCGGGGAGGCCGCCTTCGTGCGCCTCGCCGACATGCTCGCCCACTACGCGCAGGGCGGCCAGGTCTCGCCGAACTCGCTGCTGAAGGTCGCGCGCTCCGTCGGGCTCGGCCCGGCCGAGCTGCGCTCGGTCATGTACGACCTGCCGTACCCGAGCTCCGGGCGCCCGCGCCAGATCGATCCCTGCCCGCTCTCCGGGCGCGAGGTCGAGGTCCTCAAGCGCCTCGCCGAGGGCAAGGTCTACAAGCAGATCGCGGCCGAGCTGCAGCTCTCGACCTCGACGGTGCGCACGCACCTGCACAACATCTACGGCAAGCTCGGCGCCGTCGACCGCGCGCAGGCCGTGCTGATCGCCACCGAGCGCGGCTGGCTCTAGCGGCTGGACGTCTAGGAGCTGGGCGCGCCGGCGGTCGAGCGCGACTCCAAGCCCTTGGGATCGGTCCGCCCGCTCGCCTCGTCGCCACCCACCGCGACCGCTGCCTTGGCGGTGACGAGGTGGTAGAGGATGAGCACCTGGACGATCGCCAGCGACTCCGAGCGATGGCGCTCGTCGCCGACGCTGAACTCCCCGAGGCGCTCGGTGTGCAGCTGCTGGGCGAACTGCATCTTCTCCCAGATGCCCTCTTCGATCGCGGCCCCGCGCTCGGGATCGAGGTCGCCGGGGATGAACAGGTGGCGGGCGCCGCCACGCTCCTCGAGCGTGATCTGCTCGTCCTCGGCCTCGAGCAGCACCGACAGGTCCGGGTGGGGGAGGCCCTCCGACAGGATCAGCTCGGCGTCGAGCTTCTCGCTGTCGTCGCCGGGCTGGAAGCAGACCACCATGTCGGCGTGGCGCTTCTGCGGGCGGATGAACGCCTCGGAGTCCGGCTCGCGCTTGTCGAGCTCCGCGAGGACCTGCTCTTCGTTGTAGCCGCGCTTGGACGTGTCGCGCTTGATCTTCCACTCGCGCCGCAGCTCCTCGGGCGGGGCGAGGAAGACGCGCACGTCGTGGGCGTCGCTGAGCTCCTGCGTGTGGTAGCCGAGCAGGCCCTCGATCACCGCAAAGCGCTTGGGGAAGATGTACACCGGCGGACCGAACGTGCCGTCGCCGTGCTGGTAGACGGGCTTGAGGATCGGCTCGCCGTCGCGCAGATGACGGACGTGCTGCGCCATGATGTCGATGTAGTTGCACTCGGGATGCAGCGGTGTGATCCCGTACTCGGCGCGCTGCTCGCGGTCATAACGGTGATAGTCGTCGGTCCCAATATGGGTGACGTTCTCCTCACCGAGGATCTCCACGAGCCCTTTTGAGATAGTCGTCTTGCCGGCGGCGGAGTCGCCGACGACGCCGAGGATGATCGGGCGGGCCATGCGTGCTCTCCTAAGGTCGCGGCCGAAACCTGACGATAGCGCCAATTCCACGCGCGCGGCATCGCCATCGCGATCGCGCTGCTAGCCTGCCGCGCCAGGTTGACCGCAGCCGGCCGCTACGCATGACCCGATGAGGCGCGCCGCCACAATCGTCAAGCGAACGCTGATCTCGTTCTACGACGATCAGATGACGCAGCACGCGGCCGCGCTCACCTACTACGGGCTCATGTCGCTGTTCCCCGCAGCGCTGCTGGCGATCTCGCTGCTCGGGCTCTTCGGCCAGTATCCGGACACCTACAACGCGATCATCGGCTACCTGCGCGACGTCGTCCCGCCGTCGGCGCTGCTCCCCCTCGACAGGTCGCTGCGGGGCGCGCTGCGCAGCCAGGGAACCGCCGGCGCGACGCTCGCGATCAGCGTCGCGGTCGCGCTGTACGGCACGACGGGGGCGCTGGAGGCGGCGCGCCGCGCGCTCAACGTCGTGCTCGAGGCCGAGGGCGGCCGGCGCTTCCTGCGGCGCAAGGCGATCGACGTGGCGTCGACGTTCGTGCTGATGGCGCTCGTGCTCGTCAGCCTCGTGCTCGTCTTCGTGGGCGGCGGGTTCGCGCGCGACCTGCTGGGCTTCATCGGCATCGGCCCGGCCGCCGCCCGCACGTTCAACGTCGTCCGCTGGCCTGGCGCGCTCGCCGCGGCGATGCTCGTGTTCGCCTACATCTACTACGTCACGCCCGACGTCAAGCAGCGCTCGTTTCACGCGGTGCTGCCGGGCGCCGCCGTCGGGGTGCTCCTGTGGCTCGCCGCGTCCATCGGCTTCTCGAGCTACATCTCGCAGGTGGCGAACGTCGGCGCGATCTACGGGACGTTCGCGGGCGCGATCGTGCTCGTCGCGTGGCTCTGGCTGACGAACGTCGCGCTGCTCATCGGCGCCGAGCTCAACGCCGAGATCGAACGCGACAAGGAGCTGCGCGAGGGCGTGGCGCTGTGCGACACGCTCAACCGGCCGACGCGGCGCGGCCGCTGGTGACGGCCGGCGTCCGCGGCATCAGGGAGCCGACGGGCTCACGTGCGCCTGCGCCTGGGCGGCGACGCGCCGGCGCGCGACGACGATCCACGCGAGCGCTGCCAGGGCCATCCCGAGCGTGTCGATCGCCACGTCGACCGGCGTGCCGTGACGGCCTTCGACGAACGTCTGGTGAAACTCGTCGCTGATCGCGTAGAGGATCGCGATGGCGGTCGCGAGGATCGGCCGGCGCCAGTCCGCGGCGCGCGCGAGCGTGAGCCACAGGATCGCGAAGATCGTGATGTGCGCGAGCTTGCGCAGCGCGAAGTCCCAGGCGCCGAGTCCCGAGCTGAGGTCAGGCGTCGCCGAAAGCGCGAAGATGAGCGCCATGATGGCCAGCGGCGGCCCGTACCGGCTGACCGGTCCCATACTCTGAGAGTAGTGAGCGCCCGATGATCTCCATCACGACGAAATCGCCATACGCGCTGCAGGCGCTCGCCGAGCTGGCCCGCTCGGGCGACGGCCCGATCCCGATCGGCGAGCTCGCGCGCCGCCGCGACATCCCGGTCCAGTTCCTCGAGCAGCTCTTCGCCACGCTGCGCCGCGCAGGGATGCTGAAGTCCCAGCGCGGGGTCAAGGGCGGCTACACGTTCGCGCGCCCGCCCGGCGAGATCACCGTGCTCGAGGTCGTCGAGCTCCTGGAGGGGCCGCTGGGGCGCGACTCCAGCGGGATCTTCGGCGCGGCGGCGGCCGCCGCCCGGGACGTGCTCGCGGCGAGCACGATCGCCGACGTCGTCGAGCGCGAAGCGCGCGCGGCGGGCGTCGCGATGTACCACATCTGAGTCGTGCTTATCCGCGGTGGCGGGGTTCGGCGTTTCGTCTGGGCTCGGGCGCGTGTGAACAGCATCGGTGAGGGTGGGTGGTCCGGACGTCCCGGCGTGCCTTCGTATCGCGCCGCAGCGGGCGTGGGCGGGCGGGGCGCGCGGAGCGTGGCGCGAATGTGTTCGCATGGAGCACATTCGCGCCACGTTGGCCCGAACTCGCGGTGCGGGGTCGTGCAACGCCGGGGGTGTGCCCAGAAACGTCCAAATTTCGGACGCAGGCGTCGAAGCCCCCCGGCTATAGCCGACCGCGCGCAGCGATCCGTCAGCCGCACACGCGAGCACCGCGCGCCGCACGCCGCACGCCGATCCACCCTCACTCGACGATGCCGTTCGCAAGCGCTGAAGCCCGGCACCTGGCAACGGCTCGAAGCGAGCCTGGCTGTGGCTACCGCTTCACGCTCACCGGCGCGCCGAACGGCGACCCGGCCAGCCAGGCGGTCAGCTCCTCCGCCGGGCACGGGCGGCTGAAGTAGTAGCCCTGGGCGGTGTCGCAGCCGTACTTGACGAGCATCTCCAGGGCGACCTCGTCCTCGACGCCCTCGGCGACGACGGTCAACCCGAGGTTGTGGGCGAGGTCGATCGTCGAGCGCACGATGATCGCGTCGCCCGGGACCGTGGCGAGGTTCATGACGAACGACCGATCGATCTTGATCTGGTCGATCGGCAGCCGCTGGAGATAGACGAGCGAGGAATGGCCGGTGCCGAAGTCGTCGATCGCGAGGCGCTCGCCCATCGCGTGCAGGAGGTCGAGGACGCTCGGCACGCCGGCGTCGATGACGGCGCTCTCGGTGAGCTCGAGGATGAGCCGCCCGGGCGCGATCCCCCAGCTGTCGGTGAGCTTGGCCACGATGTCGGGCAGGTGGCTGCCCGGCGCGAGGCTGCGCGCCGAGATGTTCACCGCCATCGTGAGGTCCAGGCCCGCATCCGTCCACACGCGCTGCTGGCGCAGCGCCTCGTCGAGCACCCATCCGGTCAGCGGCTCGATGAGCTCGCTGCGCTCCGCCTCGGGCATGAACTGCGCCGGCATGAGCAGTCCGTCGGTCGGGTGCTGCCAGCGGACCAGCGCCTCCACCCCGACGGTCCGTCGCTTGGCACCCAGATGCACCTTCGGCTGGAAGTGCAGGACGAGCTCGCCGCGCGAGATGCCGTCGCGCAGCTCGCTCAGGAGCGTCAGCCGGCGCGCGGTCTGATCCCCGGACGCCGCGGCGAAGACGGCGAGGCCGCTGCCGGACCGCTTGGCCTGGTGCATCGCCAGATCGGCTCGGCGCAGCAGGTCGGAGGTGGCGAGGCCGTGCTCCGGGAAGAAGGCGATCCCGATGCTCGCGTGCATGTCGATGACGTGGCCGTTGATCACGAACGGGTGCTCGAACGCCGCGCGGACCTTCCAGGCGATGACCGCGGCCGTCTCCACGTCGGTCTCGCCGTAAGGCAGGATGCCGAACTCGTCGCCGCCCAGGCGCGCGACCGTGTCCGAGTCGCGGATCACCCCGCGCAGGCGCTCGGCGACCGCCTTCAGGAGCGCGTCGCCCTGCTTGCGCCCGAGCGTGTCGTTGACCTCGCGAAACTCGTCCAGGTCGACGAGCAGCACGCCGCAGGACTCGTCGGAACGGTCCGCGGAGGCGATCGCCCGGTCCACGCGGTCGGCGAAGAGCGTGCGGTTGGGCAGCCCGGTGAGGTCGTCGTGCAGCGTGCGGTGCTCGAGCGCCTTCGTGTAGGCCTTGCGCGTGGAGATGTCGCGGATGCAGCCGATCGTGAACGTCTGCGTGCCGATCTGCATGAGGCTCATGTCCATCTCCATCGGGAAGCACGAGCCGTCCTTGCGCCGGCCGACCGTCTCCGTCGGCTGGGCCGGAACGTCCTTCGCGTCGAGCACGCGCCGCCGCGGGTGCGCGACCTCGGAGCAGTCGTCTTGATGGCTGGGCGCGATGATGAGCTTCAGCGGCTGCCCGATCACCTCCTCCTCGCGGTAGCCGAAGAGCCGCCGCGCCGACCGGTTGAACGATTCGATGAGCCCGTCCTCGCCGGCCGTCACGATCCCGTCGGCGACGTTCTGCAGCACCGCGCGCGAACGCGCCTCACTGTCGCGCAGCGCCGCGTTGAGGTCCGTGATCGCGTCGAGCGAGCGCTGCAGCTCCTCGGACTTCACGAAGAGGTCGACGAAGGCCGAGACCTTGGCCTGCAGCACCTCGCGGACGATCGGGGTGAAGATGAAGTCGACGGCGCCGCTGGCGTACGCCTCGGCGGTCTCCGTCTCGTCGCGTCCGAACGCGGTGACGAAGATGATCGGCGTCCGGGCGGATTCGGTGCGCTGGCGGATGAGCTTGGCCGTCTCGTACCCGTCGAGGGTCGGCATCCGGACGTCCATGAGGATGACCGCGAAGGTCTGGCGCAGGACGGCGCGCAGGGCGGCGCGTCCCGACTCGGCCTCGACGACCGAATAGCCGAGCGGCGCGAGCATCGCGTCGAGCGCGAGGCGCTTGGAGCGTGTCGTCGTCGACGAGCGAGGATGGGCGCGCCTGGCCGGGCCTCATCCGGTGGTTCCTCGGGTCTCTGGTCAGCGGCAGTCACGAGTTCCCGTCGATCGCTTCAGCCGGCACGTGGGCGGGCAGCCACTCGCCGAGGGTCAGCAGCAGCTCGTCGGTGTCGACGGGCTTGGAGACGTAGGCAGAGGCGCCCGCGTCGATGCAGCGCTGGCGCTCCCCGGCCTCGACCTTCGCGGTGACGAGCGAGGATCGGAACGTCGCCGTGGAGGGGCAGCTCGCGGATGGCCCGCATCGTCGCGTAGCCATCCATGACCGGCATCATGACGTCGACGAGGACGATGTCGATGTCGGGCGTCTGCTCGAGCAGGGCGAGGCCCTCCTCGCCGCTCTCCGCCGACACGACCTCGAGCTTGCCGCGCTCGAGCAGCGTGGTGAGGGCGAAGATGTTGCGGACGTCGTCGTCGATCACGAGCACCTTCATGCCCGCCAGGGCCGTTCCCGCGGCGCGCGGGGGCTTTGCCTCCGCGGGGCTCTCGACCGGCCGCAGGGGGCGGCGCGGCCGCCGGTACGTCACCGGCCGGGGCCGAGGGGAGGTAGACGGTGAACGTGCTGCCCTGCTCGGGCGTGCTGCTGAGCGTGATCTCGCCGCCGAGCAGGTGGACGAGCTCGCGGCTGATCGACAGCCCCAGCCCGGTTCCGCCGTACTGGCGGGCCGTCGTGCCGTCGGCCTGGGCGAAGGCCTCGAAGATGCGCCGCTGCAGCTCGTCCGTGATGCCGATGCCGGTGTCGCAGACGCTGAACGCCGTCACCGAGGGGCGCATCGCACAGCGTGTCGTTCGTCGCGCTCCAGCCGTCCTGCGCCCGGCTCACCCGCACGCGCACCTCGCCGTGATCGGTGAACTTGAAGGCGTTGGCGACGAGGTTCTTCAGCACCTGGCGCAGCCGGCCCGGGTCGGTCGCGATGCTGACCGGCAGGTCGGGCGCGAGCTCCACGGAGTACTCCAGGCCCTTCTGGTCGGCCATGTGGCCGAAATCGAGCTGGAGCGCGCCCTGCAGCTCCTCGAGCGGCATCTCGCTGATCTGCAGCGCGACCGTGCCCGACTCGACCTTCGCGAGGTCGAGGATGTCGTTGAGCAGCCGCAGCAGGTCGGTGCCCGAGGAGTGGATCACGGCGGCGTACTGCACCTGCGCCTCGGTGAGGTTCGCGTCGGCGTTGTCGGCGAGCTCGCGGGCGAGGATCAGCAGGCTGTTGAGCGGCGTGCGCAGCTCGTGCGACATGTTCGAGAAGAACTCGGACTTGTACTTCGACGAGATCGCGAGCTGCTCGGCCTTCTCCTCGACGAGCTGCTTGGCGAGCTCGACCTCCTGGTTCTTGCGCTCGACCTCGATGTTCTGCTCGGCGAGGCGGCTGGCCTGCCGGCCCAGATCCTCGTTGGAGCTGCGCAGCTGCTCCCCGCGGGACTGCAGCTGGTTGGCCTGGGACTGGGACTGCTTGAGCAGGTTCTCGGTCAGCATGTTGGCCTCGATCGTGTTCAGCACGAGCCCGATGCTCTCGGTGACCTGGTCGAGGAACGCCTGGTGGGTCGGGCTGAACGTGCTGAAGGAGGCGAGCTCCACGACGGCGCGGACGGAGCCCTCGAAGAGGATCGGCAGGACGATGATGTTCAGCGGCGGGGACTCGCCGAGGCCGGAGTTGATCCTGACGTAGTCGCCGGGGACGTCCGTGAGGAGGATGCGCTCCTTCTCCTTCGCGCACTGCCCGACGAGGCCCTCGCCGAGACGGAACTCGTTCGCGAGGTGCTTGCGCTCCTTGTAGCCGTAGCCGGACTGGTAGCGCAGGACCTGCTCGCTGCCGTCCTCGATGCTGGCGAGCGTGTAGAAGACGCCGTGCTGTGCCGACACGAGCGATGCGAGCTCCGACAGGATCATGCTCGTGACGGTCGGCAGGTCGCGCTGGCCCTGGAGCATGCGGGTGAAGCGCGCGAGGTTCGTCTTCAGCCAGTCCTGCTCGGTGTTCTGGCGCGTCGTCTCGCGCAGGTTGCGGATCATCTCGTTGAGCTTGTCCTTGAGCACGGCGACCTCGCCGCTGGCCTGGACTCCGACCTGCTGCGTGAGGTCGCCCTCGGTCACCGCCGTCGCCACGTCGGCGATCGCGCGCACCTGGTTGGTGAGGTTCGCCGCGAGCTGGTTGACGTTGTCGGTGAGGTCCTTCCAGACGCCGGCGACCTCGGCCGACTGCGCCTGGCCGCCGAGCTTGCCCTCGACGCCCACCTCGCGGGCGACGCGCGTCACCTCGGAGGCGAAGCGGTTGAGCTGGTCGACCATCGCGTTGACGGTGTTCTTCAGCTCCAGGAACTCGCCCTTGACGTCGGCGGAGATCTTCTTGCTCAGGTCGCCGTTGGCCACCGCCGTCGTGACCTCGGCGATGTTGCGCACCTGCCCGGTGAGGTTGCCCGCCATGAGGTTGACGTTGTCGGTGAGGTCCTTCCAGACGCCGCCGACCTCGATCGTCACTGCGGCCGCCTGGCCGAGCTTGCCCTCGGTGCCCACCTCGCGGGCGACGCGTGTCACCTCGGAGACGAAGCGGTTGAGCTGGTCGACCATGCCGTTGATCGTGTTCTTGAGCTCGAGGACCTCGCCGTGGACGTCTGCCGTGATCTTCTTGCTCAGGTCGCCGTCGGCGACCGCCCCGATGACGCGCTGCATCTCGCTCGTGGGACGCACGAGGTCCTCGATCAGGCTGTTGACCGACTCGATGCTGTCCGCCCAGGCCGGGTTGGATCCCCTGAACGCGGCCCGCTGGGAGAGCTTGCCCTCCTTGCCGACGACGCGGCTGACCCTCGTCATCTCCGAGCCGAGCGTCTGGTTCGCTGCGATGACGTCGTTGAGCGTGTCGGCGATCTTGCCGGCCACGCCGGTCCATTCGAGCGGCATGCGAACGCTGAAGTCGCCGTGCTTGACGTCCGAAAGGACGCTCAGCAGCACCGCCTCATCGAGCTTGTCGGCAGTGTCGGATTGCGCTACTCCCATCCGAGCAACCTCCATCGGTCGTCATTCCGTGAGTGCCGACGTCACTGGCCCGCCTCGGCGACGGTGCTGCGAGAGAGCGAACAGGGGCAATGTTTATCCTACGCTATGTGTGTTAACGCCGTCCGTGCCCGAGCACAGAATTACGGCGAATCGTTTTACGATTTGATGGGCTGCGGTCTTGACCGGTATTTCGCAGTAGAGCGCTGCCTTGCCCGCTGTCGCTCGAAAATTCGGCGCGCTGTCAGACAGGATTCTCTGTTAGTGATACGCCTGCTAGGGTCCGCGTTTCGGGAGTGTTTGGGCTGACGCACTTCGTGATCATGCCGGTGTGAGCGCGCTGGCGGCATTTCGAATCCTCCGGGTTTACTCGTGGCCTCCGCGCCACAGCATGGAGCGACTCATGAAGTATTACGTCAACCCGCTGCTGGTGACACGGCGCGGTGGCGAATCTCGACGCTTGCACGAGGTGGCGTGCGGGGCGGGCGTCATGCTCGTGATGTTGCTGGTCCTGGCTGCGCTCGCCTCGAGCGCCCGGCCGCAGCGGTCGGCCTCGGCACCGCCGACAGCTTTGCGGTGCTGGCGAGCAGCACCGTGACCAACACGGGTCCCAGCGTGATCAGCGGCGATATCGGTGTCGGCCCGGGCTCGGCCGTGACGGGATTTCCGCCCGGCATCGTCATGGGGGCACGATGCACGCCGCCGATGCCGTCGCCATGCAGGCCCAGAACGACCTCGTGACGGCGTACAACGATGCTGCCGGGCGAAGCTCGACCGCCACCATCTCCGCCGACCTCGCCGGCAGCACGCTGACGCCGGGGGTCTACACGTCGGCGACCTCGCTCGCGCTGACCGGCGATCTCACCCTCGACGGCGCCGGCGATCCCAACGCCGTGTTCGTCTTCCAGGCCGGCTCGGCGTTGAACGTCGGCCTCCGGCAGCCGGATCCTGTTCATCGGCGGGGCGCAGGCGTGCAACGTGGTCTGGCAGGTCGGCAGTTCCGCGACGATCGGCGCGGGCAGCGCGTTCGCCGGCAGACATCATGGCC
This sequence comes from uncultured Solirubrobacteraceae bacterium, assembly GCA_963727785.1. Taxonomy (GTDB): domain Bacteria; phylum Actinomycetota; class Thermoleophilia; order Solirubrobacterales; family Solirubrobacteraceae; genus CADCVQ01. The sequence goes on from CAVSHS010000011.1 coordinate 174,527, forward strand.
CTGACCTCGATCGCGCTGACGACCGGCGCGACGCTGAACGGGCAGGGCGCTGGCTCGCAACGGCGCCGTCACCCTGGACACGAACACGATCACGAAGACGACATGCGCCGGCGCCGCCGCTGGCGACGGCGCCGACGGCGGCGAACACGACGGCGACGACCCCCGCCGGACAGCCGGTGACCGTCGTGCTCAACGGCGGCGGCCCCGGGACCTACGCGATCGTCCAGGGTCCCGCCCACGGCACCCTCGGGCCGATCGACCAGAACACGGGCACCGTCGTCTACACGCCCGCGCCCGGCTACTCCGGGACGGACACGTTCACCTACACCGTCGGGACCGTCAACGGGATCTCCCTGCCGGGGATCGTGAGGATCACGGTCGCCCCACCCGGCGCCGGCGTACGGACCGCCCGGCGGGCCTGGCACGACCCCGCGCCTGCGCGGCCCGACGCGGTGCGTCAACGCCCCGTTCAGCGTCCGCGCCACCGGCCGCGGGATCGCCCGGGTGACGTTCTACGTCGACGGCAAGCGGCGCAGCACGGTCAAGGCGAAGCGCGGGCGCACCGTGTTCCTGCTGCGCGTGAACCCGTCCAGGTACAGCCGCCGCGTGCACCACATCGTCGCGCGGATCAGCTACACGGCCGCGAGCGGCAGGCGAGCGCGCACGCTGCGTGTCGTCTATCAGCGCTGCGCCAGGGCGGGGGTGACGAGCCCGCCCCGGTTCGCCGGATGAGCTGACGCCGGGGGCGCAGCGTCGAGCGCGCCCTCGTCCATGGAGTGATGCCTAAGGGTCGCCGTCATCCGACCGGATCGGATGATTGAATTCCGGCGCCCGCCGGCGACTTCACGAGGAGGATCGATGCCCATCCCGAGCGCGACGACGGACGACCCCGCCGGGTCCGGCGATCGGTGCGCCACGTGACGGCGTTCGCTGCTCGCAACGCCGCGCTCGTCCATCACGTTTGCGACCTATGACTTCGCGCCCGGGCACCTGACGCGCTGGATCGCGGTCGTCGGCCGTGGCTACGGGGCGCCGCTGCACGCCGTGCTCATGTCCGGCACCGCGCTGTTTCACGATCCGCTGCTCGGCCCGGACCGGCTCACGCGCGTCGAACGCAGCGACGTCATGTGCGCGATCGTCATCGGCCCGATCGACACGACGGACTGGTCGGATCGCATCACCCGGCAGATCGGCGTGGCGGTCTCCTACGGCTCGCCGCTCGTCTGGTGCCTGGAGCGGCTCATGGACTCGCAGTGGGGCGTCGGCATGTACCGCCTGCGCGGCCAGCTCACCGAGGCGCAGGAGATGGAGCGCCGGCTCGGGTACCGGTGAGCGCCGCGCGCGCCGGGTGACCCGAGGGACCGGCGGCGCGCGGAGGCGGTACGTTGGGCCGATGGGGGCGCACGGGATGGACTTCCTCGCGATCCGCGAACAGTCGGTCCAGCGGCTGCGCCGGTGGAAGCTGTCGGACACCGGGTCGCTGCCGTTGCACGGCGACGAGGACTTCGAGTGGATGCGCGACGCCGCGTCGGTCGCGCTGCGCTGCCATGCGATCGCGGCCGCGCTCGCGCTCGCTCACCGCGCGCCGGTGCAGACGGTCCGCGAGGCGGTCGACGAACATCGCCTCGAACGCTCGCTCGGCACGCGTGAGCTCGAGCTCCTGCACGTCCTCGAAGGCGATGCCGGCGCCGCCGAGCCCGATCTGGAGCAGCTGCTCGTGGACATCGCCTGGCGCGAGGAGGCGCTGCACGCGCTGCTGTGGTCGCTCGGTCTCGTCGACGACCTGCCGCCCGACCGGATGTGCCCGAAGCAGCCGGTCTACGACCGCCTCGCGCCGGGCCTCGATCCGGGCCGCGCAAGGGACGACGTGCAGCTGCGCCCGCTCAGCGAGCTCGCGACGATGCTCGACTTCTACTACTGCCTGCACTGGCATGCGCGCAAGGCGCAGTATCACGGCGACGTCTGGGACTACGAGATCGCACCGGGCGTCGTGCTCGAGCGCAGGCGCGCGCTCGAATGGCTCTTTCAGGACGCGGCGTGGGAGGACGTCGACCTGGCCGTCTGACCTGCCGCCGAGGGGTCAGAGCTGGAAGCGCAGGACGACCTCGGTGCCGCCGTCGGGCGCCGAGCGCACCTGGAAGCACGTCGCCTCGTGGGCCATGAGCCCCAGCCCGAGTCCCATCCCCGGGCTGTCGGTGCGCGGCGACAGGCCGATCCCGCGGTCGCACAGGTGGACGTCGAGGCTGCCCTCGTCGCCCGGCTTCACGACCACGCGCACGTCGCCGGCCTGCGCCGGCTCGCGGTCGCGGTAGGCGTGCATGACCGCGTTCGTCGCGGCCTCGCTGACGGCGAGCTTGATCTGCAGCAACGCCACCTCGCCCGCACCGAAGATCCGCGCCACGTCGGCGACGGCCGCGCGGATCGCCGCGACCTGCGACGGCTGGGCGGGATAGGAGGCGTCCAGCGCCGCATCGTGCTCGCTCACGGCCATATGCATGCCCTACCCCGCCGCCCACGTGTCATCACCTCCGGCGACGCGGGTACGGTTCACGGCCGTGCCGCCAATTCCGGTCTCCATTGCCGACTATGTCGGGCACACCCCGACGCTCGAGCTGACGCGGCTGGCACCACCGGGCGTCCGCCTGTTCGGCAAGCTCGAGTCGTTCAATCCCGGCGGCAGCGTCAAGGACCGGATCGGCGTCGCGATGATCGAGGCCGCCGAGGCCGGCGGGCTCATCGAACCCGGCCGCACGACGATCGTCGAGGCGACGTCGGGCAACACCGGGATCGCGCTGGCGTTCGTCTGCGCCGCGAAGGGCTACGACCTCGTCCTGACGCTGCCGCAGGGGATGAGCCGCGAGCGCGAGGGCCTGCTGCGCCTCTACGGCGCGCGCGTGGAGATCACCGAGTCGCTCGGCGGGATGAACGAGGCCGTCGACGCGGCGCGCGCGCTGGCGACGAACCCGGACGTCTTCCTGCCCGATCAGTTCTCCAACCCCGCCAACCCCGAGGCCCACCGCCGTACGACGGCCCCGGAGCTGTGGGACGCGCTCGACGGCAAGGTCGACGTCATCGTCTGCGGCGTCGGGACGGGCGGCACGATCACCGGCGTGGGGGAGGTGCTCAAAGCGCGCAACCCCGCGCTGCACGTCGTCGCGGTCGAGCCGTCGAGCTCGGCCGTGCTGTCGGGCCAGGCGCCGGGGCCGCACAAGATCCAGGGCATCGGCGCCGGCTTCATCCCGCCGGTGCTCAACCGGGAGATCATCGACGAGGTCATCGCGGTGACCGACGACGCGGCGATCCAGACGGCGCGCGATGCCGCCCGCCTGGAGGGCGCGCTCGTCGGCATCTCCGTGCGGGGCGGCGCTCGCAGCGGCGATCACCGTCGGCAGGAGGCCGGAGATGACCGGCAAGCGGATCGCCGTCGTGCTGCCGGACTCCGGCGAGCGCTACGTGTCGACGCCGTTCTTCGCCCCGTAGCCGGCGGCCGCGGGCTCGAAAGCCCGGACCCGGGCGGGAGTACGCTGTGGCGATGTTCGGACTCGGGACGCTGACGCGCGTCATCGGCGAGGTCCGCCGCGACGTCGCCGCAGCGCACGCGCGCGACCCCGCCGCCCGCGGCGCCGGCAGCGGCGAGATCCTCACGAGCTGGCCCGGCGTGCAGGCGCTGCTCGCCCACCGCGTCGCGCACGGGCTGCAGGGCGCCGGCGTGCCGCTCGTCCCGCGCGCGATGTCGATGGTCGCGCGCACGTGGACCGGCATCGAGATCCACCCGGCGGCGCAGATCGGCCAGGGCTTCTTCATCGACCACGGCGCGGGGGTCGTGATCGGCGAGACCGCGCAGATCGGCGACGATGTGACGCTCTACCAGGGCGTCACGCTCGGCGGCACCGGCTTTCAGACCGGCAAGCGCCACCCGACGCTGCAGGACAACGTGACCGTCGGCGCGGGCGCGAAGCTGCTCGGCGCGATCATCGTCGGTCACGGCGCGAAGATCGGCGCCAACTCCGTCGTCATCCACGACGTGCCGCCGAACACGACGGTCGTCGGCAACCCCGGCCATCCGGTGCGCGTCGAGGGCAAGCGCCCCGAGGGACCGGACACGGACTGGATCCACCTGCCCGACCCGATCGCCGACGCGATCAACCGCCTGTCGGCGCGCATCGCCGAGCTCGAGCGCGAGGTCGCCGCCCTGTCGGGCTCCGAGCGGACCGCCGCCGACGTGCGCCCGCTGCGCCCGGTGCAGGGGCCGAGCCCCGCCGGCGGCTGAGCGGCGTCGTCGTCCGCGGGCGTTGGATGTCGACCGCGGTCGGCGGGGTCGGCGTGACGGTGTGGCGCGGGCGTGTTCGGGCGGATGTCGGCGTGGTGGCGGTGCGGGGCGCTCCTGCACGGCATCGATGAAGAGTGGGGCCTGGGCCTCGTGGCGTTCGGTCCGCGTGTGGCGCGGGCGCGATCGCGGCGGGGGTGTGTCGAATCGTCGTCGCATGCCGACGCATATTCGACACACCCCACCGTCGCCGCCTGAGAGACCGCTCGCCCGCCCCTTCGCGAACGCCTCGAACACGCCCTTTCTTCATCGATGCTGTTCGCAGGCGTTAGCGCTGTCGCCCGCGTCAGAACCGGAACCGGCACCAGCCGCACGGATCCTCAGTAGTAGACGGTGCGCGTCCGGTGGCGCGGCGTCGACTTGTACTCCGGCGCCTGGCCGCGGCTCCACAGCCAGTTGTCGAGCTCGTGCTCGGTCGCGCCGACGCGCTGGGCGATGAGCTCGCAGGCGCGCACCGCGCACGCGCGGATCTCGCGCTCCGGGGGGCTCGCCGGCAGCAGCAGCCCGGCGTCGACGTGCGCCGAGAGGCGCTCGTCGTAGCGCAGCACGCCGTCGCAGCGCAGCACGTGCGGCACGAGGTTGTCGGCGAAGATCGTCAGCCGGTGCAGGTCCCGAAACTGCGCGACACCTGCGAGCGCGAGATCCGCCGGCACGATCTGCGCGCGCTTGTAGAAGCCGCGGTCGGCGAACAGCGCCATCCCGCTCGCGAGCTCGGCGGCGAGCGCCTCCGCCGACCCGCGCGCGCCGCGCACGAGGTCCAGCGGCTCGCGCTCGCCGAGGAAGCGGCCGAGCGCGCGCAGCGCCTGCGCGTAGAGCGACATGAGCTCGTGGTCGCGCGGCTGGCCGAGCGTGTCGGCGATCTCCTCGGTGCCGATCGCGCGCAGCTGCGCCGGCGTCCACGGGCCGTGCGCGCGGAAGCGGTCGGCGATCGCCCAGGCGATCGTGAAGTAGCCCGACCAGCCATCGCGCTTGCGCAGCGTCGGAAACCAGCCCGAGCCGAAGTTCACCGCGTCGACGGTGAGGAAGTAGGCCGCGACCTCGGCGGGCGAGCCCTCGAGGTAGTGGCGGACGGGATCGAGCGCCGGCGGCGGGCCGGGCTCGACGTGCGCGAGCGCCTCGAGGTCGATGCTGACCCACTCCGCCGACAGCGGCGATCCGCGCGCAGGTCCTGCGGACCTCGTCGCAGAGCCCCGCAGCCACGGCGCTCAGCTGCTCGTCGTCAGCCGCGGCGGCCGAAGTCGAGCGTCAGCGTCGCGCCCGCGCCCGGCGCGCCGGCGACGGGGCGTCGAGGACGAGGCCGATGCCGACGTCGCGGAAGGACCCGTCGAGCAGGATGTCCCGGTGCGCGGGCGAGCTCATGAACGAGCTCACGAGCTGCGCCGGCGTGCCGAGCTGGTTCGTCCCCCAGGCGATCGTCTCGCCGACCTTGAACGCCCGGCGCTTGCGGACATAGCCCGTGTGCACGACGCGCTTGCGGACGCCCTTGCCGCCCGGCGTGACATGCGAGAAGTAGCGCCGCGCGACCATGTCGCGGCTGTGCGCCTGCGCCGAGCGCCGCAGCAGGCGGGAGGCCCGGACGGGCGGCAGGCCGCGCTCCGCGCGCTCCTCGTTGACGAGGCACAGGACCGAGTCGACGGCCTGCTGGAGCGTCGCGTCGTCGGCCACGGCCGCCGCCCGCGCGCATCCGCCGTCATCGGCGACGGCGGTGCCGGCTCCCAACGCACAACCCATCACCACAGCCATCGCATTCGCGATCGCCATACGGCACGACATCCTGTCTCCCCTGATCGACGGGGCGCGAGTATATGGCGCGATGCGGTCGGGATGCCGAGTGCCTCCGATCCTCGGCCTATGCTCAAACGTGGCATGCCCGACACCGCCTCACGCGACCGCATCGAGAACCTGCTCGCCGGCCTCAACCCGCCCCAGCGCGACGCCGTCACGCACGGCGAAGGCCCGCTGCTGATCCTCGCCGGCGCGGGCACCGGCAAGACGCGCGTGCTGACGCACCGGATCGCCTACCTCGAGGGCACGGGGATGGCGCGCGCGAACGAGATCCTCGCGATCACGTTCACGAACAAGGCGGCGCAGGAGATGCGCGAGCGCGTCGAGCTGCTGCTCGGCCGCCGCACGCGCGCGATGTGGGTCATGACGTTCCACGCCGCCTGCGCGCGGATGCTGCGCGCCGACGCCGACAAGCTCGGCTACACGCGCCAGTTCACGATCTACGACCAGGCCGACGCGCGGCGGCTCGTCAAGCGCTGCCTCGACGAGAACAACGTCGACACGAAGCGCTACACGCCGGGCGCCGTCCACCACCAGATCTCCGACGCGAAGAACAAGCTGCGCGACGCCGAGGCCTACGGCCAGCTCGTCGGCTCCTACTTCGAGCAGACCGTCGCCGACGCCTACCGCCTCTACGAGCGCGAGCTGCACCGCATGAACGCGATGGACTTCGACGACCTGCTCGTCAACGCGGTCAACGTCCTGCAGCTGTTCCAGGAGGTGCGCGACCGCTACTCCACGCGCCTTCCGCCACGTGCTCGTCGACGAGTACCAGGACACGAACGCCGTCCAGTACCGCTGGCTGCAGCTGCTCGCCGGGGAGCACCGCAACCTCGCGGTCGTCGGCGACGACGCCCAGTCGATCTACGGCTTCCGCGGAGCGGACATCACAGAACATCCTGGACTTCGAGGACACGTTCCCGGACGCCCACGTCGTCAAGCTCGAGCAGAACTACCGCTCGACGCAGACGATCCTCAGCGCCGCCAACGCGGTCATCGCGCACAACCGCGACCAGAAGCAGAAGTCGCTGTGGACCGATCACGGCGACGGCGAGCAGATCCGGATCCGCGAGCTCGACGACGAGCACGCCGAGGCGCGCTACGTCGTCGGCGAGATCGAGCGGCTCGTCGAGCGAGGGCGCGAGCCGCGCGGAGATCGCGGTCTTCTATCGCACGAACGCGCAGTCGCGGGTCATCGAGGACACGCTCGTGCGGCGCGACATCTCCTACCAGGTGATCGGCGGGACGAAGTTCTACGAGCGCGCGGAGATCAAGGACGCGATCGCCTACCTGACGGTCCTCGGCAACCCGCAGGACATCGTGTCCTTCACGCGGATCGTCAACTCGCCGCGGCGGGGGATCGGGCAGACGTCGCTGGGGCGCGTCATCGCGTTCGCCGACGCGATGGGGATCAGCATCTGGGAAGCGGCGGCCGACGCCGCCGCGGTGCCGGGCCTCGGCACGGCGGCCGTACGCGCGCTGGGCCGCTTCATGGAGACGATGCAGGCGCTGCGCGAGCGCGCCGAGCAGCGCGTGCCGATCGGCGACCTGCTCGAGTCGCTGCTGCACGAGACGGGCTACATCGACGCGCTGAAGGCCGAGCGCACGATCGAGGCGCAGGGCCGCGAGGAGAACCTCGCCGAGCTCGTCGAGGTCGCGCGCGAGTTCGACGCCACCGCCGAGCCGGACGAGAACACGCTCGACGTCTTCCTGCAGCAGATCGCGCTCGTCGCGGACGCCGACACGCGCACCGACGACGAGGGCCTCGTCACGCTCATGACGATCCACAACGCGAAGGGCCTCGAGTACCCGATCGTCTTCATCGCGGGCATGGAGGAGGGCGTCTTCCCGCACTCGCGCGCGCTCGACGAGGGCGGCCTCGAGGAGGAGCGCCGGCTCGCCTACGTCGGCATCACCCGCGCGATGCGCGCGCTGTACATGACGAGCGCCCGGCGCCGCGCGGTCTTCGGCGCGACGCAGTACGGGATGCGCTCGCGCTTCCTCGACGAGGTGCCGCACGACCTCACCGACCGCGCCGACGAGCCGCGCATTCGCCCGGGCGTCGCGGCGCAGCGGCCGGGGTCGTGGGCGTCGTCGACCGCGCGCGCCGAGCAGCCCGCGCCGTCGTTCATGCTCGGCGACGACGTGTCGCACGCGGCGTTCGGCGCCGGCGTCGTGATCGGGCGTCGAGGCGGGCGGGATCGTCGTCGTGCGCTTCGCCGGCGATGGCAGCGAGCGCAAGCTCATGGCGGAGTACGCGCCGATCACGAGGCTCTGATAGACACGCGCGCCGATATGTCAGCGCAGATAATCGACGGCAAGATGATCGCCGGCCGCGTCCGGATCGCCGTCGCGCGCGACGTCGAGGCGTTCGCGGAGGAGTTCGGCGGGGCGAAGCCCGGGACTGGCGACGATCCTCGTCGGCGACGACCCGGCGTCGGCCATCTACGTCAACGGCAAGCAGAAGGCGTGCCGCGAGGTCGGGATGGAGGGCTTCAACTTCCCGCTGGCGGCCGACACGCCGCGCGAGGAGGTCGTCGAGCTCATCGAGCGCCTGAACGCCGATCCCGCGGTCAGCGGCATCCTCCTGCAGCTGCCGCTGCCCGGCCACCTCGACGGCGCCGAGCTGACGGGGATGATCGACCCGCGCAAGGACGTCGACGGCCTGACGCCCCTCAGCGCCGGCCTGCTCGCGCTCGGCCGCGAGGGGCTGCGGCCGTGCACGCCGTCGGGCGTCATGACGCTGCTCGACGCCGCCGGCGCCCAGCTCGAGGGCGCCGAGGCGGTCGTCGTCGGGCCGCTCGAACCTCTTCGGCAAGCCGATGGCGCAGCTGCTGCTCGGCGCCAACGCGACCGTGACGATGTGCCATTCGCGCACGCGCGACCTCGCCGCGGTCTGCCGCCGCGCCGACGTGCTGATCGCCGCGGTCGGCCGCGCGCAGATGGTGAAGGCCGACTGGGTCAAGCCCGGCGCGACGGTCATCGACGTCGGCATGAACCGTGGCGAGGGCGGCCTCGTCGGCGACGTCGACTTCGACGCGGTCAAGGAGGTCGCCGGCGCGATCACGCCGGTGCCGGGCGGCGTCGGGCCGATGACGATCGCGTTCCTGCTGCGCAACACCCTGCAGGCGGCGCGGATGCAGCGGAGGGAGCGACTGATGGACGTACGCCGCCTGCGCAGCGGGGAGATCGTGGCGGGCCTCGGCGCGGCCGGCCTGGCGATCGTCATGTTCCTGGACTGGTTCGGCGGCCGCTCGGCCTGGGAGACGCTGACGCTCGGGCGCGTGCTGCTCGTGGTGACGATCGCGCTCGCGGGGACCCTCGTCGTCTTCACGCTGCGCATGCGCGCCGTCTCGATGGCGACCTCGGCGGCGACGGTGACGATCGGCGTCGGCGCGCTCGCGCTGCTGTACCTGCTCTACCGCGTCGGGATCGACGAGCCGGGCCCGAACGGGCTCGTCAGCATCGACGCCGGCGCCTACATCGGCGTCGCCTGCGTGCTGGCGATCATCGGCGGCGCGTGGCGCACGCTCGACGACGAGCGCACCGACGCGCCCGCCTCGCTGCGCCAGACCGAGCGCGTGCTCGCGGTGCGCGGCGCGCCGCGCCCGCCGCCGCCGGAGCGCGACCCGGCGCGCGACGCGCCGCGCCGCGGCTAGGCGGCGTCAGGCGGGCGTGATCCTCCCCCGAGGGAGGATCCTTGTCTCGTTGCCGTCCTTACGACGCCGCTGCGCTCCAGTCAGAACGAGATGCGGTAGCGCATCCACAGGTGCGGTTCCTCATATCGGCCGACCCCGGCCTCCGCGTCGACCTTGATCGGCACCAGCGCGTCCGGCACCGTGTACCAGCCGGTCACGGGGAACCGCATTCCGGTCCACGCGACCCAATCCTCGAGCGGCGCCTCGACGACGGTCCATGCCGGCATCACGGCGACCGGTGTCCCCCCAAGGCGGTCGTGGACACGGATCCAGGGGTCCTGCGGCAGGCCATCGGCCCGGACCCAGCGCGCGTAGGCCTCGAGCGTCACCAGTGGATAGCGGGCCTTCTGGTTGGGCCGGATCGGCGCGAACACGTCCGGCAGGTGCTGCGCCGCGGCGTGCCCGGCCATCGCCTCGAGCGGGCGCGCGGCCAGGCCGGTGCCCTGGTGCGTCGGATGGACCACGGCCTGCAGCGCGCCAAGCGCGGTGGGCGCAATGCCAAGCCGCCGGTCGGCGAACGCACGGCGAGCCAGGGTGACCGCGTCGGTGGGCAGGTCTGCCATGTCGCCGTTCCAGTGAAACGGGACGCTGTTGGCATGCGCGACGAGAGCACCGGTCTCCTGGTCGCAGAGCATGAGCTGGTGCTCGGGGAACGTCGCGTACACCTCGTCCCACAGCCCGCTGAAGTCGCTGTGGAGAAGAAACGGCGGATAGGCGGCGACATCGGCGGCCTGGATGGCCGATCTGAGGTCGGGTCGGTCAGCGATCGTCACCACGCTGAGCGCGATGGGAGCGGACGGCGAACCGGCAGGCGGTCGTGTGATGCGGTCGCCGTGGCGCGGGACAGGAGGGCGATCCTCGGTGAGGACGCTGGGATGCATGGTGGTGCTCATCTGCGGTGCTCCAATCGGTTCGTCGCGGCAGAGGGAAAGGCAGCCACGGCTGGGACGGCGAGGGCTGAGCGCTCCGTTGCGCCGTCAGGCGATCCGCGGGCCGCGCTCAGCGCGAACGCCAACCGTGCGCGCGTCTCTCCGGGACGGATGACCTCGTCGACGGAGCCGTCGCGCGCGGCCGCCTCGGCGGTCAGCCCGAGGGCATACGCGTCGGCCAGCTCGCGGCGTTCCACGGCCGGGTCCTCCGCAAGGCTGATGGTGCGGCGGTGGATGATGCCGACCGCCTGCTCGGCGCCCATGATCCCGAGCTGGGCGCGCGACCAGGCGAGCACGAGATCGGCGCCGAGGTCCTTGGAGTTCATCGTGATGTACGCGCCCCCGAACGCCTTGCGGAGCACAACGGTGAAGCGGGGCACACGAGCCTCTGCGAATGCGTGCAGCAAGGACGCGCCGTGGCGGATCACGCCGCCGGCCTCCTGCTGCGTTCCTGGCAGGAAACCTGGCGTGTCGACGAGCACGACGAGCGGGATGCCGAACGCGTTGCAGGTACGGACGAAGCGAGCACCCTTCTGCGAGGCCTCCGCGTCGATCACGCCACCGAGGTGGCGTGGCTGGTTTGCGACGATGCCAACCGCGTGCCCGTCGATGCGTGCGAACGCGGTGAGCAGGTTGGGCGCCCAACGCTCAGAGACCTGAAGCACCGAATCGGAATCGACGATGCCACGGACCGCGGTGAGCATGTCGTAGGGCCGTCGCAGGTCCAGCGGGACCGACCCACCTGGGTCCGGTCCTTCCGGCGCGGTCGCGACCATGGCTGCAACCGGGGCTCCGGCGCGGGGCGGCAGGTAGCCGAGCAGCCGCCGCACGAGGAGGATTGCCTCGACATCGTCCTCAACAGCGAAGTTGCAGACGCCGTTGCGCTCGTGGATGTGGGCCCCGCCGAGCTCTTGGGTGCCGACGTCCTCGCCCGTGACCGCGCGCACGACGCCCGGGCCGGTGAGGAACATGGCGGCCGCACGGTCATGACGACGAAGTCGGTGAGCGCCGGCGAGTAGCTGCCTCCACCGGCCGACGTGCCGGTGACCACGGAGATCTGCGGCACCCGGCCGGACATCGCGACGTGCTGAGCGAAGATCCGCGCGTAGCCGTTCAGCGCCGCGAGCCCTTCCTGCATCCGAGCGCCGCCCGATTCGACGAAGCCGACGATCGGTGCGCCGCTCATGCGTGCCGCGCGCTGCACGCGCACGATCGTGTCGGCGTGTGCTGCGCCCACCGACCCGCCGGCGAAGCTCGCTTCCTGTGCGTAGCAATGCACGAGCCGGCCACCGACGCGCCCGGAGCCGGCGATGACGCCGTCGCCGGCGCGCGCCTTCTCGCCCATCGCCGTGGAGACCGGCGCCGAGCGGATCTGGTGCAGAGATCCTTCATCGCACAGGAGTGCGAGACGCTGGCGCGGCAGCAGCGGGCGGTGATCCGGCGTGCCTCGGCCGGCCGATTCGGCGGCGATGCGTCCGTCCGCCACCAGCGTGAGATCGCAGGTCGCCGGGATCATGCCAGGCCAGTCGTATGTTCCACACGGTCGATCGGGCCGCCGCGGCGACGCGGAATGCCGATTCCGAACTGGTGAGCGTCGGCGCTGTGAATGACGGGCCCGACAGCGGCCGGATGGGTGAATGGCTCCAGCGCGATCTTGTGAACGAATGCCCGGCGGGCGCGCTCGTAGCTGGCTCCGGAGAAGTCCTGTCGCATCTGTGCCAGCTCCTCGTAGCGGTAGCAGTTCAACGGCCGGACGCTCTCGTCATGCCGGCGTGCAGTCTCGCTTGCGCCCAATCCGCTCATCCAGATCGTCGCCGCGGGCGATGGCTGTGGCCAGCCGCTTCACCTGCTCGCGAAAGCGGACCTTGTCATGGTGGAAGGTGTGATCGATGAGCCCGATGGCCTTCGCCTGCCGCGCGCTGATGGGCAGGCATGTCTCGGTCAGCTCCGCTGCCCGTTCATCGCCCACACGCCGTGGGAACAGGTAGGTCCAGTACTCCGAGCCGAACAGCTCCATTCCCTTGTAATGCGGGTTGAGCACCACCCCGGTGCGGGCGCAGACCACGTCGGCGGCGAGCGCCAGCGGTACACCGCCTGCGCCGGCATTGCCGGCCAGGGCGGAGATCACCACATGGGAGTCGGTGTCCAGGATCTCGTGGACCAGGTCGTTCATCGCGTGGATGTTCTGCCACGACTCCTGGTAGGGCTCCTCCGCCGCCTCGATGACGTTCAGGTCGATGCCGTTGGACCACAGATCGCTGCCGCCCATGAGCACGATGACCTTCGTCGGCCGGCGCCGGGCATGCCGGAAGGCCTCCCGCAGGCGGATGCACTGCTGCGTGCTCATGGCGCCGTTGTAGAACTCGAAATGCACCGCGCCGACACCGGCGTGCTCCTCGTACCAGATCTCGCGATACGTGCCGGTCGTGATGACCTCATCGGGCGGCAGCGGCAGATCGGGAACGTCTGTCAGCTCACCGGCCAGCGCCAGGGCGGCCGGTAGCTTCACCACCGGTGTGTCGCCTGGCTGTGCCTCGTCGGGCCGTGCGCTCTTGAGGTGAGAGATCCACACCGCTCCGTCACCGGTCGCCCGGCAGATCGCGCCGTCCCTGCGGGCGATCACCGCACCCGGCGGGCCTTTGAGCAGTTCCTCCTCGTGCCCGCCGAACACGTAGTACCGCCGGCCGAAGAGGCTGTCGAGGACCCCTGGCGTGCTGTCAGAGCAGCGCAGGTGGCGCAGGACCACGGCCGTCGGCGCCGACCAGTCGATCTCCCGGTCCGCCTGCTTCACGGGCCGCTCGAGCCGGCCGCCGATCTCCGGCCGTCCGTAGTCGAGCGGCTCGGGCACCCAGCCCCCGCTGTGCAGGCGAGCGATCGCCTCGAGCAGGGCCTCGACGGCCGCGTCGGCGACCTCGTGGCGGTAGAGCGCGCTCTTGGAGCGCTCACCCATCGCAAACTCACGGTGCGCCCAGATATCGCCGGCATCGAATTCCTCGGCGGCTTGGAGCACGGTGACGCCCCACCGCGGCAGGCCGCGCAGGATCGCCCAGTCCAGGGAGGACGGACCTCTGTCGCCGCGGATCCCGGGGTGGATGATCAGGCATGTGCGGGAGCGCCAGAGATCGGCCGGGATGGCGGTCTTGAGAAAGGGAGCGACGACGAGCTCCGGGCCGAAGGCCTCGACCGCCGTGCGCATCTGGTCGCCGTCGGCGACCACGCTGCAGCCGACGTCGTGGCCAAGGTCGTCGAGCTCGACGAAGATGCGCTGGGTCAAGCTGTTGAACGCCGAGGCGAGAAGGAGGATGCGCACGGAGACCGGTCTCAGAGGTACTTGGCCGGGAGGGCGGGCTGGAGCTCGACGTCGAAGTCGTCGTCCTTCGTCCTGCCGCGGGCGCCGAAGATCTCCGCGAAGACGCGGTTGAACGTCGTCACCTGCTCGAGGTCCGTGACGAAGATGGCGCGCGTCAAGAAGTACAGCCGCCGTCGCGAGACGGGCGTCGCCAGATGGAGCGCGGTCGCGTACTGCACGGACTGGGCGGGCGTGACCGGCAGGGCAGCGTCGTGCAGTCGCTGACTGAAGGCGCACGCCAGACTCGTCAGCACATCGGCCCTCGCGCTCACTCTTGGCGAGTGGCCGGCGCTCCCGGGGTCAACGGTCTCATCACCGCTCGAGGCAGTGGTCATGGGTGCAGTCATGGTGCGTCCTTTCCTGGAGGTGTCGCTGCGCGATCGCGCCACGGATCAGTTGCTGGAAGATGTCGTCGTGTCAGACGGGACAGACGCCGAACGGCCGGGAGTGATATATAACCGGTTCCCAATGAATATGATTGGGGATACGATGGTTGTGTAGTCAACGTACGCTGAGTTGGCGCCGTTGTACATGGTTCGCTCGAACCCGACTCGGGGGTTGGTTCGGACCGGTTGAGGGCCCGTACGGACTACCTCACAGCAGGCTGATCCGGCCCCGTTGGAGCCCACCGATGTTGGTATCCTGCGGCGGTGAAGGGAGGAGCGGGTCCCAGGGGAAGGTGCTCTACGAGATGTCCACTCAGCAGCACCAGCGCCACCGGCCGATTACGACCGTGCTGGTCGACGAGGAGATGCTGCACCGCACCGCCCTTTCACAGGCGCTCTCGCGTGATGGGATCGATGTCGTCGGCGAGGCGGCCAACGGAGAGGACGCGGTCACAGTCGTGGTCGATCTGCGTCCGGACGTCGTGCTGCTGGACCTCAAGCTTCCCGGCATCTCAGGGGTCGGGCTCATCGAGCAACTCGGCTTCTGCGCTCCTGCCTCGCGCATCCTGATCTTCACCAGCAGCGAGCAGGATCGCGTGGTCGCGGCGATCGTGGCCGGTGCCACCGGTTACATACTCAAGAGCGCGCCGCGCGAGGAGATCATCAGCGCCGTGCGGGCGACCGCGGCCGGTGAGTCCGTCCTCTCATCGCAGATCGCCGGGCTGATCCTCGAGCGCATCCGCGAGCGCGACACCCCGATCACCGCAAGCAGTCACAGTGCCGCGGGGGCGATCCGCGCGGCACTGACCGTGCGCGAACTGGAGATCTTCGAACGCCTGGCGAGCGGTGAGAGCAATCAGCAGATCGGGCGCGAGCTCTGCCTCAGTACGAACACCGTCTCAAATCACATCGCCAGCATCCTCGCCAAGCTGCACCTCGAGAACCGCATCCAGGCGGCCGTCCAAGCGGTGCGCAGCGGAATCTCCTGAATTCTCCGGTGTCAGCGATAGGTGAGTCGTGACCGGATTAACAGTCGTAGCTCATCTGAACCGAACGGCTGAGGTCTCACCCCGACCGGCCGCCGCCGCGCACGCGCGCTCGTAGGCGCTCGGCGGCACGCCGATCTGCGCCGTGAAGTCGCGGATGAAGTGCGACTGGTCGAAGTAACCGAGGTCGAGCGCGAGCGACACGCCGTCGTCGACCTCGCCAGCCGCGATCCGCTCCGCCGCGACGTGCATCCGGTAGCGCTTGAGGACCCACTTCGGCCCGACGCCGACGTAGTCCGCGAACGCGCGCTGCAGCGTGCGCGGCGAGACGGCGTGCTGGTCGGCGAGCTGCGCCACCGTCGTGGCCGGCTCGGCCACGAGCATCGCCTCGACGACCTCGCGCACGAGCTCGTAGCGCGGATCGGGCGCGGGCAGCCGCTCGCGCAGGAACGCCTCGACGGCCTCGATGTGCTCGTCCTCGTCGCCATCCAGCGCCGCGAGCCGGCTGCTCGAGCTGCGTGCCGGCCGCCCCGAACAGCTCGCCGAGCGCGACGGCGCGGCCGTTGAGCTCGCTCGCCGGACGATCGAGGAAGCCGCCGGCGCCGCCCGGCCGGAACTTCGTCCCGATCGCGATCCCGGCGCCCTCCAGCCGGTGCGGTGAGCGCCCGAGCGGGATCCCGTACACGGCGATCCGGCCCGGCTCGGCGACGAGGTTCACGCACGGGTGGGGCAGGATCTCCTGGGTGAACGGCGGGCCGCCGCGCAGGTCCCAGCGCACCGACCAGTGGCGCTCGACGTGCCTGGCGAGGTCGTCCGAGGGAGACCGCCGGATCAGCTCGAAGTGCGCCTGTCCGGTGTCCGGGCGCAGGATTCCGCGTGTCGTGTCGGTCGCCTGCGCCATCGCGTCGCATTCTTCCAAGACGCGCCGGGCGCCTGCGCTTATCGTCGAGCGCATGAATCAGGTAGCCCGATACGGAACGTCCATCGCGCATCCCGGACGGGGCGAGGAGCTCGCCCGCCATCTGCTCGCCGCGGCCGCGGAGCTCGAGACGCGATCCCGGCTGCGAGCTGTACCTCGTCAACCGCCAGCGCGACGCGCCCGACACGATCTGGATCACGGAGCTGTGGCGCAGCCAGGCCGACCTCGACGCCTCGGTGCAGAAGCTCAAGGACAGCCCGGAGGTCGCCGCGGTCCTGGAGCTCGTCGAGCGCTGGGAGATGGTCGAGCTCGAGCTGCTCGGCGGCAAGGGCGCGCCGCCGGCGCAGGACAGGCGGCCGCCAACGGCGCGGCGCCCTACACGATCCAGCAGCTCACCGACACCGAGGACTCCGCGCGCGAAGTTCGGCTTCGGCGAGCTCGGCGAGGCGCGCTTTGCCACCGAGGACCTCGCGGCCGAGCAGACCGGGGTGAGCCACCACCACCTGCGCCCCGGCAAGCGCCAGGCGTTCGGCCACCGCCACGAGCGCGCCGAGGAGGTCTACCTCGTGCTGTCGGGTGCGGGCCGCGTCAAGCTCGACGACGAGATCGAGGAGATCGGCCCGCTGCGACGCGATCCGCGTCGCGCCGACGGTGATCCGCGCCTTCGAGGCCGGCCCCGAGGGACTCGAACTCGTCGTCTTCGGGCCGCGCTTTCGCGGCGACGGCGAGATCCTGCATGGATGGTGGACCGACTGACCGCAGCGCGCGTCCTAGAATCGCGGCGACATGATCGACCGCGAGCAAGTGCTGCACGTCGCCCGCCTCGCGCGCCTGGAGCTGACCGAGGACGAGGTCGCCCGGATGAGCGCGGAGCTGTCCGACGTCCTCGGCCACATCGAGAAGATCGGCGAGCTGGATCTCGACGGCGTCCCGCCGACGACGCACGTCGTCGAGGTCTCCAACGCGCTGCGCCCCGACGTCGTCGAGCCGTCGCTGCCGCGCGAGGTCGCGCTGGCGAACGCGCCCGCGGTCGCCGGCGGCGGCTTCCTCGTCCCGAGCCCGCAGGCGGACGCGGACCCGTCGTGACCTCGCGCCCCTGCTTCGACCGCGCTCGCGCCCACGCCCGGCGTGCAACCGAACCGCAGGCCCTCGCGATGAGCGCCACCGACGTCACGCTGCTCAGCGCCGCCGCCGCGGCCGGCGCCATCGAGCGCGGCGAGCTCGGCGCCGCCGAGCTGTTCGAGGCCTACCGCGCCGCCGCCGCGGCCGACGACCTCAACGCCTACCTCTGGGTCGCCGAGGAGCGCGCCCGCGTCCCTGCCCGCCGACGCCCCGCTCGCAGGGGTGCCGCTCGCCGTCAAGGACCTCTTCTGCACCGAGGGCGTGCCGAGCCAGGCCGGCTCGAAGATCCTCGAGGGCTACCGGCCGCCGTACACGGCGTCCGTCGTCGCGAAGCTGGCAGCGGCGGGCGCGCCGCTGCTCGGCAAGACCAACCAGGACGAGTTCGCGATGGGCTCCTCGAACGAGAACTCCGCCTACGGCCCGGTGCTCAACCCATGGGACCGCACGCGCGTCCCGGGCGGGTCGAGCGGCGGCAGCGCCGCCGCCGTCGCGGCCGGCTCGGCGCCGTGGGCGCTCGGCACCGACACCGGCGGCTCGATCCGCCAGCCCGCCGCGCTGTGCGGGATCGTCGGCCTGAAGCCGACGTACGGCACCGTCAGCCGCTACGGGATGATCGCCTTCGCCTCCTCGCTGGACCAGGCCGGCCCGCTCACGCGCGACGTCACCGACGCCGCGCTGCTGCTCAGGCACATGGTCGGCCAGGATCCCCGCGACTCGACGTCGATCGGCTTCCCCGGCGAGATCGCGCTGCCGCGCAGCGACTCGCTGGCGGGCATCCGGCTCGGCGTGCCGGAGGAGCTCTCGGGCCAGGGCGACGTCGGCATCGACGCCGGCGTGCTCGACGCCTTCAACGCGACGCTGAAGCTCGCCGAGTCGCTCGGGGCCTCGATCCACACGTGCCACCTGCCGCACGCCCCGCACGCGCTGAGCGCCTACTACGTGCTCGCGCCCGCCGAGGCGTCGTCGAACCTCGCCCGCTACGACGGCGTGCGCTACGGCCTGCGCGTCGAGAACGGCGGCCTCGTCGGGATGTACACGAAGACCCGCAGCCAGGGCTTCGGCCCGGAGGTCAAGCGGCGCATCATGCTCGGCACGTACTCGCTGTCCAGCGGCTACTACGACGCCTACTACGGCCGCGCGCAGCGCGTGCGGACGAAGATCGCCGACGACTTCCGCACGGCGTTCGACGCGTTCGACTTCGTCGTCACGCCGACGTCGCCGTCCGTCGCGTTCGAGCTCGGCGCGAAGACCGCCGACCCGCTGTCGATGTACCTCAACGACTACTGCACGGTGCCGATGTCGCTCGCCGGGATCCCCGCGATCTCGATCCCCAACGGCCTGAGCGACGGCCTGCCGACGGGCTTTCAGCTCGCCGGCCCGGCGTTCAGCGAGAACCGGATCCTGGAGGCGGCGTACGCGCTGGAGCAGGCGATCGGCTTCGAGGCCACGGCCACAGGCGCGAGGAACCACACCGCATGAGCGCCGAGTTCGAGCCCGTCATCGGCCTGGAGATCCACGTCCAGCTCTCGACGAGGACGAAGATGTTCTGCGGCTGCGCGCTGGCCTTCGGCGAGCCGCCGAACACGCTGACCTGCCCGGTCTGCCTCGGCCTGCCCGGAACGCTGCCGCGCGCCAACGCGCAGGCGATCCACTTCGGGCTGATGATCGGCCTCGCGCTCGGCTCGGACCTCGCGCCGCGCTCGATCTTCCATCGCAAGAACTACTTCTATCCCGACCTGCCCAAGGGCTACCAGATCAGCCAGTACGACGAGCCGCTGTGCCGCGGCGGCCACCTCGGCGACGTGCGCATCCACCGCGTGCACCTCGAGGAGGACGCGGCGAAGCTCGTCCACGCCGGCTCGAGCGGGCGCATCCACGGCTCGGACGCGTCGGTCGTGGACTTCAACCGCGGCGGCACGCCGCTGGCCGAGATCGTCACCGAGCCCGACGTGCGCTCCGCCGCGCAGGCGCGCGAGTGGCTCACGCTCCTGCGCACGACGCTGCGCAGCCTCGGCGTCAGCGACGTGAACATGGAGGAGGGCTCGCTGCGCTGCGACGCGAACATCTCGATCCGCCCGGTCGGCGCGACCGGCCTGGGCACGAAGACCGAGCTGAAGAACATGAACTCCTTCCGCTTCCTCGAGCGCGGCATCAACGCCGAGATCGCCCGCCAGGAGGCGCTGCTGCGCGCCGGCGGGCAGGTCGTGCAGGAGACGCTGCACTTCGATCCCCACACCGAGCGGATCACGTCGCTGCGCTCCAAGGAGGAGGCGCACGACTACCGCTACTTCCCCGAGCCCGACCTCGTCCCCGTCGCGACGTCCGAGGAGATGCTCGCGGCGGCGCGCGCGGCCATGCCCGAGCTGCCGGCCGCCCGCGAGGAGCGCCTGCAGGAGCTCGGCGTCAGCGCGGCGAGCGCGCGCCAGCTGGCCTGGCGCACGGAGCTCGGCGACTACTTCGAGGCCGCGCTGGCGTCTGGTAACTCGCCGGTGGGCGTCATCATCCAGCCGCTCGCCAACTGGGTCTGCAACGAGCTCGTCGCGCGCGTCGGCGAGGAGGACCCGAACGCGTCGAAGGTCCGCCCCGACGCGCTCGCCAGGCTCGTCGCGCTCGTCTCCGAGAAGGCCGTGACGGTGAACAACGCCAAGCTCGTGCTGGACCGGCTCGTCGCCGACGGCGGCGACCCGGCGCAGATCGTCGAGGCCGAGGGTCTCGGCGCGATGGCCGGCGGCGACGACGCGCTGGACCCGATCGTCGAGGCCGCGCTCGCCGCCAACGCCGACGCCGCGGAGAAGATCCGCGCGGGCAACATGAAGGCGATCGGCGCGATCATCGGCCACGTCATGCGCGAGACGAAGGGCCGCGCCGACGGCGCCGAGGTCACGCGGATCGTGCGCCAGAAGCTCGGCGTCTAGTACGCGAGCAATCGCCGTGCTCTCAGCGGTCCGCGGGGCTGCGAGCGCATGCGAACAGCATCGATGACAGGTGCGGTGGGCTGGGCGCACCGGTGCTCCCGAGTCGCGCTGTCGGACGGGGGTCGTGCGGGTTATCGGCCCATATGGCGCATAACCCGCAAGACCCCCATGGCGGGGGACCGTCATGTCGTCTTGTGATCCATATCCGATCACAAGGCGACACGGACCGGCCCGGGCGCGCGTCCGCAGGAACGCCGGGGCGCTCAAACACCCACTCCTTCATCGATGCAGTTCACCAGCGCGGGAGCCGCCGCGAGCATCGATGCTCCACGAGCGGCGGCGTAACCGCCCGTCCGGACCAGCGTTCGCCGCGCACAAAAGGCGCCCCGGAGCGTCCTCGCGAGGCGTACCATCTGACGAGTCCCCGGCGCCGAAGGAGGCACGCGATGTCGAAGCTCATCCGCATGGACCACACCGGTCACTCGACGGTCGCCGAGTGGACACCCGGGGATCCCGCCGCCGTCGAGGCGGCGGTCACCGCGTTTCGCGCCGAGCTGGACCGCGGCTATCTGGCGATGGTCAGCGCCGGGCCCGGGCAGGCGGAGCAGGTCCGCGAGCTGCCGGTCGACGCCGACCTCGTGATCCTGCGCCTGCCGCTCGCCGGCGGCTGACACACCCGGCGATGGCCGCCGTCGAGGTCCTGCCGGAGGCCGAGGCGCTCTACTGGCGCACGCGTGTCGACGCCACGCGCCTGCGCCATCAGGGCCGCCTCTGGACGCTGACCGCCGTCTTCCACGTCGTCCCGTTCCTCGGCGCCGCCGCGCTGCTCATGGCGGTGCAGCCGCTCGCGCTGCCGGTGGCGCTCGCCTGCGTCGCCCACGCCTGGGTGATCCCGGAGCTCTACGCCCAGCGCGGTGCCAACGTCCTGCGCCCGCGCGGCCGCCAGCCCGACGCGGCCTCCGAGCAGCGCTCCGTCGGCCTGCTCGGCGACCTCGTCGGCCACGACGCGCGCGAGCTGCACGCCCGCACGGGCCTCGTGCTCGAGCCCGGCCGGCTCGGCACGTGGCTCGTCGGCGAGGCCGGCGCCGTGCTGCTGCACGGCCACCGTGGGCGGGCCTACTGCTACTGCATCAAGGTCGACGCGAACCATCCCGGCGCCGGCGAGCTGCCCTCCGGCGATCGCATCGCGCACCTGCTGCTCGCCCTGCGCAGCGACGAGCAGGGCTTCGCGACCGTCGCCGAACCTGTCGTTCTCCGGCGCGCGCTGGCGGCTGCGCCGGCGGATGCGCGCGGAGATGCGTCCTGCGCTGGATGCAGCGCGTTTTCGGTTCGACAGCGCGTCGAGCGCCGCAAACTGAATCTACGACACCGGTCCAATGTGGATCTCGGTGGGTTGGAGAATCATGCGCTCTATGCCTGCCCCCCGTGACATGACACGCCGCGCCCTCCTCGAGGTCGCTGCCACACCGACCACCACATCGAAGGATCCCGTCGTCCGGCGTTACCGCCTGGCGCGGGTTTCGCTCTTCACCCGGCCGGAACCGTCGCTGGACCGCTTCGCGCACCTGCGCAGAAGCTACGACTGACCCTCAACCAGAATCGCCGCACCTGTCCCGCGCGCGCCCGCTCGCCCGGGAGGTACGCTTGAAGGATGTCTACCTCCACTCCTTCACGCGGCTCCTCTCTCGGCAAGCGGGCGCTCGCGTTGGTGGTCCTCCTGATCGCGGCCTGGATCATCTTCAAGGTCGTCATCGGCTTGGTCACCGCCGCCGCGACCGTCATCGTCGTCGTGCTGGCGATCTTCGCCGTCATCTGGGCGATCCGCGTCCTCTGACGAGGCGCCCGCCATGGCCGGGGGCGCCTACGTCGTCATCGCGCTGAGCTTCGGCCTCGCCGGCGGGATCGTCGGCAGGATCAAGGGCAGCTCGTTCTTCATCTGGTTCATCGTCTCGGCGGTGGTGCCGGTCATCGGGCTGCTCACCGCCATCGCCTACCGCTCCGAGCGCGACGAGCTGCGCCGCCAGTGCCCGACCTGCGGGCGCGTCTGCAAGCTCTACGACGCGCTGTGCGTGCGCTGCGGGACCGAGCTGGAGTTTCCCGACGCCGCGATCGCGCCGGAGAGCCAGTCACCGCTGGCTCGCTGAGCGGCTAACCTCAGTTCCCCACGCCGGCCACCGTGGCCGGCACGTTCACATGCCGAGAGGAGGTCGTGATATGCGCGCGGTCGATGCCATCATGGAGTGCCTGAAGGCAGAGGGTGTCGAGGTCGTATTCGGCCTCCCGGGCGGGGCGAACCTGCCGACCTACGACGCGTTCGTCGATGCCGGAATCCGCCACGTCCTCGTGCGTCACGAGGCCGGCGGCGGCCACGCCGCCGAGGGCTACGCGAAGGCCACCGGCAAGGTCGGCGTCGCGTTCGCCACCTCCGGCCCGGGCGCGACGAACGTCGTCACGCCGATCGTCGACGCGATGATGGACTCGGTGCCGACGGTGTTCATCACCGGCCAGGTGCGCACCGACCTCATCGGCACCGACGGGTTCCAGGAGACCGACACGCTCGGCATCACGATGCCGGTCGTCAAGCACAGCTTCCAGATCCGCTCGCCGCTGGAGATCCCGCGCGCGATCCACGAGGCGTTCCACATCGCGCGCTCGGGGCGCCCGGGGCCGGTCGTCGTCGACATCCCGCAGGATCTCAGCCGCGCCGACATCGACTACCAGCCGATCACGGACCTGCACCTGCCCGGCTACCAGCCGACGATCGACGGCAACACGAAGCAGATCCGCCAGGCGGCGAAGGCGATGGCCTCCGCGCGCCGCCCCGTGATCTACGCGGGCGGCGGCGTCGTCAACGCCAACGCCTCCAAGGAGCTGGTCGCGTTCGCGACGAGCGACAAGTTTCCCGTCACGTGCACGCTCATGGGGCTCGGCGCCTTCCCGGCGCCGCACCCGCAGTGGCTCGGCATGCTCGGGATGCACGGGACGCGGACGGCGAACTACGCGATGGACGAGGCGGACCTCATCTGCGCCATCGGCGCGCGCTTCGACGATCGCATCACCGGCAAGATCTCGGAGTTCGCGCCGCACGCGAAGTTCATCCACATCGACGTCGACCCGGCCGAGATCTCCAAGACGATCCCCGCGCACATCCCGATCGTCGGCGACGCCAGGAACGTCCTGACGAAGCTCATCAAGGAGTACCGCGCGCTCGAGGGCGTCGACCCGTCGCGGACCGACGAGTGGTGGCAGAAGATCCGCGGATGGCAGGAGAAGTACCCGCTCGCCTACACCGACTCGACCGACGCGGAGATCAAGCCGCAGTTCATGGTCCAGGCGCTCTACGAGGCGACCGGCGGCGAGGCGATCGTCACCTCCGACGTCGGCCAGCACCAGATGTGGGCGGCGCAGCACTACCACTTCAACAAGCCGCGCCGGTGGATCAACTCCGGCGGCCTGGGGACGATGGGCTTCGGCCTGCCGGCGGCGCTCGGCGCGCAGGTCGGCTGCCCCGACCAGCTCGTCGTCTGCATCGCGGGCGACGGCTCGATCCAGATGAACATCCAGGAGCTCGCGACCTGCTCTGAGGACAAGATCCCGGTGAAGGTGTTCATCATGAACAACGGCTACCTGGGCATGGTCCGCCAGTGGCAGGAGCTCTTCTGGGACAAGCGCTACTCGCACGTCGACATGGGCTCGTTCCCGGACTTCGTCAAGCTGGCGGACGCCTACGGGGCGACCGGGATGCGCTTCACCGACAAGGCGACGCTCGTCGACGACATGAAGCAGGCGCTCGCGACCGAGGGTCCCGTGGTGGTCGACGTGCGCGTCACGCGCGAGGAGAACACGTATCCGATGATCGCGCCGGGCGCACCCGCGCGCGACATGGTCGGGTAGGGGGTGGCGATCATGGGCGAACCAGGCACGAAGGAGCTGCTGAGCCTCGAGGAGCTCGAGGCGACCGCCAACGCGCACAGCGGCCGCAAGCACATCCTGTCGATCCTCGTCGAGAACAAGGCGGGTGTCCTGACGCGGATCGCCGGGCTGTTCGCGCGGCGCGGCTACAACATCGACACGCTGACGGTCGGGCCGACCGAGGACGAGCAGTACTCGCGCATCACGCTGACGTTCGACGGCGCGGTGCACTCGGTCGACCAGGTCACCAAGCAGCTGCACAAGCTCATCAACGTCCTGAAGATCCGCGACCTCGAGCCGGCCGACACGGTCGCGCGCGAGCTCGCGCTCTTCAAGGTCGCCGTCGAGGGCCCGCAGCGCGCGGAGGTCATGCAGATCTCGGAGATCTTCCGAGGAAAGGTCGTCGACGTGACGCGCCGCTCGGTGATCGTCGAGGTGACCGGGACGACGGACAAGATCGAGGCCTTCGAGCGCATGGTGCGCCCGTTCGGGCTCATCGAGATGATGCGCACCGGCGAGATCGCGATCAGCCGCGGCCGGGGCGAGACGTGAGCCACGGCCGCGCGGCCGTTCCCGCCTGAACCGACGGGACCCGGCCGCCGATGCCAACGACCCGCACGCGCGTCGGCGAGCCGCGGTTCGCGCTGGGCGAACACGACCGCGGCCGCCTGCGCAAGCGCCTCGATCAGGCCGTCAGGCGCGCGCGGCGCGCGCGCGGCGGTCGCGCCGGCGGCGGCGTGCTCGCGGCGCTGACGATGGCGGTTGCGCACGACGTCGATCCGTCGGCGGTCGTGTTCGGCTCGCGCCGGGCCGGCGAGCCGTGGTTCTGCCTCGAGCAGCCCGAGCGCGACCGCACGGCGGTCGCGGCGCTCGGCTGCGCGGTCGCGCTGGAGGCGCGCGGGCCGCGGCGCTTCGAGGAGGTCGCGGCGCGCTGGCGCGAGCTCGCGGCCGTGGCGCTGTGCGACGCCGCGGACGCGCGCGGCGCGGGGCTGATCGCGGTCGGCGGCTTCGCGTTCGCGCCCGACGGCGGCGCGAGCCCGCACTGGTCGGGCTTCGCGCCGGCCTCGCTGCACGTGCCGGAGGTCGCCCTCGCGCGCACGGGCGACGAGGTGACGCTGACCGTTGCCGCGCTCGCCAGTGCCGACGATACCGCCGACGACCTGCTCGCGCGCATCGAGCTGCGCCTCGGCGAGCTGCGCAGCAGTCCGCTGGCGCTGCTCGATCCCGACCCGGTCGGGCGCTACCAGGTGGCGGGCAGCGCGCCGCCCGAGCACTACGAGGCCGCCGTCGCGCGCGCCGTCGAGCGCATCCGCGCGGGCACGATGGAGAAGATCGTCCTCGCGCGCGAGGTACAGGTCCACGCGCCGGCGGCGTATGACGCCGCCGCGATCTACGGCGTCCTGCGCGAGGGTTTCCCGTCCTGCTTCTGCTTCTGCGCCGGCCGCGGCGACGCGGCGTTCGTCGCCGCCAGCCCGGAGCTGCTGATCCGCCGCGAGGGGATGCGCGCGAGCACGCTCGCGCTGGCGGGCTCGACGCGGCGCAGCGCGGACCCGTCCGTCGACGACCATCTCGGCGAGCAGCTGCTGCAGTCCGGCAAGGACCGCGTCGAGCAGGCGATCGTCGCCCGCCGGATCGAGCGCGCGCTGCGTCCGCACAGCGTCTGGGTCGCGGCCGCCGAGGAGCCGGTGATCGTGAAGATGACGAACATCCAGCACCTCGCCACGCCGATCCGCGCCCAGCTCGCGCACCCTGTCGGCGCGGTGCGGCTGGCCGGCGTGCTGCACCCCACGCCGGCCGTCGGCGGTGAGCCGTTCGCGGTCGCCGAGCCGCTGATCCCGGCGCTCGAGGGGCTCGATCGCGGCTGGTACGCCGGGCCGGTCGGCTGGACGGACACCAACGAGGACGGCGAGTTCTGCGTCGCGCTGCGCTGCGCGCTGCTGCGCGGCCCGCTCGCGCGCTGCTATGCCGGCGTCGGCGTCGTGCGCGACTCCGACCCGACCGCCGAGCTCGCCGAGACGGACGTCAAGCTCGCGGCGCTGCTGCCGGTGCTGGCAGGCTGAGCGCCTGCAATTGGCGTGGGAACGCTTCCATGTTGTGGTCGCGGTAGGGTTCGACGTGGCGCGTTGACATTCGCGTCGGAATCCGTACGGTCTGCGATACGGGCTCAGGGGAGCAGTACGGCACCCCGGTGCCGGCGGTCAATATTCGAGTGGGGAGGTATCTAATGGGCACGAGCCTTGCGGCAAGGGCCGGTGCGGCGTTCGGCGCGTTCTATGTTGCGCTGGGAGTCGTCGGCTTCTTCATCACCGGCTTCGGCGGCGCGCTGACAGGGTGATCACGGCGATTCGATCGTCGGCATCCACATCAACCAGTTCCAGAACCTCGTGCACATCGGCATCGGGTTGCTGCTGGTGATCCTTGCGATGCAGAAGAACGATGCCGCGGCCGAAGGTGCGGTCATGGGCGTGGGGCTCTTCTACATCGTCGCGTTCGTCATCGGCGTCACCGCGAGCGACAACCTCACGATCCTCGGCATCAGCACCGCGAGCGA
Source organism: uncultured Solirubrobacteraceae bacterium (assembly GCA_963727785.1). GTDB lineage: Bacteria > Actinomycetota > Thermoleophilia > Solirubrobacterales > Solirubrobacteraceae > CADCVQ01. The sequence goes on from CAVSHS010000011.1 coordinate 201,406, forward strand.
TCCGGCCCACTTCCTGCATCTTCTCAGCGGGGTCGCGCTGCTGACGATCGGGCTGCTATCCAGCGGGGCGACGGCCTCGAACATGAAGAGGCGCGGCTTGGCGTAGCGCCGCCTGGCCGGCGCTATCGGCGGGCGGGCCCTCCGGGCCCGCCCGTCGTCATTTAAGACCGCTCGGTCGCGGTGTCAGCAGGGTCGCGGCCGGGCGCCGCGGGTCGGCGAGCGCACCGTCGAGCGCGTCGCCCGCGAGCGCTCTCACCTTTGCCCGCAGCGCCGCGGCGTCGAGCGGGTTGGCAGGACAGCCGCGCGGCGCGCCGATGCGCGCGGCGGTCCGGCCGTCGATCTCCAGCAGCGCCTCGTCGGGCGCGAGCGCGGGGTCGGTGCGGACGGCGATCCGGGCTCCGAGCGCGGCTGCTTCGGCGTCGACGCCGGCGAACGCGTCGACGCCGGGCGCGCCGTGCAGCAGGGCGTAGGCGGTGAGGTAGGGGATCGAGAACTTCGCCTCGAGCCCGTCGCGGACGCCGTCGAGCGCGGCGGCCTGCCGCGAGACGGGGTGGACGACGACCGCGATCTGCGCCGCCGCGCCGGGTTGCGGGGCCGCGACCGCGAGCGCCGCGTCGATCGCCGCGTGCGTCTGCAGGCAGCACGGATAGGCCTTGATCCAGTTGCTCTCGATCGCCTGTGCGCCGTCGAGCATGTCGTCGAGCGTCGCGGCGCTCGTCGTCACGCCGAAGGCCGCGGCGAACCCCGCTCGATCGCCGGCGATCGCAGCGGCGTCGACCCGCGCGCCGGCAGCGGCGAGACGCGCGGCCTGCACGCCGGCTGCGGCGGCGAGGCCGACCTGCAGCGCCTTGCCGTCCGAGCCGAACGCCGCGCGCAGGCCGCCGGCGCGCAGCAGCGCGAGCGCGATCGCCGTGCGCGTGCGCTCGCGATCGAGCGCGAGCAGGCGCGCCGCTGCGACGGCCGCGCCGGCCGTGCCGCAGACCGCGGTCGGGTGCCAGCCGCCGTCGTAGAGCGCCGGGTGGCAGGCGCGGGCGAGCGCGCCCATCGCCTCAAAACCGGCGGCGTAGGCGTCGAGCACGGCGCCGACATCGGCGCCCAGCTCGGCGCCGAGCACGACCGCCGCGGGCGCGGTGGCTGCGCTGAGGTGCGCGAGGCCGGGCGCGTACGTGTCGTCGAAGTCCAGCACGTGGCCGGCGGCGCCTGCCGCCGCGACGCGCTCGAGCAGCCCATCGCCCGCCGCGCGCGCGGCGACGGCGGCGGGCTCGCGGGCGCCGCGCGCGGCGCAGGCGAGCCAGTCCAGCAGCGCGTCGCGGTAGCCATCGGTCATCGGAGGCGACTGTAGAGCCGGTCGGCGCGATCGGGCCGGGAGCGCGCGCCGTCAGGCTGCGATCGCCAGGAAGTGGCCGTCGGCGCGCAGCGTCTCGCCGGTGACGTTGCCGTTGGCCTGCGAGCAGAGGAAGACGATGACGTTGGCGACGTCCTCGGGCGTGGTGAGCCGGCCGGTCGCCGCCGAGCGGCGCCCTTGCTCGACGATCGCCGCCGGCATCGCCGGGCCTGGCACGAAGCCCGCCATCACAACGTTGCTGTAGATGCCGGCGCCGGCCAGCTCGCGCGACATCGTGCGCGCGAGTCCGTGCAGGCCGGCTTTGGGCGTCGTGTAGGGCGCCGAGCCGGGGAACCCGTCTTCCACAAGCCCGGTGGAGACGTGCACGATGCGGCCCCAGCGCCGCTGGCGCATCGACCCCACGACCGCTTGGCTGAGCGCGTAGTGCCCGACGAGGTTGGCCTCCACCGACGCGTGGATCGCCTCCAGCGAGACCGCCTCGAACGGCACGCCGGGCGCGCGCGCGGGCCACGCGACGGCGTTGTTGACGAGCACGTCGATGCCGCCGCCGAGGTCATCCTCGATCGCCGCCACGGATGCGCGGATGCCTGCAACGTCGCTCAGGTCCAGCGGCGCGATGCTCGCGGTTGCGCCGGTCTCCGTCACCGCCTGCGCCGTCCGTCGCGCCTCCTCGGCGCGCTCGTGATAAGTGAGCGCCACGCGCGCGCCCTCGTCGGCGAACGCGACGGCGATCGCGCGGCCGATCTTGCCCGACCCTCCGGTCACCAGCACGCGCCGGTCCTGCAGTCCAAGGTCCATGTCCACCGCCCTTTCACTAGCCGGCTACCTAGTTTATCTAGCCGACTACCGATCTACGCTGTGGCCATGGCGATCTCGGACACGCAGCGCTTCCGCGACACGCTGTCGGCGTGCTCGCGTGCGTTCAAGGCGGCGGCGACGGGGAGGATGCGAGCGCTCGGCGTCCATCCGGGCCAGAACTTCCTCCTGGAGGCCCTTCGCGGGGAGGCGTCGCTGACCACCGGCGAGCTTGCGCGCCGCATGCACGTCGAGGTGCCGACCGCGGTTCGGATGATCCAGCGGATGGAGGCCGCGGGCCTCCTCGCCGCCGCGCCCGCGATCCGGCCGACGGCCGGCGGGTACGCATCTCGCTCACGCCCGAAGGACGTCAGGCAGCCCAGGCCGTCCCGGGTCTGCTCGACGGCGTCGCCGAAGAGGCGCTGCGTGGCCTGAGCGACGCGGAGCGCCGCCAGCTCATCGCCCTACTCGAACGCGTGTGCGCGAACCTGAACTGGCCGCCGGGATAAGCCCGAGGCGGTGACGGTCAGGCGCCTGCGTGCTGGTCGATGAGCCTGTCGAGGCCATCGAGGACGCGATCGAGTCCGAACGCGTACGCCCGCCCGGCGTGAAAGGCGGCGCCTTGGGCTTGGCCGGCCGCGGAGCCGATTCGTGACGCCAGCGGATAGCGCGCCGGATCGGCGGTCTGCTCGAGCAACGGTCCGGCTTGGCTCCACCATTGCAGCTCGTCGGCGGGATCGCCGGCGTCGAGCGCGGCCGTTGCCGCCCACTGGACGAAGCCCAGAAGGAAGGTCAACGCGGCGTCCATCTCGATGTCGCTCAATCCCAGGCCTGCGAGGGCGGACAGCTCGTGGTCGTACTTGGCGAGCTGCCCCGGTCCCAGCGGCGGGCGGGCCGTGGACACCCGAGCGGCCCATCGATGAGCTGCGTACAGCGCTCGGTTGGCGTCCGCGACCGCCCGCAACCTGGTCCGCCAGCTCTGTTGTGAGGACCACGCCTCGCGCGGCATCGCGCCGTAGATGGTGTCGAGCATGAGGTCCAGCAACTCGGTCTTGCCGGGCACATAGGTGTAGAGCGTCATCGTCGACACGCCGAGCCGGGCGCTCAGGGCGCGCATCGTCACCGCCTCCAGGCCGTCGGTGACGGCGATCGCGATCGCCGCCTCGACGACGTCGTCGACGTCCAGGCGCGGGCGCGGCCCGCGCCGCGCGCCCTCGCTCATCTGCTTGCGCCACAGCAGTCGCAGCGTGCGGACCGGGTCGCCCGCACCGGTCCTGGTCGTCGTCATCGCCGAGTACCCGTCATCACGTATCTCTATACACTGTACGGAGTAGTCGCCGTCCGTGCCCGCCCGCTGGGAGGAGCCGTATGCAGATCACCGCGTCCGCAATCTCGCTCAACGTCGACGATCCGCAGGCGTCGGCGTCCTTTCTGTCCGAGCACTTCGGGTTCGCGCCGCACATGGCCGCCGACGGATTCGTGTCGCTCTCGCGACCGGACGCCGGGTTCAACGTCATCTACCTCGCGACCGGACTGCCCACATTCAAGCCGGCGGCACTTGCCGGCCGCCGGGCCGACGGCCTGCTCGTCGTCTTCGAGGTCGATGACATCGACGTCGAGTACGAGCGGCTCAGGCGGGCGGAGGTCGAGATCACCACGCCGATCGCGACCGAGGCGTGGGGGGAACGCTTCTTCCAGGTCACCGATCCCTGCGGCGTCGTCGTCCAGCTGGTCCAGTGGGTGGCGGTGCCTCCGGCGAGCGCCACTAGCTCGCCATCGCTGCCGCCACGGCAGCCGTGAGCTCCCGGTGCAACGCCAGGTTGGCCGCCCGCTCGCTCGCCACGCGGACGATCGTGGTCCGCTCGCCGGCCAGGGCCTCGTCGAGCGCGCCGCGCAGCCCGCCGAGATCCGTCACGTCGGCGAACGCGCACCCGTACAGCGCCGCCGCATGCGCGAAGTCCAGCCCGTGCGGCGTCGCGACGTGCTCCTCGAACACGTCGCGCTGACCCGCGATCGGCAGGAACTCGAAGATGCCGCCGCCGTCGTTGTCGAGCAGCACGATCGTCAGCGACAGCCCCAGTCGCGACGCGGCCAGGAGCGCGCCGATGTCATACGCCAGCGCGACGTCGCCGATCAGCAGCACGACGCGCCCCCGCGCCACCGCCGCCGCGCCGAACGCGCTGGAGACGGTGCCGTCGATGCCGTTGGCGCCGCGGTTGCAGAGCACGCGCGGCGCGTCGTCGCGCACCGCGGCGAACGACTCGACGTCACGCACCGGCATCGAGGAGGCGACGAACAGCGTCGCGTCGGCCGGCAGCTCGGCGACGAGCGTGCGGGCGACGAGCGGCTCGGAGAGGCCGCCGCCGCCGAGCACGCCGTCGATCGCCGCAGCGGCTGCGGCATCGGCGGTGCGCCAGGAGCGCAGCCAGTCCGGGTCGGCCGTCGGCGTGTGCCCGGCCGCGGCGGCGAGCGTCGGCGCGGCGGCGGCCGCGAGCACGATCTCCAGCGAGGCGCCGGGGTCCTGCCATGCGCCGTGGGGGTCGAAGCCGAGCTGCGTCACGCCGGGGCCGAGGCCGTCGAGCCACGCCCGCAGCGGCTTGGACGTGGGCAGGTCCCCGCAACGCACGACGAGGTCCGGGCGCCGCGCGGCGGCGAAGTCCTCGACGCGCAGCAGGGCGTCGTAGTGCGCGATCGCGGCGCCGCCGCGGCGCGCGCCGCTCAGCGGGTCGGCGAGCAGCGGCCAGCCGAGCCGCTCGCAGACGGCCGCGACCGCCTCCAGGCCGGGCTCCTCGCGCCCCGCGACGACGACCGGCCGGTGCGCGTCGCGTGCGACGACGGCGAGCGCGCGCCCCGCCGCGGCGGCGTCCTCGCCGGGCGTCGAGCGCAGCACCCACGGCCGCCCGCCGCCGCGGCCGGGCTGCGGATCGTCGCCGAGCTCGGGAGCCGCCACGAGCGGTTCGCGCAGCGCGAAGTTCAGGTGCACCGGTCCCGGGCGGCCCTCCAGCGCCGTCCAGGCCGCGCGGCAGGCGAGGGCACGCATCCAGCGCACGCGCTCGGGCGTCGCGTCGTGGGTGCCGACCTCGAAGAACCATTTCGCGGCGCTGCCGTAGAGGTCGATCTGGTCGATCGTCTGCCCGGCGCCGATCTCGCGCAGCTCGGGCGGCCGGTCGGCCGTCAGCACGACGAGCGGGACGCGTGCCTGGCACGCCTCGATGACGGCCGGCGCGAGGTTCGCCGCAGCGGTGCCCGACGTGCAGGTGACCGCCACCGCCCGCCCGCTGCGCTTCGCCGCGCCGAGCGCGAAGAAGCCCGCGCAGCGCTCGTCGATGTGCGAGAAGCAGCGCAGGCGGCTCTCGCGCGCGAGCGCCAGGACGAGCGGCGACGAGCGCGAACCCGGCGAGGTGCAGGCCTCGCGCACCCCGCAGCGAGCGAGCTCGTCGGCGAACGCGCGCAGCAGCAGGTGGGTGTCGGGGCGGGCGGGCATGATGACGGACGTGCCCGAGCCGCTCCTCCTCCTACACGGCTTCATGCAGACCGGGCGCGGCTGGGACGAGGTGGTGCGCCACCTCGGCGCGGAACGCTACCGCCCGCTCGCCCCGGACATCCGCGGGCATGGAGCGGCGGCGACGCGGCGGCCGATCGACTTCGCCGCCTGCGTGGCGGACGCCGTGCGGCTCGTGCCCGCCCCGTTCGCGCTGGCCGGCTACTCGCAGGGCGGGCGCCTGGCGCTGCACGTCGCGCTCGCCCACCCCGAGCGCCTGCGCCGGCTCGTGCTCGTGTCGGCGACCGCTGGGATCGAGGACGAGGCGGAGCGCGAGCGGCGGCGCGCCGCCGACGCGGCGCTCGCGGACTGGATGCAGACCGACGGCCGTCTCATGAGCGAGGTCGCGGACCGCTGGGGCGCGCAGCCGCTGTTTGCGACCCAGACGGCCGAGGTCGCCGCCGCCGCCCGCGCGGACCGGCTCTCCAACGAGCCGGTGCACGTCGCCGCCGCGCTGCGCGGGATCGGAACCGGCGTGATGGCGCCGTTGTGGGACCGTCTCGGCGAGCTGACGATGCCGGTGGCGGTCCTCGCGGGCGAGCGCGACGCGAAGTTCGTGGCGCTCGGCGAGCGGCTCGCCGCCGCGTTGCCGCGTGGGGTCCTCACCGTCGTGCCGGGCGCGGGGCACGCGCTGGCGCTCGAGGCGCCTGCGGCCGTCGCGGCCGCGATCGGCGACGCGGTCTGACGTGAGCGACGAGCCCGCGTTCCGGGCCTCGGGTCGGTCCGGTCCTGGCGGTGGCCGCGGTCGTTCGTGAACAGCATCGATAAGGGTGGGAGGGCCGTCGGGCCGTGGTGCTCCCGGGTGGGGGCGGCGGGGGTGTGGGGCGTTTCGAACGCAGAACGTCCGTAAAGCCCCACATCCGGAACCTGATCGGTCGGGGTGTGGGGCCTTAGGAAGCCTGAGGCTGCGTAAAGCCCCACACCCCCCGCCGCGATCGTCCGGTCCGCTCACAGGAGCACCCGGAGCACGATCCCACCCTTCCTCAGAGATGCTGTTCGCGAGCGCCCGAGCACTCGCCCAGCCATCGAGACCTCACCGCGCCAGCGCCCGCGCCGTCGGCTAGGCGACCTGCCCGCCGCCGTCCCCGACGGCCGACTTCACGAAGTCGCGCAGCGCCGCCTTCCCGCCGCCGATCAGCGGCTCGCCGTGCGCGAAGAGCAGGTGATCGAAATCACGCGTCAGGAGGCCCCCGAACGCGTCGACGAGGCCCGCCTTGACCGTCGCGGGATCGTCACCGAGCAGCTCGTCGGAGAAGAAGCCGAGCACGCCGGCGTAGCGCTGCAGGGCGTCGGCGAAGGCGATCGCGCCCTCCCCGACGGCGATGTGCAGCGCGTACTCGTCGGGGCAGATCCGGCCGACGTGGATCGCGGTGACCCGTGGGGCGATCTCGTCGCCGTCCGTATAGGGCTCGGCGTCGAGTTCGCCGCCGAGGCGCTCGAGCGCCTCGGGCGAGGCGCGGACGACGCAGCCGAACGACTCGGCGAAGAGCACGGCGTGGCGGCAGTGCAGGCCGCTCGTGAGCACGACCTGCTGCGGCGATCCGCGGCCCGCCAAGGCGCCCATCCCGTCGTCGGGCACGCGTGGGTCGATCAGCGCGCCGGCCGGCTCCACGTAGTACGAGCTGACGCGGGCGCCGATCCCGTCATGGAACGTCGTCCAGTGGAGGAGGCCCGGTAGAAGCTCGTCCATGCGTGCCGCTCTACCCGGTTTGCGCGTGAGCTGACAGGACTGTCGACGTCCTGGGCCGAGAGGGTGAGCGACGCACCGCCGCGGCGGCAGCGCGGCAGGGCGGCGCCGCCGAGGAACGCGCCGACCGCGGCGTCCGCGCAGCCGCCCGGGTCGGCGCCGAGGACCGAGTGGCCGACGCCGCGCTCGACGAGCAGACGCGCGCCGGGAAGCGCGCGCGCCAGCGCCCGCGCGGTCTCCAGCGGCGTGCGCAGGTCGAGCTCGCCCGACAGGACGAGCGCGGGAACGCCGGCCGGCAGCGGCGGCTCCGGCGCCACCGCCCGTGCCGGCGCGGGCCAGTCGGCGCACAGCGGCAATGGCCCGGCGACGATCCCCGCCCGCCGGTCGAACGGGTAGAACGCGGCCGCGGAGGTCGCGTCGGCCGCCGCGCGGGCCTGGCTGCGGCGCTGCGCCGGGCCCGCCGCGGGATCCCACGCCAGCGGCGACTCCTCACAGGTCGTCGTGGCGAACAGCGCCGGGCTGAACTCGCTGATCGGCCCGCCTGAATCGATGCTCAGGAGCCGGAGCTTCAGCCGCGCCAGCGCGCCGCCGTGCCCCGCGAGCGCCGCACGCACAGCCGGCGGGATCTCGGCCAGCAGCTCGGGCTCAAGGTCGCCGGTGACGAGCATCGACAGCAGGTCGTCGGCGCTGACGCGGACCGGCACGCGCCGTGCGCCGCGCCGCAGGACGTGGCGGATCGGCGCGCGGCGCAGCCGCGCGCGCAGCCGTGCGAGGTCCGAGACGGGGTGCGCGCCGGCGCCGCCGCAGCCGGCGCGGCAGACGTCGCGCACGACGCGCGGCACGGCGGCGAACGTCTCGCGCGCGAGCGGGTCGGGCGCGTCGATCCCGATCGGCGAGTCGAGGATCATCCGCTCGACGCGCTGCGGGTGGCGGCGGGCGTACTCGAGCGCGACGCGCGTCCCGTAGGAGACGGCGTACAGCGCGATCCGCGGCGCGCGGAGCCGGACGCGCAGCGCCTCGAGGTCGTCCGCGGAGTCCGCGCTCGTGTAGAACGAGCGGCGCGGGCCGAGGCTGCGCCCGCACGCGCCCGCGGGATTGGACAGGCCCGTCAGCACGCGCCGCTCGAACGCCGTGCAGCGCAGCAGCCCCGAGCCGCCCGTCCCGCGCTGGTCGAAGACGACGAGGTCGCGGCCCATGGTCGGCAGGAGGATGTCGTAGGTCTCGGCGAAGACGACGCCGGCCTGGCCGGGCCCGCCGGTGAGCCCGATGAGCGGCGGCCGGGAGGCCGTGCGCGAGCGGATCAACGCCGCCCGCAGGCGCACGGAGCCCGGCACCACGCCGCTGCGATCGAGCGGCACGGTGAGGGTGAAGCAGCGCGCGACCAGCCGCGGCGGGCAGGTCGCCGACGCCGCGGCGCGGGCCACGGCCGGCGCCGGCGCAGCGAGCGCCACGAGCAGGAACGGAAGGGGGGCGAGGCGCGAGGCGCTCATCTGCTGTACCCCTATGGTGACGTGCTGCGCCACCTCGTCGCCGGGATCCTCGCGCTCTTCGCGCTCGATGCGCCGCACGCGTCGCGCGCCCAGAGCCCTGCGCTGACCCTGCGCCAGGCCGCCGGGCAGCACATGATCTTCGCCTATGACGGCCTCCAGCCGCCGCCCGCGCTGCGCCGCCGGATCGCCCGCGGCGAGGCCGCCGGCGTGATCATCTTCGCCCGCAACGTGCGCTCGGCCGGGCAGGTGCGCGCGACGATGCGCAGCCTGCAGGCGATCCGCCGGCCGCACGGGCTGCGCGCGCCGCTGATCGTCATGGCCGACCAGGAGGGCGGGCCGGTGCGGCGGATCGCGGGCGCTCCGCGGCGGCCCGCCGCAGCCGTGCGCAGCGCGGCCAGGCGCGCGCCGACGGCCTGGCCGCGGCGCGCACGCTGCGCAACGCCGGCGTGAACATGGACCTCGCGCCGGTCGCGGACGTCGCGCGGCCCGGCGCGGCGCTCGCGCGCGAGCGGCGCACCTACGCTCAGGCCGCGCAATTCGCGTCGGCGTTCGCGGGCGGCCTGCACGAGGGCGGCGTCCGCGCGACCGCCAAGCACTACCCCGGCTTCGGCGCGGCGACCGTCAACACCGACAGCGCGGCGGCGCGGATCACGACGCCGCTGGCGGAGCTGCGCGCGGTCGACGAGCCGCCGTTCGCCCAGCTCGTGCGCGACGGCGTCGACGCGGTGATGCTCTCGACGGCCGTCTACCCGGCGCTCGACGCGCGCCCGGCGGCGTTCTCGCGCCGCTGGGTCACGGGCGAGCTGCGCGAGCGCCTGGGCTTCACCGGCGTGAGCATGACCGACGACCTCGGCACGCCGGCCGTCGCGTCTTACGGCTCCGACGGCCGGCGCGCGGTGCGGGCCGTGCGGGCGGGGATCGACCTGCCGCTGTTCTCCTCGAGCTATGCGGCCGGGCGCGAAGGCGGCCGAGGGCCTGCTCGCCGCCGCCCGCCGCGGCGACGGTGGGGGAGCGCAGCCTGCGCGACGGCGCGAGCCGCGTCCTGGCGCTACGCGCCAAGCTCCCGGCTGAGCCTGAGCCCGAGCCCGCCAGCCACTGCCGCGGCGACCTTCCAGGCCCTGTTCTGCGGATCGATCACGTCGCGGTGGCCGCCCGGCGGCTCGACGAGCGTGACGTCGGCGCCCGCCGCCCGCGCCTCGGCGGCGTACTCGCGCGAGCGCTCGACGGAGACCGTCGCGTCGTCCTGCGCGTGGACGAGGCCGACCGGTACGTCGAGCGGGATGCGGCGCATCGGGTCCGCCTGCGCCCAGCGCTCGGGGACCTCGGACGGCCCGCCGCCGAGCAGCAGCCGCGCCGGGCGGCCGGCGCTCTCCAGCGCGCAGACGGCCGCCATCGCGAGCACCCGGCGCGCGACGACCAGCGGCGCGGCGCCCGGCGCGCCGGGCGGAAGCTCCGTCCGCCCGGCGGCCCACAGCGCGAGCTGGCCGCCGGCCGAGTGGCCCAGCAGCGTCACGCGCGCGAGGTCCAGGCCCGCGTCGCGCAGGCCGGGATGCGCGAGGTGGTCGATCGCCGTCGCGACGTCGTCGAACGTCTGCGGCCAGCCGCCGCCGTCGCGGCCCAGCCGGCGGTACTCGACGTTGAACGCCGCGTAGCCGCGCCGCACGAGGTCGACGCACAGCGGGCGCATGACGAGCTTCGTGTACGGCCGCTGCCAGTAGCCGCCGTGCAGCACGACGACGACGGGATACGGCCCCGGCCCGTGCGGATGGTGCAGGTCGGCGACCTGGTGCGGGTGCCCGCCGTAGCGATGGCGCGTCGCCGGGCGGCGCAGCGCGGAGCCGGCGATGCGCAGCGCCAGCGAGGTCACAGCAGGCCGGGACCGCGTGGCACGGCGATCGTCCCGTCGCGGACCGCCGAGCGCGTGCTCGACGTCCGCGAAGAGGTCGAGCGTCGCCAGCCCGCACGCCGCCTGGATGCGCAGCGCGGCGGCGGCGTGCAGCGCGGCGGCGATCCCGAGCGGGCCGTCGAACGTCGAGGCGACGTAGGGCTCGGCGCCGGACGCGCGCACGAGCGACGCGCAGGCGAGCAGCCCGGAGATGCCGCCGCAGCGCGCGAGCTTCAGGCAGACGGCGTCGGCGGCGCCCGACGCCAGCGCGCCCGGCTCGTCGGTGGTCTCGTCCATCGCGATCCGCACCGTGACGCGCTCGCGCACCTCGCGCAGCGGCCCGAGCCCGTGGACCGGCTCCTCGACGAGCTCGAGGCCGGCCGCGAGCGAGCGCGTCGATCGTGCGCACCGCCTCGTCGACGGTCCAGGCGCCGTTGGCGTCCAGGCGCAGCTCGGCGGCGGGGCCGAGCGCGGCGCGCACCGCGGCCACGCGGCCGGCGTCGTCGCCGATGCCGACCTTGAGCTTCACGCAGCGAAAGCCGGCGCGGCGGGCCGCCTCGGCGCTCGCGGCGGCGCCGGCGCGGTCCTCGGCGCCGATCGTCGCGTTGACGAGCACCTCGTCGAGCACGGAGTCGGCCAGGAGCGCGGCGACGGGCTTCCCGGCGCGGCGCCCCGCGCGGTCCCAGAGCGCCATGTCGACGGCGGCGAGCGCCTGAGGGAGGTCGTCGGCGGCGCGGCAGGCGTCCAGCAGCTCGCCACCCGCGAGCGCGTCGCCGTCCTCGAGGATCGGGCGGTAGGCCTCCAGCGCGGCGCGGGCGCGGTCGTTCGACACGCCGTCGTAGGGCTCAAGCGGCGCCGCCTCGCCGCGACCGGGGACGCCGTCCGCGCCCTCGATCGCCAGCTCGAAGATCTCGCGCTGCGCGAGCGCGCCGTAGGACGTCTGCAGCGGCCTGCGGAAGCGCAGCGTGCGCTGCTCGATCGTCACGCGCATCGGCTTACCCGGTCAATCAGCTCGCGAGCACGCCCGCGCTCAGGAGCAGGCTGAACGCGAGCTGGAGCATGCCGGTGCGGGCGAGCATCTCGTTCAGCGTCGGGCCGTCGGCGTGCTCGCGCACCGTGCGCACGAGCCGCAGCGCGAGCGGCAGCGTCAGCCACGGCAGCAGCAGCCAGGGCGACAGCGCGCCGAGCAGCCACGGCAGCGGCGCGACGACGTAGGCGCCGTAGACCATGAGGGCATAGATCAGCCGCCCGCGCTCGCGCCCGAGCCGGACGGCGAGCGTGCGCTTGCCGGCGCGCTTGTCGCTGTCCATGTCGCGGACGTTGTTGACGACGAGGATCGCCGCGGCGAGCAGCCCGACCGGCACGGCCAGGACGAACGATTCCCAGGGCCAGGACTCCAGCTGCGCGAACGTCGAGCCGGTGACGGCGACGATGCCGAAGAAGAGGAAGACGAAGACCTCGCCGAGGCCCTCGTAGCCGTACGGCTTCGGGCCGCCCGTGTACAGCACGCCCGCGGCGATCGACGCGATGCCGACGATCAGCAGCTCGATCCCGGCGGCGAACACGAGGTACAGGCCGCAGAGCACCGCCAGGCCGAACGTCACGTACGTCGCGATCAGCACCTGGCGCGGCGGGACGAGCCCGCCGGCGGTCACGCGGACCGGGCCGACGCGGTCCTCGGCGTCGGCGCCGCGGCGTGCGTCGGAGTAGTCGTTGGCGAGGTTCGTGCCGACCTGGATGAGGATCGAGCCCAGCAGCGCGGCGGTGAAGGCGCCGGGCCGGAAGATGCCGCGCTGGATCGCCAGCGACGTGCCGACGAGCACCGGCGCGACCGCGGCGGGCAGCGTGCGGATGCGCGCGGCCATGAGCCAGATCCGCAGGCCGCTGCTGCTGACGGCGGTCGCCATGGCGCCGGCTACGGCCCGCTTCGGGAAGCGCGAGAAGTCCGGCGCGCGCTTCTCGCGGTAGGCGTCGCGGCCCTCCTGCGCCTCCGGGTTCTCGTAGAACAGGAGGTTCGCGTCGTGGGCGAGCTGCTGGATGCCGCTGAAGCCGTCCTCGGTCGCGTTGAAGCTCGCCTTCACGAGGCGCAGCGCGAACGGCGACATCGCGAGCATCTCGCGACACCAGGCGACCGTCTCCTGCTCGAGCGACGCGAGCGGCACGACGGTGTTGACGAGCCCCATCTCGAGCGCCTGCGCGGCGTCGTACTGGCGGCAGAGAAACCACATCTCCTTCGCCCGCTTGGGCCCGACGAGCGACGCCAGCAGCCCGGCGCCGAAGCCGCCGTCGAAGGAGCCCACGCGCGGGCCGACCTGGCCGAAGCGCGCGTTGTCGGCCGCGATCGACAGGTCGCAGACGAGGTGCAGGACGTGGCCGCCGCCGATCGCGTAGCCCGCGACCATCGCGACGACCGGCTTGGGCAGGCGGCGGATCTGGACGTGCAGGTCGGTGACGTGGAAGCGCCCGACGAGCGCCTTCCTTGCCGGGCTCGGTGAGGTAGCCGGTGTCGCCGCGGACGTTCTGGTCGCCGCCCGAGCAGAACGCCAGCTCGCCCTCGCCGGTGAGGACGATCACGCCGACGGCGGTGTCCTCGCGGGCGCGGTTCAGCGCGTCGGAGATCTCGATGATCGTCTGCGGGCGAAACGCGTTGCGCACCTCGGGGCGGTCGATCGTGATCTTCGCGATCCCGTCACCGCTGAGCTCGTAGCGGATGTCGGTGTACTCGCCGCCGCCGGGCGTCCACGCAATGGCCATGCGTGCAGGCTACTTTCCGGGGATGCTCGTCGAGTCCTGGCTTGCCCGCGCCGCCCGCGCACGCCCCGGCGCGATCGCGCTGCGCGCCGAGGACGGCAGGCTCACGTACGACGAGCTGTACGACGCCGCCACGCTCGCCGCGCGGCGCCTGAGCGCGCTCGGCGTGCGGCCCGGCGAGCGCGTCGGCATCGCGCTGCCCGCCCGGCGCGCGTTCGCCGAGACCCTGCATGGCTGCCTGCTGCTCGGCGCGCCTGCCGTGCCCGTCGACCTGCGGCTGACGCCCGCCGAGCGCCGCCGGCGCACGGCCGGCTGCGCGGCCGTCGTCGCGCGAGCCGCTCGACGGGCTCGCCGACCCGGGCGCGCCGGTCGCGGGCACGCACGACCTCGACGCGACCGCGATCGTCGTCCACACGTCGGGGACCACGAGCGGCCCGCGGGCAATCGAGCTGACGTACGGCAACTGGCTGTGGAGCGCGCTCGGCTCGGCCGCCGCGCTCGGCGTCGACCCGGCCGACGCGTGGCTGTGCACGCTGCCGCTGTCGCACGTCGGCGGCCTGTCGATCCTCGTGCGCAGCGCGATCTACGCGACGAGCGTGACGCTCCACGAGCGCTTCGACGCCGCGGCCGCCGCCGACGAGATCGCCACGCGGGCCACGCTCGTCTCGGTCGTGCCGACGACGCTCGCGCGGCTGCTCGACGCCGGCCTGCGTCATCCGCCGCGGCTGCGCACCGCGCTCGTCGGCGGCGCCCCGATCGCGCCCGCGCTGATCGAGCGCGCGACCGCGGCTGGCGTCCCGACGGTCAGCACGTACGGCCTGACCGAGGCCTGCTCGCAGGTGACGACCGGCGGGCCGGCGCTGTTCTGCACGCGCGTGCGGATCGGCCCCGCGCGCGAGATCCTCGTCGCGGGCCCGACGGTCGCGCCGGGCGCGCTGCACGCCGACGGCTGGCTGCACACCGGCGACGAGGGGGTCCTCGACGCCGACGGCAACCTCACCGTCACCGGCCGTGCCGGCGACACGATCATCACGGGCGGCGAGAACGTCGCGCCGACCGAGGTGGAGGCCGTGCTCGAGAGCCATCCGGCGGTCGCCGAGGCCGCCGTCCACGGCATGCCGGACGCCGAATGGGGCGAGCGCCTCGTCGCAACCGTCGTGCTGCGTGCAGGGGACACCGCAACGGACGAGGAACTGCGGGGTTATTGTCGTGTCCGGCTCGCCGGGTACAAGGTGCCCAGGGTTTTCAGGTTCTCGCTGGGGTTGCCGAGAACGGCCTCGGGAAAGCTGTTGCGCAGATCTTTGGAGGGGAATGAATGACACACGCCCGTCGTCGCCTGATGACCATCGCCGCCGCCACGGCCGCCGTGCTGGCCGTGCCCGCCGCGGCGAGCGCGGCGACCTACACCGTCAAGGCCGGCGACGGCGCCTGCGGCGCCGGGGACCTCGCCTGCGGCGGGCTCGTCGAGGCGGCCGCGGCCGCCGGCCCGGGTGATGTGTTCAACGTCTCCGCCGGGACGTACACGGCCGCGACCTTCACCACCGGCGGCGTGACGATCACCGGCGAGCCAGGCGTCTCGATCGACGGCACGCTGCAGTTCTCCGGCGACACCGGCGGCCCCGTCAAACTCTCCAGGGTCGCGGTCACGCAGCCCAGCGCCGCCGCTCCCGCGATCCTCGTGACCGGCGACGCCGGCGCGCAGATCGAGGACGCCGTCGTCTTCAGCAAGGACGGCCACGGGATCTTCATCTCGGCCGGCACGTCGAACAGGATCGTCCGCACGCTCGCCGCCACAGGCGGTGCCGAGACGAGCGCCGTGCGCGTGGACTCCACGACCGGGACGCCCGCGAAGGCGCTCACGATCGAGTCGACGATCCTCATCGGCGGAGCGTCCGGGCTCGGCGTCTTCACGTCGAACGCCGAGCTCGAGGCAGCGGCCGGCGACGTCACGATCACGGCCCACCACATCACCGCCGCCGGCTCGTCGAACGGCGTGACGCTCGATTCCGTCGGCGCGAGGTCCCTGCTCGGCGGAGGCGCCGGCAACATCGCGATGACGATGACCGACTCGATCACCTTCGCCAACGCGGTCCGCAACTACAAGGGCGTGATCGGCACCGGCCTCGGGGCCAACAGCGCGACGCTGGAGGCGACGCGCAGCCTTCTGGAAGGCGACAAGTCGGCGATCTTCGCCGACGCGACGGCGCGCAACTTCCGCCTGCGGCCGGGCTCCCCGGCGATCGGGCAGGGCGGCTTCACCCCCGGCGAGTCGACGACCGACATCGACGGCGAGAGCCGCGCGGGCGCCCCGACCGACCAGGGCGCCGACGAGTTCAACAACGCCCCGCCGGTCGCGCAGGTGACGGTTAGGACGTCGCCGCCGCGGGCCAACCAGCCGGTGCTCTTCGACGCCAGCGCGTCATCGGACCGCGAGGCCGGCTACGGCGGTGGGATCGTCGCCTACCAGTGGACGTTCAGCGACGGCAAGACCGAGTCCACGACGACGCCCACGCTCGCGCATGTCTTCCCCAAGGAGGGCGCCGCGTCGGCATCGCTCGTCGTCGTCGACACGGCGGGCGCCGCGAGCGCCCCCGCCACGGCGAGCGTGACGCTCATCAACGGCACGCCGCCGACGGTGGCGATCGTCAAGCCGAAGAACAAGCAGAAGATCACGCGGTTCACGACCAAGAAGACGACGAAGACCGTCGACGGCAAGAAGCGCACGACGAAGCGGCGCGTGCGCAGGAAGATCGTCTTCGGCGGCCTCTCGCGGGACGACAACGGGGTCGCGCAGGTGATCCTGACGCTCGAGAAGCTGGGGACGACGGCGTCGCAGGCGAGCGCGAAGGCGAGCGCCACAGCGACGAAGAAGTGCAACTGGTTCGATCCCAAGAAGGGGGTCACGCGCAAGAGCTGCACGTCGCCTGTCCTCATCTACGCCAAGCTCAAGGCGAACAGCGCCACCGGCGAGTGGACGTACACGGTGAAGCGCAACCTCGCCAAGGGCTCCTACCGGCTCAGCGCGCTGGGCGTCGACAAGACCGGCGCCGCCGGCAACGCGGGCGGCACGAAGGTCGGGGTCATCCGGTTCACGCTGAGCTAGTGGGTCTTCTCGTGACGTTGCGCGTGAAACGGCGAGGCGGCGGCGCCGTCAGGCAAGGACGCAGGGAGGAAGGTGTGCCTCTGGCACATCGACGACCGAGGACGCCGCGTGACGGTGATCGCCGTCCGCCGTTTCACGTGGAACGTTGCGAGACGGCCCACTGAATCCATCCGAGTACCGCCGCGCGAGCCTCGAGAAATGGGCTCGTGCGGCCGGTGCCTGGGGCACGCACCGCGAGGCCATGCAGGTCGCCTTCCGGCCGGTGTCGGGCTGGCTGGTTGACGCGATCGAGCCCCAGGCCGGGCATCGCGTGCTGGAGCTCGCCGCCGGGCCCGGCGACACCGGCTTCCTCGCCGCCGAGCTGATCCAGCCCGGCGGCACGCTCATCAGCTCTGACGTCGTCGAGGAGATGCTCGAGCAGGCGCGCGCCCGCGCTGCCGAGCTCGGCATCGCGAACGTCGAGTTCCGCATCATCGACGCCGAGTGGATCGACCTCCCGACGGCCGAGCTCGACGGCGTCCTCGCCCGCTGGGCCTACATGCTGCTCGCCGATCCCGCCACTGCGCTGGGCGAGACGCGCCGCGTGCTGCGTCCGGGGGGACGCGTCGCGCTCGCCGCCTGGGCCGGTCCGCAGGAGAACCCGTGGACGTCGGCGCCGACCCCGGAGCTCGTCGCGATGGGCGCCATCGACGAACCCGACCTCGACGCGCCGAACATGTTCGCCCTCCGCGATCCGCAGCGCATCCGCGCGCTGCTCGAGGACGCCGGGTTCACCGACATCGCGATCGAGCAGATTCCGGTCGTTCTGCGCTACCCGAGCCTCGACGACTGGTGGGACACCCAGCTCGACATCTCCACGAGCCTCGCACGCGGCGTCGGCGCGCTCACCCCGGCGCAGCGTGACGACCTGCGCGACGCGGTCGACGCCCGCCTGGCGCAGTACGTCGCCGCCGACGGCTCGGTCGCCCTGCCGGGGCTCACGCACGTCGCGGCGGCCAGCGCGTAGCGCAACTTCTTCAGGCGGGACACGCCTGACCGATAACTGCAGGAATGCGGGCCTCGGGTCGCCATCTGTACGTGCTGAAGGTCGCCCTCGTGGCGCTCGTCTACGTGGCTGCCGCCAAGGCCGGCCTCGCGCTGGCGTACGACAACTCGAGCGTCAGCGCGATCTGGGCGCCGACCGGGATCGCGCTCGCGGCGCTCGTGCTCGGCGGCCCACGCCTCTGGCCCGGCGTCGCGCTCGGCGCCGTGCTGGCCAACGCCTGGACGGGGATTCCCGCGATCACGCTGCTCGGAATCACGACCGGGAACACGCTGGAGGCGCTCGCGGGCGTCTACCTCCTGCGTGCCGCGCACTTCCGCGCGTCGCTCGAGCGCGTCCGCGACGTGCTCGCGCTCGTCGTGCTCGCCGGCGCCGTCAGCACGCTCGCCGGCGCCTCGCTCGGCATCCTGAGCCTGCGGCTCGGCGGCGCGCTGCCGGCCGACGCGGTCGGCGCGGCGTTCCGCACGTGGTGGCTGGGCGACATGGGCGGCGACCTGCTCGTCGCGCCCCTCCTGCTCCTGGTCGCCGGCCCCGGGCACCCGTTCCTGCGAACGCTGCCGCCGCGGCGGATCGCCGAGGCCGCCATCCTCGGGATCGCGAGCATCGCGATCACCGTGTTCGCCTTCTCGGATACCGGCACGATCGCCTATCTCGTCCTGCCGCTGCCGATCTGGGCGGCGCTGCGCTTCCAGCAGGCGGGCGCCGTCGTCGTGAGCTTCATCGTCGCGGCGATCGCGATCACTGCCACGGCGAGCGGCGCCGGTCCCTTCGCCGACAGCCAGCCGGACGTCGGCCTGCTGCTCTCGCAGACCTTCGTCGGCGTCGGCGCGACGATCGGTTTGCTGCTCGCGGCGGTCAGCGCCGAGCGCATCCGCGCCCAGCTGGCGCTCGTGGCCGCGCACGCCGCGCTCGAGGCGAAGGTCGGCGAGCGCACGGCCACGCTCGCGCGGACCCAGGCGCGGCTCGTCGAGGCGCAGGAGCTCGCGCAGATCGGCAGCTGGGAATGGGAGGTCCTGACCGACACGGTGACCTGGTCCAGCGAGCTGTATCGCATCTACGGCCTCAGCCCTGACGAGCACGAGCCGACGTTCGCGGGCTACATCGAGCGCGTGCACGCCGACGATCGCGAGCGCGTCCAGACCACCATCGGCACTGCGCTCGCAAGCGAGGACAGGTTCGCCTTCGACGAACGCATCGTCCGCCCCGACGGCACGATCCGCACGCTCGCCAGCCGCGGGCAGGTCCACCGCGACGCCGAGGGCCGGCCGCTGCGGATGGTCGGCATCTGCCGCGACGTCACCGAGCAGCGGCGCGCCGATCGCGCGCTGCGCGACAGCGAGGAGCGCGCGCGGCGCGTCATCGACGCCGCCGGAGACGCGTTCATCTCGACCGACGAGCGCGACATCATCACCGAGTGGAACGCCCGTGCCCAGGCGCTCTTCGGCTGGACTCGCGCCGAGGCGCTCGGCCGCCAGTTCGCCGATCTCGTCGTCCCGCAGCGAGACCGCGCGGGCCATCTCAGATCGATCTCGCGCTACCTCGAGATCCGCGAAGCGCCCTGGCTCAACGAGCGGCTGCAGCGTCACGTGATCCACCGCGACGGACACGAGATCCCGATCGAGCTGACGATCACGCCCGTGCAGACCGAGGCGGGCACGGTCTTCGGCCAGTTCATGCACGACATCTCCGAGCGCCTGCAGCATGAGCGCTACGTCGCGACCGAGCATGACATCGTCCGCGTCCTGCTCGAGTCGCGCACGCTCGACGAGGCTCGCCCGCGCGTGCTCGCAGCGTTCGGCAGCGGTCTCGGGTGGGCCGTCGGCGGCTGGTGGACGGTCGATCCGGCCGCTGCCGTCGTGCGCTGCGAGCGCTTCTGGTCGGCGGCGCCGACGGACGATTCAGCCGGCTTCGAGCAGGCGACGATGGCGGCCGGGTTTCCTCCCGGCATAGGGCTTCCTGGTCGCGCGTGGCAGTCCGGCCACGCGCAGGTGTTCACGATCGCCGATGGCAACGAGGAATTCTCGCGCCGCGACAGCGCCGCCCAGGCCGACCTGAGCGCCGGCATCGCGGTGCCGCTGCAGTCCCGCGGCGAGACGGTCGCGGTGATCGAGTTCTACGGGACGGAGGACCTGCGCGTCGCCGACGAGCTCGGGGAGATGATGGCCCACCTCTGCCAGCGCGTCGCGCAGTTCGTCGAGCGGATGGCCGCGGAGAAGGACCTGCGCGAGGCCGAGGAGCGCTTTCACCGCGCCTTCGAGGACGCCGGCACGGGAATGGCGCTCATCGGGGTCCGCGGCGACGAGGACGGACTCTTCCTCGAGGTCAACGACGCGCTGTGCCTGATCCTGCGCTGCCCGCGCGAGGAGCTGCTCCAGAGCGGGATCGCGGATATCGCGCATCCCGAGGACCTCGCCGACACGCAGGACCGCGTGCGCCGGCTCATCGACGGCGAGGTGGCGACCGTCCACAGCGAGGGGCGGCTGATCAACGCGGACGGCGGGGTGGTCTGGGTCGCGTTCAGCACGTCGATCGTCCGCAGCGCCGAGGGCGAGCCGCTGTACCGGATCTCCCAGATGCAGGACATCACCGAGCGCAAGCGCATCGAGGTGGAGCTCCAGCACCTCGCCGACCACGACCCGGTCACCGGCCTCTTCAACCGCCGCCGCTTCGACGAGGAGCTGACCCGCGAGCTCGCCTCAGCTCAGCGCTACCGCACGGGCGGCGCGGTGCTCGCGCTGGACCTCGACAACTTCAAGCACGTCAACGACACGCTCGGCCACTGCGCGGGCGATCAGCTGATCGCGACCGTCGCCGACATCCTGCGCGGTCGCCTGCGCTCGACCGACACCGTCGCGCGCCTCGGCGGCGACGAGTTCGCGATCATCCTGCCGCACGTCGACACGAGCCAGGCGCTTCTCGTGGCGGGCCAGCTGCTCGACGTGATCCGCCGCGAGGCGTTCGTCGCCACCGCGAAAGGGTCGCGCCGCACCACGGCGAGCATCGGCGTCGCCCCTTTCCCGGAGCATCCCGACGGGCTCGCGAGCGAGGAACTGCTCGTCGAGGCCGACATCGCGATGTACGACGCCAAGGAGGCCGGCCGCGACCAGACGTGCGTCTTCGACGCCGGCTCGAGCCGCCATCTCTCCCTGGCCGCCCGCATGACCTGGGTCGACGAGATCCGCCAGGCGCTCCAGGAGCACCGCTTCACGCTGCACGCCCAGGCGATCGTCCCGCTGCAGCCCGGCGGCACGAAGCGCTACGAGCTGCTCGTGCGGATGATCGGCCGCGACGGGGACCTGATCCCTCCGGGCGCGTTCCTGCCGGTCGCCGAGCGCTTCGACCTCGTGCAGGACATCGACCGCTGGGTCGTGGGCCGCGCGATCGAGCTGCTCGGAGAGCGCCAGCGGGCCGGCGACGATGTGCGCTTCGAGGTCAACCTCTCGGCGAAGTCGCTCGGTCAGGCCGACCTGCCCGACGACATCGAGCGCCAGCTCACCGCCCAGGGCGTCGACCCGAGCCGGCTCATCTTCGAGGTGACCGAGACCGCGGCGATCGTCAACCTCGACCGCGCCAAGCAGTTCGCGCGCCGCCTCACCGAGCTCGGCTGTGGCTTCGCGCTCGACGACTTCGGGGCCGGCTTCGCCTCGTTCTACTACCTCAAGCACCTCCCGTTCGACTACCTGAAGATCGACGGCGAGTTCGTCGAGGACATCACCGAGCAGCACGACGAACCAGCTCGTCGTGCAATCGCTCGTGACGATCGCGCGCGGCCTCGGCAAGCACACGATCGCCGAGTGCGTCGAGGACGAGGCGACGCTCGAGCTGCTGCGCGGCTACGGCGTCGACTACGCCCAGGGGTACTACGTCGGGCGTCCGGGACCGGTCGAGGAGCTCGCGCTCGCGCCGCTCGCCGGTGGCGCCCGCGGGGCCTAGCCGAGCTGCGGCCTCGGGGAGACGCGAGCTGCTCGGATCCGGCGGTCGTGGTCAGCCGCTGGGTTCGCAGACAGGCTCGGCGGCCACAGCGCGATGCTGCCGCTCGGGCTCGGGCTCGGGCTCGGGCACTGGCTGCACCCACCTCAGGTTGCGGACCTGGAAGCTGGCGAGCGTGGCGAGGCTGACGAGCAGCGGGACCGCCGCCAGCAGGATCATCCCCAGCTGCAGCCCGATCGCGGCTGCCAGGGGGCCCGCCGTGGCGTAGCCGATCGGCATGAGCAGGAGCGTCCCGAAGGAGTCGATCGAGTTGACGCGAGACAGGCGATCCGGCGGCACGTTCTGCTGCAGCATCGCCACCCACAGGATGCTGGCCGTCGACATCGCTGCGCCCGCCGCGAACGAGAAGGCCGCGATCAGCGGCAGAGCGGCGCCGCTGGCGTATGCCGCCGGCCGGGCCGCCGCGAACGCGAGCAGCAGGCCCACGGCAGCCGCGGGCCGCATGTAGCGCGCGCGCAGGCTGGCGATGCTGCCGGCGAGCGCGCCGGCGCCGAACGCGCCGGTGAGGATCGACCATGCCCCGATGCCGCCGAGCTCGGTCCGGGCGAGCTCCGGGCCGAGGACGAGGATGCCGGGCCAGGCCAGCGCGCTGAAGAACGTGAAGTTGCCGATGCTGACCCAGAGCCAGCTGCGCGAGCGAACCTCCGACCAGCCCTCCCGCAGCTCGGCGACGAGGCGTACGCGAGGCCTCACGCCGGGCGCGCGCCTGCCGGGACGCAACCGCGTCAGGAGCAGCGCGCTTACGGCGAACGTGCCTGCGTCGGCGGCCACCGCGCCGCCCGAATCGAATTGCGCGACGAGCAGGGCGCCCAGCCCGGGCCCGACGATCACGGCCAGGTCGAACGTCATCCGCAGGAGCGCGTTGGCCTGCTGCAGCCGGTCGCCCCTGACGAGCAGGGGTACCAGGCCGGCGAGCGCGGGGGAGAAGAACGCCGCGGCGGTGCCGTAGGCGACCTGCAGCAGCACGATCTGCCAGAGCTGCGCGGAGCCCGAGAGCAGCAGCGCGGCGAGGATGCCCTGCGTGAGCGCGCGCGCGGCATCGGAGGCGAGCATCAGCCCGCGGCGCGGTAGCCGGTCGGCGACGACGCCGCCGATCAGCAGGAAGGCGGCGAGCGGCACGTACCGCGCGGCGAGGACGGCGCCGAGCGCGGATGCCGATCCGCCGATCTCGAGGACGGCGAAGGCGACGGCGATCGTCGCCGCCGCGTCACCGACCGTCGACAGGGTCTGGCCGGCGAAGAGCAGGCGGAAGTTGCGCTCGGCGAGGACGCCGGCGCGTGCTGTGTCGCTACCGAGGTGCGCATGTCGCCGTGCTCGTCGATATCGGGGAGTGCGCAGGAACGGCCGGCCGGGTCGACCGGCGCTCAGGCGGCGCGCCGCGCCGAAGGCGGCTGGGAGGGCGCCGCGGTCGCTCGGGCGGCGTCGTCGCCGTGGGTCGCCGGCTCGCGCGCCGACAGCCAGTCCTTGACGATCTCGGCGGCGTCGGTCGGGCCCGGCATCGCCGGCGCGACGTGCTTGCCCCCGCGCCAGATCTGGAACACCTCGCGCTCGATCGGGGCGACGACGGTGTCGCCGCGCTCGCGCAGGGTGGCGACGTGCTGCTGCACGAACGGCTTGGCCCACACGACGCCGTTCATGTGCGGGAAGTACAGCGTCGGCGACGGTGCCGCGGCGAGCGCAGTCGTCGCGGGCGTCGCCATCAGGCCGAGCGCCGCGGACGCGAGGGTGTTCGCCGACGCCGGCAGGACGACGATCGCGCGGGCGGTGAGCGCGGCCTCGATCGGGTTGAGCCCCTGCGTGTCGCACGTCATCACGCGGTCCGCGTACCAGCCCACGACCTCGGCGCGGACGAAGCGCTCGGCGGCCGTGGTCATGAGGACCTCGATCCGGAGATCGAGCGCCGCCTTCAGCTCGGCGAGATAGGCGGTGAGAATGCTGGCCGCGCTCGATCCGGTCGCGATCACCAGCAGCCGTTCGGAATCCATCGTTGATCCTCCGTGGAGCGCCCTACCGGCGCCAGGGGTTTGAGGGAGACTGCGACGTGACGGGTCTTCGGGTGCGCGTCCTTGGGGTCTGGCTCGGTCCACCTCCCGACCGAACCAGCCCCGTCGGACGTCAGGTGACTAGCAGGTGCCCGGCTCGGTCTGAGGCGCGTTCATGTCATTCCCTCCTTTCGGTGGCCCGTGGTACGACAAGTGAGTGAGATCCGGTGAAACGACAGCGGCAGGAATGGCTGGCCGCGGCATTGGCGATTTTGGCTGTGCCGGGATGCGGCTGGGCGCAAACCATTCACTTACCGCCGCACGAAAAAGTTGTTTTGAAGAATGGCCTGACAGTTTTGTTGCTGGAAAAGCACGAAGTGCCGATCGTGAATTTTGCGGCGATCATCAAAACAGGGGCAGTCGCGGATCCGGCTGGCCAAGAGGGGTTGGCGGCGATCACCGCAGAGATGCTGCGCAAGGGAGCGGGCAAACGAACCGCGCAGCAATTTGCGGCTGATTCGGATTTCACCGGGGGTTCGATTGAAGCTGACGCCGGTGCGGATTTTTCCACGGCGACGGGCGAGTTTCTGACCAAAGATGTGGCGCGCGGCTTGGAGCTGTTTTCTGATGCGTTGATGCATCCGACCTTTCCGCAGGAAGAAGTGGACAAGCTACTGGCGCAGAGCATCGATGGAATTCGTGCGGCGAAGGACGAGCCGCGATCGGTGCTGACGTTTTATTACGACGGATATTTGTACAACGGAGTTGGCTACGGGCGTTCGCCGGATGGCGACGAGATTACCCTGAAACGGATTCACCGCGATGCGATCGTGAAATTTTACGAAGCCAATTACGCGCCGGGAAATACGATTTTGGCGGTGGCCGGAGATTTCAAAGCCGCGGAGATGAAGCAGCGGCTGGAAGAAGTGTTCGGCGCGTGGCCGTCGAAAACAGTGGCGCCGGTGAAGATTCCCACGGGCACTACCCTTAAGGGTAAGAAGCTTTTGCTGGTGGATAAGCCGGATGCTTCGCAGACGTATTTTGCGATTGGCAATGTGGGGACGGCGATTGGTGACCCGGACCGCGTGGCGATCCGCGTCGTAAATGCGCTGTTTGGCGGCGCGTTTACTTCGATGCTGAATGAAGCGTTGCGTGTCGAGTCAGGGCTGACGTATGGCGCCTATTCGACGTTTGATTCGCGCAAGACGCCGGGCCCGTTCGGGATCTACAGTTTTACGAAAAATGAAACGACGGTGCAGGCGATCGATATGGCGCTGCAGGTACTGCAGAAATTGCATAAGCAGGGTGTCACCGCGGAACAATTGGCCGCGGCGAAAAGCTACATCAAGGGGCAATTTCCGCCGTCGCTCGAAACTTCCAAGGAACTGGCGCAGTTGATCGCCACCTACGAATTTTACGGCGTGCCGGACAGCGACATCAATGAGCTGGAATCGCGGCTCGATGCGATTACGCCGGCGATCGCCAATCAAGCGATTGCCAAACATTTCCCGATGGACAGTCTGGTGTTCACGATCATCGGCAAGAGCGCGGAAATTGGTCCGGCGCTGAAGAAATATGCGGATAAACAAGATACGCGCGAGATCAGCGATCCGGGATTCTGGCCGCCGCCCGCGGCGAAATAATTGTCGCGCCGCTCGAACGGCGAATTCGCCGCGTGCGAATTCCAGCCAGTAGCGTGGGCTCGGCCTGTGATATTTTGATCAGCTCCATTCATGCCTGAACTTCCAGAAGTGGAAACTGTAGCGCGCGGATTGCGCGCAAGCGTGTTGGGCCGGCGCATCTTGTCGGTGACACTGCGCAAAACCGACTTTATCGACGACCCGTCGCTGCTGGAGCGACATATTCCGGGACGCCGCATTGACGCCGTGGAGCGCTACGGCAAATTCATGCTGGTGCGCTTGTCTGCAGCGCAAGGCGCGCCAGAGAATTCCGACGAGGGCGACCACGCTCCCGCGTCGCTGTTGGTGCATCTGGGGATGACCGGGCACATCGCGTCTTTTCCGCCTGAAAAACCGCTCGAGAAACATACTCATGCCATTTTCGCGCTGGACGATGGGCGCGAGATGCGTTACACCGATGCGCGCAGATTCGGGCGGCTGGCGTACCTTTCGGCGAAAGCGCTTCCCGGTGAGTTGGAAGGATTTGGCGCCGAGCCGCTGGAAGTGGGCGTTGATGAATTTGAGGCGCGCATGCGTTCGCGAAAGTCTCGAGTAAAGGCGCTGCTGCTGGATCAAACGGTCTTGCGCGGCGTGGGAAATATTTACGCGGATGAAAGTTTGTGGAAGTCCAAGATTCATCCGGCGAAAATCGCCGCGAGTCTTAGCAAGCAACAGTTGGAAGCTTTGCGGCGAGCGCTGCAGGACATTCTGAAGAAGGCGATCGCGTTGCGAGGATCTTCCATCGTGAATTTCAAAGATTCCGACGGGGAGCCGGGCGACTATCAGCAGCATCATCGGGCCTACGGGCGCGAAGGCGAGAAATGTCATCGCTGCGGATCGATCATCCGGCGGGCCATTGTTGCGGGGCGTAGTAGTTTTTTTTGCCCAAAGTGCCAGCCTGCGCCGCGAAGGTTCAAGGTGTTGGCGCTGCCCAAGAGAAAAGTTGCGGTTCGCGCTGCTTCAAAAAATCGTTCCGCGAATCAACGGGTCAAGACAAGCAAAACGCGGCGGCGAGCAGCGAGATAAGAAGAGTAGAGAATTTCTGCAAGAGATTTGAGAAGAAGCGGAGGGAAGATGGATTCAAAGCGAGTCATTGTGCTAGTTCTGGCGTTGTTGGTGATTTGCGGATGGGCTCGGCACGCTGCGGCGCAGCCTAATTCACCCAACGACGCCGCTACCGCA
Source organism: uncultured Solirubrobacteraceae bacterium (assembly GCA_963727785.1). Lineage (GTDB taxonomy): Bacteria > Actinomycetota > Thermoleophilia > Solirubrobacterales > Solirubrobacteraceae > CADCVQ01. The sequence continues at coordinate 227,878 of CAVSHS010000011.1, forward strand.
AACGAAACGACGAAGAACGACGCGGCGGCGAGCGATGCCACGCTGAGTGAAGCGGTGACGGCGGATTTCGCGTCGGGAGATGCCCAGATTGTTAAGGAAATCGGCGAGCACAGCGAGGCCATGGAAAATCTGGAACATTTGTCGGACGCCATCGGTCCGCGAGTGACGGGATCGCCACAATTGAAGAGCGCGAATGAGTGGACTGCGGAAATGTTCCGTAAATATGGCCTGACCAATGTGCACCTGGAGCCGTGGACCATCGCGCATTCCTGGACGCGCGGCACTGCGAAGGCCAGCATCATCAAGCCAACAGAGCATCCGCTGACGATTGCGGCGGCAGGTTGGTCGCCGAGTACGCCGGGAACGGTGCGCGGAACGGTGGTGTACGTCGACGTGAAGAAAAAAGAGGACTTTGAGAAATATCGCGGGAAGCTGAAGGGCGCGATTGTGATTTACCAGGAACCGGTCAGCCTGTCGCCACCGAAACCGGAGGATCCGCACCCGATACGGGCAATGCAGGAGCCTCCGCCGATGAAAGGCGAGCCGCAGGCGCCGCCTCCATTTGCCGCGCAGTCAGAAATGGCCAAAGCGCGGAACGCGTTTTTCAAGCAAGAAGGAGTTGCCGTGTGGCTGCGCGACTCGGGCAAACCGCATGCGCTACTAAACATGACTGGAATTGGGGGAGAAAAGTTTGATATCGGCGCGATTCCCGCGGCGTTCATCACCGGTGAAGGCTACCGGATGATTTTTCGAATGATGAAGCACGGGCCGGTGGAACTCGAAGTGGAAATTACCAATTCGTTCAGCGAAAAGCCGGTGGAAGTGTTCAATACCGTGGCGGAAATTCGCGGCAGCGAAAAGCCCGATGAAGTCGTGATTATCGGCGCGCATTTGGATTCTTGGGACCTGGGAACGGGATCGACGGACAACGGCACGGGATCAATGGCGGTGCTGGAAGCAGCTCGCGCGCTCGCGAAGTTGCAGTTGAAACCGAAGCGCACCATTCGCTTTGTGTTGTTCACCGGAGAAGAAGAAGGACTGGTGGGTTCGCGGAAATATGTAGAGGCGCACAAAGCCGACCTTGCGAAGATTTCCGGAATATTCGTGCACGACACTGGAACCGGCCGAGTGCTAACGCTCGGACTGCATGACAATTATCAGGATCGCGAAATCGTCGATCAGGAAATTGCGCCGATGCACGAGCTGAAATTGCTGGAGCCCAGCATGGCGCGTTCTTACGGAACGGATCACGCCTCATTCGATGACGCGGGAGTGCCGGGATTTTTTGCGATTCAGGAGCCGGCGGAATATAACAAGACGCATCACAGCCAGTCGGACACCTTCGACAAAGTGTGGAAAGACGATTTGAACCAGGGAGCGGAAGTGCTGGCGGCGTGGGCGTACAACACCGCCCAGTTGCCGGAAATGTTGCCGCGGCGCGAGCCAGGTTTTGTTCCGGAAGATGAGTCGAAAAATCAAACGGGTCCCGTAGCGAAGGCCGATCCGGTCGGCGACATGGATACAAAAATTCTGGCGCAGATCAAAGCGGATGAGCCGGAGTTGAAAGCCAATCTGCAATTTATTACCGATCACATCGGGCCGCGACTGACCGGTTCGCCGGAGCTGGCGCAAGCCAATCGCTGGATGCTGGAACAATTTCAGGCGCTGGGATTGGACAAGCCGCACCAAGAACCGTGGACTATTGCGAATTCCTGGACGCGCGGGCCCGCGACGGGGCGAGTATTTCTGACTGGCGCGGCAAAAGCGGGCGAAGAGCCAACGTCGATGGAGCTGACCATGGCGACCAGCGGTTGGTCGGCGGTGACGAATGGAACGGTGCGCGGGCCGGTGGTGGGAATTGCGGTGGACTCGGCCGAGGAGTTGCAGCAGTACAAAGGGAAACTGAAGGGCGCGATCGTGGTGCTGAACAAGCCGCACGAAATGCAGATGCCGATGAATCCGATTTATACGCCGTGGGGCGAAGAGACGATTCCTATATCAATCCCGAAGAGCGACAAGCCTTTGGACTTTCCCGCGATGATCAAGCTGCGCGCCGCGCAGATGAATTTCTTTGCGGAGGAAAAAGTCGCGGCGGTGTTGCTGGGTTCAGAAAAACTTTTTGGCCTGATGAACATGGGAGCCAGCGGAAGGAACTATCAGGCGAGCACCATTCCCACTGCGGTGATCGCGCGGGAGAATTATTTGCTGCTGTGGCGGCTGTTGGAACAGGGAGCGGTGGAGGCGGAAGTGAACATTGGCGGCTCGCTGAGCGGCAAACCCGTGGAAGTGCAAAATACCGTGGCGGAAATTACCGGATCCGAGAAACCGAATGAGGTAGTGATCATTGGCGCGCATCTCGATTCCTGGGATCTCGGCGAAGGCGCTGTCGACAACGGAACGGGTTCAGCGGCAGTGCTGGAAGCTGCGCGGGCGCTGAAGAAATCGGGGGTCAAGCCGAAGCGCACGATTCGCTTCGTTCTGTTCACTGGCGAAGAACAGGGGTTGAACGGTTCGAAGGCGTATGTCGCCCAGCACAAAGATGAACTGGCAAAAATCTCCGGAGTTCTGGTGCACGACAGCGGGACGGGGAAAGTGCTGACCATCGGCTTGATGGGAAATTATGGATTGCGCGAGACTATGGATCACATCTTGTATCCGCTGGCGAAGGCCCCCGAAATCAAATTGGCGGAGCCGTCGTTGCGCAAGGAGGATGGCAGCGATCACATTCCTTTTGACGAAGCGGGCGTGCCGGGTTTCTTCTGCCTGCAGGATGTGGCCGACTATGAAAAGGCGCATCACTCGCAGGCCGATACTTTGGAGCGGGTGCGCTGGGACGATTTGACGGAAGGCGCGCAGGTGGCGGCGGTGTTTGCGTACAACGTGGCGCAGTGGCCGGAGATGCTGCCGCGGAAGGCGGCGCCGGTTGCAAGCGCCGCGAAATAGCTCAGCGATATGCGGGTAGTTTTGCAACGAGTGAGCCGGGCGCGCGTCACAGTGGAAGGACGCGTGACCGGTGAAATCGCGAGTGGGTTGATGGTGCTGCTCGGAGTTGGCGTAGCGGACGACGCGGCCGTTGCTGCTGCGATGGCCGACAGAGTTGCCAAGCTGCGAATTTTTGAAGATGACGAAGGAAAGATGAACCGCTCGCTGCTGGATGTCGGCGGCGCGGCGCTGGTGGTTTCGCAATTCACGCTCTACGGAGATGCGCGAGGGCAGCGAAGACCGAGTTTTATTGCGGCGGCGCGGCCAGAGTTGGCAAAAAGTTTGTATGAAGAATTCTGCACAGCGTTGCGTGGATTGGGAGTGCAGGTCGAGACGGGGATTTTTCAGGCGATGATGTCGGTGGAGTTGGTGAACGAAGGCCCGGTGACGATTCTGCTGGATTCCGAGAAGACGTTTTAGTGTGACGAGTTAGAAATGAGTGCTGCTGCTCGCAAAGACCCCACAGGAATAAAAATCCGAAGAGCCAAGCTGTCGGACGCGGCAAGAATTGCGGAGTTGTCGGGGCAGCTGGGCTATCCGTCCACAACGGAACAAACAAAAAGAAGATTTCGCTCGATCAAACCGGCTGCGCGAAACGCGGTGTTTGTGGCGGAGTCCGCGGCGGGCCGGGTGATCGGCTGGACGCATGCCAGCCTGACGCCTTTACTGGAAATGGATCTGCGCGCCGAGGTGAACGGCTTGATTGTGGCGGACGATGAGCGAAGCCGCGGAGCCGGTGCTGCCCTGCTGCAAGCCGCAGAGAAGTGGGCGCAAAAGCTAGGTTGCCAATATATGTCGGTGCGATCGAATGTGATCCGCGAGCGAGCGCACCAGTTTTATTTGCGCAACGGATACGAGCACTACAAGACCCAAAAAGCATTTCGCAAGACTTTGTAACCGGTCGGTCCTCTACCGCTCCCTCCCAAAACGAGCAAGCTCGAGTTAACCGGATTGTGCAGTCGTTACAGATAGGCGCATTCACAAGCAAAACGGCGTTATGCAATAAGTATCGTGTTACGATACAATTAAGGAAGTGATGGATGTGACGGTTACAAACGGGCAATACCGGGCGCTGGCGGAGTTGCGCTATCGCATCCGCCATTTCACGCGGGACGGAGATGCGGCGGCACAACGGTCGGGGCTGGAGCCGCAGCAATATCTGATGTTGCTGGCGATTCGGGGCTTGCCGCAGGATGCCGCAGCGACAATTCGAACGCTGGCGGAACGATTGGCGTTGAAACACCACAGTGCGGTGGAGCTGATTGACCGCATGGAGAAACACGGTTTAGTGCGACGGCGCCGGGACAGTACGGACCGCCGGGAAGTGCTGGTCTCTTTGAGTTCGCGCGGGGCCCGAGCGCTGGAGACAGTAGCGCGACAACGGATCGGGGAACTTCGAGGCAGCGGAGCGGCTTTAGCGGCATCGATCAATGCGCTGCTGGTGCGCAAGCGCCGACGCCCGGTGGTCCACGAAAAATGATGATCGAAGCGTTTTAGTGAAAGGCGAGTGCGAGCGCGACGACTGGCCCCAGTGCACGGCCTAAGGCATTCAGGCAAGCGACATACGAACGTTCAATCTCAGAGCGAGGGCATTTTGGAAAGCTGGGCAGGCAAACGAGCGCTAGGCGATTTCACGACCACGAGCCGAGTGATCCCGATTTCCGCGTTGGCGATGGCGATTGGAGCGGTGTGCGCGTTCGTGGCGCTGGCGTTGTTGCGGTTGATCGGACTATTCACGAATTTGTTTTATTTCGGCCGGTGGAGTACGGCGCTGGTTTCGCCTTCGGGGAATCATCTGGGATATTTCAGCGTGCTGGTTCCGATCGGCGGGGCGCTGATTATTGGATTGATGGCGCGGTATGGGTCGGAGCGGATTCGCGGGCACGGGATTCCGGAGGCGATCGAGGCGATTTTGATTGAACGGGAGCCGCATCGAACCGAAGGTGGCGCTGCTGAAGCCGATTTCGTCGGCGATTTCGATTGGGTCGGGCGGACCGTTCGGCGCGGAAGGGCCGATCATCATGACGGGCGGCGCGTTCGGGTCGATGATCGCGCAGCTTTTTCATTTGACGAGCGCGGAACGAAAAACACTGCTGGTGGCGGGAGCGGCGGCGGGGATGTCGGCAACGTTCGCGGCGCCGGTGGCTTCGGTGTTGCTGGCCGTGGAATTGCTGTTGTTTGAGTGGAAGCCGCGGAGCTTGATTCCGGTGGCGATCGCGAGCGCGATGGCGGCGGTGTGCCGGCGATATCTGCTCGGGTTCGGTCCGTTGTTTCCGGTGCCGGAGCATCCGCTGTTCATCGGGTGAAGGGAATTGCTGGGCTGCGTGTTGGTCGGACTTGCTGGCGGGCGTGCTGTCGGCGTTGCTGACGCAGTCGATGTATGCGGCGGAAGATGCGTTTCACAAATTGCCGATTCATTGGATGTGGTGGCCCGCGATTGGCGGGTCTGGCGATCGGTTTGGGCGGGTTGATGTTTCCGCAGGCGCTGGGCGTTGGATACGACACGATCGGCAGCTTGCTGCAAGGATCGGTGACGACGCACGTGATTCTGGGCGTGCTGCTGGTGAAATGGTTCATCTGGGCGGTGTCGCTGGGATCGGGCACTTCGGGAGGCGTGCTGGCGCCGTTGTTGATGATGGGCGGAGCGCTGGGCGGGCTCGAGGCGATGTTTTTGCCGAGCGAGGGCGCGGGATTCTGGCCGCTGATCAGCATGGCGGCGATGATGGGCGGCACGATGCGGTCGCCACTGACCAGCATCATTTTCGCGTTCGAGCTGACGCACGACGCGAATGTCGTTGTTGCCGTTGCTGATTGCGAGCTCGATGTCATATGCGGTGACGGTGCTGACGCTGAAGCGGTCGATCCTGACGGAGAAGGTGGCGCGGCGCGGGTATCATTTGAGCCGCGAGTACGCGGTCGATCCGCTGGAGATTTTGTTTGTGCGTGAGGTGATGCGGACGAACGTGGTGGCGCTGCCGGCGAGCGGAACACGTTGGCGGAGATGCTGGACTTGCTGCGTGTCGATCTGGAGCATCCGCAGGAGCAGAGGTTGTTGCCGGTGGTGGATGCGGATGGGACGGTTGCGTTGGAGTGTTGACGCGCGGGGACATGCGCGAGGCTTTGCGGGCGGCGGAGATGCGGCGATGCGGCGGAAACTTCGTGCGATATGGTGCGGCGAGAGACGGTCGGAGACGGCGCCGAATGAGCCGTTGCGAGCGGCGGTGTATCGGATGGCGGAACGCGGAGTGACGCGGATGCCGGTGGTGGAGCGGGAGACGGGGAAGTTCGTGGGGTTGATTGCGCTGGACGATATGTTGAAGGGGAGGGCGCGGCACCTGGAAGAAGAACGTCGCCGCGAGCGAGTTTTGAAGTTTTCGTTTGCCTCTACGAATACTTCCGCGAACGTATAGGGCAAATTCTGTCTATCCTGATATCTCCACGGCTACCGAATATCACAAATGACTCCCACAACAATCGCTAGTCCCATATCGACCAACTCGCCGGCCCCGTTTCCGACGAATGGTGGAAGGTGCCCGCGACTGGATGGCGGATGCTCCGGGAGCCGCGAGGAGCAGGTGTTTCTGGTGCTGACGCTGGTGATCGGGGCGCTGGTTGGGCTGACCGTGGTGGCGTTCATCTGGTTTACGGAGCATGTGGCGCTGCGGGTGTATCCGGTGGGGAGTCCGGGGTGGCACCGATTTTTTGCGCCGGTGATTGGATCGCTGGCGATGGGGTATCTGCTATACAAATATTTTCCGGATGCGCGTGGGAGCGGCGTGCCGCAGACGAAAGCGGCGTTGTATGCGCGGGGCGGAAACATTTCGCTGTCGACCGTGCTGGGGAAGTTTTTCTGTACTTCGGCGACGCTGGCGAGCGGGATTCCGCTGGGACGCGAAGGACCGTCGGTGCAGGTGGGAGCGGGACTGTCGTCGATTGCTGGGGCGGTGGCTGGGGTTGAGTCCGGAGAAGGTGAAGGCGCTGATTCCGGTGGGCGCGGCTGCGGCGGTTGCTGCGGCGTTTAATACGCCGCTGGCGGCGGTGCTATTCGCGCTGGAAGAGGTTGTGGGCGACATGCACGCGCCGGTGCTGGGGTCGGTGGTGCTGGCGTCAGCGACGTCGTGGGGGATGCTGCGGCTGCTGCTGGGGAACGATCCGCTATTTCAAGGTGCCGAAGTACCAGCTGGTGAGTCCCGTGGGAGTTTTTGCTGTATGCGCTGCTGGGAGTGCTGGGCGGGTTGATGTCGGTGGCGTTTACGAAGTTTTTGACGTGGATGCGCGCGAAGTTTATGCGGCTGCCGCGGAAGACGGCGTGGATGCAGCCACTGGCGGGGGGCTGGTGGTCGGGATGATGGGATGGTTCGTGCCGCAGACGCTGGGCGTGGGATATGGATATGTGGGGTCGGCGCTGAATGGCGGCATGGTGCTGAAGCTGATGTTGTTGTTGCTGGTGCTGAAATTTTTTGCGGTGACGACGGCTATGCGTCGGGGAACGCGGGCGGCATTTTTGGTCCGCGCTGTTTTTGGGCGCGATGCTGGGCGGGAGCTTGGGGACGATCGCGCAGGCGTTTGGCCGAGCATGTGGCGACGCCGGGCGTTTATGCGCTGGTAGGGATGGGGACGGCGTTTGCGGGATTGTGCGGGCGCCGATGACGTCGGTGGTGATGATTTTCGAAACTACGCGCGATTATGCGGTGATTGTGCCACTGATGATTTCGAATCTGGTGAGTTTTTTTATTTCGTCGCAGATTGCAGCCGGAGCCGATTTATGAAGTGCTGGCCGCATCAGGATGGCATTCATTTGCCGACGGGCGAGATCGCGGAGAACGCAGGGGCAGCGGCAGGTGTATCAGGCGATGCGTGCGGCAACGGAAATGCTGGAAGCTAAGGACAGTGTGCAATCGACGTTGGAGAAAGTGTCCACGAGCAAACTGCACGCTTGGCCCGCCTGCGATGAACGGGGAGTGATTGGTATGGTGAGCTTGAGCCGATTGCAACAGGCGTTGACGGATGGGGCGACAGAACAGGCGTTGGGTGAGCTTTTGAAAGATGACGAATTTCCGCACGTGCATACAGATCATTCGCTGTCGCTGGCGTTGGAGCGGATGGGAACGAGCCAGATTGAAGTGTTGCCGGTGGTGAACCGCGCAAACATTCATAAATTGGAAGGGATTGTGACGCTGCAGGATGTGTTGCGGCTGTATGGCGTGGGCCAGCGCGAGGAAATGCCTGCAGCCGTGGCGGAGTCCGTCGCCGCGGCGACTGGAGTTGCGGTTCCGGTGGAGACGGGCAAGGCCGAGTAACTTTGTTCGACTAGTGAGAAACTGTTTGCGGCGCCGCGGGAATCGACTCGATGGTGGCGAAAAGTTCTTTGGGAGAGAGCGGCTTGGTGAGGTAGCCGTCCATTCCAGATTGCAGGCAGAGTTCGCGGTCGCCGGTCATGGCGTTGGCGGTCATGGCGATGATCGGAAGATGGCGGCCGTTGGACATTTCGATTTTGCGGATGGCGCGCGTGGCTTCCAGTCCGTCCATTTCGGGCATCTGAATATCCATCAAAATTAAATCGAAGGCTTCTTTGCCGATGGCGGTGAGCACGTCTTTGCCGGTTTCGGCGAGGACCACTTTGTGTCCGCGTTTTTGCAACAGGCGTATGGCCAGGGCTTGATTCACGCTGTTGTCTTCCGCGAGCAAGATGGAAAGGGAAGTCTGATGCTGTTCGCGGGAAGAAACCGCCCCGGCCACCTCCGGAAGCGTGGTTGCGAAGACAGCTGAGCCGCACATTTTTTCAAGAACATCGCGAAGATCGGAAGCTTTGACCGGCTTGGAAAGACAGGCGTTGATGCCGATGACGCGATCTTTGGCGTGGTTGGCGCCGCTTAGGCCAAAGGCGGTGAGCATCACAATTTTGGTGTCGCTGAACGCCGGTTCATTGCGAATTTGTTCGGCGATTTGAAAACCGTTCAGCACCGGCATATGTGCGTCGAGAAGAATGACTGGAAAGGGCCGGCCGCGAGATGCGGCTGCATGCATCTCGGCGATCGTTTTGGAAGCACGTTCGATCAAAACGGGAGTCATGCCCCAGGCGCGAAGTTGATCGGCCAGAATGCGCCGTGTAGAAGCGTTGTCGTCGACCACCAGAACCGAGAGGCCGGCGAGTGAGGTGGCGTCGCGCTCCGCGATGGGATAGGTCGAGGCGTGCCGTTGGAACTGCGCGGTGAAATGAAAAGTGCTGCCGCCGTCCGATTGGCTTTCGACCCAGATCCGGCCGTCCATGGCTTCGACGAGGCGCGAGCAAATGGTGAGGCCGAGGCCGGTGCCGCCAAATTTGCGGGTGGTCGAATTGTCGGCCTGGGTAAAGCGCTTCGAAGATGTCTCGCTGCTTTTCCGGCGGGATGCCGATGCCGGTGTCGCGCACTGCGAAATGCAGCATCGGCGTCGTCCGCTGTCAGTTCGCTGGACCTCGACGCTGCACGCACGACTTCGCCTTCGCTCGGTGAATTTGATCGCATTGCCGACGAGGTTGATGACGATCTGCCGCAGGCGGCCGGGATCGCCGCGCAAGCACGTCGGGCACGTCGGCGGCGAACTGCGCAGGCCAGCTCGAGGCCCTTCTGATGCGGCGCGCAGGCCGAGCGGCTTGCACGCGCGTCGTCGAGACTGTCGCGCAGATCGAAAGTCGATCGTCTTCCAGCTCGAGCTTGCCGGCTTCGATTTTGGAGAAGTCGAGAATGTCGTTGATGAGCTCGAGCAGCGACGTCGGCGGAAGCTTTGACCATGGTCGAGGTATTCGCGCTGCTCGGGGTTGAGGTTGGTGTCGAGCAGCGAGCTCGGTCATGCCGATGATGCCGTTCATGGGCGTGCGAATTTCGTGGCTCATGTTGGCGAGGAACTCGCTCTTGGCGTGGCTGGCGGCTTCGGCTTGCTCGACTGCGACACTGGAACGGACCACGCGGACGGTCTGATCGGCGCCGTAGGCCAGCAAAATTACGGAGCACAAATACAAAAGCAGGCGATAGGACTGGCTGATTTTTTGTGCGTGAGCATATTCGTGGAGATACGCAGCAGAGATGGCGTCGATGTTGGCGCTGGTAGGTAGAGCATTCAGGCGAGCGATGTTTTCTTCCACCTGGGGTTTGGTGCTCGCAATGGTTTCGGCGTGTGCCACAGCGGCGAGGAGTGCGGCGCGGATTTGCGGGTGGGTGCCGGCGTCTTCGCTGAGGGCGGAGATTTCTGATTCGAGCTGGCCGTCCAGGCCGGCGCTGGGATTGACGTCGAAGAGCAAAATGTCGCGCAACAGATCTGATAAATGGTGAACCAATTTTTCATCTTGGGAGGTTTGCGCGGCGTGTGAGGCTTCCGCGACCACCACGGGGAAATAACGCATGGAGTTCTTGAGGATGGCGTTTTGCGATTTGAAGCGCTCTAACAAACTGGTTTTTTGTTGAAAGACGGTGGAGCGTTCGTCGATCAGGCGCAGGATCTCGATTCTGTGCGGGCCGGTGATGAAGGCCGGGATGTTTCTAAGGTCGGATTCGATCTGGCGGGATTGGGAGAGTTTTGCGACGAAGGGGTCGTAAGATTTGAGCAGCTCGTAACGTGAATCGAGAACGTCGCGGTAGATTTCGTCGTCAAGCTGCTTGAGCATTTGTAGATCGTCGGTGAAGCGATCGTTTTCCAGCGGGTCCACGGGCTTTTGTTCAACGAAGAGAAAGGTGAGCAGGAAAACAGCGCCGGCGGCGACGGCGATGTTCCTGTATGTCGACAGGGTCACAAGGGCTTTCCGTCGAGCTCGCCGGTGAGTGTTTTCAAGAACTCGACGATGAGGTCGATTTCCTCGTCACTGAGCTGGCGGCCAAGCTGATATTTAGCCATCAGGCGGACGGCGTCCTGCAAAGTGGCGGCTTTGCCGTCGTGAAAATACGGAGCGGTTAGAGCGACGTTGCGTAGGCTGGGAACCTTGAACATGTACATGTCTTGGGGATCGCCGGTAACGTTGTAGCGGCCGTAATCGACTTTTGAGACGTTGCCGCGATCGGAAAAGTACGGCGCCATCACCCCGAGTTTTTGATACATGTTGCCGCCGACGTTCACGCCCTGATGGCAACTGGCGCAGCCCAGCGATTTGAAGAGAGCGTAGCCGCGAATTTCGCGCGCGGTGAGTGCGTTGGGTTCGTGGCGCAGATAGCGATCAAAGCGGGAGTTGGGAGTAACGAGGGAGCGTTCGAATTCGGCGATGGCGTCTTTGACTGCGTCGGGTTGCGGGTCCCCGCCGTAGATTTGACGGAAGGACTGCTGGTAATCCGGAGATGTATTTAGTTTGGCGAGCACATCGGGCCAAGCCGAACCCATTTCGATTTTGGAGGTGACCGGGTCGTCGATCTGTTTTTCGAGGCTGGCGGCGCGGCCGTCCCAGAATTGCGCGAAGTTGTTGGCGCTCTTGAGGACCGTCGGTGCGTTGATGATTCCTACCGAGCCATGGATGCCGCTGGAGTGGGTTTTGCGATCGGTGCCCCCGAAGGTGAGATTGTGGCAGGTGGCGCAGGAGATTTGGTTGTCGGCGGAGAGACGAGGGTCGTGAAAAAGTTTGCGGCCGAGTGCGACTTTGCGGGCGTCGAGATTGGTGGGTACGACGATGGGCTGGATGGGTTCGTCGGCGTCGATCGAGGTGGTGGAAGCGATGGCGAATGTTGGTGCGTCCTGAGGGTGCCATTTGATTTTCGCGGCTAGGCCAAGGGTCATAGCCACCACTGCGAGGATCAGGAGCCAGGAAGTGGACTTTGATCGGAAAAATGCGCGAGCAGCTACCGACCGCGGGGAGTGAGCGGAGGAGTTCGAGTTGGTAGGCAGAGTGGCCATGACGTTTCGATTTGAAACACCAGTGGAGTGAGCTCAGAGAGCGGGCTTCCCCCAGTGGTGCTATCGGCAGGTGGAGAGAAAAACTTTAGAGGTGAGTTTTGGATCGCGTTGAGGATGAACGCAGCGACGTTGGAGGGCAGACACGACGTCTCCTGGTCGAGTTTGAAGAGAGGGACTACGTGGTGGAGGGAAACGTCGTGTTAGTCCCTTTGCCTGCGGGCGAAACTAAAAACCGCCGCCACCGCCGCCGCCAAAACCGCCGCCGGAAGAGCCCCCACCGCCGAAGCCGGAGCCGCCAGAGCTGCGCGGAGCGGAGGCCATGGCGCTGCCAGCGCGCGAGGACATAGCGTTGAGGTTACTGGTGAAATTTACCGGATAAAAAATGGGGCCGGAGCCGCCCTGATACCAGCCGGGGGGCTCGGTCATGATTCCCTGAAATGCTTTGCTCCAATTTTTTTCCACGCCGAGGGCCATGGCGAAGGGGAGAAACTTTTCGAACATCTGCGGAGTCTTGATCATGCGATTGAAGCGGTCGGATTCGACGTGGGCTAAAAAATCTTCGAAGCCGAGCACTGATTCGAGCGCGCGCGTTCCAGTTTCCGTGTGCGCGGGCATGAACCAGCCGAAGATCGCGATGATTGCGGCGGAGAAAATTCCGGCGAGGACAAAAGGCAGCCCGGCCATGCCGATCATGCCGGCGAGCGCCTGTCCGCCCCAAATCCCGAAGACGCCCACGACAATGGCGACGCCGACGTAGGAAGAACGTACTTTGTCGGGGCGTTTAGAGTAGTAACCCAAAGTGACGAGCGATTCGAAGATGCCGGTTTTGATGTTGGGAAGATTTTTGTAGAAATGATTTTCGAGGCTGTCCATGGAGACTTTTTCGCCGACGGTGCCCATGCTGAAAATTCCGCCGAGCAAAGCCTGTTCGTGCGGCTTGAGGGCGGACCAAGCGGTGCGGTCTTTTTGCAGGATGAAGTTGTAGTCCTTGTGGTGCATCAGGCCGAGCATGGAGTCTTTTTGGACTTCTTCGATGACCATGAAGCCGCGAACGGCGAGATCGACGATGCTGGCGGTGATGTCACGCATGTCGGCGGAATTATCGACGAGAGTGCCGACTTCGCCGGGGGTGAGTTGAGCGGGCGGCTCGTATTGCGCGCTGATGGGTCGCAGGCGGGGATCGCGGCCGCGGGTCCACCAGAGATTGAACATGACGGCGAGCACGGCCAGCGGAATGAAAAGTGGCCAGTTGCTGCGCAGGAAGCGTAAGAACAAAGCGGTGGAGCCGGGCTCGGCGATCAGGCCTTTGTCGAGCGCGACGGCGACGGTGAGGCCAGCGTGGTAGGAAAGTGGGAGAGTGGTTTGGACCGCAACGCGGTTGCCGTCGATTTCAATGTCGGCGTCTTTGCCGCGTGAGCCGTAGGTGCCGGTGAAGGCGGTGGCGCGTACGTTTTGCGCACCTGTTGGCAATTGGATGGTGCCTTGCGCGGCGTGGATGGGGATGTCCCATTCGTCGCCGGTGACGTTCCAGTAGAGCTCGTCGTGATCCTCGAAAAATTTAATGGCGTCGGAGATGGTGTATTCGATGGAGATGGTTTGTTCGGAGTCGTCGGGGTTGGGGACGTAGATTTTGAGCTTGCGGTAATGGCGGACGCGGCTGGATTCGTATTTGAGTTTATGGCCGGCGGCGTCGGTGATGCTTTTTATGTCGAGGAACAGGGAATAGTTGAGGCCTTGCGGGGTGACGTATTCGATCGGGATGGAACGGTAAAGACCGTGCCAGGGGCCGCCAACGAATTGCACATCGATTTTTTCGGTGACGTCGATGGTGCCGTCGCGGGCCACGGTGATGTGCGAGGCAAAATTCTGGATGCGGATTTCTTTGGCGGAAGCCAGGGCTGGAATCGCCAGAGCGATCAAGGTGAGCGCTACGAACAGAGCCGCGACGTTCAGGGAACGGTACAGCGCGGCGACAAATTTGAAGCGGTGAAAAATATTCAGGAGCAGAGGAGACCCAGATTCACGCATGGCTTGAGAAATTTGCCGCCGCCGCTTACGTCGTGGTTGCCGGCGGAGTGTTGAAGCTGACTTTGGGGGCTTCGCGTTCCGCAGGCGCGCTGACTTCAAAAAATTCGCGAGGTTTGAAGCCCATCATGTTGGCGAAAATATTGGAGGGAAATACCTGGATCTTGGTGTTGAGATCGCGGACCACCGCGTTGTAGTAGCGGCGGGCGTTTTGCACGGCATCTTCGATCTGCGAAAGAGAGTTTTGCAGCGCGGTGAAACTTTCGACGGCGCGCAGCTGTGGGTACGCCTCGGAGAGCGCGAAGAGGCTTTTCAGCGCGCCGGAGAGCATGTTTTCGGCTTCGGCCTTGTCGGCGGGGCTCGACGCGCTCATGGCGCGATTGCGGGCGTTGACCACGGCCTCAAGCGTGCCTTTTTCGTGCGCCGCGTAGCCCTTGACGGTTTCGACTAAATTGGGGATGAGGTCGTAGCGGCGCTTGAGTTGCACGTCAATGTCGGCCCAGGCGTTGTCGGCCTGCACTTTGAGGCGCACCAAGCCGTTGTAGATGCCGATGACCACGATCAGGATTAAAACCAGAATTACAACAGCCGCCATAATCATGCGAAAGGCCTCAAGCGCAGAGCCGCGCGCGCAGTAAATCGTGTTTTAGGCTCTGAAATGGGTATGCGAGTCAATATACGTGGGGTGGGCGGGGGGTGTAAAGCTGCCGCCGGCCGCTGCTGACGCGTTGGCGGTGTAGTAACTCTGGCGTATCGTGATGAACTAGTTTATGCTCTGCGGGACTTACCGAAAGAGCGTCGGCAACGAGATGGCGCTGAGGAACTATGGCGATCGCGAATGTTGTTTAAGACGATAAGCGCGTCGGTCTACGGAATTGATGCCCACATGGTGGAGGTGGAAGTCGATGTGGGCTCGGCGCGCATGCAGGATTTCAATGTGGTGGGCTTGCCGGACAATGCGGTGAAGGAGAGCCGCGAGCGAATCAAATCAGCGCTGCGGAATTGCGGATTTGAATTTCCCTATGGGCAGGGCGTAACAATCAATTTGGCGCCGGCCGATGTGCGTAAAGAAGGTTCGGGCTTCGACTTGCCGATGGCGCTGGGACTGGCCGGGTGCATGGGGCAGTTTTTTGGCAAGCCGTTGAATACCTGCATGTTTCTTGGAGAATTGTCGCTGGATGGCGGGGTGCGTCCGGTGCGTGGCGCATTGTCGGCGGCGTTGGCGGCGCGCGAGCAAGGGTTGAAGTCAATCGCGGTGCCGGAAGCCAACGCGCGGGAAGCGGCGGTGGTGGAAGGCGTCGATGTTTTTGCGCTGAAGTCGCTGCCGCAGGCGGTGGACCTGATGAATTCGCCGGAGACGTTCACGCCGGTGGCGGTGGATGCGCGGCTGATGCTTTCCGAGGCGTCGCAGTACTCAGTGGATTTGCGCGACGTACAGGGACAGCAGGCCGCGAAACGTGCGCTGGAAGTGGCTTGTGCGGGCGGGCACAATATTTTATTTATCGGGCCACCGGGTGCGGGCAAGACCATGCTGGCGAAGCGGATTCCTACGATTCTGCCGCCGATGACGCTGGAAGAGGCCATTGAAACGACGCGGATTCACAGCGTGGCCGGGACGTTGGACGACCACCGTGGCCTGGTTGGCACGCGGCCGTATCGTTCGCCGCACCACACCATCAGCGATGCGGGATTGATTGGCGGCGGGGCGGTGCCACGTCCGGGAGAAGTGTCGCTGGGACACAACGGCGTGCTGTTTCTGGATGAGTTGCCGGAGTTTCAGCGCAATGTGCTGGAAGTGATGCGGCAGCCGCTGGAGGATGGCGCGGTAACCATCTCGCGGGCGGCGACCTCGGTGACGTTTCCGGCGCGGTTCATGCTGGCGGCGGCGATGAATCCGTGTCCTTGTGGGTATTTTGCAGATCCCACGCGGGAGTGCCATTGCACGCCGCCGATGATTCAGCGCTACGTGTCGAAAATTTCGGGGCCGCTGCTGGATCGCATCGATATTCACATTGAAGTGCCGGCGGTGAAGTACAAGGAGTTGCGCTCTACGGTTGCCGTGGAACCGTCCGAGACAGTGCGGCAGCGGGTGATTGCGGCGCGGGATCGGCAACTGGAGCGGTACCGCGGAGAGAAGATCTCGACGTATAGCAATGCGCAGATGCAGCCGAAGATGCTGCGCAAGTATTGCGGGATTTCCGCGGAAGGCGAGAAATTGCTGGAGAACGCCATCACCAAGATGGGGCTATCCGCGCGGGCTCACGACCGAATTTTGAAAGTAGCGCGGACTATTGCCGATCTGGAAGGCGCGGAGTCGATTGCGCCGAAGCATCTAAGTGAAGCGATCCAGTATCGCACGTTGGACCGGTCCTACTGGTCGTAACGGTTTGGCACCAGACCGAACCTGCCCACCTCCCGCCCACATCAAATAGACGACAAAAGAGCTTTCGCAGGTATAATCTCGCGTGCGGGCGGGGCAAGCCACGCGAACGTTCCAGGGGTATGCTGGGTTGTGCATGCTCTAGCACCTGCGTGCGTGACGCTACTGTTTTTGCTGGGTAGTGTTGAATAGAGTGAGGGCTCGGTGCAGAGTAGTGGCGGCTGCTGCGACGGGCCTGGGTGGGCGACTCCAAGTGGGCAGGCGAAACGCATAAATGGCTGACCCGAAACACCTCGATGTGACGCTGGACACGAAAGTCGAAAGCGTCAATACCGCCGAAGAGATGTGCCTGAAAGTGGCGGAAGCAGCGGGCTTCGACGAAGACGACTGCTACCGGATTGGAATGTCGGTGCGCGAAGGAGTGATCAACGCGTTTCATTACGGCAACCAGGAGCGCCCGGAAAAGAAGATTTACTTGATCGTGGATTTGACCCCGGAGAAGTTGGTGATTCACGTAGTCGACGAAGGCAAGGGGTTCCGGCTGGAAGATGTGCCTAATCCGTTGGCGGAAGAAAATTTGCTGAGTACTTCGGGGCGCGGAATTTTTCTGATGCGCTCGTTTATGGATGAATTCGATGTGGTGCCCGGACGCACTGGTGGGGCGGAAATTATCATGTCGAAGAAGTTGCCGACGGGCGAGAATCCCGCGGCCAAGGGTGACGATCAGGCGGCTTCCCACCAAGGTTAAGGTGGTTTCCTCAGTAGTTCGTGCATAATTCCAACAGGCCCCAACTCTTCGCGGAAAAGACAACCATGTCGCAATTGCAATCGACGTATCGAGATGCCGGCACCGTTACCGTCCTGGATTTGAGCGGACGAATTACGTTGGGAGAGGGCAGCGCGCTGCTGCGTACGACCATTCGCGAGCTGCTGGCCGAAGACCGGCTGATGATTCTGGTCAACTTGGCGGATGTGAATTACATCGATAGCTCGGGAATCGGCGAACTGGTGACTTCGTTTACGACGGTGAAGAATCGCGGCGGGCAATTGAAGCTGCTGCACCTGACCAAGAAGGTGAAAGACCTGCTGCAGATCACCAAGCTGTTCACCGTGTTTGACGTTTACGAGAATGAACGCGAAGCGTTGAGCAAGTTTGACGGGGCGCCCACTCCTTCGTAATTAGCGCGAGGTAGTTCTGCTCGCGATTCTTGACTAACATTTAGAAGCTTTAGGATTCGCCGGTTTCCTTTGAGGCGGGATCGGCGCACCATTCCGTGCGGAGAACTTTTTGCAGAGTTCAGCTCTTACAAAATGGATCGCGGAACGCGCTGGCGAATTGGGATTCGTGATGTCCGGAGTGGTGCGCGCGGAGAAATTTCCGGAGTTGGCCAGGCAAGAGGAATGGCTGGCGTGCGGCTTTGGCGGGGAGATGAAGTATTTGAATGATCCGCGTCGCAGCGATCCGCCGCAGGTGATGCCCGGAGTGCGCAGCGTGATTGTTTGCGCGCTGAATTACAACAGCGATTTGCCGAGAACGGCGGAGGCTTTGGCCCAGGCCTCGGCTGTTCCGGACAATCGAGCGAGCGGTCCGCGCGGGTGGATTTCGCGGTATGCGTGGGGCGACGATTATCACGAAGTGTTGTATGGCAAATTGCAGGAGTTGCTGGGCGATTTGCGGGCGCGCTGTGACGAGGCATTTGAGGCGCGCATTTATGCGGATACCGGACCGCTGCATGAGCGGGTTCTGGCGAAGCACGCCGGGTTGGGTTGGCTGGGCAAAAATACGTTGCTGCTGAATCAGCAAGTTGGATCGTACTTTTTTCTGGGAGTGATTCTGACCACTCTGGATTTGCCGCCAAGTGTGGGTCCGGCGGAGGCGCCGCCGGCGGATCGTTGCGGAAGCTGTCGGGCGTGTCTCGATGCTTGTCCTACCGGTGCGCTGCCGGAACCGTATGTGATGGACGCGCGGAAATGTATTTCGTATCTGACGATTGAGCTGCGCGGGACGATTCCGCTGGAGTTGCGCGAGGCGATGGGAGCGCATGTGTATGGCTGCGACATTTGTCAGGATGTTTGTCCGTGGAACAGGAAAGCCCCGGTGACGCCGGCGAAGGAATTTCAGCCGCGCAGCTTTGCAGGCAACTTCGCAGGCAACTTCGCAGGCAACTTCGCAGGCAACTTCGCAGCGTTGAACGCTGAGCATAGTGATGGTGCGACCGAATCGCTGTTCTTGCCGCGCCTTGAGTGGTTGGCCGCCTTGAGCCAACAGCAATTCAGCGAAATGTTTCGTGGGAGTCCGATCAAGCGGACCAAGTGGCGCGGGCTGATCCGCAATGTATGCATCGCGCTGGGGAACAGCGCTTCGACCAATGCCGCCGAACGGGCGCGTGTTCTCGCGCTGCTGGAGCGGCTCTCCACGTTGGAGGAGCCTGCAATAGTTGAGTCTGCCCAATGGGCCATTTCGCGCATCCAAGAAATGGATAGAGAGCGCGCTACAATCTAAGCGAGTTCGAACTTCCGTGTTAAGCCCGGAACCAGGTGCAGTGCAGCAGGTCTAGATCTGAAAATTTCTGAGGAGGAAATTCGTGGCCTTCACTTTACCGCCGTTGCCGTATTCGAATGACGCGTTGGAACCGCACATCGACGCGAAGACGATGGAGATTCATCACGACAAGCATCACGGGGCCTATGTCACCAATCTGAACAAAGCTTTGGAAGGGCATGCCGATCTGCAGTCGAAGTCGCTCGACGATTTGTTGAAGAATCTCGACGCCGTTCCGGAAAATATTCGCACCGCGGTGCGCAACAACGGCGGCGGACACTGGAACCATTCGCTGTTCTGGCCGCTAATGAAGAAGGGCGGCGGTGGCGAACCTAAGGGGGATTTGGCGGCGGCGATCAGCTCCGCGTTTGGGTCGTTCTCGGGGCTGCAGGAAAAAGTTTCTGCCGCCGGCGTGGGGCGGTTCGGTTCCGGCTGGGTCTGGTTGCTGGTACGGGATGGAAAGCTGGCGATCGACTCGACGCCGAATCAGGACACGCCCTATTCGCTCCCGGCCGGAGGGAAAGCCGTGCTTGGCTTGGACGTTTGGGAGCACGCCTACTACCTCAAGTATCAGAATCGTAGGCCGGACTACATTAAGGAATGGTGGAATACCGTAAATTGGGACGAAGCTGCGAAGTTATTCGACGCCGGCAAGAAGTAACCGGCGAGCAGCAGCGTAAAAAAGAACTATCACCGAAAAGTGACAGCAAACAAAAAGGCCTGCCGGAGACAACGGCAGGCCTTTTCTACGTTATGAATGAGTCTCGAATCAGGCCATACAGCGTTTGACCAGGGGCAACACGTTTTGCGCGGCGCCCGCGAACTGATTGGCGAGTTGCTGCGCGTAGTCCCGATGGTTTTCGCGAGTCGAAAGCGGGGCCGGAGATTTGGCGTGACGAGACGCTTCACGGACCAATTCCAGACGCCCACGGACACGGAACTTCGCCAACAGGGACGAAACGTGGAACTTCACAGTTCGTTCCGACAGGTTGAGGTCAGCGGCGATTTCTTTATTCGCCAGACTGCGCATGATGCCGCCAAGAACTTCGTCTTCGCGGCGGGTTAGTTTCACGGACGAGCCGGCGGACCGCCCGGCTTGCAGAAGCTTGTCAGCTTTTTCTTTCAAACCATCGAGAAAATCCTCTTCGGCTTGAACCATGACGATGTAATCGTTTGGTGACTGTCCGCGAACCATGCAATGCATGGCGAGCAGACCGGCAGCCTGATCGACCGGAAACTGGCCGTCAGGAGTTGCTTCAACGTGGAAATGCGCCACTCCGGTGTTTTTCTCGTAAAAGAAATACACCTCGCGAGGCGGGACTGCCCGCGGAGACAGATGTGGCTGTTCGTTCTTGCGGATTAGCTTCACTAAAACCCCTCCGAACGCCTCGACAAGAGCCGAGACCCATTGGTATTTTCGATTTTGCCCCTAAGCGAGGCGCGCTTTTTTAACGACCTGAACTGCAAGGAAAAGCAGCAAATCGAAGCCAAGGTTGACAGTTGTTATCCCGTCGGCCTTGAAAAAGGCCACCCGACGTTCGTTCTGCGACCACTGCACCGAACTTCTTCAGCGGTGCAAATCTGCCGCCAAACTACAAATTATTATATGGATACAGAAAATAAGGAACTTACGTCGATATCAGTAAAGTGTTGGAGAGGAGCGCCTGTAGGAATTTCACGGGTGAAGCAGATTTTCCTCATTTTTCCACGATTTTGCGGCACGTTTGATTGTTATGGGCATGATCCGTCGCGATTAGTTCGCCGCTGGCGGAAAATTGGATGAACAATCCGTAATAAAGCGGCGGAAAACTTAAGTGTGAGCTAAGAGTTATCCTCAGCTGTGGAATTTTTCGAAAGGCTCAATCTATTGAGCGCTTCGCTGCGTGCTTTAGCCTTGCGAACTGCCGGGATAAGCGATGATTCGCGTTTGATTGGGAGAGAGGAGTTCGTACTGGATACTGCGCCACCAGATTTTTCTGGTGATGACGGAGTGGACGAAGTTGAAGAGATATAAAAAAGGGACGAAGCCGGTCAGCAGGATATAGATCCACGCCTGACTGATGATTTGTGCGCGCGAAGATGGCAACGCTTCGATGACCGCGATGACCCGTAGTGTGGCGCGAATGGCGGAGAGCAGAAAAATAAAAACAATGAGCCCGGCGACTTGGGAAGTGGGGAGTTCCGCCACGAGATTGCCGATGATCAGAGCGATTCCCAGCACGATAGTGAGGCAGTAGACGAAATGGGTGGCGGCGGCCAGTTGCCACATTTTTTCGGCGTAGACGCGGGTGATCAGGATCTGGCGATTGGTGAATTCGAGGAGGCCCTTGAAGTTGGTGTCGGCGTAGGAGGGGGTCAGGCACTCGGGGACGAACAGGATGGAGCGCTGGTTGCGCTCCAGTGCGGCGGTAAGAGAAAAATCGTCGCTGGCGGAACTGCGCCACTCGTCGAGGACATTAATTTTGTCGAAGATGGCGCGACGGATGGCGGTGCCGCCGCCCCAGCAGAAATTTTTGCCCTTTTCGGTGAGCATGGTAATGATCGGAGCATTCCAGGCGGCGAGCAACGCGGTGGGAAGATTGCCGCGGTTGGGAATGTACCAGCGCATGGTGCTGGTGGCGCCGACGCGGTCGTCGCGCAATGGCGCGGTGAGGCGTTGCAGCCAGGCTTTGCCGGGGCAGCCGTCGGAATCGGCGAAGACCAGAATTTCGAAATCTTCTTCGGGGATTTGTTCGATGGCCACGCGGAGATTGTTTACTTTCTCGGAGCATTCCACGGGCTGGCCTGCAAATATTAAGTGAGTCTTGGGGCGAGAACTGGCCATTACCCGGCGAATCACTGGTGCGGCGGGGTCTTGGTCGCTTGCGAGGATGAAAAAAATCTCGTAATTCTGGTGGCTGAATTCGGTGAGGGCGACAAGGTTGCGCTCGAGTCCGGGTTCCGTGCCTTTGCACGGGCACAATACCGCGACGCGCGGTGCGTGAAAGCCCGGATCGATCTTGAGGCGGCGGCGTACGTAGGCGAGCCACTGAACGCCCTGCACGACCAGGTATACGCCCACGGCGACCTGCACGATGGCCAGCAAATAAAACAGATTCTCCATGTAGATTCAGGTTAGCAAAGTAGAATTGGGGACGGTTGACTATGTCAGCCGCAGGAATCGTGGCGGTAAACGTGTCAAACACGGTAAACCTACCGAACAGGCAGGCAGGACTGCCGAAAAGGAGCGCGGAGATGGTGCGAGTGGATAATTCGATGGTGACGTCGGCGTTGGAATTGCCGGGGTACCGGATTGTGCGAAATTTCGGAATTGTGCGCGGGATTATTGTGAGGTCGCGCAGCGTGATCGGGAATCTGGGAGCGGCGCTGCAGACCATTGTGGGAGGGAACATCACCATTCTCACGAATCTGTGCGAGAAGACTCGCGAGGATGCGTTTGAGTTGATGATGCAGCACGCCATGGAGCATGGGGCGAATGCGGTGGTGTGTATGCGCTATGACGCGACGGAAGTGATGCAGGGCGTGACGGAAGTGTTGGCGTATGGGACGGCGGTGCAGGTGGAGCGAATTTCGTAATCGTCGATAGGGTGTTGAGTTGACCCGTTTGACGCTTGGTTGAAGTGGAATCTAAACCCCCACTCACAACTACGGCGTGTGGGGCACCCTGGCCTGGGCGAACGGAAAAGATCTGCGGAGACTTCAGAGTTAGCGGGATTTTGCTGCGGTAGGGCGTGGTTGCTGTTGCGCAGCGGTGGCGAGCGTGTGTTCGACGAGGTCTTCCAGGTTGCCGAGGGTGCGGCTGGCGGCCAAGCGGGCTTTTTCCATGAAAGAGGAATCGAGTAGAAAAGCGCAGCGATCCACGAAAGGGTGATTGGCCACTTCGAAGGATTTGCGGGTGCGGCCTTTGGCGGCGTTTCTGCGGATGAGTTCTTCGTAGATGTGCAGGTCGCTTTGAAAGTCCATGGCGTCGCCGGCGTTCCATTTTTGCTGGCGGGCCAGGACGGCGAGAAATTTCCGGCGGAATGTGCCGGCGTCTTTGTTAGACATCGCGCGCGGTTTGGATTTTTTTGAGGTGGATGGTGGCGGGTAGCAAGCGTTAGACAGGGTCAGCACCGTGAGTGCGAGTAATGCTTCGCGTTGCAGCAGAGCGAGGCGATCGCGGTAGAGCGAGGCGTGGACTTGCAGTGCGTGGCGGCCGTGTTCCACCACGTAGGAATCAACGAAGTGCGGGATGATGCGTTCGGCGATGAGCGCTTCCGGCAGGCGTTGGGCGAGTTCGGTGGCCAACTCCGCTACGTTTTGTGGCTGGCCTAGCATGACTGGATGGGTATGGTAGCAGGGTTGTTTTAGCCGCGTCTTGTTGAGGGATTCGGAGTCGTTGCTTAGTTTCGAGTCGATTCGTACTTTAAACCCACCCTGAAAATCACAGGGTGCGGCACCCGATCTAGTGGTGGGAGAAAATTGCAAAAAAAAACGGCGGGCGCTGGTGGCGTCCGCCGTTTTCGTTTTACTGAGTTTGGTTAGCCGCGTTGAGCTTTAGTGGATGGCCCGTGGTGCGTTGGGGCCAACCGGGTTAGGCTGCGGTTCGGCGACGACGGGCGGCGGAGCCACGGGGTCTTTCGACAGCGCGTGTTCCAGCACTTCGTCGAGGGTGCGAACGTAGGTGATCTTCATGTCGCCGAGAATGTCCGGCGTGAGATCGGCCACGGCGTTCGGCTCGTTGTCGGCAGGCAACAAACACTCGGTGATGCCTGCGCGTTTTGCGCCGAGGACTTTCTCCTTCACGCCGCCGATGGGCAGCACGATTCCAGAGAGAGTCATTTCGCCAGTCATGGCCAAGCGGTCACGAACCGGGCGTCCAGTTAGCAAGCTCACCAACGCAGTGACCATCGCAGCGCCTGCGGACGGGCCGTCTTTAGGAACGGCACCCGAAGGCACGTGAATGTGGATGTCATGCTTGCGGAAGAAATCCGCATCGATGCCGTAACGATCGGCATTGGCACGCACCCAAGTCAGCGCCGCGGTCATGGACTCCTGCATGACTTCGCCGAGATGGCCGGTCATGGTGAACTGCTTGCCGCCGCGCATGCGAGTGGCTTCGATGAAGATGATGTCCCCGCCCACGGGCGTCCAGACCAAGCCGACGGCGACGCCGGGCTTCTTGACGCGCTCTTCGACTTCCTTTTCAGTGCGGAACTTCGGAACGCCGAGATATTCGCGGACGATTTCCGGAGTGACAGTCATCTTGTCGAGCTTGCCTTCGGCGATGCGCCGGGCTTGCTTACGAGTGACCGTGGCGATTTCGCGCTCGAGGTTACGGACGCCGGCTTCGCGAGTGAAGCTGTGGATGATCTCGCGAATCGACTCGTCAGTGAACTCGAGTTGCTCCCCAACTTTCAAGCCGTGTTCAGCGGCCTGCTTGGGGATCAGGTATTTGTGCGCGATGTGCAGCTTTTCTTCGCCGGTGTAGCCGGGCAGCTCGATGATCTCCATACGGTCGCGCAACGGCTCCGGTATTGGATCCATCCAGTTGGCGGTGGCGATGAAGAGCACCTTGGACAAGTCGAACGGCACATCGAGATAGTGATCGCGGAACGAAGTGTTCTGCTCCGGATCGAGCACTTCCATCAACGCCGAGGACGGATCGCCGCGGAAGTCGCGGCCGAGTTTGTCGACTTCGTCCAACATGCAGACGGGGTCGTTGGATTCGGCGCGCTTCAAGCCCTGGATGATTTGTCCCGGCAAAGCGCCGATGTAGGTGCGGCGATGGCCGCGAATTTCGGCTTCATCGTGCATGCCGCCGAGAGCCAGCCGCACGAATTTGCGGCCTAGCGCACGGGCAATCGATTTGCCGAGCGAAGTTTTGCCCACGCCAGGAGGCCCGACGAAGCACAGGATCGGCCCCTTCATACCAGGCTGCAATTTCTTGACAGCGAGGTAGTCGAGGATGCGTTCCTTGACCTTTTGCAGGTCGTAGTGATCTTCATCCAGGATTTCCTTGCCCTTGGCGATGTCGATTTCCTGGCTGCCGCTGGATTTATTCCACGGCAGAGAGGTCATCCACTCGAGATAGGTGCGCGACACC
Organism: uncultured Solirubrobacteraceae bacterium; assembly: GCA_963727785.1. Lineage (GTDB taxonomy): Bacteria > Actinomycetota > Thermoleophilia > Solirubrobacterales > Solirubrobacteraceae > CADCVQ01. The sequence continues at coordinate 252,745 of CAVSHS010000011.1, forward strand.
ATGTACTCCGCCGAGGCCGGAGTCATCTTGGAGAGGCGCTTGATCTCGCGGTCGCATTCTTTCCGGGCTTCCGCGGTCATGCCGGCTTCGTCGACTTTTTTACGCAGCTCGTCGATTTCCTGCATGGAATCGTCGGATTCGCCGAGTTCCTTTTGAATGGCTTTCATCTGCTCGCGCAGCAAGTATTCGCGCTGGTTCTGGCCCACCTGCTCCTGAACCTGTTCATGAATTTTGGAGCGCAGTTCGAGAACTTCCAATTCCTTGGAGAGTTCGCGGGTCAAAGTTTCCAGGCGCTTGCGCACGCTGGGAGTTTCGATCAGCTCCTGGCGCAGCAAGGTGGAAAGCGAGGGCAGCGTGCCGGCGATGAAGTCGGCGAGACGGCCCGGATCGTCGATGTTGGTGGCGACTCCGGTCAAGTCGTCAGACAGTTGCGGCGAGTGGCTGACCACATCGCGGAACAAATCCTGGGCGTTGCGCTGCAGGGCTTCCAGTTCGGAGTCCGGCTCGGTAGCGAGGTCCGGTTGGGCCTCGATGCGAGCGCGCAAAAACGGCCGCAAGGAAATGAGGTCGGCGATCTGAATGCGTTGCAGGCCTTCCAGGAAGATGACTACGTTGCCGTTGGGCATCTTCACAGTCTTGTGGACCTTGGCCAAGGTGCCGACTTTGTGCAGGTCGGCGGCTGCGGGATCCTCCACACGCGGGTCGAGCTGGGCGATAACGCCGAGCAGCTTTTCATCGCCCATGAGGGCGTTGACCAGCGCGAGAGAACTCTCCCGTCCCACGGTAAGGGGCAGAACGGCGCCGGGAAACAGCACCGTGTCCCGAACCGGGAGGATCGGAAGTATTTCTGGAACAGTGAATTTTTTCTCAGGCATTGAGTCCCCTAATCTGAAGCCGCGGCGAGAAAGGGTCGCGACTTATGAAGCGTTAGATGCAGGTGCAAAACAAAAGGTGCCTAAAGGTACGGCTTGCATCAGCAACAAATCTTAGTCATCAATGCTCATATCATAGCGATTCTTTCTGGCCTGTCAAATATCGCTGTAAACCTTTGATGTTGAGACAGATAATAGCGGTTCACTTTTGCTAATTACTGGCTTTGCGTTGTTTTAGGCCTTGGTGCGACTTAACAAATGCAACTGCATCCTCCTTTGTTTTCAATACACCCTCCAACTGGGCGTCCTCTACCGAACGGAGAATCGTGCTAAAAGCCGGGCTAGGGGGGTATCCCAAGGCCTGCAGGTCGTCGCCGGTGATTAGCCGTTCAGGGCGAATCTCGCTGGCCGGGGTTTCTTCCAGCACGCGACGGACAAAATCATAAGCGTCCAACCGGCGGTGGCTGGAGAGGCAATCCAGCCGGTGCAAGGCCAGATGTTCGTCGAAGCGAGGCAGACGAATGAAACGCTTCAAGGTGGAGGCCTTCATTCTCTGTACGTCGCCGAAGCGCATATGGTTGGCGATTAACGCGAGAATTTGCGCGGTGTCTTCGTTGGAAAAGCGCAGGCGGCGGAGGAGTACTTCGGCGAGACGGGTGCCCGCGTCCACGTGACCGTCGAAACGGATGCGATCGCCGGTTTCGGAGATGGGGCGGAAGGTGGGCGGTTTGCCGACGTCGTGAAGCAGTGTTCCCCAGGCGAGAGTGGCCGGTGCGCCTGCCGGCAGACCTTTCAGCATAAGCAGAGTGTGAATCCAGACGTCGCCCTCCGGATGGTATTGCGGCGGCTGGTCGACGCCCTTCATGGCGGAAACTTCGGGAAGGATGTGCTGCAGCAATCCGGCTTGGTCGAGAAGTTCGAAAGCCGCTTTGGCGGCGCCTTCCGTCAACATTTTGGTGAGTTCTTCGCGGATGCGTTCGGCGGAGACTTGATCGATTTCTTTGGCGTGGGCGCGGATGGCTTCGAAGGTGGCTGGCTCGATGGGGAAGCCGAAACGCGCGGAGAAACGCACGGCGCGCAGCATGCGCAGCTTGTCTTCAGCGAAACGGAGGCTGGGTTCGCCGATAGCGCGGATGACGCCGGCGCGTAGGTCGGCTTGGCCGTTTACGAAGTCGAGAACTTCGCCGGTGTCGTGGCGCATCAGCAAGCCGTTGATGGTGAAGTCGCGGCGCTGCAGGTCTTCTTGCGGACTGGCTGAAAAAGTTACGCGTTCTGGATGGCGGCCGTCGGCGGAGCCAATGTCGGCGCGAAATGTGGCGACTTCTACTTTTCGCGGATCGCCGGGAACCAGGATTACGCCGAATTGCGCGCCAACCGCGAGAGAGTTGGGGAAGAGAGACATCACGCGGTCTGGAGTTGCGTCGGTGGCGACGTCGTAGTCGTCGGGATGACGATCGAGCAGCACATCGCGGACGCAGCCACCTACGAGAAAGGCCTGGTGGCCATTGCGAATCAGCGCGTCGCAGATCGAATTGGCCAGCTCGCGCGGCGTCATCGGGTGATTATCCTCCGTAGAAGAGATGTCGCGAGGGTTAGTTAGGACACTTGGTGCCCGATGCAATGTTAACTGGAACCTAATGATGGAGGAACGCAAGCGAAATGCGGGATTAGTGGTCTTCGGAGGAGTGATCGCTACGGCGCAGGGAGCCGCCAAATTGTACTTTGGTGAAGCCGAAGCGGTCGCGGAGCAGGTCGGTGGCGGCAGTGAGCTTTTGCAGTTTGTCGCGTTGCTCGGCCTGCAGTAGGTCGAGTTGTGCTTCGCCGTGGGTGAAGTGGCTGAGGCTGACACCGAGGAGGCGGACTTTTCGTGAGCGATTGAGGTGTTGCTGCAGAAGCGATTGGAAGACCGCGCTGATTTCGGTGTCGAGGCTTGAGGGAGTGGCAAGCGTCCGTGCGCGAGTGTAGGTATCGAAACGCTCGTAGCGAATGGTCAGAGTCAGTGTGCGCGTGGCGAGGCCGGCTTCGCGGAGGCGTTTGCAGGCTTTTTGCGAAAGATGGCTGAGCGCGGCGGTCAGTGCGTCGGGATCTTTGGTGTCTTCGCCGAAGGTGTGATTTTGCGAGATGGATTTGGGCTCGGCGTCGACTACAAATTCGTAAGAATCGCCGCCGCGGGCTTTGCGATAGAGCGCGGTGCCCCACTGGCCGAAGATGCTTTCGAGTTTTTCCTGCGGAAGCGCGGCGATCTGCGCCACGATTTCGATGTTCATGGCGCGCAGGGCGCGTTCGGTGACTTTGCCGATGCCGGGAATTTTGCGGACGGGGAGTTGCGAGAGAAAGCGCTCTTCGCTGCCGGGCGGGACCCACAGCAGGCCGCGCGGCTTGCACTGATCGCTGGCGACTTTGGCGACGAGGCGGGTGGCGGCGAGGCCCGCGGAGCAGGGGAGTCCCGTTTCGCGAGTGATAGTGCGCAGAAGTTTGTCGGCGGCGGCGAGGGGGCGACCATGCAAGCGCTCGGTGCCGGAGAGGTCGAGATAGGCTTCATCGATGGAGACCATTTCCACGATGGGAGAAAAGCGCGTGAGGATGTTGGCGACGCGTTCGCTCCACTGGGAATATTTGACGTGGTGGCCGTCGAGAAAAATTGCGTGGGGGCAGAGTTTTCCGGCGGTGCGCAGCGGCATGGCGGATTGAATGCCGTATTTGCGGGCTTCATAGCTGGCGGCGGTGACTACGCCGCGTTGATCGGGGCGGCCCCCGACGACGACCGGTTTGCCTTTAAGTTCGGGGCGCTCGAGCAATTCGACGGAGACGAAAAAAGCGTCCATGTCGACGTGAAGAATAGATGCTTCGCCGGCGGAGGTGAGTTCCGCGGGGGCGTCGCGCTTGGCTCGGAAGCGGGCCAGGTCGGGCATGGAGTAAAGGGTACGCCGCTGATTGGGGGGCGGCAACTGGGCGAACGGTTGCAGAATTTTCCTGAATAACGAAGCTGAGCTGCGCCCTGCCGCGAGGGGGAATTTAATTTTTTCGAATGACTAGCCAGTTTCGGAGCGCTCGGCGGCGATTACTCGTGGGATGCCGGCGAGATCGTTGGTGACGCCGACGGCCCGCCAGTTTGGTGAATCGAGCAGTGGTTGTACCGCGGGGAGACTGTCGTGGCCCAATTCGGCGACGAAAATTCCGCCGGGTTTCAGGTGGTGCGCGGCTAAGGCTATCAGACCGGCGTAGAGTTCATAGCCTTCTTCGCCGCCGAAAAGTGCGATGGCTGGTTCGTGATCGCGAACTTCGCGGGCGAGTGTGGCGGCGTCACGTCGCGGGATGTAGGGCGGATTGCTCACGAACAGATCGAATGCTGCGGTGAGGGCTTTTCCCTGCGACGGAATCGGCTGAGCCAAGTCTGCTTCAAGAAAATGGATGCGATTTTCTACGTTGTGACGCGCGGCATTTTTTTGAGCAACGGTGAGTGCCGCAGGAGATATGTCCGTAGCGTAAATCTGCGCGCCGGGAAGTTCTTTGGCGAGCGTGACGGCGAGGATGCCGGAACCGGTGCCGATATCGGCGAGAAGAAAACCCTCGCCAGTGGTTTTTTGTGGGCGATTGGTCCGAAGCTCGCGAAGGGCGAGGCGATCGAGCGCGACTTCGACGACGTGCTCGGTTTCGGGCCGGGGAATTAATACATCGGGAGTGACTTCGAACTCGAGCCCCCAGAATTCTTGTTTGCCGGTGAGATGTTGGGTTGGTTCGCTGGCGGCGCGACGGGCAATCAGCGCGAAATACGAATCGAGCTGCTGCGGAGTGAGAAGTTCTTCGGGATGCGCGTATATATGCGTGCGATTTTTCTGCAGTACGTGCAATAGCAGCAACTCCGCGGCTAGCGTGTAAGGGGGAACGTTGGCTTCGCGAAGGCGCGCTATGCCAGTGCGAAATGCTTCGCGAATGTCTACCGGGGAACTCAGATGCGGCCCAATTCTTGAAGATTTTTCCATCAAAACAGCTCGGCAAAAATTATGCGGCGCCTAATTCGTGATCGAGGCGTTCGGCTTCGTAGTGCGAAACGAGGCCGTCGACCAGCGGAGCCAATTTGCCGTCCATGATTTCGGTGAGTTGATGGAGGGTCATGCCGATGCGGTGATCGGTGACGCGATTTTGCGGGAAATTGTAGGTGCGGATTTTTTCCGAGCGGTCGCCGGTTTTAATTTGGCCGCGGCGTTCCGCGCCGATGGCAGCCTGCTGCTTTTCCTGCTCGAGTTCGTAGAGGCGGGCGCGAAGAACGCGCATGGCCTTGGCGCGATTTTTGATCTGCGATTTTTCGTCCTGCTGCGAAACGACCAGGCCGCTGGGCAAATGGGTGATGCGCACGGCGGAATAGGTCGTGTTCACCGATTGGCCGCCCGGGCCGGAAGAGCAAAACGTGTCGATGCGCAGATCTTTGGCTTCGATCTTGATGTCGATTTCGTCGGCTTCCGGCAGCACCGCGACCGTCGCGGCGGAAGTGTGGATGCGGCCTTGCTTGTTCCGTAGCCGGGACGCGCTGCACGCGGTGGACTCCGCTTTCGTATTTCAGCTTGGAATAGACCTTGTGGCCTTGAATCGCGGCGACGACTTCTTTCAGGCCGCCGAGTGAAGACGGCGAACTTTCCAGAATTTCCACTTTCCAGCCCAGAATTTCCGCGTAGCGCGAGTACATGCGAAAAAGTTCGCCGGCGAAGAGCGCGGCTTCGTCGCCGCCGGTGCCGGCGCGAATTTCCACGATGACGTTCTTCTCGTCGTTCGGATCTTTGGGCAGCAGCAGCAGTTTCAAGTCGCGCTCGACGATTTCCTTGCGCGCGACCAACTGCTTCTCTTCGTCGTACGCCATTTGCTTCAGCTCGGAGTCTTCGGCTTCCTCGATCATCTGGTGCGCGCCGGCGAGATCTTTTTCGATTTGCTTGAACTCGCGATGTTTCTGGACGATTTCATCCAGTTCGGCGTGCTGCTTGGCGACTTTCTGGAATTGCGACGAGTCGGTGACCAGCTCGGCGGTGGAGAGTTGGCGAGTGAGTTCGTCGTAGCGGGCGCCGAGCTGGTCCAGTTTTTCGGAAAGAGTGACTACAGCCATAAATAAGTCGTCCTCGCGAATTGACGCAATAGATGAAAACGGAGTGAAAAAGTTAACTTCGGGGGATAGAAGTGCTTCGCCGAGGGATCGGCGCAGAGAGGATCGCTAATAGAAAGTAGATTTCACTGCGACTAGATTATCACGCCTTGCGCTTGCGACGCAGCAGGTAGCCGGACGCGAGGCCGACCAGCAATAAGGTGCCGGACGCGGGCTCAGGTACGCCAGTGGGAGGAGTGCCGCCGCCACCGCCTGGGGGCGTGCCACCGCCGCCGCAGCTTCCGCCGGAACCACCGGTGCCACCAGATCCGCCGGAACCACCATTGCCACCCGAACCACAGCCCGGAGGTGTTCCGCCGCCTCCACCGGGAGGCGTGCCACCACCACCGCAACCGGAGCCGCCAGTACCGCCGCTGCCACCAGTTCCCCCCGTGCCGCCGGAACCACCACTGCCACCGGTGCCGCATCCTGGGGGTGTTCCACCGCCGCTACCGCAGTTTGGAGGAGTGCCGCCTGCAGAACCGCAACCTGGGGGTGTACCGCCACCGCCGCCCGGAGGAGTACCGCCGCCACCGCCTGGGGGTGTACCACCACCTCCGCCTGGAGGAGTTCCGCCTCCGCCGCCCGGTGGGTTGGTTCCGCCATGAGGAGCAGGGCCACCGCCGCCGGGGAAGGGGAAAAACGGAATCGGAAAAAAGGTGCTGGGTGGAAGGCCAGAGGTCGAAGGGGTGAAGCCGGTTGGCGGGGCCGCGGGTTCAGGCGAATATGCCGCGAGATACGGAGTCGAAGCGCGCGGCGGAGCGGCCGGGGCTTCAAAATCTTCCACGGACGGTTCGCCGGGCAAGTTGGGCCGCACAGGTGAAACGGAGACGCGATTGCCGCAGCGGGTGCGAGCGATGGAGCGGCCGTCGGTGATGACTGCTTCGCCCTTCGCGAGGGTCAGTTTTTTCTTCGTCCAGAAGACGTTGTTGCCGACGCGGTAAGAAACGTAGGCGACTTGCGGAGCGTCCAGCGTGATGCGGCGCGCGTTACGCAGATCGAAGCCGGCGTAGTGTTGCGCCACGACTGGATCGCGCAGCACTGCTTCGCGCAATTCCTGCGGCGAATTCACGCCACCGGCGATCACGGAATATGGAAAAATTTTGTGTTCAGTGCCAGGAGCGGATGCACCGCCAACGGGATCGAGCGGCCAAATCGGAGGAGCTGCGGGAAGAAAACCAACGTCGACCGGTCCATTGTGACGGGCGCTGATTCCCGCCGCGATGAGTCCGACGGAAAAGCAAAACACCAATGCGGCCAGACCCCACGTTTGCCAGCCGAGCGAACGGAGGTAGACAGAAAGCTTCAGGCGAGTGAGCTTCCAACCGACTATGGGTTCAGAGTTAAATTGAGAGGACACGTGGGCCACTCTGGGACGAATTGCTCGACGAAGTGTACCACTACTAAAGGCCAGGCCAAACATAAAAAAACTGTATAATCAACGAGTTACCGTTTGTTTATCGACCTGGTCGATGGTTCAGGTTGAGACAAAAATGAGACGCCGCTAAGGCAAATAATCGCAGTGGTTTGGGGAGGAGTTTTTTGCGAGCCCGGCACAATTGCTGGGTGGTGAGATGTGTACTAGGATTTGACCCGAATATGAAGGAAGCGACGCAAATTTCGCCCGTCGGGGCCTTGGAGTCTGGGATTTCCGGCGGGCCCGCGCGCGAAGCGGACCTCGGATTCTTGTGGGATTTCTGGTATCCGGCGCTGCCGAGCTCCGAAATCAGCGGGCAGCAACTGGTGACCGCGATGCTGCTTGGAAGTGCCGCTGGTTTTCGGCCGCACATCGAGGGCAAAGCGTTTGCGATGCGCGATAGTTGTCCGCATCGCGGGATTCCGCTGTCGCATGGACACTTCGACGGAAAAACTGTTGAGTGCAGTTATCACGGCTGGAAGTTTGAGGCGTGCAGCGGCCAGTGCATGGAGATTCCGTCGCTGTCGAGAGCAGGACAAATTCGAAGTGGAGCAGAATTTTCGCCGGGCACTATCCGTGCGAAGAGCACGACGGATATGTGTGGGTGTACATGACGCCGAAAGATGCGCCGCGGCTGGCGGAAGCGCCGCTGGCTGCGCCGTCTTCGCCGGCGTTCAGCGACAAATACAAAATCATGCACTTGTCGTGCGAAATTCCTGCGCATGTCGATCAGGGAATCATCGGATTGATGGATCCGGCGCACGGGCCGTTCGTGCATCAGTCGTGGTACTGGCGCAGCGCGCACAGCATTCACGAAAAGCAGAAAAATTTCGAGCCGATTCCGAACGGATTTCGGATGAGCACGCATTCGCCTTCAGCGAACAGCGCGCCGTACAAATTGTTGCGGAATTTTTCTGGCGAGGCCCGTATACGACGATCGATTTTGTGTTGCCGAATATGCGCTTGGAAGAGATTCGCAGCGGGCAATTTGTGGTTTTCGAGCCGGGCGACGGTGACGCCGGTGCGGCGGGATTTATCGCCGGATCGATTTTGTGGCGGCGTGGAATTTAGTGCGTGGGTGCCGGGAGTGGTGCCGATTTTCCGGGCGTTTGCGAAGAGATTTTTGCGACAGGATCAGGAGACGATGATTCAGCAGGCCGAAGGATTGAAACATGATCCGCGGTTGATGTTGATCGATGATGCGGATCGGCCGGCGAAGATGGTATTTCGCGTTGAAGCCAAATTTGCTGGAGTCGCGCGCGACCGGGTTGCCGGTGGTGCACCCGATGAACGGGCCAGTGACGCTGCATTGGCGAGCTAGAGTTCGGATTTAGGCGATCTGCATTTAGACCGTGAGAAAAGAAACAGCCGGGCCGGAATTCGATCCCGGGGCATCCTCGACCTAACTTTGGGGTTCGCTTGGACTAGATAGTCCGCGTAACGTTGGGAAAATCAGCCAGACTTTGATGCCGCAGAAGTGGGCGCCTTCGGTGCAGATGGGCGTGGTGACGCCGGCGCGCAGATAACAGGGCGGGCCGATGTAGCTCGCGAATTCGGGATGGACGGCGCGGAGTTGATGGAGTTCGTCCATGCTCGATCGGATAGATTTCTTCCTGGGCGTTGAAGCAGGTGCGCATGGTCCATTTGTGAAGCAGATGGAGCAGCGAGCCGGTTTCCACGAGCCGAATGGATTTCGCGTTGGGCAGTAAATAGAGCGCGAGTCTCGGCCGGCACGCCGCGGTCGAGCAATTCGTTCTTGGCTTGCCAGGCTTCGCGCATGGCGCGGTCGTAGACTTCGAGCGCGCGCGCGATTTTGCTCCAGCAACATCGGCGTGATGTAGTCGGGCTCGCGGGTATCGCTGAAAGCGTCAGCAGCGGCCGAGAACCGGGCACCATGCGATGGCGTTGGTCCTGGCTGTCGGCGGTGTGGCTGATTTTTTTCGCGAAGGTGTAATTCGCGTGCTGCAGCGCGCGCATCATCGGCGCGTGCACGCCGACGTTCAGTGTCTCGAGGCGGTAAATGTTGCGCGCGGGATTGAGCAGGCGGTCAATGGCTTCGGCGTCGGAGCATTGCGCTTCGGTGAGTCCGACGACCGCGCGATAGGCTTCGGCAGCGACCCGCGGCGGCGTCGCGCGGAATAATCGATGAGGCGGGAAGTTCTTCCTTCCGAGTTGCGAATCGAATTCGCGACGGAAATCCATGAGAAGCCGTGGCGCGCGGTTCCGTTCGCGATGAGTCTCATCGCTGCAGCGACGTTCGCGCGCTCGCCCCATTCGGGCAACTGCCTCGATTGGTTCGGTGCCGAAGCGATCAAAAAATTGCGGATCGACTTCGCGGACGAGCTTCGACCATCGCGCCGATGACTTCGCGCGCTTCGTTCGGCGTGTCCGATGCCGTGCACATCCGCCACAGGCGATGCAGCACGATGCCGGAGACAGTGTGCACCATCGTCGTGAACGCCGCGACGGCAGAACGTATCGAGCGATTTCGATCGGCGCGCTTTTCGGCGGACTTTCGATTTTCTGAATGCGATTGGGATGGGAGTCGGGCCGATGTGCCAGATGTCGTTCAGAATCTCGCGGGCGTCGCCGTGCAAGCAGCGCGGAGAGTTCGCGGTAATACTCCCAGGCGCGCGAGATGGAGCGTTCGTAAATTTCCCGGCAGCCATCATCGAAGAAAAGCGATTCAGGCGGCACGTACGCATGCGCGCGATCAGCCGCACATAGCGCTGGCTCTGTTGCTCGGAATTGTAGAAAGGATGCGCGTGCAGAAAAGACCAGACGAATTGCCGGCTGACATTTTCCAGCCCAAATTCAAAATGCGCGTGCTGATAAACGGTGTGGTGCCCGCTGAAAAAAGTTGCTGCGCCAATGTTGAGGCGTTGCTTGTCGGTGATTTCTTCGGGGCCGATTAATTCGCTGCGCGTAACAGGTGCGCGCCGCCGCGATCGCGGAATCATATGGATGCGCAAACGCGTTGCGCAGAGTGACGCGCGGCGGGCCGGTTTCGACCAGTTCACCGGATCGCGAAGCATTCGAACATGCGGGACTGATCGGGCACGCTGGGCAGTTATTCTACACGGACGGCGAGCGGGCACACCACGGCGGTGAGGTCGGGGCGCAAAAAAATTCTGTTGGCCGACAAAACAAACGGGACGGACGAGAGATTTCCTTTAGCGGCTGTGCGGCCACTCGGAAATTCTCGTCCGTCCCTTAGTTTTAGGTGTGCTTACTTCTTTGCGGCGGTGGCTTTGGCAGCTTCCACCTTGGCGGCGGCGTTGGCGTACTTCTTGGTGAAGCGCTCGACGCGGCCGGCGGTGTCGATCAACTTCTGCTTGCCGGTGAAAAACGGATGGCAGCTCGAACAGATTTCGACGCGCAACGTGTCGCCCTTGATGGTGGAACGAGTGGGAACGTGTGCCCGCAAGCGCAATGCACGGTAACGGCGTGATAGTCGGGGTGAATTCCGGGTTTCATGATGCTCCAGTCTGTCGCGTCCGGTCTGCGCGGCGGTACAGGCCAAAACTGCCGCGTCGCTAGGTCGCGAGGTGAACGACCATTATAGCGGAGACGTCAAATGTTGGCGAGGGGGGCGACGTGCGGCCAAACATTTGGTGCGTATTTGGCGCGACGGGTGGGTAATGCGCCGATTACGAAACGAAAGTGCAGCCGACGCGGTAGACGCCCATGTCAGTGCGGTGCGACCACACTGGTTTGAGGTTTACGCGCACGGGCGGGAGGATCGGCACGTGCAGCACCGCCAGGACGACGTCGGTGAGCGGGTCGGTGGCTTCGAGTTCGAGAGCGACGCCGCCGAAGCCGAGGTCGAGGACGCGCGCGCGGCGGATTCCTTGTTCACCGAGTACGGCGTAGGCGTTGGTGCCGGTCATGGAGACGCGTTCTGCTTTGCGCGGCACGACGAAGGTGCGCTTCGGTTGCGAAATAGAGGCGGGCCTAGACGCAACGGAAGGTGATGTTGATGGCGTGGCTTGCTGCGAAGGAGTTGATGTCGTGGGTTGTGACGGCGCCGCTGACGGTGACGGAGCCGCAGTCGACGGAGCCGCAGTCGACGGAGCCGCAGTCGACGGAGCAGCCGAAGGAGTTTCTGCCGAGGGCGTTGAAGCTTCCTTGGCCTCTTCCTTTTTCTCTACTGGGCGCTTCGATTCGATCGGAATCGGGCCTGAGGACGAGGAGGATTTCTCCGCCTCCGGAGCGGAGGCTTGCGGTGGCGTCGTCTGTTCCGGTGTTGCAGCGGGCGACGAAATTGGTTGTGCTGAGCGGCCTTGATTTGGTTTGCGCTGATACAGCCGATCATCAGCAATGCGGATGAGATCTTCGGAATTATCGGCGTCTTGCGGGAATGTCGCTACGCCGTGATCTAAGCCAACGGTCACGCCGAGCTGCAGTGGCTTCAAACTTTCTTCGAAAACAGTTTCCACGCGGCGGCTGAGGGCCAAGCCCTGGGCTGCGTCGGTTTGCGGCAGGATCAGTGCGAATTCGTCGCCGCCTAGGCGGAAAGCCAAGTCGGAAGTACGTAGAGCTTTTCGGAAAGTGTTCGCTGCGGCTTTCAATACTTCGTCGCCGCGTGGGTGGCCATGCTTGTCGTTCACTTCCTTGAAGCGATGCATGTCCATCATGACCAGGCCAAAGGGCTGGTTGTAACGCTTGGCGCGATTGAGTTCGCGTTCGAACGATTCACCAAAGATGCGGCGGTTGTAGAGGCCGGTCAACGGATCGGTGACCGCGCTCAACTGGATATTTTTCAGCTCGTCGTACTCGATAAAAACCGGAACGCGCAGCAAACCCATGGTGGTCAGCACGTCCATCAACGCGGTTTTCAGCGAGACGGTGCGCCTCAGCGCGTCGTTCAACTGCTGGCGACGCTGCAGTCATTTCTTCCCAGATTTGTACGCAGGTGCTTTCGCGCAAATCGAGGTGCGTCAATGCGCGCAAATAGCGCTGCAAAAATTGACCCCGAGCCGGTACGTCGAGGCTTTCCAGCGTGTCGCTGAGCAGCTCGAGATAGGAATCATCTAAGGCCGTGCGCGGAGGCGCAGGCGTGCCGGGGCTTGGCATATGGGCTGGTGACCTAACCTTTGCCTATCCCCGCGGGGGTGGGGTCGAACCTAAGGCTGCCCCTAGGAGGGAGCATGCCGAGAGTCCATTTACAGATGCGAGAATACGAGATACCCACTACAAGAGATTCGGCGGTGCTGACGCTATGCTATCACACTAAAAGCGTTAGGCATGCGGCAACGAGCGGGAGGGCGTTCAAAGTGAGAATGTGGAAAAGCTGAGGGAGATGGCCGGAAAACAGGGATTCTTAGGTCAAAAAGTGGACAACTGCTTACTCCAGGCTTACTCCAGCGGCCTAAGGAATTCCAGTCCGAACAGGCGGATTTCGCCTGCGACGTCCTGCGCGGAGAACCTTGGCAGAGATCGGTGGGGTTTCGCTGGGAACCAGGCTGGAAGAGGACGGCGAGGGCGCCGGAATGGTGAGTTGCACGATCTGATCCCGGCGCAGATTGCGGGTCGAGGTGATACAGGCGCCGAAGGAGCTGATATTCAGCGTTTTGGTCAGCTCCATGAAGTCGTGCCAGACGGATCGGCGGCACGCAGGAAAACGGGCACTTGCAAGCGAATCCGAGGCGAGCGCCGCTGCTGGCTATGCTCCAATTGCTGGCCTGGTCCTCGACATGGTGAGTTTTCACTGGGACATTCCCGTAGTACTAGGCGCACTAGTACGGTTTTGAGTGAAACGAGCATATTTACTGCCACAGAACTCGCCTATTGACGCTCGAGTTAACTCGTTTAATTTCATGTACGTACTGCCAGTTCCAATCTTTTTCCACTCAGTACCCTCGGTGCGAGCCTGCAATGGAAAGCACCTTGTTTTCCTCATTATGTGCAAATGGAACGGATTTACCATTGACACTCTGAGAAGCGCTCTGCGACCATTGCAACTCTGCCCAAGGGAAAATATTTCCACTCTCCTCAGGACCTGTAACTCAGTTTAGCGACGGCGTAAGACCTAAATGGGTCGTCGATTACCGAACCTTAGCTTGCGACCTTGTCCGAGCCGCGCAGCGCCGAAGCGCCGGACATCTGTTGTCGCAGCGTCGTTCATGGGCTTCTTGACGCGGTTGAACCGCTCGTCTCGTGGTTCCGAGCGAAGCGGACGGATCGTATTGGCTAATGACCGCGCGCGAGAAAGTGTCTGGATTCCGTTGGGCCTCGCCGACTAAGCTCGGTTGAGCCTATTTACTGAAATTTTGCAGACGTCGATACAAAGAAAATTTTCAAGCAGATTGAAGGCGGCGAACAGGAGGTAAAGCTCGACCTCCAGCGTGGCGAGAAACACACAAAGCAAGTGTGCAATGGATGCCTGATCCCGACTGGCTGCTCGTGCGAATTCGAGCTGCCTGAAAGAGCAAAGCAGGCGGCGCCCGATCCCGCAACGCAAATGACCGTCCAGGAATTGTTGCAAGAACGAGAGATCACCTATCGCAATTTGCTGGCCGCTTATTTGAGCTGCAGGAAGTGAACCGGCAGAAAACAGTTTTTCTCGCTTCCGCCGCGCATGAGCTGAAAACGCCGCTGGCGGTGATCAAGGGCTACTACGATCTGTTGCTCACCGGACTCGCTGGGCCGGCTCTCGGAAAAGCAGCGCGACATTTTGCGAGGAATCGAAAGAGAGCTGCGAGCGGCTCGTGCGGCTGGTTTCGATGTTCCTGAATTACTCCGCGCTGGAAAGCGGCAAACTGGTTTTGCAGCTGCGCGAAAACGATTTGCGCGATTGCCTGACGGAACTGTCCAAGCGCTGGCAGGAAGCTTTTCAGCGCAAAGGCGTGCGGCTGGACGCTGCGTTCGATCCGCTCGATGCCGATTTTCCGGTTCGATTACCAGAAGGTGCAGCAGGCTGTCGCGAATCTGCTCGACAACGCGCTGAAGCATACGCCGGCCGGCGGCAGCGTCACGTTGCGCGCGGAGCCGCATTTCTGGGAGCGGCGCGTGGCCGAAGAGCATCCCGTCGCAGGAGCGGCGGCGTTTCCGCTTGCCGCGCCCCAACAGCGTGCGAAGTGTCGCGTGACGGACACCGGGCCCGGGAATTTCGGCCGAGCATCATCAGGAAATTTTCGAAGATTTCGTGCGCGTAGACCGAACACCGTCCGGCATGGGCCTGGGCCTGGCGATCGCGAAGCGACTGGTGCAGGCGCACCGCGGCAAGATTTGGGTCGAAAGCGAACCGCAAGGCGGGAGCACATTCACGTTCTTGCTGCCCATGGATCAGACCTAGTAAGCACACGAGTTCAAGGTATCGCTTTGACTGTGCCCGAGCGTCAGCAGAGTTAAAGGGAGAGCGAAATGGCGGTAAAAGAAAAGATTCTGGTAGTGGACGACGAACCGAGCATTCGCAAATATCTGCAAACGCTGCTGGAAGTGGACGGCTTCGACGTCGAAACGGTCAGCTCCGGGCAAAGAAGCCCTTGACAAGATCAACGACGGCGAGCGGCCGGACTTCATCATTCTCGACGTGCTGATGCCGGAGATGAACGGCATCGAGACGCTGCCGCGAATTGATGCAGTCGATCGCACCCTGAACGTGATCATGCTGTCGTGCTCGAACGAAGTCGGCACGGTGGTGGAAGCCATTCGCATCGGCGCGCACGACTACCTGACCAAGCCCTTTGAAAAGAGCGAGCTGGATGCGGCGATGCTGAAGTCGCGGCAGAAGAAGCAACTGCGTTCAGGAAAACCAGACTCTGCGCGAATATTGCGATCAGATCACCGAAGATCTCAGCTTCCTCGCGGCCAGCCCGCAGATGGTGCGCATCCGCCAGCAGATTTTGCAGATCGCGCCCGGTGGATGTGCCGGTGTTCATCTGCGGCGAAAGCGGCGTGGGCAAAGAAGTGGTCGCGCGCATGATTCACATGCGCTCCAAGCGCCGCAATCAGGCTTTCATCAAAGTGAATTGCGCCGCGCTGCCGGGCGAACTGCTGGAATCGGAACTTTTCGGCTTCGAGCAGGGCGCGTTCACCGGCGCGGATCGCGCCAAGCCCGGCAAATTCGAGATGGCCAACAAGGGCACCATCTTCCTGGACGAAATCGCCGAGATGAGCACGCACCTGCAGGCCAAGCTGCTGCACGTCCTGCAAGATCATCAATATTCGCGCCTGGGCGGGCGACACATGGTCGACACTGATGTGCGCGTGCTCGCGGCGACCAACGTGGACGTGCAGGAGGCCATGAAGACCGGCCGCTTCCGCGAAGACCTCTACTATCGTCTCAACGTGCTTTCGATCCACGTTCCGCCGCTGCGCGAACGCGCCACGGAAATTCCGCTGCTGTTCCGGCACTTCCTGACAAGTACAGCGAGAAATTCGGCAAGCCGTCGATGGCCCTTCGAAGCACTTGCTGGATGCGGCGGTGAATTATCCGTGGCCGGGCAATTTGCGGGAACTGGAAAATTTCGTCAAGCGCTACGTCATTCTGGAAGACGACGAAGGCAGCTTCCGCGAATTGGTGGAAATGTCCGCGCGCGCCAGCGCACTTCGCCGCGCGCAGAGCCAGGTTACCGTCCCGCGCGAGCAGGGACTCAAGGCGCTGGTCCGCGGTCTCAAAGACGAAGCCGAGATGGAAGCCATTGCCGACGCGCTGGAGAAGACGCGTTGGTGCCGCAAAGACGCCGCGAAAATGCTGGGCATCAGCTACAAGGCGTTGCTATACAAGATGCGGCAGTTTAATCTGGATACGCCTCGAACGCGGCGTTCTGCTGCTGCTCCCGCTGCAGCGACGGCTCCTGCCGCACCTGCGGAAGAAACCACGCCAGTCTAGATTGGGGTGCGCGGCGAATAATCGGAGAGAACGGCTTCCCAGTACTATGCCGTTATCTTTAGAACACGCCGCGCAGGCCCGCTGCGGTTGAACTTGGCGATAGCGCCCATTTGAAGTATTGTCCCTCGTAAGGGGACGCGGAATTGGTCAGGCTAACCGCCGCGTGTGATCGAGAATGGGTGGAATGACGGAACGCCGCAACGCTCGACGATACGACCTGTCGCTTCCAGTAATGATCAAAAACGCAGCGGAAATGAAGAAGCTGCAATCCGGAGAGACGCGCGACATTTCCACGCGTGGACTGTATTTCTTAATCGAACAGGATTTGCAGGCCGGTTCGGAATTGGATATTACGCTGACGCTGCCTTCCGAAGTGACCCACGGGTCGGAGGTGTTTGTGCGCGCCGCGGGAAAAGTGGTGCGGGTGGAGCCGCGGCCGGAAGAAGGCAATATGCGTATCGGGGTGGCGGCGGTGATTGAGCGCTACGATATCGTGCGCGGGGAAAACGCCCCGAATACTCCGAGCAACTGACGCAACCAAATCCCGAAAAAAGTTCCCTCGCTCGCCACAATTGGCGAGCGATTTCTTTTATGGACGATGATTCTGAAAGTGGCCGGAGATTACTGCGGGCAGCCTTCGTGGTACAACTGCGCGAGTTTATCGCGTGCTTCGCCGTTGCCTTTTTTGGCTGCAGCGCTGAGTAGCACTTTGGCTTGATCGCAATTTTTTTCGACGCCGCCGCCGATCAAGTACAACTTAGCGAGGGTGACTTCGGCGGAAGTATTTCCGGCAGCGACGGCGGACCACAGCGAGCGCGCTTCGTCGGCGGGACTTTGTTGGCGCGTGTCGGCCAAGGCGGCGGATGAATCCCCGGTGGCTGGTCGTGGTTGTCGCGCCGTGTCACGGAAAGTTGCATCATCTACGGTTGGTGATGGGGTTTTCGGTACCTCGTTTTTCGCGGAGATGGAAGCAGTATCGTTTGGCTTCGGCGCCGGCTGTGGTGCAGGACGCGGCGCATCGACAACCTGCTTGGCTTCGATGGCCGGTTTGGTCGGCAGGGACTTGGGCGCTTCAGGCGAAGTGACCGGCTGAGCAGCCTGGGTGGCTTCGGTCGGACGCGAAAGCTTTTGCCCTAGAGAAATTAACGATTGGCCGAGCAGTTCGCGTTCGGCGTAGAGCGCCACGACCAAAACTACGAAGCAAATCGCCAAGGCTACGAGCGCCGTCTTACTGAAGCGCGGCTGATCGCCTTGAAGCATTTCATCGGGATAATTCCAGGAACTTAAAACCGGGGCCTGCCGCGGCGGCTCTGAATAAGAGTTCTGTTCAGGCGGCGTACTCGGCGGCGCCGACGAAGCGGGCTGCCCCGGGCCGATGTTGTAGCCATAGCGCGGCTGTTCCGGTTCCGGCGTGCGCCCGAAACTTAAGCTGGGGTCCGGCAGCGGCGGAGTAAAGGACGGTGGCTCGACCGCAGAAGTGCTGCTAGCCGCCACGGCGGGTTGCCCAATGGAGTCCGCCACCGATTGCACCTGGTCGTGTCGTTGTTCGAGCGCGGCGCTAAAGGCCGCGACCCGCGGCGAATCCGCAGCGTGGTGCAGCGCGGAACTCAGGCTGGCGGTGGATTTACTGGCCGGCTCGGTGCGCGATTCGGAATAAGACAAGGCGCCAGCAGCCGTCAATTGCGCAATCCATTTACGCAGAGCCTCCAGAAACGGCGAGGTCACATCGCTGAATTGCAGGCTGGCGACTTTGCCGTCGTCTTTGGTCCACTCGATGCGGCCGTAGCCGGTGAGGCGCTGATTGTTATTAATGCTGAAGGAAAAAGGAATTCGCAGCGTAGGGCGAATCGGACTGACCGCGCGAAAGCTGAAGCCCGATTCGGACACGGACAGCATCATGCCGCCGTTGCCTTCCAGTTCGACATAAACCAACTGATCTAATTTGATGGCGGTATTTTGTGAACCCACGGATCGATCATTCATCGCATTCATCGGAAAAATGCACACCCACCCTGCCAGCCGCCGCGAAATATAAAGGTTAATTGAAAAGATTTCAACGGTGCGCTCTTTGCAGAAGATTTTGGTTCTAATGAATCGGCCGGCGGGGCCTCAGTTTGCCATATCTTATGCCCTAATGTGTAGTTGGATGCCGCAAATGGCCAGGGGGCAGCGGTGGAAAAGTAGTCTTGAATGCCGCCGAAGATTTTCCCACGAGCGGCGTAGTACCAAAGGAGTCGCAAAAGTAGACAGTACTAGAACGTACCGTTGACTCGGCCTATATGGAGATGCTTCAAGGGGTTACAGGGGACTAGCGGGGGCGAGGGTCGCCGCTTTTCAGCGGGGTATTTGGCGGGCCAAATGCACCTACAGGCGCACCAGGCCCATGAGCACTGCGACCCCAATGCGACCGTCTGTACGCTCCATCAATCAGGTAGTACCACCGGATCACGTACTTTTCGGGCGTTCTCCGGCCATGATCGAAGTGCGCCTGCGCGCCGAAAAAATCTGTAATACCAATGTGCCGATTCTTTTGTGCGGCGATGGCGGCACTGGGAAAGAAGCCATGGCGCGCTGGATTCATGCGCGTTCGAACTTCGGCCAGGGCCAATTCGTAAAAGTGAATTGCGCGGCGATTCCTGGATCGTTGCTGGAAAGCGAACTTTTTGGCTACGAAGCCGGAGCCTTTACGGGTGCGCATACCGCCAAGCCCGGCCGTGTGGAGACCGCGCACAACGGGACGCTATTTCTGGATGAAATAGCGGACCTGGAGCCGGCGCTGCAGAGCAAGATTCTGCACTTCCTGCAGGACGGACATTTTTCGCGCATCGGCGACAATTCCGAACGAACCGCAAATGTACGAGTGCTCTGCGCCACCAATAAAGATCTGGAACAGGAAATTGCCGCTGGAAATTTCCGCTCCGATTTGTTTTATCGCATCAATGTGGTGCGCTTCCGTTTGCCGCGCCTCCGCGAACGCAAAGAAGACATCCCCATGCTCGCTGAATATTTCCGCGAGCTGCATGAAAAGCATTTCGCCATGGAGTCGAAGCCGCTCAGCCTGGAAATGGTGGAGTATCTGCAGAACGCGGCGTGGCCCGGAAATGTGCGGGAGCTTTCCAACGGCATGGCCAGGCACGTTCTGGTGGGGCCGGACGAAGCGTTTGGCCCGACGCTAGCCTCGCAGCGCGCGATACTGCGTTCGCAAATCAGAGCGGTGGCCGGCGCGGTGCCGCTGAAAAATATTGCAAAAGCGGCAGTCCGCGATCTGGAACGCAATGTGATTCTGGATTCGTTGCGCGCGCACCAGTGGAACCGGCGCAAGACGGCGGCGGCGCTGAAGATCAGTTATCGCGCGCTAATTTACAAAATTCGCGACGCGGGTTTAACTTCCCGCCGGCCCACGCGCGGCGCGGCGCGAAATTTAGAAAGTCCGCTTCTGCCCAAGTAATTTCCCCTTCAATTCACGCTGATTTGTTTGTACAAACTCGCATAATCGCCTAGTTATGCGGATGCAAACTTATTCCCGTTATTAACTTATAGTAAAGACGGGGGTAGGTTTTCTGCACAGAAGTACAGGCGCCCCCTGCACCGGTTCAACAGCGGTCCCTGCACCAAATCGCGTCTTACCACCAGTAGTTTCAGAGCGATACAAATTCTAATCTCTCCTTGGGCGGAAACACCGGGGGAGAAATGGAATTGTTGAACAAAGCACTGAGCAAGACTTCGCGATACGCGAAGGTATTCACACTAGTGGCGGCTCTCGCACCGGCACTGTGGATGAGCAGCGGCTGCACCGGAATGGTGAAGGCCGCGGATAAAAGCACCAACTCGGCGGTGCAGGTTACGCCGGAAGTTGTGGATTTTGGCCAGACCGGGGTAGGGAAAAAAGTTTCCCATGCGGTTTCGCTGACCAATCAGGGCACCACTGCGGTGACGCTGACGGAAGCGTCCACTTCCAGCGAAGAGTTTACGGTAACCGGGGCGAAGTTCCCGCTGTCGTTGCAAGCGGGACAGAAGGCTAACTTCACGGTTTGGTTTGCCGGCAGCAAGGCCGGCAAGGCCAGCGGCACGCTGAACTTCAACAGCAGCAATGGTGGTGTGCCGGTGCCTCTGACCGGGACGGCCGGAACGGTTACACCGCAACTGACCATGTCGGCGAACACCTATAATTTCGGCAACGTCACGGTGAACACCACGGCCAAGACGGCGCTGACGATTACCAACGCCGGCGAAGAGAGCTTGAAGATTTCCAGCATCGCGGTGACGGGCGCTTCCTTCGCGGATAAGCGGATGTCTTTGCCGCTGACGGTGCCGTCCGGCTCCGATGTGGTTTTGGATCTGACCTTCGCGCCGAAGAGCACGGGCAGTTTCAACGGCAGCGTGGCGATTGCCAGCAACGATCCGACCAACCCCACGACCGAAGTTAGCTTGACCGGCGCGGGTACGAATGAAGCGGTGGGCAAACTGACGGCGACTCCCGCGGCGCTGAGCTTTTCGAATGTTAAGGTGGGAACGACGGCGACTGGCACGACGACCTTGGCGAACACTGGAAGCGGCAACGTTACGCTGTCCAGCGTAACGGTGAATGCGGCGGGATTCTCGGTGCTGGGCGTATCCACTCCGGTGGTGCTGACGCCTGGCGAGAAGCTGCCTTTGACGGTGCGGTTTACTCCCATCGCGGCGGGCGCGAAGAGCGGCATCATCTTGTTGACGAATTCGCAGGGCGGGACGACCAGCGTAAGCGTGTCGGGCACGGCGCCGGCGACGTCGAATCCTGGTTCTGGTAGCGGTTCGGGTTCGGGCAGCGGTTCTGGCACTGGATCGACCACGACCTCGCTGACGGTTTCTCCTTCGGCGGTAAATTTCGGTAGCGTTACCACCGGCGTGGCCAACACTCAGATGGTGCAGATCAGCAATCCCAGCAGCGCAAGCGTGACGATCTCTGCAGCCAACGTGAGCGGCACGGGCTTCAGCATCACTGGAATGACCTTGCCGGCCACCTTGGCGGCGGGAGCGAACACTTCCTTTACGCTGCAATTTGCGCCGAAGAGCGCGGGTGCGGCCACCGGCAGCGTGTCGATCGTGAGCAACGCAACTACGGCGACCGCGGCGTTGGCGCTCAGCGGAACGGGCGTGGCGGCAACTTCGAGCTTGTCGGTGAATCCGGCCAGCGTGAGCTTCGGCAGCGTAACGGTGGGCAGCACGGCAACGAAGAGCATCACCGTGACGAACACCGGCAATGCCAACGTGGCGATTTCCAGCGCGAGCATCAGCGGCACCGGCTTGACCCTGAGCGGCGGCTCGGCAGTGACGTTGGCACCTTCGCAGAGCGTGACGCTGACGGCGCAGTTCGCGCCGCAAGCGACGGGTGCGGTAAGCGGCAAAATCTCCATCGCCAGCAACGCCAGCACATCGCCATCGACGGTGGCTATCACCGCGACTGGTGGAGCGCAGGCGCAACACACCGTGGCTCTGCAGTGGAATCCGAGCACCGCGGCCACCGGCTACAATGTGTATCGCAGCGTGACCAGCGGCAACGGCTACACCCGCGTCAACACCGCGCTGGACGGCACCACGACGTTCGCCGACAGCACGGTGGAGAGCTCCACCACCTACTTCTACGTGACCACTGCGGTGGATAGCAGCGGGCAAGAGAGCGGATACTCCTCGCAGGTTTCGGTGGCGATTCCGTAGCACTCTTACAAATAGCTGTGAAGAATTGGTCGCCGCGACGCGTAAGCTTCGCGGCGATTCTCTTTTTGGGGCGGCCGGAGAAATTATTTCAGGAAAGTTTGCCGAGTTGCCGGAGGTCTTGCAGGTACGGTGGAATGGCTTCACGCCAGTCGCGAACGTTTATTCCGTAGGAGTTCAGAGCGGCGGAGGACAGCACGGAATAGGCGGGGCGTTTGGCGGCTCGTGCGGCTTGCACGGTGTTGATGGGATTTACGGGATTAGTTTTTCCTGCCTGGCGTAACACTTCTTTCGCAAATTCGAACCACGAACAGGTGCCGGAATTGGTGACGCTGACGAAACCTTTGGCGTCGGCGTGCACCAAGTCATGCAGTGCGCGGGCGAGATCGCGGGTGAACGTGGGCGAGCCGACTTGATCGGATACGACTGCAAGTTCCGGCCGAGTTTCCGCGGCGCGCAGGATTTTTTCCGGGAAGCTGGAGCCGGAAGCGCCAAACAGCCAGGAAGTGCGAACGATGCACCAGTGCGGGACGTGTTGCTGGACGGCCTGTTCGCCTTTGGCTTTGGAGGCGCCGTAGACGTTGATGGGAGCGATCGGATCGGACGACTCGTAGGGGCGTTTTCCGTTGCCGTCGAAGACGTAGTCGGTGCTGATGTATAGCAGCTTGGCGCCGGCTTGGTGTGCAGCGCGCGCGACATTTTCCGTGCCGGTGGCGTTCACTGCGTGAGCGGCGTCGGAATCGCGCTCGCTGCCGTCGACATCGGTGTAGGCAGCGGTGAGAACGATCCAGTCGGGCCGTGCGGATTGGACTAAACGCTCGACTGCAGGGTAATCGCGGATATCTGCGTCGCGCGAGGTGGCAGGGATGAGTTCATCGTCTTTCCATTCCTGGACGATGTCTTTTCCGAGCATGCCATTGGCGCCGATGAGGAGAATGCGCATCGAGAGGAGGGCCGGCGGTTACTTGTACTGCGTTTCCCAGTCGTAATTAATGTTGGGATCGTTCCAAACCAGGCGCAGTTCGTCGGCCGGATTGTAATGGCGATCGGTAAAGTACAGCAGGTTGATCGGCTCGATGCCCAGAGCTTTGTAGCCGTGGCCAACGCCGGGGGGAATCAAAATTTGCCAGGGGCGAAAGCGGCCGACGTACAAAGTATTAATCGCGCCGAAGGTTTTGGATTTGACGCGCAGATCGCACAAGAAAACTTGCAGCATGCCGGAAACGGGCGACCACAAATCGGTTTGCTCCGAGTGATAATGAATGGCCTTGATGGTGCCGGGATAAGTCAGGGTGAAGGAAACCTGAACGTTGCGCGTCCCATCGGGTACCATTCCGGCGGCCAGGCCTTTTCCGAGGCGGCCAATTTCGGTGAAAAAGCCGCGGTCGTCCGGATGGATTTGCATCGTTTCGATGCGGACGCCGTCAATGAGGTCCGGAGAATCGGCGCGGGCGATAATTTTGCCCAAAGTTTTTTCCGACCGGGATCGGATGCCCATCTCGATTCCATTTTTCGTGCCTAGCGGAACGATCTTTTCACCCGTTTGCTGATTGCTCAGAACATCTACCGGCATGATTCGGTCTCCTCAATCATTCCAGCGCGAAAAGCGCCCGGAGTTTCTAAAATTCCGATTCCGATAAAACTAACTGCCCGAAGACTGACCCAACGCGCGGCGCGACTGATCGGCGACGGGTGAACCAGGATTCAAGCTAACCGCTTTTTCGAGCTGCGCGCGGGCACGCGAGTCGTTCAATTTCTGATAGATCGCGCCGAGATGATAGTGATAGGCGGCGTTATCAGCGGATTTTTTAACGGCGTCCTCCAGCAACGGAGCAGCAACGGAATAAGCGCCGTTCTGATATAGAGCCCATCCTAAAGTGTCCGCCGTGTTCGGCGAATTAGGCAAACCGCGGCGGGCGGTTTGTGCCAGGTTCAGCGCCATGTTCACGCTGCCGCCGTGATCCAACAGGATGTAGGCCAGATTATTGGCCGCGAACGGATTTTCAGGCTGCGCGTTGAGGACTTTTTCGTAGATGGCTTTGGCCGATTGCCAGTTCCCGGCGCTTTCAAACAGCGCACCCAAGGCCAGCTGCAGCGGCGTATTGCTGGGAGATTGTTCGATGGCGCGCTGATAGGTGGCGATGGCTTGGTCTTTGGCCCCGCGGCTGGACTGCAATTGAGCGAGTAGAATCACCGCGTTGGTATTTTTAGGGTCGAGCTGTAGAGCGTGCTCCAGCGGCGCCTCCGCTTCCTGCAGCTGTTTGTTTTGCGCCAGCGCTTGTCCTTGAAGCAAGTATAGAGCGGAGCTGTTGGGATTTTGACCGAGCGCGGTTTTGAGCAGTGCGAAAGCTTCTTGCGGTTGGTTGCGCCGGAAATCGAGATCGACCAAGCCTCCAATGGCTTCGATGGAATTGGGATCGTGCGCCAGGGCCTGATGGAAGAAAACGTCAGCGTCGTTGAACCGCTTCTGCGCCACGCGCAACTCGCCAAGCTTGACGTAGCCGACCGGACTGGCCGGCGCGATGGTGGTCAGTTTGGTAAGGTCGGCGTCCGCTGCTGTGGGGTCGTTCTGATTCATACGCGCGGTGGCATCAAACAAATACCCTTCCGGCGCGCGCGGGGCAATCTTCAACACTTCGGCGGCGACATTTTTCAAACTGTTCCAATCGGTGCGCTGGATGGCGTTTTCGCCCAGCAGACGCCAGGCTTCCAATAAGGTGGGGCTGATGCGCACCGCCTCGCGCAGCTCGCTTTCGGATTCCTGGGTTTTGCCTTTTTCTTGCAGCACCAGGCCCATTTGATAATGCGCGAAAGCATTCTCCGGCGCGTCGTGCAGTACTTTCTGCAGGGTTTGGGTGGCGTCGTCGAGCTTGCCTTGTTGATTCTGGATTTCGGCGTTCAGGACTTGCGCTTCAAGATCCTGCGGCGCGGCTTTGAGCAGCTCGCTGTCCAAAGAGGAGGCTTCGTCGGTACGGTGATTGAGAATCAGCAACTGGATATATGTTTTGCGAACCTGCGCGTCCTTGGGATGCGTGCTGGAGAGGGCTGAAAATTCCGCGAGGGCTTTGGCGTTGTCGTTGCGGCCCAAATAATAGTCGCCGAGCATGCGGTACGCGGAAGGATCGTCTTTGAGCTGTTCTTTGGCGTCCGTCAGAGTTTTTTCGGCGAGCGATTCCTGTCCCTGGTTCATGTACACCGTAGCGAGTGCGGCTCGTGGAACGGGATTTTTCGGCGCTTTATTTATCGCTGCTTGAAACGCATTTTGCGCGTCGGTCCAGCGGCGCTGTTGCTCGTAGAAGTTTCCCAGCGACATGGTGGAGTTGATGCCGGATTTGTCCAGCGACTCGGCCTTTTTAAAGTTTTCTTCGGCTTTGGCGGGATCATTGGCGACGGCATAGAGCATCCCGAGGTGGCTGTAGGGCGTGGGCTGATCGGGAGCCATCTCCGTGGCGGCGATTCCTTCGGCTAGGGCGGCTTTCGAATCGCCAAGTGCCGCATCGGCCGAGGAGAGCAGCAACTGGGCTTCGAGGTTTTTGGGATTGTTGCGGAGGATCAGTTGCGCGCGGTCCTTGGCTTCTTGCACTTTGCCGCCGCGCAACGATAATTCCGCCAGTTTCAGTTGAGCGGGCCAGTTGTCGGCTTGGAGCTCCACAGTGCGCCCAAATTCCCGGAAAGCTGACGCCCAACTGGCGACCTGCGCATAGCTAAGGCCCAGCTTGTAGTGGGCATCGGGGTAATACTTGTCGGCCTGCAAGGCTTGGCCGTAATAGATGATGGCTTCCGGATACTTGCCTTGGCTGAACTCGCGGTCGCCCCGCTCCATGGCCTTCTGGCGGCGTACGGCGGGGCTACGGTTGCAAGAAGCCAGCATCGTCGAAACCGCCAATAAGATGAGAGGAAGGTTGTGCAGGCGCCGGTTCAGGCTCATAGAGGCGTTCGCGGCCAAGCTGGTCGCCGCTAGGGCAATTTATCGCTGAGGCGCGCCAATTAGAAGGTGAAATTGCAGGGGAGGTTCTAGGAGCGGAACTGGAGCGAAAGTTGGGTGCAAGAAGGGAGGGGCGGACCGTTCCATTTTGGAACAGCTTTCGGCTCCCCAAGAGCGGTGGACTCGCTTACGGCAACAAGTGGCAGAACTCTTCCACTGCCGTCTCTATGAGTCCTGTACCTCGGGTTGGCAGGTAGAGTACAGAGCACTACAAGGGTGTCGCAAATTGATGATATAATTAGTGTTATTCAAGGCTGGAGCGAGGTCGGCGACCTGTACCTATTGCGGGCAGGTGGCAGCCCCCGTGCACCATACCCGTACAGACCGCCAACAGATGCGGGTGCGCGAACATCTTACTTTAAGAATCTCCAGGCCCCGGGAAATTACAGGCGTGGGAAGAATTTAACGAGGTAGCAATGGCTGCGAATCGCGAACTAACTTCGGCAGATGCTAAACGAGTGTTCCGTCGGTATTGGTGGATTCTGCCGATCAGCACGGTGATCTTGACAGTGGCGGGAGCGGTCTTGGTGAAAGTGCTGCCCAAGCGCTACACCTCGCAAACCATGGTGCTGGTCGAAGACCCGGCGGTCTCCGAAAAGTATGTGGAGCCGATCCTCAACAACGACTTGAATAATCGTCTGGCGACGATGCAGCAACAAATTTTGAGCCGAAATCGCCTGGAACCAATCATCAATAAATTCAATTTGTATGCGGATGACCGCAACAATGCCCACATCGATGATTTGGTGGAACGGCTGAAGGGCGCAATTTCGATCAAGCCGGTGGAAGCGATGCAGGGCACTGGACCGCATCAGTTGCCGGGCTTCTACATTGCCACGACCTTTGATAATCCGCAGCTGGCGCAGCAGATCTGCACGGAAATTACTTCCATGTTCCTGGCGCAGAACGCCCGCGAATCCGAAGCCAAGGGTCAGGCCACTACCAATTTCCTTTCCGAACAGTTGGCCGAAGCCAAAGGCAAGTTGGACGAACAGGACGCGAAGCTGGCGCAATTCAAGCGGCAAAATCTGGGTTCGCTACCGGATCAAACGCAAACCAGCTTGAGCATGTTGATGGGATTGAACAGCCAACTCGAGGCCAATACTCAGGCTCAAAGCCAAGCGCAGCAGGACAAGGCTTTCAACGAGTCCATGCTGGCCCAGCAGGAA
The DNA here is from genome assembly GCA_963727785.1 of uncultured Solirubrobacteraceae bacterium. GTDB lineage: Bacteria > Actinomycetota > Thermoleophilia > Solirubrobacterales > Solirubrobacteraceae > CADCVQ01. The sequence continues at coordinate 279,846 of CAVSHS010000011.1, forward strand.
TCCACCTGGAAGGCGCGCCAAACCGGCGGACAGAATCCCGATTCCGCGGATCAGCAACTCAGCGCGCTGCAGGATCAACTGGCGGTGTTGCAGTCCAAATACACGCCGGACCATCCCGACGTGATCAAAGTCAAAACGCAAATTGCCGAGTTGCAAAAGCGCCTGGCTGAGCCGCAAAGCAACGCCGCGCCTACCACGGCGGTCAGCACCCACGAACCGCCGCAAATGCAAACCTTGCGCGCCAAGCTCAAACAGGATGATCTGAACATCGCTGGCCTGCAAAAAGAGCAAGGCCGCATCCAGGGCCAGATCGCGCGACTGCAAGGCCAAGTGTCCGCGACGCCGCTGGTCGAACAGCAATTCAAAGAAATCACGCGCAATTACCAGACGGCGCTGGATTTCTACAATGACTTGCTGAAGAAGAGCCAGAATTCAGCGCTATCCACGGACCTGATTCATCAGCAGGACGGCGAACAGTTTCGCATTTACGATCCGCCGAGCTTGCCGGAGAAGCCGTCCTTCCCGAAGAAAGCGTATTTTGTAGGCGGCGGCTTCGGTGGAGGCATCGCGCTGGGCTTCGGGCTTCTGTTCCTGCTGGCCATGCTGGACCAGACCATTCACACCGAACGCGACGCGGAAGCTTTTTTGAAGTTGCCGGTGTTGACGATGGTGCCTACACTGGCGGTGGCCGGGTTGAATGGCAATCACTCCCTCACCAATACGAAAGAACATGTCTTTAGCGGAGTTTAGCGAGTTCGAAAGTTTAAGCTGGCGATGTTGGTAAAGCGGTCAGCGATACGGCAGTCCATGAGGAAGCAATGAGCAGGATTCACGACGCACTGAAGAAAGCAGCAGCAGACCGGGCCGCGCAAGCTCCGGCGGCGGCAGCGACTACAGCCGACCTGGCAGACAGCGCCGCGGAAATTCAACGCCGCATCGAGGCGCCCGAGCGGGTGTTCGATGCGGACTTGCCGTCCGCGCGATTGCGCCAGATCGAAGAAGATCCGCGCTATGCCGGCACGCCGCGGCTGACGTACGAAGAATTGATGAAGCGCTGTGCGCGACCCGGCTGGACGCTGGACGCGCGCAACAGCGTGTTCGTGGGAGCGGACAGCGATCGCATCGGTGCGGAGCGTTTTCGCACGCTGCGTTCGCGGCTGTATCAGATCGCCAATACTCAGCCACTGAAGAAATTGCTGATCACCAGCAGCATTCCCGCGGAAGGCAAGACGTTCGTGGCCGCCAACCTGGCGCAATCCATCGTGCGGCAGCCGGATCGCCGCGTGTTACTGATCGATGCGGACTTGCGCGCTTCGCGCTTGCACCAGACGCTGGGAGCGCCAGCGGGACCTGGGT
>CAVSHS010000012.1:0-165908 GCA_963727785.1 uncultured Solirubrobacteraceae bacterium
GATCACGCCCGGCCTGCTGCTGTTCTTCATCGTCGGCGACATCCTCGGCGGCGGGATCTACGCCCGCGTCGGTCAGGTCGCCGACGAGACCGGCGGCGCGATCTGGGTCGCGTTCCTCGTCGCGCTCGTCATGGCCGCGTTCACCGCGGGCTCGTACGCCGAGCTCGTCGGCAAGTACCCGCGCGCCGGCGGCGCCGGGCTGTACGTGCACCGCGCCTTCGGGCGCCCGTTCGTGAGCTTCATCGTCGCGTTCGCCGTCGTCGCGTCGGGGATCGCGTCGGCGAGCGCGCTCGCGCGCGCCTTCGGCGGCGACTACCTCAGCGCGTTCATCGACGTGCCGGTCGTCGCTCACCGCGCTCGCGCTCATCGGGCTCATCGCCGCGGTCAACCTGCGCGGCATCGAGGAGTCGGTGAAGATCAACGTCGTCTTCACGCTCGTCGAGATGGGCGGCCTGCTGCTCATCGTCGTGGTCGCCGCCGTCGCGATCGCCGGCGGCGACGCCGAGCCCTCGCGCGCGTTCGAGTTCAAGGAGGGCGGGTCGGTGCTCGTCCTCGCGCTCGCGGGCGCCGCCGTCGCGTTCTACGCGCTGATCGGCTTCGAGGACTCCGTCAACGTCGCCGAGGAGACGCAGGAGCCCGCGCGGACCTATCCGAAGGCGCTCTTCGGCGCCCTGGCGATCGCCGGCACGCTGTACCTGCTCGTCACGATCGGCGCGTCGATGGTCGTGCCGACCGGCGACCTCGTCGCCTCGAGCGGGGCGCTGCTGGAGGTCATCCGCCAGGGCCCGCTCGACATTCCCGAGAAGCTGTTCTCGGCGATCGGCCTGCTCGCGCTCTCCAACGGGGCGCTGATCAACATGATCATGGCCTCGCGCCTGCTGTACGGGATGGCGCAGGAGGGCGTCGTGCCCGGCCCGTTCGCCAAGGTGCTGCCGGTCCGGCGGACGCCGTGGTTCGCGATCCTCTTCACGTCGTCGATCGCCGCGGTGCTCGTCGCGACCGGCGACCTCGGCTCGCTCGCCGACACGACGGTGGCGCTGCTCGTCGTCGTCTTCGGGATCGTCAACGTCTGCGTGCTCGTCCTGCGCCGCGAGCCGGTCGACCACGAGCACTTCGTCGTGCCTCGTTCGTGCCGGTGGTCGGCGTCGGGATCTCGCTCGCGCTGCTGACGCAGATCGAGGGGGAGACCTACGTGCGCGCGGCGCTGCTCGTGGCGGTCGGCGTGGCGCTGTGGATCGTCAACTGGCTGGTCGTGCGCGGGCGGCGATAGGCCCGGCTACGGCGCCGCGCTCCACTTGACCTTGCCGGACTTGCAGGACTGCACGACGTTCCCCGACGCCTTGTCGATCGTGCGGTCGCTGAGCGAGAACGTCCCCTTCGCGCCGTCGCGGCCGACGAGCGCGTCGAAGCGATCGTCGACGTAGGTCTTCGTGTTGGCGTTGTCGATCGTGTACTTCTCGTGGTCTGCGACCCGCCCGCCCTTGCCGATCGCGACGTTCGTGCTCGGCGCCTCGACGCCGATCGAGTGCGTCCCGTCGCTGCACTTGACCTGCTCGCCGAACAGCGCGCGCGAGATCAGCCGCCCGTCGCCGGAGACGCGCAGGACGATCGGCCGGCGCGGCCCGACGCCGCGCTGCGAGGTCGTGCCGTAGTAGCGCGCCCCGGCCGCGGCCCCGCGCTTGCCGATCTCGCTCCCCGGGCGCCGCGCGCCGAAGGCCACCTTGCCGGTCCTGCAGGTCTCGGTCTTGCCCTCGGCGCGCCGCTCGAGCGTCGCGGAGACGGTGCCCTCGGCCGCCTTCTCGCTCGTGAACGTGCCCGCGAGCTTGTACGTCGTCGTGACCTTCTCGTTCGGCTTGGGCGTCTGGGTCTCGGTGCCGTCGGCCTTGAAGCTTCCGTCCGCGGCGATCTTCGCCTCGGCGGTGATGTCGCCGCCGGTGCACTTGGCCCGCACGGTCGCCTCGATCTCCAGCCGGCGCTCGTCGAGCGCGCGCATCCCGATGACCGCGTTGCCGGCCCCGAAGATGTCCTTCGGCGACGCGACGAGCGCGCCGCCGCCGAAGTTGCCGGACGGCGGCGCGGGCGCCTCCGCGACCGCTGCGGACACGGCGACGAAGGTCGCCGTGACGGCACACAGAATTCCAGGGGCGCGCACGACCCAGCACCCTAGATGAGCCGTCCGATCGTTGGCGCGCACCCGTCTCACCGTTAGTCTCGCTTGTCCCGTCCGCAACAAGGAGGCAGACCGCATGCAGGACGTAGGCACCGGCTATGGCGCGCGCGCAGACGCGCGGGCGGTCAGCACCACCACGCTGCTCGGGCAGGTGATGTTCCTCGTCGCCGTGGCGCTCGCGTTCACGGTCGCCGGGACGTACATCGGGCGCGACCTCACCGACGGCACCGCGTTCATCCTCTTCCTCGCCGGCTTCGGGATGCTGCTCGTCCAGGGCTTCGTGGAGCGCCTGCGCGTCGGCCCGTTCGCGATCGCCTGGCTGTACGCGATCGGGCTGCTGATCGGCCTCGGCCTCGGCCCGGCGATCAGCTACCTCGTCGAGAACGACCCGTCGACGGTCACGCAGGCGGCCGGCGCGACCGCGCTGATCACGCTCGGCATGGGCGCCGGCGGCTTTGCGCTGAGCAAGGACCTGGCGGGCTGGATGCGGCCCCTGTCGTTCGTCATCCTCGGCTGCGTCGTCGTGTCGTTCGTGATGCTGCTGTTCTCCAGCGGCGGCAACCCGATCCTCAGCGCGATCATCGCGATCGTCTCGGCGCTGCTGATCGCGGTCGACTTCAACTACCTGCGCAAGCACGGGACCGGCGACGACGCCGTCTGGCTCGCGACCGGCATCTTCGTCTCGATCATCAACATCTTCCTCTCGCTGCTGAACATCTTCAGCGATAGACTGAGCAATGGCCGGGCGATGGCCCATGTCACCCGCTATGCCCGCAACGGCGACGTCAACATCGCCTACCAGGTTCACGGCGACGGGCCGATCGACCTGCTGTTCGTCAGCGCGTTCGTCAGCCACGTCGAGCACGTCTGGGAGGACCCGGGGCTCGCGCGCTTCCTGACCCGCCTGACCCGCTTCGCGCGGCTGATCATCATGGACCGCCGCGGCTCGGGGCTGTCCGACGACGGCGAGATCGACGTCGAGCACGAGCTCGGCGACATCAACGCGGTGCTCGACGCCGCCGGCAGCGAGCGCACGGCCCTGCTCTCCTACACGGCCGGCGGGCCGCTCGCGGCGATCTTCGCGGCGCGCTGCCCGCAGCGCGTCAGCGCGCTCGTCCTGTACGCCTGCATGCTGCGCGCCACGCGTGACGACGACCTGCCCTGGCTGGAGGACGCCGACGCGCGCGACGCGCGCTTCGCCGGCCTGCTCGAGCATTGGGGCGAGGGCACGATGATCGACGTGCTGGCGCCGAGCGCGGCCGGCGACGCCGTCCTCAAGGCCTGGTTCGGGCGGCTCACGCGGCTCGCCGCAAGCCCGGGCCGGATGCGCCGCCTCGTCGACTCGATGGCGCAGATCGACCCGCGCCCGGAGCTGGACCGGATCGAGGTGCCGACGCTCGTGCTGCACCGCACGCACGACGCGTTCATGGACGTACGTCACTCGCGCGAGTACGCGCGACGGATCCCGGGCGCCGTGCTCGTCGAGCTGCCGGGCGCCGATTCGCTGCCGAGCGCCGGCGACAGCGACGCCCTGCTGGGGGAGATCGAGGAGTTCCTCAGCGGCGGGCGGCGCGGCGCCGAGCACGAGCGCGCGCTGCTGACGGTGCTGTTCAGCGACATCGTCGCCAGCACCGCGCGCGCGGCCGAGCTCGGCGACAAGCGCTGGCGCGACCTGCTGTCGGTGCACGAGGACGACGTGCGCCGGACGCTGCGGCGCTTCGACGGCGAGCTCCTGCAGCGCGTGGGAGACGGCTTCCTCGCGGTCTTCGACGGCGGGCCCAGCCGGGCGGTGCGCTGCGCGCGGGCGCTGCGCGACGCCGTCGCGGCGCGCGGGGTGGTCGTCCGCATCGGGCTGCACACCGGCGAGTGCGAGATCATCGACGGCGACATCGTCGGCATCGCCGTGCACATCGCCGCCCGCATCGGCGCGCTCGCCGAGGGCGGCGAGATCCTCGTGTCGGGAACGACGTACGGGACGATCGTCGGCACCGCCCTGGACTTCGAGTACCGCGGCGAGCACCGGCTCAGGGGCGTGTCGGGCCGCTGGCCGGTGTTCTCGCTCAACGATTGACGCTCGTCCGCGCGGCCTCAGTGCAGCTTGCAGACGAACGCGACCTGCTGCGCGGGCGTGCGGTAGCGGCGCTGCATGTACGCGTCGAGGCCGGCCTCCTGGTGGGCGAACAGCGCACCGGCCTGGCGCAGGCTCATCGCGCCCGAGCGCACGCCCTGGGCGTCGCGCTTGCGCAGCGTCGCGCGCAGCGCCTCGCGCGACGCCGCCAGGCTCATCCCGCCGCGGGCCGCGATCCGCTGCGGCGACAGGCCGCTGTCGCGCAGCGTGCGGTAGCGCGCCGGGCTCATTCCGAAGATCGCCGGCGCATGGCGCGGGATCGCGGGCGTGTGGTAGATGTGAAACAGCACGTGCCGGGCGAGGTGCGCCTGCGTGAGCATGTCCAGCGCGCGCGAGCGCAGCCGGCGCTTCATCGCCGCCGGCACCCCGTGCAGCCGCGGCGCGACGAGCCTGGCGGCCAGCGCGTGGCGGTCGCGGTAGCCGTGCGCCGGCCGCGAACTGGCCGAGCGTGCGACGGTCGTTCAGCCAGGCGGCGAGCTCCGTGCGGTCGGTGCCGAGCACCTCGTACAGGCGCGCCTCGTCGAACGGCAGCCAGCTCGACATGACCCACTCCGAGCGCGGCAGCCAGTCGCCGCGAGCGCCCTTCGGGGCGTGCGAGTCGGCTGCAGCGGCGCTGCTGGGGAGCAGGGCGAGGACTGAAACGGCGATGAGCAGCAGGCGGCGGGCCATCGTGGCTCCTAGCGGAGTGGGCGGGATCACTGCTCTCAACGGCGCGGTGCGCCCGGCGGCCGCGCCACCCTGGGGTGTGCGTTCGCACACCCCGTCGGGCACGATCTGCAGATGAGCCGCCACGACCCCAATGAGCTTCCGCCCGATCTGCCGGCGCCGGCCGACGACGGGGCAGCCGATCACCTGACCGGCATGGCGATGCCCGCGCTGGCGCTCCCCGCGACCGACGGCGGCGAGGTTCGCGTCGATCGCCCCGGCCGGCACCCTCGCATGGTCATCTACGCCTACCCGCGCACGGGCGTGCCGGGCGAGGAGCCGCTCACGCCCGACTGGGACCTCATCCCCGGCGCGCGCGGCTGCACGCCCGAGTCCTGCGCGTTCGGCGACCACCACGCCGCGCTCGCACAGGCCGGCGCCGGCGTGCACGGGCTCTCGACGCAGACGACGGAGTACCAGCGCGAGGCCGCCGAGCGCCTGCACCTGCCCTTCGCGCTGCTGTCGGACGCCGAGCTGCGCCTCACGCGCGCGCTGGGACTGCCGACGTTCGAGGCCGCCGGGGAGACGCTCCTGCGCCGCCTGACGCTCGTCATCCACGACGGCGCCGTCGAGCACGTCTTCCATCCCGTGTTCCCGCCCGACCGCCACGCCGAGGAGGTGCTCGCGTGGCTGCGGGCGCATCCAGCGGCCTGAACGCGCCCGCTCGCCTGCGCTCGGTCGCTGACTACATCCGCTCCAGCCGCCCGCGCGCACGCGCGTAGCGGACGAGCACCCCGGTCCAGTCGGCGACGCCTGCGTAGAGGTGGCCGACCGGTCCCGTGACGATCCACGCGGCGAGCACCTCGTGCGGTGGGCGGCGGCGGCGCATGACCTGACGATAAGGTGCATTGCATGGCCACTGCAGTCACCACCACCGTCACCGAGCTACCCGAGTCGCGCGTGAGCGTGAGCGTCGAGGTCGCCGCGGAGGAGATCCAGCGCTCGCTGGAGACCCAGGCGCGCAAGCTCGGGCGTGAGATGAAGGTCCCGGGCTTCCGCACCGGCAAGATCCCGCCGGCCGTCGTCATCCAGCGGATCGGTCGCGAGCCGATCCTCGACGAGGCTGTCCGCGGCCGCCTGACCGACTGGTACCTCAAGGCGATCGACGAGTCGGGCATCGCGCCCGTCGGCGATCCCGAGGTCGACCTCGGCAAGCTGCCCGACGAGGGCAAGCCGCTGACGTTCTCCTTCGAGGTCGGCGTCCGCCCGACGGCGACGCTCGGCACGTACCGCGGCCTGGAGGTTGCCAAGCGCGAGCCGGCCGCCGATCCGGAGGTCGTGCAGGAGCAGATCGAGGAGATGCGCGAGCGCTTCGCGCGCCTCGAGGTCGTCGACCGGCCCGCCGAGAACGGCGACTTCGTCATCCTCGACTTCGTCGGCACGATCGACGGCGAGCCGTTCTCCGGCGGCGAGGGCCGCGACCAGCTCGTCGAGGTCGGCGCCGGCCGCCTCATCCCGGGCTTCGAGGAGGGACTCATCGGCGCGCGCGCGGGCGAGGAGCGCACCGTCGACGCGACGTTCCCCGAGGACTACGGCGCCAAGCACGTCGCCGGCAAGCCCGCGCAGTTCCAGTTCACCGTCAAGGAGGTCAAGCACAAGGACCTCCCGGAGCTCGACGACGAGTTCGCCTCCGACGCCGCCGGCTACGACACGCTGCAGGAGCTGCGCGACTCGATCGCCAACGAGCTGCTCGAGCACGACGCCAAGCAGGTCGAGTCCGAGTTCCGCGCCAACGCGCTGGACGCGGTCGTCGCCGACGCGACGGTCGACGTCCCCGAGGCGCTGATCACGGCGCGCGCGCAGGAGCTGCTGGACCGCATGCTGCACGCGCTCGGCCACCAGGGCATCTCCAAGGAGCACTACCTGCAGATCTCCGGCAAGACCGAGGACGAGCTCATCGAGGAGTCAAAGCCCGACGCCGACGTGGCGCTGCGGCGCGAGGCCGTCCTCGCCGCGATCATCGAGGCCGAGCAGATCGAGCCCAGCGAGGAGCAGCTGCTCGACGCGCTCGAGGGCGCGGCCGAGAAGGAGCAGATGTCGCGCCACAAGCTCCTGGACCGCCTGCGCTCGGCCGGCCGCGTGGACACGCTCGCCAAGGAGGTCGCCGCCGAGCAGGCGATCGACCTCGTCGTGACGACCGCCAAGCCGGTCGCGCCGCAGGACGCCGAAACCGCGCCCGCGCCGAGCGAGAAGAAGAAGGCGAAGGCGCCCGCCGCGAAGAAGAAGCCCGCGGCGAAGAAGAAGCCGCCGGCCAAGAAGCAGGGCGAGAAGGGCGGCGAGTTGTGGACGCCGGACAAGGATCCTGCGGCCGCCGGCGGCAAGGGCAAGCTCTGGACTCCGGACGCCTAGCACCGTCCGGACCCGCACTGGCCGATTGCTAGGCTGCCCGGCAGGACTTCCCCGGACGACGCCTAACTGAAGCGAGGACCATGAGCCCCCTTGTTCCCATGGTGGTTGAGCAGACGTCGCGAGGCGAGCGCGCCTTCGACATCTACAGCCGCCTGCTCAACGAGCGGATCGTCTTCCTGGGGACGCCCGTGGACGACCAGGTCGCCAACCTGATCGTCGCGCAGCTGCTGCACCTGGAGTCCGAGGATCCCGACAAGGACATCTCGCTCTACATCAACTCCCCCGGCGGCTCGGTCTACGCGGGCCTTGCGATCTACGACACGATGCAGTTCATCAAGCCCGACGTGCAGACGATCTGCGTCGGCATCGCGATGTCGATGGGTGCGCTCCTGCTCGCGGGGGGTGCAGAGGGCAAGCGGATGGCGCTGCCGAACGCGAAGATCCTGATCCATCAGGTGTCGAGCGGATTTCAGGGCCAGGCGACGGATATCGAGATCCACGCTAAAGAGATCATCGACATCCGCCGACGACTCGACGAGATCATCGCCAAGCACACCAAGCAGCCATACGAGAAGGTTCGCACCGATACCGAGCGCGATTACTTCTTGAGTAGCGACGAAGCGAAGGACTACGGCATCATTGACCGGGTGATCCACCAGCACTGAGCCTCATGGCGCGACCGACCGACTCCAACGAACAGCTCCTCTGCTCTTTCTGCGGCAAGTCTCAGCGCCAGGTGAAGAAGCTCATCGCCGGCCCCGGCGTATACATCTGCGACGAGTGCATCGATCTCTGCAACGAGATCATCGATGAGGAGCTGACGGCTCCACCCTCGTTCGACATCGAGAGCCTGCCCAAGCCGCGCGAGATCTACGACGTCCTCGACGAGTACGTCGTCGGCCAGGAGGAGTCCAAGCGCACGCTCTCCGTAGCGGTCTACAACCACTACAAGCGCGTGCAGATGATGCAGGCCGAAGACAGCGACATCGAGCTGCAGAAGTCCAACATCCTGCTGCTCGGCCCGACCGGCTGCGGCAAGACGCTGCTCGCCCAGACGCTCGCCCGCATCCTCAACGTCCCGTTCGCGATCGCCGACGCGACGGCGCTGACCGAGGCCGGCTACGTCGGCGAGGACGTCGAGAACATCCTGCTCAAGCTCATCCAGGCGGCCGACTACGACGTCAAGAAGGCCGAGACCGGCATCATCTACATCGACGAGGTCGACAAGATCGCGCGCAAGGCCGACAACCCGTCGATCACGCGCGACGTGTCCGGCGAGGGCGTCCAGCAGGCGCTGCTGAAGATCCTCGAGGGCACGACCGCGTCGGTTCCGCCGCAGGGCGGGCGCAAGCACCCCCACCAGGAGTTCCTGTCGATCGACACGACGAACGTCCTGTTCATCTGCGGCGGCGCGTTCGCGAACCTCGACAAGGTCATCGCCCGCCGGATCGGCTCCAACGGCATCGGCTTCGGCGCGTCGATCCAGTCCAAGGCCGAGAGCGACAAGGGCGAGCTGTTCGAGAAGACGCTGCCCGAGGACCTCGTCAACTACGGCCTGATCCCCGAGTTCATCGGTCGCCTGCCGGTCGTCAGCGCCGTCCACCAGCTCACGCGCGACGACCTCATCACGATCCTCACCGAGCCGCGCAACGCGCTCGTCAAGCAGTTCCAGCGCTTCTTCTCGTTCGACGGCATCGAGCTCGTGTTCTCCGACGACGCGCTCGTCTCGGTCGCCGAGAAGGCCCTGGCGCGCGAGACCGGCGCGCGCGGCCTGCGCTCGATCATCGAGGAGGTCCTGCTCGAGGTGCAGTTCGAGCTGCCGTCACGCCGCGACGTCAAGAAGTGCGTCGTGACGAAGGAGACGATCGAGAAGGGCCTCTCGCCGACGCTCGTCACCGAGGCCGCGCCGGACGAGCAGCCCTCCCGCCGCGCCGAGTCCGCCTGAGCGCGTCACCGGTTCGTGCAGGTGCCGGTGGGTGCGATGGGTAGCATCCGCGCATGCCCGCCATCTCCCGCGTCCGCGCCATGCCCTGGGTCATGGTGCTCGAGCTCGCCGTCACGCTGCGCAAGCACTGGAAGCGCCTCGAGCCGGACGAGCGTGCCGAGCTCGCCACGCTCGTCAAGAAGTCCCAGGGTCGCCCGTCGCGCCTGAGCGCGAAGGAGCGCACGACGGTCCGGCGGCTCGTCGCCAAGCTCGAGCCGGCGCAGATCGCACGTAGCGTCGTCCCGATCGGGCGGCGGGCGAAGAAGGCGCGCGGCGCGCGCTGAGGGACGTGCGCTCGCGATCGTGAGCGAGCCCGGCGCGTACGTCGTCGAGGCGGAGCTCATGCTGGCCGACGGCGTCGATCCGCTCGCGCAGCGGCTCTCGCTCGCGACAGGGTGAGACGTTCTGATCGGCTCGTGGACGGCTAGGACGTCTCATCCCCTGCGCCGGCATCACCCCCGGCGAGCTCGCGCTCGACCTCGTCGACGAGGTCGAGGTGCAGCGCGAGCAGCGAGCGCAGGAAGCCGACGGCCATGAGCAGGTACTTGCGGCGGTGGGGGAGGCCCTCGGCGCCGGCCTCGGTCTCGTCGAGGCGCGCCTGCAGGTCGGCGATGTCCTCGCGCAGCGCCCCGATGCTCGCGCGGGTCGGCGCCTCGCCGACGAGGTCGCAGACGAGCAGCCGCAGGAGCACCTCGCTCTTGACGGGCGTGACCTGCGCCGGGGTGCGCGCCCAGTCGCGCAGCGCCTGCAGGCCCTTCTCGCTCAGCGTGTAGACGGTCCGCTCGCGCGTCTTGCCGGGCTCCTTGCGGGCCTCGAGGTAGCCGAGCCTGGCGAGGCGCTTGGGCTCGACGTAGTACTGGCTCTCGCCGGCCCAGTCCAGCATGCGCCCGCGCCGAGCCATCCGCAGGAGGTCGTGCGGGCCCACGCCGCCGCGCCCGACGAGACCGAGGATCTCGTACGAGAACAGGCTCAGCGCGTCACTTGACATACCTATGCTCCATAGTGTTAGATAACTACGGAGCGTAGTTTACACCGAAGGGCAGACGATGAGATCCACGACATCCACGCCAGGAAGCGCCGAGCGATGGGGGCCGCTGTGGGGCGCGCGTGCCGCCGACTGGGCGGCGGCCGAGGAGCAGCAGGCGCCCACGTACGAGGCGGCGATCGAGCGGATCGGGATCCGGGCCGGTCAGCGCGTGCTGGAGGTCGGCTGTGGCTCGGGCGTCTTCCTGCGCCTGGCGGCGGACCGCGGCGCGCAGGTCTTCGGCCTGGACGCGTCGGACGCGTTGCTCGCGCTCGCGCGCACGCGGGTGCCCGACGCCGAGCTGCGCGCCGGCGACATGCAGTTCCTTCCCTACGACGACGACGGCTTCGACCTCGTCGCCGGCTTCAACGCGTTCTTCTTCGCGACGGACATGACCGCGGCGCTGCGCGAGGCCGGCCGGGTCGCGCGGCCCGGAGCCCCCGTCGTGATCCAGGTCTTCGGCCCGCCGGAGCGCTGCGACATCGAGGCGATGAAGGTCATCGCGCGGACGTTCATGCCGGGCCGCGCGCCCGGCGCCCCGCCGCCGCCGCCGTTCTGGAAGCCGGGCCTCCTCGAGGACATGGCGACCGAGGCGGGGCTGGAGCCACAGACGACGTTCGACGTGCGCTACGCCGTCGAGTACGCCGACGCGGAGACGCTGAGCCGCCAGATGGTTGCCGCGGCGGGCGTCGCCGCGATCGCCGGTCCCGCGCGCGAGGCGTCGCTGCGCGCGCAGGTCGTCGCCGCGCTGGCACGGTTTCGGACCTCCGGCGGCGGCTACCGGATGCGCAACGAGTACCACTACCTCGTCGCACGGGCGGCGTGAGCGCCATGGCACGTGAGCGAGCGTCCGAGCTGCCGGTGCTCATCGTCGGGGCCGGGCCGGCCGGGTTGACGGCCGCGGTCGCGCTGGCGCGACACGGCGTCGAGTGCGCGGTCGTGGAGCGGCGCCGCAGCGCCTCGAGCCTGCCCCGCGCGACGGCGATCAGCACCCGCTCGATGGAGCTGCTGCGCTCCTGGGGGCTGGAGCGGGAGGTCCGCGACGGCGCAGCGGAGATCGAGTGGCTGCAGTGGCATTGCGACACGCTCGCGTCGGCGGCGGACGGCACCGGCAGCCCGGTGGGCTTCCCGACCCGTGAGCAGAGCGCGCTGATCAGCCCGGCCGGTCCGGCCTGCGTCCCGCAGGATCACCTCGAATCCGTCCTGGCGCGCCACCTCCGCGCGCTCGCCGGCGGCGGCAGCGCGGTCGTGCAGTTCGGCACCGAGGTCGTCGAGGTCGACAGCCGGGCGGACGGCGTCCGGGTGGTGCTGCGCGACGTCGCCGGCGGCGAGCGCCGCATCGTGCGGGCGCGCTACCTCGTCGCGGCCGACGGCGCGCACAGCACCGTGCGGGCGAAGCTCGGCATCCCCATGCACGGCCCGGACGAGCTCGGCAACGCCGTCACCGCGCTGTTTCGCGCCCCGCTGTGGGAGCTCGTCGGCGAGCATCGCTACGGCATCTACGGGATCACCCATCCCGAGGCGGACGGCGTCCTGCTTCCGGCCGGCCCGGGCGACCGCTGGCTGTACGGCGTGCAGTGGGAGCGCGCGCGCCGGCAGCGCGCGCACTTCACCGAGGCGACGATGATGCGCCTCATCCGGCTCGCCGCGGGCGTCGCCGACCTGCGGCCGCGGATCGAGCGGATCGGCGACTTTCGCTTCGCCGCGCAGCTGGCCGAGCGGTTCTGCGTCGGCAGCGCCTTCCTCGTCGGCGACGCCGCGCACCGCATGACGCCGCGCGGCGGGACCGGGATGAACACCGCCATCCACGACGGTCACGATCTCGGCTGGAAGCTCGCCTGGGTGCTGCGCGGCTGGGCCGCGCCGGAGCTGCTGGACGCCTACGAGGCCGAGCGCCGTCCGGTCGCCGCGCACAACGTCGCCCGCTCCGCCGATCCGCGCGGGAGCACGCGCAGCGCCGCCGAGGAGCTGCACGCGGACCTCGGCGGGCGGATCGCGCACGTCTGGCTGCCCTCCGCCGCCGGAGGTCGCATCTCGACGCTCGACCTGCTGGACCGCGGGTTGACGCTGCTCACGGGCCCGGATGACGGCGCGTGGAAGCGGGCCGCGGCGGTGCTTCCGGCGCCGGTGGCGCTCGCGGTGCGCGGCGTGGATGCGATCCCGGCGCGGGCGCTGGGGATCCGGACGGGCGGTGCGCTGCTCGTCCGTCCCGACGGCGTGCCGGCCGGCTCGCTCGCGCGCGGCGACGACGCCGTGCCCGCGCTGCACGCCGCCGTCCGGTCGGTCGTCGCGGGCGCCGGCGTCGGGGGTCATCCGGCTGCGTCAGGCCAGCCGCCGCAGGCCGCGTGAGGCACGCGGCACGCGGAGGCGCGCGTTGGGTCAGCCCGCCTTGCGCGCCACGACGCGCGCGTACTCGGCGTCGTAGGTCAGGCCGCCGTCGCCCGCGGTGTTCATCGAGCGCATGAGGTCGTCGAGGTCGTCCAGGAACGCCATGTACCGCTCCGGCGAGAGCGCGGCGCGTGCGGCGGCGACGAAGTTGTTGGACTCCTCGGCCTCCTCGCGGGCGGCCGCGGCCGACGGCCAGCTCCACGTCACGCTGCCGCGCTCGAACGAGACGTCGATAGCGTGGCGCGACAGCCGCGCGCGGCAGACCTCCTCGTCGCCCCACAGGTGCGGCGGTGGCGGCGGGTCCTCCGGCGCGGGGAAGTACGTGCCCGCCACCTCGCCGAAGCGCGCCGCGGCGGAGCCGGGCGTCCAGGTCGTGAAGCCGACGCTGCCGCCCGAGCGCGTCACGCGGAAGGCCTCGGCGATCGCGACCTCGGGGCGCGGCGCGAAGACGAGCCCGAAGACCGACAGCACCGCGTCGAAGCGGCCCGCGGCGAATGGCAGCTCCTCGGCGTCGGCGACGCTCCACGGGATCTCCCACTCGCCGAGCGCGTCGCAGCGCGCCTTGCCCGCGCTGACGAGCGCGGGCGTCAGGTCGCACGCCTCCGGGCTCGCGCCCGAGGCGGCGATCGCCAGCGCGACGTTGCCCGTCCCGGCGCCGACGTCAAGGGCCCGCTGGCCTGGGCCGAGGCCGCAGGCGGCGACGAGCTCGCGGGCCACGCCCTCCAAGCGCCGGGCGGTCACCGCGTAGTCCCCGGCCGACCACAGCCGTCGCTGCCTGTCCTTGAACGCTGTGAGGTCAGTGCTCATCGACGCTCCATAGACTGAGCCGTCCAGTCTATGGGGGATCCGCAAGAACGCACACGATTTGCACCCGCGCAGGACGCCGAGGACTGGCTGCTCTCGCTCGAGCTCTTCGGCATGCGCTTCGGCCTGGATCGCATGCGCCGGCTCATGACCGCGCTCGATGCGCCGCACGAGACGTTCCGCGCGATCCACGTCGTCGGCACGAACGGCAAGTCCTCGACGGTGCGGATGATCGCCGCGCTGCTGCACCACCACGGCGTGCGCGCGGGCGCCTATCTGTCGCCGCACCTCGTCTCGTTCGCCGAGCGCATCCGTGTCGGCGACGCCGACATCACGCCGCAGCAGTTCGCCGCGGCCGCGGGCCGTGCGCGGCACGCGGCGGAGCTCGTCGATCGCACGCTCGACGAGGACGATCGCGTCACGCAGTTCGAGGCGCTGACCGCGGCCGCCTACGCCCACCTCGCCGCCGCGGGCGTCGACGTCGCGGTGGTCGAGGCCGGACTCGGCGGCCGCTGGGACGCGACGAACGTCATCGGCGCGGAGGTCGCGGTGCTCACGAACGTCGGCCTCGAGCACACCCGCTGGCTCGGGCCGACCGTCAAGGACATCGCGCGCGAGAAGCTCGCGGTCGTCGCCCCGGGCGCGACGCTCGTGCTCGGCGCAGACCTGCATCCCGACGCCGACGCCGAGGCGAAGCTCGTCGCCAATTCGACCCACCCGCCCGCGACGATCGTGCGTGCCCCGGCGCAGCCGCCCGCAGCCGTCGAGCTGCTCGCCCGCGGCGACTTCCAGCGGCGCAACTTCGCGGTCGCGTGCACGGCGGCGGAGGCGTTCCTCGGCCATCTCGACGACGCGGCGGTGCGGGCGGCGGCGGGCTCGACGGTCGTGCCCGGGCGCTTCGAGGTGCTGCGCTGCGGTGAGGGGGAGACCGAGATCGTGCTCGACGGCGCGCACAACGCGGGCGGGATGCAGGCGCTGGCCGAGTCGCTGCCGGGCTTCCTGGCGGGCAGGCCGCTCGTCGCCGTGCTGTCGGTGCTCGACGACAAGGACGCCGCCGCGATGCTCGCCGCGCTGCTGCCGCTCTGCGCGGGCGCCGTCTTCACGGCCAACGCCAACCCGCGCGCGCTGTCGCCGGCGACGCTCGCCTCGCTCGCCGGGCAAGTCGGCGCGGGTGGGTGGGACGGCATCATCAGGCTCGAAGGCGATCCGCGCCGCGCCGTCGCGCTCGCCGGCGAGCTCGCGACCGATCTGGCGGGCGAGCGCGGGAGCAGCGGCGGCGTCGTCCTCGCGACCGGCTCGATCTACCTCGTGGCCGACCTCATGCGACCGGACGGAGCCGGTCGCCGATCCACGCTGTGAACCGCGAAGGGCCATCGGCGCTGGCCCTCATCGCGGCGGTCGCGGCCATCGTCGCGCTCGTGATCCTCGTGTTCTTCGGGGTCGGCTACGCCCTCGGCCGCATGTTCCTCTGATCGATGTGCCCGCCGCCGTCCCCGCCGACGGATAAGCTCCCTCCATCGTGCTAGCAGTCTTTGGCATCAACAGCGATGGGCTGAACCTTGCGGTCAACATGCTCATCCTGTTCCTCGTCGTCATCTACTTGGCGCTCGTGTACTGGACGTACATGGATGCGATCAGGCGGATCGAGGATCCGATGCTCGTCATCTGCGCGACGGTGGCGTCGCTGTTTCCCTTCGTCGGAACGATCCTGTACGTGATCGTCCGGCCGCCCGAGTACCTCGAGGACGTTCGCGAGCGCGAGCTCGAGATGCAGGCCGCGGAGGCGCGCCTGCACGAGCTCAACTACATGCTCTGCCCGCATTGCGACTACGAGGTCAAAGAGGACTTCCTCCGCTGCCCGAACTGCATGCGCAAGCTCCGCGACCCGTGCGCGAGCTGCGCCCGCCCGCTCGACCCCACGTGGAAGCTCTGCCCGTATTGCGAGGCCGAGCTCGGCGACGTGTCGCGCGCCCCGCGGCTGCGTTCCGAAGCCTGACCCCGATTCCTGAGGAGATCGATCGATGGACCGGACCCTGATCCTGGTCAAGCCCGACGCGTTTGCGCGCCACCTGACCGGTGAGATCATCGCCCGCTTCGAACGCAAGGGCCTGCACCTCAGCGCCCTGAAGCTCATGACAATCGACGAGCAGACGGCCAAGCGCCACTACGCCGAGCACGAGGGCAAGCCGTTCTTCGACGGCCTCGTCGCGTTCATCACGTCCGGCCCGCTCGTGGCGATGATCCTCGAGGGCCCCAACGCGATCGAGGCCGCCCGCCAGCTCATCGGCGCGACGAACGGCATCGAGGCCGCGCCCGGCTCGATCCGCGGCGACTACGCGCTGGAGGTCCGCCGCAACCTCGTCCACGGCTCGGACTCGCGCGAGTCCGCCGAGCGCGAGATCGCGATCTACTTCGGGAAGTAGGGGCGCCCGGGCGAGCGCCTGATGTCGGATAGTGATCGCTATCCGATCACGATCCGACACCCGTCCTGCCCGGCGCGCGCGGACCCGCTCCTCAGCGATGCAGTTCGAGCACCGGCACCTGCATGCCCCTGATCCTCGCCAGCCGGTCGCCGCAGCGGCGGGCGATCCTGGAGCAGCTGGGCATCGCGTTCGAGGTCCTCGAGGTGGACGTCGAGGAGATCGGCGCCGGCGACCCGATCGAGGTCGCGAGGACCAACGCGCTGCGCAAGGCGCAGGCCGCGGCGGCGCAATGCGCCGGAAGGACGATCCTCGGCGTGGACACGATCGTCGCGCTGGACGGCGACATATTCGGGAAGCCCGACTCGGCGGAGGCCGCGCAAAGCACCCTAAAACGGCTCTCCGGACGCACGCACGAGGTCGTCAGCGGGCTCGCACTGCTGAATTTCACCAACCCTCACGTTGTGCATGAGGTCACGAAGGTGACCTTTCGGGCGCTCGACGACGCCCTCGTGGAACGTTATGTCGAGACCGGTGAATGGTCAGGCAGGGCGGGCGGTTACGCCATTCAAGGCATAGGCGCAGGGCTCGTTCGCCGGATAATGGGGGACTACCTGAACGTCGTGGGTCTACCGGTCGGAA
This sequence comes from uncultured Solirubrobacteraceae bacterium, assembly GCA_963727785.1. Taxonomy (GTDB): domain Bacteria; phylum Actinomycetota; class Thermoleophilia; order Solirubrobacterales; family Solirubrobacteraceae; genus CADCVQ01. Next base: position 16,615 of record CAVSHS010000012.1, read on the forward strand.
AATTGCTCGACCTCGACTTGACCCTTATGCTCAGGGAGAACTAGAGGGATGGCTCGGCAGCGACCGATGCGCCGCTAGACTCAGCGGCGGCGCCGGCACCGCGGGCACGTCTGCTCGCGGAGGGGAAACGGGTTCGCGCCACCTCTTCAATGGGCTTCTTCAGCTATCTCACGGGATTCGGTGGCCGCGACATGGCCGTCGATCTGGGCACGGCGAACACCCTCGTCTACGTGCGCGGGCGCGGCATCGTCCTGAGCGAGCCGTCGGTCGTCGCGATCGACTCGCGCAGCGGCGAGGTGCACGCCGTCGGCATCGAGGCCAAGCGGATGCTCGGCCGCACGCCGGGCACGATCTCCGCGATCCGGCCGCTGAAGGACGGCGTCATCGCCGACTTCGACGTGACCGAGGAGATGCTGCGCCACTTCATCCAGAAGGTCCATCAGAACCGCTGGGCGCACCCGCGCGTCGTCGTCTGCGTGCCGTCCGGCGTCACCGGCGTCGAGAAGCGCGCCGTCGAGGAGGCGTGCCTGAGCGCCGGCGCGCGCCAGGCCTACCTCATCGAGGAGCCGATGGCGGCGGCGATCGGCGCGGGGCTGCCGGTCGGCGAGCCGACCGGCTCGATGGTCGTCGACATCGGCGGCGGCACGAGCGAGGTCGCGGTCATCTCGCTCGGCGGGATCGTCGTGTCGCAGTCGATCCGGATCGGCGGCGACGAGCTCGACGAGGCGATCATCAACTACGCCAAGCGCGAGTACAAGCTGCTCATCGGCCAGCAGACCGCCGAGGAGGTCAAGCTCGAGATCGGCTCCGCGCACCCGATGGCGGAGGAGGTCCAGGCCGAGATCCGCGGGCGCGACATGGTGTCGGGCCTGCCCAAGACGGTCGTGCTCACGAGCGAGGAGATCCGCCAGGCGCTCGAGGAGCCGCTGTCGGCGATCATCGACGCGGTCAAGGAGACGCTCGATCGCACGCCGCCCGAGCTGTCGTCGGACATCATGGACCGCGGGATCATGCTCGCGGGCGGCGGCTCGCTGCTGCAGGGGCTCGACGAGCGCCTGCGCGAGGAGACGCAGATGCCGTGCCACCTGGCCGAGTCGCCGCTGACCTGCGTCGCGGTCGGATCGGGCCGGTCGCTCGAGGAGTTCGAGGTCATCCACCGAACGAACCGCAACTCGAAGAACCGCCGCAAGAAGATCGTTCTAACGACGGCCTTGGAGTCAACGCCCGCGTGTACGACAAAACGGTCCGCCGTCGCCGGGCAGTCCTCGGACTGCTCGTCGCCTGCTCGCTGATCCTGCTCACCGCCTATTTCGGTGAGACCGGCAGCGGCGCACTGCACGGCGTGCAGCGCGGCACGAGCGAGATCCTCAACCCCGTCCAGGAGGGGGCAAGCCGCGCGCTGAAGCCGATCCGCGACCTGTTCGGCTGGTTCGGCGACACGGTCGCCGCGAAGGGCCAGGTCGAGGAGCTGCGCCGCGAGCGCGACCGCCTGCGCACCGAGGTGCTCGACGGCGAGGTGCAGAGCCGCCGACTACAAGCGCCTCGCGAGCCTCCTGCAGCTCGACGGCGCGCTCGGCCTGAAGGACAAGGGCCCGAAGACCGGGCCGCGTGATCTACCAGTCGTCGACCGTCTGGTACGCGACGATCCGCGTCGACAAGGGCTCCGACGACGGGGTGCGGGTGGGCCAGCCGGTCATCAACGAGGAGGCGCTGATCGGCCGCGTGACCGAGGTCTTCGGCGGCTCGGCGCAGGTGACCCTCATCACCGACACGACGACGAAGGTGCCCGCGCGGGCCGGACCGCGCGGCGAGTTCGGCATCGTCGAGCCGGCAAGCGCCGGCAACCCGACCGACCTCGTCATGCAGTTCACCCAGCCGGGCGCGAAGATCAGCAGGGGCGATCGCGTCGTCACGCGCGGCACGGAGCCCGAGGATCGCCAGCAGTCGCTGTATCCCGTCGGCCTGCCGATCGGTCACGTCACGCACATCGACAACGCCGGGACCGACACGCAGGAGGTCCACCTGCGCCCGTACGCCGACATGCGCAGCCTGGACTTCGTCCAGATCCTCACGCGACCGCGGGGACCGGGCTCGTGACGACGCTCACGCCGCAGCTGTTCGCCCGCCTCGCGGCGCTCGGCGTGCTCGGCATCGTCGTGCAGACGGCGGCCGTCTCGCAGCTGCCGATCGCCGGCGCCAACGCCGATCTGTCGCCGCTGCTCGTCATGGCGGTCGGCCTGCTCTGCGGCTCGCTCACGGGCGGCTCGTTCGGCTTCGGCGTCGGCCTGTTCGCCGACGTCGTCTCGCTGCAGACGCTCGGCGTCTCCTCGCTCGTGCTGCTCGGGGTGGGTTACGGCGCGGGCCGCCTGCGCGAGGCGCGCGACCCCGAGGGCACGCTCGTGCCGATCGCCGTCGGCGCCGCCGCGACGCTCGCCTTCGGCATCGGCTTCGCGCTCATCCAGTTCCTGCTCGGCGTCGATGCTCCCGTGAGCTGGGCGCTGCTGCGCCAGCTGCTGGCGACGCTCGTCATCAACACGCTGCTCGCGCTTCCGGTCTACGCGGTCGTGCGGCGCTGCCTGCACGGCGCGCTGCCCGACGACCCGCGCCGGCGGCGCCGCCGTGCCTACACGACCGGTGGACTGAGCCCGCTGTCGCGGGGAGCGGAGATCCGCCGATGATGATGGAGCCCGCCGGCGAGCGCCGGCCGCCGATCACCCCGCAGCTCGCGCTGCGCGTCGCGATCTTCGGCGGCGTCGCGCTCGCGCTCTTCGCGATCGTCTTCTTCCGCCTGTGGTACCTGCAGGTGCTCTCGGGCGACAAGTACCTCGCCGAGGCCCGCGTCAACCGCGTGCGCGAGCTGCGCATCCAGGCGCCGCGCGGCAAGATCGTCGACCGCAACGGCAAGGTCATCGTGCGCAACCGCCAGGCCGTCGTCGTCGAGCTCGATCCGGCCAAGCTGCCCGACGCGGAGCGCCGAGGCGGCTGCCGACTGGGGCAGGAAGGCGGGCCAGCGCGCCGCCCGGCCGAAGGGCAAGCGCGGCGAGCCCGTCCCCTATCCGCCGATTGCGACGAAGGAGCTCGCCGCGCGCTACCGCGCGCTCGGCGCGGTGGTCGGCAAGTCCGCGCGCCAGATCCACCGCGAGGTCGTGCGCTCGCTCGTGCTCGTGCCGTACTCGTCGGTCCGGATCAAGACCGACGTGTCGCCGTCGATCCTGTCGTTCATCTCCGAGCGCCCGGAGCGCTTCCCCGGGGTGAAGGTCGAGCGCACGTACCTGCGCGACTACCCCAACGGCTCGCTGGCGGCCCAGATCCTCGGCACGGTCGGCGAGATCAACCCCGAGCAGCTCAAGCTCTCGCGCTATCGCGGGGTCCGCCCGGGCACGACGATCGGCACGGGCGGCCTCGAGCGCACGTACGACCGCTACCTGCGCGGCGTCGACGGCATCCAGCGGGTGCAGGTCGACGCATTCGGGCGGCCCGTCCCCAACGGAAGCCTCAAGCGCGAGGAGCCGATCGCCGGCCAGCGCGTGCGCCTGTCGCTCGACCTCGCGCTGCAGAAGACCGGGCAGGTCTCGCTCGGCGGCATCGGCGGTGGCCGGCCGGGGGCGTTCGTCGCGATGGATCCGCGCGACGGCCAGGTCCTCGGCATGGGCTCCAGCCCGACGTTCGACCCGGCCGTGCTGACGAAGCAGTTCGACCAGCGGACGTACAACGCGCTCATCGGCAAGGGCGGCTCGGGTCCGCTCTTCAACCGCGCGATCTCGGGCCGCTATCCGACGGGCTCGACGTTCAAGGCGGTCACCGCGCTCGCCGGTCTCGAGAAGGGGCTCGTCACGCCGAGCACGACGGTCAACGACCCGGGCTACATCCAGGTCGGCGAGCTCAAGCGCTACAACGCCAAGCGCCAGGCCTACGGGAGCGTCGACCTCACGAGGGCGCTGCAGGTCTCGTCGGACGTCTACTTCTACAAGCTCGGAATCGATGCGTTTTACAACCACGGCGATCGCGGCGACGTCGTCATCCAGCGCACGCGCGCCAGCTCGGCTTCGGCCGTCCGACCGGGATCGACCTGCCTGGCGAGGACAGCGGCGTGATCCCCGACCGCAAGTGGCGCGAGAACCGCAACAAAGAGGAAGTCGCCTGCCGCAAGAAGAAGCACATCTCCCTGAAGGCGAGCGTCTTCGCCGCGGGCGCGAGCGGCTGCGGCATCGCCGACGGGCGCCCGTACAACCTCGGCGACACGGTCAACCTCGCGGTCGGCCAGGGTGACCTGTCGGCGACGCCGCTGCAGCTCGCCGTCGCCTACGCGGCGATCGAGAACCGGGGCAAGATCGTGCAGCCGCACCTGGGCCTGGAGATCGAGCGCGCCAACGGCGAGCTCGTCCAGCGCATCGAGCGCGACCCGGCGCGCAGGATCCACATCGACGAGGCCGACCGCGAGGCCGTCGCCACGGGCCTGCACCTCGCGGCGAGCTCGCCCGGCGGCACTTCGGCCGACGTCTTCGCCGGCTGGCCGCAGGACCAGCTCCCGATCTACGGCAAGACCGGCACCGCGCAGACGCCGAAGGGCGACCAATCCTGGTATGTCGCCTATGTGCCCGACCCCAAGCGCCCCATCGTCGTCGCCGTGACCGTCGAGCAGGGCGGCTTCGGCGCCGCGACGGCGGCTCCGATCGCCTGCCGGATGATCGCCAAGTACTACGCCGTCACGAACGCCACCTGCGCGCGCGGAGCGGACACGTCGCAGTGAACGAGCCACCCGTCACGCGCCGCGTATCCGGCCTGCGCCTGCCGTTCGATCCGCTGCTCGCGCTTGCGGCGATCGGGCTCATGGTCGCGTCGCTCGTTACCCTCAACGCATCGACGAGCACAGACGTCCCGGGCGATCCGCACTACTACGTCACGCGCCAATGCGTGTTCTTCGTCGTCGGCACGCTCGTCGCGATCGTCCTGAGCCGGATCGACTACTCGCGCCTGCGGGAGCTGAAGTACGGGATCTACGGGCTGATGATGGGCGCCCTGCTGCTCGTCGCCGTCTTCGGTGGCGTCACGCGCGGCTCGCGGCGCGCGATCCAGCTGCCGTTCTTCGAGGTGCAGGCCTCCGAGCTCGGCAAGGTGCTGCTCGTCGCGGCGCTGGCGGGCTTCGTCGTCGATCGCTCGCGGCGGCTTGGCGAGCGCGATACGACCGCACGACTCGTGCTCGTCGCGATGATCCCCGCGATCTTCGTCATGAGCTCGGACCTCGGCTCCGGTCTCGTCTACATCTCGATCCTGCTCGCGGTGCTCTTCGTCGCAGGCGTCAGCTGGCGGCACTTCGCCGGGCTGCTCGGCCTGGGCGCGATCTCGATCACGCTCGTGCTCGTCGCCGCCCCGGCGCTCGGGTTCACGGTGCTCGAGCGCTACCAGGTCGACCGGCTGACCTCATTCTTGTACCCGTCGGACGTGGCCGGCAACGCCGGCTACCAGCAGAACCAGTCGCGGATCGCGATCGGCTCGGGCCAGAAGACAGGCCGGGGCGAGAGAGCGACTCAGGGACCGCTGAACTTCCTGCCCGAGGACCGCACGGACTTCGCGTTCGCCGTCGTTGGCGAGCGCTGGGGCTTCGTCGGCGCGGGTCTCGTCCTCTCGTTGTACGCGCTGCTCGTGTGGCGCGGCCTTCGGATTCTCACCGTGGCCAAGAACCTCTACGGCGCGCTGATCGCCGGAGGCATCGTGGCCATGCTCCTGTTCCAAGTCTTCATCAACGTCGGCATGAACGTGGGAATCATGCCCATCACCGGCATCCCGCTGCCGCTTCTCTCTTACGGCGGCAGCTCGGTGCTTTCCACCCTCTTGGCCATCGGCCTGTTGCAGTCCATCTACGCGCAGGGGCGCTATGCGGCTGCAACCAAACGCCGGAGCCTCCCATTCTGATCAAAGGATTGTTCGGTCATGAAGAAGCAAGTGCTGGTCAGCGTCGACCGTGGGGAAACACGGGTCGCGCTGCTGGAAGCGACGGGTAAGCCCGGCGCTGCGAAGAAGTCGACGCGCTCCAAGAAGCCCGATCCGGCTGACGGCTACCGCGTCGCGGAGCTGTACTTCGAGCGGCGCGGCGCGCGCTCGATCGTCGGCAACATCTACAAGGGCAAGGTCGACAACGTGCTCGCCGGCCTCGAGGCGGCGTTCGTCGACATCGGCCTCGAGAAGAACGGCTTCCTGCACGTCGACGAGATCGTCGTGCCGGGCGTCGACGTCGGCCGCCGCGGCCGCGGCAAGGAGGGTGGCTCGAAGATCACCGAGCTCATCAAGCCCGGCCAGGAGATCGTCGTGCAGGTCGTCAAGGACCCGCTGAAGAGCAAGGGCGCGCGGCTGTCGATGGAGATCACCGTCGCCGGGCGCTACATGGTCTACGCCCCGATGGGCGAGGGCGTCGGCGTCTCGCGGCGCCTCGACGACCGCGAGCGCGAGCGCCTGCGGCGCGAGACGAAGGGCCTGGACCTGCGCGGCGGCGGGGCGATCATCCGCACCGCGGCGAGCGGCGCGACGCGCGTGGACTTCGAGCGCGAGCTGCAGTACCTCTTCAAGCTCCACGACGTCCTCGAGAAGCGCGTCGAGGAGACGCCGGCGCCGGGGCTCGTCTTCCAGGAGGCGGACCTCTCGGTGCGCGTCGTGCGCGACATCTTCTCCGAGCACTTCGAGCGCGCGATCGTCGACGATCCCAAGCAGCACCAGCGGCTCATCTCGTTCTTCACGCGCACCGCGCCGGAGCTCGTCGACCGCGTCGAGCTCTACGAGGAGAAGCAGCCGCTGTTCGAGGCCTACGGCGTCGAGAAGGTCATCGACGGGCTCATGACGCGGCGCGTCGACCTGCCCAGCGGCGGCTACCTCATCATCGACTACGCCGAGGCGCTGACGGTCATCGACGTCAACTCGGGCTCGTTCATCGGCCGCGGCAAGGGCGCGCGCCTGGAGGACACGATCACGACGACGAACCTCGAGGCCGCCGAGGAGGTCGTCAACCAGCTGCGCCTGCGCGACATCGGCGGGATCATCGTCATCGACTTCATCGACATGGCCCGCGCGCGCAACCGCGACGCGGTGCTCAAGACGCTGCGCAAGACGCTCGACGAGGACCGCACGAAGACGTTCACCGCCGAGATCTCCAAGCTCGGCCTCGTCGAGATGACGCGCCAGAACGTCACCGAGGGCGTGCGCGAGATCATCTCGCGGCCGTGCCCGATGTGCGACGGCGACGGCGTCATCAAGTCCGAGGAGACGATCGCGATCGAGTTCGAGCGCCGCCTGCGCGTCATCGCCAAGAAGGCGCCCAAGAAGCACGAGGCGTTCCTCGTGCAGATGAACCCGCGCGTGAGCCAGGTCTTCACGAGCAACGCCAAGCGGGTGCTGCACGCGCTCGAGGAGGAGACCGGCCGGCGCTTTCACTTCACCGGCTCCGAGGGCCTGCCGCTGGACCACTTCGACATCGTCATGGAGGGCTCGCGCGAGGAGGTCCAGGAGCGCGCCGTGCCGTTCCGCGAGGGCGACGAGGTGCTCGTCCACATCGTCGAGCCGCACATGTACGACGTCGACGACGCGGTCGCGAAGATCGACGGCTACATCATCTCCGTGAGCGGCGGCGGGCGGTTCGTCGGCTCCAAGCGGCTCGTGCGGATCGACCACGCCGGCCGGACGTCGGCGACGGCGACGATGCTCGACACGCCCGAGGAGCCGGAGGAGCCGGAGGAGCCCGAGCAGCCTGAGGAGGACACCGAGGACGGTGCCGGCGACGATGGCGTAGAATCGACCGCTCGGCGCCGCGGCCGCAGAGGCGGACGGCGCCGTTCGCGCGCCACGGCTGAGACCGGCGTGACACCTGCTCCGGAAAGCTGAACCCTCCTTTCACCATGCCCTACGCAATCGTCAAGACCGGCGGCAAGCAGTACCGCGTCGAAGAGGGGCAGATCCTGCTCGTCGAGCGGCTGTCCGACGAAGCGGGCGCGACCGTCGCGCTCCAGCCGCTGCTGTACGCCGCCGATGACGCCGTCTTCGACGCCGACGGCCTGAAGAAGGTCTCCGTCAAGGCGCGCATCGTCGCCCACGAGCGCGGCGAGAAGCTGCGCGTGTTCAAGTTCAAGCCCAAGCGCGGCTACAAGCGGACCACCGGGCATCGCCAGGAGCTGACCCGGTTGGAGATCACGGAGGTGAAGGGCTAGTGGCACATAAGAAGGGCCTCGGCTCCTCGCGCAACGGGCGCGACTCGAACGCACAGCGCCTCGGCGTCAAGACGTTCGCCGGCGAGACGGTGACGGGCGGCGAGATCATCGTCCGTCAGCGCGGCACGCGCTTCCGTCCCGGCGAGGGCGTCGGCATCGGCAAGGACGACACGCTCTACGCCCGCTCGCCCGGCACGGTGGTCTTCGGAAGGCAGCGCGGCAAGCGCGTCGTCTCGATCGCGCCTTCTGAGTAAGGGTTCTGGTCTCGTTCGCCTGTGGCCGGGGTGTTCGGCGGGGGCTCCGGTCCCGGGAGAACACGTCGGCCTCCTGTAGGGCTCGCGGCGTTCAGTAGCCGCCAGACTCTCCCGGACCATGACGCCCGTCGACGTCACCGGCTCGGGCTCGCCGCTCGTCCTGATCCATGGGCTTGCGACGACGCGCTCGATCTGGCGCCATGCGGCGCCGCTGCTGGCCGCCACGCGGCTGGTCGTCACGCTCGACGTCCCGGGCTTCGGCGCGTCGCGGCCGGTGGGGCGGGGCTTCGACCTCGAGGTCGTCGCCGCCCGCGTCGCCGAGGACCTGCGCGCGGGCGGCGTCCCGGAGCCGTTCGACCTCGTCGGGCACTCGATGGGCGCGGCGGTGGCGCTGATGCTCGCCGCGCGCGAGCCGGAGGCGGTGCGCAGCCTCGTCCTCGTCTCGCCCGCCGGACTGCGGCCGATCCCGTTCGTCGCGGCGGCCGCGCTCGGGCTCGCCGCCGAGCTGTACATCCCGGTGCGGCGGCGTGCGGCGCCGCTGGCGGGCTGGTCGTGGGGGAGGCGGCTGCTCATGGCCGGCGGCGTCGGCGACGGCGCCGCGCTCGAGCCGGCGGTCGTCCGCCAGCTCGTCGGCGCCTCGGTCGGCGCGCGGCGGATCGGGCCCGCCCTGAGCGCGGTCGCGAGCGCCGACCTGCGCGAGCTGCTCGCCGGGCTGCCGATGCCCGTGGGCGCCGTCTGGGGCCGCGACGACCGCGTGATCCCGCCCGGCGGCGCGCAGACCGTGCGCCGGCTGCGGCCCGGCGCGGCCTGCGAGGTCGTCGACGGCGCCGGCCACATCTCGATGGTCGAGCAGCCCGGCGCGTTCGTCGAGGCGCTCGAGCGCGTCCTCGTCGCCATCGTGTGAACGCCGGTTCCCGCGCGGCGCAGCAGCACATAGCCTGCGAGAGAGCAGGGAGGTTCATATGAGCGAACAGGTCACCGAGCGCTTCGCCTCGCTGCGTGACGGCAGGCGGCTCGCCTATCTCGCGACGGGTCCCCGGGACGGCATGCTCGTGCTCTACCTGCACGGTGCGATCGGCTCGCCGCAGGGCGCCGACCCGGACCTCGACGCCGCGACGCATGACCTGGGGATCCACTACGCGATGGTCAGCCGGCCAGGCTTCGGCGCCTCGGACCCGGCGCCGGGCCGCACGCTGGCGAGCTTCGCGCGCGACGCGGCCGCGCTCGCCGACGAGCTCGGCCACGAGCGCTTCGCCGTCGTCGGGGTCTCGGCCGGCGGACCCTACGCGCTGGCCTGCGCGCATGAGCTGCCGGAGCGCGTGGCGGCGGCCGCGGTCGTCAGCTGCATGGCGCCGGGCTGCGGCACGCCCCCAGGCCTGCCGCTGCCCGCCCGCCTGGGGCTGCGTGCGCTGCGTGCGCGGCCGCGCACGTGCTCGCACGCCGGCGACGCGCTCCTCGGCATCGCCCGCCGGCATCCGCGCGCCGTGGTCCGCGTCATGCGCGCCGGCGCCGCGCCGGCCGACCAGCGGCTGCTCGCCGACGCCGAGGCGGGGGAGCGAGCGGCCGTGCGCTTCCTCGCGGCGGCGTCCGGCGGCGTTGGCGGCATGATCGAGGACCACCTCATCTGCATGCGGCCGTGGGGCTTTGCGCCCGAGGACGTGCGGGGGCTCGTCCAGCTCTGGCACGGCGCGCAGGACGAGCTCGTGCCGATCGACCAGGCCATGCACCTCGCGGCCGCCCTGCCGCGCGTGCAGGCGGCGTTGCATCCCGACGAGGGGCACTTCTTCTACCGCCGCCGGCTGCGCGAGATCCTCGGCGACCTCGTCGCAGCCGCGCGTTGCGTGGTCGGTGAGGCGGGTGCGCCGGTGGCCGTCGACTGACCGCCGCCGGCTACCGGCCCCAGCTCCTGCCGCGAGACGCACCGCGAGACGGCGGATCGGGTCGCGGAGCCTGGGGCGGGTGCTGCTCGAGCCAGACCTTCGCCGCTGCCGTCGCGTCGCGCGCGATCGTGGCGACCGGCGTGCCGGGCGCCGGCTGCTGGATGACGCCGAGCTCGACGAGCTGGTGGACCATCGACCGCAGCGGCGAGTGCGCCTGCGACCACGGCTCGGGGAACGGATCGCCGGGGGCGGCCTTCGCGACCCACTCGACGAGCAGCCGGTCGCTGAGGCGGATCGGGTCGGGCGCGCCTGCGAACAGCGGCGTCATGTCGGCTGGCTCACGGGCCGGATCAGGATCTCGTTGACGTCGACGTGCGGCGGCTGCTGGACGGCGAACATCACCGCGCGGGCGATGTCGTCGGGCTCCAGCGCGTTGGACACCGGGTTGTCGAAGAACGGCGTGTCGACCATCCCCGGCTCGATCGACGTGACGCGCACGCCCGTGTCGTTGAGCTCCAGGCGCGCCGACTCCGCCATCGCGGTGACGGCGTGCTTCGTGGCGCTGTAGAGCGAGCCCTGCAGCGCGCGGCGGCCGGCGACCGAGCTCGTCAGCAGGAGGTGCCCGACGGACTCCTTCAGCGCCGGGAGCGTCGCGCGGATCGTGAACGCGCAGCCGAGGACGTTCGTGAGCACCATCTCGCGCCAGTGCTCGGGGGTCTCGTTGAGAAATCCCCGCGAGGCACCGAAGCCGGCGTTCGCGAAGGCGACGTCGATCGCGCCGAACGCGTCGAGCGCAGCCTGGACCATCGCCTCCTGCTGGGCGAAGTCGGTGACGTCGCAGGTGACGGCGATCGCCCGCCCGGGTCCGCCGAGCTCGTCGGCGAGCGCGGCGAGCTTGTCGGCCGAGCGGGCGGCGAGCACGAGCCGGTAGCCGGCGGACGCTGCCTGACGGGCCGTCGCGGCGCCGATGCCGCTCGATGCGCCGGTGATGAGAAAGACGGGATCGGCCATGGTTCTCCTGGATCATCGCAGGGACGTCCGAACGGTCACGGACCCACTACGTTCATACGCACATGCTCTACGACAAGGCGCGCATCCACGTACAGGCCGGCGGCGGCGGCGATGGCTGCCTGAGCTTCCGCCGCGAGGCGCACGTGCCGCATGGCGGTCCCGACGGCGGCGATGGCGGGCACGGCGGCGACGTCGTCATCGTCTGCGACGACTCGCTGCGCGACCTGCAGTCCTTCAAGCGCCGCGCGCACTACAAGGCCAAGCGGGCCGCGCACGGCGAAGGCGACCAGCGTCACGGCGCCGACGGGCCGCCGCTCGAGATCCGGCTGCCGCCGGGAACGCAGGTGGCCTCGTGGGACGGCAGCTCCTACGACCTCGTCGTGCCCGGTCAGCGCGTCGTCCTCGCCCGCGGCGGCGCCGGCGGGCGCGGCAACAAGCGCTTCGCGACGTCCACGCGCCAGGCGCCGCGGCTGGCCGAGAAGGGACTGCCGGGCGAGGAGGGCTGGATCGACCTGCGCCTGAAGCTGCTCGCCGACGCCGGCCTCGTGGGGCTGCCCAACGCGGGCAAGTCATCGCTGCTGACGCGCATGACGCGGGCCGCGCCGAAGGTCGCCGCCTACCCGTTCACGACGCTCGAGCCGGTGCTCGGGACGCTCGAGGGCGCCGAGCGCCAGCTCGTCATCGCCGACATCCCGGGGCTCATCGAGGGGGCGAGCGAGGGCGCCGGGCTCGGCCACGACTTCCTCGCCCACGTCGAGCGCACGCGCCTGCTCGTCCACGTCCTCGACCTCGCCCCGGTCGACGGCTCCGACCCGGTCGCAAACCACGCCACGATCGAGGCCGAGCTGCAGGCCCACGACCGGCGGCTCGCGGCGCTGCCGCGGCTGCTCGCGCTGTCCAAGGCCGACCTCGTGCCGCAGGACGAAGCCGAGCAGGCGGCGCGCTCCTGGCGCGAGCGGCTCGGCGCCGGCGTACCGGTGTTCGTCACCTCCTCCGCCACCGGCCAGGGGATCGAGGCGCTCGCGATCGAGCTCGCCCGGCGCGTCCCGCTGACCACGGCCGCGGCGCCCGCGGAGGCGGTCGCGCTGGAGGACGTGCCGGCCGCCGAGCACCGGGTGTTCCGCCCCGCGGCGGGCCGCGGCTTCAGCGTCGAGCGGACCGACGACGGCACCTTCCGGGTCGCCGGCGACGGCGTCGAGCGGCTGCTCATGCGCCACGATCTCGACAACGACGAGGCGCTCGCCCATGTCGAGGGACGCCTGCGCCGGATGGGCGTCATCAGCGCCCTGGAGGCCAAGGGCTTCGAGCCCGGCGACGACGTCGAGATCGCCGGCGTGCTGTTCGAGCTGCATCCCGGGTAGCCGCTCGCCGGCGTGCCGGCGGCGCAACTTCGCGACCCCGCCCGTGTCGTCGCCATGGCGTGGGCAACGATCCAGGGGAGGCATCTGTGCGGCATCGCAGCGAGCACGACGACACGGGCGGGAAGGCGCGGCGCGAGCCAACCCTCTACCGTTTCGCGCCGATGAAACTCCACAGACTCGTGCCTGTCGCGCTCGTGCTGCTCGCGTTCTGCGCCCCCGCGGCACATGCCGCCCCCGACCAGGCGTCGCTCATGATGGACGACGACCAGCTGCTCTACCGCGGCGACGTGACGGCCTCGCGCTCGCTCGTCGTGATGCGTTCCTTCGGTGTCGACGCCGTGCGCGCGACCGTCCTCTGGAAGACCGTCGCCGAGGGCGCCTCGCTGACGAACAAGGAGATCAACCGCCTGAAGGGCGCCAAGGCGAAGGCCAAGGCCCGCGCGCAGCGCAAGCGCTTCAAGGCCAACGACCCGCGCACGTACCCGACGCGCAACTGGGACCGCTACGACAACCTCGTCAAGCAGGCCGCGAGCCTCGGCATGCGGGTGTACTTCACGCTCACCGGCCCGGGGCCGGCCTACGGCCACCAGAAGGCGCCGCCCAGCCAGCGCAAGAACGCCGGCACGTACAAGCCGATCGCGTCGCAGTTCAGCGCGTTCGCCGAGGCCGTCGGCAAGCGCTACTCGGGCAACTACCGCGACGAGAACGGCATCCGCCGCAAGCTGCCGCGCGTCGCGCTGTGGTCGATCTGGAACGAGCCCAACCAGCCCGGCTGGCTGACGCCGCAGTACGAGCGGCGCGACGGGCAGGTCGTCCCGTCCTCGCCGTACCTCTTCCGCGAGCTCTACCAGGCGGGCCTGCAGGGCCTCGCCCGCGCCGGCCACACCGTCGCCACGGACGGGATCCTCCTCGGCGAGACCGCGCCGCTGGGCTCGGTCAGCCAGGGCCCGCGCAACGGGATCCGGCCCGTGCCGTTCCTGCGCGAGCTCGTCTGCGTCCGCCCGGACGGGACGCAGTACACGGGCCCCGACGCCGCGCGCCGCCACTGCGAGGACTTCGACAAGACCGGGCCGCTGCAGGCGACGGCGTTCGCGCACCACCCCTACACGAAGAAGGAGGCGCCGACGAAGGCGCCGGCGAGCCCCGACGAGATCACGATCGCGAACATCGGCACGCTCGGGCCGCTGCTGGACACGCTCTCGGAGCAGTCGGGCGGCAAGATCGCGGCCGGCCTGCCGATCTTCCTCACGGAGTTCGGCTACGAGTCCAACCCGCCGGACACGCGCAACGGCATCCCGTACATGCGCCAGGCGCAGTTCAACCAGCTCGCCGAGTTCCTCGCCTACAACGACCCGCGCGTGCAGGCGACGACGCAGTTCCTGCTGCGCGACGTCGGGCCGGTCAAGCGCTACCCGAAGGGCTCGCGGCTGTACTGGTTCACCTACCAGTCGGGCCTGCTCTCGGTGCGCGGCAGCGCCAAGCCGGCGGCGTACGGCTACACCCTGCCGCTCGTCGTCTATCCCGCCGGCGAGGGCGTCACCGGGTTCTGGGGCCAGCTGCGCTTCCGTCCCAACGGCGCGCAGGACGTCGCGGTCCTGATGTGGCACCCGGACAAGAAGTCGCCCTGGCAGCAGATCGGCGATCCCGTCGCGACGTCCTTCCGCGGCTTCTTCAGCGGGACGATCCCGACCCCGGGACCGGGCGGCGAGTACCGCGTCGTGTACGTCGACCCGGAGACGGGCAAGGTCAAGAACTCGTCGCTGTCGGCGACGCTGTAACCCTAAGCTGAGCGCGCGATGGCGCGCTACGTGATCAAGCTCGGCTCGAGCATCGTCGCCGAGGACGACGGCGAGCTGCGCGCCGCCGTCCTCGAACGCATCTGCGCCCTGGCCGCGGGGCGCCACGCCGCCGGCGACGACGTCGTGCTCGTGACGAGCGGGGCGATCGCGCGCGGGATGCGCGTCATGGACCTGCCGGTGCGCCCGCGCGCGATCGAGGACCTGCAGGCCGCGAGCGCCGTCGGCCAGGGCAAGCTCTACCGGGTCTACGACGAGCTGCTGCGCGAGCACGGGATCACGTCGGCGCAGGTGCTGCTGACGTTCTTCGACATGAGCGCGCGCACGCACTACCTCAACGCGCGCCAGACGCTCGGCAAGCTGCTCGAGTGGCGCGTCATGCCGGTCATCAACGAGAACGACACGACGACGACCGACGAGATCTCCTTCGGCGACAACGACTTCCTCGCCGCCCAGGTGGCGATGCTCGTCAACGCCGACCTGCTCGTGCTGCTGACCGACGTCGAGGGGCTCTACACCGCGAGCCCGCGGACCGATCCCGACCGCCGAGCTCGTCCCGTCGGTGACGGACTTCGATGCGCTCGGCGCGCTGACGATCGGCCATACGACGTCGCCGCTGGGCTCGGGCGGCATGCGCTCGAAGGTCGTCGCCGCCGAGATGGCGACGGCGGGCGGCATCGAGACGGTGATCTGCAGCGGCCTGCGCGACGGCGCGCTGCGCTCTGCGCTCGAAGGCGAGCCGGCGGGAACGCGCTTCGCGCCGCGCAAGACGCGCTATTCCTCGTTCAAGCTCTGGCTGAAGTACGCCAAGCCGTCGCACGGCACGATCGTCGTCGACGCCGGGGCGGCGCGCGCGCTGCGCGAGGGCGGCACGTCGCTGCTGCCGGTCGGGATCACCGAGGTGCGCGGCTCGTTCGACGCCGGCGACGCCGTCCAGGTCGCGCACGGGGCGATCGTCATCGGCAAGGGGATCTGCAACTACGCCGCCGACGAGCTCGTCAAGGTCAAGGGGATGAAGTCCGCGGCCGTGCGCGAGGTCATGCCGCGCGCGACGGACGAGGCGATCCACCGCGACTACTTCGTGCTGAGCTGAGCTGAGCGGGCGCGGTGGGCGGGCACGCTCTACCACGCGGATGACGGCGGTTGCGCGCCTCGACGTGCGGCCACCGTCCCGGGAGCGTGGTCGCTACGGTTCGTGATCCATGGCGATGAACTTTTCGGGTGCCGAGCAGCTTCGGATCTTGCTCAGCGGGATCGTGCAGGTCGTGCCCGAGGATGATTTCCGTCGCGCCGTCGACGAAGCTGCGCGCGGGAATCGCCGTCCGCTGCGAGTGAAATTCGGTGTGGATCCGACGCGGCCGGATTTGCATCTGGGGCATGCCGTTCCGTTGCGCAAGCTGAGGCAGTTTCAGGAGCTTGGGCACACGGCTGTCTTGGTGATCGGTGGATTCACCGCGCAGGTCGGCGATCCGTCGGGACGTTCGGAGCAGCGGTCCGTGATGACCGCCGGGGAGGTCATGGCCAATGCGAAGACCTATCTCGATCAGGTCGGGCGAGTGCTCCTCGATGAGCGTTTGGAAATCGTCAACAACGCGGACTGGCTTGGCGCGATGCGAACCGACGATGTTCTGGAGATCTCCTCGCGGGTGACGGTCGCCCAAGTGCTCGAGCGGAGCGATTTCGCGAGCCGGATGGCGGCCAACGAGCCGCTGTCGGTGATGGAGATGTTCTATCCGATCTTGCAGGGGCAGGACAGCGTGGCGATCGGTGCCGACGTGGAGATCGGTGGCACCGACCAGACGTTTAACCTGCTGATGGGTCGAGATCTTCAGACCGCCGCGGGTCAGGCGCCGCAGGTCGCGATGACGCTACCGCTGCTCACCGGTCTGGATGGGACGCAGAAGATGAGTAAGTCCTACGACAACTACGTGGCATTTGAGGACCCGCCCGACGTCATGTACAGCAAGCTGTTGAGCGTGCCTGAGCTGGTGTTGGAGGAATACCTACGCCTGACCACAGATCTGCATCCTGACGAGTTGGACAGGCTGCTGGCTGCCAAGCGTCGGGGTCAGATGAGCACGAGCGACGTCACAGAACGACTGGCCCGCGAGGTTGTGGGGCTGTTCTATGGCGCTGACACCGCCGAGAAGGTCGCCTCCGCATCTTCCGCCTCGTAGACGGACACGTGCTCGATCGCAGTGTGGTCGAACGGCTGTCGGTGCCAGCCCGCCCAGCGTTCTTTGAGACGGAGTCCGGCGGATCTCGCCATCGCGTCGATCTCGGACGGCCACGCGTAGCGGATCTCGTGTGGATGAAGGCGGACGCCATCCCGGCGAATGACGACGTGTTGTGATGCCACTGTCTGGCGGCTCGAGTCATGCAGGGAGACCTGCAAAGAGACCGAGTCCGCGGTGATCTCCCGCACGCGCACTTCCTGTCCGTTGGCGAAGTAGTCGGGGTCGGGCACGAACGCCTCGATGACGAACACCCCGCTGGGGAGGAGCGCGTCGGCCACCGCCTGGATGCAGCGCGCCTGCCGCTCGCTGGTCCGCAACGAGTAGAACGTATTCCAGATGCAGAACACCGTCGAGTAGCGGCGTGCCGGCTTGAAGTCGGCGAGGTCGGCCTGGATCGGATGGATGGGAAGCTCGCCCGCGCTTCGACGGAGTTCGGCGAGCATCACGTCGGAGATGTCGATGCCGTCGACTGGGATGCCGCGCGCGGCGAGGGGACGCGCTACCCGGCCGGTCCCGACACCGAGTTCGAGTGCCGGGCCCCGCCCCGCGTGATGCGCCAACAGCTCGACCGTGGCGTCGAGGTCGGGGAGGAACGCAAAGGTCTCCTCGAAATCGTCATCGGCGAAGCTGTCGCCGTAACTCGCGGACGTGTAGCCCTTCATCGAGCTCGGTCAGTCGGTTCGTACCTCGGCGAGGAAGGCATGCCAGCGCTGCCGCTGCGCCGTGCCGCTCATGCGATCTGCGATGTGGTCGCGGAGCTCGTCATCGAGCACGATCGGGTCTTGCTGTGCGGCTATGTCTGTGCCGAGGCGGTTGAAGCCCGCCAGCAACGTCATGTCCATGCCGGGAAGATGATCGGCGAGGAGATACGCGAGTTGGTAAAACGCCGAGCGACCGGCCGCGACGCTCGGCGTCCGCGTCTCGTAGTTGTCCATTGAGCGACGGGGATAGGCGCCATCGCCGATCTTCTTCGGTACCTCGCACATCGGGTAGACGAACATCTCGCCACCGATCCGTCGAAACGGCGCGGGCATCGGCGCGAGGCCGCGGGCCAGCCGCAGGAACCCCTCGCTCAGCAGATCCTCACGATTGGCACCGATCGCCACGGCGGGGATTCCCCGCTCGCGTGCCGCGGCGGCAAGCGTCCGACGCAAGAGCCAGGTCCTGGCGAAATCGGCGTCGGCGTCCGGGTAGTGCTTCTCAAAGGCAAGGAAGAAGCTCTCCACAGAGTAAATCCCTGCCAGCCGCGCCGCGTCGCGCTGGTCGATTGGCGTCAGTGGGCAATCCAGCTCGTCGCACAACTCATGGGCTATCTGCAAGTCCTGTCCCATGTTCGGCCCGCACACGACGACCGGCACGACATCGCCAGGCGCGAGTCGTTGGGATTGCAGGAGCGCGGTGAGCATGACGTTGGAGTCGCCCCCGCCTGATATCCCAACCAGCAGCCGACGAGCGACGCCCTGCGGCCACGCATCCAGAGCCCGGCACACTGCCTCGCGCACGATCGCCACGCAATCCTCTTGACCGAGAGTTGCCTCGGTGCGCTCATAGGCGCCGCCTCCGACGCCCGGGAACGCCCACTCGGTCGTCGCCTCGGCGGCCTCCTGCGCTCTACTCGGCGCCAAGCGGCTCAAGCCCACCAAGTCGATGTTGCGGTTCACCCGCGCACGTACCTCGCTTTGGAGCTGTCCAAGCGGGGTGAACCCCGGCACGAAGCGCACCGCCGGACGGTCGGAGGGATCCTCGCCATCGTTGACATACGTCCACACCGCTGACAGCGGCACTCCGGCATCGCGCAGTACCGTGGCCACAGTGTCGTCCGGCCCGCCGGTCAACACGTGGTTACCGTGCTGCGTCTCCAATACCACTCGATGAGGCGCCTGTCGCGCGTCGCCGTCGAGACCGACTCCGTTCAGCCGCATTCGCAGGCCAACCGGCTCAGCTGTAACAGTTAAGTGCGTGGCAGCCGACGAACGCTTCCACGCCACTCGATGTGGCGTAGGGCTCACGCGTGCCGAGCACGCCGTAGAACGCCGCTGCCACGACGTTGGCTGGCGCAGCCGGAATGGATTCGATTCGGAGCGCGCGCTCCGCGGGTTCTACCACGGCTTGTGTCATCGTCGTGCAACTCCCTTCGCCCGGGTGTTCCGAGGCCGCTGTTCGCCGGACCACGTCTCCAAACAGCCTACGATCGGCGCCGCATAGGCGCAACCAGGCGGGCGCTGTACCCGAGTTTGCGTGGCGCGGCCCGACGCAGATCAAGCTGCGCCGTGCGGCCGTTCTTCTGCAGCCTGATGATTCGACGTAGCCATTGGCTGCCGGACATCCGTCGTGACGTACCCTTCGGCCATGGCGATCGCGACCCGCACGGTCTCCGACATCTGCCTGGCGGCGCGTGACGCCGCGCGCGCTCTCGCGGCGCTCGACACCGACACGAAGAACGCCGCGCTGCACGCGATCGCGGATGCGCTCATCGCGCGCACCGACGAGATCGTCGAGGCCAACGCCCGCGACATGGAGGCCGGGCGCGCCGGCGGGCTCGACGCGGCGCTGCTGGACCGCCTCGCGCTGGACCCGGCGCGGATCGCCGGCATCGCCGCCGGCACGCGCGCGATCGCCGCTCTGCCCGATCCGGTCGGCGAGGTCGTCGAGGGCAAGCGGCTCCCGAACGGGCTGGACGTGCGCAAGCTGCGCGTGCCGTTCGGCGTCGTCGCGGTCGTCTACGAGGCGCGCCCGAACGTCACGATCGACGCGGCCTCGCTGTGCCTGAAGTCCGGCAACGCGGTCGTGCTGCGCGGCTCGTCGTCGGCGACGCACTCAAACGCCGTGCTCGCGACGATCGCCGCCGAGGCCGCCTGCGGCGCCGGCGTGCCGGACGGCGCGGTCGGGCTCGTGGCGGGCGGCGGGCGCGAGGAGCTCACCGAGCTCGCCACCCAGGACGGCGTCGTCGACCTCATCTTCCCGCGCGGCGGCGAGGGGCTGAAGGCGGCGCTGAAGGCGGTCGCCACCGTGCCGGTGATCTACGCCGCGTCGGGCAACTGCCACGTGTACGTCGATGCATCCGCGGACCTCGACGCCGCCGAGGCGATCGTCCTCAACGCCAAGGTCCAGCGGCCCGGCGTCTGCAACGCCGCCGAGACGCTGCTCGTCCACGCCGCCGCCGCGCCGGCGTTCCTGCCGCGCGCGCTTGCCGCGCTGCGCGAGGCGGGCGTCGAGCTGCGCGTGGACGGGCGCGCCCGGGCGCTCGCGGGCGAGGAGCTCGCGTCCTCGCTGGCGGATGCCACCGAGGAGGACTGGGACACCGAGTTCCTCGCGCTCGTGCTCGCGGTCGGCGTCGTCGACTCGATCGACGAGGCGATCGAGCACGTCAACGCCCACGGGTCCGGTCATTCCGAGGCGATCGTGACGAACGACGCGCGCGCCGCGCGGGCGTTCGAGCGTGGCGTCGACGCGGCCTGCGTCTACATCAACGCCTCGACGCGCTTCACGGACGGGGGCGAGTTCGGCATGGGGGCCGAGATCGGCAACTCGACGCAGAAGCTGCACGCGCGCGGGCCGATCGGCGTGCGCGAGCTGTGCACGTTCAAGTACGTGGTCGCGGGCGACGGCCACGTGCGTCCGCTAGCGCACGAGACTGCACGTGGCCCGGATCGGGATCCTCGGCGGGTCGTTCAACCCACCGCACCTCGCCCATCTCGTCTGCGCGTCGGAGGCCGTGGCGCAGCTCGAGCTCGATCGCGTGCTGCTGACGCCGGTCGCCGCGCCGCCGCACAAGGACGCCGAGTGCGACCCGGGCCCGGAGGAGCGCCTCGAGCTGTGCCGGCTGGCGATCGACGGCGACGACCGGCTCGGCGTATGCGACGTCGAGGTGCGCCGGGGCGGGCCGTCGTACACGGTCGATACCCTGAGGGAGCTGCATGCGCGCGATCCGGAGGACGACCTGACCTTCATCGTCGGGGGCGACATCGCCCTTGGACTGCCGACCTGGCACGAGCCGGAGGCGGTCCTCGGCCTCGCGCGGCTCGCGGTCGCGGAGCGCTCGGGGGCGGGCCGCAAGGACGTCGCGGCGCGGTTGGCGGAGCGCTTTGCGGATGCGCCGCCGCCGGTGTTCTTCGACATGCCGCGGCTGGACATCTCCTCGTCGCAGATACGCCGGCGTATCGCGCAGGGGCGTCCTATCCGCTATCTCGTACCTGATCCCGTCGCCGAGCACATCGCTCGGGGAAAGCTCTATCGATGACCCCAGAGCAGCTCGCAGAGACGATCGCCGCGCAGGCGGCCGACAAGAAGGCGATCGACATCGTCGAGCTCGACGTTCGCGGGGTGCTGGGCTACACGGACTTCTTCCTCATCTGCGCGGGCAACACCGCGCGCCAGACGAAGGCGATCCACGACGGCATCCACCAGGCGCTCAAGGACGAGCACGGGATCCTGCCGCGCCGCGTCGAGGGCGTGCGCGAGGCGAGCTGGATCCTCATGGACTACCTCGACGTCGTCGTCCACATCTTCACGCCCGAGGCGCGCGACTTCTACCGCCTCGAGCAGCTGTGGGGCGAGGTGCCGGCGCGGACGATGGAGCCCGTCCAGGGCTGATCGTCCGGCGCGCGGACGGCAGCTCGTCCGCGCCCCTGATGGCTCAATGCGCCGGGGCGGCCGCGGCAGCCGTGCGCAGGTCGTCGGTGAAGAGCTCGCGCTGGGCCTGGCGCGCCTCACCGTCGCCCGCGCGCAGGATCGCCGAGGGGTGGATCGTCGCGATCACCACCGGCGCGAGGTCGGATTGCAGGGGATGGCCGCGCTGCGCCATGAGCCGGAACGAGCGCCCGAGGAGCGCCTTGGCGGCGGTCGCGCCGAGGACGACGAGCACCTCCGGGCGCACGACGTCGAGCTCGGCCCGCAGCCACGGCCGGCACGCGTTGATCTCCTTCGCGTCCGGCTTCTGATGGATGCGCCGCTTGCCGCGCTCCTCGAACTTGAAGTGCTTGACGGCGTTCGTGACGTACACCTCGCCGCGGTCGATCCCCACCTCCGCGAGCGCCATGTCGAGCTCGCGCCCGGCGGGCCCGACGAACGGGCGGCCCTCGCGATCCTCGCGATCGCCCGGTGCCTCGCCGACGAAGAACATGCTCCGCGTCTTCGGGGCCCTCGCCGAACACCGTCTGCGTCGCGGCCCGCCAGAGGTCGCAGCCGCGGCAGTTGCGGGCAGCCTCGCGCAGGGCATCGAGGCTGGCGTGCTCGGGAAGGAATGCGCTGGCGTCGGCGGGCACCGCTGTGGACGGGCGTTCCCGCTCACGCACATGATCAAAAGCGAAACGACGGTGACGGCGGTGAGGGAGTGGAGCTGAGGGGGATCGAACCCCTGACCTTTCGGCTGCCAGCCGAACGCTCTCCCAGCTGAGCTACAGCCCCAAGCGGGTAATCGACGGCCATCTTAACACCGACGAGCTGGCCGTTCCGCGCAGGCGCCAGGCGGAGGTGCGCGAACGTGCGCCGCTCGAACTCCCCGATCGGTAGGAAGAAGCAGCGGTCAAGCTCGCGGCAGTAGGCCGCGATCCCGTCGATCTCGCTGGCGCTGTATGTCGTGACCACGTAGCCGCGGGACGGACTGTGCCGGGATGTCCGCAGCCGGATGACGACCAGATCGTTCTTGAGCGTCGCCCATTTGCACTGCACCCGCAGCAGTCGCGGACCGATGTCGAAGACGAGGTCGCAGCGTGTGCCGTCGACAACCGGGCGATAGACGTCGATCCCCAGATCCGCCGCCGCGGCGGCGATCTTCAACTCGGCGAGGCCGCCCTTCTGGCTTGACGTGAGCTCCATGAGCGATACGAACACTAGTTCGTATGGCGGACGGAACGGGTCAGCGTCCCGTGGGCGGGATGAACTCGGGGATCTCGGGCTCCTGGGAGCCTCTCGGGGCCGCCGGCGGCGGCAGCGGGGAGTCCGTGCGGTCGGGATCGGCGCGGTCCAGGCGGGCGGTGAGCTCGGCATGGGCGCTGTGGACGTCGCGCAGCAGGCGCGCGGCGTTGACGCGCAGCGAGTCCGCCAGCTCGCGCAGGTTGCTGCTCAGCGACTCGCCGTCCTCCAGCACCTCGCGTGCGGCGGCGCGGGCGTCGGCGACGAGCTGGCGGGCTCGGACGTGGGCGTCGTAGCGCGCGCGCTGGGCGGCCTGCGCGGCCTCGTCGCGCAGCTGCTCGGCATCCAGCCAGGGCGGCGCTGCGCACCCGCTCGGCCTCCGCGAGCGCCTCGGCGCGCACCTCCTCGGCCTCGTCGTCGGCCGCCTGCACGCGCAGCTCGGCGGCGCGGTCGGCCTCGGCGATGCGCTCGGCCGCGCGCGCCTCCGCCTCGGCGCGCAGCGCCTCGGCGGCGTGTCTCGGCGGCCTCCACGATCTGCTCGACATGGCGCGCCGTCGACTCGACCGACCAGGAAGGCTGCTCCGCCATAGCCGACGATGGTAGGCAGGCGCGCAAATCGCCTGCACAAAAAGGCCATCTCGGCGTGCGCCGCGACGTGCGCCATGCTTGGCCGGTGCCGCCCGTCGCGAAGGTCGAGCCGATCACGACGGCCCGTGCTCTGCGCGGGCCGTTTGACTACCTGCGCCCCGACGGGGTCGGCATCGGCTCGGTGCTCGTCGTGCCGTTCGGCCACCGCGACGTCGTCGGCGTCGTCGTCGGCCTCGCCGACTCCTCCGAGCTGCCCGACGAGCGGCTCGCGGCGCCGCGGCGCGTGCTCGACCACGACCTGCCGCCCGAGCTCGTCGAGCTCGCGGCCTGGATCGCCGGCGAGTACTGCTCGACGCCGGCGCGCGCGCTCGCGCTCGTCTCCCCGCCGCCCGGCGGGCGCGCGAAGCTCACCTGGTGGGCCACCGCGACCGCCACCGCCACGGCCCGCAGCCGACGCCGACACGCCGCTCCAGGGCCGCCCACCGACCGCGCGGCAGCGCGAGCTGCTCGCCCAGCTCCCGCGCGCGGCGGGCCGCGACCTGCCGGCGCTGCGCCGCCTCGAAGCCCGTGGGCTCGTCGTGCTCGAGCGCCGCGCGACGCGCCGCCACGTCCAGCACGAGACCGTCGGCGCGCGCCGCGCGCAGCCGCCGCTGACGGAGGACCAGGCGCGCGCGCTCGCCGAGATCGAGACCGCGCTGACGGCGCGGGCGCCCGCGCCGCAGCCGCTGCTGCTGCACGGCGTCACGGGCTCGGGCAAGACCGAGGTCTACCTGCGCGCCGCCGCGACCGCGCTCGAGCAGCAGCGCGGCGTGATCGTCCTCGTGCCCGAGATCGCGCTCACGCCGCAGATCGTCAGCCGCTTCGTCGATCGCTTCGGCGACACCGTCGCGGTCCTGCATTCCAAGCTCTCGGCGGGCGAGCGCCACGACGAGTGGACGCGTCTGCGCAGCGGCGCGGCGCGCGTCTGCGTCGGCCCGCGCTCCGCCGTCTTCGCGCCGATCGAGGGGCTCGGCCTCATCGTCCTCGACGAGGAGCACGACAGCTCCTACAAGCACGAGGGCGATCCGCGCTACGACGCCCGCCACGTCGCCGGGCGGCGCGCCGCGCAGTCGGGCGCGCTGCTCGTCGCCGGCAGCGCGACGCCGCGGCCGGAGAGCGTCCACACGCTGCGCCGGCTGCGGCTGCCCGAGCGCGTCGACGGCCGCCCGCTGCCGCCGGTCCAGATCGTCGACATGCGCGAGCAGGGCGGCGCGCTGCATCCCGAGACGAGCCACGCGCTGGTCGACGCGCCGAAGGCGATCGTGCTGCTCAACCGGCGCGGCTGGTCGAACTTCGTCGACTGCCGGTCGTGCGGCCACGCCTGGACGTGCCCGCAGTGCGACGTCGCGCTCGTCCTGCACCGCGCGCATCGCCACCTCGCCTGCCACCACTGCGGCCATCGCGAGCGCGTGCCGGAGCGCTGCCGCGCATGCGGCTCGATGTCGGTCGCGCGCCACGGTGCCGGCACGGAGCGCCTCGAGCACGACCTCGCGCAGATCGGGCACGAGGTCTTTCGCCTCGATGCCGACGTGCAGGACCCGGGCATCCTGCTGCGCCGCTTCGAGCAGGCGCGGCGCGGCATCCTGCTCGGCACGCAGATGGTCGCCAAGGGCCACGACTTCCCGGACGTCACGCTCGGCGTCGTCGTCGACGCGGACGGCACGCTGCGCTTCCCGGACTTCCGCGCCGAGGAGCGGACGTTCGCGCTCGTCACCCAGCTCGCCGGCCGCGCCGGGCGCGGCCCCGGCGGGGGACGCGTGCTCGTGCAGACGCTCGCGCCCGGCGCCGCGTCGATCGCCGCCGCCGCACGCCACGACGCCGACGGCTTCCTCGCCGGCGAGCTGCGCCGCCGCGAGGCACTGCGCTATCCGCCGTTCTCGCACCTCATCCGGATCGTCTGCTCGGCGCCCGGCCAGGAGGCGGTCGGCGAGGCCGCACGCGCGATCCGCGCGCAGCTCGGCGACATCTCCGGCGCGACGGTGCTCGGGCCGGCACCGCTGTTTCGCCTGCGCGGGCGCGAGCGGGCGCAGCTCGTCATCAAGGGCACCGAGCGGGCGCGGGCGTGTGCGCGCCGCGGGTGCGGCGGTCGACGCCGTGGCGGGCGACCGGACGCGTCGCGGGGTCGCGTTCAGCGTCGACGTCGACCCGCAGTGACCGCCGCCACCCGGCCTATCTAGACTGGCGTTCATGGCCGATGACGTCGTCGAGCAGACCGAGGAATCCGAGGCGCCGCCGCCGCTGGACCCCGAGGTCCGGGCGCGCCGCGACGCCGCGCTGCGCCACGTGCGCACGCTCGGCGACCCGATCCTCAAGACGAAGGCGCGCCCGGTCGAGCGCTTCGACGGCGAGCTGCGCGACGAGGTTGCGCGGATGGCGATCCTCATGCACGACGCGCTCGGCATCGGCCTCGCGGCGCCGCAGGTCGGGATCTCGCACCGCGTCCTCGTGTACCGCGTCGAGCCCGACAGCCCCACGGTCGCGCTCGTCAACCCGGAGATCGAGTGGTCCAGCCGTGACGAGGAGATCTCCGAGGAGGGCTGCCTGAGCCTGCCGTTCGTGCACGTCGACGTCGAGCGCCCGGTCGCCGTGCTCGTGCGCGCGCGCGACGAGCGCGGCGAGGAGCTCGTCATCGAGGCGACGGGACTGGAGGCGCGCGTCATCCAGCACGAGATCGACCATCTCGACGGCATCCTCATCCTGGACCGCACGACCCGCGAGCAGCGCAAGGCGGCGATGCGGGCGCTGCGCGAGGCCGAGCAGGCCGCCGCGGGCGTGGCGTAAGTGGCCTAAGTGGCGCGGACCGTCTTTCTCGGCACATCGGACTTCGCCGCCGCCGTGCTCGACCGGCTCGCCGACAGCCCGCACCGGCCGCAGCTCGTCGTCACGCGCCCGGACCGGCCCGCCGGTCGCGGCCGCCGGCTCTCGGCGCCGCCGGTCGCCGACGCGGCGCGGTCGCTCGGCCTCGAGCTCATGCAGCCGCAGAACGTCAACGAGGAGGACGCCCGCGCGCGGATCGCCGCGGCGGAGCCCGACGTCGTCCTCGTCTGCGCCTTCGGTGCCCTGCTGCGCGAGCCGCTGCTGTCGCAGTTCGAGCTGCTCAACGTGCACCCGTCGCTGCTGCCGCGCTGGCGCGGCGCGGCGCCGGTCGAGCGGGCGATGATGGCCGGCGACGAGCAGACCGGCGTCTGCATCATGCGCGTGACCGCCGGCCTGGACAGCGGACCGGTCTGCCTCGTGGGCCGCGAGCCGATCGCGCCCGACGACACGTACGGCACGCTCGCCCCGCGCCTGCAGGAGCTCGCCGCGGACCTCCTGCTGCGCGCGCTCGACGAGCGGCCGGAGTGCGCGGAGCAGCCCGAGGAGGGCGTGACGTACGCCGAGAAGATCGGCCCCGCGGACCGCACGCTCGACCCGGGCGCGGCGCCCGCCGTCAACGACCGGATCGTGCGCGCGCTGAGCCCGCACATCGGTGCCCGCGTCGAGCTGGCGGACGGCACGTTCCTCGGCGTCCTGCGAACCGCGGTGCGCGAGCCCGGAAGCGGTCGGCGGGCTGCGTGCCGACGGCGAGCGGCTGATGCTCGGCGGCCTCGAGCTGCTCGAGGTCCAGCCCGCGGGCGGGCGGCCGATGGACAGCGCCGCGTACCTGCGCGGCCGCCGGCTGTGAGCGGCCGCGCGCCGTACGAGCAGCGCCGCGATCGATGACCGACGTGACGCCCGCCCGGCGGGTCGCATATGCGGTCATCCGGCGCGTCTTCGAGCAGGGTGCGTACGCCGACCGGGCGCTGCACGGCGAGGCGCGCGGGCTGGACGCGCGCGAGCGCGGCCTGGCGATGCAGCTCGCGTACGGGACGGTCCAGCGGCGGCTCACGCTCGACCACGTCATCGAGCAGCTGGCGGCCCGGCCCGTCGCCGAGCTCGACCCGCCGACGCTCGCCGCGCTGCAGCTCGGGCTCTACCAGCTGGCCTTCCTCGGCAACGCGGCGCCGCACGCCGTCGTGGGGGAGAGCGTCGAGCTCGCCAAGGGCGGCACGGGCGGGCACGCGCTCGTCAACGCCGTCCTGCGCCGGGCGTTGCGCGACGGGATCCCGGCGCTGCCCGGCGACGGCACGCCGCAGGGCGCGGCGATCGCGCACTCCTACCCGCTCTGGCTCGTCGAGCTGTGGTGGGAGCGCTTCGGGCCCGACGACACGCGCGCGCTGCTGCGCGCCGGCAACGTCCCGGGCGAGCTGGCGCTGCGCGTCAACACGCTCGTCGCGACGCCGGCCGAGGTCGCGCAGGCGCTCGAGCAGACCACCAGCCCGGCCGGCGACGAGCTGCCCGAGGGCCTCGTCGTCGCCGGCCCGTTCGACGCGCACGCGCATCCGCTCTACCGCCAGGGCGCCTACGTCGCGCAGTCGCGCGCCGCGATGCTCGTCGCCCGCACGCTGGACCCGCAGCCCGGCGAGCGCGTGCTCGACCTGTGCGCGGCGCCCGGCGGCAAGACGACGCACCTCGCGGCGCTGATGGGCGACGAGGGCGAGATCGTCGCCGTCGAGCGCCACGCCAAGCGCGCGCAGGCGCTGCGGCGCACGTGCGAGCGGATGACCGCCTCGATCGTCGACGTGCAGACCGCCGACGCGAAGCGCTTCACGGCCCGCGAGCCCTTCGACCGCGTGCTCGTCGACCCGCCCTGCAGCGGCCTCGGCACGCTGCAGGGTCACCCCGACCTGCGCTGGCGGATGTCGCCTGCGGCGATCGCCGAGCTCGCCGACCGGCAGGCGGCGATCCTCGACGCCGCGCGCGCCGCGCTGCGCCCCGGCGGCACGCTCGTCTACTCGACCTGCACGCTGTCGCCGAGCGAGAACGAGGCGCGGGTGGCACAGACCGGGCTGCAAGTAGAGTCTGAGCGTCTCGTGCTGCCCCACCGCGACCGCACCGACGGCTTCTACATCGCCCGACTGCGCAGCTGATGCCTGAAGACGTCGGCATGACCTGCCCGAACTGCAAGGAGCCGTGGCTGCGGCCCGCGAACATGGCCGGCCGCTACCGCTGCGTGTACTGCCTGCACCGCTTCGAGCTGTGCTCGCTGTGCCCCGATTGCGGCGAGCATTCTACGATCGTGCGCATGTCAAAGACCGCGATCATGTCCTGCAACGCCTGCTCGGCCTCGATGCTCCGGGAGATCTGAGTGCCGCTCACCGAACGCCACGTCGCCCCGTCGATCCTGTCGGCCGACTTCGCCGATCTCGCCGCCCAGGTGCGCGAGGTCATGAACGCGGGCGCGCGCGTCATCCACTGCGACGTCATGGACGGCCATTTCGTCCCGCCGATCACGTTCGGCCCGATGGTCGTCGCCGCGCTGCGCGACGCGCTGCCGGACGAGGCCTACCTCGACGTGCACCTCATGATCGAGAGCCCGAGAAGCACGTCGGCGAGTTCGCGAAGGCGGGCGCCGACGGGATCACGATCCATGCCGAGGCGACGCCGCACATCGACTACACGCTGTCGGCGATCCGCGAGGGCGGCTGCCACGCCGGGCTCGTCGTCTGCCCCGGCACGCCGCCGGACTTCTTCGAGCAGGTCGACGTCGATCTCGCGCTGATCATGACCGTCAACCCGGGCTGGGGCGGGCAGCCGTTCCTGCGCAACCAGCTCGACAAGATCCGCCGCGTGCGCGCGATGCTCGGCGACGGCGTCCCGATCGAGGTCGACGGCGGCATCAACCCGCAGACGGCGGCCGACTGCGCCGAGGCGGGGGCGACGTGGTTCGTCGCGGGCTCGGCGATCTTCGGCTCCGACGATCCCGCGGCGACGTTCCGCGAGATCGCGCAGGCCGCCGGTTGCTGAACCGCCGCCCCATGCCGGTCAGGTAGCTTGCGCAAGCCTGCGCGCCATCGCCACAGCGCTCCTGCTCGCCGCGGGCCTGACGCTCGGGACCGGTCCCGCGCGTCGCGCACGCGAGCGGGCCGGGCGTGACGCTCTTCACGAGCTCGAGTGCCCAGCCGATCACGCTGTCGGGCGACCAGGTCGCGATCGGCGACGTCCCGGCGAACACGATCTACACGCGGCGCGCGACCGCCGGCGATCCGGGAACGAAGATCAGGCTCGGCGGGATCTCGGTCCGCACGCTGCTGCTGCAGAACAGCGTCGACCCCGACGCGATCACGTTCGTCAACATCACCCGCGCCGACGGCGGCCAGGTCACGCTCAGGCGCGCCGACCTCGCCGACCCGCCGCCGTTTGCGGAGGGGCCGGCGCTCTTCTCCGACGACGGATCGGCGACGCGCTTCTTCCGCCCGGTCCGCGGCCGCTACGGCACGAACGCCAAGGACGAGGTCGTCGCGACCGCCGACTCCGGGCCGCTGCAGGTGTACGTCGACGGCGGCGACATCCCCGTCACGGCGTCGGCGACGCCGCTGACGGTCAAGACCGGCGAGACCGTCACGTTCACCGCGCGCGTGAGCTTCAGGCCGCCGGGCGCGCGGCTGACGCTACGAGTGGGACTTCGGCGACTTCGCGACGAGCACGGGCAGCGCCACGGTCACGCACAAGTTCGACAGCCCCGGCAACAAGCAGGCGCGCGTCTCCGTGCGCGGCCGCGGCGGCTCGACCCAGCAGTGCGCGACGTTCTGCGCCGGCACGGACGCCGTCAACGTGCAGGTCGGCGAGGTGCCGACGCAGCCCACGACGACGCAGACGACGCCCGGCGCCGGGAACGGCAACCCGCAGGCGCCCGGCTCCTCGACGGGCACCGGCGGCGGCGGCCAGGGCGGGTCCGGCGGCAACGGCGCCGGAACGGGCACGACGCCGACCGCGCGCAAGCCGTCGGCCGCCGCGCCGGCGAAGCCCAAGCCGCCAAGCCACCGCCGCCGAAGGAGCCGTTCGGCGTGACGATCTCCGGCGTGCTCATCAACGACACCGGCGAGACGGTCCGCAAGCTGCCCAGCGGCGCGCCGGCCGGCGCGCCGAAGGGCGAGCAGGAGAGCAGCGGCGGGAAGACGGATCGGGCGCTGGAGATTCCCGTGAGCGCCGTGCTCGCGCTCGCCGTCATCTGCCTGGGAGCGCTGCGCGAGCGCCGAGGCGTCAAACTGCGGCTCGCATGATCGCCGTCTCAGGAATCGAGGACCTGCTCTTCCATCTCGCGAACGCGCTGCGCGTCCCCGTGTTCGCGGCCGCGCTGCTCGCGCTCGCGTTCCTGCTCTTCGACCTCGGCGCGTTCCTCGTCGAGCTCTTTCGCCGCGGCTCGCGCGACGGCGAGCGCGTCGAGCAGGCGACGGCGAGCGCCCGTCAGGCGCTCGAGCACCGCGACGCGCCCAGCGCCGAGCGCGCGCTCCTGCCGCTCGCCACGAGCGCGCAGATGGCCGACACGCTCTCCAAGCTCGTCGCCCACCACGGCGAGCCGCGGCGCCGACGACCGCCGCGCGAAGGCGCTCGCGGACTTCGACCTGCGCTCGCTGCGCAAGCTCGAGCGCAGCCGCATGCTCGTGCGCTTCGGCCCCGCGCTCGGCCTCATGGGCACGCTGATCCCGCTGTCGCCGGCGCTCGACGGCCTCGCCAAGGGCAACGTCGCGCAGCTGTCGGAGAACCTGCGCGTGGCGTTCAGCGTCACGGTCCTCGGCCTGCTGATCGGCGCGGTCGCGTTCTCGATCTCGCTCGTGCGCGATCGCCTCTACGCGCAGGATCTCTCCGACCTGGAGTACGTCGTCGCGGCGCTCGAGCCGCGGGAGGACGGATGAGCGCACGCCCGCGCAGCCGCGTCACGCCGCGCGCGCAACGGCGCGGCGACCGCGCGGGCGACCCGCTCGACGGCCTCGTCAACCTCTTCGACCTCGGCATCGTCCTCGCCGTCGCGTTCCTGCTCGCGGCGCTGCAGTCCGTCAACCTCACCGACCTGCTGACGAAGTCCAACGTGACGCTGCTGCGCACGCAGGGCGGCCAGCAGACGCTCATCGTCAAGCAGGGCGACCAGATCAAGACCGTGCGCCTGAGCAAGCAGACCGTCACGGGATCGGGCCGGCGGGTCGGCGAGGTCTACCGGCTGGCGGACGGCCGCCTGGTCTACGTGAAGGGCAAGGCCACGACGACGCCGTGAGCACCGGGCTTCCGCTGTCGCCCAGGGCGGGCACGCGCTTCGAGTTGCGGCTGACGATCGCCGCGTCCGGGAGCCGGCCTGCGAGCGACGTCGTCGCGGAGCTCGACGAGGACGCCACGGTCGCCGCGCTGGCACGGGCGCTCGCGGCGTACGTGGGGCGCTACGACAGCACGGCGCTGTGGTCGCCGCGCTGCGGCGCAGCTCGACGCCAGGACGCCCGCCGGCGACGAGCCCGCTGCGCGACGGCGACATCGTCTCGCTCGACGACACCGGGGACGGGCAGGGCCGGGCACGCCGCGGCCCGGTCCCGGCGACGTCGAGGTGGCGATCGTCGGCGGTCCGGCCGCGGGCCGCCGGGTCACGCTCGGCGTCGGGCGCCACGACATCGGCCGCGACCCGGCGGCCGACGTCGTCGTGGCCGATCCGTCGCTGTCGCGCAGGCACATCACCGTCGACGTCACCGCGCAGCGGGACGGCCGTCACCGACGCCGGGTCCAGCAACGGCGCGGCGATCGACGGACGGCGGCTGCGCGAGGGCGAGCCGCGCGCGGTGACCGAGCGCGATCACATCGAGATCGGCCGCAGCCTCGTCGTGCTGCGTCCCTGGCGCGAGGCCGACGCGGCGCTCGTGCGCCCGCGCGGCGGCGCGGTCGAGTTCAACCGCCCGCCGCGGATGGCGCGCCCGTACGACCCGCCGAAGGTCGAGGTGCCGGCACCGCCGAGCCAAGCCGACCGCGCCGCGGCTGCCGCTGACCGCGTCGCTCGTGCCGCTGTTCGCCGGCGTCGCGATGTTCCTGCTGCTCGACTCGGTCGCGATTCTGATGTTCTCGGCGCTCAGCCCGATCATGGCGCTCTCGACGTTCATGTCCGACCGCCGCGGCGGCCGTCACAAGTACGCCAAGGACCTCGCCGCGTTCAACGCGCGCCTGGAGACGCTCGCGGACGAGCTCGAGGAGCTCGGCAGCGCCGAGGTCGACGCGCTGCGCGCCGCCGCACCCGACCCGGCCGAGCTGTCGGCCCGCGCGGAGGATCACCTGACCGAGCTGTGGGAGCGCCGCCCCGACGACGCCGACTTCCTGTCCCTGCGCCTGGGGATCGCCGACCAGCCGGCCCGCTTTGAGATCGTGCTCGGCAAGGGCGGGGAGGAGGAGCATCGCGAGCGCGCGGAGCAGATCATCGAGCGCAACGCGATGCTCGCGGCGGCGCCGCTCGTCACGAGCCTGCCCGACGTCGTCGGGATCGGGCTGACCGGGCCCGCGCAGACCGTCGACGCGCTCGGTCGCTGGCTCGTGCTGCAGGCCGCCGTGCTGCACAGCCCGCGCGACGTCCTCATCGCCGCCGCCCTGTCGCGCGGCCGCGAGCAGGCCTGGAGCGCGCTGCAGTGGCTGCCGCACGCGACCTCGGGCGCGTCGCCGATCGACCACGACCATGTCGCCGTCGGCGAGGCCGATGCGGGAACGCTGCTGCGCGCCGTCGCCGCGGTCGTCGACCAGCGCCGCGCCGACGATCGCGACCGCTACTCCGGGCGCGCGCAGCGGCGCCCGTTCATCGTGCTCGTCGTCGACGAGGACGTCGCGCCGCCGCGCGCGCTCGTCGAGGATCTGCTGTCGGGCGCGTCGCTGGACCTCGGGATCGTCTGGCTGGGCAGCGACCAGCGCGATCTGCCGGGCGGCTGCGAGACGACCGTCGACCTCGCCCAGGACCGCGCGGCGATGTCGGTCGCCTGGCCGGCAGCAGGGCCGCCTCGTCGCCGACGCGACCCCGGACGGGATCAACACCGCGGTCGCCGACGCGATCGCCCGCGGCCTCGCGCCGGTGCGCGACGTGGGCGCGTCGGGCGCGGCGGCGGACATTCCGCGCAGCGTCTCGCTGCTGGAGCTGATCGATCTCGTCGACGTCGCCCCGGCGCTTGTGCGCGGGCGCTGGGAGCGGCGCACCGGCACGTCGCTGGATGCCGTCATCGGCCATCGCGGCGACGGCCCGCTGGCGCTCGACATGCGCGCCGACGGCCCGCATGCGCTCGTCGCGGGCACGACCGGCGCGGGCAAGAGCGAGCTGCTGCAGACGCTCGTCACGGGCCTCGCGCTGAACCACCCGCCCGACCGGCTGAGCTTCCTGTTCGTCGACTACAAGGGCGGCGCGGCGTTCAAGGACTGCGTCGAGCTGCCCCACACCGTCGGGATGGTGACCGACCTCGACACGCACCTGACGCGGCGCGCGCTGCTCTCGCTCAACGCGGAGCTGCGCCGCCGCGAGGAGATCCTGCGCGACACCGACGCGAAGGACCTCGTCGCGCTGGAGCGCCGCAGGCCCGATCTCGCGCCGGCGTCGCTCGTCATCGTCATCGACGAGTTCGCCGCGCTGAAGAACGAGGTGCCCGAGTTCGTCGACGGCGTCGTCGACATCGCCCAGCGCGGCCGCAGCCTCGGCGTGCACCTCGTGCTCGCGACGCAGCGACCGAGCGGCATCGTCAGCGAGAACATCCGCGCGAACACGAACCTGCGCGTCGCGCTGCGCGTCTCCAAGCAGGCCGAGAGCGACGACGTCATCGGCGATCCGGGCGCGGCCCGGATCTCGCGCTCCGTTCCCGGGCGCGGCCTGATCCGCACCGGCCACGGCGAGCTGACCGAGTTCCAGTCCGCCTACGTCGGGGGGCACAGCCTCCCGCCCGAGGACAACGCCGGCGTGCGCGTGCGCCCGCTGCGCAGCGGGCGCGAGCGGGACGGGCGCGGCGCGGCACTTCCAGCCCGACGAGGAGGAGCCGACCGACCTCGAGCGCGCCGTGCTGGCGATCGGCCGGGCGAGCGAGGAGACCGGGCGGCCGCTGCCGCCCTCGCCATGGCAGCCGATGCTGCCGGAGATCCTGCCGCTGGACGACATCAGCCTCGCCGCGGGCGACGAGGATCCGCGCGTGGTCGAGCTCGGCGTCGTCGACGATCCCGCCCGCCAGCGCCAGTACGTGCTGGGCCTCGACCTCGAGCGCGACGGACACCTCTTCATCTACGGCACGAGCGGCGCGGGCAAGACGACGCTGCTGCGCTCGCTCGCGGTCGCCCTCGCGCGCAAGGCGAGCCCGGAGCACCTGCAGCTCTACGCGCTGGACTTCGCCGGTCGCGGGATGCTCGCGATCGAGGCGCTGCCGCACTGCGGCGCGGTCATCCTGGCCGAGGACGAGGAGCGCATCACGCGCCTGTTCACGCTGCTGCGCCGGGGCATCGACGAGCGCGCGCAGCTCTTCGCCGAGCGCGGCGTCAACACGCTCAGCGAGTACGAGCGACTCGCGACGGCGGGACCGGTGCTGCCGCGCACCGTGATCCTGCTGGACTCCTACGCCGGATTCCGCGCGGCGTTCGAGAACGTCAGCGTGGGCGCGCTGATCGAGGCGCTGACGCGGATCATCGCCGACGGGCGCGCCGTCGGCATGCACGTGATCGCGACCGCCGATCGCCGCAACGCCGTCCCGCCGTCGGTCTCCGCGCTCGTCCCGCGCAGGCTCGTCCTGCGCCAGGCCGACGACGACGAGTACGGCTCCCTCGGCCTGGACCGCAAGGCGACGAAGGGCGCCGTCCTGCCGGCCGGGCGCGGGTTCACCGACGACTCGCTGGAGATCCAGACGCCGCTCGTCGGCGACGACCCGTCCGGCGATCGCAGCGTGGCGGCGATCGCCGCCGCGGCGAGCGCGCTGAGCGACCGCTACCCGGGCAGGCGCGCGACGCCGGTCGCGCAGATGCCGACGCACGTCCCGCGCGCGAGCCTGCCGCCGGCCGACGATCCCGTGCGCCCGTTCATCGGCGTCGACGAGATCGACGTCGCGCCGCTGCGCGTCGACGTGAGCGAGTCGCACTTCCTCGTCGCCGGGCCGTACCGCAGCGGTCGCACGAGCGCGCTGGCGACGCTCGTGGACTCGATCCGCCGCGCGCCAGGCGACGCCGAGCTGCACCTGCTCGCGCCGCGCCGTAGCGCGCTGACCGAGCTCGGCGGCTGGACGACGAGCGCGCGCGGCAGCGAAGCCTGCACGGAGGCGGCGAACCGGCTGCGGGAGATCGTTCTGGCGCGCTCGCCAGACGAGGAGCACCCGCTCCTGTTCGTCGTCATCGACGACGCCGGCGAGCTCGCCGACGGCGCGGCGGCGACCCCGCTGGAGATGATCCTGCGCCGCGGGCGCGACGTGAACGTGCGCGTCGTCGCCTCGATCGAGTCGGCCGCGGCGCGCGGCTTCAGCGCCTGGATCCGCGAGCTGCGCAAGGACGGAAACGGCCTGCTGCTGACCCCCGACGTCGATCTCGACGGCGACCTGCTCGCGGTCCGGCTCCCGCGCCGCAGCTCGCGCATCTTCCCGCCCGGGCGCGGCTATCTCGTCAGCGGCGGCCGGGTCGTGCACCTGCAGGTCGCAGGGGACTAAAGGCCGCGCGTCAGACGTTGATCGGCAGCTCCGTGATCTCGCCGTCCGCGAGCCCGTCGTACGCCTCGATCGCAGCGATCAGGCTGCGGAAGTACGCAAGCACCTGCTCGGGCCAGAAGTCCGGATCGTCGAGGAAGTCCTCGAGCTCGGCCCGTGCCGCCGCGGGATCTCCCCCGAGGAGGTCGGCGACGAGCGCCGGCGGCCCGAGGAACGCGGCGATGTCCTCGGTCGTCGACACGATCGCCCACCGCACGTCGGGCGGGTAGAGCACGAAGTCGAACGACCCGAGCTGACGCAGCGCCGCTGCGAGATCCTCCTCGGTCGCGGGGACCTCGAGCGGCGGCTCGTTGTTGGACCGGTCCAGCGGGACGGCATAGAGGACCTCGATGCCGTCGCGGCGCAGCATGTCGACGAGGGCGCGGCGCCATTCCTCGCGGCTGAGCAGGCCCTCCTCGGCCGCGACCGCGATCCAGCCGGGCCGCTTGATCGCAGCGAGCTTGCCGTCGGCGGTCCGCCTCAGGACGTGCGACGTCGCAGCGCGAAGCTCACGCCTGCGCTCGTCGTCCTCGACTGTCCTCAGGCTCGTGGAGGGGCTCATGGGTAGCGCACCTTGACGGGGATCCCACCGCCGGGTGGATCGATCTTGACCGTGGGAAAGCCGCCGCTGCTCTTCGGATAGTAGGTCACGGTCGTGCCGTCGGGCCGGTGGACGACGCGCGCGCCGTTGGGGTACGTGTCGACGGGCAGTCCGTCGGCGAGCTCGTCGAAGTCGCTGTTCGCGGCGGCGTCACCGCCGTCCTTGATGCGTTGGTCGCTGTCTTTGACCTTGCCCTGCTTGGTGTCCTTCAGGACGTTGTCGACCTTCTCCTGGGTCTCCTTGGCGGGGTCGGCCGTCGAGCCGGAGTCCGAGCCCGCCTCGTTGATGTCGTCGTTGAGGTTTGATGCGCCGGCCATGAGGAGGGCGCCGCCGCCGGTGATGAGGATGATGCCGCCGCCGGCGACGGCGATGCCGCCGAGGTTGAGGGGGACGCCGACGATCGCGCCGACGCCGGTGGCGTCGGCGGTGACGCCGACGACTTCCATGCCGGCGGCGAGGACGAGCAGTTCGACGCCGGCGACGACGAGCAGGCCGCCGGCGGCGATCTGCAGGATGTCGGTGCCGTAGCGTTCCAGGCCGTCTTTGACCCAGCCGGCGGCGTCGTCGAGAAATCCGGTCGTTGCTGTCCAGGCTGCTGACAGGCCGTGTCCGGCGTCGTCGAAGACGTCGCCGATTCCGCCGATCATGGAGTCCAGCAGGCCGGGTTTGTGGGGTGCGGCCTCGGCGGCCGAGGACAGTGCGGCGGCGGCGATCTGGCCTTGCGCGCGGACGGCTGAGCGGGCGTCTGAGAGCAGTTGGTGGCTGGCTGTCAGGTCGCTGGCGGCGGGGTCGCTGGCCGGTGGTGCGGGGCCGTCGGGTGGCCGGTCGCCGGTTGCCTGTGCCGCGCGGACGGCGTGGTCGTGCGTGGCTCTGGCGTGCTGCCAGCGCTCTGACTCGCGGCTTGCCTGCTCGAACATCGCGACCGCGCGGCCGGCGTCGGTCTGGGCGTGGCGCAGCACCGCCGCGTAGGCGCGGATCGCGCTGACGGCATGCTCGAACGAGCTGCCGGCCGTCCGGTATTTCGCCGGCTGCTCACCGACAAGCCCCTGAAACGCATCAGACGCCGGCCCCGTCCACCCGGCCGCGTGCACATTGGCAAGCTTGCCGCCCGCCTCGCTCATCCCGCCACCGAACACCGCCAACCGCGCCGCCAGGCGCCCCAACTCCTCCGGATCGCCCGGCACCAACTCCCGCACCCCAACCCCGATCGCGAGCTCAGCGGTCAACCGAGCCCGCCCTCCTCGGACAGCAGCGGCTCGAAGCGGCGATAGCTGTCGTAGTCGCGGAAGTGGCGCGAGTAGAGGGTCGATCCGTCCTCGAGCTCGTCGGTCAGCGTCCTGCTGACGTCGAGCACGCGCTTGAGCGTCCACGTGATCGTCTCGCCCGCGTCGTTGACATAGGAGGTCTGCTCCTCGACGCCGAGCTCCTCGGCTCGCGCCGCCGCCGCCTCGTCGGACGCCGCGCGGATGAGCACGAGGCTCTCCTCGTACAGCGGCTCGTAGTCCGGGCCATCCGAGGAGGACTCCGCGACGAGCACTGCCACGTAGAGCTTGGATCCGTCGCCGGCGGCTGGCTCGCTCATCGGGATCTCCAGGCTACTTCTTGAAGCGGTTGTCGTTGAGCAGCTTCCATGCCTTCTTCTCCGCCGCGCTCTTGCCCGCCTTGATCTCGCCGAGCGTCTTGCCCTTGAGCTCGCCCGGGAACTCGCGGTTGATCGATCCCTTGCGCGTGCGGCCGATGAACGACTCGGCGGTCTCGTCGAGGTTGTCGCCGGCGTTGTCGGACGGCTCGGCCTTGGAGTCCGACCCGGATTCGTTGGCGTCGTCGTTGAGGTTTGATGCGCCGGCCATGAGGAGGGCGCCGCCGCCGGTGATGAGGATGATGCCGCCGCCGGCGACGGCGATGCCGCCGAGGTTGAGGGGGACGCCGACGATCGCGCCGACGCCGGTGGCGTCGGCGGTGACGCCGACGACTTCCATGCCGGCGGCGAGGACGAGCAGTTCGACGCCGGCGACGACGAGCAGGCCGCCGGCGGCGATCTGCAGGATGTCGGTGCCGTAGCGTTCCAGGCCGTCTTTGACCCAGCCGGCGGCGTCGTCGAGAAATCCGGTCGTTGCTGTCCAGGCTGCTGACAGGCCGTGTCCGGCGTCGTCGAAGACGTCGCCGATTCCGCCGATCACGGAGTCCAGCAGGCCGGGTTTGTGGGGTGCGGCCTCGGCGGCCGAGGACAGTGCGGCGGCGGCGATCTGGCCTTGCGCGCGGACGGCTGAGCGGGCGTCTGAGAGCAGTTGGTGGCTGGCTGTCAGGTCGCTGGCGGCGGGGTCGCTGGCCGGTGGTGCGGGGCCGTCGGGTGGCCGGTCGCCGGTTGCCTGTGCCGCGCGGACGGCGTGGTCGTGCGTGGCTCTGGCGTGCTGCCAGCGCTCTGACTCGCGGCTTGCCTGCTCGAACATCGAGATCGCGCGGCCGGCGTCGGTCTGGGCGTGGCGCAGCACCGCCGCGTAGGCGCGGATCGCGCTGACGGCATGCTCGAACGAGCTGCCGGCCGTCCGGTATTTCGCCGGCTGCTCACCGACAAGCCCCTGAAACGCATCAGACGCCGGCCCCGTCCACCCGGCCGCGTGCACATTGGCAAGCTTGCCGCCCGCCTCGCTCATCCCGCCACCGAACACCGCCAACCGCGCCGCCAGGCGCCCCAACTCCTCCGGATCGCCCGGCACCAACTCCCGCACCCCAACCCCGACCCCCAACTCAACCGTCAACGGCAGCCGCCTTCGCGATGCTCGTCTCGGTCTCGAGATATGCCTTCGACGTCTGGTTCAGGCGGTTGGCCATCTGCTGGGCATCCTCGATCAGGCAGCCGCAGCCATACGACCAGCGGCCGATGAAATGCTCGATCGCGTGCTTGGCGTTGTCGTCGCCGGCGTCGGACGCCATCGACTTCAGCGAGTCGCCGTGATCCTTGACCTGCCGTGCCACCTCGACGCTGCGCAGCAGCCCCGACGCGACGTCTCCCAGGACGTCGGGATCCACCTCGAACCGCGCCATTCGCTACCCCTCCCTCTCCGCGCTTCCGGCGCCACCGTTGGATGTCGCGCCCCCGCGCTGTCTCAACACGAGGTCGTACTCGACCCGCGCCGCCGCCGGATCGAGCTGTAGACGATGCTCGGAGCCGAGGTCCAGGCCGATCGTCACGCCCGCCGGCACGATCGTCAGCACCTCCAGGCCCGTCGCCGACAGCCACTTCCCGCGCCCCACGAACTTGATCAGCTCCTCCTCGCTGGAGAACAGCGGCGCCACGAGGTCCTCGCCGAGGCGGATCACGGGCACGCCGCGCTTCTGCGGCGCCGGCCAGTACAGCCGCGCGGCGATGAACGCGTCGAAGAGCTCCTGCGGCGTCGCCGCGCCCCGCTTGGCGTCACGGGCGACGTCGCGCAGATCGCGCTCGCCGTCGTGGGCGCTTTCGAGGTGTGAATCAGCCGTCACTGTGAATCCCCACCGGGTCGTCCTCCGGCCAGCGCAGGCCGGCCAGGGTGGGCGCGCTGGCGCCACCGTCCCTCACGGATCGACCTCGATCGCGCCCACCACGCGCACGTGTCGGCCGCGACGGCTACTGCATGGCCTGGCGGATGTGATCCTCGGTGGTGCTGTACGCCACGCCGGCCTTGGACAGCAGCTGGCTGATGCCGTGCAGGGCGTGCTGGACCTGATCGGCGCCGTTCTTCCACTCGGTGAACAGCGTGTGGAACTGCGCCGAGGCGGCGCCTTCCCAGCCGGCGCCGACGAGGCCGTTGACCTGGCCCAGCGCCTTGGAGTTCTCGTCGTTGATCGCTGCGGCCGATGCTCCCAACTGACCCGACACAGACTCAAGCTCTTCCGCGGTGACCTTGATGAGACTCACAGTGAACGACCTCCTGATGAGATTCGGCGTCCGACCATGAACGCCAAGGAACAGGGCCGATGGTACGGGACAGCGACGGCGATATCGACCAGGACACAGAAGACACGCACGCTCCGGAACACGGCAGCGTGCGCTCGCGTCAGGCGGCGCCGGCGACCGGAACGGGGCCGCCCGTGCGGTAGACGACCCCCAGCAGCGCGGCCAGCAGCGCCGTCGCGCAGCAGTATCCGACCTCCGTGCGCAGCAGCTGGTCATCGATCGCCGGGCTCAGCATCCATGCGACGAAGGCGCCCGCGCAGGTCAGCCACGCGACCGCCGCGCCGAGCGCCTGACCGCGCGCGAGGGCGGCCTGGTTGAGCGTTCCGGCGATGAGGTGAAAGCCCATCCCGAGGCCGACGAGCGCCAGTCCGGCGCGGCCGATGTCGCGGTCGATGTCGAAGAGGTTGCCGACGACAGGCGGGCCGACCGCGAACAACCCGAGCGCCACGGCGAGCGCGAACGCGCTGATCGCCAGCACGGTCACGCGGATCGCGCGCCGGAACTCGGCCGCGCTGGCGGTCGCCTGCAACCCCGCGAGATGCGGCAGCAGCGAGCCCTGCACGGCCTGGAAGAGCTGCAGCGGTGCGCGCGCGATGAGCAGCACGCTGAAGACGATGCCCGCCAGCGCGGCGTCGGCCGACGTGCCCTCGACCGTCAGCACCGCGCCGTTGAGCAGCGTCTGCTCGGCGACCATGACGCCGAACACCGCGGCCGCGAACGGGACGCCATGGCGCAGCGTCAGCCCGCCCTCGGTCTCCTTGACCGCCGCGCGATCCAGCGGAGGGTCGCGGCGCGCGAAGAACCACGGCACGACGACGAGCGACATGAGCGGCGCGGCCGCCATGCCCATCGCCACCGCCGACTGTCCCGAGGCGACGCCGACGACGACGGCCAGCGCGAAGCACACCCGCGAGACCGCCTCGAAGAAGACGAGCGCGCCGTAGAGCTCGAAGCGCTGGTGGCCGGCGAGGAAGCCGCGCGCGAAGTAGCTCGCCGCGTACGCGAGCACGCCGACGATGAGCACCCAGTACAGCGCGGCCGAGCCGTCGAAGAGGTCGTTCTGCAGGAGATCCCGCAGCGCCAGCGCGACGGCGAGGAACGCCAGCGCGAACGCCGCCTGGATCGCCAGCGCGACGCCGAGGTTGTGGCCGCCGCCGTGGCCGCGCGCGCGGCGGTCGGCGATCGTGCGCGACAGCAGCTGCTCGATCGGGCGGTAGATCACCGACGCGACGACGAACATGATCGACCAGACGAGCGAGATGTGCTTGTACTCGACCGGGTTCAGCGCGTGCGCTGCGAGCGCGAAGTAGGCGAACGTGACGAGGCCCGTCGTCGCGATGCCGATCGAGAGGACCCGCGCGCCGCGCCCGTAGCCCGAGCGCGGCGGTGAGACGCTGACACTAGAGGCGGACAAGCAGCATGGTCCACGGAAACGGCGAGCGCGCCTGGACGACGTCGCCGTGGCGGGACAGCAGCGAGACGAAGCTGCGCTTGGACCAGTGGTTGAGGTGTCCCGGCGTGTTGCCGAGATCCTTCAGGTAGGCGCCGCGGGCCATGTTCAGCCCGCGCCACATCGGCTCGCGCGGCACCGACACGAGCAGGTGACCGCTGCAGACCCGCGCCATCTCGGCGACCGTGTGCTCGGGGTCGGGCACGTGCTCGAGCACCTCGATCGCCGTCCCGACGTCGAACTCCCCGTCGGCGAACGGCAGGTTCTCGGCCTTCATGACCCTGTAGGTCAGGTTCGGCGCCTGGCGCTGCTCCCACTGCGCGTGCAGCAGCGGGTCGTCGAGGTCGATGCCGACGACGCGGCGCTCGCCGAGCCGCTGCGCCCACTTGTGCGTGAGCACCGCCTCGCCGCAGCCGACGTCGAGCAGCGACTGCGGGTCGGCCTGCGAGAACAGCTCGTCGAGCGTGCGCTCGAAGGCGCTCATCAGCCGCCGCACGACGGGGTTCGTCGAGCCGTACTTGTCGTAGGTGTTGCCGGTGACCGTGCCCTCGGCGTCGACGGTCACGTCGGTTGCCGCGGGGGTCACAGCCGCACCACGTCGCGCTCCTCGGTCTTGCCGGTCGCGGCGCCCGCGTCGGCGCCGGTCGTCGGTCCCTGGCCGGTGGGCGAGGAGCCGGGCTCGTAGTGCGACGGCGCGACGCCGAGCTGCAGCTCGATGCGCCGGACGCGCTCGAACGTGCGCTGGATCATCGTGCGCTGGGCTGACATGAGGTCTCCGATCACGCCGAGGGCGGCGAGCACCGTCGCCGCGTTGAACAGGACCGCGCCGAGGATGAGCGACTGCACGTGGCCCTTGCCCTCGTTCTGGACGACGTAGAAGTACGCGAAGCGCGCCCACACGACGATCGCGATCAGGCCGATCACGGCGGCGGCGGTCATGAAGACCCGCAGCGGCTCGTACTGCGAGTAGATCCGGAAGATCGAGACCGTGTTGCGCCGCACGTAGGCCCACATCGATGGGAACAGGCGCGACTCGCGCGTCTTGGGGTTCGTCCGGATCGCGACGTGGTCGACCGCGACGAGCTGCTTGCCGGCCTGGATGATCGTCTCCAGCGTGTACGTGAACTTCGAGACGACCGCCATCTGGATCGCCGCCTCGCGGTTGTAGGCGCGGAAGCCGGACGTCGTGTCGGGGACCTCGGTCGAGGACGCCTGGCGCACGACCCAGGAGCCCAGGCGCTGGAGCGTGACCTTCAGCGGCGAGAAGTGCTCGATCTTGTGGACCTCGCGGTCGCCGACGACCATGTCGGCCTTGCCGGCGATGATCGGCTCGACGAGCTTGGGGATGTCGTTGCCGTTGTACTGGTTGTCGCCGTCGGTGTTGACGATGACGTCGGCGCCGAGCTTCAGGCACGCGTCGAGGCCGGCCTGGAACCCGGCCGCGAGGCCCTTGTTGTTCGTCAGGCGCACGATGTGGTCGACGCCGCCGGCGCGCGCGACCTCGATCGTCCTGTCCGTCGAGCCGTCGTCGATGATGAGCCATTCGACCGCGTCGAAGCCCTCCATTCGCCGCGGAAGGTCCGCAAGCACGAGCGGGAGTGTCTGCTCCTCGTTGAAGCAGGGGATCTGGATGATCAACTTCATGCGGCGGGTTCGCGTGGAATGCTAACGGCCATCGCAGCGTCATCCGTGCCCAGCACCGCCAGCCCGGCCGCCGTCCCGTCGCCGTCGCCTGCCGAGGCTCCCTCGGCGCGGCGCCGTCGCCTGCCCACGGTCCGCGTCGCCGTGCTCGAACGCATCGCCATGGGCGCGCTGGCGCTCGCCGCGCTGGTCGGCTTCCTCGTCTACCCGACGTATCCCAACTACGACTCGTACTACTCGCTGCTGTGGGGGCGCGAGCTCGTCGGCCTGGACCCGCTCTCCTTCACCGCCTACCGCGCGCCGACCGAGCACCCGCTGGCGATCGCCTTCGGCGCGCTGCTGGCGCCGCTCGGCGACGGCGCGGACCGCGTCATGGTCGCCTTCTGCGTGCTCTCGTTCCTGGCGCTCGTCGCCGCCGTCTACGCGCTCGGCAAGTCCGCCTTCACGCCGCTCGTCGGCGCGGCGGCCGCGGCGCTGCTCGTGACGCGCTTCGACTTCCCGTTCCTCGCGGCGCGCGGCTACATCGACATCCCGTACCTCGCCGTCGTCGTGTGGGCGGCGGTGATCGAGCTGCGCGGGCCGCGCCGCCATCCCGTGGTCGTCATGGGGCTGCTCGCCGCCGCGGGGCTCATGCGCCCCGAGGCGTGGCTGCTGGCGGGCGTCTACTGGCTGTGGCTGCTCGCCGCATGCGACGTGGAGGCAGCGCGCGCTGTACGCCGCGCTCGCGGCGATCG
This sequence comes from uncultured Solirubrobacteraceae bacterium, assembly GCA_963727785.1. GTDB lineage: Bacteria > Actinomycetota > Thermoleophilia > Solirubrobacterales > Solirubrobacteraceae > CADCVQ01. Next base: position 60,698 of record CAVSHS010000012.1, read on the forward strand.
GGCCGCTGGTCTGGGCCGGCGTCGACCTCGCCGTCACCGGCGACCCGCTGTACTCGCTGACCGCGACGGGCGACCTCGCGGAGGAGCTCGGGCGCAACAAGGGCGGCTCTGCCGTCCCGGCGGCGCTGTACGCGTTCCTCATCAAGCTCGCGAAGTTCCCGGTCGTCGTCGGCGGGGTCGTCGGGGTCGTCCTCGCGGTCGTGCTGACGCCGCGCCGCGCGCTGATGCCGCTCGTCCTGTTCGCGATCGGCGCCGGGACGTTCGCGCTCGTCGGCCTCGCCGGGCTGTCGGTCATCGACCGCTACCTGCTCGTCCCGTCGCTGTGCGTCATGGTCTTCGCGGCCGTCTTCCTCGCGGGCTGGACGATGCTCGAGCCCGGTACCAACTGGCGGCGCCTGTGGACGGCCGGCGCGGTGGCGCTCGCGATCTTCGGTGTCGCATTCACGGCCACGCGCGTTAACCTCACTCAGCTACGCAACGAGCTGCGCTTCCGGGGGGACTCGCACGTCGCGCTCGAGCGCGTGCTGGGCGACCCCGCGGTGGCCCGGGCGCTGCGCTGTGGACCCGTCTACGTGCCAAACCACAAGCTCATCCCCGACGTGCGCTGGATCCTCGACCGTTCGCGGTCGGGCGTGCTCGCGCGATCGAGCATGCGCACGAAGGCCCGCCCGGACCCGCCGCCGCCCAGGCGCGGCGTCGTCCTGCTCGTGCACGACCGCCCCGCGATCTTCAAGCAGGCGTTCGTGACCGACAACGACGAGAGCGCCGACAACCTGCCGCCCCCCGGCTTTGATCGTGTCGCGACGAGCCAGTACTACGCCGCCTATGTCCGCTGTTGAGCGCCAGTTCCGTGACTCCAGCACGCCCGCGCGGGACGTGGGCGGGCTGAGCGGCCTGCTGAGCTCGCGGCTGCTGAGCCTGCGCCGCCCCGGCACCGACCAGCTCGTCTGGGGAGCGGCGATCGGGGCGGTCCTGGTGCTCGCGTTCGTCCTGCGCATCTGGGGCAACGGACACGGCCTGCCGTACGCCTACAACGCCGACGAGAACGCGCACTTCGTCACGCGGGCGATCGGGCTCTTCGGCCACAACTGGGATCCGAACTACTACGTCAACCCGCCCGCGTACACGTACCTCGTGCACCTCGCGCTCGGCGTCTGGTACGGCGGCCGCGCGGCGGTCTCGAGCTCGTTCGCCGCCGACCCGACGGAGATCTGGACGATCGCCCGCACGCTCTCGGCGCTCACCGGGACGCTCGCGGTCTGGCTGCTGTACCTCGCCGGTTCGCGGCTCGTGGACCGCCGCGTCGGCCTGCTGTCGGCCGGCATCTTCGCCGTCGCCTTCCTGCCGGTCTTCTACTCCAAGCTCGCGCTCAACGACGTGCCGACGCTCGCCGGGGTCTGCCTCGGGCTGTGGGGCGCCGCCGGGATCCTGCGCACCGGGCGGGTGCGCGACTACCTCTGGGCGGGGATCGGGCTCGGCCTCGCCTGCGCGACGAAGTACACGGGCGGGATCGTGCTGCTGCCGATCGTCGCCGCCGCGGGCGCGCAGTTCGCGGCGACCGGCGGCAGGGTCGCCGCGCTGCGCGGCATCGCGATCGTCGGCGTCCTCTCGCTGCTGACGTTCTTCATCGCAAACCCGTACTCGCTGCTGGACTTCTCGTCCTTCTGGGAGGGGCTCACGCACCAGTCCGACGCCTCCGGCGACGCCGCCGGCAAGCTCGGGCTCACCCAGGACTCGGGCTTCGCGTACTACCTGTGGTCGTTCGGCTGGGGCCTGGGCTGGGTGCCGCTCTTCTTCGCGATCGGCGGCGCGGTGCGGCTGTACTTCGACGAGCGCCGGCTGCTGTGGATGCTCGTGCCGGCGATCGTCGTGTTCTTCTTGTTCATGGGCTCGCAGGAGCGCTACTTCGGCCGCTGGCTCATGCCGGTGTTCCCGTTCGTCTGCATCCTCGCGGCCTACGCGGCGATCGAGCTCGCCGACCGGCTGGGGCGCTTCTCGTCGGCGCTGCGGCCGACGTTCGTCACGGCCGCGGTCGTCCTGCTGTGCGGGCAGGGCTTCGTCTACTCGCTGCACTCGGGCCTCGTCATGTCGCGTGAGGACACGCGCAACATCGCCCGCGAGTGGATGGTGCTCAACGTCCCGGCGGGCAAGAAGATCGTCGTCGAGCCGGTCGTCCCGGACCAGTGGGCGCAGGACATCGGCAACCCGTCGCCGATCGTCTCCAACGGCAACCGCTGGAACAAGTACCCGCTGAGCCGCTCGAAGATCGATCCCAAGACCGGCCGGACCCTGCCCGGCGTGGGCGTCGTCGTGAACATCGAGGACTTCGAGCGGGTGCTGCGCCCGGAGCTCGTGAGCTTCTTCGAGCAGCAGGAGTACTGCTGGGTCGTCGTCGGCTCGACGCAGCGCGGCCGCGCCGAGGCGGAGCCCGACCAGGTGCCCAACGCGCTGGCCTATTACAAGGAGCTCGAGCGGCGCTCGAAGGTCGTCTTCCAGGCCTCGCCGTACTCGCGCGGCAAGGGGCCGGTCGGCTTCAACTTCGACTGGACGTTCAACTATTACCCGTTGGCGTACAACAGGCCCGGACCGCTCATGACGGTCTATCGCCTGCAGGGCGGCAAGTGCGCCGCGGGGCTCACGACTACGGGTAGTACACGCTAGCCAGCGGCCATATGCTGCGAGGGTGACCACCCTCACCGCGCTCGACCACGACCACCTCGCGCGCACGATCGAGCTCGCGGAGTTCGGGCTCGGGCGCGTGCATCCCAACCCGATGGTCGGGGCGCTGGTCGTGCGCGACGACAAGGTGCTGGGGGAGGGCTGGCACGAGGAGTGCGGCGGTCCGCACGCCGAGGTCAACGCGATCGCCGCCGCCGCGGGCGCGGACCTCACCGGCGCGACGCTGTACGTCTCGATGGAGCCCTGCTGCCATCACGGCAAGACGCCGCCGTGCACCGACGCGGTGCTCGCCGCGGGGATCACGCGCGTCGTCGTCGCGTCCGACGACCCGAGCGCGAAGGCCGCGGGCCGCGGCCTGGGCATCCTGCGCGACGAGGGCGTCGAGGTCGACGTCGCCGACGGCGACCTCGCCGCGCGCGCACGGCTCGTCAACCAGGCCTTTCGCAAGCATGCGCGCACCAATCGGCCGTGGATCCTCTTCAAGTCGGCGATGACGCTCGACGGCAAGGTCGCCACGCGGACCGGCGACTCGCAGTGGATCTCCGACCAGTCCAGCCGCGCCCGCGCGCACCGCTGGCGGGCGAGCGTCGACGCCGTCGCCGTCGGGATCGGCACGGCGCTCGCCGACGACCCGCAGCTCACGGCGCGCGTCGAGGGCGTCCACCACCAGCCGCGCCGCGTGGTCTTCGACGCGACCGCGCGCCTGCCGCTGGGCTCGCAGCTCGTCTCCGCGGCGTCGAATGCCGCGCTGACCGTCGTCGTCTCGCGCGCCGCGCGGCGCTCGGCGGTCGAGGCGCTGGAGATGGCGGGCGCGGAGGTGCTGGTCGCCACTGGGGAGAACGAGCCCGCGCGGGTGCGCTCGGCGCTGGACCAGCTCGGCGCGCAGGGCGTCACGTCGATCCTGCTCGAGGGCGGCCCGCATCTCGCCGGCGCGTTCCTCGACGCCGGCGAGATCGACGAGGTGCGGCTCTTCCTCGCGCCGCTGCTGCTCGGCGGGCGCGCGGCCCGCGATCCGCTCGAGGGCGAGGGCGTGGAGCGGATCTCCGAGGCGCTGCGCGCGCTGACGCTCGACTGCGAGCGCGTCGCCGACGATCTGCTCATCTCCGCGCGGCTGCGGGAGTGGTGAGGCGCTCCCGTGTTCACGGGGCTCGTCGCGGACCTCGGCAGCGTCGCGGCCGTCGACGAGACCGGCGACGGCCTGCGGCTGACGCTGCGCACGCGCCTGGCCGGCGACGTCGGGGAGGGCGACTCCGTCGCGGTCAACGGCGTCTGCCTGACCGCGACCGCGGTCGACGGCGACCGCTTCGCGACCGACGTCATGCACGAGACGCTCGCGCGCAGCACGCTCGGCGCGATCGCGACCGGCGCGCAGGTCAACCTCGAGCTCGCGGTGCGCGCGTCGGACCGCCTCGGCGGCCACATCATGCAGGGCCACGTCGACGGCTCCGGGACCGTCACCGGGGTGCGCGAGGACGGCTTCGCCCGCGTCGTGACGCTCGCGCCCGAGGATCCGGCGCTGCTGCGCTACGTCGTCGAGAAGGGCTCGATCGCCGTCGACGGCGTCTCGCTGACGGTCGCGCGGATCGACGACGAGACGTTCGACGTGTCGCTCATCCCCGAGACGCTCGAGCGCACGACGCTCGGCGGCGCGGCTGCGGGCACGCGGGTCAACCTCGAGGTCGACGTCGTCGCGAAGTACGTGGAGAAGCTCGTCGCGCGCTGAGGGACGCCCGCGCGCCCCGGCAGCTCCCGGCAAGTGGCACCTCCCGGCCACGTCATTTTCCGGGATTTGCTGGAAAGTGGATGGATGCGATTGGGTAGCCGCTATCGGCCAGACCCAATCCAAGGAGGACGTTCTCATGACGGACGAGTGGCGCAAGATCGAGCGGGGGTTGTTCGAGTCGCCCGACGGTCAATGGCGTATCGCGAACCCCTGGAAGCTCGACACGGAACTGCGCCATCGGTGGCTCGTCGCCGAGCGCCGCGCCAGCGGGTCGGGATGGTGCATGCACGACGGCGATCACGAGTCGCTGGACGAGGCACGCTCGTACGTGCTGACCTCGACGACCTGAGGCCAGGCGGCCCGTCCGCGGTGCCGTGAGCGCCGGCATCCGCGGGAACGGGCGCGCTCTTCCGACAGTCGATCGCGAAGCAGGCTGGCGCCATCCGGCGCGCCAGCCTCGGGCCGGGGCCGCACCCGCGCGCGGCCATGCATGGGCACCCACCGTCGCGGTTTGCGAAGCTTGAGCCCATGAGCCAGATGACACGCAGCCCGTTCGCGACGATCGACGAGGCCCTGGAGGACATCCGCCAGGGCAAGATGGTGGTCGTCTGCGACGACGAGGATCGCGAGAACGAGGGCGATCTGACGATGGCCGCCCAGTTCGCGACGCCCGAGGCGGTGAACTTCATGGCCAAGGAGGGCCGAGGCCTGATCTGCCTCTCCCTGACGCCCGATCGTTGCGACGAGCTCGGCCTGGACCTCATGGCGTCGAAGAACGAATCGCCCTTCGAGACGCCGTTCACGGTCTCGATCGAGGCCCGCGAGGGCGTCACGACCGGCATCTCCGCGCCCGACCGGGCGCGCACGATCCAGGTCGCGATCGATCCCGAGAGCTCGCCGCGCGACCTCGTCCAGCCCGGCCACATCTTCCCGCTGAAGAGCAAGGCCGGCGGCGTGCTCGAGCGCGCCGGCCAGACGGAGGCCGCCGTCGACCTCGCCCGCCTCGCGGGGCTCAACCCGGCGGGCGTCATCTGCGAGGTCATGAACGACGACGGGACGATGGCGCGCGTCGAGGACCTCGTCGGGTACTGCGCCCGCCACGGCCTGAAGATGATCACCGTCGCCGACCTCATCGCCTACCGCCGCCGCCACGACAAGCTCGTCGAGCGCGTCGTCTCGACGCGGCTGCCGACCGGCTTCGGCGACTTCCAGGCCGTCGGCTACCGCGAGCTCGTCGGCGGCAAGCACCACGTCGCGCTCGTCAAGGGCGAGGTCGACGGCGTGCGGGACGTGCTCGTCCGGGTGCACTCCGAGTGCCTGACCGGCGACGTCTTCCACTCGCTGCGCTGCGACTGCGGCGAGCAGCTCGAGTCGGCGCTGTCGATGATCGAGCGCGAGGGCAACGGCGTCCTGCTCTACCTCTCCCAGGAGGGGCGCGGGATCGGCCTGCTCAACAAGCTGCGGGCCTACAAGCTGCAGGAGGGCGGCCTCGACACGGTCGAGGCGAACCTCCAGCTCGGCCTGCCCGCGGATCTGCGCGACTACGGGATCGGCGCGCAGATCCTCGTCGACCTCGGGCTGACGTCGATCCGGATCCTCACGAACAACCCGAAGAAGATCCGCGGCCTCGAGGGCTACGGGCTGTCGGTCTCCGAGCAGCTGCCGATCGAGCACCTGCCCAACCCGCACAACGAGGACTACCTGCGCGCCAAGCGCGAGCGCATGGGCCACACGCTGCACCACCAGGGCCTCGACGTGGACAAGGAGATGCTCCACGACGAGGAGGAGCGCGACACGCGCTCCGAGGAGGCCGGGTAGATGCCGGACATGGCCGTCGCGCTACGCGATCGTCGTCGCCCACTTCTACGACGAGCTTGCCGAGCGGCTCGTGACGAGCGCGACGCGGATCTTCGAAGAGGCCGGTGCGGACGTCGTCGACGTCTACGAGGTCCCGGGCGCGTTCGAGCTGCCGCTCGCGGCGCTGATGGCCGCGGAGACCGAGCGCTACGAGGGGATCGCCTGCCTCGGCGCCGTCATCCGCGGCGAGACGAGCCACTACGACTACGTCTGCAACGAGACCGCGCGCGGCATCCAGGACGTCGCGCTGCGCACCGGCGTGCCGTGCGGCTTCGGGCTGCTGACCGTCGAGAACATGGACCAGGCGATGGCGCGCAGCGGAGGCGGCAAGCGCGACCAGGGCGCCCATGCCGCCGAGGCGGTGCTCGCCCTCCTGCGCGTCCGCGCCGAGCTGGGAGGAGCGGGAGCGGCGCAGCGGGGTAGGCTGACGCCATGCCCGCAGGCCAGGCCGAGGAGATCATCGCGCTGGCGCTCGTGTTCGTCGTCCACGTGGTCGGCGGCCTGCTGCTCGTGTGGGCGCTGCTCGACGACGACCAGCGCGCCGGCTGGCGCCGGCGCTGGGGATGGGGCGGCGGCGAGGACCCGCGTCCCCCGCGGCCGCCTGCGGATCCCGCCGGCGACGTCCGCCCGCCGCTGCCGCTGCCATCGGCGACCCCGGGCCGCGTGCGCCTGCGCGAGCCGATCCGCGCCGCGGACGGCTACCCGCGCCCCGCGCGGCGGCCCGCCCACCCGGAGCAGCCGGCACCGCTTCCCGCCCCGGCGCCCGAGCGCCGCCGCCGGGCCTGACGCGCGGCCGCGCTACCGCCGCAGCCTGCGCGTGCTCAGGCGCGGGGCGAACGCGGCGCGCACGGCGCTGAAGGCGGGCTTGGCGCGGTACTTGCCGTCGAACAGCAGGGCCGACTCGGCGCCGGCGAGCCAGGAGACGGCGTCGGTGAACCCCCACGTCGTGAAGCGCGTGCACCCGGGGACCGCGTTGCACGCGCTTGCCGCGGCGGCGTAGGCGAGCGCCTGGCGCTGCAGGCGCTCGGGACGGGCGACGTCGAGCAGCGAGGCGCCGACGTCCATCTCGGTGATCTGCACCTGGAGGCCGAGGTCCGTGAAGCGGCGCATGGTGCGCACGAGCGTGGCTTCGTCGTTGTAGCCGATGATGTTCGTGTGGGCCTGCAGCCCGATGCCGTCCAGCGGCACGCCGCGCGCCACGAGGTCACGCGCGAGCGCGACGAGCCCGTCGAGCTTGCGCCCCGGCCCCTCCACCGCGAAGTCGTTGATGAAGAGCTTCGCGCGCGGGTCGGCGGCGCGCGCGGTGCGCAGCGCCTGCTCGATGTAGTCGGGGCCGATGAAGCGCTCCCAGACCGTGGGGGCGAGCGAGCCGTCGCTGGCCATCGGCTCGTTGACGACGTCCCACTCGCTGACGTCGCCCGCGAAGTGGTGCATCACCGTGCGGATGTGGTCGTTCATGACCGCCAGCAGTTCGTCGCGACGCCAGCCGGTCAGCAGCGTCGTCGTGTCGTTGAGGATCTTGCCGATCGGGCTCGGCAGCCGCGGCAGGTTGATCGGCGGCAGGCGCAGGCCGAGCTTGCCGGTGACGCCATGGTCGATGAGCCAGAGCGGCAGCGACTGGCCCCAGATGAGCGTGTGGCCGCGCACGGTCTTGTGGTTGCGGCGGGCGAAGCGCACGAGCGCGTCGGCGGCCTCGAAGTCGTAGTGGCCGCGCCGCGGCTGCAGCGCCTGCATCTTCAGCTCGTTCTCCGGCGTCAGCGAGTCGAACTCGCGCACGAACGTGTCGCGGTATGAGGAATCGCCACGCAGCGCCGACAGCCGCACCGCGGTGCCCTGCGGCACGGTGCGCAGGCGGGCGAGCGGGGCGGCGTCCGGTGTCGCAGGTGGCTTGGCGACCTTCGCCTGCGCGAGCGGCGGCACGGCGAACACCACCAGCGCAGCGAGCACTCCGATCCGTCGAAGCGGTCTGTCCCCCATTGAACCGCAAAACTACCTGGCTTGATAAAGCCAGGCGCCGGTCCTCCCTAAAGGTTTCCTAGCGACCCTCGAGCTGCGATTTCGCGTCCTTGAGCTCCTGCTGGACGGTGCCGCGCTGGTTGGGGAACCCCAGGCGCTCGCGCAGCAGCTCGATCGCGCCGGCATGGTCGCCGGAGCGGTTCAGCGCCACCGCGAGGTTGAAGAGCGCGTACGCGTAGCCGAGCTCCTTCGTGCGGCCCGCGCTGCGGTACCCGTCGACCGAGGCGCGCAGGAGCGGGAGCGCCGCGTCGTAGTCGCCGCGCTGGCTGAGCGCGTATCCGCGGTCGTTGAGCGCCGCGGGATCCTCGTCCTCGTTCGACGAGGCGGTCGCTGCGGCGCCTGCGGAGCTCGGCGACTGGGGTTCGGTCTGTTGGCCGGACTGGGCCGTGGCCGGCGGCGTCTTCGTGGTCTTCTGGGCGCGCTGGGGCGCGGTCTGCGTCGCGCGGGGCGTGCTCGACGATGCCCGGCGTTCCTGGTCGCCCGTGCCGATGAGGACGATCGCGAGGATCGCGCCCGCGACCGCCGCGGCGACCCCGATCGGCACGAGCGGCCCGATCCGGTGACGCTCGGGGGGTGGCCCGGGCGCCGGCGCGGCCGGCGGCGGCTGGCGGGGCGGCGCGCTCGCGGGCGGGACGGCCGCGGGCGGCTGGCGGGGCGGCGCGCTCGCGCTCGCGGGCGCGGGCGAGGCGGGCGGCGGTTGGCGCAGGCGCCCGCGGACCGGCGGGGGTTCGGAGGCTGCCACGGGTGCGGGCGCGGGGTCGGGCGCGGGTTTGGCGACCGGCGCGGGCCGCGGCGCGACCGGGGACAGCGGTCGCGTCGCCTCCACAGGCTGACGATCGCGCAGCGCGCGCTCGATCTCCCCGACGAGCTCGGCGGCGGTCCGCGGCCGGTCCTGCGGCTGCTTGGCCAGGCCGCGCCCGAAGACGCCGTCGACCGCTCGCGGCAGGTCGGGCGCCGCGGCGCTCGCCTTCGCGGGCGGCTCCTCGGCGTGCTGGCGGACCTGTGCGGTCGCCGGGCCGCCGGCGAACGGGCGCGCGCCGGTCAGCAGCTCGTAGGCGACGACGGCGAGCGCGTAGCGGTCGCTGGCCGCGGTCGCCGGGCGGCCGAGCGCCTGCTCGGGCGACAGGTAGGCGGCCGTGCCGAGCAGCTGTCCGGTCTGCGTCATGCTCGTGTCGTCGGCGAGGCGTGCGATCCCGAAGTCGCCGACGGCGAGGCGCTCCTGCCCGTCGAGCAGGAGGTTGGCGGGCTTGACGTCGCGGTGCACGATGCCGGCCGCGTGGGCGAAGTCCAGGCCGCCGGCGGCCTCGCGCAGCCAGCGCAGCGCCGTCTCGCGCGGCACGCGGCTGCCGGCGTCGCCTGCCGCCCGCAGCCGATCGGCGACGGTCCCGCCGCTGAAGAGCTCCATCACGATGAAGGCGTCGTCGCCGTGCTCGCCGATGTCGTAGATCGTGGCGATGTGCGGGTGGTCGCAGACGCGCGCCGCCGTTCGCGCCTCGCGAGCGAAGCGGGCGCGGGCGCCGCGATCGGCGGCGTATTGGGCGCCGAGCACCTTGACCGCGACGACCCGGCCCAGCAGGAGATCCTCGACCTCCCAGACCGACGCCATGCCGCCGCTGGCGATATGGCGTGTCACGCGGTAGCGCTCCGGCAGCTGGATGTGGGAAGCCAGCGGCATCAGTGCCCCCTCAAGATACCCACCGCCCGCCGCGGGCCAACGGTGGCTACACTGCGTCGTCGCGATGGCCAAGGTCTGTCACAGCTGCGGGAAGAAGCCGGCGTTCGGCCAGAGCCGCAGCCACTCCATGCGCGCCACGAAGCGGCGCTTCAACCCGAATCTCCAGAAAGTTCGGGTCCTGATCGGCTCCGCGCCGCGGCGTGTCTATGTCTGCACGCGCTGCCTGAAGGCCGGAAAGGTCCAGAAGGCGGCCTAGCATCGCCGTTCGGAAGGTCGCCGCGAGCGATTGGCGGGTGATATCCACCCCCTCGGTGGATCCCAGCCTCATCCGTTTCCGCGCCGTCGTCGAAGGCGCGTTCGCGCACCTCGAGTCGCGCCGCGAGGAGATCAACGATCTCAACGTCTTCCCGGTCGCCGACGGCGACACCGGGGACAACATGGCGCTCACGCTGCAGGCCGTGCTCGTGGAGGTCGATCGCCTCGCCGACGACGAGCAGCGCCTGATCGACGAGATCGGCCGCGACGAGATCGTCGAGTCGGTCGCCCGCGCCGCGCTGCTCGGCGCGCGCGGCAACAGCGGCGTCATCCTCTCCCAGCTCATCCGCGGCGCCGCCGAGGAGCTCATCAGCCGCCCCGGCGAGCTCGTCGACCCCGTCCTGATCGGGGCCGCGATGGCGCGCGCCGCGCAGCGCGCGTACAGCTCCGTGCGCGCGCCGGCGGAGGGCACGATCCTCACCGTGATGCGCGAGATGGCGACGTGCGTCGCGAGCGAGATCGCGCACATGGGCGACACGCGGCTTGGCTCGACCGGCGATCCGGCGGTGCAGAACGCGCTGATCGCCGACGTGCTCGAACGCGCGCTGCGGGCCGGCGAGGAGGCGGTTCGCCGCGGGCCCGAGCAGCTTGCGATCCTGCGCGAGAGCGGCGTCGTCGACGCCGGCGGCCACGCGCTGACCGTGATCATCGCGGGCGTGATCGCGGCGCTGCGCGGGACGGAGGCGCCGGTCGTCGCGCGCCAGGCGGCGCCCGCCCAGATCAGCCACCCGGAGCACGAGTCCTCGACGTACCGCTACTGCACGAACTTCGCCGTCACCGGGCACGAGCTCGATCCGGGCCACTGGGTCGAGCCGCTGGAGGCGATCGGCGACTCGGTGCTCGTCGTGGGCGATGCCGCGACGCTGAAGATCCACGTGCACACCGACGAGCCGGCCGCCGCGACGGCGCTGTTCGACGCTGCCGGCGAGGTCTCGCGCCTCGACGTCGCCGACATGCACGTGCAGATGCAGGAGCGCGCCGCGCGCCTTGCGACGCAGCGCTGCGGCGCGCTGGCCGTCGTCGCCGGCGACGGGATGCGCGGGCTGTTCGCCTCGCTCGGCGTGGCCGTGCTCGACGGTGGGCCGACGCTCAACCCGTCCACCTACGAGCTGCTCGCCGGGATCCACGACGTGCCCGCCGAGGAGGTCGTCGTGCTCCCGAACTCGCCCAACGTCGTCATGGCCGCCGAGCACGCGGCGGAGCTGTCGGAGAAGGTCGTGCGGGTGAGCGCCGCGCGGTCGCAGCAGGCCGGGCTCGCGGCGGCGCTCGCGCTCGACCCGGACCGCTCGGCGCTCCGACAACGTCGCCGCGGTCGACGCGCGCGCTCGGCAATCTGCGCACCGGCGCGGTCGCGCCCGCCGCGCGCGACGACGGCGACGGCCGCTTCGCCGTCGGCGACGCCGTCGGCTTCGTCGACGACGCGATCGTCGCCTGGGGCGAGCCCGGGCCGACGCTCGCCGCCGTGCTCGCCGCGCTCGCCGCCGACGCCGAGCTGCTGACCTGCATCGCCGGCGACGGCGCCCCGCTCGACGAGGACGGCGTGCGCGCGCTCGGCCCCGCGGGCGTCGAGCTCGAGTGCGAGGACGGCGGTCAGCCGGCGTACTGGTGGCTCGTCGCGGCTGAGTAGGGGGTCGTGGCCGCGTGGGTGGTGGGTCGAGGCGCTCCGGGGTGCGGGGTGCTTGTGAACAGCGTCGATGAGAGTGGGTGGGTCCGAGCGTCAGGGTGTGCCTTCGTATCGCGGCGTGCGCGCGGGGAGCGTGGCGCGAACGTGTTCGTGGGGAACACGTTCGCGCCACGCTGGCGGCTCCTGAGCGTTCGCCCGCGAGAACGTCAGGGGTGTGCCCAGAAACGTCCATATGTCCAACGCAACTGTTGAAGCCCCGCCGGCGATCGCTGTGGTCGCCCCGGGCGCCTGATTGGGCCCCGCCCACGCCGGAAGCAGCCGCAAGCGCCCGCGCTCCACCTTCTTCATCGATCGAGAGCCCGCGCAGGCGTCTCGAACCCGGACCCCAGACCCTCCAGCCCGGTCATCGGCGGCGAGGACCGTCTGCCAGAGACGGCGCCGCCGCGTAGCGGTCCGCGCGGCCGATCATCATGGACGCGTGGCCACCGCCTTCGCCGGTACAGACGAGCTGGACCGCGACGACGCTGCTCGCCGCCCCGCTGCGCTGGCCGCGGCCGTCGGCGCTCGAGCTGGCGCTGAAGGTCAGGCCGCAGAAGTCCGCCGATGCCGCGCAGCAGCTCGGCCTGCACACGATCGGCGACCTGCTCGAGCACCTGCCGCGCGACCGCCGCGAGTCGCGCACGATCGCCGCGCTCCAGCCGGGCGACAGCGCCACGGTCGTCGTCGAGGTGCGCTCGATCACCAGCCGCCCGTGCGCCGCCGCGGGATGAAGCCGCTCGTCGAGGCGACCGTCGCCGACGAGACCGGGATCATGAAGGCGACGTTCTTCAACCAGCCCTGGCTGCAGCGCAAGTACGCGCCCGGCACCCGGCTGGTCCTGCACGGCAAGTACGCGGCGCGCAACGCCTTTCGCGTCACGAGCCATGCCCCGACCGACGAGCGCACGGGCGGGGAGGGCGAGGTCGCGCACTACCCCGCGACGGAGGGCCTGTCGTCGACGCAGATCCTCGCGCTCGTGCGCACGCACCTCGCCGCCGCCGAGCACGCCGTCGAGCCGCTGCCGGCCCGGCTGCGCGCCCGCGCTCCGCTGCCCGACCGCCAGGCGGCGCTCGTCGCCGCCCACGCCGGCGACCACGAGGGCGGCCGCCGGCGCCTGGCCTTCGACGAGCTGCTGCTCGCGCAGCTCTCGCTCCTGCGCCGCCGCGCCCAGCGCCGCGCTGCGGGCTCGGCGCCGGTGCTCGACCAGCCGCCCGCGCTGTCGGCGCGCTGGCGCGAGGAGCTGCTGCCGTTCGCGCTGACCGGCGACCAGCTCGCCGCGATCGGCGTCCTCGACGAGGAGCTCGCCCAGCCGCGCCCGATGCAGCGGCTGCTGATGGGGGAGGTCGGCTCCGGCAAGACGGTCGTCGCGCTGCACGCGATCCTGCGCGCCGTCGAGCACGACATGCAGGCGGTCTTCATGGCGCCAACCGAGACGCTCGCCGAGCAGCACTTCGCGACGCTGCAGGCGCTCATGCCCGGCGAGTCGGTCCGCGCGGCGCTGCTGACCGGCTCGACGCCGGCCGCCCGGCGCAGCCGACATCCTCAACAAGCTCGCCAGCGGCGAGCTGTCGTTCGTCGTCGGCACGCACGCGCTCGTCGAGCCCGACGTGCGCTTCGACCGCCTCGCCGTCGTCGTCGTCGACGAGCAGCATCGCTTCGGCGTGCGCCAGCGCGCGGCGCTCGACGCCAAGGCGCAGGAGGGCCTGGTGCCGCACGTCCTGCACATGACCGCGACGCCGATCCCGCGCACGATGGCGCTGCTGCGCTACGGCGACCTCGACGTCACGGCGCTGCGCGAGCTGCCGCGCGGCCGCCGGCCCGTGACGACGCACGTCGCCTCGACCGACGCCGAGCGCGCCCGCGCGTACGAGCGCATCCGCGAGGAGCTCGACGCCGGCCGGCAGGCGTTCGTCGTCTGCCCGCTCGTCGAGGAGTCCGAGGCGCTGGCGGCGCGCGCCGCGACCGCCGAGTACGAGCGCCTGCGCGGCGGCGAGCTGAAGGACTACCGCGTCGCGCTCCTGCACGGCCAGATGCGCCCGAAGGACAAGCAGGCGGCGATGACGGCGTTCGCCGCCGGTGGCGCCGACGTGCTCGTCGCGACGACGGTGATCGAGGTCGGCATCGACGTCCCCAACGCGACGGTCATGCTCGTCGAGGGCGCCGAGCGCTACGGCATCAGCCAGCTGCACCAGCTGCGCGGCCGCGTCGGGCGCGGCGAGCACGCGGCGGTCTGCCTGCTGTTCGGCCCGAAGACCGCCGCGCGGCTGCGCGCGCTCGCCGAGCACGCCGACGGCTTCGAGCTCGCGCGAGATCGACCTCGAGCTGCGCGGCGAGGGCGAGCTCGCCGGCACGCGCCAGTCCGGCCTCGCGCAGTTCAAGGTCGCGCGGCTGCCCGAGGACGAGCCGCTCGCCGAGGCCGCGAAGGTCTACGCCGAGCGCCTGCTCGAGCTCGACCCGCAGCTCGCCGAGCCCGAGCACGCGCTGCTCGCCGACGCGCTCGCGCACGTCTACGGCGCGGCCGAGCTCGCGCCGCTGCCGGCATGCGGGTCGTCGCGGGCGCGTACGGCGGGCGCCGCCTCGTCGCTCCCGACGGCAGCGCGACGCGGCCAACGAGCGACCGCGTGCGCGAGGCGCTGTTCAGCGTGCTCGGCGACCTCGGTCCAGGGCGCGCGCGTGCTCGACCTGTTCGCCGGCTCGGGCGCGCTGGGCATCGAGGCGCTCTCGCGCGGCGCCGCGAGCGCCGTGTTCGTCGACCGCGCGCCGCGGGCGATCGCGGCCGTCCGCGCGAACCTCGAGGCGCTCGCGATCGACGCCGACGTGCACCGGATCGAGGCGCGCGCCTGGCTGCGCACCGCGTCCACGCGGTCGGAGGCATACGATCTGGTGTTCCTCGACCCTCCCTACCGGCGCGCAGCCGAGCTGGGGCGGGAGCTCTCGGAGGGGTTGGCCGCGGTGCTCGCACCCGGCGCCCGCGTCGTGTCCGAGAGCGACCGCCGCGACCCGCTGGAGCTGGACCTACCGCTTGTCGACGAGCGCCGCTACGGCGACACCGTCATTCGCATCCATGACACCTGACCCCCGCATCGCCGTCTGCCCGGGCTCCTACGACCCGATCACGAACGGCCATCTCGACGTCATCTCGCGCGCCGCGCACCTCTTCGACGAGGTCATCGTCGGCGTCGTCAACCTGCCGCAGCGCAAGGGCAAGACGCTCTTCGACGTCGAGGAGCGGCTGGGCTTCATCACCGAGGCGACGGCGCATCTGGAGGCCGTGCGCGCGGAGCCGTTCTCGACCCTCGTCGTCGAGTTCGCGCGCGACAACGGGGCCCGCTCGATCGTCAAGGGACTGCGGGCGATCTCCGACTTCGAGTACGAGTTCGAGATGCACCAGCTCAACCGCCTGCAGGCCCCCGAAATCGACACGCTCTACCTCATGGCCAGCCCGCAGTACAGTTTCCTGAGTTCCAGCGGGATCAAGGAGCTTGCGACGTTCGGTGGAAACATCGAGGAGCTCGTCCCGGAACGGGTGGCGGCACGCTTGAAGGAAGAGCTAGGCCGCTAGCGAACACAAGGATTGCTATGGACGTCCTCGTACTCATCGACAAGCTCGACGACCTGGTGCACAACGCCAAGCTCGTCCCGATGACGGGCCAGGTCCGCGTCGACAAGGATGAGATCTACGACATCCTCGACCAGATGCGGGCCACGATCCCCGAGGAGATCAAGCAGGCGCGCTGGATCGTCAAGGAGCGTCAGGAGATGCTCGCCGAGGCCAAGCGCGAGGCCGAGCGGATCGTCAAGGAGGCGCGCGAGCGCCAGAACCAGCTCGTCGGCGAGGAAGAGGTCACCAAGCAGGCCCAGCGCGCCGCCGAGGACATCATCGAGGACGCCCGCGCCCGCGAGCGCGAGATCCGCCTCGGCGCCGAGGACTACGCCGACGAGATCCTCAACACGCTCGAGGTCAACCTGTCGAAGTTCATCGCGGCCGTGCAGCGCGGCCGCGAGCGCCTGCAGGGCAAGGACGAGCCCGCCGAAGTGCGCTGACGTGGGCCGGCGCGCGCGGGCCGCGGCCGGCGCTGCGCTCGCCGCCGTCGCCTGCGCGCTGTGCGCCGCCGCTCCGGCGCCCGCTGTTGCCGCCGCCGCCGCGCCCGCCTGCACGAAGGCCGCCGCCCGCAAGGCCGTCCTCGGCACGGGCTTCGCGCGCAAGGTGAAGCTGCGGCTCGGCCGATCGGTCTTCCGTCCCGGCGAGACCGTGCTCGGGCTCTACGACGTCGGCCGGGTGATCTGCGCCGACGTCACCGGCGACGGCGCCGGCGAGATGATCGTCCTGCTGCAGTGCTGCACCGTCTCCGCGCCGAGCCCGTGGGCGATCTTCCAGGCCGGCTCGCACGGCCGCTGGACGCTGCGCTACTCGCGCATCAAGACCGTCGCCTTCGACCTCGCCGTCAACGGGGCGCACGACGTGGAGCAGAAGATGCCCCACTACCTGCCGTCGGACCCCAACTGCTGCCCCTCGGGCTATGACTACGTGCGCGCGCACTGGACGGGCCGGGCGTTCGTGACGCTGCGCGGGGCGGGCTGAGGACTACAGCGCGAGCACGTCGTGAAGCCGCAGCGCCGTGCGCAGGCGGCGGTCGTGGGTGGCGACGACGAGCGCGCCGGGCCAGTCCTCCAGCGCGGCCTCGAGGACCTCGAGCGACGCGACGTCGAGGTGGTTCGTGGGCTCGTCGAGCAGCAGGCACTCCGCGCGCAGGTGCGCGAGGACCGCGAGCTCGGCGCGGGTGCGCTCGCCGGGCGACAGCGTCGCCGCGCTGCGCACCGCCGCGCCGGCGTCGAGACCGAACGCGGCGAGCGCGGTGCGTGCGTCGGCCTCGGCGAGCCGGTCAGCTCGCGGACCGCCGCGCTGAGCGGCCGGTCGATCGCCAGCGCCGCCCGCCGCTGGCCGAGCTGTGCGATGACCGCGCCCGGGACCGCGCGGCGCCGGCCGGCCGCGATCGGCACCGCGCCGGCGAGCGCCGCGAGCAGCGTCGACTTGCCGGTGCCGTTGGCGCCCGTGACGAGCAGCCGCCTGCCGTGCTCGACGCCGACATCGAGCGGGCCGAGCGTGAACGCGCCGCGCCGCACCACCGCGCGGCGTCGGCGAGCTGCGGCAGGTAGCCGATGGTGCCGCGCCGGCGGACGTGGCCGCCGTCGGGCGGCTCCAGGCCCGCCAGCACGCGCAGCAGGGTGGACTTGCCGGCGCCGTTGGGGCCGATGAGCCCGACGCGGCTTGACCGGTCGACGCGCAGGCTGACGCCGTCGAGCACGGTGCGCGGGCCGTGCCGGCGGGTGATGTCGAGGGCGTCCACGATGGCGGACGGCATACGGGCTCCTTCCGGGACAGAGGGCGACGGCGGGACAGCAGCGACGCGACCGGGAGATGAACCGGTCGGTCAGTCGGGGCGGCTGTCAGATGGCGTCACGCATACGTCGGCCCGGAGGCCGCTTTCGACGGTAGCACCTGCCAGGCGGCGCTTCAAACGACCCAGGACCCGGCGTCACTCCGTCTCGGACGGATGCATGACGGTGAGGCCGACGAGCCGCGAGACGACGAGCGCGATGTACGCCAGCCCGGCGAGCTGCTCGAGCATCACGAGCCCGCGCGCGAAGGCCTTGATCGGGACGACATCGCTCAGCCCGGTGCTCGACAGCGTCGTGAAGCTCAGGAACAGCAGCTCCATCCAGCTGCGCTCCCCGCCCGGGTCGATCGCCGCCGTGAAGCTCGCCGGCTCGATCGCCTGGCACACCGTGAACGTGTAGGCGAACGCCCAGGCGACGAGCGTGAAGGTGGCGCCGACGGCGAACAGCTCGTCGCGCGTGATGACCCGGTCGGCCAGCATGTAGGCGGTCAGCGCGCCGGCGGCGTAGAAGTACAGGACCGCCTCTATCGCCGAGGAGTAGGGCAGCAGGTCGCCGCTGCCGGTGACGGCCTGGATCAGCAGCAGGACGGTCGCGGGGATGCCGAGCAGCACGCTGACCCATGTCAGGCCCGGGGAGCTGCGGACCGCGAGGATGACGAGGCCGAGGATCGCGATCCCGAAGACGCTGAACAGCGCGCGGCCGACGTCGCTGCCCTCCATGAACGGGTACAGCAGCACGGCGGCGAGCTGCGCCGCGAGCAGGACGGCCGAGGGCTGGCGCCGGGCAACGGACAACACGCTGGCAACGTAGCCGCCGTCCCGGTCGCCATCGAGCGCCGGCGGCCGGGAGGGGTGAGACGTTCTGGCGGTCCTCTGGACGCCTGGGACGTCTCACCCCCTCCCGGCGCTCAGCGGATCTCGAAGCGGCCGAAGCCCTCCGGCGCCACCTCGCCGACGCGCAGCTCGTAGACCGTCGCGTGGCGCGGGCCCTCGCGACACCAGCGCACGAGCTCGGCGACGGCGTCGGCCGCTCCCTCGAGGTGCGCCTCGACGGTGCCGTCGCGGCAGTTGCGCACCCAGCCGGTCACGCCGAGCCGGGCGGCCTCGCGGCGCGTGCGATCGCGGAAGAACACGCCCTGCACGTGGCCGCTGGCGACGACCTTGCGAGCGACGACCTCGCCCATCACCGCCTCGTGAGCAGCCCCGGCAGCTCGGCCATGTCGGCGAACGGCTCGCCCCCGGCGGCGGCGAGCTCGCCGGCGTCCGTGTCGCGCGCGAACGCGAGCGCGCGCATCCCCGCCGCGCACGCCGCCTCGACGCCCGGGACGCTGTCCTCGACGACCGCGGTCTGGGCCGGGTCGAAGCCCATCGCGCGGGCGGCGTGCAGGAAGAGGTCGGGCGCCGGCTTGCCGTGCTGCACCTCGGTCGCGCTGAAGATCCGGCCCTCGAAGCGCTCCCACATGCCGGTCCGGCGCAGCGTCATCGCCATCTTGTCGTGCGGCCCGCTCGAGGCGACGCACGAGGGCAGCGTGATGCGGTCGAGCGCGTCGATCACGCCGGGCACCGGCTGCAGCTCGCGTGCGAAGACGACCTTGGCCTCGGCGTAGTAGCGCTCGGTGATGTCGGCGGGCAGCGGCGCTCCGTGCCGCTCGGCGGCCAGCGCCAGCACCGACGTCATCGAGCGCCCGCGGTATTCGCGCATGCAGTCCTCGAACGTCGTCGGCAGGCCGGCCTGCGTCAGCAGCCCGGCGAGCACCGTGTTGGAGATCCGCTCGGTGTCCACGAGGACGCCGTCGCAGTCGAAGATCACCGTCCGGGTCACGCCCGCAGGCTACCCGCCGGGCGCCGCCTCTCAGCCGTCGTCGCGCTCGTCCGCGGCGCCGGACGCTGCCAGCAGCTGCTCGATCGCCGTGAGGTGGCCGCGCACGTTCGCCGCCATCGCGTCGACGATCCTGCGCGCCTCCTCGATCCCCGTCGTGGCGTTCGTGAGCTGGGACTTGATCCGCCGCACGTCCTCCATCGCGCCCTGCGCGCGCTCGAGCTCGACCCGCAGCGCGCTCTCGTCGATCCCGCCGCCGGCGGCGCGCGCCATCAGCACGCGGGCGCGGGCAAGCCCGTAGGCGACCTCGAGCGCCAGCGTCGAGCCGTCGTCGGGGTCGAACGTCACGAACAGCTTGTCGCCGTTGAACTCGCGCAGCGGGTGCGTGCGCGCCGGCAGCTTGTCCTCGGCCGAGACGACGAGCACCGCGTAGTCGGCGGTGCGCGTCTCCAGCGCGGCGTCGAGCTCGGCGAGCGCCTCGTTCTTGGACAGCTTCCTCGTCTTCGCCTCGAAGACGATCTTGCCGCGCGCCGGGCCGGTGCAGGCGTCGATCGCGACGACGAAGTCGCCCTTCTTGCCGCCCTCGCCGCGCAGGTCGCCGACGGCCTCGCAGTCGTCGCCGCGGGCGCCGGCGAGCGCGTCGAGCGCCTCGGCGACCGCCTCCTCGTACGTGCGGCCCTTCGCCGTGCCCTTGTCCTCGACGGCGGCGATCTCGGCGAGCTTCTCCTTCTCGGCGCGCAGCCGGGCGATCTCGAGGTTCATCCGCTCGAGCTTCTCGTTCAGCGCCCGCATCTGGTCTGACTGCTGGCCGGCGATCTGCCGCGTCGCGGCCAGGTGCGCGTTCTGGAAGCCGTGCAGCGGGTTGGCGTCGCTGCTGGAGGTGAACTGCTTGCGCAGGTCCTCGCGCATCTGCACGGAGACCTCCGCGAGGAGCGCCTTGACGCGGTTCTGCACGGCGACCGACGACTCGTCGCCGAAGTGCCGCGCGAGCGCCTTCGTGACATGCCCGTGCTCAGGCCCGAAGACCTCGTCGACCTTCTCGTCCAGGCGCTCGGCGACGGCGCGCGCGCGGTCGACGAAGGCGCGGTCGAGCTCGCGCGCGGTCTTCTCGAACTCCGCGCGGACGAACTCGGCGTTGAGACCCGTCTGCTCGCGGTCGAGCACGCGCGCGCCGATCTCGATCGCCTCGACGACGAAGCGCGTCGCGTCGTCGCGCTCGGACGCGAGCCGCACGGTCGTCTCGTCGTCGATCGTCAGCCAGTCGATCGCGAGGCGGCCGTTGACGACATGGACGCGGGCGAGCGGGAGCGGCGTGGCGGCCTGCATGGGCATCAGGCCGCACGCTACGCACCGCACCCGACGGACTGCACGAAATCACCCGGCGCGCGCGTCCCACCAGCGCTGCAGGTCCTTGCGCTGGTGGGCGAGCGGGTTGGCCTGCGGGTTGCGCGCGCGGATCCGCCGCAGGGCCTCGTGCGGCTCGAGCCCCTCGTGCAGCGCCACGATCGCCCCCGCCACCACCGCCGAGCGCTGCATCCCCGCGCGGCAGTGCACGTAGACGCGCTCGCCCGCCTCGAGCCAGCCGAGGACCGTCGTCGCGGCGAGCTCGATGTGGTCCGTGCTCAGGTTGCCGTAGTCGACGAGCTCGATGCGCTCCTCGCGGATGCCGGCCCGGGCGAGCGCGGCCGCGCACGCCTCGCGGCCGCCCGCCTGCTGGTACTCGCTGTCCTGCACGAGGTTGAAGACGGCCGTCACGCCGGCGTCGCGCAGCGCCGCGACGTCGTCGGCGTCCTGGGGATAGGCCCCCATCAGCAGGTCCGGCCCGATCTGCGCGAAGCCGAACTCCTCAAACCAGGCAGACATCAGACCTCAGGCTAGATGCATACATACTCGTGTGATGAGCCTGCTGGCACCGCCCTCGACGACGCCGGTGGAACGGCCGCCCCGCGCGAGCGCTCGGCCCAGCTGCGCGATCTGCTGCGCGACGAGCTGGCGCGCTCCGAGCGCGAGCTGGCGCTGCCGCGCTCGGGCCGTGACGAGCCGGTGATCGTCGCCTTCGCCGCGTCCGCCGGCGGCGACGCGCTCGTCGCCGTCGTGCCGGTCGCCGTCGCCGTCCGCGCCGATCCCGCCGCCGCGCCCGAGCGCGGCTTCCTCGCGGCCGCCGCCGCCATCGGCGCGCTGGCCGAGAGCGCCGGGCTCGGCGTCCCGCGCGGTCCCGGCGACCTGCAGCTCGAGGCCGGCGCGCTCGACGGCCACCTCGCGCTGCGCCTGCCCGTGCCCGCGGGCGCCGAGGCGGAGGACGCCGAGCTCGCCGCGGTCGCCTTCGAAGAGCACGCCGCGGGGATCGCGCGCCTGCGCAGCGGCGCGCTCGCGCTCCCCGCGCACGTGCTCGCCGACGCGAACGACTGGCGCGCGCCGATCGCCCAGGCGCTGCGCAGCGCCGAGGCCGTGGCGCGCCTCGGCGGCCGGCCGGCGGACGGCGACTCGGTCCACGAGCACGAGGACGCCGTCCTCGCGCTCATCCAGGCCGACACGGCCGACGGCCCCGCCGCGCGGCCGCACGACGACCCCCAGCCCGGGCGCCGGATCGCCCGCCGCATCCTCCAGCGGCTCAACGGGATGGGCAAGTGGGGCGGCTACCACACGGACTTCCGCCACCTCTCGCGCGGCTTCGCCGGCAACGAGCGCGCGCTCGCCGACGACGTCGGCGAGGCGCTGCTGGCCGCGGGCATGCTCGCCGAGAAGCCGAGCGTCGGGCAGCGCCACGTCTTCCTCAACCCGCGCCGTGCAGCCGACATCCACGGGCTGATCGAGCGCGGCGACGTGCCGCCGGATCTGCGCCTGCCCTGACGGACCACTAGATTGCCGTCGATGCTTCTCGACACCCTGTCAATGAAGGCCCTCACCGTGCGCACGCTCATCACGTGCGGCATGTTCGCGCCGGTGCGACCGGACCGGCTCGTGCGCGCGCTCAAGGCGTTCAAGGACTGGGGTCCGACGCCGGCCGCCGGCTACACCGCCTCCGCGATCCGCTACCCGGACGACGTGGGGATCATCGACGAGCGCGGCTCGCTGACGTTCGCCGAGATCCACCGCCGCACGAACGCCCTCGCGCACGCGTGGAGCGACAGCGGGATCGTCGAGGGGGACAACGTCGCGCTGCTGTGCCGCAACCACCGCGGCTTCGTCGAGGCGATGGTCGCCTGCTCGAAGCTCGGCGTCCACGCGCTGTTTCTCAACACGGCGTTCGCCGGTCCCCAGCTCGCCGAGGTCTGCGAGCGCGAGCAGCCGCGCGCGATCGTCTACGACGAGGAGTTCGAGGGCCTCGTCGCCGGTACCGGTGCCGACCTCCAGCGGTACATCGCCTGGAGCGACGGCGCCGGCGCGCCCGCGGGCACCGAGCTGCTCGAGACGCCTCATCGAGCGCGGCGACCCCAGCGACGTCGTCGTGCCGGCCGCCAAGGGCCGCATCGTCATCCTCACGAGCGGCACGACCGGCACGCCGAAGGGCGCCAACCGCAAGCAGCCCGAGTCGCTGGACCCGGTCGCCGCGCTCGTCGAGCGGATCCCGCTGAAGGCCCGCGAGCGCACGCTCATCGCAGCGCCCCTCTTTCATTCCTGGGGGCTTGCGCACTTCATCCTCGGGATCGGGCTGTCGTCGACGCTCATCCTGCGCCGCCGCTTCGATCCCGAGGACGCGCTGCGCGCGATCGACGAGCACGGCGCGACCGCGCTCATCGTCGTCCCGGTGATGCTGCAGCGGATCCTCGAGCTCGGTCCGAAGCTCGTGGGCAGGTACGACACGGGCTCGCTGCGCGTCATCGCGGCCAGCGGCTCGGCGCTGCCGGGCGAGCTGGCGACGAAGATCATGGATCGCTTCGGCGACATCCTCTACAACCTCTACGGCTCGACCGAGGTCGCCTGGGCGACGATCGCCACGCCCGCGGACCTGCGCGCCGCGCCCGGCACCGCCGGCCGCCCGCCGCGCGGCACCGTCGTGCGCCTGTACGACGCCGACGGCGGCGAGGTCGCGCCGGGCGAGACGGGTCGCATCTTCGTCGGCAACGAGCTCGTCTTCGACGGCTACACGGGCGGCGGCGGCAAGGCGGTCATCGACGGCCTGATGTCCTCCGGCGACGTCGGCCACTTCGACGAGGGCGGGCGCCTGTTCGTGGACGGGCGCGACGACGAGATGATCGTCTCGGGCGGGGAGAACGTCTTCCCGCGCGAGGTCGAGGACACGATCGCCATGCTGGAGGGGATCGAGGAGGTCGCCGCGATCGGCGTCGACGACCCCGACTTCGGCCAGCGCCTGCGGGCCTTCGTCGTCTGCCGCGCGGGCGCGACCGTCTCCGAGCAGGAGGTCAAGGCGCACGTCAAGGCCAACCTCGCGCGCTACAAGGTGCCGCGCGACGTCGTCTTCCTCGACGAGCTGCCGCGCAACGCGACCGGCAAGGTGCTCAAGCGCGAGCTGCCCGACGAGCCCGCCCAAGCGCAGCGCTAGCCTGGACGGCGATGGCGCCGCGCACCGACAGCTTCGATCTCGGTCGCCTGCGGCTCAGCTCGGGCGAAGGACGGCGGCTGGAGCTCGAGGTCGCGCTGGACCCGCTGCAGTTCGGCGGCGAGACGTACGCCGCGGAGCCCGCCGTGGCGGGCGCGATCCTCGACATCTCGCGCACGACGCACCACGGCTACGCCCTGCGGCTGCGCTTCGACGCGCGCCTCGACGGGCCGTGCATGCGCTGCCTGGAGCCCGCCCGCCCGGCGATCTCCGTCGACGCGCGCGAGATCGACCAGCCCGGCGACGTCGAGGAGCTGCGCAGCCCCTACGTCGAGGACGACGTGCTCGACCTGCACGCCTGGGCGCGCGACGCGCTCGCGCTCGCGCTGCCCGTCCAGCTGCTGTGCCGCCCCGACTGCGCCGGCCTGTGCCCCGTCTGCGGCGAGGATCTCAACAGCGCCGGCCCGGAGCACGCGCACGAGCGCGCGCCCGACCCGCGCTGGGCCAAGCTCGGCGAGATCAGGTTCGAGTAGGCCGGCCGGCCCGGATGTCGTGCTCGGGCCAGCGCTCGACGTCCGGCTCGGGCGGCAGCGCCGCCGGCGGCTGCGCGTAGGGCAGCCTGGCGGCGCCGCTGCGCGCGATCCGCTCGAGGTCCGCGGGCGCGGCGACGAGCGGGCGCACGCCGGGCGCGAGGTCGACGTGCGAGGCGTCGTCGAAGAGGTCCCGGTAGCCGCGCGTCCCCGGCGGCTCGAAGTTCACGTCGACGTCGACGTGGCGGGTGATGAACGAGCACGGCGCGATCTCGCGCAGGTCCATGCGGCGGTAGTCGAACTGCGTCTCGGCCGGCGTCCCGGCGATGCCCAGCTCGGCGTCCATCGCCTGCAGCGCCCCGTTGAGGCGCTCGACGTTGCGCCCGTAGGCCGCCGGCGCGACCGCCACGCCCGAGACGAAGCCGCCGTGGTCGTAGATCGCCTGGGCGACATCGCCGACGAGCACGTACTCGACATCGTGCTGTTGCAGCGTCCGCAGAGCCTCCAGCAGGGTCGGGTCGAGCTCCAGATCGCTCATGCGAATACCGTTCGAGCGCGAGCGCGCCACTCCTTCCCGGAAATCCTGCGGCGGGGTGGGTGGGGGCGGGGTTCCGCGTTCCGCTACCCTTCCGCAGCCATGGCCGTTCCCAAGCAAAAGCAGTCGCACGCCCGCACCGCGCAGCGCCGTGCCCAGCACAAGATGGCCGCGCCGGTCTTCAACGCCTGCCCGCAGTGCCACAGCCCTCGCCGCCCGCACCGGGTCTGCCCGGTCTGCGGGTTCTACGCCGGCCGCGAGGTCGTCGCGCCTTCGGCGGCGCACGACCACGACCACTGAGGATGGCCGGCGCATGCCGGCCCCACGCATCAGGGCGCTGATCGACCGCTCGAACGGGAGCCTCCCGGTCGAGCCGGTCCACGTCCCGGTCGTCGCCGTGGACGCCAACGGCGCCGATCTCGGGCCCGCCGAGGTCGCCGCCGGGGCGAACATCGCCGCCGCGCAGGGCGTCCGCGTGCTGCTGTTCGGGCCCGCCGCCGAGCTCGGCGCGGCCGGGCCGGGGATCGAGGTCATCGACGCGCCGCTGTCGATCGCGAAGGAGCCCAACCCGGCCGCGGCCGCGCGCTCGCACCCGGAGTCCTCGATCGTGCGCGCCGCGCAGGCCGTCGCGGCCGGCGACGCCGACGCGCTCGTCTCCGGCGGCTCGACCGGCGCCGCGCTCGCCGCCGCCCTCTTCAACATCAAGCGCGACCGCGGCATCCTGCGGCCCGCGCTGGCGGCGCTCGTCCCGGTCCCGGGCGCGCCCGTGACGCTCGTCGACGTCGGCGCGAACACCGAGGTCCGCGCCGAGCACCTCGTCCAGTTCGCCTTCATGGGGGCGGCGCTCGCGCAGGTCGTGCACGGCGTCCCCAACCCGCGCGTCGCGCTGCTGTCGGTCGGCGAGGAGGAGACGCGCGGCTCGCCGCTGACGATCGAGGTCCACGCCCGCCTGACGGCCGCCCACGGGCTGAACTTCGTCGGCAACATCGAGGGCCACGCGCTCGTCGAGGGCAAGGCCGACGTCGTCGTCACCGACGGCTTCACCGGCAACGTCGCCCTGAAGATCATGGAGGGCGTCTCGGACAAGATGATCGCGCTGCTCAAGGAGACGGCGACCTCCTCGACGCGGGCGAAGGCCGGCGGCGTGCTGATGGCCCCGGCGCTGCGCGCCTTTCGCGACGAGATCCACCCCGAGATCGCCGGCGGCGCCTACCTGCTCGGCCTGCGCAAGCTCGGCGTCGTCGGCCACGGCCGCTTCACGAGCCGCGGCTTCGCGCAGGCGATCCTGCTCGCCGCGCGCGGGGTGACCGGCGACGTCACCGGGCGCACGCACGACGCGCTCGAGCGCGCGGGCGCGCTGCGCAAGGCGCGGCGCGGCGCCTGTCCGGGACGCCCGCGGGTCTACCGCTGCTCCGCGCTGCACATGGCGACCACCAGGGAAGAAGTCTTCGCGATGGTCCAGGCGCATCTCGTCGACGAGCTCGAGGTCGATCCCGCGCGGATCGACGACAGCACGAACTTCCGGGTCGACCTCGAGGCCGACTCGCTGGATCTCTACACGCTCGTCCAGGAGCTCGAGGACTCCTACGGCGTGAAGATGACCGACGAGCAGGCTGCGAGGATCGTCACGGTCGGCCAGGCGGTCGACTTCGTCCTGGCGCACGCCGCCGTCCACGAGCCCACCGAGCCCTGAAGCTCCTCAACGAACTCCTGCAGGAGTTGCCGGAGCACCTGTACCGGCAGGTCTTCACGCACGCCTCGTGGACGGAGCGGCGCAGCGACTCCTACTCGCGCCTGGCGTTCCTCGGCGACTCCGTGCTCGGCCTCGCCGTGACGTCGCACCTCTACCCGCGCCTGGAGGCCGAGCGCTTCGGCGCCGGGCGGCTGACGAAGATCCGCGCGCAGAGCGTCTCGGGCGTGTCGTGCCGGGCGGTCGCCGAGCGGCTCGGCGTGCCCGACAAGCTGCGCGCCTCGGCGCCGGAGGGCATCGGGCAGAGCGCCGACTCGCTCGTCGAGACCGAGCGCGTCCTGGCGTCGGTGATCGAGGCCGTGATCGGCGCCTGCTATCTGAACTCGGGCTACGAGCGCACGGCGGCCGCCGTCGTCGAGGCGTTCACGCCGGAGATCTCCAACGCGCTCGACAACCCGGTCGACTTCAAGTCCACGCTGCAGGAGCGCCTGGCGCGCCGCGCGGAGACCGTCGAGTACTCGATCGCGTCGGAGGACGGGCCGCCGCACGACCGCACGTTCCAGGTCGTCGCCACGGTCGGCGGTGAGGCCGTCGGCCGCGGCGCGGGGCGCTCGAAGAAGCACGCCGAGCAGGAGGCCGCGCGGATCGCGCTGGAGACGCTGCATCCGGTCGACACGCTCCAACCCGAGCACGGCGGAGCGTGAGAGGGTGAGCGGATGCACCTGAGGTCGGTCACGCTGAAGGGCTTCAAGTCGTTCCCCGACCGCACGAGGCTCGACTTCGGCCCGGGCGTGTCGGTCGTCGTCGGCCCGAACGGCTCGGGCAAGTCGAACATCACCGACGCGGTGCTGTGGGCGATGGGCGAGCAGTCGCCGCTCGCCGTCCGCGGGCAGTCGATGCGCGACGTCATCTTCGGCGGCGGTCGCGGCGTGCAGGCGCGCAGCGCCGCCGAGGTCGAGATCGTCATCGACAACGGCGACGGCGCGGTCGACGTGCCGATGGGGGAGATCTCGATCCTGCGCCGCCTCGACCGCGCGGGCGAGGGCGAGTACCGCCTCAACGGGGCGCGCTGCCGGCTCGTCGACGTGCTCGAGATCCTCTCCGACACGGGCCTGGGCAAGGAGATGCACTCGGTCGTCTCGCAGGGCCGCGTCGAGTCGATCGTCACGTCCAAGCCGCGCGACCGGCGCCTGCTCATCGAGGAGGCCGCCGGCCTCGGCAAGCACCGCAAGCGCCGCCGCCGCGCGCAGCTCAAGCTCGAGCGCACGCAGGACAACCTCGACCGGGCGCTCGACGTCGAGCGCGAGGCGCGCTCGCGCCTGCGGCCGCTCAAGCGCCAGGCGGAGGCCGCGGAGCTGCACGAGCGCCTGGAGCGCCAGTCCGTCGAGGCGCGCTGGGAGCTCGTCCGCGACCTCGCCCGCGCGCGCCGCGCGGAGCTGCAGGCCGCCGAGTCCGTCGCGACCGCCGCGCGCGCGGCGCGCGAGGAGGCGCAGACCGCGCTGGACGCCGTCGCCACCCGCCGCCGCGAGGCCGAGCAGGCGATGGCCCGGCGCACCGAGCAGCGCGAGGCGTTCGCGCAGCGCGTGTACCGCGCGCGCTCGGCCGGCGAGCGCGTCGAGCTGCGCCTGGAGCGCACGCGCTCGACGGCCGAGGACCTCGGCGAGCGCGCCGAGCGCCGCACGCACGAGCTGACGGCGCTGCAGGCGCTCGCCGCCTCCGCGGGCGAGGCCGCCTCCGACGCCGGCGGCGAGCGGATCGCCGCGCTGGAGGCCGAGCTCGAGCAGCTCGCCGCCGACCACGCGGCGCAGCTCGAGCGCGAGCTCGCCGGCCTCGAGCAGGCGCGCGCGCAGGCCGTCGCGGCCGCCGAGGAGGGCCAGGGGACGCGTCGACGCCGCGCGGGCGCTGCTGGCGTCCGCCACCGCCGCCGCGGAGGCCGCGCGCGCCGAGCGCCGGCAGACCGATCGCGGCCTCGAGGCGGCGCGCCGCGAGGCCGCGCGCGTCGGCGCCGAGCTGGCGGCCTGCAACCAGTTCCTGCGCACGCGCTCGGCGGCCGCGAGCGCCGGCGCGTCGGGCGCCCGCACGCTCGCGGACGCGCTCGACGTCACGCCGGGCTACGAGCGCGCGGTCGCGGCCGCGCTCAGCGGCCTGCTGCGGGCTTCGCTCGCCGAGCGCGTGCGCGAGGGCAGCGAGCTGCTCGACGCCGCGGGCAGCGACGGCGGCCGCGTGCTGATCGTCGACTCGCTGGCGCCCGGCTCCGCCCGCGCGAGCAACCCGCCCGCGCCCGGGGCGCGCCACCTCGCGCAGTACGTCAGCGGCGAGGAGCACGTGCTCGCGGTCGCGCAGCGGCTGCTGTGGGACGCCTGGATCGTCGATTCGGTCGCGCAGCTGCCGCCGGGCTTCAGCGGCGTCGCGGTGACCCGCGCCGGGCGCGTCTGGCACGGGCGCCATCGCGAGATGCGCCAGGCGCCCGAGGGCGGCGAGGAGCGCGTGCTCGCCGAGCGCAACCGCCGCGAGGAGCTGATCGGCGCCAGCGAGGCCGCCGTGCGGGCCGAGCAGGCGGCGCGCGCCGCCTGCGCGTCCACCGACGCGGCGGTCACCGGCGCCGACGCGACCCGCGAAAAGGCCGACCGCGGCCTGCGCGAGGCGTCGCAGGCGCTGACCGCGGCGAACGAGGAGGCGCGCCGCGCGGGCTGGCTCATCGAGCAGCGCCGGGCGGCGCCGCAGGAGGGCGCGTCGGCCGTGCGCCGCGCGCAGATCGAGGGTGAGCTCGCCGCCGAGCGGCGCGCCGCCCAGCGCGCCGAGCGCGAGCGCGCCGAGCGCGCGCAGCGGATCGAGCGCCTGCGCGCGCGCGTCGCCGCCGACCGCGCGCTCGCGCCGCAGGCGCAGCGGCTCGCGGCGGCGCTCGAGCAGGTCGCGGGCGCGATCGGGGCGCGCGTCGCCGAGCTCGAGCGCGAGCTCGCGGCGGGCCGTGCCGAGGGCGAGGGGCTCGCCGCTGCGCTGCGCGCCTGCGCCGCCGAGGAGGCGCAGATCCAGGCCCAGCTGCGCGAGCGCGGCGAGGCGGTCACGAGCGCCGAGGTGCGCGCGCAGCAGGCGCGCGACCAGAGCGCCGACGCCGACCACGAGCTCGTGCTGCTCGCCGAGCGCCTCGGGCTGCCCGCCGAGCCCGCCACCGAGCCGCTGGAGCCCGAGCAGGAGCAGGCGCTGCGCGACCGCATCGAGCGCCTGCGCCGCCGCCGCGAGCAGCTCGGCCCGGTCAACCCGCTCGCCAAGGACGAGTACGACGAGGCGCTCGCCCACGTCACCGAGCTCGAGGGCCAGCGCAGCGACCTCGAGACCGCGCTGCGCGAGCTGCGCACGCTCATCCGCGACACCGACCGCCAGATCCACGAGACGTTCGACGAGACCTTCCAGGCGGCGGCGCGCAACTTCGAGGAGCTCGCGGCGCAGCTCTTCCCCGGCGGCCGCGGGCGGCTGCGGCTCGTCAAGGAGGAGCAGCACATCACCGGCTTCGCCGGCCAGCCGGTCGGCGGCGACGACGGCGCCGGGCCCGACGCCGACGAGGGCGCCGAGGCGGAGATCGCCGAGCCGGAGGAGGAGGTGCTCGGCGTCGAGATCGAGATCACGCCCGCGGGCAAGTCGATGAAGCGCCTGACGCTGCTCTCCGGCGGCGAGAAGTCGATGACGGCGATCGCGTTCCTGTTCGCGGTCTTCCTCGCCAAGCCGTGCCCGTTCTACATCCTCGACGAGGTCGAGGCGGCGCTCGACGACCCGAACATCACGCGCTTCCTCGACCTCCTGCGCCGCTACGCCGACCGCGCCCAGTTCATCGTCGTCACGCACCAGAAGCGCACGATGGAGGCCGCCGACACGCTGTACGGCGTCTCGATGGGGGACGACGGCGTCTCGAAGGTCATCTCGCGCCGGCTCCCGCGCGACGAAGCCGCCGCGGGCGCCGCGTAGCCGGCTGATGGACGTTCGCCCGGCAACGGCGGCCGAGCTCGGCCTGCTGCTTCCCCTGATCGCCGACTACCAGCGCTTCTACGCCGGCAGCGCCCGCGAGGAGGCGCACAACGCCGCGTTCTTCGGACGCTTCGTCGCGCCGAGCGACACCGGCCTGCTGCATCGGCGCGTTCGAGGAGGACGAGGGCGGCGGCTCGCCGGCCGGCTATACCTGCCTGTACTGGACGTTCTCGTCGGTCTCGGCGACGGACGTCGTGCTCCTCAACGACCTCTACGTGCGCCCCGAGCGGCGCGGCGGCGGCGTGGCGCAGGCGCTGGTCGCCGCCGCCGTCGACGTCGCGCGGGAGCGCGGCGCATCGCACGTGCGCTGGTTCACCGCGCTCGACAACCGCCGCGCGCAGCGCCTGTACGAGCGCCTCGGGACGCAGCGCACCGCGTGGTTCGAGTACGAGATCCCGATCGGGCCGTCGTAGCGCGGCGCCGTGGAGTTTCACCACAGCTTCTCCATGGCCGCACCGCCGGATGCCGTCTGGGCGGCGATGACCGACATCGATCGCGTCGCGCCCTGCGTCCCGAACACGCGCGTGACCGGTCGCGCGGGTGAGGATAGCTACGACGTCGAGATCAGCGCCGCCGTCGGCCCGCTCGTCGTCACGGCCGCGGGCAACATCACGCTCGCCGAGCACGACGACGCGACCCGCCGCGAGGTGCTGCGGGTCGTGGCCCGCGATCCCGACGGCGACATGGTGGCCGATGCGACGGTCGTGATCGTGCTCACGCAGGCCGCGTCCGGCACCGATGCCGCGGTGCATTCGAGCGTCGAGCTCGGCGGGATCGGGATCTTCGTCGGCGAGGACACGCTCGACGAGGTCGCGGGAAGGACGCTGCAGACGTTCGCCGCCAACCTCGAGCGCTGCTCGCGCAGGCGCCGGGCACCGCCTGACGCTCACCGCGCGGCGCGCGTGCGCGCCGCCGGCTACCGGGCCCAGGCGGCCGCGAGGTGGACGATGACCGCGGCCGCCGCGGCCATGTCCTGCAGCGACGCCCACTCGCGGGCGGAGTGGTAGGCGTGCCCGCCGGTGAAGATGTTCGGCGTCGGCAGGCCCATCGCGCTGAGGCGCGAGCCGTCGGTGCCGCCGCGGATCGGCTCGCGCAGCGGCTGGAGCCCTTCGCCGCGCAGCGCGGCGATCGCGTGCTCGAGGACCTCCGGGAACGGCTCGAGGTGCGCGCGCATGTTCGGGTACTGCTCGACGATCTCGATCGTCATCGACGCGCCCGGCGTGGCGTCGACGACCTCCTGCGCGGTGCAGCGCAGCAGCTCGGCATGACCGGCGAGGAGGTCCTCGTCGAAATCGCGCAGGATCGCTCGGATGCGAGCCGTGGCGGCGTCGCCGGTCAGCTCGAAGACGTGGATGAAGCCCTCGCGGCCGGACGTCGTCTCGGGCGTGAGCCGGTCCTGCGGGAGCGCGGCGACGATGCGCGCCGCGACGCGGGCGGCGTTGACGAGGATGCCGGTCGCCAGGCCCGGATGGACGTCGACGCCGGTCACGGCGATCGTCGCCTCCAGCGCCGAGAACGTCTCGTCCTGGATCTCGCCGAGCGACGAGCCGTCCATCGTGTAGGCGCAGCGCGCGCCGAACGCCTCGACGTCGAACAGCGTCGCACCCTCGCCGATCTCCTCGTCGGGCGTGAAGCAGATGCGGATCGTCGGGCGCGGCAGCTCGGGGTGCGCGTGGAGGTGGGCGACCGCGGCCATGATCTCGGCCACGCCGGCCTTGTCGTCGGCGCCCAGCAGCGTGTCGCCGGAGGCGGTGACGATGTCGTGGCCCGCGCGCGAGGCGAGGTGCGGCTCGGTCTCGGGGTCCAGCGTCGTGCCGTTGCGCGGGAGCTCGATGACGGCGCCGTCGTAGTCTCGGTGCACGATCGGAACGACGCCGGCCCCGGGGGCGTCCGGGCTCGTGTCCAGGTGCGCGACGAGGCCGATCACCGTGGCGGCGGCGCCGCCGCCGCTCGCGGGAAGCGTCGCGGTGACGTAGCCGTTGTCATCGACGGCGGCGTCGGCCAGGCCGATCTCCGAGAGCTCGCGTGCCAGCACCGCGGCGAGCTCGAGCTGTCCCGGCGTGCTCGGGCTGCGCGTGCGATCGCGCGCGGACTGCGTGTCGATGCGGACGTAGCGATCGAAGCGCTCCAGGAGGTCCGGCGCGAGCGCTGCTGCGAGCGGAGAGGTGTATGGAGCCATCGGCGCTACAGGATCTTCTCAGCGAAGTAATCGGCGATGTGGTTGGCGTTGTACGGCGCGATCTCGACGTAGCCCGTGGCCGCGAAGAGCATGCGGCTGTGCTGCTGCGCGGGCCCCGAATCGAGCCGGACGCGCTCGTAGCCGAGCTCGCGCGCGGCGTCCTCGAGCGCCGCGAGCAGCGCGCGGCCGGCACCGCGCGAGCGCGCCTCGGGGATGACGTACATGCGCTTGATCTCGGCGATCGAGTCCTCCAGCCGGCGCAGCCCGCCGATCGCGACCGGCCGATCGTCCTCGTAGCCGACGAGGAAGACGCCGTGGGGCGGGATCATCTCCGCGGGCGTCGTGACGGACCCCGGCCGCGTCACCCGGCCGGGGTACTGCGCGTTGAGGAGGTCGATGAGCTCGCCGAGCAGTTCCCGCCCCGGCGGCTCGTCGGATCGGCAGGGACGGAAGGCGAGCGCCATGGCGCTATCGTCGCGGATCGCCATGGCTCGCGACTGGACCGACCTCTTCATCACCGGCGGCGCCGCGCCGGCGGGTGCGACGGCCACCGCCGTCGCCGACGACGAGCCCGCGCGCAAGCGCGGCTTCTTCCGGCGCCTGCGCAAGAACCTCTCCAAGACGCGCGAGGCGCTCGGCGCCGAGATCCAGGCCACGCTGCTGGACGGCGACGTCGACGAGCAGACGTGGGAGCGCCTCGAGGAGGCGCTGATCATGGCCGACGTCGGCGCGTCGACGACCGCGCGCGTCGTCGGCGAGCTCGAGCAGGAGGCCGCGGGCGGCGCGATCACCGGCGGCGAGGCGCTCGGCGAGCGGCTCGCCGAGATGCTCGCCGCGATCGCCCGCACGGGCGAGGACCGGATCGACCTGCGCAACTCGCCGACGGTCATCATGGCCGTCGGCGTCAACGGCACCGGCAAGACGACGACGATCGGCAAGCTCGCCTGGCACCTGCAGCAGGAGCTCGGCCTGAGGGTCGTGCTCGGCGCCGCCGACACGTTCCGCGCCGCCGCCGTCGAGCAGCTGGCCGGCTGGGCCAAGCGCGCGGGCTGCGAGATCGTCACCGGCCGCGAGGGCTCGGACCCCGGCGCGGTCGCCTTCGAGGCGGTCAAGCAGGCGCGCGAGCGCGGCGCCGACGTCGTGATCATCGACACCGCGGGCCGGCTGCACACGCAGGACAACCTCATGGCCGAGCTCGCCAAGGTGCGCCGCGTCATCTCCAAGCAGATCGAGGATGCGCCGCACGAGACGCTGCTCACCGTCGATGCGACGACGGGCCAGAACGGGCTGCGCCAGGCCAAGCTCTTCTCCGAGGTCGTGCCGGTCGACGGCATCGTGCTCACGAAGCTCGACGGCACCGCGAAGGGCGGCATCGCGCTCGCGATCGCCGGTGAGCTGGGGATTCCGGTGAAGCTCATCGGCATCGGCGAGGCGCTCGAGGACCTGCGGCCGTTCGATGCCGACGATTACGCCCGCGCGCTCCTGACCTGAGCCGGCGCAGCCGGAGCCCGCGAGCCGGCGCATCTGGAAGCCGCCGACACGCAGGTCTTATATTCCAGTGAGCAATGGATGCGTGGATGTTCTGGATTCTGCTTGCCGTGATCCTCGCGGCCGGCGAGATCATGACCTTGGGATTCTTCCTCGCGCCGTTCGCCGCCGGGGCACTGCTCGGCGCCGTCGCGGAGCTGGCCGGCGCGCCCGCCATGGTGACCGTGCTCGTCTTTCTCGTCAGCTCGGGACTGCTGTTCGGGCTCGTGCGGCCCATCGCGCGCCGCCACCTGCACACGCCGATGCAGCTGCGCACCGGCACCGCCGCGCTCGTCGGCAAGACGGCGATGGTGACCCAGCGCATCGATGCGAGCGGCGGCGCCGTCAAGCTCGAGGGCGAGATCTGGACCGCGCGCCCGTACCTCGACGACGACGAGGTCATCGAGGCCGGAAGCCGTGTGCACGTCGTCGAGATCCGGGGCGCGACAGCGCTCGTCAGCGAGAACGCCTAGGAGAGCCCATGCAAGCCGGAGCCATCGTCCTCATCATCCTCGTCGTGTTCGCGGTGCTGCTCGCGTCGCGGACCGTGCGGATCATCCCGCAGGCCCGCGCGGGCGTCGTGGAGCGGTTCGGCCGCTACCAGCGCACGCTGCTGCCGGGGCTCGGGTGGGTCGTGCCGTTCATCGATCGTGTCCGGCCGCTGATCGACCTGCGCGAGCAGGTCGTGACGTTCAAGCCCGCCGGCGTGATCACCGGCGACAACGTCGGCATCCAGATCGACAGCGTCCTGTACTTCACGATCACCGACGCGAAGTCCGTGAGCTACGAGGTGGCGAGCCCGCTGCAGGCGATCGAGCAGCTCACGGTCACGACGCTGCGAAACGTCATCGGCGGCCTGACGCTCGAGCAGGCCCTGACGAGCCGCGACGAGATCAACTCCCAGCTGCGCACCGTGCTCGACGAGGCGACCGGCCGGTGGGGGATCCGCGTCAACCGCGTCGAGGTCAAGGCGATCGACCCGCCGGCGACGATCCAGGAGGCGATGGAGAAGCAGATGCGCGCCGAGCGCGACCGCCGCGCGGCGATCCTCACGGCCGAGGGCTCCAAGCAGTCGCAGATCCTCAACGCCGAGGGCGAGAAGCAGGCCGCGGTGCTGCGCGCCGAGGGGCAGAAGACGGCGGCGATCCTGCGCTCCGAGGGCGAGGCGAAGGCGATCGACACCGTCTTCAAGGCGATCCACGAGGGCGGGCCCGACCAGGGCCTGCTGTCCTACCAGTACCTGCAGATGCTGCCCAAGCTCGCGCAGGGCGAGGCGAACAAGATCTTCGTCATCCCGAGCGAGTTCAGCCAGGCGCTGGGCAACATCGGCGGCGCGATCTCCGGCGCGGTGCGGCCGATCCAGCCGCCGCCACCACCGCCTGCGTGAGCGCGTTCATCACCCCGGAGGCGGTCGAGGCGTACGCCACCGCCCACACGTCGCCTGCGGCTGCGCACCTGCAGGCGCTCGCCGCCGAGACGCGCGCGACGCTCGAGTCGCCGCGGCATGCTCACCGGCGAGATCGAGGGCCGCTTCCTCGAGTTCCTCGTCTTCCTCGCGCGGCCGCGGCTCGTCCTGGAGATCGGGACGTACTCCGGCTACAGCGCGCTGTCGATGGCCCAGACGCTGCCCGCCGGCGGGCGGATCGTCACCTGCGAGCTCGATCCCGAGCGCGTGCGGTTCGCCGAGCGCCACATCGCCGAGGCCGGCTGCGCCGACCGCATCGAGGTCCGCGAGGGACCCGCGCTGGACACGGTCAACGCCCTCGACGGGCCGTTCGACCTCGTGTTCATCGACGCCGACAAGCCGGGCTACCTCGACTACTACGAGGCCGTCCTGCCGAAGCTCGCCGGCGACGGGCTGATCGTCGTCGACAACGTCCTGTGGAGCGGCCGCGTCGCCGAGGCGCCGTCCGACGACGACAGCGATTCGACCCGCGCGCTGCGCGCCTTCAACGACCACGTCGCCGCCGACGAGCGCGTCGTGAGCGTCATGCTGACCGTGCGCGACGGGGTCACGCTCATACGCCGGGCCTGATTCCGCAGCGGCCGCCGTAGACTGGACGGCCGTGTTCGACACGCTCTCAGAGAAGCTCCAGGCGACGCTCGCCGACGTCCGCAAGCGCGGGACGCTGACCGAGGCCGACGTCAACGCCGCGATGCGCGAGATCCGCCTCGCGCTGCTCGAGGCCGACGTGAACTTCAAGGTCGTCAAGTCGTTCACGAACACCGTCAAGGAGCGCTGCCTCGGCGCCGACGTGCTCGGCAAGCTCAACCCCGGCCAGCAGGTCGTCAAGATCGTCAACGAGGAGCTCACGGCGCTGATGGGCGGCGCGAGCGCGTCGGTCGCCTTCGCGCCGCGCCCGCCGACGGTCATCCTCATGGCCGGCCTGCAGGGCTCGGGCAAGACGACCGCGGCGGCGAAGCTCGCGCGCTTCCTCAACACCGAGCACGGCTCGTCGGTCGCGCTCGCCGCCTGCGACGTCTACCGCCCGGCGGCGGTCGACCAGCTCGTGAAGGTCGGCGGCCAGGTCGGCGCGACGGTCTACGAGCAGGGGACCGACAAGGACCCCGTCGACATCGCGAAGTGGGCGCTGGACCAGGCCAAGCGCGACGGCAAGGACGTGCTGATCGTCGACACCGCCGGTCGCCTGCACATCGACGAGAAGCTCATGGAGGAGCTCGATCAAGATCCGCAAGGCCGTCAAGCCGACGACCGTGCTGCTCGTCGTCGACGCGATGACCGGCCAGGACGCCGTCAACGTCGCCGAGCAGTTCGCGGGCGCCGTCGCCTTCGACGGCGTGCTCATGTCCAAGCTCGACGGCGACGCCCGCGGCGGCGCCGCGCTGTCGGTCAAGGCGGTCACCGGCAAGCCGATCCTGTTCGCCTCCACGGGCGAGCACCTCGACCAGTTCGAGCGCTTCCATCCCGACCGGATGGCGCAGCGGATCCTCGGCATGGGCGACGTGCTGTCGTTCATCGAGAAGGCCGAGGCGCAGATCGACGAGGACGAGGCCAAGGAGCTCGAGCGCAAGCTGCGCCGCAACGAGTTCACGTTCGAGGACTTCCTCTCGCAGCTGAAGATGATGCGCAAGATGGGCCCGCTGCAGTCGCTGCTGGGGATGATCCCCGGCTTCCAGGGCGCCGCGATGAAGAACGTCAAGGTCGACGAGCGCGAGCTCGATCGCATCGAGGCGATCATCCTGTCGATGACGCCGCTCGAGCGCCGCCGGCCCGATCTCATCAAGGGATCGCGGCGGCTGCGAATCGCGCGCGGGTCGGGCACGACGGTCCAGCACGTCAACCAGCTCGTCAAGCAGTTCGGCCAGATGCAGAAGCTCATGAAGCAGCTCGGCAAGGGCAACATGCCCGACCTCCAGGCGCTCATGCGACAGGCTCGCTAGGCTGTCTCGCGGTTATGGCTGTTCGAATGAGACTCACCCGTGTCGGTGGCCGCAAGGATCCGATCTGGCGCATCGTCGTCGCCGACTCCCGGTCGCCGCGCGACGGTCGCGTGATCGAGACGATCGGCCACTACAACGCGCAGACCGATCCGTCGACGATCCGCGTCGACGAGGATCGCGCGCGCCACTGGCTCGAGCGCGGCGCGCAGCCGTCCGACCAGGTGCGCAAGCTGCTGCACATCCAGGGCATCTCGTAGTTCGATCACAGGGCCACCCGCCCCGTGCAAGAGCTTCTGGAATACCTCGCCCGGGCCCTCGTTGACGATCCCGACGCCGTTCGCGTCGAGCACTTCGACGAGGACGACGGCAGCGTCGTGCTCGAGCTGTCGGTCGGTGAGGAGGACTACGGCAAGGTGATCGGGCGCGGCGGTCGCACCGCCAACGCGCTGCGGACCGTGCTGAAGGCCGCCGCCGTGAAGGAAGGCTGCCGCGTGTTCGTCGACATCGTCGACTACGGATGGCCGATCTAGGCCCTGCGATCATATAGGCTCGACACGAGATGTCGCTGCTGAACGCGGGCCGGGTCGGGCGTCCGCACGGGCTCGACGGGTCCTTTCACGTGACGCGCCCGCGCGGGATGCTGCTGTCGCTCGGGGGCGTTGTGCGGATCGCCGACGAGGTGTTCGAGATCGTGCGCCGGGCGGGGACGGAGGACCGGCCGATCCTGCGCCTGCGCGGGGTCGACGACCGCGCCGCAGCGGAGGCGCTGCGCGGCGAGGACCTCATGGTGGAGCGTGCCGTCGCGCCGCCGCTGCCGGCCGGCGAGTACTGGGCCGAGGACCTCGAGGGCTGCATGGTCGTGACCGCGGACGGCCGCGAGCTCGGCGCCGTGGCGCGGCTGCGGCCGCTGCCCTCGTGCGAGGCGCTCGAGGTCGGCGACCTGCTCGTGCCGATGGTCGGCGACGCGGTGCTCAGCGTCGACATCGAGGCTCGCCGGATCGTGGTCGATCCCGGGTTTCTGGGGATCGAGGCGCCGTAGTGGCCTCCGATCGCGCTGCGCGGGCGTGGGTGCGAGCGCTGGTACATCACGCCGGCGCCGGCGCCGGCGCCGGCGCGGTAGCGGGGAGCGTTCGTGCGCCTCGACGTCGTCACGCTGTTCCCCGAGTGGTTCGATTGGTTTCGCGCGCAGCGCCACGTCGCCAACGCCGTCGCCCACGGCCATTCGCTGCGCACGCTCGATCTGCGCGAGCACACGCCGCTGAGCGGCGGGCAGGTCGACGACACGCCGTTCGGCGGCGGTGCCGGGATGGTTCTGCGGGTCGACGTCATGGATGCGGCGCTGCGGGCGTTCTACGACGGGACCGACCCGGTCGACCTGCGCAACCAGCGGCGGGTCATCGCCCTGACGCCCGGCGGCCGGCTGCTCGACGACCGGCTCGTCGACGAACTGGCGCAGGAGCCCGACATCACGCTGCTGTGCGGGCGCTACGAGGGCTTCGACGAGCGCATCGTCGAGCACTTCGCCACCGACGAGGTGTCGATCGGCCGGTACGTCCTGGCGGGCGGCGAGCTCGCCGCGATGGTGCTCTGCGACGCGGTCATGCGCAAGCTGCCCGGCGCGCTCGGTCACAGTGAATCGGCGCTCGAGGAATCCTTCTCGCCAGCGCTGGGCGGGCGCCCGGAGTACCCGCATTACACGCGTCCTGCGGAGTACCGCGGCTGGCGGGTGCCCGACGTCCTGCTCTCCGGTCACCACGAGCAGATCCGCTCCTGGCGACTGGAGCGCTCGCGCGAGCGGGGCGGGGCGGGGGAGGACTGAGCGTCCACGGGCGGGGCTACGCGGGGCGGGCTGGCGGGGACGGAGGGTGGGCTACGCGGAGCGGGCCGGCGGGACGGAGGGTGGCTACGCGGGGAGGACTGAGCGTCCACGGGCGGGGCTACGCGGGGGCGGGCCCGCAGCCGGGGGGGTGGCCTGCGCGGGGCGCAGCCGGGAAGGATCGGGCGTCGCTGGGCGGGCAGGGCCGGGGAGGACAAAGGGTCGTTACGCGGGGCGGGGTCGGGGACGACGGAGCGTCGCTATCATCCTGCGTCGCCGCGGCCAAACCCCCTCGACCGCGCCCTTCTTCGCCATGTCCTCAGTCATCGAAAGCCTTGAGCGCGCTCAACTGCGCCGTGTCCCCAACTTCCAGGCGGGCGACCGCCTGCGCGTGCACTTCCAGGTCATCGAGGGCACGCGCAAGCGCACCCAGGTCTTCGAGGGCGTCGTCATCAAGCGCCAGGGCCACGGCGCGCGTGAGACCTTCACGGTGCGCAAGCAGTCCTTCGGCGTCGGCGTCGAGCGCACGTTCCCCGTGCACTCGCCGAAGATCGAGAAGATCGAGGTCGCCGCCCGCGGCGACGTGCGGCGCGCGAAGCTCTACTACCTGCGCGATCGCGTCGGCAAGCGTGCCCGCGTTCGCGAGCGCCGCTACACCGGCCCGGAGGAGCGCGTCGAGGCGGGGCTGCTGCACGACCCCGCCGCGCAGCTGGAAGCCGAAGCTGCGGCCGAGCCGGAGGCCGTCGATGCCGAGGGCGTCGTGGCCGAGGAGGTCGTCGCAGAAGCGGTCGAGGCCGAATCACAGGCTGCAGGCACCGAAGGGGTCCCGCCCGGCGGGACCGCTGCCGAGAGTGAGGCCGTCAAGGCCGCTTCCGGCGAGCAGCCGTGAAAAAAGCAGAAGCGTCCCGCACCAACTCGTTCGTCGAACTCGTCCTGATCGTGGCTGTGGCGCTCGGCCTGGCGCTCGGCATCCAGGCGTTTCTCGTCAAGCCCTACCGGATTCCCTCTGAGTCGATGGTGCCGACGCTGGCGATCGGCCAGCGCGTGCTCGTCAATCGCATCGGCAACAGCTTCGGCGATCCGGCGATCGGTGACGTCACGGTCTTCCATCCGCCGACCGGGGCGGAGAACGACGTGCAGTGCGGCGCGCGCCGCCAGCCCAACCAGCCGTGCCCGAAGCCGACCCCCGGGAAGGCAGACGTGAACTTCATCAAGCGCATCGTCGCCGGCCCCGGCGACACGCTCGCGATCGAGGACGGGCACGTCGTGCGCAACGGCAAGCGCCAGTCCGAGCCCTTCATCGAGCCCTGCGGCGGCGGCCCCGAGTGCAACCTGACGACGCCGATCACGATCCCGAAGGATCACTACTTCATGATGGGCGACAACCGCGGCGCCTCGGACGACAGTCGCTTCTGGGGTCCCATACCACGCGACTGGATCATCGGAAACGCCTTTGCCACGTACTGGCCTCCGAAACGGATCGGCTTGTTGTAAAAGAACGCACAGTGCGGTGTCACGACCGCCATCAGCGATTCCGCCCGCCCGCTGCTTCATGATGCGCGACAGCCGTGGAGCCTCTGACGACAACCGCTTCTCCGGACCCGTCCGTGTCGACGCAATCGCCGGCCGAGCCTTCGCCCGCAAGTACCGGTTCGGTGGCCGCTTCGTCTGACCCTGAGGGCCGCGCCCGCCGCAAGGCCGCCACGCGCAAGCGCTCGAGCGGTCGCCGGTTGTTCGCGTTCGACCGCCGCCTCGGCGTCCGGTGGGTCGCGGGCGCCGACGAGGCCGGCCGCGGCTGTCTCGCCGGTCCGCTCGTCGCAGCCGGGGTGCTGTTCGACATCGAGTCGCTCACGACGCGCGAACTGCGCGCGCTGAGCCGTCTCAACGACTCCAAGCAGCACACGCACGAGGTGCGCGAGGAGCTGTTCCCGATCGTCATGCGCACGGCCGTCAAGGTCTGCGTCGTCTCGCGCTGCGCGCGCACGATCGACACACGCGGCCTGCACAAGACGAACCTCGCCGCGCTGCGCGACGCGCTCGTCGGCGTCGCCCGCCCGGGCTGCATCTGCCTGTCCGATGGCTTCGCGGTCGGCGACACCGGCTACGAGCAGCGCGCGATCGTCGAAGGGGACGCGACGTCGGCGGCGATCGCGGCCGCGTCGATCGTGGCCAAGGTCACGCGCGATCGCTACATGCGCCGCGCCGACGCGTTGCACCCCGGCTGGGAGTTCGCTGCACACGTCGGCTATTCGACCCCCGAGCACCGCGACGCCATCCAGCGCCTCGGCGTCTCGCCCCTGCACCGCCTGAGCTTTCAGTCGACGGCGTACCAGCAGCTCGCGCTGTAGTCGCACGATCAGAACGCTCCCTCGAGGTGGTCGAGCCGCACGAGCCGGCTGTTGCGGTCGACCGTGACGCCGACGACGTCGAAGCGCAGCTCGCGCGAGCGCGGGCGGTCCGTCGCCTCGACGAGCCACGCGGCCGCCATGCTGCGCACGCGACGCTGCTTGTCCACCGAAACCGCTTGGACGGATGACTCGAGCGCGCCCGTGCGACGCGTCTTGACCTCGACGAACACGAGCCACGTGTCGTCGCAGACGATGAGGTCGAGCTCGCCGAAGCGCGTGCGGTGGTTGCGCGCGACGACGCGATAGCCGAGTCGCTCGAGGTGCTCACACGCCAGACGCTCGCCGACGCGGCCGAGGTGGTGCCGAAGATCGATGACCATTGCCGGCCACGCTAGGCAGCGGCGTGTGCCGTTTCAGCACGCAATCGCAACAACTTCGCGCAGATGCCGTGCCGTCTTCGCGGCCCGCAAAGTCGCTGCAAATTCGCCGCAAAATCGTCACAGAGACGTGCTGCGCCGTCACAGGATCGCGCCTACGGTCTCGCCCATGCTCGCCCATGTGACGACGTTTGCGATCGATGGCCTCTCGTCCCGACGGATCACCGTCGAGGTCGACCTGAGGCGC
Source organism: uncultured Solirubrobacteraceae bacterium (assembly GCA_963727785.1). Classification (GTDB taxonomy): domain Bacteria; phylum Actinomycetota; class Thermoleophilia; order Solirubrobacterales; family Solirubrobacteraceae; genus CADCVQ01. Next base: position 103,016 of record CAVSHS010000012.1, read on the forward strand.
GGCCTGCCCGCCTTCACGATCGTGGGTCGCGGCGACGCCGCGGTGCGCGAGTCGCGCGAGCGCGTGCAGAGCGCGCTGATCAACGCCGGCTTCGAGTTCCCGCAGCGGCGGATCACCGTCAACCTCGCGCCCGCACACCTGCGCAAGGTCGGGCCGGGCTTCGATCTGGCGACCGCCTGTGGCGTGCTCGTCGCGTCCGAGCAGCTCCCGGCGGCGCAGCTCGATCGCTGGGCGGTGTTCGGCGAGCTTTCGCTCGGAGGAGAGCTGCGTCACTGCCGCGGCGTGCTGACGGTCGCCGAGGGCGCGCGGAGCGCCGGGATCGAGGGGCTCATCGTCCCGCGTGACTGCGCGCGCGAGGCGGCGCTCGTCGACGGGCTCTCCGTCGCCGGCATCGCGCGCCTCAGCGAGGTGGCGGCGATCCTGCGCGGCGACCAGCCGCCGGAGCTTCCGCCCCCGCTGGTGCGGGACACCGGGGATGAGCAGCTGGACCTCGCCGACGTGCGCGGCCATTCGGAGGCGGTCCACGCGATCACGATCGCCGCCGCGGGTGCGCACAACGTCCTGCTCTCCGGGCCGCCGGGCACCGGCAAGACGATGCTCGCCCGGCGCGTGACCTCGATCCTGCCGCCCCTGACGCGCGACGAGGCGATTGCGGTGACGCGCATCCACAGCATCACCGGCCGGCACGTCGGAGACGGGCTCGTGGCGCAGCGGCCGTTTCGCGCTCCGCATCACACGATCTCACCGGCCGGCCTGGTCGGCGGTGGCACGCTGCCGCAGCCGGGGGAGGCGAGTCTGGCCCACCACGGCGTCCTCTTCCTCGACGAGCTCTCCGAGTTCAGCCGCCCGGCGCTCGAATCGCTGCGCCAGCCGCTCGAGGACGGCATCGTTGCGATCGTGCGCGGCCAGCGCACCGTCACCTTCCCGACGCGCTTTCAGCTCGTCGCGTCGACGAATCCGTGCCCCTGCGGACTGGCCGGTGACCGGCGCTGCCGCTGCTCGGAGGCCGACGTCGCACGCCACCGGCGCAAGCTCAGCGGGCCGCTGCTGGACCGGATGGATCTGCTCGTGCACATGCCGCGCCCGAAGCCCGAAGACCTCGACGGCTGTGCCGGGACGCCGTCGCACGACGTGCTCGCGGCCGTCCTCGAAGCGCGTGAACGTCAGGCGCACCGGCTCGCCGGCACCGGCCTGCGCACGAACGCCGAGCTCACTCCGCGCCTCGTGCGCGAGCTCGTCCACGCCGATGCGGGAGCGCACGCCGTGCTGCGGCTCGCGTACGAGAGGGGCACGCTCAGCGCGCGCGGCCACGGACGCATCCTGCGCGTCGCGCGGACGATCGCGGACCTCGGCGGTCGTGCTCGCGTCCGTGCGGCGGATGTCAATCAGGCGCTCGCCCTTCGCCACGAAGAGGTGCTCGACGGGGAGATGGCCGCATGACGGCGTGCGACGAATGCCTGCGCCGGACCGCCCTCGTCGCGCGGCTCGCGCCGCACGTCGAGCGTGCGCGGCGGGACCGTCACAAGCTCTCCGAGCTGCTGGCGCTGCCGGACGACCGGCTGATCGCGGCGCTTGCCGGAGAGCGCCGGGCCGCGATCGAGCGCGCACACGCCGCCTTTGATCCCACCGGTGCGCGCGAGCGCCTCGAGGCGACGTCGATGCGCGCGGTGTGCCGTCACGACGGCGACTATCCAGGACGGTTGCTGGAGGCCCGCGACGCGCCTGCCGTACTGCACGTCGCCGGCGACACCGAACGGCTCGCGGCGCTCGCGGATCGCGACACGCCTGCGGTGGCGGTCGTCGGCGCGCGACGGGCCGGCGCCGACGGTCTTCAGGTCGCGCGCAGCCTGGGCCGGGGGCTGGCCGCCGCCGGCGTCACGGTGGTCAGCGGCATGGCGCTCGGCATCGACGCGGCTGCGCACACGGGGGCGCTCGAGGTCGGCGGACCGACGATCACCGTGCTGGCGAGCGGCGCCGACGTGCCCTATCCGCAGAGCAAGCGCAGCCTGCACCGCGAGCTCGTACGCACACAGGCGGCGATCTCTGAGATGCCGCCCGGGTTCAGGCCGTTTCGCTGGTGCTTTCCTGCACGTAACCGCACGATCGCGGGACTGTCGTCGATGACGATCGTCGTCGAGGCGACCGAGCGCTCCGGCTCGCTGATCACGGCCGACCTCGCCCAGGATCTCGGCCGGGCGGTTGGCGCGGTACCCGGCCCGGTCACCGCTCTGCGCTGCGCCGGATCAAACGCGCTGCTGCGCGACGGAGCGCTCGTCATCCGCCACGCCCAGGATGCCCTCGACGAGGCGCTCGGTATCGGTGTCGCCACCGCGCTGACCGGTCGCAGGCCGGACGAGCTGGAGCCGGCTCTGCGCGCACTGCTGCGGCGCGTCGAGGACGGCCGCGACACGGTCTCGTCGCTCGCGAGCTCCTCCGCCGAGGCACAGCACGTGCTCGCGGGGCTGGCCGAGCTCGAGCTGTTGGGGTTCGTTCGCCGCGGACCCGGAGGGCAGTATGTCCGGCTCCCGTAGACGGCCCTATGCTCGACCGCGTGCGAGCCCGCCGCGTTCCCGTCGCGCTCTCGATCGCCGGGTCGGACTCCGGCGGCGGAGCCGGCATACAGGCCGACATCAAGGCGTTTGCGCGCGCCGGCGTCCATGGGACGACCGCGATCACGGCGATCACCGTCCAGAACACGCTGGCGGTCTGCGCCGTCCAGACGGTCGACCCCGAGATCATCGCCGGCCAGATCCGTGCGGTCGCGGAGGACCTCGGCGTCGATGCGGTCAAGATCGGGATGCTCGGCGATGTCGCGACCATCGAAGCGGTCGCGCGGGCGCTCGACGAACTACCGCCTGGAACCCCGGTGGTCCACGATCCGGTCATGATCGCCGAGTCCGGGACGCGGCTGCTGGCGCCCGACGCGATCGACGCCCTGCGCACGCTCATCGTCGCCCGCGCGACCGTCATCACGCCGAATCTCGCCGAGGCACGGGCGCTTGCCGATGACGAGCACCTGGACGGGATCGACCTGGTCCGCGCGCTCCACGCGCTGGGCCCCCGCAACGTCGTGGTCACCGGAGGTCACCGCGACGCCGCCACCGACCTCTTCTTCGACGGCACGACGCTCACGGAGCTGCGCCGGCCCGCGTCACGCGGACGGCGCCGCGCATGGCTCGGGCTGCACGCACTCCTCGACGCTGGCAGCGCGACTCGCGCTGGGGGACGATCCGCTGGCGGCGGCGCGCCGCGCGCGGGCGGTGGCTGCTGACGCCGTTGCCGGCGGCCTGCGCGAGCTCGGCGAGGGCGCGGGGCCCGTCGACGTCTTCGGGCTTGCGCGCCAGGAGTGAGATCTGTCGGACGAACCCTTCCTGGGGGCGCCGTCGCTTTGCCATAATCCGCCGCTGTGCGGTTCCTCCGAATGAAGCCCGGGCATGGGGAGGTCGTCATCGCAGAGGGCGATGTCGACGTCCCAGCCGAGCACGACGAGCTCGTCGAGGCATTCCGCGCCCAGCTGGAGGCCGGCATGTGGGCGGCGGTGCCGCGCGCGGGGGCCGGTGGACGCCGGGAGGCCCAGATGGTGTCGAGCTTCGACGACGTCCCGCAGGACGCCGACCGCGTGATCTTCTTCCCGCGCGCAGCGGGCGGCAGGTAGGTGACGTCGCCGATGCTGCTTGCGATCAGCGCCAGCATCATCGTCGTCCTCGTGCTGCTGTGGGAGGTCGCGTGGCCCGTCGCCGCCGAGAAGATCTCGCGCTGGCGTGCGCGCCGCGCGCGGATCGAGATCGAGGGCTACGACCCCGGACGCGAGCGCCGCGCCGAGCAGCGCGCGCGCACGCTGCTGCGCTCGTGCGTCAACGAGGAAGAGTGGGCGATGTACAGCGACCTGGGCTTCATCCGGGTCTGGGGCGGGCTCTCCGAGGGGCCGCTGAGCGATGGCGACGTCCGCGGGGCGACCTACGCGTACCTCATCTATCCGCACAAGCCGGTCGTCGCCTACCTGCCGCAGACGCGCCGCCTGCTGAGCGAATACTGCGTGACGTTCCCCGACGAGACGCGTCCCTACGGCTCGGCGCGCCTGCCCGATTCCGACGACGTGCTCGCGAAGTGGATGGCGCTGACCGGTGACGAACGGCGCATCATCGCCAGCGCGAACATGCACCTGCCCGGGCGCCAGGTCGATCCCAAGCAGATCAAGCGCGACCTCTGGCGACTGGGCCAGTGGGAGCAGGCGCGGCTCCGCGATCAGCAGCGCGGCGCGGGTAGTGTTCACGCTCCGTGAGCACGAACGGCAAGCTCGATCCAAAGCACAACTCGCGCGCCCTCACGGAGGGGGCCGGGCGCGCGCCTGCGCGCGCCTACCTGCACGGCATCGGCTTCGACGCGGAGGCGATGAGCAAGCCGATCATCGGGGTCGCCTCGACGTGGATCGAGACGATGCCCTGCAACTTCCACCTGCGTGCACTCGCGGCGAAGGTCAAGGAGGGCATCCGCCAGGCCGGCGGCACGCCGATGGAGCTCAACACGATCGCGATCTCCGACGGCATCACGATGGGCACGAGCGGCATGAAGACGAGCCTCGTCTCGCGCGAGGTCATCGCGGACTCGATCGAGCTCGTCGCTCGCGGCCACCTCTTCGACGGGATCGTCGCGCTCAGCGCGTGCGACAAGACGATCCCCGGCACGGTGATGGCGCTCGCGCGCCTGAACCTGCCCGGCGTGATGCTCTACGGCGGCTCGATCGCGCCCGGCCGGTTCCGCGGCCACGACGTCACGATCCAGGATGTCTTCGAGGCCGTCGGGGCGCATGCGGCGGGCACGATGAGCGACGAGGACCTCGCCGAGCTCGAGTTGGTCGCGAGCCCCGGCGCCGGCGCGTGCGGTGGCCAGTTCACCGCGAACACGATGGCGATGGCCTTCGAGATCCTCGGCATCAGCCCCATGGGCTCGGCGATGGTGCCGGCCGAGCACGCCAGCAAGGCGGACGTCGCGATCGAGGCCGGCAGGCTGATCATGGACGTGCTCGACCGCGGGCTGCGGCCGCGCGAGATCATCACGAAGGCGTCGCTGGAGAACGCGATCGCTGCGATCGCGACGTCGGGCGGCTCGACGAACGGCGTGCTGCACCTGCTCGCCGTCGCCCGCGAGGCCGGCGTCGAGCTCGACATCGACGACTTCGACCGCATCTCCGAGCAGACGCCGCTGCTGTGCGACCTCAAGCCGGGCGGCCGCTACGTCGCGACGGACCTCTACGCCGCCGGGGGCGTGCCGCTCGTCGCCAAGCGCCTGCTCGAGGCCGGCCTGCTGCACGGGGACGCGATCACGGTCACCGGGCGCACCATCGGCGCGCATGCGCGCGAGGCGACGGAGACCGAGGGCCAGCGGGTCGTGCGCCCCCTCGACGAACCGATCAAGGCCACGGGCGGACTGGCGATCCTGCGCGGCAACCTCGCGCCGGACGGCTGCGTCGTGAAGCTCTCCGGCCACGAGCGCCGCCGCCACGAGGGTCCGGCACGCGTCTTCGAGAGCGAAGAGGAGTCGATGGCGGCCGTCGTCGAGCGGGAAGATCGAGCGCGGCGACGTCATCGTGATCCGCAACGAGGGCCCGGCCGGCGGGCCCGGCATGCGCGAGATGCTCGCCGTCACCGCGGCGCTCAACGGCGTCGGGATGGGAGAGCACGTCGCGCTCCTCACCGACGGGCGCTTCAGCGGGGCGACGCACGGGTTCATGGCCGGGCACGTCGCGCCCGAGGCGGTCCGCGGCGGGCCGATCGCCGCCGTCCGCGACGGCGACGTGATCACGATCGACGTCGACGCCCGCCGGCTCGACGTCGCGCTTGACGACGCGACGATCGCCGAGCGCATCGCGGCCTACCAGGGCAACGACAACGCCGAGCTCGGCGGCGTCCTGGGGAAGTACGCAAAGCTCGTGTCGAGCGCCTCCGAGGGCGCCGTCACCTGAGGCCCAGCAGCCGCTGAGCGCCAGCGCCTCGCGAGGGCGCCGTCAGCTGAGGCCCAGCAGCCGCTTGAGCGCGAGCGCGTTGCGCGGCGCGAACTCCTCCCAGTCGTTGTTGAAGTACGCGAACACGTCGATCGTGGCCGCCCACTCGCCGATCCGCTCGGCCCACTCCGCGAGCTCTGACTGCGAGTAATTCCCGCGCCGGCCGCGGTGGCCGTGGTGAAAGCGCACGTAGGTGAAGTCCGCGGTGATCTCGTGGGACTGAAACTCGAGGCCCGGGACGGTCGGCGATCGTCAGCGCCACGTTGTGCCAGCGCAGCAGCTCGTAGACCTCGGGCGCAAACCACGACGCATGGCGAAACTCGAACGTGTGGCGCCCCGGCGGCAGGTGATCGAGCGCGAACGCCAGTCGCTCGTCGTCGCGGCGGAAGTTCGCCGGCAGCTGCCAGAGCATCGGCCCGAGCCGGCCGGCGTCGCGCAGCGGCTGCAGCGGCTCGATCAGCCGCTGCACGCCGCGCTCCATGTCGGCCAGCCGCTTGACGTGGGTGAGGTAGCGCGAGGACTTCACCGCGAAGCAGAAGCCGCTCGGCGTCTGCTGCACCCAGCGCTCCACGGTCGAGCGCTGCACCAGCCGGTAGAACGTCGTGTTGACCTCGACGGTGTCGAAGACCGTGGCGTAGTGCTCCAGCCAGCGCGACGCGGGCAGCCCCTTCGGATAGAAGGACTCGCGCCAGGCGGCGTAGTTCCAGCCGCTGCAGCCGATGCGGATCACGTCGCCAGCCCATGTTCCCCGCCCGATCGCCGCGCCAAGCCGCGGATGGCACGCGCGGGTGGAGAGCCCGTCACGGATCCGAGCCGTGGTCCGGATCGAGCGGGATCTACGCGAGCTCGTACTCGCTCCTCGAGACCTCTACGCTTGACGGCACGACCACGGGTCAGCGACATATGCGCATCGCCATCGACATCGACTCGACGCTCCATCACTACTGGGATCGTCTCTCCGATGCCGCGCTGCGCCGCTTCGGGATCGACCTGCCCTACGAGGAGCAGCTGGACTGGGGCATCACCCGCCTGCGGCCCGACCAGCTGCGGCTGTGCATCCAGGAGACCCACTGCCCGGAGGCGATCCTCTCCGGCCGGCCGTACCCCGACGCGGTCGAGACCGTCAAGCGCTGGCGCGGCGACGGCCACTTCATCCAGATCACGAGCCATCGCGAGACCGGCGCCCGCGGGCCCACGGCCGACTGGCTGGCGCAGATCGGCCTGCCCTACGACGACCTTCAGTGCTCCGACGACAAGGTGCGCCTCTGCGTCGACCTCGGGATCGAGCTGCTCATCGACGACAGCCCGGTGAACCTCGCCCGGGCGATCGAGCACGGGATCCTCGTCGCGACGATCGCCCACCCGTGGAATCGCGACCTCTGCGAGGAGGAGGACGTCATCTGCGCGGAGGATTGGCGCGGGCTGGCGGCGAAGCTCGATCCGCTGCTGCGCCGGCGCGCCCGCATTCGCCCATAAACCAGGCAAGAAGCGCTGCAGCCGTCACTGTCGTAACAGTGGTCGCGTACAGTGATCCGCGCACCAGCAGTCGCCGAGAACAAGGAAGGCAATGCCCCCCAAACCGACCACGCTCATCGCCATGGCTGCCGTCGTTCTCGTCGGCATCGCGGCGCTCTTCGCGTGGGACGCAAGCCGCGGCGACGTCATCGCAGACGGTGTCAGCATCGGTCCGGTCGACGTCGGCGGGCTGTCGCGCAACGAAGCGCGCGCACGCGTGCACGAGCGCCTGCTGAAGCCGCTGAACACCCCGCTCGTCGTCACCGCCGCCGACAGGACGTTCAAGCTCACAGCGCGCGAGGCGCGCATTCACGCCAACCTCGACGTGATGGTCGACGACGCGGTCGAGCGCGGCCGTTCCGGCGGCATCCTCGCCCGCACGTGGCGCGCGATCAGCGGCCAGGAGGTCGAAGCGCGCCTCGGCGCCGGACATCGAGTACTCGCGCACCGCCGTGCAGCGCCTCGTCGACCGCGTGCGCGTCGCCGTCAACCACGAGGCCGTCGACGCCAAGGTCGACTTCTCGCCGAATTCCGTCGCGATCCGCCAGGCGCGGACGGGCCGGGCGATCGACGCCACGCAGCTGCGCAGAGGACATCCAGACCGCGCTCGTGTCGGCGGTCGGCGACCGCACCATCACCGCGGCGATCCACACGGTGCAGCCGAAGGTCTCGGGCGAAGATCTCGCCAAGCGGTACCCCGTCGTCCTGGCCGTCGATCGCGGCAACTTCCGGATCAGCCTCTTCAAGAAGCTCAAGAAGGTCAAGGCCTACCCGATCGCCGTCGGCCAGGTGGGCCTGGAGACGCCGGCCGGCCTCTACAAGATCCAGAACAAGGCGATCAATCCCGCCTGGCACGTTCCGAACTCCGACTGGGCCGGGAAGCTGGCGGGCACGGTCATTCCCGGCGGCGCGCCGAACAACCCGCTCAAGGCGCGCTGGCTGGGCGTCTACGACGGCGTCGGCGTGCACGGCACGGACGCCCGCGGCTCGATCGGATCAAACGCCTCGCACGGCTGCATCCGGATGCTGATCGAGGACGTCGAGGCGCTCTACGACCAGGTGCCGATCGGCACGCCGATCTACATCCACTCGCGACCGGCTGACGCTGCACTGCGCGCCGACGCCGATTCCGACCGCCGGGATCTCCTCCCACCCCGACGCCAGCAGCAAGGCATGATGGGGCGAGTGTCGAAGGACGAGCGTGCCGATGAAGACCCCCCGCTCCCGCTTGCGCATGACCGCGTACCACATCGTCGAAGCGTCGCCCGTCCCCTGTACGCGCAGCCACGGCCGCGGCGGGATGCCCGCCGCCGGGGCGATCCCGGCTTCGATCAGCTGGTGCTGGGTAGCGACCGTCCCATGATCCGTGTCGATGAAGAAGACGCCCATCGAACCCGAGGCTAGCGCGAGCTGGCGCGCCGCTCTCGAGCGGTTCGACGAGGATCTGCGCCGCCGCGGCGCCGCGGAGAAGACCCGCAGCGCCTACGCCGCCGACCTGCGCCAGTTCGCCGGCTGGGCGAGCTGTGCAGCACGTCGAGGCAGCCGGCGTGACGCACCGCCTGCTGCGCCGCTACGCCGCCGCGCTCTCGGAGCGCCGCTCGGCGCCCGCGACGGTCGCCCGCAAGCTCGCCGCCCTGCGCGCGTTCTTCGAGACCCTGCGCGAGCACGGCGAGATCGAGGCCAACCCGGCCGACCTGCTGGCGGCGCCCAAGCGCGCCGCGACGTTGCCGAGCGTGCTCGCGCCCGAGGAGATCAGCCGCCTGCTGGACCGCATCCCGGCCTCGACGCCGCTGGAGCTGCGCGATCGCGCGCTGTTCGAGATCGCCTACTCCAGCGGCCTGCGCGCCGCGGAGCTCGTCTCGCTGGACCTCACGTCGGTCGACTTCGACGCCGAGGAGCTGCGCGTCGAGGGCAAGGGCGCCAAGACGCGCTTCGTGCCCGCCGGCGAGCCCGCGCTGCAGGCCGTCGCGCGCTACCTCGAGCGCGCCCGCGCGGCGCTCGTGCACGAGCCCGGCGAGCCCGCCCTGTTTCTCTCGAAGTCCGGCCGGCGCCTGTCGACATCGGACATTCGCAGGCGCCTGCGCGTCTGGGCGCGCCACGCCGCGGTGCACGGCGACGTGCACCCGCACGCCCTGCGCCATTCGTTCGCAACCCACCTCCTGGAGGGCGGCGCGGACCTGCGATCGATCCAGGAACTGCTCGGCCACGCCTCGGTGTCCACGACGCAGATCTACACTCGGGTAGAGTCGGCGCGCCTGAAACATGCGTATGCGCGCGCGCATCCGAGGGCCTGAGCAGTTGGAGACCAACGTGAAATCCATCGAGCTGAAGGACCTGTGGCGCCGGTATAAGCGCGACGGGGACGATCGTGCGCGCGAACGGCTCGTCGTCGCCTACTCGCCGCTCGTCAAGTACGTCTCGGGCCGGATGGCGTCCGGCCTGCCCGCCCATGTCGAGGAGGCCGACCTCATCTCCTACGGGCTCGGCGGCCTGATCTCGGCGATCGAGCGCTTCGAGCTCGAGCGCGAGATCAAGTTCGAGACCTACGCGATCACGCGCATCAAGGGCGCGATCATCGACGAGCTGCGCTCGCTGGACTGGGTGCCGCGCTCGGTGCGCGCCCGGGCCCGCGCGATCGAGCGCGCGAACACGCAGCTCGAGCACAAGCTCCAGCGCGCGCCGACCGACGAGGAGATGGCCGTCGCGCTGGAGATGTCGGTCTCCGACTTCCAGGACGCGCTGCTGCAGATCTCCAACTCGACGGTCGCGGCGCTCGACGAGCTGTGGACGGTGTCCGATGCCTCCGGCGACCAGGTCTCGCTGCTCGACACGCTGCAGGACCCCGGCGCGCCCGATCCCGCCCACGTCATCGACGCGACCGAGCTGAAGGACCGCATCGCCGACGCGATCGCGCGGCTGCCCGAGCGCGAGAAGCTCGTCGTGGCCCTCTACTACTACGAGAACCTGACCCTCCGAGAGATCGGCGAGGTCCTCGGCGTGACCGAGTCGCGCGTGTCCCAGCTGCACACGAAGGCGGTGCTGCGGCTGCGCGGCCGGATGGCGGAGGAGAACATCGCCGGCGACTGACCTCCCGCTGGCCGACACGCCGCTGAAGCGGTCGATATTTGAACGAGGCCGTACTAGCATCGCGCGATCCCCGAGGAGAGGAGCCGCGGCATGCATAAGCCTGCTGACCGCATTCGCAACGTAGCCCTTGTCGGCCATCGTGGCAGCGGAAAGACCTCGCTGCATGAGGCGCTCCTGTTCGAGGCGCAGGCGACGAACCGGCTCGGCTCCGTGCTCGACGGCACGACCGTCTCGGACTCCGAGCCCGACGAGCAGGCGCGCAAGATGTCGATCTCCCTCGCGCTCAGCTCCTTCGCCTGGGACGGTCGCAAGATCAACCTCGTCGACACCCCCGGCGAGCCGAGCTTCGTCGCCGATGCGCTGGGCGCGATGCGCGTCTGCGAGTCGGCGGTCTTCGTCGTCAACGGCGTGATGGGCGTCGAGGTCTCGACGCGGCGCCTGTGGGCCCGCGCGCAGGAGCTCGACCTCGCGCGCATGATCTTCGTGAACATGCTCGATCGCGAGCGCGCGGACTTCTTCCGGGCGCTCGAGTCGCTCAAGGAGGCCTTCGGCGGCCATGTCGTCGCGACCGAGATCCCGATCGGCTCCGAGCACGACGTCAGCGGCATCATCGACCTCGTCGACATGAAGGCCTACCGCTACAGCGGGGACGGCCGCGACAACTGCACCGAGATCGAGATCCCCGCCGATCTGCAGGAGCTCGCCGAGCAGTACCGCGAGATGATGATGGACGAGATCTGCGAGGTCTCCGACTCGCTCATGGAGCGCTACCTCGAGGGCGAGGAGATCGCCCACGACGAGATCGTCGCCGTGCTGAAGGACGGCACGAACCACGGCTCGCTGTTCCCGGTCGTCTGCGGCGTCGCCACGCGCAACCTCGGCACGAACCGCCTGCTCGACGCGATCGTCGAGGACCTCCCGTCGCCGGTGAAGCACGGCTCGCTCGAGCTGCCCGAGATCACGCTCGAGGCCGACGACGAGGCGCCGCTGTACGCGTATGTCTTCAAGACCCGGGCCGATCCGTTCGCCGGGCCGGATCAACCTCTTCCGCGTCTATCAGGGCGTCATGCGCCACGACTCCCACGTCATGAACACGACGAGCCACAACAAGGAGCGCGTCGGCCAGCTGCTCGTGTTCAGCGGCAAGGAGTCCGGCCACGCCGAGGAGTTCGGGCCCGGCGACATCGGCGCCGTCGCCAAGCTCAAGGAGACGCGCGCCGGCGACTGGCTGGCCGAGCGCGACGAGCCGATCTCGATGCCCGCCGTCGTGCTGCCCGCGCCGGTCATGGCGTTCGCGATGGAGGCCCAGGGCGACGAGGACAAGGTCTTCACGTCGCTGCGCCGCCTGCAGGAGGAGGACCCGACGATCGACCTGCACCGCGACCCGCAGACCGGCGACCAGATCATCGCGGGGCTGTCGCAGATGCACGTCGAGGTGATCGTCGACCGCCTGAAGGAGCGCTTCGGCGCCGAGGTCACGCTGAAGCCGCCGCGCGTGCCCTACATGGAGACGATCCGCAAGCCGGCCAAGGCGCACGGGCGTCACAAGAAGCAGTCCGGCGGGCGCGGCCAGTTCGGCGACTGCCACATCTCGATCGAGCCGCGCGAGGCGGGCGCGGGCTTTGAGTTCATCAACCACATCAAGGGCGGCGTCATCCCGACGTCGTTCATCCCGGCCGTCGAGAAGGGCGTGATCGAGGCGATGCACTCCGGCCCGATCGCCGGCTGCCCGGTCAAGGACATCGCGGTGACGGTCTTCGACGGCAGCTATCACACCGTCGACTCGTCGGAGATGGCGTTCAAGCTCGCGGGCTCGATCGCGATGAAGGAGGCGATGAGCAACGCGGCGCCGGCGCTGCTGGAGCCGATCATGCTCGTCACGCTGTCGATCCCCGAGGAGTCCGTCGGCGACGTCATCGGCGACCTGAACTCGCGCCGCGGCCGGCCGCAGGGGATGGACTCCGTCGGCGGCGGGCTGACCGAGGTCAAGGCCGAGGTGCCGATGGCGGAGATGCTCACGTACGCGCCCGACCTGCGCTCGCTCACCGGCGGCCAGGGCGACTACACGATGGAGTTCGCGCGCTACGAGGAGGTGCCGGCGCACCTGCAGCAGAAGGTCGTCGAGCAGGCGACGGCGGAGGAGACGGTCAGCGCGTGAGCGTCTAGGATGGGGGCGAACTTCGGGTCGCCGCGGCCTCAAGGAGGTGTGAGCGACCCGAAGGAGGCGCAGTACGATGACCGCGATGCCGGTGGCAGAACCGATGACGGCTGCAGGAGTAGCGCCATGTGGCCACCCGAAGCGCTCGAGTTCCTGCGCGACCTCGAGGACAACAACGACCGCGACTGGTTCAAGGCCAACCGCGCCCGCTACGACGACCATCTCGTCGCGCCCGGCCGGGCGCTCGCCGAGAGCGTCGCGCACCTCGGCGCGCCGCGCTTCTTCCGCCCGTACAACGACGCGCGCTTCCATCACCGCCCGCCGATCAAGGAGCAGCTCGGCATCGCGATCGGCTACGGCGGCGCGGGCGGCTACTACGTCGAGCTGTCGCTCGACGGGCTGCTGCTCGGCGCCGGGCTGCACCATCCCGCGTCCGACCAGCTCGAGCGCTTCCGTGCCGCCATCGACGACGGGCGCCGCGCGAAGGCGTTCGAGCGCGCCGTCGCCACGGCCGCCGATGCGGGCATGACGCTCGTCGAGCCGGCCCTCAAGCGAGCCCCGCGCGGCTACCCGCTGGACCACCCGCGCGTCGAGCGGCTGCGCCTGAAGAACCTCACGGTGTACGCCCGTCACGCGCTCGAGCCGTGGCTGCACGAGGAGCGCTGCCGCGAGCTCGTGCGCGACCAGCTCGACGCCACGCGCCCCTACGTGACGTGGCTCGGCAAGCACGTCGGGCCCTCGAACACCCGTTGACCGGACCGGCGCGGAGCTTCGCGCGGCCGGTACCCTGACCGGCAGCATGGAGCGCAAATCGATCACGACAAGCCGCGCCGTCGTCGCCTGCGACGTGTGCGGCCGCACGCTGCTGCGCGGCGAGCACGCCGATGCGTTCATCGCCAACGGATCGCGCAGGATGGTCTGCGAGCTGTGCACCGCGCGCGCCGCGAACGAGGGCTGGATCCGCGAGGGCGCCGACAACACCCTCGGCGTGCGGCGCAACGGCCCGCGCGGCGGCCCGCGCTCGCTGCTGGAGCGGTTGAAGTCCCACCGCCGCGAGCCGCCGCCGCCGGTCGAGCTGCCCTACCGCCGCATCTCCGCCAACGTCGATCGGATCGAGCCCGGCCGGGAGCGCGAGCAGGAGCTCGTCGCCTCCGAGACCAACGGCGCCGAGGCCGCCGCCGCGGCAGTGGCGCCGCCGGTCGGCGCTCGAGTCGCAGAAGCCCTCGCGCGAGCCGCGCCACGTGCGCGCCGTCCCGACGAACGCCGACCTGAAGATGGCGCGCGCGCTCGACGTCTTCAACCAGAGCGCGCACCCGCGGCGGATCGCCGGCGTCGCGCGTTCGCTGGGGACGCCGATCGTCGCGGTCGTGCCGTCCGAGATCGAGGGCGCGATCGTGACGATCGTCGTCGGCTGGGAGCTGTGCTGGTATCGCTACGAGGTCGATCTCGCCGACGAGGCCGCCGGCGTGCGCGTCAGCGGCCAGGGCGCCGAGCTCTCCGAGCTGAGCGAACCCGAACAACTGGCCAATGCGGCCGCCGACGAGCGTGGACGCCTTGTCCTTGCCGCGTGAGCCCGGGCTTGTCTAGGGTGAGGCCATGATCTACTGCGTCGTGCCGGAGGCCCTGGAGTCGGAGCTGTTCGAGAAGCTCACCTCCTACTACGCCGACGACGAGAACGTCACCGTCATCGTCGACCGCCGCAGGTCCGAGCGGCGAGGGCCGAACGACGATGCGGCGACGGCCGAGCAGCGCCAGGTCCGCGACCGCCGCCGCGCCCGCGTGGCCGGCGAGTTTCCGCGTATCGAACCCAAGTGAGCATGCGGCGGTGAAGGTCGTCGTGCACGTCGACGGCGGCGCGCGGGGCAACCCCGGACCGGCCGCCGCCGGCGCCGTCATCTCGGCGCCGGACGGCGAGGTGCTCGCCGAGGCCGCCGAGCCGATCGGGGTCGCGACGAACAACGTCGCCGAGTACCGCGGGCTGCTGCTCGGCCTCGAGCGCGCGCGCGAGCTCGGCGCCACCGAGGTCGAGGTCGTCAACGACTCCGAGCTCGTCGCCAAGCAGGTCAACGGCATCTACAAGGTCAAGCACCCGGACATGAAGCCGCTGCACGCGGCGGCGCTGCAGGCGCTGCGCGGGTTCGAGCGCTGGTCGATCCGCTCGGTTCCGCGGGCCCAGAACGCCGACGCCGACGCGCTCGTCAACCAGGCTCTCGACGCAGCCGCGCATTCGTAGCGCCCTGACGGAGCGACCCGCGCTCGCGGCGCTCGCGGGCGCGATCGCGATCGCGTTCTCGGCGATCCTCGTCGACCTCGCGAGCGTCAGCCCCTCGACCGCGGCGGTCTTCCGCTGCGGCTACGCGCTGCCGGTGCTCGCCGCGCTCGCGCTGCGCGAGCGCCGGCGCTTCGGCCCGCCGCCGCGCGGTCACTGGCGCTACGCGGTCGCCGCGGGCGCGTTCTTCGCCGCCGACCTCATCCTCTGGCACCACGCGATCGGCGACGTCGGCGCCGGCCTGGCGACCGTGCTCGCGAACCTCCAGGTCGTGCTCGTCGCCGTCGCCGCGTGGGTCCTGCTGGGCGAGCGCCCGTCGGCACGCGTCGCGCTCGCGGTGCCGCTCGTGTTCGCCGGCGCGGTGCTGATCTCGGGCGTCGTCGGCGAGGGCGCGTACGGCTCCGATCCCGCGCTCGGCGCGCTGTACGGCGTGCTGACCGCGGTCGCCTACACCGGCTTCATCCTCGTCCTGCGCGAGGCCGGTCGCGACCTGCGGCGCCCCGCCGGACCGCTGTTCGCGGCCACGCTCGTGGCGACCGCCGTCGCGGTCGCCGCCGGCGCGCTGCTGGGCGAGGTCGACCTCGTGCCGAGCTGGCCGGCGCACGGCTGGCTCGTGCACGCTCGCGCTCACCTCGCAGGTGCTGGGCTGGCTGCTGATCGCCGTCGCGCTGCCGCGCCTGCCGGCGTCGCTGACCTCCGTCGTCCTGACCGTGCAGCCGGTCGGCTCGGTGCTGCTCGGGATCGTGCTGCTCGGCGAGCAGCCCGCGCCGCTGCAGCTCGCCGGCGTCGTGGTGATCGTCGCCGGGATCGTGATTGCAACGCGCCGGACTGCGCCATCCGCGGTTGCCTGAGAGGGGCTCGGGTAGTACGTCCGCGTGCGCACCATCTCGCGAGAGCAGTCCGACGACGGCACCTTCGTGCGCCAGGACAGCACGTTCCGCGACTGGGTCCGAGCTGACGGGCGCGACGGCCTGCCGGCCGAGCACGGCCGCTACCACCTCTACGTCGCCAAGGCCTGCCCGTGGGCCTCGCGTGCGCTCATCGTGCGCCGCCTCAAGCGCCTCGAGGACGCGATCTCGGTCTCCTTCGCCCACCCGCTGCGCGACGACCGCGGCTGGGCGTTCCCGGGCGGCCCGTTCGGCGACGAGGTCAACGGCTTCTCGTTCCTCGCCGAGGCCTACGAGCGCAGCGACCCGGACTACGACGCGCGCCACTCGGTCCCGGTGCTCTGGGACAAGCAGGAGGGGCGGATCGTCAACAACGAGTCCGCCGACATCATCCGGATGCTCAACGCCGAGTTCGACGAGTGGGGCGACCGCGGCGTCGACCTCTATCCGGTGCAGCTGCGCGACGAGATCGACGCGCTCAACGAGCGCATCTACGAGACCGTCAACAACGGCGTCTACGCCGCCGGCTTCGCGACGAGCCAGGCGGCCTACCACCGCGCGTTCGCCGACGTCTTCGCGACGCTCGACGCGCTCGAGGAGCGCCTCGGCGAGCAGCGCTACCTGACCGGCGACCGCATCACCGAGGCCGACTGGCGCCTGTTCGTCACGCTCGTGCGCTTCGACGCCGTCTACTACTCGCACTTCAAGTGCAACCTGCGGCGGATCGACGACTACCCGAACTCTGGAGCTTGACGCGGGAGCTGTACCAGCGTCCGGGGATCGCCGAGACCGTCGATCTGGACCAGATCAAGGCCCACTACTACGGCACGCATCGGAGCCTCAATCCCTCGCGGATCGTCCCCGGCGGACCCACCCTGGATTTCGGTGCGCCGCCGGATCGGCAGCTGTAGTGTGCCTAGGTAAGGGTGGAGAGGC
Source organism: uncultured Solirubrobacteraceae bacterium (assembly GCA_963727785.1). Taxonomy (GTDB): domain Bacteria; phylum Actinomycetota; class Thermoleophilia; order Solirubrobacterales; family Solirubrobacteraceae; genus CADCVQ01. The sequence continues at coordinate 119,869 of CAVSHS010000012.1, forward strand.
AGTTCGATAGAAGGAGGAGACCATGGGACGGACGGTGCCATTGCAGGTGACCGTCAACGGGGAGTCGCATGCATCGGAGGTCCCTGCGCGACTTCTGCTCGTGCACTACCTGCGCGACGACCTTGGGCTGACCGGCACGCATGTCGGTTGCGACACCTCCAACTGCGGGGCCTGCACGTGCCTCGTCGACGGGGAGTCGGTCAAGAGCTGCACAGTGCTCGCCGTCCAGTGCGACGGCGCGGCGATCACGACGATCGAGGGGATGGCCAGCGCCGAGGGCGAGCTGCATCCGCTGCAGGAGGGCTTCTGGGCCCAGCACGGCCTGCAGTGCGGCTACTGCACCCCGGGCATGATCATGGCCGCGGCCGACCTGCTCGAGCGCCGCACCGGCGACGGGCCGATCACGGAGGCCGAGGTCCGCAAGGGCCTGGAGGGCAACCTCTGCCGCTGCACCGGCTACCAGAACATCGTCAAGGCGGTCCAGGCCGCCGCCGAGGCCTCACGGGGAGTTGCGGCATGACTGCGCGCCATTGCTCGACCATGGTGTTTGCGAACTCGAAAGGCAGGTCCTCGCGATGAGCACGGTTCAAGTCGAGGGCCAGAAGTACGTCGGCCAGTCGCTGCGCCGCAAGGAGGATCCGCGGCTCATCACCGGCCGCGCGACCTACGTCGACGACCTCGCCCTGCCGGGGATGCTGTGGGCGGCCGTCGTGCGCTCGACCGAGGCGCACGCGAACATCGTCTCGATCGACGGATCCGCCGCGCTCGCGTGTCCCGGCGTCAAGGGCGTCTACACCGGCGAGGACATGAGCGACCTGCTCGCTCCGCTGCCGATGGCCTGGGCGCCGCCCGGCGTCGAGATCAAGACGCCCGAGCGCTGGCCGCTCGCCCGCGGCCACGTCGCGCACGTCGGCGACGCCGTCGCGATGGTCATCGGCGACGATCGCTACACGGTCGTCGACGCCGCCGCGAAGGTCGACGTCGAGTACGAGTCGCTGCCCGTCGTCGTGGACGTCGAGGAGGCGCTGAAGGACGAGATCCTCGTCCACGCCTCGCTGGGGACGAACAAGGCGCACGAGTGGTCGATGGGCGGCGGCGGCGACATCGAGCAGGCGCTGGCCGAGAGCGACGTGGTCATCGAGCGGCGGATCGTCAACCACCGCACCGCGGGCGCGGCGATCGAGCCGCGCGGCTGCATCGCCGAGTACCGCGCCGGTGGCCTGACCGTCTGGTCGTCGACGCAGGTGCCGCACCTGCTGCGGCTGTTCTACGCCGTGCAGATGGGCATCAGCGAGGACAAGGTGCGCGTCATCGCGCCCGAGGTCGGCGGCGGCTTCGGCTCCAAGCTGCAGATCTGCGCCGAGGAGACGCTGTGCGCCTGGGCTTCGAAGAAGCTCGGCCGGCCGGTGAAGTGGATCGAGACGCGCTCGGAGAACATGGCGGTCTCGCATCACGGCCGCGACCAGGTCGACTACGTCCGGATGGGCGCGACGTCGGACGGCACGATCACCGCCTTCCACGCGAAGATCATCCAGGACCTCGGCGCGTACTTCGGCCTCCTGACGCCGATGATCCCGGAGCTCGGGGCCTTCGTGATGACGGGCTGCTACAAGATCCCGGTCGTGCAGACCGACATCACCGGGGTGCTCACGAACAAGTTCTTCACGGACGCGATCCGTGGGGCCGGGCGTCCCGAGATGACGCACATGCTCGAGGTCATGATCGACCAGCTCGCCGACGAGCTCGGGATGGACCCCGTCGAGATCCGCCGCAAGAACTTCATCCCGGAGGCGGACTTCCCGTACGAGACGCCCTACGGCATCACGTACGACTCGGGCAACTACGAGGCGGCGCTCGACCGGGCGCTGGAGATCGTCGACATGGACGCGTTCCGCGCCGAGCAGGCCGAGCTCCGTAAGCAGGGCATCCTGCGCGGGATCGGCTTCTCGACGTACACGGAGATCTGCGGCCTCGCGCCGTCGCGGGCGGTCGGCCCGAGCGGCTTCGGCCTCGGGATCGGGCTCTACGAGTCGGCGATCGTGCGCGTGCACCCGACGGGATCGGTGACGGTCTTCACCGGCGCGTCGCCGCACGGCCAGGGTCACGAGACCGGCTTCGCGCAGATCGTCGGCGATCGGCTCGGCGTCGATCCGTCCCTCGTCGAGGTCGTCCACGGCGACACCGCGACGGGCCCGATGGGCCTGGGCACGTACGGCTCGCGCTCGCTGGCGATCGGCGGCGTCGCGGCCGCGCACGCGGCGGAGAAGATCGCGGCGAAGTGCCGCGAGATCGTGGCGCACAACCTCGAGGCCGATCCCGGCGACATCGAGGTCCACGACGGCAAGTTCTCGCTGCGCGGCGACCCCGATCAGGGCATGACGCTCGCCGAGGTCGCCGGCTGCGCCTACATCGATGCCACGAAGATGCCCGAGGGCATGGAGCTCGGCCTCGAGCAGACGCTCATCTACGACCCGACGAACTTCGTGTTCCCGTTCGGCACGCACGTGTGCGTCGTCGACGTCGACCGGGAGACGGGCAAGGTCAAGGTCGTGCGCTGGGTCGCGGTCGACGACTGCGGGCCGGCCGTCAACCCGATGCTGATCGACGGGCAGGTGCACGGCGGCGTCACGCACGGCATCGGACAGGCGCTCTACGAGCAGGTCGTCTACGACGAGCGCGGCCAGCTGCTGACCGGGACGTTCCTCGACTACGCCCTCCCGACGGCGGAGGAGATCCCGAGCTTCGAGCTCGACCGCACGGAGACGAAGTCGCCGTCGAACTCGCTCGGCGTCAAGGGCATCGGCGAGGCCGGCACGATCGCGGCGACGCCGGCGATCGTCAACGCGGTCATCGACGCGCTGCGCCACGAGGGCATCTCGTACATCGACATGCCGCTCACGCCGATGCGGGTGTGGCAGGCGCTCGAGGAGGCGCGCGGCCGCGGCGACGGGCCGCGGGCGACCGAGCAGGGCGTGTCGCTGCCGCCGCAGGGCGAGGGCTCCGCGGGCTCCGGACCGACGATCCCCGAAGGAGGTGCGGCATGATCCCCGCCGAGTTCGACTACACGGTCGCGGAGTCCGTCGACGACGCGATCAGGCTGCTCGCCGAGGGTGGCGAGGACGCCAAGCTGCTGGCCGGCGGGCATTCGCTGCTGCCGCTCATGAAGCTGCGCTTCGCGGCCCCGTCGCTGCTCGTGGACATCGGCAGGATCTCCGAGCTGCGCGGCGTGCAGACCGGCGACGACTCGTTCCGGATCGGCGCTCTGACGCGCCACGCCGATCTGCAGGAGCGCGACGACCTCGGCCTCATCGCCGCGGTGGCGAAGCAGATCGCCGACCAGCAGGTGCGAAACCGCGGCACGATCGGCGGCTCGCTCGTCAACGGCGACTCGGCCGCGGATCTGCCGGCGGTGCTGCTCGCGCTCGAGGGGTCGGTCGTCGTCCGCGGGGCCGACGGCGAGCGCGAGATCGCCGCGGCGGACCTGTTCCAGGGCTACCTGTCGACGGCGGTCGCGCCCGGGCGAGGTGCTCACAGAGGTCCGCATCCCGGCGCTCGTGGGCTACGGCTACGGCTACGAGAAGTTCAACCGCCGCTCGGAGGACTGGGCGATGGTCGGCGTCTGCGCGCTCGTGAAGTCGGTCGACGGCGTCTGCGAGGACGTCCGGATCGGGCTGACGCACATGGCGTCGACGCCGCTGCGGGCGAGCGCGGCGGAGGACGCGCTGCGCGGCCAGCCGCTCGACGAGGAGCACATCGCGGCGGCGGCTGCGCTTGCGGCGGAGGGCACGAGCCCGCTCGCCGACCTCAACGCGACGCCCGACTACAAGCGCCACCTCGCGCGGGTGCTGACGAAGCGCGCGCTGACGACGGCGAGCGCTGGGTGATCGCAGCCGTCGTCCTGGCAGCGGGATCCGGCTCGCGCTTCGGCGGCGCCAAGCAGCTCGCCGAGCTCGACGGGATCCCGCTGCTGGAGCACGCGCTGCGCGCCGTCGAGGCCGTACCGGCGATCGAGCGCATCGTCGTCGTGCTGGGCGCCCGCGCGGAGGAGGTCCGCGCGGGCGTCGACTTCGGGCTCGCCGAGCCCGTCGTCTGCGCCGACTGGGCGGAGGGCCAGGCGGCGTCGCTGCGCTGCGGCATCGCCGCGGTCGCCGGCGCCGATGCCGCCGTGCTGACGCTCGGCGACATGCCGCGCATCACGCCGCAGGTGATCGCGCGGTTCGCGGATCTCGCGGACGAGCACGGCGCGCTGCGCGCGGGCGCGGGCCGTCTACGACGGCAAGCCCGGCCACCCGGTCGTGCTCGGCAGCGCGTACTTCGACCAGATCGCGGACCTGCGCGGCGACGTCGGCGCGCGCGACGTGCTCAAGGCGATCGGCGCCTTTGCGATCGAGTGCTCGCACCTGTGCTCGGCCGCCGACGTCGACACGCCCGAGGCGCTCGAGGAGCTGCGCGGGTGACCGATCGGGGCTAGCGCTACGGTCTCGGGGTCGCTCGGTCGGTCGCGGCGCTTCGACGCGCCCGCCCCGCTACCCGCTCGGCGGCCCGCCGAGCACGAGCACGTCGGCGAGCAGGAACAGCGCCACGGCGCAGACGACGATCGCGAACCCCCGTCCGAGCACCGCCTGCGGCAGCCGTCCGGACAGGCGCGTCCCGAGATACGCGCCGAGCGCCGTCGGCAGCGCCAGCGCGGCGGTCATGCCGGCGTCGATGTGGCTGCCGGCGAGCAGGTGGATCGCGAGCGCGACGATGCCGGTCAGCGTGATGATCACGAGCGACGTCGCGACCGCGCGCCGGAAGCCGACGTCGAACCACAGCGTCAGCACCGGCACGATGATGAACCCGCCGCCGACGCCGAAGAAGCCGGTCAGCGCGCCGACGGCGAAGCCCGCCACCAGCACGCGCACGAGCGTCGGGTCAGGGCACTCGCAGGCGTCGTCGCGGGCCCGCGCCGCAGCCCGCTGCCACGTCGCGAACGACGCGGTGAGCATCACCGGCACGAAGAGGAGCACGAGCAGCGCCGCGCTGACGGCGTTGCTGGCGAGCGTGCCGAGCAGCGCTCCGGCCGCGGCCGGCGGTGCGAACGCAAGCGCGATCCGCCAGCACACCTGGCCGCTGCGGGCGAGCGATCCCGCGCCGACAGCAGCGGCCATCGCCACGACGATCAGCGACCCCGTCGCAGCCGGCCCGACCGGCTCCCCGAGCACGTAGACGAGGACCGGGAGCGCGAGGATCGCGCCGCCGCCGCCGACGGAGCCCACGACGAGCCCGATCACGAGCCCGAGCGCGGCGGCCGTGACGAGCACCCGGCCGGCTGCCTAGGCCGCGCGCTCGACGGGGTGCCCGGCGCGCTCCCAATGCCCGACGCCGCCGGCGGTCACGTGAACCACGTGCTCGGCGCCGTAGCGCGCCGAGCAGGCTCGCCGCAACGGCCGCCCGCTGGCCGGACGCGCAGACGACGGCGACCGGCCGCCGCGGGTCGATCCCTTCGGGAATCGCGCGGATGTCGTGGTAAGGCGCATGCACAGATCCGGGTATGTGTCCCTTATCCCACTCGGATTGCTCGCGCACATCGAGGATCTGCAGCTCGCCGGCCCGGGCGTGCAGGTCGCCGATCGCCAGCCGCTCGATCTGCGCGACCGGGCGGCGCTCCTCGCGCCAGCTCGTCATCCCGCCGTGCAGGAATCCCGCGAGCTTGCGGATGCCGACCGCCGTCGCGAGCTTCGCGGCGTGCAGCGCGTCGGCATCGTCGCGGCCGACGAGCACGATCTCCTGGTCGCGGTCGGCGATCCAGGCCAGCCGCGTGCCGAAGCCGGCGCTCAGCGCCGTGATGCAGACGGCGCCCGGGATGTGCGCCTCGTCGAACTGCTGGTCGGTGCGGACGTCGACGACGAGCGCGCCCTCCGTGCGCATGACGTCGACCTGGCGCGGAGCGAGCGGCTGGGCCTCGACGCCGGCCGTCAGCAGTGGCCCGCGGTTCAGCTCGACGATCGCCTGGAAGTTCGGCGGCTGCGGGCCGAGCGTCGCCGTCGTGCGCGCGACGAAGCGATCGGCGTCGGCCTCGCCGAGGAGCACGTTGTGCAGGCGCTCGTAGCCGATCGTGGAGGAGATCTTCATGTCCATCCCGGGTCCGCCGCACATCGACCCGCCGAGATGCCCGGCCACACCTCGCACGCGTCCGGCAGTCCCAGCAGCGGGCCGCGCAGGCTGGCGAAGATGCCGCGCGCGCCCTCGTCGCGGTCGACGGCCAGATCGGGTCGCGCGACGTCGCCGACGAACAGCGAGTCGCCGCTGAGGACGGCCCACGGCTCCTCGCCGCGGGCGCGGTCGATCAACGCGAACGCGGTGTGCTCGGGACGGTGGCCGGGCGTGTGCAGCGCGCGGACGACGACGTCGCCGAGCTCGAGCTCCCAGCCGTCGTCGAACGGCTCGTGCTCATAGCTGGGCGCGGCGAGGCGGTGGACGTGGATCGTCGCCCCGGTGGCGAGCGCCAGCCGGCCGTGGCCGGAGACGTGATCGGCGTGGTTGTGCGTTTCGAGGATGTGCTCGATTCGGACACCCATGTACCGTGCAAGGTCGAGATAGACGTCGATCTCGAAGCGCGGGTCGACGACGGCTGCGACACCCGCGCCGTCGTCGCCGACGAGATAGGACGCGCACCCGAGGTCGTCATGCGTGATCTGCCGGAAGATCATGGCGCGACGATACATAGGCGAACCGCCCCAGAGCCTCCTCATGCATAGACGTTCTCCTAACTAAAGAGGCCGACATTTCGCTTGAATCCAAAGTCACCGAGCGCGAGGATGCCAACATGTCCTTGGTGGAGGAGCCGGTCGACGCTGCCCGCGGTGTGCCCGACGAACTGGCCGCGAGCCTCGAGTCGCTCGCGCTGAAGGCCGTACGCGCCGCGGCGCTCGCCGCCGCCAAACACGCCGGTTCCGGTGACGGCAAGGCCGCCGATGGCGCCGCCACCGAGGCGATGCGCGTCGTGCTCGGCGAGACGAAGGGCCTCGGCACCGTCATCATCGGCGAGGGCGAGAAGGACAACGCCCCGATGCTCTTCAACGGCGAGGAGCTCGGCGACGGCGACGGTTCGCGCTTCGACATCGCCGTCGACCCCGTCGAGTGCACCGACCTCTGCGCGGCCGGGCTGCCCGGCTCGCTGACGACGATCGCGATGGCCGGCGACGGCTGCCTGTGGTCGCCGGGGCCGGGCCATTACCAGGACAAGCTCGTCGTCGGTCCCGACGCGCGCGACGCCATCGACCTGCGCGAGGAGCCCGAGGTCAACGCCGAGCGCGTCGCCGCCGCCCTCGGCAAGCCGGTCAGCGAGCTGCGCGTCCTCATCCTCGACAAGCCGCGCCACGTCGAGCTCGCCGCGCGACTGCGCGCGATGGGCGTGTGCGTGATCATGCCGAGCGCCGGCGACGTCGCGGGCGCGATGTTCGCGCTCCTGCCGGGCACCGGCGTGGACATGCTCATGGGCATCGGCGGGACGCCCGAGGGCATCATGGCCGCCTGTGCCGTGAAGGTCATCGGCGGCGGCATGCAGACCCGTCTGGCGCCCCAGCGCGACGCCGAGGCCGCGGCGATCGCCGCGGCCGGGATCTCGACCGACGAGATCCTCGACGCCGAGGACCTCGTCCGCGGCCCCGCGATCTTCGCCGCCTGTGGCATCACCGGCGGGACGATGCTCGGCGCGCCTCGTCTCACGGCCGGCTGGATCTCCACCCAGTCGCTGATCGTCCGGCCCGGCTCCTACCGCCGGATCGTGGAGAGCACCCCCGCACCCGAATCCGATTCCGCAGGAGGATGACCCCATGCCGCTTGTGACCATGCGACAGCTGCTCGATGAGGCCGCAGCCGGCAACTACGGCGTCGCCGCGTTCAACGTCAACAACATGGAGCAGATCCAGGGGATCATGGAGGCCGCCCAGGAGACGCAGTCCCCGGTCATCGTGCAGGCCTCGCGCGGCGCGCGCTCCTACGCCGGCGATCGCTTCCTCTACCACCTCATGCTCGCCGCCCAGGAGACGTACCCCGACATCCCGGTCGCGCTGCACCAGGACCACGGCAACTCCCCGGCGACGTGCATCAGCGCGATCGAGCTCGGCTTCACGAGCGTGATGATGGACGGCTCGCTCGGCGAGGACGCCAAGACGCCGCTGGACTTCGAGGCCAACGTCGCGGTCACGAAGGAGGTCGTCGACTACGCGCATGCGCGCGGCGTGACGGTCGAGGGCGAGCTCGGCACGCTCGGCGGCATCGAGGACGGCGTCGGCTCGGGCGAGATCTGCCTCACCGACCCGGCGCAGGCCGAGGAGTTCGTCGAGCGCACGGGCGTCGATGCGCTCGCCGTCGCGATCGGCACGAGCCACGGCGCCTACAAGTTCTCGCGCGAGCCCGACGGCGACATCCTCGCGATGGAGATCATCGAGGACATCCACCGCCGCCTGCCGGACACGCACATCGTCATGCACGGCTCCTCGAGCGTCCCGGCGGATCTCGTCGAGCGCGTCAAGGCCGCCGGCGGCGAGGTCGACGCCGGCTTCGGCGTCCCGATCTCGGCGATCACCCGCGGCATCGAGCACGGCGTGCGCAAGGTCAACATCGACACCGACGGTCGCCTCGCGATCACCGCGGCGATGCGCGAGCACTTCAAGGACACGCCGGGCGACTGGGACCCGCGCGGTCCGGGCAAGGCAGCCCGCAAGGCGATGAAGGAGCTCGTCGCGCAGCGGATGCAGGAGCTCGGGATGGCCGGCCATGCCGGCGACTACGAGCCGATGTCGCTCGAGGACATGGCCGCGCGCTACGCCGCCGGCGTGCGCTCGACCGTCTAGGCGGAGGCGGACGAGGCCAGGAGCGCACATGATCGACGTCGCCTTCCTCGGCACCGCCGTCCGCCCGGCCGGTACCGCCGTGGTCGTCGACGTGCTGCGCGCGACGTCGACGATCACGCTCGCGATGGCCTCGGGCTACGAGCGCGTGCTCGTCGCGGGCAGCATCGACGAGGCGCGCGAGCTGCGCGGTCCCGGGCGCGTCCTGGCGGGCGAGGTGGGCTGCGCGCGAGCGCCCGGCTTCGACCTCGGCAACTCGCCGGAGGAGACGCTCCAGCCGCGCGCACCGGAGCTCGTGCTGGCGACGACGAACGGCGCTCCTGCGATCGTCGCCTCGGCGGCGGTCGCCGACGAGGTGCTCGTCGCGTCGCTGCTGAACCTCGACGCCGTGCTCGCCCAGCTGGCGGACGCCGACGACATGCTGCTCGTCTGCGCCGGCACCGACGGGCGCGTGAGCATCGAGGACGTCTATCTCGCAGGGCGCCTGAGCGCTGCGCTCGACGGTCCGCGCAGCGACGCCGCGCGGATCGCCGAGGCCGTCGCGGCGTCGTACCCGACCGCGCGCGACGCGCTCGAGGCGAGCGCCGGGGCGATCGGCCTGCGGCGCGAGGGGCTGGAATCCGACATCGCCTTCTGCGCGCAGGAGTCGATCGTCGACGTCGTGCCGCGGCTGTCGGAGATGGTCGACGGGGTCGCGGTCCTGACGCTCGCCGAACGTCCTGCGACCGCACCGGTGACAGGCACCGCGTCACATAAACATGAACCTATGTAAAAGCCGTGATCTTTTGCTTTATGTCTTTGTATCGAAAGGGTAGTGTGGTCGGTAGCGCACCCGAGAGAGGATGGAATGAGCACCACTGAGAAGGACGGACAGAAGAAGACGAAGAGCCGCTGGGATTCCGGCGTCACTCCGTACGCGGAGATGGGGTATTGGAATCCGGACTACGAGCCCAAGGACACCGACGTCCTGTGCGCCTTCCGGATCACGCCGCAGGAGGGCGTCGACCCGATCGAGGCCGCTGCAGCGGTCGCCGGCGAGTCCTCGACCGCCACGTGGACCGTCGTCTGGACGGACCGCCTCACCTCCTACGAGCACTACCAGGCGAAGGCCTACAGCGTGGAGGAGGTCCCGGGCACGCCGGGCCAGTACATCGCGCTCATCGCCTACGACATCGATCTCTTCGAAGAGGGCTCGATCGCGAACCTCACCTCCTCGATCATCGGCAACGTCTTCGGCTTCAAGCCGCTCAAGGCGCTGCGTCTCGAGGACATGCGGATCCCGGTCGCCTACGTCAAGACGTTCCCGGGCCCCCCGCACGGCATCGTCATGGAGCGCGAGTACCTCGACAAGTTCGGCCGCCCGCTGATCGGCGCGACGACGAAGCCCAAGCTCGGCCTGTCGGCCAAGAACTACGGCCGCGTCGTCTACGAGGCGCTGCGCGGCGGCCTGGACTTCACGAAGGACGACGAGAACATCAACTCGCAGCCCTTCATGCGCTGGCGCGACCGCTACCTGCACTGCATGGAAGCCGTCCAGCGCGCGCAGGCCGCGACCGGCGAGGTCAAGGGTCACTACCTCAACGTCACCGCCGCCACGATGGAGGACATGTACGAGCGGGCGGAGTTCGCCAAGGAAGTCGGCTCGGTCATCATCATGCAGGACCTCACCGTCGGCTACACGGCGATGAGCTCGATGTCGAAGTGGTGCCGCGCGAACGGCCTGATCCTGCACCTGCACCGCGCCGGCCACGGCACGTACACGCGCCAGAAGAACCACGGCGTGTCGTTCCGCGTCATCGCGAAGTGGTGTCGCCTGCTCGGCGTCGACCACATCCACGCGGGCACGGTCGTCGGCAAGCTCGAGGGCGACCCGACATGATCATGGGCTACTACAAGACCCTGCGCGACGGCTACGTCGAGAAGGACCTCAAGCAGGGGCTCTACTTCGACCAGGACTGGGCCTCGATGCCGGGCGTCATGCCGGTCGCGTCGGGCGGCATCCACGCCGGCCAGATGCACCAGCTGCTGCACTACCTCGGGGAAGACAGCATTCTCCAGTTCGGTGGCGGCACGATCGGCCACCCGATGGGCATCGCGGCCGGCGCCAGCGCCAACCGCACCGCCGTCGAGGCGATCATCCAGGCCCGCAACGAGGGTCGCGACTACTACGTCGAGGGTCCGGACATCCTCGTCGAGGCCGCCAAGGGCTGCCCCGAGCTGAACGCCGCGCTCGAAGTCTGGAAGGACATCACGTTCGATTACACCTCGACCGACACGGCTGACGTCGAAGTCACGCCGACGTCGGCGTAGGGGAGAGAGAAGACATGAGACTCACACAGGGACAGTTCTCCTTCCTGCCCGACCTGACCGACGAGCAGATCGAGGCGCAGGTCAAGTACGCGCTCTCCAACGGCTGGTCGATGATGGTCGAGTACACCGACGACCCGCACCCGCGCAACTCGCTGTGGGAGATGTGGGCGCAGCCGATGTTCGACCTCGGCGAGGACGAGGCCGACGTCGTCATGCGCGACGTCAACGCGTGCCGCGAGGCGTACCCGCACCTCTACGTCAAGGTCGTCGCGTACGACCGCTCGCTGGGTCGCCAGACCTCGGCGATGTCGTTCATCGTCAACCGCCCCGAGCACGAGCCCGGCTTCCGCCTGGAGCGCCAGGAGACGCACGACCGGGTCGTCCGATACACGATCCACTCCTACGCCGGCCTGAGCACGCCGCACGGCGAGCGCTACGGCGGCGGCGGCGAGATCGGCACCCTGACCGGCGGCAAGACCGAAGCCGAGTCGAACGGCAAGTCAGCGGACTAGACCGTGGCCCAGACGCTCGAAACCCTTCCCGAGAAGCTCGACGCCGAGCACGACGATGGTGCGGACGCCGTTGAGTCCGTGCTCGCGCAGCTCGACCGCGAGATGGTCGGGCTCGGGCCTGTGAAGGAGCGGATCCGCGAGATGGCGGCGCTGCTGGTCATCGACCAGCTGCGCCGCGACGCGGGTCTGGAGTCCTCGCGCCCGTCGCTGCACATGACGTTCACCGGCAACCCCGGTACCGGCAAGACGACGGTCGCGCTGAAGATGGCGGAGATCCTCTACAAGCTCGGCTACATCGACAAGCCGAAGGTCGTCTCCGTCACGCGCGACGACCTCGTCGGCCAGTACGTCGGCCACACCGCGCCCAAGACGCGCGACGTCCTCAAGCGCGCCAAGGGCGGCGTGCTGTTCATCGACGAGGCCTACTACCTGTACCGCCCCGAGAACGAGCGCGACTACGGACAGGAGTCGATCGAGATCCTGCTGCAGGTCATGGAGACCGAGCGTGAGGACCTCGTCGTCATCCTGGCGGGCTACAAGGACCGGATGGAGACGTTCTTCAAGTCCAACCCCGGCATGGGCTCGCGCGTCGCGCACCATCTGCACTTCCCGGACTTCACGCCCGAGGAGCTCGTGCAGATCGGCGATCTCATGATGAAGCAACTCCAGTACGAGTTCGACGACGACGCCCGCGAGGCGTTCGAGGAATACATCATGCGGCGCCTCGAGCGCCCGCGCTTCGCCTACGGGCGCAGCATCCGCAACGCGATCGATCGCGCCCGCATGCGCCAGGCCGGCCGGCTGTACGCCGACCGCGACAACCTGACCAAGGAAGACCTCATAACGATCAAGGCCGAGGACATCCTCGCGAGCTCGCTGTTCGGCGACGAAGAGGGCGAGTCCCCCGGCGACGAGGACAAGGCGAACGCCCCGGGAAATCAGAGTTAGCTGAGGAGCCAACCAACCGTGCCCAGACCGATCATCCTCGGTGTCGTCGGCGACTCCGCAACCGGTAAGACGACACTGAGCCGCGGGCTGGTCCGCATGCTCGGCGAGAACAACGTCACGCACGTGGCGGCCGATGACTACCACCGCTACGACCGTCGCCAGCGCGCGGAGCACCAGATCACCCCGTTGCACCCGGACTGCAACTACATCGACATCATGGAGCGCCACTTCGCCGAGCTGCGCGCCGGCAACGCGATCCTCAAGCCGGTCTACCAGCACAAGAACGGCACGTTCGGCCCGCCGGTCTACACGAAGCCGGCGCAGTTCACCCTCATCGAGGGCCTGCTCGGCTACCACACGCCGGAGCTGCGCGAGTGCTACGACGTGCGTGTCTTCCTCGCGCCGCCGGAGGATCTGCGGCGCAGGTGGAAGGTCCAGCGCGACTGCTCGCGGCGCGGCTACACGACCGACCAGGTGCTCGAGGAGCTCGACCGGCGCGAGCCGGACTCCGAGCTGTTCATCCGCCCGCAGCAGCGCTGGGCCGACCTCGTCGTGTCCTTCAAGCCGGGCAACCGCGGCGACCAGGAGCACCTCGACGCGGAGATCTCGCTGCGCAAGGGCCTCGTCCACCCCGACCTGACCGAGTTCGCCGAGGACGGCGGCAAGGGCGTGACCGTCGACGAGACCGAGCACGAGCATCGCCTCTTCGTCCCCGGCGACATCGACCCCGCGCTCGGATCGGCGATCGAGGAGGCCGTCTGGGAGCGGATGCACTTCGCGAGCCACCTGCGCTCGGAGCGCCTGGGCGAGTTCACCGTCGGCACAGAGCTTCACCGCTCCGAGTCGCTGGCGATCGTGCAGGTGCTCGTCCTCTATCACCTCGTGACCGCCCGGGCGACCGTTGCGCTCGGCGGCGAAGGGACGCGGGCGGACGGCTGACGCGCCGTCATGAGCGGCGCATGAGCGCTCCGCTGAGAGTGATCTTCGAGGGTCCGCGGCTTGCCGCGGACCCTCTTTTCGTGTGCCCGGCCGCACTCGGAAATCGGACTCTCTCAGGCAGAAGGCTACGAAAGGTAGGCAAAATCCGATGGGTTGAAGGGGCAACTTCTGCAATCCTGTCTCGTACCATTTGTTACAAACTACGGGGGACCACAAATGACCGGGGCTACTCGCGTGCTCATCGTCGCCAATCGCACTGCAGCCGGCGAGAAGCTGCTCGAGGCGGTTCGCCGGCGGGCGCAGGCGGGACCACCGGTCATGTTTCATCTCCTCGTTCCATCTACGCCGCGGGGCCTTCATCGCGTCGTCGACCCAGAGGTCGCCGGCCGGGAGGAGGCAGCGGCGCAGCTCGAGCATGCGCTCGAGCACCTGCGTGAGGCGGCCGGGGCGGACGTCACGGGTCACGTCGGCGACGCGGACCCGATGGCGGCGATCTCCGACACGCTCCACGAGCGCGAGGTCGACGAGATCATCATCTCGACGCTTCCGCGCCGCCTCTCGCGGTGGATGCGACTCGATCTTCCGAGCAAGGTGCGCGGGCTTGGCAAGCCCGTGACGCATGTCGAGGCCATCCGGGCGCCGGTGGTCGAGACAGAGGTCGTGGACGACAGGGCGGCGTAACCCGGTCCCCGCGCCGCCACGGGGCGCGGCGCGGGTACCTGGTCGCTACTTCGCGCGCGCGGCCTTCGCTGCCGGGCGCTCCGAGCCCGGAGGTCTCGCCGAGCGCGTCGCGCGCCGTCGGCGAGGCAGCAAAGTTCATGAAGCGCTCGACGGCTGCGCGGCGCGGGCCCACGGTCGAGCACATCGCATACCAGCGCCGGGCCGCGGGACGGTGGCGGACGGGCAGCGCCGCGAGCAGGCCGTTGTCGAGCTCCAGCGCGACCGCGGCGCGTGAGATGAACGAGACGCCGAGCCCGGCGCGGGCCGCCTGCTTGATCGCGCCGTTGGAGCCGAGCGTCAGCGTCTGCGGCTCGAGCGCGGAGGCCGCGAGGAACTCCTCGTTGACGATCCGCGTGCCCGAGCCGGGCTCGCGCAGGAGCCAGACGCGGCGCTCGAGCTCCGCGGCGTCGACGGTGCCGCCGCCGGCGTGCGGGTCGTCGGGCGACGTGATGAGGACGAAGTCGTTGGCGAGGATCGCCGTGGCCTGGATGCGCGGGTCGCGCGGCGGGCGACCGCCGATCGCCACGTCGGCGCGATGGTCGAGCACGAGGTCGAGGACCTGCTCGCGGTTGCCGACGGCGAGCGTCAGCCCGATCGCGTCGTTGCTCTGCGAGAACGCGCGCATGAGCGGCGGGACGAAGGACTCGGCCGCGGTCGTCACCGCCGCGAGGCGCAGGCGGCGGTCGGCGAGGTGCGCGGCCTCGCGCGCGGCGCGGCGACCCTCCTCGAGCAGGCCGATCACGTCGGCGGCGAACGGTGCGAAGGCGTTGCCGGCGGCCGTCGGGCGGATGCCGCGGCCCTCGCGCTCGGTGACGGGCGTTCCGAGCTCGCGCGAGAGTGCCGCAACCGCGGCCGATACCGAGGGCTGGGTCACGACGAGCTCATCGGCGGCGGCGGTGACCGAGCCGCCTCGCATCACTGCAAGAAAGCTGCGCAGCTGGGTCAGAGTTATAGACACCAGACGTACCTTACTGACGAAAACAAAGAATTCCTACGATACCGGGCTGTCCCGGCTGTGGCATCCGTCACGTGCCGGGCTCGTAGTCTCCCAGAGCGAGCGGAGGGATCGGCGTGCGATGGCCCGGCGCCGCCGGCGATGCGGTAGGACTCACCGATGCCGTCGCGCCTGCTCGCCGCTCTCGCGGTCCTTGCCGCGTGTGTCGTCGCCGCCGGGTGCGGCGCGGATGACGGCACGCGCGGCGCGACGCTGCGGGAGGTGACGCTGGCGCTGGACTTCACGCCGAACCCGGTCCAGGCGCCGGTGTTCATGGCCGCGCGCGACGGCGACGACCGCCGGCGCGGCATCCGCCTGCGGATCCGCGATCCCGGCCAGGGGCCCGACGGCGTGCAGCTCGTCGCGAGCGGGCGTGCGCAGCTCGCGCTGCTGGACATCCACGATCTCGCGCTGGCGCGGGAGAAGGGCGCCGACGTCGTCGCGGTCGCCGCGCTCGTCGGGCGGCCGCTCGCGGCACTGCTCGCCCAGCCCGGCATCCGGCGTCCGCGTGACCTCGAGGGCCGTACGGTCGGCGTCTCGGGCCTGCCGTCGGATCCGGCGTTCGTGAAGGCCGTCATGCGCGCGGACGGCGGCGACGCGAGCAAGGTGCGGCAGGTGACGATCGGCTTCTCCGCCGTCCAGCGGCTGCTCACCGGCCGCGTCGACGCGGTGCCCGCGTTCTGGAACGCCGAGGGCGTCGCGCTGCGGGCGCGCGGCCGTCCCGTCCGGGCGTTCAAGGTCGAGGACTACGGCGCGCCGCCGTATCCGGAGGTGGTCGTCATCACCTCGCGCGCGACGCTGGCGAAGCGCCAGGGCGACGTGCGGGCGGCCCTCGCCGCGCTGTCGGCTGGGCTCGACGCCACGCTCGCGCAGCCCGAGCGCGCGGTCGCCGAGGTCGCCGCCGCCGCAGCAGCGGGCGACCGGTCCTTGATCCGCGCGCAGCTGCGTGCCGTGGCGCCGACCTACGCGCGCGGCCTGCGCCTGGATCGCAGCGTGCTCGAGCGCTGGGCGAGCTGGGAGGCCGAGGTCGGCATCGTCAAGCGCCGTCCGGACGTGGACACGGCGTTCGACTTCGGCCTGCGCCTGTCCTGATAGCCCGGATGACCGGGCGATCCGGTCTATTTTTATGGTCAAGCGGGTCGCGCAAAGGTAATCTGCCGCTCGCGGCCGGCACGACGTGGTACGGGCGATCGACGGGACGTCGAGGGCTAGGGGAGGCGTCGTGCTCGACTGATCTGCGTCATGCCGGCCGCCGATCAACCTTTCACGGTCGGCGGTTTCCGAAACGGCGTGCTGTCGCAATCGAGCGTTGGGTTGGTCTGAGTCGGCGGGAGGCCCGACTGCCCGACTGCCGGGCCCTGCGTCGCCCAGGCCGGTCAGCGCCTGGGCTCGGCGTGCTCGCGAGCCTGTGATCGCTGCGCGCTGGGTGTGAGCGCGACCGCGACGACGGGACAGTGCGCGCTGCCTGCGATGTCTCGCGAGACGCTGCCGTGCAGTAGGCGTGACAGGCGCCCGCGGCCGTGTGTGCCGACGACGAGCATGTCGAGATGGAGGCTGAGGTCGGCGAGCTCACGAGCGATCGGGCCGGAGATCTGCGTCCAGCGGACCGCCGGCGGGTCGCCCGCGTGAGGAAGGCCCGCGGTCACGTCGACGAGCGGCTCGGAGTCGGCTTGTGTCCTGCCGGCGGCGTGTCCGCGACCGCCGACGGCGATGAGTCGCAGCTCGCTGATCGACGCCTGCTCGTGCGCGAGCTCGCGCGCCCATCGCAGCGCGGCGAGCGCCTCGGGCGAGCCGTCGACGGCGACCCCGATCCGGCGCATCCGCCGCGACACGCCTTCGCGTCCTCGGGGTGACACCGCGATCGGACAGGGCGGCTCGACGAGCGCCGACATCAGGACGCTGCCGCCGAGCATGCGCCCGACGCCACCGCTGAGCGACCCGCCCAGCACGAGCAGGTCGGCTCCGCGCTCTCGCGCGACATCCTTCAGGCAGTCGCCGGGGGTCGCGCCGCAGACCGCGACGTAGCCGGCGGCGTCGGGCGCGTCGAGATGCGCGCGCGCCTCGTGCAGCACCCGGCGCGCGTCCGCCTCGACCGTCATCCCGTTCCACATGAGGTTCGCATGCTGGAAGCTCAGCGCAGGGTAGGCGCACGCGACCGTGAGATGGCCGCCGCCGAGCCGCAGCAGACGCTGAGCGAGCTTGAGGCCCTCCCAGCCGCTGGCGCGGCCGTCGACGCCGACGACGATGTTCGCAAGCCGATTCATTGGGACCACGCTAGGCGCCGCGCGGTGGGCGTTCATCGGCGGTCGCCCGCAGACCCAGGCCGTACTTTGCCCAGCCGCCCGGCGCGTGCGGCTGGCGCTTTCGCGCCTGACCTCGCCTGACTCAGGGGATCGCGAGGACGCCGAGCGGCGGTGGTCCTGTTCCAGGCGGCGGCTGTCGGTTCGCCGCGAGGTGGTCATGCTGAGAGCCGAACTACTCTGCTGCCTGGGCCGGCGGCACGAGCAGCACCGGATGATCCGCGTGGCGCAGGATGCCCTCGGCGGTGCTTCCGAGCAGCGTCGCGGTGAGCGGGGAGCGCCCGCGGCTGCCCGTGACGACGACCGCGGCGTCCCGCTCGTCGGCCGCCCCGACGATCGCGGATGTCACGTTGCGCGTGGTCTGGAGCGCCTCGGGCTCACACGACCAGCCGGCCGCGGTGAGCAGCGCGGCGCCCTCGCCGGCGTGGCCGGCGGCGTGGACCCGGGCTGACTCGTCGAGTCCCTCGGCGCCCTTGCGCACGACGGCTTCGGGCACGGCGAGCATCGCGACGCCGACGGCGTAGCTCACCGGCTGCCAGACGCTTGCGACGGTCGCCGGTCGCGGGCGCAGCAGCTGCGCCGCGGCACGGACGGCGTGCGTGGCGGGCTCGGAGCCGTCGCAGGCGAAGATCGCCGGCGCGCCGGCGTGCGGCGGCTCGTGCTCGGCGGGCACGAACAGCACCGGGCGATAGCTGCGGTGCGCGAGCGCACGGGCCTGGCGGCCGAGCCCACCGGCATGGTGCGCGTCGGCCTCGCTGATGCCGGCGACGATGACCGACGCGTCGATCGTGTCGGCGCGGTCGAGGATCTCCCGCCAGGGCGAGAGCTCCTCGGGGCACACCTGGCGCGTCACGTGCACGCCATGTGCCCCGAGCGCGTCGGTGGCGGCCCGGGCCACCTCCGCGGCCGCCTGACGCGCGGCCGCGCGCAGCTCCTCATGGGTGTCGTACAGCGCGTCCATGACGGCGTCATAGCCGCCGATCATCGGCGGCGGCTCCCAAGTCGCCAGGACGACGGCCGGGCGGTCGGTGAGCAGCGAGACGGCCGCTTCGGCGAGGCGGGCGGCGGCGGCAGGGTCGGTCCCGGCGCAGAGCAGGATCGGCCCGCGGGATGGTTTGGCGAGGAGGTCGTCGGTCATGGATCCGACGCTACGTGCGCATCGGGTCGCCCGCGTCCGTGGTTGTCCACACGGCGTGTCCGCAACAGCTGCGGATGTGACGCCGTGGCGGCGCTGGTTCGATGGCCCCATGACCACACACGCCGCTTCGCCGGCCCATGTCTTCAGGGACGCCAACGCGCTCGTCGTGTACGCCAGCACGCATGGGCACACCGCCAAGATCGCAGCGCGCATCGCCGAGGCGATGCGTATCGAGGGACTCGAGGTCGATCTACGCGACGTCGTCAGCGCCGACGACGCCAAGCCAGGCCGCTACGACCTCGTCGTCGTCGGTGCATCGCTGCATCAGGAGCATCACCAGAAGGCGATCGTCCAGTGGGTTCGCGCCTGGCGCGAGGTGCTCGCGTGGCAGCCGTCGGTGTTCTTCTCCGTGTCGCTGTCGGCGGCAGAGGACAGCGACGAGTCACGGGCCGCGACGCAGCGCTGCATCGACGAGTTCTGCACGCAGACCGGCTGGACGCCGGCGCGGAGCGAGCCGATCGCCGGCTGCCTGCAGTACCGCGAGTACGACCTCTTCACGCGCCAGCTCATGCGCCTGCTGATGAAGCGCATGGGCCACCCGACCGACGCCTCGCACGACTACGACTACACCGACTGGGACGCCGTCGACCGCTTCGGGCGCGAGATCGCGCAGCTTGCCGGCACGACCGCCAGTGCCTGATCAGCGCTCGTCAGCGCCGGCGCCCCTCGGCGGTCAGACCTGGAGCAGGGCGCCGACGGCGAGCATGAGCGCCGCGCCGCCCACCGTGCCGGTGACGACGCGCACGTGCGATGCGTGCTTCCAGGCGTCGGGCAGCAGGTCGACGACCACGAGCGCGAGCATCGCACCGCCGGCAAGCGCGAACGAGATCGGCAGCAGGCCCTGGATCTGCTCGACGGCGACCCACGCCAGGAGCGCCCCGGGCACCTGCGGGACGCTCGTCAGGACGGCGCCCCAGAACTGCTTTGAGGCCCTGTAGCCGGCGGGTTGCATCGCCGCCGCCGTCGCGGTCCCCTCGGGCACGTTCTGGATCGCGATCGCCGCGATGACGAAGGCGCCCAGACCGGCCTGGGTGGAGGCGAACGCGCTGCCGATCGCGAAGCCCTCGGGCAGGCTGTGAGCGAACAGGACGCCGATGACGAGCAGCGAGCGCGCGCCGGCTTCGCTGCTGCCGTTGTGGCGCGCGTGGTCGCGCAACAGCACGCGCGAGATCGCCAGCGCCATCGCGCCTGCCGCCGCGGCCGCGACGACCGTGACGGCGCTGCCCTGCTCGACGGCGGGCTTCAGGAGGCCCACGGTCGCGGCAACCGCCATGACGCCCGCCGCCAGGCCGCTCAGCAGGCCCTGCGCAGCACGAGCCCGCGACGCGCCCAGCGCGATGACCGGCAACGCGCCGACGCCGGTCGCCAGCACGGTCGCAGCCGCGATCGCCGTCAGGAGGAGCGCGTCGTTCACGATCGCAACCTACGACGTGTCCGCGCTGTCGCCATCCGCCCCGGGCCGCATAACCGCGACGGGTTCTCCGCAGCGTGACAGAATGGCTTCGCCGTCCAGCCGACGAACGGCACGCCCGCCCATATGGATGATCACCTCGATGAGGAGCGCCTGCGTCGCCTGATCGACGTGGGGCGCGGCCTGCTCGCACAGCTCGATCCGGAGGCCGTGCTCGACCAGGTCCTCGAGACGGCACTCGAGATCACGGGCGCCCGCTATGCGGCGCTGGGCATTCTCGACCAGGATCGCCATGAGCTTGAGAGCTTCATCACGCGCGGGATCGACGCCGAGACGCACCGCTCGATCGGCGATCTCCCGCGCGGGCGCGGCATCCTCGGCGTCCTGATCGACAACCCGCGGCCGCTGCGGATCGCGTCAGTCGGCGAGCACCCGAAGTCCTACGGCTTCCCACCTGGCCACCCGCCGATGTCCAGCTTCCTCGGCGTGCCGATCCTCGTGCGCGGGCAGGCCTGGGGCAACCTCTACCTCACCGAGAAGCAGGGCAGCACGGAGTTCGACGCCGCCGACGAGGAATCCGCCGTGATCCTCGCGGCCTGGGCTGCGATCGCGATCGAGAACGCCCGCCTGTATGAGGCTGTCGCGGCGCGCCGCGACGAGCTCGAGCAGTCGGCGCGCCGCCTCGAGGCGGCGCGCACGATCGCCGTCGCGGTCGGCGCCGAGATGGAGCTCGACCAGGTCCTCGAGCTGATCGCCAAGCGCGGTCGCGCGCTCGTCGAGGCTCGCAGCCTCGTGATCCTGCTGCGCGACGGCGAGGACCTCGTCGTCGCCGCGAGCGCGGGCGTCACGCAGCGGGCGATCGGGGTGCGGGTCCCGATCGGCGCGTCGACGACGGGTCAGGTGCTCGAGTCGCGCACGATGCGGCGGATCGGCGACGTCCACGCGCAGCTGCGCATCTCCGCAGATCAGCTTGGTGTCACCGACGCGCATACCGGGCTGCTCGCGCCGCTCGTCTATCGCGGGCGCGGGCTCGGCGTGCTCGCCGCGTTCGATCGCGGCGCCGAGTCGGCGGGATTCTCGGACGAGGACGAGACGACGCTGCGGGCGTTCGCGGCCAGCGCGGCGACGGCGGTGGCGCTGGCGCAGACCGTCCAGCACGACCGTCTGCGCCACTCGCTCGAAGCGGCCGAGACCGAACGGCGGCGCTGGGCCCGCGAGCTGCACGACGAGACGCTGCAGGGACTCGGCGGGCTGCGCGTCATCCTCTCGTCGGCGCTGCGTCGTGTCGAGGAGGGCGACGTCGCGGAGTTGCTGCACGAGGGCGTCGGCCAGGTCGAGCGCGAGATCGAGAACCTGCGGGCGATCATCACGGAGCTGCGGCCGGCCGCGCTGGATGAGCTCGGTCTCGCGCCGGCGATCGAGGCGCTCGTCAGCCGCATGAGCGCAGTCGAGGGTCTCGTCATCGACTGCGCGGTCCAGCTGTCCGGCGACGGCGGGCGGCTCGGACAGGACCTCGAGACGACCGTCTACCGGCTCGTGCAGGAGGCGTTGACGAACGTCGCAAAGCACGCGCAGGCCGAGCACGCGCGCGTTCGCGTCGGCGTCTCGGGGAGCCGCGTCGAGGTCGAGGTCGCCGACGACGGCCGCGGCTTCGATCCCTCGGTCGCAGCGAGCGGATTCGGCCTTGCCGGGATGCGCGAGCGCGTCGAGCTGAGCGGCGGCCAGCTCACGATCAGCCCGACGTCGTCGGGAACGACCGTGCGCGCCGCCCTGCCGCTGTCAGAGCTCGACGAGCCCGTGGTCGATGGCGTAGCGCACAAGATCGGCGCGTGAGGAGCGCCGCAGCTTCTGCTGGATGTGCGCGCGGTGGCTCTCCACCGTGCGGATCGAGAGGTACAGCTGCTCGGCGATCTCGCTGTTCGTGTGGCCCAGCGCGATCATCCGCAGCACCTCGACCTCGCGTTCTGAGAGGTCGTCCGGTGGACCCGCCGGCTGCGCCGGCTCGGCCGCCATGCGCGCGCCGAGCTGCGGGTTGAGGTACGTCTCGCCGGCCGCTGCTCGACGCACGGCGGTGACGAGCTCGTCGTCGGCAGCCTCCTTGAGGACGTAGGCCTTCGCGCCTGCACCGAGCGCCTGGCGCGCGAACGCGGGTTCGTTCTGCATCGTCAGGATGGCGATGCTCGTCTGCGGCGACGCCTCCAGGATCTTCGGGATCGCGTCGAGGCTCGAGCCGCCGGGCATGTTGAGATCGAGCACGAGCACATCGGGCTTGTATCCGCGGGTCGTGCGGATCGCCGCATCGACATCGCCGATCGACGCGACGACCTCGAAGTCGTCCTCGGCATCGAGCAGCAGCTCAAGACCTCGGCGGACGACCGCGTGATCGTCGGCGAGCACGATCCGGATCGGTGCTGCGTCCGCTGCTGACGCCTCCATGGCGGCAGACCATATCTGCACGGGCACGCATCGGAGATCGGGGTTTTTCCGCGAACGCGCAACGGCTTAGGGCCGATGCCGGCGCAACCAGCCGCTCGTAACGTCGCCAGGCATGACCACCGATACGAACACGCATCCCTTCCACGTCCTCATCGCGGGCGGCGGCGTCGCGGCGCTTGAGGCGATGATGGCGCTGCGCGCTCTTGCGGGCGACCGCGTGAACATCACGCTGCTCGCGCCCGAGCGCGAGTTTCGCTACCGCCCCATGGCCGTCGCCGAGCCGTTCACGATCGCCCACGTGCGCCGCGTCGACCTGGCCGCGATCGCCGCGGACTTCGGCGCCGAGCTCGTGCGCGGTTCGCTCGCCGCTGTCGAGCCCGGCGACCAGCGCGTGGTCACGCGCTCCGGCGAGCGGATCGGCTACGACGCGCTCGTCATCGCCTGCGGCACGCAGCTGCGCCCGGCGTTCGACGGCGCGACGACGATCGACGATCGCAGCCTCGGCGGCACGCTGCGCGGGCTCGTGCAGGACGTCGAGGACGGCTACACCCGCGACATCGCGTTCGTCGTCCCGGCGCAGGCGTTCTGGCCGCTGCCGCTCTACGAGCTGGCGCTGCTCACCGCGCACCGCGCCTACGACATGGACATCCACGTCGACATCTCGATCGTCAGCCCCGAAAGCGCTCCCCTGGCGCTGTTCGGATCCGGGATCTCCAACGAGCTGTCGAAGCTGCTGCGCGCCGCCGGGGTCACCTTCCGCGATTCGTCCTTCGCCCAGCTTGCCCACGGTGAGCTGACGCTGCAGCCCAGCGGGCTGCACCTGCGGCCCAGCCGGGTCGTCGCGCTGCCGCTGCTGGAGGGCACGCAGATCACCGGCGTCCCGACCGACCCACACGGCTTCATCGCGGTCACCGATCTCGGCGCCGTACGAGGACTCGACGGCGTCTATGCCGCCGGCGACGTGACGTCGTACCCGATCAAGCACGGCGGGATCGCGGCGCAGCAGGCCGACATCGTCGCCGCCGGGATCGCCGCGCGCGCCGGTGTCCCGATCGAGCCGCAGCCGCTGCGACCCGTGATCCGCGGCGTGCTGCTGACCGGCGACGCGACGCGCTTCCTCGAGGCCGAGCTCGCCGGCGACGGCGGCTTCACGTCCACGGTCAGCGACGTCTGCCCGTGGGATCCGCCGGCGAAGATCGTCGCCCGCCACCTCGGTCCGTACCTCGCACAGGGAGATCGCCACGCCCTCCATGTCTAGCCTTCGCGCCGGGCGTCCAGCCGGCGAGCAGGTGGTCCTGCGCGATGGGGCGCAGGTCGCGCTGCGCGCGATCGACGTCGATCGGCACGGTGTCTTCTGCGGCGAGGAGCACGCCGCGATCGTCGCCGAGGCCGACGGCGCAACCGTCGGCCGCGCGGCGTACTCGAGGGTCTACGGCCCGCGTGCCCTGCTCACGCTCGACGTCGATGAGGCGTTCTGGCACCGCGGGGTGCGCGAGCTTCTGCTCGCCCGGCTCTGCGCCCGTGCCGCGTGCGCCGGGATCTCGACGTTCGTCATCCGCGTACGCGCCTCCGACGTCCGGCTGATCGCGCTGCTGCGCGAGCAGTTCGCCGCTCGCGGAACGCGCGACGGCGCGCACGTCGACCTCGAACTGCCGACGGCGA
Organism: uncultured Solirubrobacteraceae bacterium; assembly: GCA_963727785.1. Lineage (GTDB taxonomy): Bacteria > Actinomycetota > Thermoleophilia > Solirubrobacterales > Solirubrobacteraceae > CADCVQ01. The sequence continues at coordinate 144,136 of CAVSHS010000012.1, forward strand.
CAAGCGCACGAGCCGGGGGGACCTCCGATGCCGGCGCGCGGCACGCACCGACGGCGTCGACCGCGCCCGCGCCCAGGCCGGCGACCATGTCCACGGCCTCCGCCTTCGCCGCGACGCGGGTCGCAGACGTGATGCACAGCCCCGTGGTCACGTGCGGCCCCCAGACGCCGATCCGACTCGTCGCCCAGGCGATGGCCGAGGAGCAGGTCCACGCCGTCGTCGTCACGGGAATCGAGCGGACCGCCTGGGCGGTCGTCACGGCGCTCGACCTCGCCGCAGCCGCGGCGACCGACTCGGTGAAGCTCGTCGCGTGCGACATCGCCGCAACGGCCTCGGTCACCACGACCGCCGACACGCCGTTGCCGGCGGCGGCGCGGACGATGGCAGAGCACCAGGTCACCCATCTCCTCGTCCTCGACGCCGACGGCCGCCCCGCCGGCATCGTGTCGACGATCGACATCGCGCGAACGTTCGCTTCCGCGACGCAATAGCCGCGAACGCTCGCAGCACGGTACAGCGACCGTAGCGTCAACGGAGCAGCGCAGCCGCTTACGGGACGATGACTGCGGCGCCGGTCAGGCGTCCGCGGCGCAGGTCCTCGAGCGCGTCGTCGGCGTCCTGGAGCGGGTAGGTCGTGACGTGCGTGCGCACGGGGACGCGTGGTGCGAGCGCAAGGAACTCGGTGCCGTCGGCGCGGGTGAGGTTGGCGACCGAGCGCAGGACGCGCTCGTGCCAGAGGCGCTCGTAGGCGAAGGTCGGGATGTCGCTCATGTGGATGCCGCCGCAGACGACGGTGCCGCCGGCGGTGACGGTGTCCAGCGCGATGGGCACGAGCGCGCCGTCGGGCGCGAAGATGATCGCGGCATCGAGCGGCTCGGGCGGGCGCTGGTCGGATGATCCGGCCCAGGTGGCGCCGAGCTCGCGGGCGAGCGCCTGTGCCGGCTCGTCGCCGGGGCGGGTGAACGCGTAGACCTCGCGGTCCTGCCAGCGCGCGACCTGGGCGATGATGTGCGCGGCGGCGCCGAAGCCGTAGAGGCCCAGGCGCGGGGCGTCTGCGCACATGCGCAGCGCGCGGTAGCCGATCAGGCCCGCGCAGAGCAGCGGGGCGGCCTGCCCGGGCGGCCAGTCGCCGGGGAGCGGGAAGCAGAAGCGCGCGTCGGCGACCGCGTACTCGGCGAAGCCGCCGTCGATGTCGCAGCCGGTGAACCGCGCGCGCTCGCAGAGGTTCTCGCGGCCGCTGGTGCAGTAGCGGCACTCCCCGCACGTCCAGCCCAGCCACGGCACCCCGACGCGCTCGCCGCCCGGCTGCACGATGCCGACGATCTGATGGCCGAGGATCCGTGGCGGATCGGCGATCGCGACCTCGCCGTCGAGCAGGTGCAGGTCGGTGCGGCAGATCCCGCAGGCCTCGACGCGTAGCAGCAGCTGTCCCGGGCCGGCCTGCGGCACCTCGCGCTGGACGGCTCGCAGCGGCTGCCCGACGCCCTCGAAGACCATCGCGCGCATGATCGCTGCACTCTCGCACGGGGCCGCACGTCACACCCTGCGTAGTTCGCGCGGACGCAGCGTCGTGATCGCAACGGATGGCGCGCCCGCTCGCCGCGCGTACCGTCCGGTCACCATGGCCAACGCAATCCAGCCCGCTACAGCGCGCATGACCGGCGACGTCGCTCTGCGCGATGGCTCGACGGTCCATGTGCGGGCCGCCGGACCGGCGGACATCGAGGCGCTGACGACGTTCCTCGACGCGCTTTCGCCCGAGGCGCGCTGGCTGCGGTTCCTCGGCGGCGGGGTCGACGCGGGCCGCGCGGCACACGCGCTGCTGCAACACGGCGTCGGCCTGCTGGCGACCGCCGGTCCGGGCGGTGCGATCGTCGCCCACGCGTGCTACGTCGCCGAGACGCCCGATCGCGCCGAGGTGGCGTTCGCCGTCGGCGACGACTGGCAGGGTCTCGGGATCGCCACGCTGTTGCTCGTCCAGCTCGCCGAGCTGGCCGACGCCGAGGGGATCCAGACGCTGACGGCGATGCTGCATCCGAGCAACCACCGCATGCTTCGCGTCTTTCGCGACTCGGGATTTCCGATCGAGGTCTTTTCCGAGCCGGGCGAGCTGCACGTGCGGATGCCAGCGCGGCTCGGTCCCGGCGCGCTCAGGCGCTTCGAAGAGCGCGATGCGGCTGCCGCGGTCGCCGCGGTGCGCCATGTGCTCGAGCCCGCCTCGATCGCGGTCGTCGGCGCGTCGGGCAGGACCGGCAGCATCGGCGGAGCGGTCCTGCGAAACGTCCTCGCAGCCGGCTTCGGCGGCGACGTCTATCCGATCAACCCCCGCGCACGGCGGATCGCGGGACTGCGGGCCTACGGGTCGCTCGCCGACGTGCCGGGCCCCGTCGAGCTCGCCGTGATCGCGGTCGCCGCGCCGGCCGTGCTCGAGGTGGCGCGCGACTGCGCGGCGCACGGCGTGCGGGCGCTCGTCGTGCTGACGGCGGGCTTCGGCGAAGCCGGGCCCGAGGGCCGCGCGCGCCAGGACGAGCTGCTGCGCATCTGCCGCGACGGCGGCATGCGCCTCGTCGGGCCCAACTGCCTCGGTGTCCTGAACAGCGACCCGGCGGTGCGGCTGGACGCCACGTTCGCGCCCGGCGGCGCGCCCGCCGGACGGATCGCGTTCGCGTCGCAGAGCGGGGCGTACGGCATCGCGGCGCTCGGGCTGGCGGCGCAGCGCGGCCTCGGGCTCTCCTCGCTGGTGTCGATGGGCGACAAGGCCGATCTCTCGGGCAACGACTTCCTGCGCTACTGGGAGCAGGACGACCGCACCGACGTCGTCCTGCTGTACCTCGAATCGCTCGGCAACCCGCGACGCTTCGGACAGATCGCCCGGCGCCTGACCGCCCACAAGCCGGTGATCGCCGTCAAGAGCGGTCGCACGCGGGCGGGGCGCCGCGCGGCCTCCTCGCATACCGGCGCGCTGCTCGAGGCCTCCGAGGCGACCGTCGACGCGCTCTTCGAGCATGCCGGCGTCATCCGCGTCGACACGCTCGACGAGCAGCTCGACGTCGCGGCGCTGCTCGCGCTGGCACCGCTGCCGCACGGCGACCGCGTCGCGATCGTGACGAACGCCGGCGGCCCGGCGATCACCTGCGCGGACGCCTGCGGCACGGCGGGCCTGCGCGTCGAGCCACTGGCCGAGCGGACCCGCTCGCGCCTGGCGGCTCGCCTGCCGGCGGCGGCGGCGGTCGGCAACCCGGTGGACATGCTCGCCGCGGCGACGGCGGCGGACTTCCGCTTCGCAATCGAGCATGTCGCTGCGGATCCCGGCGTCGATGCGGTCATCGCGATCTTCATCCCGCCGCTGCCGGGACGCCGCACCGAGCCGGTGCTGCACGCGATGAGCGCCGCCGCGCGCCGGGCGGCGGCCCGCGCCGGGGTTCCGGTCGCCGCTGTGGTCATGGCGCCCGGCACATCCGACGCCCACCTGTCTGACGCTCCGCAGCTGCCGATCTTCTCGACGCCCGAGCACGCGGCGCGCGCGCTCGGCCATGCGGTCCGCCACGCGCGGCGCGCGCGTGCGGCCGTTGCGGCACCTCAGGTACCCGCCGGCGTCGACGCGGACGCCGCGTCCGCCGTCATCGCGCAGGCGCTCGCCGGCGGTCCCTGCTGGCTGCGCCCGGAGGCGACGGCGCGTCTGCTGCGTGCGTACGGGCTGGCGCTCGCGCCGTTCGAGGCCGCGGCGACGCCGGCGGCCGCCGGCCGCTGTGCCGCCGCGCTGGGCGGCCTGGTCGCGCTGAAGGCGATCGTGCCGGGACTGCTGCACAAGAGCGATGCGGGCGCCGTCGCCCTCGGGCTGACCAGCTGCGCGCAGGTCGCACGCGCGGCGCGCGAGATGCGCGCCCGCCTCGCGCTCGCGGGACACACGCTCGACGGATTCATCGTGCAGGAGATGGCGCCGTCCGGCGTCGAGATGCTCGTCGGCGTCGTGAGCGACGACCGCTTCGGCCCGGTCGTAGCCTGCGCGGCGGGCGGAACCGCCGTCGAGCTGCTCGGCGACGTGCAGGTTCGCCTCGCGCCGGTCGGCGAGGTCGAGGCCGCCGCGATGGTCCGCGAGCTGCGCACCTTCCCGCTGCTCGACGGCTATCGCGGCGCGGCGCGCGCGGACGTGGCCGCGCTGGAGGACGTCGTCGTTCGCGTCGCCGCGCTCGCGGCAGCGCACCCGGAGATCGCCGAACTCGACCTCAACCCCGTGGTCGTATCGGCGTCGGGCGCGCTGGTCGTGGATGCGCGCGTGCGCATCGAGTGCCCACCGGGCCGCACGCCGCTCGCGGCGCTGTAGGCGACGAGCATGGCCGCATCCTCAGGCGCCGGGTCACCACCCGATGAAACCGGTCGTTCACTTCGCCAGCCGCCTGCGTGCGAGGGTTCCGGGCATGACATCCACGCACAGCACCATGGGCGACGGACCTGAGGTCGTGCCGCCGCCCGGCGACGCCGAGCTCGATGGGCTGCTGGCCTACTGGAACGCGGCGAACTTCCTGACGGTGGCGCAGATCTACCTGCTCGCCAACCCGCTGCTGCGCGAGCCGCTGCGCGCCGAGCACATCAAGCCGCGGCTGCTCGGTCACTGGGGCACGTCGCCGGGGCTGAACCTCGTCTACGCGCAGCTCAACCGCCTGATCGGCAGGACCGGGCAGCAGGTGCTCTACGTCGCCGGGCCGGGCCACGGCGGGCCCGCCGTGGTGGCGAACGTCTACCTCGAGGGGACGTACTCGGAGGTCTATCCGCACGTGTCCGCCGATGAGGCCGGGCTGCTGGCGCTCGTGCGGCAGTTCTCGACGCCGGGCGGCATCCCGAGCCACGTCAGCGTGCCGACGCCCGGTTCGGTCCACGAGGGCGGCGAGCTGGGCTACGCGCTCATGCACGCCTTCGGCGCCGCGTTCGACAACCCCGATCTGCTCGTCGCCTGTGTCGTCGGCGACGGCGAGGCGGAGACGGCGCCGCTGGAGGGCTCGTGGAAGGGCATCCGCTTCCTCGATCCGGCGCGCGATGGGGCGGTGCTGCCGATCCTGCACCTCAACGAGTACAAGATCTCCGGGCCGACGGTGCTCGGCCGCGCGCCGCAGGAGGACGTGCTCGGGCTGCTGCGCGGCCACGGCTACGCGCCGCGGATCGTCGCCGGCGACGATCCGCGCAGCGTGCACCGCGACTTCGCGGCCGCGCTCGACGCCGCGCACGCCGAGATCCGCGCGATCCAGCAGGAGGCCCGCAGTGCAGGCGTCCCCACCGGCGGGACCCCGCGCTGGCCGGCGATCGTGCTGCGCACGCCGAAGGGCTGGACCGGCCCCCACGAGGTCGACGGCACGCTGGTGGAGGGGACGTTTCGCTCCCATCAGGTGCCGCTCGCGGGCGTGCGCGAGAACCCCGAGCACCTCGAGCAGCTCGAGCGGTGGCTGCGCAGCTACCGCCCCGAGGCGCATTTCGACGACGCCGGCACGCTCGTTGCCGGGCTGGCGGCGCTCGCGCCCGAAGGCGACCTGCGGATGGGCGCGCTTCCGCAGGCCAACGGCGGGCGCGTGCTGCAGCCGCTGGATCTGCCCGATCCGGCGGCCTACGCGCTGGATGTCGTGCGGCCGGCGGGCACGCGCGCGGAGTCCACGCGTCAGCTCGGCGAGCTGCTGCGCGACGTCTACGCCCGCAACGCCGACGCGGCCAACTTCCGCCTGTTCTGTCCCGACGAGACGAACTCCAACCGGCTCGGGCCGGTCTTCGAGGTCGAGGACCGCATGCTGCGCGACGCGCGCAGCGCCGACGAGCACGTCTCGCCGCACGGCCGCGTCATGGAGGTCCTGTCCGAGCACAACTGCCAGGGCTGGCTGGAGGGCTACCTCCTGACCGGCCGGCACGGCCTGTTCGCGACCTACGAGGCGTTCGTGATGGTGTCGGCGTCGATGGCGATCCAGCACGCCAAGTGGTTGCAGCACGGACGCCAGCTGGCCTGGCGCGCGCCCGTGGCGTCGCTGAACGTGCTGCTGACGTCGACGTGCTGGCGCAACGACCACAACGGCTTCAGCCACCAGGGCCCGGGCCTCATCGACACGATGATCTCGCTGAGCGGCAGCGTCGTGCGCGTCTACCTGCCGCCGGACGCCAACTGCCTGCTGTGGACCGCCGACCACTGCCTGCGCAGCCGCGACTACGTCAACCTCATGGTCATCGACAAGCAGCCCGAGCTGCAGTACCTCGACATCGACGCGGCGCGCGAGCACTGCGCGCGCGGAGCATCGGAGTGGGCATGGGCCGGCAACGCGATCGGCCGCGAGGAGGCCGACGTCGTGCTGGCCTGCATCGGCGACGTGCCGACGCAGGAGACGATCGCCGCCGCCGCGCTGCTGCGCGAGCACGTCCCCGAGCTGCGCTTCCGCGTCGTCAACGTCGTCGACCTCATGTCGATCGCGCCTGCCGAGGTGCACCCGCACGCCATGTCGCGCGAGCGGTTCGAGGAGCTGTTCGGCGAGACGACGGACGTCGTGTGCGCGTTTCACGGGTACGCCCGCGCGCTGCACCAGCTCCTGCACGGGCGACCGAGCCCGGGCCGCTTCCACGTCCACGGCTACAGCGAGCAGGGCACGACGACGACGCCGTTCGACATGGTCGTCCTCAACGAGTGCAGCCGCTACCACCTCGTGCTCAACGCGCTGCGCCGCGCGCGCCGGATCGCCCCCGGCGCCCTCGCCCTGGAACGCCACTGCGAGGCGATGCTCGCCAGCCACCACACCTACATCCGCGAGCACTTCGAGGACATGCCCGCGGTCCGCGACTGGACCTGGCCCGAGCAGGCGGCCTAGGCTCGCAGGGCCGCTTCGCTGTGCGCGTTCTGGTCGTCAACGCCGGCTCGAGCAGCCTCAAGCACGCCCTCGTCGACGCGGACACCGAGTCGATCCTGCACCAGGGCCAGGATCGCTGGGAGCCCGACGCGAGCCCCGGCCGCCACGCGCAGGCGCTGCGGGCCGCGCTCGCCGGCGCGGACGGACAGGCGCAGGCGATCGGTCACCGCGTCGTGCATGGCGCAGCGCGCTTCGCCGGCCCGGCGCTCGTCGACGGCGCAACGCGCGCGGCGATCGAGGCGCTCATGCCGCTTGCGCCGTTGCACACGCGCGCCGCGCTGGAGGGCATCGACGCAGCCGCCGTGGCGCTGTCCGGCCTCGCGCAGGTCGCCTGCTTCGACACGGCCTTTCACCGCACGCTGACGCCCGCGGCCGCGACGTACGCGCTGCCACGCGAATGGACGCAGCGCTTCGGGCTGCGGCGCTACGGCTTTCATGGCCTCAACGTCGAGTGGTGCCACGAGCAGGCGACGCGCATCCTCGGCGGGCAGCGCTGCGAGCGGCTCGTCGTCTGCCACCTCGGCAGCGGCTGCTCGGTCACCGCCGTGCTCGCCGGGCGCTCCGTCGACACGAGCATGGGCTTCACGCCCCTGGAAGGCGTCCCGATGGCGACGCGGTCGGGTTCGATCGACCCGGGGCTGCTGCTGTACCTGCTCGCCTCCGGCATCGCGCGCGAGGAGCTCGACGGCGCGCTCAACCACCGGTCCGGACTGCTGGGCATGACCGGCCTCACCGGCCTGCGCGAGGTCGAGCAGGCCGCGAGCGCCGGCAACGCGCGCGCGCAGCTCGCGTACGACGTCCTCGTGCGCGGCGTCAGCGGCGCCGTCGCCGCGATGACGACGTCGCTCGGCGGCCTCGACGCGCTCGTCTTCACCGCCGGCGCGGGCGAGCGCTCCGCGCTGCTGCGCGCCCAGGTCTGCGCGCGCCTGGCCCACGTCGGAGTGAGCCTCGACGAGCCGCGCAACGCCCAGCACGCCGTGCAGATCGCTGCGGACGGCGCAGCGGTCGCCGTGCTCGTCGTGCCCGCCGGCGAGGAGATCGTCATCGCACGACAGACCGCCCGGCTGCTGGAGCCAGATCGGCGTCCGATGCTCGACGAACGACGGCGTCCTGGCGACGATCCAACCCACTGAGGCCGACCCCGTCGGAGAGCGCGATGTCAGCCCAGGTCGCGGCGTTCGAACAGCAGCGCGCCGATCGCGGTGAGCGCGATGGCGACCAGCGTGAGCCCGATCATGTGGCCGGCGTCGAGGCCGTTCTGGATCGCCGAGCCGTAGTAGCGAAACGCCGACAGGCTCCGCAACGGCTCGACCGGCGCGGCGAGCTTGCCGACGACGTCGATCACGTACATCGCGACGAGCGTTCCGGCGGCGACGGCGGTGACCGTCGCCGGTCGGCGCGAGAAGCCCGCGGCGAGCGTGGCCAGCCCGGCGAACATCATCGCCAGCGGCCAGACGTTGACGAGTCCCGCGGCGAGCTTGGCGGCGGAGATGCCGCCGCCGACGGTGACGCCTGCGATCCAGGTGAGGGTCCAGATCACGGCCAGGATCGCGGCGAGGACGATCCCCGTGACCGCGAACGAGCCGGCGACGAGCGCGCGCCGGGAGACCGGCGCCGAGAGGAGCGTGTCGAGGTATCCGCGGTCTTCGGCGGCGACGGTCGCGCGGGTCGCGCAGCGCATGGCGAAGAAGGCGAGCGCGAGCGGAACGACGAGGCTCAGCATCTCGACGTCGATGTACTTCTCGATCGTGTCGAGCGTCTGGATCCCGAAGACGTCCTTCAACCCCGACGGGTAGCCCTCGATGAGCTTGGCCATCGAGTCCTCGATCGACGGCCAGATCGCGGCCATCAGCGCGGTCATCGCTCCCAGCGGCCCGCCCCAGGTGAGCGGCGCGCGGCGGTTGTCGCGCAGGCTCCGGCGAACGAGCGCGAGCAGGCGCCGCCGGGACGATGGCGTGCTGCGCGATCGCAGGGCGCGGCCGGCGGGCTTGACCATCGTGCTCATCGCGTGCTCCCATGGCCGTAGTACGTGAGGAAGAGCTCCTCGAGCGTGGGTCGCGTGACCTCGAGATCCTCGACGCGGTGGCGCGCGATCGCCTTGATGACCGGATCGAGGTCGCCCTGCACGCGGAAGCGCAGCGTCTGCGCGTCGCGCGTGACGTCCTGCACGCCGGCGACGCCGGCGAACTGCGCCGGGTCGACGCGATCGCCGAACCGCACGGTGACGTGCCGGTACGCGCGGCCGCGCATCTCCTCGACGTCCTCGACGGCGATCAGCCGGCCGTCGCGGATGATCGCGACGCGGTCGCAGACGCGCTCGACCTCGTCGAGGTCGTGCGATGACAGGAAGACCGTCCCGCCGCGGTCGCGGTGCTCGGTCACGACCGCGAGGAACTCCTCCTGCATGAGCGGGTCCAGTCCCGTCGTGGGCTCGTCGAGCACGAGCAGCTCGGGGTCGTGGAAGAGCGCCTGGATGAGCCCGATCTTCTGGCGGTTGCCGCGCGACAGCTCGCGCAGCGGGCGGTCGAGGTTCGCCTCGAAGCGCTCTGCCAGCGCCCGCGCCCGGTCGTCGCCGTCGGCGACCCCGCGCAGCGCTGCGAGGAGGTCCAGCAGCTCGCGGCCGGTCGTCCGCTCGTCGTAGGCGAACTCACCCGCAAGGTTGCCCAGCCGCGCGCGGATCGCCAGGCTGTCGCGGCGGGAGTCCAGGCCGAAGATCCGCGCGCTGCCGCTGGTCGGGTGCAGCAGGTCCAGGAGCGTGCGGATCGTCGTGGTCTTGCCGGCGCCGTTGGGTCCCAGGAAGCCGAAGATCTCGCCCTGACCGACGGTCAGCGTGAGGTCCTCGATCCCCCGCGCGCTGCCATAGCGCTTGCAGAGGCGTTGTGTTTCGATGACGGCGCACATGTCGCCAGCAGCATCCGCGACGGCTGTCGCGCCGTCATCCGTAGTTCAGGCGGAGAGCACTCCCGGCGGAGTACGCGTCGCCTTTCCCGCAGGGCCTCGCTGGCGTTGCAGCGCATGGATGTGCTGGTCGATCGGAATCGGTTGCATGCCCGACACGGTATGAACGCCCGTCCGGCCTGCCATCCGTAGGTTTCCACGATTTCGATCGGTCGCCGGCGCGGACCGCGAGTGGCGATCGCGCGATCTCCCGGGATTAGACTGGCCGGAATCTGCAACATGAAGCTCGCCTGCCGTTGACGGTTGCCGCGCGGATCGCGCCGGGCGAGCTGCCCATCAGGTCGGGGCATGTCCGCCGCCGGCGACGTCCCGCATGAGGGCCTCTGCGGACAGCCGGCGCGAGCGGCCGCAGCACCGCCGGCGGCGGCTCGTCGCGCTCGCCGCCGGTGTGCTCGTAGCGATCCTCGCCCTCTACGTGCTGCTGCCGCGCGTCGCCGGCCTCGACGAGACCTGGGGACGGATCCGCGACGGCGACCCGACGTGGATCGTCCTCGCCGCGGCGTTCGAGGTGGGCTCCTATGCGTGCTACGTGGTCCTGCTGCGGGCGGTCGCCGGGGGCCGCGAGGAGCGCCTGTCGTGGCGTGATTCGTGGCGCCTGACGCTGGCCGGTGTCGCCGCGAGCCGGTTGCTCGCGACCGCGGGCGCGGGCGGCATCGCGCTGACGGCCTGGGCGCTGAGCCGGATGGGGATGAGCGCCTCGCACCGTCGCGACGCGGATGGCGACGTTCTTCGTCGCGCTCTACGGGATCTTCATGGGGGCGCTCGTGCTCGCCGGGCTGGGGCTGCGTGCCGGCTGGTTCGCCGGGCCCGCGCCGTTCGCGCTCACGGTCGTGCCGGCACTGTTCGGAGCGGCGGTGATCGGCGTGGCGCTCGTGCTCGCGCTCGTCCGGCCTGGGCTTGGGCGCGTTCGCGCCCACGGACAGCGTGCCGGCGGCGGCCGCACCGCGCGGCTCGCGCACCACCTCGCGATGGCGCCCGCGACGCTCGGCGATGGTGTGCGCGGTGCGGTCGCGCTCGTGCGAGCGCGGGATCCAGCGCTGCTCGGCGCCGTCGGGTGGTGGGCCTTCGACGTGCTGGTCCTGTGGGCCTCGCTGCATGCCTTCGGCGCCCCGCCGCCACCGGCGGTGCTCGTCACGAGCTATCTCGTAGGGCAACTCGGCAACACGTTGCCGCTGCCGGCGGGATCGGCGGCGTCGAGGGCGGCATGGTCGGTGCGCTGGTCGCCTTCGGCGAGCCGCGGGACTGGCGCTCGCGGCCGTTCTGACCTACCGCGCGTTCGCGTTCTGGCTGCCTACGCTGCCAGGCGCCGTGGCCTACGTGCAGCTCACACGGATGCTCGGTCACCGGGAGCGGTAAGAGGCACATTTCACCTGAAATATTCAGTTTGAAGGAGATGGTGTGAGTGCTACCGTCACGCCTGAAAGCCTGCGTCGCGGGGCGCATGGGAGAGACGCCACGGCAGACGGGCGCATCCCGCTCGGCCGTCGCTCGGGGAGAGGGATCCGGTGGAGGGCGCTGGTCGCCGGCCGTTCTTGATCTCGAAGGGCTGGATCCAGGTGGTAGTCCTCGTGATCCTGGCCGGGTTCTTCGTCCTCGGGCTGCTCGCCTACCGGACCTACCAGGCCAAGCCGCCGATCCCGCAGCGCACCGTCGACGAGCAGGGCCGGGTGCTGTTCACGGCGGGCGACGTCCAGAAGGGCCAGCAGGTCTTCCTGCACAACGGGCTCATGGAGTACGGCTCGGCGTTCGGGCACGGCGCCTACCTCGGACCGGACTTCACCGCCGACTACCTGCGGCGCTCGTCGATCATCGTCACGCGGGCCTACGGCGGGCCGGCGTCCGACTCCGCCGCCCAGCGGACGATCGAGGACTTCCGGGCCAACCGCTATGACGAAGCGCAGCGGGACGCTCACGCTGAGCCAGCCGCGCGCTCAGGCGTTCGCACGCTCGTCGGGTACTACAGCCGCTTCTTCTCCGATCCCGACACCGATCACGGGCTGCGGCCGAACGCGATCACGGATCCGCGCGCAGCTACGCCAGCTGACGGCGTTCTTCGCCTGGACCGCGTGGGCCGCGTCGACGGCACGGCCCGGGCACAACTATTCCTACACGAACAACTGGCCGCCCGAGCCGCGGGTCGACAACAAGCCGACGGCGAACGTCGTCGTCTGGTCGGTGCTGTCGCTGATCGCGCTGCTGAGCGGCATCGGGCTGCTGTTCGGCGCGTTCGGGCGCTGGGGTGGCCGCCTGGGCTGGCACGGCCGCGAACAGGCGACGCTCAGCTTCCGCGCCCCCGGCGACGTCGCGCTGACGCCCGCGCAGCGGGCGACGGCGTGGTTCTTCTTCGTCATGGCGGCGCTGTTTCTCATCCAGACGTTCGTCGGCGCGGCGTCGCAGCATTACCGCGCGGAGCTCGACTGCTTCTTCGGCCTCAACCTCGCGACGGTGGTTTCCGTACAACCTCATGCGGACATGGCACGTCCAGCTCGCGATCTTCTGGGTCGCGACGTCGTTCGTGGCGGCCGGCATCTTCCTGGCGCCGATGATCGCCCGCCGCGAGCCGCGCCACCAGGACAAGCTCGCCTTCGCGCTGCTCGGCGCGCTCGCCGTCGTCGTGTTCGGGATGCTGGTCGGCTCCTACCTCGGCGTGCACGGCGTGCTCAAGGACGCGGCATCGAACTGGTTCGGGCTGCAGGGCTTCGAGTACCTCGACCTCGCCCGTCTCTGGCAGGTGCTGCTGACGGTCGGGCTGTTCGTGTGGGTCTTCATGCTGTGGCGGGTGCTGCGCAGGCGCCTGGCGAGCGAGCACCCGGGCAACATGCCGTGGCTGTTCTTCCTGGCGGCGTGCGCGATCCCGGCGTTCTACGCCGTCGGCCTGCTCGCGCGCACCGGCGACAACTTCACCGACGACCGAGTTCTGGCGCTTCTGGGTCGTTCACCTGTGGGTCGAGGACTTCCTCGAGCTGTTCACGACGGTGATGGTCGCCTACATGTTCGTCCTGCTCGGGGTCGTGCGCGAGAAGGTCGCGCTGACCGTGATCTTCCTGGACATCATCCTGTACTCGTTCGGCGGCGTGATCGGCACGATGCATCACCTGTACTTCTCGGGCGAGCCGGCCGAGCACATGGCGCTGGGGGCGTTCTTCTCGGCGGCGCGAGGTCATCCCGCTGACGTTCCTGACCGTCGAGGCGTGGAGCTTCCTGCAGCTCGGCGCCGCGCAGGAGTCGCGCTCGCAGACGCCGTTCCCGCACCGCTGGGCGGTGATGTTCCTCGTCTCCGTCGGGTTCTGGAACTTCCTCGGCGCCGGCATCTTCGGGTTCCTCATCAACCTCCCGATCGTCTCGTACTACGAGATCGGCACGGCGCTGACCGCCAACCACGGACACGCCGCGATGATGGGCGTCTACGGGATGCTCGCGCTCGGGCTGGCGCTGTTCTGCCTGCGCTACCTCATTCCCTCCGAGCGCTGGCCGGAGCGCTGGGCGAAGATCAGCTTCTGGTCGACGAACATCGGCCTGGCGTGGATGTGTTTCGCGACGCTGCTGCCGCTCGGGATCCTCCAGCTCTACAAGTCGGTGAACTCCGGCTACTTCGAAGCGCGCGAGCTGAAGTTCGTCACGAACGACACCAACGGGCTGATCGAGTGGCTGCGCCTGCCGGGCGACGTCGTGTTCATCGCCGGCGGCGCTGTTCCCGCCCTGTACATCGCGTACCTCGGGATCCGGCACACCGTCAAGCGCGTGACGCTCGACGAGCCCGAGGACATCCTCTTCACCGAGATCGCGGCGCCCGACGGCGCCGCCGCGGCCGAGGAAGCGACCGCCGCGAGGGTGACGTGAACAGCGAGGTCATCCTCGCAGCGGTGTACGCGGGCCTCCTGGTGCTCGGCGCGTTCTGCCTGGAGTGGCTGTCGGCGCACACGCACCGGCGCGCGCTGCGCTACCGCACGGCCGGCTTCACCTATGACGCCGTCCACGACCACTGGCGCTGCCCGGAGGGCGAGCACCTCTGGCCGCACGACTTCGACCACGAGCGCCGCCTCGTCCGCTACCGGGCCCGAGCGCACATCTGCAACGGCTGCCCGCGCAAGCAGGACTGCACCGATTCGGACGGCGGTCGTGAGATCGTCCGGCCGCTCGATCCCTGGCCGCATTCGGAGGCGGGGCGGTTTCATCGCGGGATCTCGCTCATGCTCGTCGCGCTCGCCGTGTTCACCCTGCTCGTCGAGGGCGCGCGCCATCACCATCCGCCGGAGGCGGCGCTGCTGCTCGGCGCGCTGCTCGTGGCAGCGCTCGCCGCGCGCCGGCTCGTACGCGACGTTCTCGCCCACCCATCGGGGTTTCCAGCGCCGACGTCCGCTCAGGGTCTCGGCTTCGCCGCCGCCTCGCCGGGCGGGCGGCGGGCGCGCAGTCGCTGGGCGTCACAGAACCGAACGAAGGGATGACCATGCTGTTCGAGTCCGGAGTCGTCGTCATCGCGCTGCTCGGTGCGGCGCTCGTGAGCATCAGGGTCGTGCGCGAGTACGAGCGGGCGGTCGTCTTCCGGCTCGGCCGGCTGCTGCCGGTCAAGGGCCCGGGGCTCGTCGTGCTGATCCCGCTCGTCGACCGGATGGTCCGCGTCGACCTGCGCACGGTGACGCTGACCGTGCCGCCCCAGGAGGTCATCACGCGCGACAACGTGCCCGCTCGCGTGGCCGCGGTGTGCTACTTCCGCATCGTCGACCCGAGCGCCGCCGTCACCGAGATCGAGGCGTTCGCTCCGGCCACGTCGCAGATCGCCCAGACGACGCTGCGCTCGGTGCTCGGTGGCGCCGACCTCGACCAGCTGCTGGCCGAGCGCGATCGCCTCAACGAGCACCTGCAGGAGATCATCGACGAGCAGACCGAGCCATGGGGCATCAAGGTCTCCACGGTGGAGATCAAGGACGTCGAGATTCCCGAGGTCATGCAGCGTGCGATGGCGCGCCAGGCCGAGGCCGAGCGTGAGCGCCGCGCGAAGATCATCAACGCCGAGGGCGAGTACCAGGCCGCCGAGAAGCTCGCCGGCGCCGCCGCGATCATCAGCCGCGAGCCATCGGCGCTGCAGTTGCGCTACCTGCAGACCCTGCTGGAGATCGGCGCCGACCAGAACTCGACGATCGTCTTCCCGCTGCCGCTGGACCTGCTCGCCCCGTTTCTCGCGCGGGCCGCATCCGATACCGCGGCCGAGCGCAACGGAAGCGCCGACGTACGCGCGCGCCGCTGAGCGCCCACCGGCCCCGCGCGATCGGGGACGCGTCGATCAGAAGCCGCTCCAGCGCTGCCGGCGGGTCGCGGTGCGTCCGTCGTGCGGGCGCGGCGAACTACGTGTCGCAGTGCGGGACAACCCCGTTGGCGGGCCGGCGCGCCGGTCGTAGGTTCGAGCCATGTTCGCTGACGAGTTTCTCCCCACCTACGACGTGTCAGACAGCGTGGCCGTCGTCGTGGATGCCTGCCCGGCGGAGACCTGGCAGGCGCTGATGGACGTCGATCTCATCGAGCTCGGCCGGCACCGGCCGCTCGTCGGGGTTCTCGGCGGGATGCGGATGGTGCCCGAGCTCGTGTCGCAGCTGCTGCGCGGTGAGCGGCCACCTGCTGTGCCCGAACGCCTGCGCCTGCGCGACACCGCGTCGCTGCCGGCGGCCGATGGCGGCTGGGCGCTGCTCGGCGAGCGCCCGGGTGAAGCGCTCGCACTCGGCCTCGTCGGCAGGTTCTGGCGCCCGGTGATCGCGTTCAAGGCTGTCGATCGCGACGGGTTTCGCGCGTTCGCGGAGCCCGGGTATGCCAAGACGCTCTACGAGTTGTCGGTGCGCGGTCTCGACGACGGCCGCACGCTGCTGACCGGTCTCACGCGCACGGCGACGACCGACGAGCACGCACGCCGCTGGTTTCGGCGTTACTGGACGCTGGGTGTCGGCTCAGGTGCGCACGTGCTCGTCAACGGCGTGCTCGAGCAGGCTCGCGACTGCGCCGAGCGGATGCAAGCACAGACGATCTCCGATCGGGCCGTGCTGCCATGACCGCCGACAGCCGCCTCGCACGGGTGCTGATCGCCGGTGGCGGGATCGCCGCGCTGGAGTTGCTGCTCGCGCTGCGCGTGCTCGCGGGCTCGCACGTCGCGATCACGCTGCTGACGGCCGAGGCCGAGCTCGCGCCGCGCGCGATGACGGTCGCCGAGCCGTTCCAGCGTGGCGCCGCCCAGACGTACGACTGGGCGCAGATCGCAGACGACCAGCATGCCGGGCTTGTGATCGACAAGCTCGTCGCGGTCGACACGGTCGAGCGGATCGTCTTCACGCACGGCGGCCGGCGCCTGCGCTACGACATCCTCGTCCTCGCGACGGGCGCGCGCCGCGTCGAGCCGTTCGCGGGAGCGCTCACGTTCGGCAAGCGCGACGACGCGGCGGCCGGCCTGCGGGCGCTGGTCGCCGACGTCCTGACGCATGACGCGCCGAGCATCGCGTTCGCGCTGCCGTCGCCGTCGAGCTGGCCGCTGCCGCTCTACGAGCTCGCGCTGCTGACCGCACACGAGCTGCGCGAGCACGGCTCGCAGGCGATCGTGCGGATCGTCACGCCCGAACAGCATCCGCTCGAGCTCTTCGGCCCGGCGGCGCGCGACGCTGTCATGCCGATGCTCGGCGTGCTCGGCGTGGAGCTGACCCTGCGCGCGCAGCCACGCGAGGTGCTGCCCGGCGCGTTGCGGATCGCGGGCGGCGAGCTCATCGCCGCCGAGCACGTCGTGACGCTTGCCGACATCGTCGCGCGGCCCGTCGCCGGGCTGCCGGTCGACCGCAGCGGCTTCGTCCCGGTCGACGTGCATGGACGAGTGGCCGGCGAGAGTGCGATCTACGCTGCCGGCGAGGTGACGTCCTTCCCGCTGCGCCAGGGCGGCCTCGCGGCGCAGCAGGCCGACGCCGTCGCGGACGCGATCGCCGCAGGCTGCGGCGGCGGCCATGACCCGGCGCCGTTCCGGCCGGTCCTGCGCGGGCGGCTGCTGACCAGCGGTGCTCCGCTGTACCTGCAGGCGCGGCCCTCGGGCCAGAGCCTGGCGTCGGCGCGCGCGCTGTGGTCGCCCCCGGAGAAGATCGCTGGGCGCTACCTCGCGCCGTACCTCTCGACCGCGCGGCCTGCGCGGATCGGCGCCGAGCCCCTCATCGAGCGTGTTCCGGCGGTCGCCGGCGCCCGCGGCGACGCGCGCGACGCCGTCACGCTCGCGCTGGCGCTCGCCGACGCGGAGGCCCGCTGCGGCAATTCCACCCGGGCGCTGCAGGCGCTCGACGCCGCCCACGCGCTCGATCCGGCAGGCGGGCGGATCAGCGCGCGGCTGGGCTCGGAGGTTCCGGCGCGATGAAGCTCGGGTACGGACCGTCGCGCGTGTCCACCGCACGACAGCCGATCAGCGTCCCCGAGGCGCTCAGCCGCAGCGCCTTTCATCCCGGCAGCCCTCCCGGCAGCGTGCACGAGACGCACACGGCGTGGGTGTTCCTCGCCGGCGACCGCGCGTACAAGGTCAAGAAGCCGGTGCGGATGGAGTTCCTGGACTTCGGCACGCTCGAGCGCCGCCGGGCCGTCTGCCTGGAGGAGATCCGCCTCAACCACGAGCTGGCACCCACGCTCGGCATGCGCCTGCGCGCCGTCGTGCCGCTGGCGGACTCCTACGTGCTCGCAGATCCGGACGCCTCCGGGGCGGTCGAGTACGCGATCGAGATGCGACGCTTCGACGAGCAGCGCACGATGGCGGCGCTCGCGGAGCGCGGCGAGCTCGCCGACGAGCAGGTGCGCGCGGTCGCCGCGCGCGTCGCCGCGTTCCATGCCGCCGCGCCGGTGCGAACGCCCGACGACCCCGTCGGCGACGTCAAGGGCGCGTGCGATCACAACATGCGCGAGCTGTACGCGCTCGTCGACGATGCGACGGCGCGCCGCGTGCTGGCGATCGAGCGCTTCACCAGCGCGTTCCTCGTCAACCGTCGCGCCGAGATCGCTGCGCGCGCGGTCGCCGGCCAGATCCGCGACGGCCACGGCGACCTGCGCGCCGAGCACGTCGTGCTCGAAGACCCGATCGCGATCATCGACCGCCTGGAGTTCGACGCGCGGCTGCGCACGGTCGACGTCGCCGAAGATCTCGCGTTCCTCGCGATGGACCTCGAGCGGCTCGGCGCGAGCCGCGCAGCGCGGGTGCTCGTCGCGTCCTACCGCGACGCCGGCGGCGACCCCGGAAGCGCCGCGCTGCTCGCGTTCTACGGTTCCTACCGCGCCCTCGTGCGGGCCAAGGTGGCGCTCCTGCGCGCCGCCCAGCTCGACGACGGGGCAGCATCGGCCGCCGCGCGCGAGCAGGCCGGTGAGCTGCTCGCGCTCGCCGAGCGCCTGGCGTGGCGTGCGCGCGGGCCACTGGTGCTGGCGGTCGGCGGCCCGCCGGCGAGCGGCAAGTCGACGCTCGCGCACGCCCTGTCACGGCGCAGCGGCTGGCCGGCCCTGTCGTCCGACGTCCTGCGCAAGCGCGGGCGCGGGCTCTCGCTGGGCGCGAAGGCGCCCGACGGCGACTACACGCTCGACGCACGCACGATCGTCTACCG
Organism: uncultured Solirubrobacteraceae bacterium; assembly: GCA_963727785.1. Classification (GTDB taxonomy): domain Bacteria; phylum Actinomycetota; class Thermoleophilia; order Solirubrobacterales; family Solirubrobacteraceae; genus CADCVQ01. Next base: position 162,557 of record CAVSHS010000012.1, read on the forward strand.
CGACCTCGGCGAGCGCGCCCGGGCCGCGGTCACGGCCGGCCAGGGCGTCGTGATCGACGCGACATTCGGCGAGCAGCGACTGCGCGCGGCCTTCCTCGACGCACTCGGCGAAGGGCAGGCGCTCCGTGCGCTCGAATGCCGAGCGCCCGCCGCCACGCGCGAGCGCTGGGCCCGCGAGCGCGAGCGCGAGCCGGCCGGCACGCACGGCTCGGACGCCGACCCCACCGTCGCCGCGCGCCTCGGCGAGCGCTACAGCGGCTGGGACGAACTGCCTCAGGACACGATCCTGACGCTGCGGCCAGGCGGCGCCACCGAGCCGCTGCTCGATCAGGTCGCCGACTGGCTCGACACGCGCGCCCGCGCCGCCTCCGGATAGCACCGGTGGCCAAGGCGCCATGCCGTGTCATCTGACTGCTGGCGCGCCGTCGTCGCGGGTACACGTCCCCGCCATGCGAGCACTCACCTACCACGGGACCCGCGACGTCCGGGTCGACACCGTTCCCGATCCGGCGATCGAGCATCCGACCGACGCGATCGTGCGTGTCACCTCGAGCGGCATCTGCGGGTCGGATCTGCATCTCTACGAGGTGCTCGGCGCGTTCATCGACGAGGGCGACATCCTCGGCCACGAGCCGATGGGAATCGTCGAGGCGGTCGGCACCGAGGTCACGCAGATCGCGCCCGGCGATCGGGTCGTGATCCCGTTCAACATCTCCTGCGGGCACTGCTACATGTGCGACAAGGGCCTGCAGTCGCAGTGCGAGACGACCCAGGTCCACGAGCAGGACACGGGCGCGGCGCTGTTCGGCTACACGAAGCTCTACGGCCAGGTCCCGGGCGGCCAGGCCGAGTTCCTGCGCGTTCCGCAGGCGCAGTACGGGCCGATCAAGGTGCCCGAAGGCCCGCCCGACGACCGCTTCGTCTACCTCTCCGATGTCCTGCCGACGGCGTGGCAGGCGGTCGAGTACGCCAACGTGCCCGAGGGCGAGACGGTGCTCGTCCTCGGCCTCGGGCCGATCGGTGAGATGTCGACCCGGATCGCGCAGCATCGCGGCGCCGGCCGGGTGCTGGCGGTGGACCTCGTGCCCGAGCGCCTGGCGCGCGCACGCGCCCACGGCGTCGAGACGCTGGACCTCGCGCAGCACGACGGCGACCTGCCCGACCTCGTGCGCGAGATGACCGGCGGCCGCGGCCCGGTGTCGGTCATCGACGCGGTCGGCATGGAGGCGCACGGCGCGCCGATCGGCAAGCTCGCGCATCGGATCGCGGGCATGCTGCCCGACGCGGTCGCGCGACCGATGACCGAGAAGATGGGCATCGATCGCCTCAGCGCGCTGCATCTCGCGATCGAGCTCGTCCAGCGCGGCGGCACGATCTCGCTGTCGGGCGTCTACGGCGGCGCCGCCAGCCCGATGCCGCTGATCCAGATGTTCGACAAGCAGATCAACCTGCGCATGGGCCAGGCGAACGTCAAGCGCTGGATCGACGACATCATGCCGCTGCTGGAGGGCGACGACGACCCGCTCGGCGTCGAGGACTTCGCGACGCACCACGTCCCCCTCGACGAGGCGCCGCAGGCCTACGAGACCTTCCAGAAGAAGGAGGACGGCGCCTTCAAGATCCTCCTCAAGCCATGAAGGCGATCCGTCTGGACTGCACCTGACCGAGGGCGATGAGCGGCCTCAGGTTCGCGAGCGGATCCGCGCGGCGGAGCTCCTCGTCGCGGCGCGTGAGAGCATCGGGCGTGCTGGTGTACTCCCAGCCGTGACCCTTCCGCCGATCGAGAGGACGCCCTGATGAGCACCGCAGCGATGCTGGACACGCATCCCTCCAGCGCGACGCTTGACCGCGGGGCGCTCGCCCGCGCGATCGATGCCTGTCTTGCGTGCTCGCAGACGTGCACCGCGTGCGCGGACGCGTGTCTCGCCGAGCCCGACGTGACCGAGATGGTGCGCTGCATCCGCGACGATCTGGACTGCGCCGATGTCTGCCAGGCGACGAGCCGGATCCTGAGCCGGCAGACCGCCGGCGATCCGCATCTCACCCGCGCCGTGCTCGAGGCGTGCATCCAGGCGTGCAGCACCTGTGCGGCCTCCTGCGGCGAGCATCGCGAGCACCACGAGCACTGCCGCATCTGCGCCGACGTCTGCGAGGCCTGCGGGCAGGCGTGCCGGGCGGTCCTGCACGCGCTCTGACAGCGCGGCCCGCTCGGCGAGCGTGATCAGACCTCGCGTTCGGGATAGGGATCGTGGACGGAGTCGCCGCCGCTCGCGGTGTTCCATTCGCTGTTGCCGCAGGACGGGCAAGGGGGGAGGTGTTTGGTGGACTGCACGTCGAGGCGGTAACCGCAGTTCGTGCAGTCATAGCTGCCGGCGCTCACGTCGCTGCCGGTGGGGACGGGCTCGGCCATGACGATCTCCTCTCAGCTGCTCTTCTTGCCGCCCTTGCGCCCGGCCGCGGCCTTCTGGGCCTTCGTGCCGCCCTGGCTGGTGGCGTCACGCTTCTTGCCGCTGCCCGACGCCTTGCCGCCCTTCTCTGATGACTGCGGGTCGTTGGCGATCCGCGCGGCACGTGACTTGCTCATGCCCTTCTTGCGCAGGCCCTCGTACTGCTTGTCATCTTTGACGCTCGAACCATGATCCTTGGTCATCGTCGTCCTCCTGGGTATCAGGACATTCACGCTGCCGATACCCGATGCCGACCACGCCAATCGCCGAACGATCCGTCGTGCTACCGGTGGCTTCGCTTGGTGGTGGTGCTGCATCGCGCGTGAATCGTGCTGCCATGCACGCGGATCAAGTGCTGCCCCGCGCGAAGCGGCGTACCGCACAAGACGCATAGCCGGACCTGACCCGCGGACGCGGATAGCAGTTCGCCGGCGAGCGGCGCTTGCGCCGATGTATCGCCGTGATCACCCGGTCGTGTGTGCTGCTCGGCGCTCGGGCCGCTCGTCCTGCCGATACGGCGGGCGCGCTGCGCGAGGGGATTGCTTGGCGGTACGGGACGTTGGTTGCCGCATGGCTGCTCCAAGGGTCAGGTGCAACCTCTGTCGTGCGCGCCACGCAGCACGCGCGCCGCCTGACAGGGACTACTAGCCCACAAGGCGCGCCCCCTGCCGCGCCTCGCTGCGATCCGTCTTCCCGGCGATCAGGACCTCATGCGCGCAAACGCAGCACAAGCTCGGGCTGAGCTCCGCGTGTCTTGACGGCGCCCACGGGGCAGTGATCCGCCGACGGTCGACATGTCGCGCTCGAGGCGCCGGCCTGGCAAGACCTTGCCGCGGCCTGGACGAACTGGCCTCAGCCTGCAGCGAACGAGGAAGCGTGCAGCAGTCTGAGCGCGTCGTAACCGA
>CAVSHS010000013.1:0-122113 GCA_963727785.1 uncultured Solirubrobacteraceae bacterium
GGCACCCTCCGAACGGGCCCGTGGAGGACCGCTGCCGGAGCGCTTCGGCACGCTCGAAACGGGCCCTCGGAGGACCGCTTCCGGAGCCCTTCACCGGGGGCCCCGGCGCCCCGCCGTGGCGACGCAGCGCACCGCCTTGACGCGCTCGGAGCCGAGCGCGCCGTTGAGCGCGTCGACGAGGACCGGGCCCATGAGATCGATCTCCTGCATCCAGACCGCGGACGAGCACAGCACCGTCACGGTGCCGTCGCGCTCGGACAGCGGCTGGGCCTCGCCCGCGATGCCGGGCCCGGCCGCCGCGTCCCACACGCGCTGGACGTCGGCCAGCAGCGTCGCCGGCGCCAGGCGCTGCGCGAGCGCGTCGACGGCGATCCCGGCCGGGCGCGGGGCGCGCCGTCTCATCGCGCGCTCACGCCGCCTCCGCGGCGTCGCGCAGGACCGCGCCGCCGGCGACCGCCAGGCGCGTGACACCGGCCGCGTCGGCGCCGGGCACGTGGCCGAGGTCCGTCGTCGTGATGACGCTCTGGCCACCGCCGCGCAGCAGCTCGGCGAGCATCCCGCGGCGATCGGGGTCGAGCTCGCTCATGACGTCGTCGAGCAGCATGAGCGGCAGCGTGTCGCGCGCCTCCGCGAGCGCCTCGCGCTCGGCGAGCAGGAGGGCCAGCAGCGCGAGGCGCTGCTCGCCCTGCGAGCCGTAGGCGCGCAGCTCGCGGCCGGCGCGCAGCAGCGCGACGTCGTCGCGGTGCGGGCCATGGCCCGTGAAGCCGCGCTCGAGGTCGGACTCCACCCGCTCGGCGAGCTCGGCGGCCAGCTGCGCCGCGTCCGCGGCGCGCGACCGCGGGCGATAGCGCAGCTCGGCGTCGCGCGCCCAGGCCGAGCGCCTCGGCGCGGGCGGCGAAGCGCGGGGCGAGCAGGTCGACGACGGCCGCGCGGTCGTCGCGCAGCGCGATCCCGTGGCGGGCGAGCTCGGCGTCCCAGGCGCGCAGCGAGTCGCGCGACGAGCGGCCGCTGCGGATGCCCGCGAGCAGCGCGTTGCGCTGCGCCAGCGCGCGGCCGTACGCGCGGCGCGTGGCGCTGCGGGCGGGCCAGCTCGCGGCGATGACCTGGTCGATGTGCGAGCGGCGCAGCGCGGGCGGTCCCTTCACGAGCTCGAGGCGATCGGGCATGAACACGCAGACGAGCGGGCGCATCTCGACGTCGACGAGGCGCTCGACGAGCGACGCCGTCGGCCTGCAGCCGCTTCGTCTCCCCGGGGCTGAAGCCGACCGCGAGCGCGTGCGCGCGGCCGTCGGCGTCGCGCAGGTCGACCTCGACGCGCGCCGTGCCGGCCTCGAAGCGCACGACCTCGCGCTCGTTCGACGTCCGGCACGAACGGCCGGTGCAGCCGAAGTACAGCGCCTCGAGGAGGTTCGTCTTGCCGGCGCCGTTGCGCCCGTGCACGACGGTCAGGCCGGGGCCGAGCTCGACGTCCGCGCGCTCGTAGCTGCGAAAGTCGCGCAGCCGCAGGCGGGTCGCGAGCATCCCGGCAGCGCCATCTAGACGTTCAGCCTGATCGGCATGATCAGGTACAGGAAGCCGCTCCCGTCGGCCGACTCGATGAGGCCGGGACGCAGCGGGCTGATGAGCTTCAGGACGAGGTCGCCACCGGCGGCGCTCTCCAGGCCGTCGCGCAGGAACTCCGGGTTGAAGCCGATCTCGAATGCTTCGCCGGCGAACGGCACGGGCATCGTCTCGCTCGCCTCGCCGACGTCGGGGGTCTGCGCGGAGACCGTCAGCTCGCCCTCGCGGAAATGCAGGCGCAGCGGCGCGTTCTTCTGCGCCATGAGGCTGATGCGGCGCACGACCTCGGTCAGCTCGCCGGACGCGAGCGTCAGCTCGTGCTCGTAGGCGTCGGGCAGCAGCTGGCGATAGTTCGGGAACTGACCATCGATGAGGCGCGAGGACAGGACGTCGCCGCCGACCTCGAAGACGACCTGGTTGGAGCGCACGGAGACCGTCAGCGTGTCGGCGTCGGCGGACTGCGCGATCCGCGCCAGCTCCTGCAGCGCGCGGGCCGGCACGTTGGCCTCGAAGCCGCCCTCCAGCGGCGCGTCGAGCTTCGTCTCCTTGACGCTGAGGCGGTAGGAGTCGGTCGCGACCATCCGCAGCTCGTCGCCCGTGGCGGACACGAGGATGCCCGTGAGGATCGGCCGCGTCTCGTCGCGGGAGGCCGAGCGCGCGACGCGGTTGATCGTCTCGACGAACGCGGCCGCCGGCACGTCGACGACGTTCTCGCCGCCGGGCTCGGGCAGCGGCGGGAAGTCCTCGGCGCGCAGCGTCCGGATGTGGAACGTCGCCGAGCCGGAGATGACCTCGACGTCCTGCTCGGTCGGCCGCAGCTCGAAGCTCGCATCGGTGCCCGGCAGCGACCGCGCGACCTCGAGCATGAGGCGGGCCGGCAGGACGACCGTGCCCTCGCGCTCGACGGTGGCCTTCAACGGGACGCGCAGGCCGACCTCCATGTCGGTGGCGCGCAGCTCTGCACCGTTGCCGGCAGCGCTGAGCTGGACACCGGAGAGCGCCTGCACGGCGCTGCGCGTGGAGGCGACGCGGGAGACCACGCCGAGCTGTCCCAGCAGGTCCGCGCACGAGGTCGAGAACTTCACGATGAGAACCGCTTGAAGGAGATGGGAGTCATAGGGCGTGTGGAGATGTGCAGAACGTAGGGGAAGCTCGCAACACGCGGGCGCCAGGAGGACGCCGAGGGGTGCCGGGCTGTGTGGAGTGTGTCAACTGGGGCGGTCGTCAGGAGGCTCGCCGAGGCGGCGTTCGAGATCGTGCACAACCGCCTGTGCAGCGGGGTCGCACGCAAGCCGCTCGCCGGCCTTGCGACAGGCGTACATGACGGTCGTGTGGTTGCGGCCGCCGAAGCGCTCGCCGATCGCCGGGAGGGTCGCGTCCGTGTGCCGGCGGGCGAGGTACATGGCGACCTGGCGGGCCCACGCGACGCGGTTGCTGCGGCCTGCCGAGAGCAGCTCGTCGCGGCTGACCTCGAAGGCGGCGCAGGTCAGCTCCTGGATGCGATCGATCGTCGGCGGCTCCCGGCGGGCGACGGCCTTGGGAGCGGGATAGAGGCCGGCGAGGACCTCGTCGGCGAGGCCCGCGTCGATCGGCCGGCGCGTGAGCGAGTGGTAGGCGACGACGCGGATCAGCGCGCCCTCGAGCGTGCGCGCGTTCGTCGTGATGCGGCGCGCGATCGCGTGCAGCGCGCCCTCGTCGGGCAGCGCGATGCCGTCGTGGTGCACGCGCTTGCGCAGGATCGCCAGGCGGGTCGCGAAGTCCGGCGGCTTGAGCTCGGCGATGAGGCCGGACTGGAAGCGCTCGAGCAGGCGCTCCTCGAGCGCGGCCATGTCGGCGGGCAGGCGGTCGCACGTGAGGACGAGCTGGCTGCCGGTCTCGTACAGCGCGTTGAACGTGTGGAAGAACTCCTCCTCGGTCTTCGCCTTGCGCTGCAGGAACTGGACGTCGTCGATGAGGAGCACGTCGGTGTCGCGAAAGCGCGCCTTGAAGGCCTCGGTGCCGTGCGCCTGGATCGCGGAGACGAAGGCGTTCGTGAAGCGCTCGGCGGTCGTCGAGCGCACGCGCAGCCCGCCGCCGTGCTCGCGCACGTAGTTGCCGATCGCGTGCAGCAGGTGCGTCTTGCCGAGGCCCGGCGGGCCGTAGAGGAAGAGCGGGTTGTAGGCCTGGCCCGGCAGCTCGGCGACGGCGAGCGCCGCGGCGTGGGCGAAGCGGTTGGCGTCGCCGATGACGAACTGGTCGAACGTGAACTTCGGGTGCAGCTGCGCCTCGTCCTCCGCCGCGCTCGGCTGGGCCGCCGCGCACGCGCGATCGTCGACCGCTGCGTCGGGTGCGACGACGTCGACGGTCGTCTGCGCTCCGAGGACGGCCGCGGCGCAGGTCTGCAGGACGCGCGCGTAGCGGTCGGCGACCCAGCTGCGGATCTCGTCGGGCGCCGCGACGACGAGCTCGTCGCCGACGAGCGCCCGCGGCCGCAGCGGGGCGAGCCAGATCTCGAACGTGGAGTCGGGGACCTGCTCGCGCATCTGCGAGCAGATCAGCGTCCAGTCGCGGGCGAGCTGCGGGGAGACGGCAGGCGTGTTCGACTCCTTCGGGAGAGGGTGCGGCGAGGGCGGCAGAGGGCCCGGCGACCGGCTCGGGCGGCGGCGAATATACCAACGCGCCGGTGACGCCTCCGGGGCCTTAACGAGGTGAGCCCGCTCGCCCCGCAAAAAACCTCCCGGCGACCGCCGGAGAACGGCGTTGCGCTAGCATCGGCGCGTCGTCGCACCCGGCGACGGGACCCTCATGAAGCGCACCTACCAGCCCAAGAAGCGCAAGCGCGCACGCACCCACGGCTTCCGCCAGCGGATGCAGACGAAGGCCGGCCGCTCGACGCTCAAGCGCCGCCGTGCCAAGGGCCGCAAGCGGCTCACCGTCTGAGCCGCGTAGCGCGCAAGCCGGGCCTGCCGACGCTCTAGGCTCCCCTCCGTGGAAGAGCCGACGCCACGCGTTCCCAGCCCGCGCCGTCCGCGCCGCGGACGCCTGTCGCGCAGCGCGGAGTTCGAGCGCGCGTATCGCCAGGGCCGCTCGCACGGCAACCGTCACTTCGTCGTGTACGCGTTCCCGCGCGGTTCGGGTTCGGCCTCGGGTGCGGGCTCCGGCTCCGGTTCGGACGGGGAGGCTCGGCTGGGGTTGTCGGTGTCGCGCAAGGTCGGGGGCGCCGTCGATCGCAACCGCGTCAAGCGCCTGCTGCGCGAGGCGTTCGCCGCGGAGGCGCAGGTCGTACCGACCGGTCACGACATCGTCGTGGTCGCGCGCCCGGCCGCGCGCGAGCTCGCCGAGCGCGCGGGCCTGGAGGGCGTGCGCGACGCGCTGCGCGAACTGCTCGAGCAGGCGGGTCGGGCATGAGGGTCGCCGTGCGCGTCGCGCAGGCGCCGATCGTGCTCTACCAGCGGGTGATCTCGCCGGCGCTGCCGCGGCGCTGCAAGTACGAGCCGACCTGCTCGGCGTACGCGGTTCAGGCGCTGCAGGAGTTCGGCATACTTCGCGGGCTGGTGCTGGCGACGTGGCGCGTACTTGCGCTGCAACCCGTTCAGCCACGGGGGATACGACCCGGTCGACGCCCAGCGCCTGTTCTCCCTGCCTCCTCGCTCACGCTGATCTGATGACTCACCTCGCCATCATCGCGCCGGTCCAGTTCATCATCGATGTGCTGAAGCCGGTCCTGGTCTTCATCCACGACACGCTCGGCGTGGGCTGGGGCATGGCGATCGTGCTGCTGACCGTGCTCGTGCGCGGCGCCATGGCGCCGCTGACGGTCAAGCAGTTCAAGTCGATGCGCGCGATGGCGGCCGTCGCGCCGCAGATGAAGGCGCTGCAGGCGAAGTACAAGGACGACAAGCAGCGCCAGCAGCAGGAGATCATGAAGTTCTACGCGGAGAACAAGATCAATCCGTTCGCCTCGTGCCTGCCGCTCGCCGCGCAGTTCCCGTTCTTCATCGGGCTGTACTACCTCCTGCAGAGCGACCTGCGCCGGGAGATCTGCGGCAAGGCCGCGGAGGCTGCCGGGATGGTCATGAAGGCGGGCGTGAAGCCGCCCCCGTGCAGCGAGGTCCCGGGCGCGAGCGGAGAGCACTTCCTGTTCATCCCGGACCTGACGGCGGGCGCGCACGGCTGGGTGCTGGCCGTCCTGATGCTGCTCTACATCGGCTCGCAGCTGCTCTCGACGCTGCTGACGCCGTCGACGCCGGACGAAACCAGCAGATGCTGATGTACGGGCTGCCGCTCGTCTTCTCGATCTTCATCCTGCTCTACAACTTCCCGGCCGGCCTGCTCGTGTACTGGATCACGACGAACCTCTGGACCGTGGGCCAGGGCTATCTGCTGCGCAAGAAGCTCGGGCCGATCGCCCCGCCGAAGGAGCCACCGAAGGCCGACGCCGACGCCGACGCCGGCGGGCGCGGAAGCTTCCTGTCGAGGGTGACGAGCGGTGCGATGGGACCGAAGCAGCCCGCCACGGCCAACGCGACGGCGAAGACGACGCCGAAGTCGACGCCCAGCGGCCCGCCGCCGCGTTCGCCGCGCAAGAAGAAGAAGCGCTCGGGGCGCCGGCGCTGATGCCCGAAGATCCCGGCGAGGCGGTCCAGGAGCTGCTCGAGCGTGTGGTCGCGGCGCTCGGCCTCGACGCGACCGTCGAGATCACGGACGACGGCGAGACCTGCACCGGCACGGTCCACGGCGAGGAGTTGGGGCTGTTCATCGGCCGCCACGGGCAGACGATCGACGCGGTGCAGCACCTGGCGCAGCGCGTGTCGGGCGCCCGGTCGGAGCACGGCCGCAGGATCGTCGTCGACGCGGAGGGCTATCGCGAGCGGCGCGAGGGCATCCTGCGCCGGCAGGCCGACCGCGCCGTCGAGGACGCGATCCGATACGGCCGGCCGGTGGCGCTGGATGCGATGACGGCGAGCGAGCGGCGGCTCGTGCACGAGTACCTGCGCGACAACGGCGAGGTGCAGACGTACTCCGAGGGCGACGAGCCGGACCGCCATCTCGTCGTCGCGCCGCTCACGGCGTAGCGACCGTTTCACGTTTTTCTCCCCGGTGAAACACTTTCGGGGATGCTGAGCGAGATCGAGCGCGGCCTCGTCGCCGGGATTCTCATGAGCGAGGGATCGTTCGGCGGCGACGGCAAGCAGCCGCAGATCATGCTGCGCAAGCACGTCCGGCACGAGTCGCTCATGCGCTGGCTCGTCGCGCGCTTCCCGCGCTCGCGCCTGTACGGGCCCTACCACCACGGCGATCGCTCGTACTTCCAGTGGGTCGCCCGCGGGCCGGCGCTCGTCGAGGACGTGCTGCCGGTGCTCGACGAGCTGCTCGTGCCCGAGCTCGACGCCCACGCCGCCGCCCGGCTGGCCGAGCTGCGCGAGCGCTACGCGCCCTACATCGCGCGTGTGCGGGCGCGCGCCGAGCAATGAGCGTCGGCCGGCGGCTCGAGGAGCTCGCGAGCGCGCTACGACCTGCCGCCCGGTGCCGCGGGTGCGCTCGGGCGCCTGATCGCGCTGGTCTGCGCCGATCCAACGCGCCCCGACCGCGCTGCGCGATCCGGCGACGGCGGTCGACGCCCATGTCGCCGATGCGCTCGTCGCGCTCGAGCTTGCGCCGGTGCGGGAGGCGCGCCGGATCGCCGATCTCGGCTCCGGCGCCGGGTTTCCCGGGCTCGTGCTCGCCGCCGCGCTGCCGTCCGCGGAGGTCGCTCTCGTGGAGGCCAACCGCCGCAAGTGCGACTTCCTCGAGCGTGCCGCGCGCGAGATGGAGCTCGCCAACACGGTCGTCGTCGCGTCACGCGCGGAGTCCTGGGAGGAGGGCGCCGGCGGCCGCGACCTCGTGACGGCGCGGGCCGTCGCGCCGCTCGCAGTGCTCGTCGAGTACGCGGCTCCGCTGCTGGCACCGGGCGGTGCGCTCGTCGCCTGGAAGGGGCGTCGCGACGCGGGCGAGGAGGCCGACGGGGTCGCCGCGGCGCACGGCGACGGGCCTCGAGCTCGCCGAGATCCGGCCGGTTCGGCCCTGGGAACGGGGCCGAGCATCTGCACCTTCACCTCTACCTGAAGGTTGGTTTGACCCCGAACCGCTTCCCGCGTCGCCCGGGAATGGCCAGCAAACGACCACTCAGAGCCTCCACCTGAGGGCCAGTCGTGCCAGCTTCGGTACCGAACGATCACAGCTCCGACCGTTCTCGCCGCTACCGTTCGTGGCGTGGGAACCGTCTACGCGATCGCCAACCAGAAGGGCGGAGTCGGCAAGACTACGACCGCGGTCAACGTCGCGGCCTGCATCGCCGAGGCCGGCTTCGCGACGCTGCTCATCGACATCGACCCGCAGGCCAACGCCACGCTCGGCTTGGGGATCGCGAAGGACACCGAGCCCAACATCTACGACGTCCTGGCCGGTCGCAGCACGCTCGCCGAGGCACTGTCGGACACGGCGATCGAGCGCCTCAAGCTCGTCCCCGCGCACCCGGACCTCGCCGCCGCGAACAGCGAGCTGCCGCGCGAGGCGGGCTCCGAGACGCGCCTGCGCGAGGCGCTCGGGGACGTGCGCGAGCGCTTCGACTACGTGCTGCTGGACTGCCCGCCGTCGCTCGGCCCGCTGACGGTCAACGCGCTCGTGGCCGCCGATCGCGTGATCGTCCCGGTCCAGACGGAGTACTTCGCGCTGGAGGGGCTCGCCGGCCTGCTCGACACGCTCGCGCTCATCCAGCGCGAGCTCAACCCCCGGCTGACGGTCGCCGGCATGCTGCTGACGATGCACGACGGTCGCACGCGGCTGGCGCGCGACGTCGAGCGCGAGGTGCGCGAGCACTTCCCGTCGCTCGTCTTCGAGACGGTGATCCCGCGCAACGTGCGCGTCGGCGAGGCGCCGAGCTACGGCAAGCCGGTGACGCACCACGACCCGCACTGCGCGGGCGCGGACGCGTACTTCGAGCTCGCCAAGGAAGTCGTGCGCGCCGGGGCGCAGACATGAGCGCTCCCGCGCGCGGGATGGGCCGCGGGCTCGCGGCGATCCTCTCGGTGTCGAGCGGGCCCGCCGGCAGCGGCGACGACCTGCGGACCCTGCCGGTCGAGCTGATCGTGCCGAATCCCAAGCAGCCGCGGCGGTCCTTCGACGAGGCCGGGCTCGAGGCGCTTGCCGGCTCGCTGCGCGAGCGCGGCGTGCTGCAACCGGTCCTCGTCCGCCCGGTCGCGGGCGGGACCTACGAGCTCGTCGCAGGGGAGCGGCGCTGGCGCGCGGCGAAGATCGCCGGCCTGGAGAACGTGCCCGCGCTCGTGCGCGAGCGCGACGACGCCGAGGCGCTCGAGGCGGCGCTGATCGAGAACATGGCGCGCGAGGACCTCAACCCCGTCGAGGAGGCGCGCGCCTGCGCGGCGCTCGTCGAGGAGCTCGGCCTCACGCGGGAGTCGGTCGGGCTGCGCGTCGGCCGCAGCCGGGTCGCGGTCACGAACCTGCTGCGCCTGCTCGATCTGCCCGACGAGGCGCTGGAGCTGCTCGAGCGCGGCGATCTGGCCGAGGGCCACGGCCGCGCGCTGCTGCTCGCGACCGACCACACCGACCGCCGCCGGCTCGCGCGCTCCGCCGCCGCCGAGGGCTGGTCCGTGCGCGTGCTCGAGGCGCGCGCCCGCGCGGCCAACTCCGCGGACGGCACGCCGGCCGCGCCGCGCCGCCCGCCCGGCGACGCACCCCGACCAGCGGGCCGCGGCCGAGCAGATCGCCGACGCGCTCGGCGGCGCGCTGGGGATCGAGGTCACCGTGAAGCCACGCGGGACCGGCTACCGCGTCGAGCTCGCCTTCGACGATCCCGACGAGGCCCTCGCCCTCGCCCGCCGGCTGCGCCCCCGCGCCGTCGCATGACGGCCCGCTAAACTCGACCGCCCTCCGGGCGATTAGCTCAGTCGGTTAGAGCGCTTCTCTGATAAGGAAGAGGTCCCAGGTTCGAGTCCTGGATCGCCCATCCCGAGAACACTGGGATTCTCGTTCTCGGCAGGCGGCGGCGCCGCCTGAGGCGGACACTTCTGCCTCTCGCGCAGCGCGGATCGAGGCCTCGGCGGACACCCGCTCGCTGTCCTCCGGGTCCGCGATGACATGCGCGTACGTGGCCAGCGTCATCGTCGGTGCGTGCCCGGCCTGGCGCGCGACCTCGACGACCGACATGCCGTTCGCCGAATTCGGCCGGACCCCTATGCGAGGCCCCACCGATCGGAGAAGATGTATCTACACGCAACTTGGCTTGGTCTGCACATCACGAACCCCATGAACACGCAGGCAACGGTCCACGACAGATGGGTGTACGCCGCGCAGTGGACGGCGGCGCCGGCCATCGCGGCGGGCTGGTCGGGCAGGCGCGTGCTCATCACGTTCCCGTCGAGCCACTTCTGTGAGAAGGCCCGGTGGGCGCTTGACCACGCGGGCCTGAGCTACCGCGAGCTCGGGTTTGCGCCGGGAGTGCACAAGGCCGCCGTGCGCACCCAGGGATCGCGGACGGTTCCGATCCTCGTGGGGAAGCAGACGCTCCGCTCTTCATCGGACATCGTGCGCTTCGCGAGCTCCGCCGCCCCGCCGGGGCGGCGCCTCTATCCCGCCGAAGCAGATGCGCGGCGCGAGATCGAGGACGTCGTCGCGCGGCTTGACGAGACGTTGGGCCCCCAGGCCCGACTCTGGTTCTACTGCTGGGCGGTCGCGGATCCGCGACGGCTCGACGACTGGGCGTCCCGCGGGCTCGGGCGGCAGCAGCGCCTGCTCATGCGCGTCCTGAGCAGGAGGCTGGCGATCCTCATCGCCGACATCCTGAGCATCACCGAGCGCACCGTTGACGAGGCGCGCGAACTCATCGACGCGGAGCTCGACAGGGTCTCGGCCACGCTTGCCGATGGGCGCCGCTACATCGGCGGGGACGGCTTCAGCGCGGCGGACCTCACCTTCGCCGCGCTCGCCGGCCCGCTCCTGTACCCGCCCGGCTACGGCGGCGCACGGCTTTCGCTGCCGCCGATGCCCGACGAGCTCGCACCCCAGATCAACGCCTGGCGTACGACGCCGGCCGGGCAGCTCGCACTGCGGGTCTACCGCGACCATCGCGTGACCGCGGCAGCTCCGCGCGAGGTCGGGTCTCGGGGCGGCGCCAAGCTCGTCCGCGATTGAGTAGCCACCAAGAGATTGAGGATCAAGGGTCCTGGAGGACGTGATGTTCCGCAGGGGCTCGGGTGGTGGTCGTCGTGAACTGCCGGTACGTGGTCAGCGTCCCCCCGGCGGGGTGGCCGAGCTTGGCGCGCGACACGAGCCGCGCCGCCGGGTGCTGTAGTCCGACGCCCGACGTCTGGCGGATGAGTTCGCCGGTAATCTCTCACGGGGTGGAGTTGCGGGCCTACGGAGAAGGTGATTTCTGGCTGACGGAGGCGCTGGAGACCGATCCGGAGGTGATGAGCGCACTGGGGGGCCCGATCGACCGGGCCAGGTTGCTCGAGGTCCATCGCCGGCGGCTCGCCGACTCGTGGTGGTTCAAGATCGTCGCCGAGCCCGGCGGGCCGGCAGTCGGAACCATCGGGGTTTGGGAGACCGGGCACCGCGGCCAGTCTTTGCACGAGACGGGATGGATGGTCCTGCCCGCGCACCAAGGGCGCGGGATCGCGAGCGCGGCGCTGACACTGCTCATTGAGCGGGTCAAGGCGGAACCTCGGTTTCGCCGCATCCACGCGTTCCCGCCCGTCACGAACGCGCCGTCGAACGCTCTGTGCCGGAGGTTCGGGTTCGTCCTCGTCGGGCCGGTCGATTTCGTCTACGCCGGTCGGACGCTGCACTGCAACCACTGGTCGCTCGAAACGCCCGGCGCTCGGTGAGGATCCCCACCCACGACCCGCCGAGCACCCTCGCATCGGCTCGGCTGGCCTCATTGGGCAAACCGTAAGCCCTGGCATTAGCGGACCGCGCTGAGCGGGTTGCCGTTCGCACCTCGCAAAAGCACTCGAAGGTGCAGGACCGCCCGTCCCTCGGGGCGATGCCGGGCCAGCCACGTGACCGGCTGCGAAACCGTCTCAGGGCCGCGGCCTGTGGGGGTTACGGGCTAGCACCCGCCTCCGCCATTACCGCCACCGCCATTACCACCGCCCGGCCTGCCGGATCCGCCCGAGTCGTCCCCAGAGTTGAACACAATCACCAGAACCAGGGCGATGGCCGCCATCATCCCAATGGAGACGCCTGCAATTGTCAGCCCGTCGGACTTGCCGCCAATAGCGAATGCTGTTGCCAGTACTACGACTAGAACGATGAGGATAGGCCGCATCGAGCGTCCTGTTGTATGCGGGCGTACTCGCCGGGCACTGACACCAACGTAATCGTCCCACCGGCAAACTCCACCGCTGACCACTGCTCGCACTTCTCGGTAAAGCGATTATCCGTGTCGCCGCGCATGAAAGCAGCGTACGCTCGGGCCGCCGCGATAGCGAGTCGGCCTCGCGGCCATCCGCTCGCCGTCCTCGAGATCCGCGATGACATGCGCGTATGTCGCCAACATCATCGTCGGCGCGTGCACGGCCTGACGCGTGACCTCAACGACCGACATGCCCCGGCTTGCTGGTCCGTAGGAGTGATCCGGACGGCGATCGAGATGCGCAGCACCACTAATCCTCGATAGCAAGGAGCACCACAAAATGCCCAGCATCGGACCTATGGAGCTGATCGTCGTGCTCGTCATCGCCCTCGTGGTGGTGGGCCCCAAGAAGCTGCCCGCGATGGGCCGCTCGCTCGGCAACGGGATGCGCCAGTTCAAGGAGTCGATCAGCGGCGACAGCCGTTCTGAGTCGCCCGCACTCGCCGCCGCAACCGCCGATCGTCAGGAGACAGCGGCCTAGAGCCGCCACGCCCGTCAGCGGCAGACGTCGTAGACGAGGTGGGTGACCCGGTCGCCGCGCACGATCGTGGTCGGGTTCTCCAGCCGCAGCGGCTCGGCCAGGCCGCCGGTGGCGAAGAACGGGCGGCCGGAGCCGAA
Organism: uncultured Solirubrobacteraceae bacterium; assembly: GCA_963727785.1. GTDB lineage: Bacteria > Actinomycetota > Thermoleophilia > Solirubrobacterales > Solirubrobacteraceae > CADCVQ01. Next base: position 12,572 of record CAVSHS010000013.1, read on the forward strand.
GACCACCGGGACCTGGTTGACGACCACCTGGTCGATCAGCCCGAGCCTGAGCGCCTGGCCGCCGATCTGACCGGCGGCCACGTCGACGACCCGGTCGCCGGCGAATTCCTTGGCGGCGGCAATCGCCTGCTCGACGCCGTCGACGAACGTGAACGGTGCGGTGTCGGCGTACTCCCAGTCCGTCGGCGGCCGGTGGGTGACGACGAAGACGTGCTCGCCGGCGGCCGGCTTGCCGTCCCAGCCGTTGGTCATGTCGAACACCCGCCGTCCGATGACATTCGCAGCCATGTCGCCGTACAGGTCCAGCATGAAGTCGGCCGACGCCTGGGTGGTCCGCAACTCGTCGTCGGAGCCCGGGAAGCTCCAGGCGACATCGCCGTTGCCCAACCAGTCGAACAGCGGCCCGACGCCGTCGTTGTCGTCGGCCATGAACCCGTCCAGGGAGACCACCGCGCCCATGATCGTCTTGCCCATGATCTCGTCCTTTCGTTTGCGATCTTCCACCAGGGATCTCGTGTGGTGGTCCCCGTCTACGCTAGCCGCCCAGCGAAAGCCGGTGGCGTCGGGGCGCGGCGCCAGCGGGCTACCGGGGGCTCCCGGCGGGTCTCCTCGTTGTAGTCGCTCGGCGCCCGTCGTTGGGTGCGTCAGGGTGAAGCAGCGCCGCGAGCAGCTCGATCGTCCGCGGCCCACGCCGAGCTCCGCCGACTCGAACGCCCACCTGCGACAGCGCACCAACAGGTCGTACTCCGGAGGCTTGGGCCACAGCTCAAGCGCGGCGAGGTGCTCGCAAAAGCCTGCCAGCGTCCACTCGCCCTCCAGCGGCAACGCCGGTCGAGCCTCGTGCAGCGCGGTGCCGTCCTCGCGGAACACCGAGACGTCCTCGCCCAGCCCGTCGGCGCCGGCGCCGACAAGCCGCACAGGCGTCGTGATGCGCTCAAACCCGTCGACAAGCACGGCGTGCAGTCGGTCGTACTCCCACCCCTCCACGACGAGCGGCAACTGCGCGAGCCGCGGCCACAGCGACTCGCCATCTACCGATGAGCTCGCCGGGTTCACCGCCGTCATCGTCTCACAGGCCCGCCATTGGCCAGGCGGTCAAACCCCGCTCACCTGACACCGCCCACCGCCGCGCAGGCCGCGGATCGCGGCCTGCGCGGGGCGACGGTCAACCTCGTGGCGTCCGGAGCGCGGGCTCCTCAGCCGTCGAGCAGCGGCCGCGGCCGCGGCCTGATCGCCGCCGCCGGCTCATCGCCGACGGGGACAGGGTCGCGCCGTCCGGACGACACGTACATCGGCGTTGGGAGCCCGGCGCGAGCGAGGCAGCGCGGGCAGTTGCGCATCGCCAGGTAGGGCGCGCGGATTCGGATCGTGAGTCGGCATCGCGGGCAACTCAGATACGACATCTGGGACCGGTGCGTTCGTCGTCGCGGGCCTTGGTCATCCAGAAACCACCTCTCTCGTTCGTGAGATCGCGGATAACAGCCCCCCAAGCACACGACCCGCCGTGCTGCGGCAGGCAACAAGGTTTGGCACGTTCGCACCAGGGCGCGGCCGGGTTTGCAGGGGTAACGGGACCCATCGCCTGTTCTTTATGGAGCTTTCGGGAGATCGGTCGCGGCGGCGCGACTTTTCGGGCACTCGAGATCGGTCAGCTGACCTAGCCGGACGCCCGCCGCTCGGCGACGAGCCGCACGTCGACCTCGGGAAGCGCGCGCACGAGCCGGCTCGCGACCGGCTCCGTGAGCCGCCCGAGGCCGCGCCGCCCGCTCGGCGCCCCCATGAAGATGTAGGTCGTCCCCCGTTGCCGCGCGACGCGGGCGGCGGCATCGACGAGATCGTCGGACTGCTCGACGACGAGGTGCGCACCGAGCATCGAGGCGATCCGGCGCAGGTTCTCCAGCTGCTCGCGCTCGGCGGCCGACGGCTGGGCGCCCGGGTCGCGGACGACGAGGATGTCGAGCTCGGCGCCGAGGCGCTGCGACGAGCGCCACGCCCGCCGGACGACGCGCTCGGAGCTGGCCGACAGCTTGGCGAGCGCGAGGAGGCGCTCGGCGATCGGCTTCGCCGGTGCGCTGCCGAAGAGCCGCTCCTCGCGCAGCGCGAGGTCGTCGGGGACGAGCCGCTTGGCCTCGACCTCCTCGGCCACCTGGCGCAGCGCGACCTCGCGCAGCGCCTGCAGGTTCTCGACCTTGAAGAAGCCGTTGAGCGCCGCAGGGACGCGCGACGCCGGGTACACCTTGCCCTCGCGCAGCCGCTGGACGAGCGCCTCCGGCGTGAGGTCGACGAGGACGACCTCGTCGGCGCCCGACAGCACGCTGTCGGGGACGGTCTCGCGGACGCGGACGCCGGTGAGCTCGTGCACGGCGTCGTTGAGGCTCTCGAGGTGCTGCACGTTCAGCGTCGAGAAGACGTCGATGTCGGCGGCCAGCACGTCGGCGATGTCCTCGTAGCGCTTGGCGTGCTCGATGCCGGGAGCGTTCGTGTGGGCGAGCTCGTCGATGAGGCACAGCTCGGGACGCCGCCGCAGGACGGCCGGGAGGTCCATCTCCTCCAGCGTCGTGTCGCGGTAGTGCAGAGGCCGGCGCGGGATGACGGCGAGGCCCTCCACGAGCCGCTCGATGTCCGCACGCCCATGCGTCACGACGAGCCCGATCGCGACGTCGCGGCCGACGTCGGCCTCGGCGTGGCCCTCCTGGAGCATGCGGTAGGTCTTGCCGGCGCCGGCGGCCATGCCGAGGAAGATCTTGTAACGGCCCGCCATCGATGTGGAGGCTAAGCGCCGGACCGAGCTTCACGCGATCTTGATGGCGTGGTGCGCTTCTGCATGCGGCCTTCACGGCCGGTGGCGCAGAGTCGTTGCATGGACATCGTCGCAATCGCAATCGCCGTCGTCGTTCTTCGCGGCGATGCTGCTCCTCGTCGAGGGCCTCGACCGCGTATGACCGCCGCGAACGTCATCGGGGTCGTCGTCGCGCTGCTGATCTGCGCGTATCTCGTATACGCGATGTTGCGCGGCGAGAAGCTCTAGCCGATGGCCCAGGGCATCCTGCAGATCGCGCTCTTCTGCGCTCTGGTGGTCGCCGCCGTGCCGCTGCTGGGCGGCCACATGGCGCGGGTCTTTCGCTCCGAGCCGACGTTCCTGGATCCGATCGCCGGCCGCGCGGAGCGGCTGACCTACCGGCTGCTGCGCGTCGACGCCGGCCAGGGCCAGGACTGGAAGGCCTACGCGAGGAGCCTGATCGTCTTCTCGCTGCTCGGGTTCCTCCTGCTGTTCGCGATCCTGCGCACGCAGACGCTGCACCCGTTCTACACCGGCGGCTTTCACTCCGGCACGTGGGACGTCTCGTTCAACACCGCCGCGTCGTTCGTGACGAATACGAACTGGCAGTTCTACGGCGGCGAGACGACGATGACGTACTTCAGCCAGATGGCCGGCCTGGCCGTGCAGAACTTCCTCTCGGCGGCCGTCGGCCTCGCCGTCGCCGCCGCCCTGATCCGCAGCATCGCCGCGCGCCGCACGGACACCGCCACGCAGAGCATCGGCAACTTCTGGCAGGACCTCACCCGCGCGTCGCTCTACGTGCTGGCGCCGATCTCGATCGTCGCCGCGGTCGTGCTCGTGTCGCAGGGCGCCGTGCAGACGCTGGCCGGCGCCGCCGGCGGCCTCGCGCGCGGGCCGGTGGCCTCGCAGGAGGCGATCAAGGAGCTCGGCACCAACGGCGGCGGCTTCTTCAACGTCAACTCCGCCTACCCGTTCGAGAACCCGACGCAGCTCTCGAACCTCCTGGAGATGTTCCTGATCCTCTGCATCCCGGCGTCGCTGACCTACACCTACGGCCGCATGGTCGGCAACCGCCGCCAGGGCTGGGCGATCTTCTCCGCGATGTCGCTGCTGTTTCTCGTCAGCGTCGCCGTCGTCTTCGTCGCCGAGCGCCACGGAACGCCGGCGCAGCATCTGGCGGGCGTCGTCGGCGCCAACCTCGAAGGCAAGGAGGTGCGCTTCGGCACGACGGGCTCCGCGCTGTGGACCGCCGTGACGACCGTGACCTCCTGCGGAGCGGTCAATGCGGCGTTCGAGTCGCTGACGGGCATCGGCGGGCTCGTCCCGATGACGAACCTCGCCTACGGCGAGTCGGTCTTCGGCGGCGTCGGCACGGGTCTCTACACGATGCTCCTCTACGTCCTGCTCGCCGTCTTCATCGGCGGGTTGATGGTCGGCCGCACGCCGGAGTACCTCGGCAAGAAGGTCGAGGCGCGCGAGATCAAGCTCGTGTCGCTCGGCGTCCTCGCGACGCCCCTGATCGTGCTGCTGGGTGCGGGCGCCGCCCTGGCGACGAAGTACGGCGCGCCGTCGATCTACGCGTCCGGCCCGCAGGGCTTCAGCGAAACGCTGTATGCCTACATGTCGCAGGCGAACAACAACGGCTCGGCCTTCGCGGGCTACACCGGTTACCTGCAGCCCAACCCAGGCAACCTCGGCGCGAACGGCGTGACGTTCGCCGACGTCATCGGCGGCCTTGCGATGCTCGGCGGCCGCTTCCTGCCGATCCTGCTGGTCCTCGCGATCGCGGGGACGCTGGCCGGCAAGCGCGTGGCGCCTGCCGGACTGGGGACCATGCGCACGGACACGCCCACCTTCGTGGCCCTGCTCGTCGGCGTCGTCGTGCTGATCGGCGCCCTGACGTTCTTCCCCGCCCTCCTGCTCGGACCCGTGGTCCAGGGCCTCACCGACCACCTCTTCTAGGAGCGACTCGACATGAAGCTCTACAAGGATCTCGTCACCGGCGCCGTCGCGCTCCTGTTCTTCACGCTTCTGCTCGGGCTCGCGTATCCGCTCGCCGTCACCGCAATCGCGCAGGTCGCGTTCGCCGGCAAGGCCGACGGCTCGCAGATCAGGGTGAACGGGAAGGTGGTCGGCTCGCGCCTGATCGGCGTCGCCCGGACGATCGACACCGGCAGGAAGGACGCCGACGGGGAACCGATCACGCGACCCGACCCGGCGTACTTCCAGCCGCGCCCGTCGGCCACCGGCTACAGCACCAGCGCGACGTACTTCGCCAACCGGGGGCCGAACTCGTCCGCAGCGCGGTACTTCTACCGCGACGGGCTGGCCGCCTATCTCGCGCTCGAAGGCCCGTTCAACCCGGGCCTGACGAACGCCGAGGTGCCGGTCGATGCGGTCACCGCGTCGGCGTCCGGCGTCGACCCGCACATCTCCGAGGCCAACGCCGCCATCCAGGCCCGCCGCGTCGCCGCGACACGCGGGATCTCGCTCGCTCGCGTCCGCAGGCTCATCGCCGACGACACCGACGGACGCTTCCTCGGCGTCATCGGCGAGCCCGGCGTGAACATCCCCGAGCTGAACCTGGCTCTCGACAAGGAAGCCCCCGTGTCATGACCCGTCAGCAGTCCTCGTCGCTGTTCACCGCCGAGCTCCTGCGCCCCGCGCTCGCGGAGTCCTTCAGGAAGCTCGATCCGCGCGTGCAGGTGCGCAACCCCGTCATGTTCGTCGTCGAGGTCGGCGCGCTCCTGACGACGATCGCGCTCGTCTACCAGATCGTCAGCGCCAAGACCTTCGGCGGCGGCGACGAGACGACGCTCTTCACCCTCACCGTCACGGTGTGGCTGTGGTTGACCGTCGTGTTCGCCAACATGGCCGAGTCGCTGGCCGAGGGCCGCGGTCGCGCCCAGGCCGACGCGCTACGCGCGATGCGCACGGAGACGGTCGCCCGCCTGCAGGACGGCGGCAGCCGGCCGGCGGCGGAGCTGCGGCGCGGTGACATCGTCGTCGTCGAGGCGGGCGAGGTCATCCCGGGCGACGGCACCGTCGTGGAGGGCATCGCCTCGATCGACGAGTCGGCGATCACGGGGGAGTCGGCCCCGGTGATCCGCGAGTCGGGCGGCGACCGCTCGGCGGTGACGGGCGGCACGCGCGTGCTGTCGGACCGCATCGTCGTCGAGATCACCCAGGAGCCGGGACAGTCGTTCCTGGACCGGATGATCGCCCTGGTCGAAGGCGCCGAGCGCCGCAAGACCCCGAACGAGATCGCCCTGGGCATCCTGCTCGCAGCACTGACCCTGATCTTCGTCCTGGTCGTCGTCACCCTGTCGCCGTTCGCGCGCTACGCGGACACGACGATCTCGATCACGACGCTCATCGCGCTGCTCGTCGCGCTGATCCCGACGACGATCGGCGCGCTGCTCAGCGCGATCGGCATCGCCGGCATGGACCGGCTCGTGCGGCGCAACGTGCTGGCGCTCTCCGGCCGCGCCGTCGAGGCATCAGGCGACGTCGACGTCCTGCTGCTCGACAAGACGGGCACGATCACGCTGGGCAACCGCGAGGCGTCGGAGTTCGTCCCGATGGCGGGCGTGGAGGAGGCCGACCTCGCCGCGGCGGCGCAGATGTCCTCGCTCGCCGACGAGACGCCCGAGGGACGCTCGATCGTCGTGCTGGCGAAGAAGTACGGCATCCGCGAGCGCGAGCTCGGCGCCGCACGACGCCCGCTTCGTGCCGTTCACGCGCGCAGACGCGCATGAGCGGCGTCGACTACGACGGCATGATGCTGCGCAAGGGCGCCGCCGACGCGATCGCGGCCTGGGTGCGTGGCGAGGGCGGCAACCCGCCGCCGGAGCTCGACGCGCAGGTGCAGCGGATCGCGCGCGAGGGCGGCACGCCGCTGGCCGTCGCCCGCGACTCCCAGATCCTCGGTGTCGTCTATCTCAAGGACACCGTCAAGGACGGCATGGCCGTGCGCTTCGAGCGGCTGCGCGCGATGGGGATCCGCACCGTCATGGTCACCGGCGACAACCGCCTGACCGCCGCGAAGATCGCCGAGGAGGCCGGGGTCGACGACTTCCTCGCCGAGGCGACGCCCGAGCGCAAGCTCGAGCTGATCCGCTCCGAGCAGGCCGAGGGGCGCCTCGTGGCGATGACCGGCGACGGCACGAACGACGCCCCCGCGCTGGCGCAGGCCGACGTCGGCGTGGCGATGAACACCGGCACTCAGGCGGCGCGCGAGGCGGGCAACATGGTCGACCTGGACTCCAACCCGACGAAGCTCATCGAGATCGTCGAGGTCGGCAAGCAGCTGCTCATCACGCGCGGTGCGCTGACGACGTTCTCGATCGCCAACGACGTCGCGAAGTACTTCGCGATCCTGCCGGCGATCTTCGCCTTCACGTATGCGACGCACGCAGGCGAGCGCGGTCCGCTGGACGCCCTGAACATCATGCAGCTGGGCACGCCGTCGTCGGCGATCATCTCGGCGATCGTCTTCAACGCGCTGATCATCCCGGTGCTCGTGCCGCTCGCCCTGCGCGGCGTGCAGTACAAGCCGTCGGGGGCGAGCGCGCTGCTGCGGCGCAACCTGCTCATCTACGGCGTCGGCGGGCTGATCGCGCCGTTCATCGGCATCAAGCTCATCGACCTGCTCGTGCACAACGTCCTCGGTGCGTGAATGCGTCACACCGCCGCGAAGCGGTAGCCGACGCCCGCGTCGGTGCGGATGTGGCGGCGCGCTGATCGCTGCGGGCTCGATCTTGCGGCGCAGGTTGCCGATGTGCGTGCGCAGCGTGGCGACGTCGTCGGCGTACGCCGGCCCCCAGACCTCGGTCAGCAGCATCGTGTGCGTCAGCAGCCGCCCCGGCCGCGTCATCAACGCCGTCAGCAGGCGGTACTCGATCGGCGTGAGATGGACCTCCACGCCCGCCCGCCGGACGGTGTGGGCGGAGAGGTCGAGCTCGATCTCGCCGGCGCGCAGGACCGGCTCGTCGCCGTTGGTCCGCGCGCGGCGCAGCACCGCATGCAGGCGCGCGACGAGCTCGCGCGGGCTGAACGGCTTCGTCACGTAGTCGTCCGCGCCGGCCTCGAGCGCGCGCACCTTCTGCTCCTCCTCGCCGATCGCCGAGAGCACGATGATCGGCATGGCGCTCCACTCGCGCAGGCGGCGCGTGACCTCGATGCCGTCGCCGTCGGGCAGCACGAGGTCGAGGATCGCCGCGTCCGGCGCGCGCAGCGCCGCCGCGTCCAGCGCCTCGGCCGCCGTCGCGGCGGCGATCACGTCGAAGCCGTCGTCGCGCAGGGTGATCCGCAGCGCGCGCAGGATCTGCGGCTCGTCGTCGCAGACGAGGACGCGCGGACGCTCGCTCATCGCGCGCGTCATGCGACGCCCGCGCCGGCTGACGCGGTCGCCGGCGCGGGCTCCAGCGGCAGCTCGACGACGAACGACGTGCCCTGGTTGGGCAGCGACTCGGCCCACACCTTCGCGCCGTTGACCTCGAGGAAGCCGCGCGCGATCGCCAGCCCGAGGCCCGAGCCGCGGTGGCCGCTGCGGTCGTTGCCCGAGCGGTAGAACGGCTCGAAGACCCGCTCCAGCTGGGTCGGCGGGATGCCGGGCCCGCGGTCGACGATCCGCACGAGGACGCGGTGGCCGACCGGCCGCGCGCGGACCGACACGGGATGTCCGCCGGCGTGCCGGGCGCTGTTCTCCAGCAGGTTCGCGAAGGCGCGCTCGAGCTGCGCGGCGTCGGCCCGGACGAGCGGCAGATCGGGATCGAGCGACAGGTGAAACTCGGCCGGCGCGGCGACGTCGTCGACGGCGGCGCGCAGGACCTCCTCGATCGAGCACCAGTCCGGGCGCGCCTGCACCGCGTGGGCCTCGAGCCGTGAGAGGTCCAGCAGCTGGTCGATGAGCCGCGCCAGCCGCCGCGCCTCCAGCGACACGCCGGCCGCGAGCTCGCGGCGCTCCTCGTCGTCGACGTGCTCGGCGCCGAGCGGCTCGGCGGCCGCGAGGATCGCCGTCAGCGGCGAGCGCAGGTCGTGGCTGACGGCGCGCAGCAGCGCCGTCTTGAGCACGTCGCTGCGGCGCAGCGCGCGCGTCTCGACGGCGTCGTTGAGCAGCGCGTCGCGTTCGAGCGCCGCCGCGAGCAGCGCCTCGAGCGCCGGGACGACGCGCTCCTGGACGCGACCGAGCGTCGTGCTCCGGCGTGCCGGCCGGGAGCAGCGAGCGTCCCGATCTGGCGGGTGCCCTCGCGCAGCGGGAACGCGAGCCGCCGCTCGTCGGCCTGCACCGGCCCGAGCTCGATCGCCGCGGACGGCAGGTCGAGCGCCGCCGACAGGCGCTCGGCGGCGACCGACAGCGCGCTGCGCAGGCTCTCGCCGCGCAGCAGCGTCCGTGACATCTCCGCGGCGAGGTCGGCCTCGCGCCGGCGCTGGTCGGCCTCCAGCGCGCGGCTGCGCGCCGCGTCGGCCAGCGCGCTCGCGACGATCGCCGTGATGAGGAAGACGACGAGCGCGACCCAGTTCTCGCCGTCGTCGATCGTCAGGCGCCCGGTCGGCGGGATGTGGAAGAAGTTGAACGCCAGCGCGCTCGCGAAGGCGGTCGCGATCGCCAGCCAGCCTCCCCACAGCGACGCGACGAACAGCACCGCGAGCAGGTACACGACGCTCAGCGAGATGTCCGCCGCGATCGGCTTGAGCGGATAGACCAGCAGCGTCGTCAGCGCCACCGCTGCCGCCGCAGCGACGACCCCGAGCCAGAAGGGCGGCTTCGTGTTCGGCACCGACGGCGAGCCTATCCCGTTCGCGCCGAGGCCCCGGGCGAAGGCTTAGGCTCGTGCGTCCATGACGCAAGACGCAAGGCGGGGCGCCGCCGGGACAGCGGGTGTCGCGGCGCTCACCCTGGGCGCGCTCGGCGTCGTCTTCGGCGACATCGGCACGAGCCCGCTCTACGCGCTGCAGACCGTCTTCTCCGCGCACCACCACGCCGTCACGCCCGACGAGGCGAGCGTCTACGGCGTCATCTCGCTGGTCTTCTGGGCGATCACGAGCATCGTCTCGGTCAAGTACGTGTCGTTCATCATGCGCGCCGACAACGAGGGCGAGGGCGGGATCATGGCGCTCATCGCCCGCGTCCTCGACCTGCCGCTCAAGGGCGCGCAGGGCGAAGGCGACGCTCGTCGCGCTCGGGATCTTCGGCGCGGCGCTGTTCTACGGCGACGGGATGATCACCCCCGCGATCTCCGTCCTCTCGGCGGTCGAGGGCCTGAAGGTGGCGGCGCCGGGGCTCGAGCTCGCTGGTCGTGCCGATCACGCTCGCCGTCCTGACGATGCTGTTCGCGATCCAGCGCTTCGGGACGCACGCCGTCGGCCGCCTGTTCGGTCCCGTGATGGCGCTGTGGTTCTCGATCCTCGCGATCTCCGGCCTCGCGAAGGTCATCGCGAGCCCGGCGATCCTGAAGGCGCTGTCGCCGACCTACGGGATCGCGTTCTTCCTCGACCACGGCGTCGTCGCGTTCCTCGCCCTCGGCTCGGTCGTGCTGGCGGTCACCGGCGCCGAGGCGCTCTACGCCGACATGGGCCACTTCGGCCGGCCGGCGATCCGGCGGGCGTGGTTTGCGCTCGTCTTCCCGGCGCTCACGCTGAACTACCTCGGCCAGGGAGCGCTGATCCTGCAGACGCCCGCGGCGATCGAGAACCCGTTCTTCCTGCTCATGCCGCACTGGGCGCGGGTGCCGATGGTCCTGCTCGCGACGGTCGCCACCGTGATCGCCTCGCAGGCCGTGATCTCCGGCGCGTTCTCCGTCACGCGGCAGGCGGTGCAGCTCGGCTTCCTGCCGCGGCTGCGGATCCGGCACACCTCCGAGTCCGAGGGGCAGATCTACGTGCCGGCCGTCAACGGGCTGCTGTTCGTCGCGGTGGTCGCGCTCGTGCTCGGGTTCGGATCCTCCGCGCGGCTCGCGTCGGCCTACGGGATCGCCGTCACCGGCACGCTGGCGATCGACACGATCCTCTTCTTCGTCGTCGTGCGGATGCTCTGGCGCAAGCCGCTGCGGATCGTCGTGCCGGGCGCGGCGGCGTTTCTCTTCGTCGACCTCGCGTTCTTCGGCGCGAACCTGCCGAAGGTCGTCGACGGCGGCTGGTTTCCGCTGCTGCTCGCGCTCGTCATCTTCACGCTGCTGACGACCTGGCAGCGCGGGCGGGCGCTCGTCACCGCCAGGCGCGAGCAGGCCGAAGGGCTGCTGCGTCGACTTCATCGAGGACGTCCGGACGATCGAGCCGCCGGTGTTCCGCGCCCCCGGCACCGCCATCTGCCTGGCGATCGAGCAAGGACGACGACGCCGCTCGCGCTGCGCGAGAACCTCGACTACAACCACGTGCTGCACGAGAGCGTCGTCATCTGCACGGTGCAGACGCGACCGGGATCCCGCACGTCCAGCGCTCCGAGCGCGTCGTGGTCGACGAGCTCGGCTACGAGGACGACGGCATCCTGCATCTCACGGTCCGCTACGGCTTCCAGGACGACCAGAACGTGCCGGCGGCGCTGCTGCAGGCCGAGTCAGACGGGCTGGAGGCGAAGATCGACGTCGCGAAGGCGACGTACTTCGTCTCGCACATCACGCTCGTCCGGGGCACGACCGTTCGATGTCGACGTGGCGCAAGAAGCTGTTCCTCGCCCTCTCGCGCACGTCGTCGAGCCCGGTGGAGTACTTCGGCCTGCCCGAGCGGCGCATCGTGACGATGGGCTCCTACATCGAGCTGTGAACGCCCGCGATCCGGAGCTTGTGGCCGGATACCCTGACATGGCGATGTCCGTCAACACCCCCGAGGAGCTGCGCGCGCTGCGCGCCGCCGGCCAGGTCGTCGCGCAGACGATCCGCGCGATGCGCCGCGCCGTGCGGCCGGGCATCACGACCGCCGAGCTCGACGCGATCGCGCGGCGCGAGTTCGCGCGCGCGGGCGCGCGCTCGGGCCCGCAGCTGGACTACGGCTTTCCCGGCACGACGTGCATCAGCGTCAACGACGAGGCGGTGCACGGCATCCCCGGGCGGCGGCGCCTGCGCCGCGGCGACCTCGTCAAGCTCGACGTCACGGCCGAGCTCGACGGCTTCTACGCCGACGCCTGCCGCACGGTCTGCGTCGGCGAGGCGCGACCGCAGGCGGTCCGGCTCGTGCGCACCGCCGAGCAGGCGCTCGCCGCCGCGCTGAAGGTCGTCCGCACCGGCGTGCCGCTCAACGAGATCGGCGCGACCGTGCAGCGGCTCGTGCACGCGCGCGGCTTCTCGGTCTGCGACGGGCTCATGGGCCACGGCATCGGCCGGCGCATCCACGAGGCGCCCGACGTGCCGAACGTCTTCGACGCCGAGCTGTCGCAGCCGCTCGGCGAGGGCCTCGTCATCACGATCGAGCCGCTCGTCGCGGTCGGCGGGCCGCAGGTGCGCATGAGCCGCGACGGCTGGACCGTCCGCACCGCCGACAGCTCGCTCTCCGCGCATGCCGAGCACACGATCGTGATCCGCGAGGGCGGACCGGTCGTCCTGACGGCCTGAGCCGTCACGCGCCGGCCGGCTGCGCAGCGCACCGGGAGCCATCCGGCGCCGCGCTCGAAGACAGCGCCTATTCCCGTACCGGGCCGAACGGAAGTACGGCCCGCCGGCCGGCGATTGTCTTCAGAGACGTACACCCCCCGCGCCCTCAGGAGGGCTCCATGAACCATCGTCTCACGGCTGTCGTCGAGACCGCCGCTATCGCGTACCACCGCTGCAAGTAGCAGCCGCAAGACGCGCGTAGCCTCACCTTCCGGCCACTGTCACATGCGTCTCCATGCTGCTCGCCTTCGGGCTCCGCGCGTCCTCGGGCGTGACGACGATCGGCCGCGGTGGCGACGGTGATCCTCGGTCGGGAGCGCGAGCTGGAGGTCCTGCGCGGGGCGGTCGAGAACGCTCGCTCGGGGCGGGGGCGGATCGTGCTGGTCGAGGGCGAGGCGGGGATCGGGAAGACGTGCCTGGTCGAGGCGTGCCTGGCGGAGCTGGGAGAGGACGTCGAGGTCGTGAGGACGAGAGCGCACGAGCTCGATCGCCATCGTCCGTTCGGGGTGTTCGTCGAGCCCCTGCTCGCCCCGCTCGAACGTCGCCGAGCCGGCGTCCGATCCGCTCGCGCGCCCGTTGCCGGCCACGAGGAGCAGCGCGTCGACCTTCACCTCGTGCACGAGCCGGGCGCGCGCGTCGATGTGCTCGAAGCGATCCTCGCCGCCCTCGAACGCCTGTGGCTGCGCCGTGCTCTCGTGCTGGTCGTCGACGACGTCCAATGGGCGGATCCGGAGAGCCTGACCTGCCTCTATCACCTGGCGCGCCGCGTCGCCGTGGTTCCCGTCACGGTGATCCTGACCTACCGGCGGTCTCCCCACCGCCGCGAGCTCGACGCTCTGATCGCAAGCCTGCAGGATCTCGCCGCGCTCGCGGTGCCGCTCGGCCCGCTGGACGCGCGGGCGGTCGCCGACCTCGCGACGCACATCCTCGGCGCCCCGCCAGGCGCGACGCTGACGCGCCAGCTCGACCGCGCCGGGGGAAACCCCCTGTTCGTGAGCGCGCTGCTCCAGGCGCTTGCGGAGGAGGGCCTGCTGCAGGTCAAGGACGGCGTCGTCGAGGGGCTCCGCGACATCGTCGCGCCCTCGCTTCGTCTCACCATCCTGCGCAGGCTGGCGTTCCTGTCCGAGCCATGTCTGGAGGTGCTTCGCCTGGCGTCCATCCTGGGCGGCCGCTTCTCGCCGCGCGAGCTCTGCCTGGTCTCGGGCCGGCGGGCACCCGAGCTCAGCGCGCCGTTTCGGGAGGCGCTCGAGGCCGGTGTGCTCCATGAGCAGGGCGACCAGCTCGCGTTCCGCCACGAGCTCGTGTGGCAGGCGATCTACGAGGACCAGCCTCGAGGCGTCCGCAGGGCGCTGCACATCGCCGCCGGCGAGGCCCTGGCCGAGGCCGGCGCGCCCGCCCCGAGGGTGGCCGCGCACCTGGAGCGGGGGGCCGAGCCCGGCGATGCCCGGGCGATCCAGTGGCTCAGGCGCGCGGCCCGCGACGTCGCGCTGCGGGCGCCCGCCGTGGCGGTCGGGCTCCTGCGCCGCGCCCACGAGCTGGCCGAGGGCCTGCCCGACAACGAGCCGCTGCTGGTCGAGCTGGTGGTGGCGCTCATCTGGTCCGGCCAGTTCGACGATGCCGAGAAGCTCGCGCACGAGATCCTGGCGGGCCCCCACGATCGGTCGGTCGAGGCTGCGCTGCGCCTGGTCCTCGCGCGTGCGATGACGTCGAGCGGGCGAAACGCCGAGGCGGTCCGCCACGTCGAGGCCGCCCTCGAGGAGGGCACCCTCCCCGAGCCCGAGCGCTCGGAGCTGCTCGCCTGGGGAGCCCTGGCCGTCGTCGCGCTGGACCCGGCCCGCGCCCGCAGCTGGGCGCGGGAGGCGCACGGCGCCGCTCAGCGCGCGGGCCACGATCCGGCGGTATGCATCGCGCTCAGCGCCCTGTCGGCAAGCGCGTTCCTGCGCGGCGACCTGGAGCAGTCGATCGCGCTGGCGGTCCGCTCCGAGCAGCGCGCCGCAAGCAGCGCCGACCTGGAGGCCAGGCGGTGGCCGACGGCAGGCATGGCGCTGTCGGTGGCGCTCGTCGAGGCCGATCGTCTCGACGACGCCCAGCGCAACCTGCAACAGCGGCGGGCGAGGACCGACGAGGTGGGCAGCTGGGGCCTCGCCAGCCATGCCTTCTGTGCCGCGCTCGCCCGCTTCGCCGGCGGGGAGTGGGACGACGCCCGCGCCGAGGCCAAGGCCGGGGTCGCCCTGGCCGAGGAGATCGGCGGGCGCAGCGGGGCGGTGTGCGGCCTGGCGATCCTCGCGCTGATCGCGCTGCATCGCGACGAGCTCGACGCAGCGGCGCAGGCCGTGGACGCCGCCGCCGACGAGCTCGGGCGCGTCGGATACCAGTTCAACGGGCACTGGGCGATCTGGGCGCGCGGGCTGCTGGCCGAGGCGCGCGGCGAGCATGCAGCGGCCCTCGCCGCGCTGGAGGAGGCCTGGGCCGTGTGCGCCGCCATCGGCTCGGTCCCCGACCATGCGCGGCTCGGCCCGGACCTCGTCCGCCTCAAGCTCGCTGCGGGCGACGTCGAGGGCGGCCGCGTCGTGGCCGACGTCGTGCAGCGTGCGGCGGCTCGCCTGAAGACCGCGTCCGCGCGCGCTGCCGCTCTGCGCTGCCGTGGCCTCGTGCAGGGCGATCCCGCCATCCTCAAGAAGGCGCTCGACGCATCCCGTGCCAGCCCGCGGTCCCTGGAGCGCGCGTTCGCCGGCGAGGAGGCGGGCGCGGCCCTCGCCGCGACGACCGCCGGGCAAGCCGAGTCGGCGGCGACCCTCAGGGAGGCACTGGAGATCTACGAGGAGCTCGGGGCGATCCGCTACGCCGCCCGGGTCGACGCGCGCCTGCGCGAGCTCGGGGTGAAGCGAGGCAGGCGGGGAAGCCGCGGCCGGCCTCGCGCCGGCTGGGAGAGCCTCACCGCCACCGAGCTGCGGGTGACCGCCCTCGTCGCGCGCGGGCTCACCAACGCCGACGTGGCCAGCAGGCTCTACGTCTCTCGCCACACGGTCGAGAGCCACCTCTCGCACGTGTTCTCAAAGCTCGGCCTCGCCTCGCGGGTCGAGCTCGCCGGCCAGGCCGCCCTCCGGGACCTCCCCCCGAGCTGACTCGACCAGGCCCGACAGGCAGCCCAGGAGTCCCAGCCAGCCCACGAAGCTGACCGCCGGCCCTGCTCTCGGGCACGATCTCGCCGCACGGCGGATCCTCGACGACGTCGATCGTCAACTGCAGCTTCATGCCGCAGTATCGGTGATCGCAGCCGTCAACAATATGGCTGGGTTCAGGGATGTTTTGTGCGAAGCGGCTCCCCTACGGTCGCAATTGCTGCAAAAGCAGCAAAACCGAGGAGATGTCATGCCCCACCCTTCCCGCCCACGCATGCGCACGCTGCGGGCTGTTCGATCTCGTATTGCTCAGACGTTCTTCATCAAGCCAGTCTGACCGCCGGGGCATCGCGACGCCAAAACTCCGGACTCTGGTCGTCGCATTGGTGTTTTCCCCACTCCTGTTCGCCTCGTCTGCGGCGGCTGTTGCCACCACCCCGTCGCTGGGATCAGCAGGGAACTTCGCGGCCGTCGCGGCAACGACCATCACCAACACCGGTCCCACGCACGTGACCGGCGATCTCGGCGTCTTCCCCGGAACGGCGGTCGTCGGATTTCCTCCGGGCACCATCAACGGGGCGATCCATGCCGGTGACGCGGTGGCCGACACGGCCGCTGCCGATGCCGAGACGGCATACAACTTCGCTGCCGGCGAGCCCTGTGACTTCACCCTGTCCAATCCGGACCTGGGTGGCGCGACATTGCTCCCCGGCGTGTACTGCTTCACGCAGCACGGCGGTCGGCCTGACCGGCACCCTGACGCTGAATGCCAATGGAGACCCGAACGCCGCGTGGCTCTTCAAGACCGGCAGCACGCTGACCACGGCGAGTAACTCGGCGGTCGTGCTGATCGGCGGGGCGACTCCCTGCAACAACAACAACATCACCTGGCAGGTCGGCAGCAGCGCCACGCTGGGGAGCGCGACGAGCTTCATCGGCAACATCCTGGCGAGCGCCTCCGTCACGCTGAACACCGGCGCCGTCAGCACCGGCAGCCTGTACGGCAATACCGGGGCAGTGACGATGGACACCAACAACGTGAGCAAGTGCGCGAGCGCCGGTGGTCCCGGTGTCCCCGCGGGTCCGTCGATCAGCACCACGCCGTCGGGCTCGGTGCCCGCCGGTGGCAACATCTCGGACTCGGCGACCGTGATCGGCGGTGCGTCGCCCACGGGCACGGTGGACTTCAAGTTGTACGGCCCCGGCAACACATCGTGCACCGGAACCCCGATCGCTACGAGGACCGGCACGCTCAGCGGCGGGATGGCTTCGTCGGGCAACGTGACCGCCGGCGCGGCGGGCACCTACAACTGGGTCGCCACCTACAGCGGTGATGCCAACAACGCTCCCGTGACCTCTCCGTGCGGCAGTGAGCAGGTGGTTGTGACCGCCCATCGAAGCTGACCGGGCGGGCGTACGGACTGACGGCCACGGCGACCCTGCTCGGGCTACCGCTCATCAACGTCGCGCCGACCCCTGACACGGGGCCGATCTCGACGATGTCGTCATCGACAACGTCGACGCCCTGCCGCGCCACGCTGAGCGTCGGCGGACTCCTCAACAGCGTGAAAGCACATGTGCTGTGCGCCAACGTGACCACCGTCGCGTTTCCCGGGAAGTCGACGGCCAGCGCATCGGCCGCCGATGCGACCGTGTCAGGTCTGCTCGGGATTCCGGTGATCGCGGCGACGGTCGTCAAGTCGACATCGACGACCACCTGCGGAGGCTCGAGCGGCACCACCACGATCGCCTCCCTGAAGGTTGGCGGCGTGGCGGTCACGCTGCCCCCCACGATCGCGCCCAACACGACGATCAACGTGGGCGTCGTCAAGCTGGTGCTCAACGAGCAGATCCCGTTCCACACTCCGGACGACGGCCTGACCGTCAACGCAATTCACGCCACGGTCAACGTGGCCGGTCTCGCCACGACAAACGTCGTCATCGCCTCCTCCGAGAGCGACATCGGCAACTGTCCCTAGCAATCTGTCCACCAAGTCTCCGCCGGAGGTAGGTGCGGAGGAACTCAGATGACAGTCGTGGTCCCGCTCGCTTGCGAGCGGGACCATTGCGTCGTTTACGAGCCCGTCTACGAGACGGGCGCTGCGATGCCCTCGCGGGCGAGCAGCAGAAGGCCCAGCTCGCGGGCCTTCAGCGCGGCATCGGCGTCGCCCTCGTGCGCGGCGACGATTGAGCCCTTCATGAGGATGTGCCACTGCCCGGCGAAGCGCTCCGGATCGGCCACGCCGGCGGCCGTCGCAAGCTCGCGGAGGAAGGCGCGGATGTTCGCCAGGTGCGTGATGCACGCCTGGCGGACGGGATCCGCGCGATCGTCGAACTCGAGCAGGGACGTGATGAACGCGCAGCCTTCGAAGTCCTCGCGCGCGAACCACTCCGTGAAGATCTCGAAGATCGCCAGGAGTTGGGCGGCCGGCGTGTCGGCGCGGCGCAGGACTTCGGCCTGCACCCACCCCTTCGTCCAGCGCTCCTCGCGGAGCGTCAGGAAGGCGAGCGCAAGATCGTTCTTCGAGGCGAAGTTTCGGTACAGCGTCATCTTCGCCACGTCGGCCTGCGCCGTAATCGTGTCGACTCCGATCGCGCGCACGCCCGCGCGGCTGAAGAGGCCATACGCTGCGTCGAGGATACGATCGCGACCGCTGCGGCTTCTGTCGACCACTGGGATTTCACGTGCTGCCATGCGACGACGATAGCGCCGCGCACGGCCAACTGTGAAGCAACGGCCCGCCCTGCGCTGCGAATCGCACGCACGCGCGCATGCGCCGGTGGTCGATATTCGAGACCGCGCACACCCCGCAGCTATGCTCCACTCGATGCAGGAGATGGTGATCTATGGCGTCAGCTTCGACATGGTCGGCAAGCAACCGATCGTGTTGCTGAAGACCGTCGACAGCAACAAGTTCCTCCCGATCTGGATCGGCCATCCCGAGGCGGCCGCGATCCTGATGAAGCTTCAGGGGGCCACGACGCCGCGCCCGATGACCCACGATCTGCTCTGCGACATGCTCGGCGAGCTCGACGTGCGCTGCACCCAGGTCGCCGTCACGGAGCTGCGCGACAACACGTTCTTCGCCTCGATCACGCTCGCCGTCGACGGCAAGGAGATGGAGATCGACTCCCGGCCGAGCGATGCCCTGGCGCTCGCGGTGCGCTCCGGCGCGCCGATCTATGCGGCCGAGGAGGTCATCGCCGAGTCGGCGATCGAGTTCGAGCACGACGTCGAGGACACCGAGGAGGTCGTCGAGAAGTTCAAGGACTTCCTCGACCAGGTCAGCCCGGAGGACTTCGCCGGCGAAGAGTGACTACAGCCGCGCCAGCTCCACGATCCGCGCGATGAGCTCGTCGAAGCCGATCCCCGCGGCGTCGGCGGCGAGCGGCAGCAGCGAGGTCTCGGTCATGCCCGGGATCGCGTTGGCCTCGAGCACCGTCAGCTCGTCGCTGTCCTCGCCGAGCATGAGGTCGATCCGGGCGAAGCCGCGGCAGCCGAGCACGTCCCAGACCTGCAGCGCGAGCTCCTTGGCCCGCGCCGTCACCGCGTCGGGCAGCTCGGCCGGGCAGACGAACTGCGTGCGCCCGATCTCGTAGCGCGCCTCGAAGTCGTAGAAGGGCTCGTCCGCCGGCACGGCCTCGACGACCGGCAGGACCTCGCGGTCGAGCACCGACACGGCGAGGTCGCGCCCGCGCACGTGGCGCTCGAGCAGGACCTTGTGGCCATAGGAGAACGCCGCCACGAGCGCGCCCGGCACCTCCTTCGCCGAGCCCGCGAACTTGATCCCGAGCGCCGAGCCCTGGCTCGCGGGCTTGACGACCAGGGGGAACCCGAGCCGCTCCTCGATCGCCGGCAGCGCATCGGCCGCGCCGAGCTCCTTGAACGCCGTCTCGTTGAACGCGAAGAAGTCCGGCGTCGGGATCCCGGCGTCGAGCATGTGGTTCTTCGCGATCACCTTGTCCGAGCAGCGGATGCAGGCCGACACGCCGCTGCCGGTGTAGGGGATCGCGAGCGCCTCGAGCAGCTCCTGGACGGTCCCGTCCTCGCCGTCGCGGCCATGCAGGGCGACGAATGCGACCTCCGGCGCGGCCTCGCTCAGGCGCCGCACGAGATCATGCCCCACGTCGATCCCGACGACGTCGTGGCCGAGGCGCACGAGCGCGTCCTGCACGCGCGCCCCGGACTTCAGGGAGACCTGGCGCTCGAGCGAACGGCCGCCCTTGAGGACCGCGACCCGCGTCATCCCTCGCGAAGCCCGGACCCGCCCGCCCGCCTGCGGCGCACGAGCGCCGGCAGCTGCAGCACGTCGGCGAGCGCCGCGTCGGGCGCGGCCGGCACCGGCTCGGCGGACGGCTCGGCGCTGCGGCGCGTGCCGGTCAGCGTCCCGTACAGCTGCACCTGCTCGCGCACGACCTCGCCGATGCGCCGCACGCCCTCGCGGATGTCGGCCTCGCCGACGCCGGAGAAGTTCAGCCGCATCGAGCTCCCGCCGCGCCCGTCGAGGAACGCCGCGCGGCCGGGCACGAACGCGACGTGCTCGTCGAGGGCGCGCGCCAGCAGGTCGGTCGTGTCGATGTAGTCCGGCAGCGTGACCCAGATGAACAGGCCGCCCTGCGGGTGCGTCCAGCTGCACTCCGGCCCGAGGCACTCGGCGAGCGCGTCGAGCATGACGTCGCGCCGGCGGCGGTAGATCTCCCGCAGCGAGTGGACGTAGTCCTGCCAGCGGCCGCTGTCGAAGTACGCCGCGACGAACAGCTGCGTGAGCGACGACGAGCACAGGTCCGACGCCTGCTTGCCGATGTTCATCTTCTCGAGCACCGGCCGCGGGCCGACGCTCCAGCCCAGGCGCACGCCCGGCGAGAGGATCTTCGAGAACGTCCCGAGGTAGATGACGAAGTCGCCGCCCTCGAGCGCGTAGAGCGTCGGCAGCGGGTCGCCCTCGTAGCGCAGCAGCCCGTACGGGTTGTCCTCGAGCACGAGCAGCTCGCGCGCCCGGATGACCTCGACGAGGCGCCGCCGGCGCGGCAGCGACATCGTCGTCCCGGCCGGGTTCTGGAACGTCGGCACGGTGTAGATGAACTTCGGCCGCCGGCCCTCGCGATCGAGGCGGTCGAGCGTCTGCTCGAGCTCGTCGATCCGCATCCCGTCCTCGTCGAGGCCGATCTGGACGACCTCGGCCTGGTAGGAGCAGAACGTCGGCACCGCCCCCGGGTACGTCGGTGCCTCGGCGACGATGACGTCGCCGGGATCGATCAGCGTCTTGCAGACGAGGTCGATCACCTGCTGGCCGCCGGTCGTGACGAGGACGTCGTCGGCGTCGACGATCGTGCCCTCCTCGGCCATCACCTCGGCGATGCAGCGCTTCAGGACGGTGAGGCCCTCGGTCGGCCCGTACTGCAGCGACCGCGCCGTCGAGTCGACCGCGACGCTGCCCATGATCGCCGCGAAGGACTCGGACGGAAACGACGACGTGTCCGGCAGGCCGCCCGCGAGCGAGATGATGTCGCTGCGCTCGGTGAGCGCCATGAGGTCGCGCATCGCCGAGGACTTCATGACCTTCGTGCGTGCGGCGAAGAGGCCGGCGTAGCGCTCGAGGTCGCGCGACGTCTGACGGGGACCCGGGCCAGATGTCATGAGGCGGGGTTCGCCGGGAGCCCGCGCGTCCCTGTCGTCTATCGTCATGCGCCCCGCACGGTACCGGACGCGTTGCAGCTGCTGATCGACATCCTCCAGGGCATGGGGCTCGCCGGCGCGGCCGGCGTCCGGCCCTTCCTCCCGGCGCTCGTCGCCGGCGCTCTCGCGAGCGCGGATGTCGGCATCGACTACGAGGGCACGCCGTTCTCCTTCCTCGAGAGGCCGGCCTGGCTGCTGGCAGTCGTCCTCGTGCTGATCGTCGTCGTCATCCTGCAGCGCCGCGAGGCGCTGGCCGGGCCGCTTGAGTCCGCGCTGCAGGGGATCGGGATCGGCCTGGGTGCGCTGCTGTTCGCCGCGACGCTCGCCGACAACACCCATGACTGGTGGCCCGGGCTGCTCGCCGGTGGCCTCTGCGCCGCCCTCGCGGCCGCGGCGACGCGCCAGCTCGTCGGCCGCGTGCGCGCCCGCCTCGACGCCGAGGCCCGCGGCGCGCTGCCGGTCTACCTCGAAGGAACCGCCGTCGTGCTCGCCGGCCTGTCGGTCGTCGTCGCGCCGATCTCGGTCCTCGCGCTCGGCTTCTTCGCCTTCCTCCTGCGCGGCGGACGCCGCCGCGAGGGCGAGAAGTACGCCGGCCTGCGCATCCTGCGGTGAGCCCCACCCCGCGCAAGCTCGTCCTGACCGTCATCGATGGCATGAAGCCCACCATGGTGGAGCGCGCGATGAAGGCCGGCAGCGCGCCCGCGCTGAAGGCGATCGCCGACCGCGGGCGGTACGTGCCCGACTGCGTCGCGGCGTTTCCCTCGGTGACGCCGGTCTGCGCGGCGACGATCGCGACCGGCACGCTGCAGGACGAGCACGAGATCCCGTCGATGAACTGGTACTCGCGCGCCGAGCAGCGCTACGTCGAGTACGGCTCCTCGTTCTCGGCGTCGCGCAAGTTCGGCCTCAACCGCCAGCTCGTCGACACGATCTTCAACATGAACGCGACGCACCTGTCACCCGACGTGCCGACGGTCTTCGAGACGCTCGACGACACCGAGAGCGTCCGCACGGCATGCACGACCTACCTCATCTATCGCGGCCGCCACCCGCACGAGATCTCACGCGACTTCGCGCTCACCCGGGCGGCGTCGCAGCTCTTCAAGCGCGCCGTGCTCGGCCCGCGCGAGCTCTTCTACGCCGACATCTTCGCCAGCCGCAAGACGAGCTGCTGGTCGCGGATGGGGATCCCCGGCATGCGCGACCAGCACGCCGGCTGCGTCGGCTCCTTCCTCGTCGAGCAGGACCTGTTCGACTTCCTGCTGCTGTCGCTGCCCGACAACGACGCCCACTCCCACAAGAACGGGCCGCACGCGCAGATCCAGTCGATCGCGGCCGCCGACGCCGAGCTGTGGCGCGTCATGGAGGCCGGCGGCGGCACCGAGGCGTTCCTCGACGAGCACGCGATGATCGTCATGGCCGACCACTCGCACTCGCACATCGAGCGGACGATCGACCTCACCGGCGCGTTCGTCGACTGGCGCGTGCTGCCGCCGTCGGGCGCGGGCGCGCGCCATGCCGAGATCGCCCTGTGTCCCGCCCAGCGCTCGGCGATGATCTACCTCCTGCTCGAGTCGCGCGAGAGCGCGCTGCCGCGCGTCGTGGCGACGGCGCGGGCGATCGAGGGCGTCGATCTCGTGATGTGGTGGGACGCCGAGCGCGTGCGGATCGCGGGCGAGCGCGGCGAGCTGTCGTTCGCACCAGGTGACGACGTCGCCGACGTGCGCGGCCGGCGCTGGTCGCTGGACGGCGAGCTCGACACGCTGCTCGGGACCGTCGAGGACGGCGTGCTGAGCTGCGAGAACTATCCCGACGCGCTCGCGCGGGTGTGGGCGGCGATGAACTGCCCGACGTCGGGCGACGTGCTGCTGTCGGCCGAGCCGGCCTACGAGTTCCCCGACTGGGGCAACCGCGCCCATGTGCGCGGCGGCAGCCACGGCTCGCTGCATCGCGTCGACTCGCTCGGCGCGCTGCTCTTCTGCGGCGTGCAGGCGCCGCCCGAGCGAGCGGACGGAAACTGGTCGATCGCCGACATCGCGACGATGGTCACCGGCCACTTCGGTGCTGCGTAATCTTCCGGGCGATGACAGCGCGCCACCGCTCGACCGTCGTCTGCGTGGAGCCGAAAGGCAGGTCCTCGCGATGAGCGTGGACGAGGCCACGGCTGACACCGCAGACTTTCCGCGCCTGCGCGGGCACACGCGCGTCCGCGCGGGCCTGCGCAAGCCGTCGAACTGGATGCAGCTCGTTCGCTTCGGCGCCGTCGGCGCGAGCGGGTACGCCGTCAACCTCGTCGTGTTCGCGCTGCTCGTGCACGGCGCGACGGTCGACTACAAGGTCGCCGCGGTCGCCGCGTTCGTCGTCGCGCTGAGCAACAACTTCATCTGGAACCGGCTGTGGACGTTCCGCGCGAAAGACGGGCACGCGGGCTTCCAGGCGGCGCGCTTCTGCGTCGTCTCGCTCGTGGCGTTCGGCTTCAACCTCATCGTGCTGTACTCGCTCGTCGAGGGGCTCGGCATGAGCGAGGTCCCGGCCCAGGCGGTCGCGATCGCCGCCGCGACGCCGCTGAACTTCATCGGCAACAAGCTCTGGAGCTTCCAAACGTAGTCCGCGGCGCGGTCTGCGCCGCGCTGCTGATCGTCCTGCTGACCGCCGGCTCCGCCGCCGCGCAGTCGCGCGCGCCGGGCAACTCCGGCGGGCTGCCGACGAAGCTGCCGGGCACGGCGGTGAGCCCCGACGCGCTCGTGCGCCCGGCGCGTGACGACGTCCCGCCGGCGGGACGCAGGCTGACCGCGGCGCGCGTCGGCACGATCGCCGGCCGCGTCGCGAAGGTGCGCCGCGCGTTGCGCAGGTACCGGGGTGGGACGCGCGAGGTCTTCCTCAAGGGCGTCGACCGCTGGCAGGTCTCCTACTTCGCCAGGACGCGGCCGGGCACGCCGCGCAGGGAGATCGCGCAGGTGCTCATCGAGGATCGCAGCGGGCGCGTGCTCGAGGCCTGGACGGAGTACCAGGTGCCGTGGTCGATGGCGCGCGGCTACCCGGGCGCGTTCGGGCGGATCGTCAACGCGCCGTGGGTGTGGATCCCGCTCGCGGTGCTGTTCGTCGTGCCGTTCCTGCGCCGCCCGTGGGGGATGCTGCACGTCGACCTGCTCGCGCTGAGCGCGTTCTCGGCGTCGACGGCGTTCTTCAACGCGGCGCGGATCGACGTCTCGGTCCCGCTCGTGTACCCGCTGCTCGCGTACCTGCTGGCGCGGATGCTGTGGATCGGCCTGCGCCGCGCCGATGCCGAGGAGCAGGCGCGCCGCCCGCTGCGGCTGCTCGTGCCGGTGCGCTGGCTGGCGGTCGCGGTCATCTTCCTCGTCGGCTTTCGTGTCGCGCTCGAACGTCACGAACTCGAACGTCATCGACGTCGGCTACGCGGGCGTGATCGGCGCCGACCGGGTCGTCGACGGCACGCCGCTGTACGGGAAGTTCCCGAGCGACAACGCCAGCGGCGACACGTACGGACCGGTCGTCTACGACGCCTACGTGCCGTTCGAGCAGGCGCTGCCGTGGAGCGGGCGCTGGGACGACCTGCCGGCCGCGCACGCGGCGGCGATCACGTTCGACCTGCTCGCCGTGGCGCTGTGCTTCCTGATCGGACGGCGCGTGCGCGGGCCGGACCTCGGCGTGCTGCTCGCATACGCCTGGACGACGTACCCGTTCACGCTCTACGCGCTCATGTCGAACTCCAACGACGCGCTCGTTGCGGTGCTCGTGCTGGCGGCGGTCTGGGCCGCGGGCAGCGCGCCGGCGCGCGGCGCGCTCGTCGCGCTCGCGGGGCTGACGAAGTTCGCGCCGCTCGCGCTGGCGCCGCTGTTCGCGCTGCATCCGTATCCGCGGCTTCGCACGTTCGCCGCGTTCGCCGCGGGCTTCGTCCTCGCGGCCGTGCTCGCGTTCGCGCCGCTGCTCGGCAACCTCGACCTGCGCGAGTTCTGGGACCACACGATCGCCTTCCAGGCGCAGCGCGGCTCGCCGTTCTCGATCTGGGGGCTGTACGACCCGGACGTCGCCTGGCTCGACGTCGCCCAGCGCGCGGCGCAGATCGCCGGCGCGCTGCTGGCGGTCGCGCTCGCGTTCGTCCCGCGGCGGCGCGACATCGTCGGCCTCGCCGCCTGCAGCGCCGCGATCCTCATCGCGCTGCAGATGGGCGTCTCGCACTGGTTCTACCTCTACATCCCGTGGTTCTTCGGCCTCGTGATGATCGCGCTGCTCGGGCGCTGGGGCGCGCCGGAGCGTTCGACCGCTATACGGTCGGTCGGTCGGTTAGGATCGAGTGGATCTTGGCGAAAGGGGACCGTATGGCCAAACAAAGCGCATATGAGTCTGGAACGTCGCTCATACGCGCCTGGCGCGGCCGGAGCCTCGCCGTGCTGTCAGTTGTTGCTGTTGCCACGCTACTCTCGTTCACCTCCGCACGTGCTGCCGAGGCGGTTGCTTGCGGAAATCGTGTGTACGACAAGGAGGCGATCTTCTCGTTCAGCTTGACGCGCCTGCGTGCGGGCGAAGAGAACGGGCATCGGTTCGTTCAGTACCAGTTGCACATACAGGCGTATCAGAAGTACACGGCGAATATCGCGTACACCTGGGTACCGGGCCTTAGGTCGGGCCCCCGACGGCAGCGCCGCGGTGGGCGGCGATGACTCGCGCCTCAAAGTTGCACGAAAGAATCACATGCCGTGGTACGCGCACTTCCGCATCAAGGTCAAGCCCGGTTCGGTCTTGACGTACAAGGGTATTTGCGCCTGAGCGTCCCGATCCCGGTCGCCAGCGGTCGGCTCACGGGGTTTAACTACAACGGGGCGTGTAGCGCCCGTTGACATGGGCCTCCTAGCGGACGCCGCCGCCGTGCTGGACGCGGGCGGCATCGGGGTTGCCACCATCGCGAGCTGTGGTCGAGATCCACAAGTCGCCGCGTTTGCCCGCCGATCGGATCGTGGCGCCGTCATGTTCTTGCTGCGGAGGACCACCGGCGATTGGATGGCGATCATTGCGCTGCTGGAGCGGCGAAACGCGGCATGGGACGAGGTCGCGCTCGTGCATAAGCCGTGGTGGGATCCGACCGAGGCCTTCGAGGACAACGAACTGATGCTGACCGGCGGGCATTCGCGCTTCGGGACAGGCTCGATCGGCGAGGTGGTGTTGATCCCCGGCCAGGCCGCGCCCGATACATCGGTGGTGTACGGAGACGGGCACCCCGTCGACGAGGTCGAGGTGCATCCACCCTGGCGTCACTTTATCTACCTCGGTGAACTCGACCGCATCGACGAGACGGTGACCCTGACGGCACGACGAGATAGAGTCGAGCAGACGGACGTGTTCGAGGCCATCGACGATCGCTGAGCCGAGGTGATCGTGTCACGGGCGGCAGCCCTGCTGCCTGCCGCTGCGCTGCTCGCTGTCTACGCGGTCGCGACGACGACCGGCCCGTTCTCGGACATCACCGTCAACGACCTCTACGTCTACGGCGTCTACACGAACCTGCTGCACGCGGGCCAGCTGCCGTACCTCGACTTCGGCTTCGAGTACCCGCCGCTGGCGGCGCTCCCGATCTGGCTCGCGGGCGTGCCCGGGCGCGACGCGAAGACGTTCGAGCTGAGCTTCGGCGTGCTCATGGCTGTCTGCATGGTCGCCGGCCAGCAGCTTGCCGCGCGCGTGGCCGGCGTCAGCGGCGGCGAGCGGGAGCGCCTGACGGTCGCCTGGCTGCTCGTGCTCACGCCGGTGCTCGTCGGCGCCGCGGTGCGCACGCACTTCGACGCGCTGCCGATCGCGATCGCCCTCGGCGGCCTGCTCGCGCTGACGAAGGATCGCCATGCGATCGGCTTCGCGCTGCTCGGCGTCGGCACGATGACGAAGCTCTTCCCGGGGCTGCTCGCCGTGGTGGCGCTCGTCTGGCTGGCCGGTCGTGGCGAGTGGCGCGCCGCCGTGCGCGGGGGCGCGATCTTCGTCGCGGTCGTCGCCGCGATCTCGCTGCCGTTCGCGGGCGCGGGCTACGTCGACTCGTTTCGGTTTCACCTCGACCGGCCCGTGCAGATCGAGTCGAGCGCGGCAAGCGTGCTGTTCGCGCTCGGCGGGTCGGACGTCACCGGGACGAACGTGCGCCCGGACCGCTTCAAGTCAAACGGCCTGGACGGCGGGCATGCCGGCCAGGTCGAGGCGGTGTTCTCGTTCCTGCTCGTCCTCGCGCTGTGGTCGATCGCGTGGCTCGCCGCCCGCCGCCCCGACGCGCGGCACATGGTCCTGTGCGGGTTCGCGGCGCTGCTGGCGTTCGTCACGCTCGGCAAGGTCTTCTCGCCGCAGTACGTCATCTGGCTTGCGCCGTTCGCCGCGCTTGCCTGGGTCTGGGGGCGGCGCGCGGTGGCGGCGTTGACGACCGCCGCGATCGTCCTCACACAGGTGGAGTTTCCGAGCCGCTACTTCGATCTCATCAACGTGAGGCACGACGTGGTCGTGATCGTCGCTGCTCGCAACGCGTTGCTGTTGGTGGCGCTCGTGGTGCTGGCGGTGGGGCTTGCGCGGTCGCGTCGGCCTGCTGGTGTTGCTGCTGCGTGACGAGCCTGTGGGCCGGGTGTGGCGGGCCGTGGATCCGCCCCGGAATTGAACGTGGGCGTGCTCTTGTCGCGCTCCCTGCTGGTGTAGCCGCCAGACATTCCGGGGACGGACCACGACCCGCCACACCCGGCACGGTCGCTGGCGGGAGATGGGCTGCGTGTCGACGCCTGGCGCGGTCAGGCGCGCAGAGCGTTGATGCGCCTTGGTTGGATTGCGACTGCGCCGGCGATTCGCCGTGTCCTATGTTCCCTGCACGCGGGCCGGCCGCGATGGCGAACCGAACGATGCGGGAGGCAATGACGATGGGCGGCTATCCGACTGACGTGCGCTACACCGAGAAGCACGACTGGGTGCGTCCTCGCGAGAAGCTCGTGACCCTCGGGATCACGCAGTTCGCCGCTGACCGGCTGGGCGCGATCGGCTTCGTCGAGCTGCCCTACCCCGGCGAGCTGTTCAAGGCGGGCGAGCGCATCGGCAGGGTGACATCGGATACGGGGTCGGCGGTGATCTACATGCCCTTCCTCGGCCAGGTCAACGCCGTCAATCAGGCGCTCAGCGAATCGCCCGGGGTCATCAACAGCGATCCGTACGGCGAGGGGTGGATCCTCCGGGTCGAGCCGGGCGACCCGGCTGACGTCGACGGCCTCATGGATGCGGAGGGCTACGAGGCGTTCCTGTCGGCGAACGACGACTGACCCTGCCGCGATGCTCCGGTCGCGTCGCCGTCGTTCACCCGGCGGTCGACACGGCGAGCTCGCGGGCCCGCTCGGCCTCGTCGTGCTCGAAGGCATTCGCCATCCGGTCGATCTCCACGGCCTCCAGACCGGCATCCGCGGCGACCGCGCGCCAGCGCCCGGTGGCGGAGATGACGTCGCGCAGGATCGCCCGCCCGTCCTCGGCGCGCAGACGGAACATCCCGGCGACGCCCAGCAGGACGTCGATGCGCGCCTCGGTCGTGTCGTAGTCGATGGCGGTGCACAGGTGCTTGGGCCCGCGACGCGGATCGGGATTGAGGTCGAACGCCGGCGACAGCGACCAGCCTGCGGTGCTGAGGCGCAGGAAGCCATGGTTGCGCAGGTGGTCGTCGGTGTTGCGGATCAGGACCGAGAACGCGATCCGCCGCCAGAGCTGGCGCAGGTCGTCCCCGGCGGCCGGCGAGTGCTCCTCGATGGTCCCGGCGATGTCGAGGTAGCTGGCGCGATCTTTGTCGCCTGCCTCGAGCATCGTCATCGCGCTCACGTACCCGAGCCGGCGCGTGCCGGCGCGGTCGAACCGGTCGACGACGAGGACAGGCTTGTCGTCGATCAGGTGCAGCCTGCTGTCCGCGACCCGAATGCCGGCGTCGCGGGCGAGCTGTAGGGCGACCCATTCCCAGCGCATGACGTCCCACTCGTCGGACATCGGGCTGGGGAACTTCGCGATGGCGATCCGGCCCTCCGCATCGAGCACGTGCGCCTTGGGACGCGCGCCGCCCAGGGAGCTCCCGCCGCGCAGGAGCGCCTGCAGCTCGGCCGCGGTGGCCTCGTCGCGCTCCATCCGCTCGCTGGCGCTCAAGAGCTCCGGCAGCTCCACGAGATGCGGGACGCCGGACTGCTCGGAGGCCAGATGGGCGCCGGTCTGTGGATCGCGGAAGCGCAGCGCGCCCTGGCGCAGGTCGTCGCGCACGCCGAGGAGGTAATCGGCCTCGCCGAAGCTTCGCCCAGGACCGGAGCCTTCGTCGCGAACCCGATGCTCCTCGGCGCGATTGATGAGCCGCCGGCCCCAGCGGTCGGGCGCGCAGTCCGAGAAGGCGCCGAAGATCGCGCGGCCGGCGGCCGTCTGCTGCTGGCCGGCGACGAGCGGCAGGCCCGGATCGAGCTCGTACGCGTCGGGGTGGGCGAGGTACGCCGCGTCGTAGGCGAACGTGGCCGACTCCGTGTTCCGCCGTCGGTGTGACCACAGGCGACCGGCCGGCAGGTCCTCGCTGCCGATCTGGACGATGACGTCGGCGGTCGGGTCAGCCATCGCCGGTCAGCCTCCGCGGGCGAACCCGCCGTGGCAGCTGCTCGTCGGCGCGCAACCGCCCGACATCGCTCTCGTACGGATCGAGGGCGTGTGGCAGCGCGTCGAGGATCCCAAGGGCCCGCAGCACACGCAGAAGGTTCTCGGTACTCACGCCCCCGTTGCCCTGCTCGAGGCGCATGACGGTCTTGCGATCGACGCCCGCGCGATCGGCCAGTTGAGCTTGCGTCAACCCGCGCAGCTTCCGCCAGCCCGCGATGCTGTCGGCGACGTCGCTGAGTGCGCGCCGTATCGGCGGCGGGAACACGCCGCGCTGCCTGATCTTCATTAGGCGGCATATCAAGGACACTATAGGCGATAACATCCTCTGACACGGACGTTATTCTGGGCCGCCGCAGCCAAGAGCCGGCCCGTGGCGCTCAAGCGGTGGACAGCGAGGCCTTCCAGTCCGCCGCCGCGAGCCGGTACAGGACCTGGCGACGCAGGTGGCCGACCGGAATCTGCGGGTGGTCGAAGTCGTGCGCCGCGTCGTGGCGCATGGCGAGCCGGTGCATCACCGCGCGTGAGCGGGCGTTCTGCTGCACCGCGTACGCACGATCTCCTCGAGGCCGAGATCCTCGAACGCGAACGCAGCCGCAGCGCGCGCGGCTTCGGTCGCGAAGCCCTTGCCCCACGCCGGCCGCGCCAGGCGCCATCCGATCTCGACGGCGGGCATGAACGACGCCTCGAACGCCGGACGGTTGAGCCCCGTGAACCCGATGAAGCGACCCGTTGCGCGCTCCTCGACGGCCCACAGTCCCCAGCCCCTGCGCACGATGTCCGCCTCGAGACGGTCGGCCAGCTCGTCGCTGGATCGCCGCGTCAGGGTCGCCGGGAAGTAGCGCATGACCTCGCGTTCGGCGTTCAGCTCGGCGAACGGCGCCCGGTCCGCAGGCTTCCAGCGCCGTAGCACCAACCGCTCGGTCGCGAGCTCGGACACCGCTTGAGTCTCCCGTGTCGCGCGGGTCGTCGCGGAGGCCGTCTACATCCCGGACCGCGCTGCCGGGTACTACGCAGGCATGGGAGTCATCAACCGAATCATGAGCGCCGTGCTGACGCTCGTCACCGCTCCGTTCCGCGCCCTCGCGGCGCTGTTCGGGGGAACCGGTCGCCGCCGCACATAGGACCGGGCGGGCGGGCCGCTGCGTCAGGCCCGCCTGTCCTCGCGGCGGTTCTCGCCTGGGATGCGCCGGACGGATCCCCAGCCGCGCTTGGCCCACAGCACCATCAGCCCGCCGCCGGCCAGCGAGCCGCAGGCATCGGCGATGAGGTCACCGACCGTGTCGGTGTTGCCTTCGGAGAGATTGGAGCCGAAGAGGCCGTCGGAGCTCCATTCGAAGATCTCCCACAGCGCCCCGACCGCCAGGCCGAGCGCGAACACGGCGATGAACATGCCGGCCTCGTGGCGGGGCAGCGTCTCCTGGCTGGGGTCGGGCATGACCTCGATCCGCGCGAGGCAGAGGTAGATGATCTGCGAGCTCAGCAGCGGCACGACGAAGTGCACGACGCGGTCGTACCACGCGATCGCGTCGTAGAGGTTCAGCGCCTCGCCGCCCTGTGTGAACGTGAGCGCGACGATCGCCGCGAGGTCGTAGACGCGCGGGAGGTTCGCGATGCGAGCGGCGACGAGCACCGCGAACGCCAGCGCGAGGTTGAACGCGCCGGCGACGTCGCCGGCCGCCGCGAAGCCGACGGCCGCCACCGCGAACACGAGCCGCAGCAGATCGAGCGGATCGCGCACGATCGGCGACCAGTCGCCCATCACGATCTTGCGCGTGTCGACGCTCACGAGAGCGCACTACCCCGCTGAGCGGGCTGACACCGGCGTCACACGAGCCGGGCGGTGGGCTGCAGCGAGTCCAGCGGCCCTCCGAACGCGTAGTCGAACGCGACCTCGACCGTGTCGCCGGCGCGCACCTCGATCGCGGCGGCGAGCGGCACGATGAGGTAGTTCATGACCCAGTCGACGCTGCGCCGCTCGGCGGGAAGGATCGCGAGCAGGTTCTTCGTGATGAACCGCACGGCGTTGAGGGAGCCGGGCTGCGTCATCGTGAGCGGGCCTGTCCAGGCGACCCGCCGCGCGATCGCCTCGGCGACATCGAGCGCCTGGTAGACGACCGGCTCGCCGAGCTCGCGGGTCCGTGGCTGCTTGGCGGCGCCATCCTGGTAGTGCACCGTCGGGGCGACGTAGCCGTGGAAGTCGAACGCCTGCTGCACCGGCTGCACGGCCTGCAGCACGGCCTCCGGGATGAACTGCGGAAGCGGCGGCCCGAGCGCGGCGAGGTAGTTCTCCTTGAAGGCGGCGAGCACCGGCAGCTGCTGCTCGACCAGCAGCGCCACGTGCAGCATCTCGCACACGACGACGTCGACCGGCTGCGGGGGAACGTAGTCGGCGGCGTCCGCCTCGACGACCTCGACCGTGTCCGCGCACCCGTTCAGCGCCAGCAGGCGCCGGGTCTCCCGCGCGACTTCGGGATTGCGCTCGACGCACAGGACATGCGCGGCGCTGCGCGCGGCGAAGAACGACAGGACGCCCGTGCCACCGCCGAGCTCCAGCACGCGCGCGCCGGGCCGGACCGTGCGCGCGATCGCCTCCTCGAAGGCGCCCGTCCGGGCGACGTCGTCGAGCATGTGGAAGTGATAGTGGAGCGGGATGAACTGCCCCAGCTCGCGATCGCCGCCCGAACCATCCATGACGGACGATCCTGACACGACCGGCGAATATTCATGCACGTGGGCTTGATATCCCAAGCGGCGGCGATCCTCGACGAGCATCTACGACCCGGACTGACTCACACCGCTGGCAGCAGCACCTGCTCGATCGAGTCGGCGCGCATCGGCGCCGAGCAGCGCACGAGCACGCCCATCAGCCACGGGTCGTCGTCAGACGTCTCGTAGCGCTCGTTCATGTGGGTGACGAAGCTGCGGATCGACTGCTCCTTGCGCACGCCGATGACGCCGCCGCGCGGGCCGGTCATGCCGACGTCGGTGATGTACGCCGTGCCGCCGGGCAGCACGCGCGCGTCGGCGGTCGGCACGTGCGTGTGGGTGCCGACGACCGCGCTCACGCGCCCGTCGAGGTACCACCCGAGCGCGACCTTCTCGCTCGTCGCCTCGGCGTGGAAGTCGACGAGCACGTGGTCGACGCGGCCCTCGAGCTCGCCCAGCGCCGCATCGATGTCGGTGAACGCGGGCCGGCCGGCGCGCAGGAAGAGGTTGCCGCTGAGGTTCACGACGCCGAGCCGGACGCCGCCGTGCTCGACGACGCAGATGCCGTGGCCGGGCTGGCTGCGCAGGTAGTTGTAGGGCCGCACGATCGCGTCGTGGCGGTCGAGGTACTCGTAGATCTCGCGCCGGTGGAAGGCGTGGTTGCCGAGCGTGATGACGTCGATGCCCGCGGCGAACAGCTCGTTGGCGATCTTCGGCGTGATGCCGAGGCCGCCCGCGGCGTTCTCGCCGTTGACGACGACGAACGTCGGCTCGTGGCGCTCGCGCAGCGCCGGCAGCAGGCCCAGCAGGGTATGCCTGCCGAGCGAGCCGACGATGTCGCCGATGAACAGGATGCTCGCGATGGCCTCTGGCACGGGACATACTCTGACGTAGGGATGGCAGACGACGTACCCGACATCCCTCGCGCCCCGCCGCCACCGTCCCCTGGCGGCCCCGTGGTCGTTCCTCGCTGGGTGCAGCTCGTGATGCTGCCGCTCGCGGTGCTCGCGCTCTACGCGCTCGCGCAGGCGGCGGGCGTCGTGCTCCTGCTGTTCGTCGTGGCGGGGGTCATCGCGCTGATCCTCAACCCGCTCGTCGTGCTGCTGCAGCGCACGCATGCGCCGCGCGGGCTGGCGGTGATCGCCGTCTACCTCACGTTCTTCACCGTGCTGCCCTTCCTCGGCTTCCTCGCCGCGGGCCCGGTGTCCGACCAGGCGACGTCGTTTGCCAACGACGTGCCGGGGCTCGTCGACAACGCGAGCGTGCTGCTCGACGACGTGCAGCAGTTCTTCGACGACAAGGGCATCAACGTGCAGATCAAGGGCGAGAGCGACAGCGCCCTCGCGAGCCTGCAGGACCAGATCCTCAAGGGATCGGGCGAGATCGTGACGCAGGCGGGCGCGCTGCTGGGGCTCTTCTTCGAGCTGTCGTTCTACCTGATCCTCGTCCTCGTCCTCTCGATCTACATGCTCATCTACGCGCCGCGGATCGGGACGCTCGTGCGCTCGATCATGCCCCCGGGCGACGGCACGCCTGGGGACGACTACCCCACGCGCGTGCAGCGCGCGGTCGCCGGCTACGTCCGCGGCCAGCTGCTCTTCAGCGCGATCATGGGCCTGTCGGCCGGGATCTGCCTGTGGATCTTCGGGACCGTCGGGATCTTCCCCGACGGGCGTACGTACGCCTTCGCGTTCGGCCTGTTCTTCGCGGTCATGGAGCTCGTGCCTTACGTCGGCCCGGTGCTCGGCGCGACGCCGCCGGTGCTCGTCGCGCTCGTGCAGGACCCGTGGATGGCGCTCTGGGTCGCGCTGCTGTTCGTGGGGCTGCAGCAGCTCGAGGGCCATGTCGTCGCTCCGAACGTCTTCGGCCGCACCCTGCGCCTCAACCCGCTGCTCGTGATCTTCGCGCTGCTGTTCGGCGGCCAGATCTACGGCTTCGTCGGTGCGATCGTCGCGCTGCCGATCGCCGCCGTCGTGCGCGAGACGGTCGTCTACCTCAAGCGCCACCTCGTCTTCGAGCCCTGGACCGACACGCCGATGCTCGTCGCCGACCGGGCGCCGCCGGCTGCGGAGGCGCCGCCGCCGCCCGAGGATCCGCAGGAGAAGGCCAAGCGCGTGTCGAGCGGGCGCCGCTGATCGGTCAGTCGCGTCCGTGGATGTCGTCCACCCAGCGCACGTGCTCGGGCTCGGGCTCGACGTCGGGCAGGTCGAGGTTCACGACGACCGGCTCCTGGCCGCTGCGCACGAGCACGCAGGACAGCGGCTCCTCGGTGCGGGCGTTGATCTCCTGGTGGGGGACATAGGGCGGAACGAAGATGAAGTCGCCCGGCCCCGCCTCGGCGACGAACTCCAGCCGCTCGCCCCAGCGCATCCGCGCCCGCCCGCTGACGACGTAGATGACGCTCTCGACAGGACCGTGGTGGTGCGCGCCGGTGCGCGCGTCGGGCTCGATGACGACGGTTCCCGCCCAGAGCTGCTCGGCACCGGCGCGGGCGGTCGTGATCGCCGCCGCGCGGCTCATGCCGGCCGTCTGCGGCGTGTTCGGGTCAAGCTCGCCGGCGCGCACGACGCGCACGCCACTGTGACGCCAGTCACGTGTCATCACTTTGCAGTATGAGCGCAGCTACCCTTCGGTGATGCCATTCCCAGCCACCCGCCTGCGGCGGCTGCGCGCGACGCCCGTCCTGCGCGACCTCGTCCGCGAGACCCGCCTGAGCCCGGCGGACCTCGTCCTGCCGCTGTTCGTCCAAGCCGGCGACGCCGCCCGCCGCACCCCGATCGGCTCGCTGCCGGGGATCGACCGCCTGTCGATCTCGGGCGCCGTCGAGGAGGCTGGCGAAGCAGCCGCGCTCGGGCTGCCCGCGGTCCTGCTGTTCGGCATCCCCGAGCACAAGGACGCCGAGGGCAGCGGCGCCTACGACGACGAGGGGATCGTCCAGCTCGCGACGCGGGCCATCAAGGACGCGCATCCCGACCTCGTCGTCATGACCGACGTCTGCCTCTGCGAGTACACCGACCACGGCCACTGCGGCCTGCTGCGCGCCGACGGCTCCGTCGACAACGACCCGAGCGTCGAGCTCATCGCGCGGGCCGCCGTCTCGCAGGCGCGCGCCGGCGCCGACGTCGTCGCGCCGAGCGACATGATGGACGGGCGCATCGGCGCCGTCCGCACGGCGCTCGACGACGAGGGCTTCGCCGACACCCCGATCGTCGCCTACAGCGCGAAGTTCGCCTCCGCGTTCTACGGCCCGTTCCGCGAGGCGGCCGGCTCGACGCCGGCGTTCGGCGACAGGCGCGTCTACCAGATGGATCCGGCCAACGGCGACGAGGCCCTGCGCGAGGCGCTGCTCGACGTCCAGGAGGGCGCCGACGTCGTCATGGTCAAGCCCGCGCTCGCCTACCTCGACGTCATCCGGCGCGTGAAGGACGCCACGCATCTGCCGGTCGCCGCCTACAACGTCAGCGGCGAATACGCCATGATCAAGGCCGCCGCGGCGGCGGGAGCGCTCGACGAGCGCGCCGCGGTGCTGGAGACCCTCACGTCGATCCGGCGTGCGGGGGCCGACATCGTGATCACCTACCACGCGAAGGACGCCGCTAGATGGCTGTGACTCCCACTCCCAAGATCCGCTCGCGCAAGGACGGCGCCGCCGTCGCGCTCGACGACGTCGACCGCAAGGTGCTCAACGTCATGCAGGGCAAGTTCCCGCTGGAGCCCCGGCCCTACGCCGCGGTCGGACAGCTCGCCGAGCTGACCGAGGACGAGGTCATGGCGCGCGTCCAGAAGCTGCTCGCCGACCGGATCATCCGCCAGGTCACGCCGATCTACGACACGCGCGCGCTCGGCTACGGCTCGATGCTCGTCGCCGCGAAGGTCGACCCGGTGCATCCCTGGCGGGCGGCGAAGATCATCAACTCGCACCCCGGAGTCAGCCACAACTACCTGCGCAACCACGACTTCAACATGTGGTTCACTCTCGCCGTCGAGCGCGACTCCAAGCTCGGCCTGCAGGGCACCCTCGACGTGCTGCAGGAGCTCACCGGCGCGGAGTCGATCCGCCAGCTGCCGACCCTGAAGCTCTTCAAGATCCGGATGGACCTCGAGATGGAGGGCGATACGAAGTCGCTGTCCACCGAGGGCGTCGCCGAGGAGCCCGTCGAGCTCGACGGCGTGCCCTACGACGAGCTCGACATCGCCGTCATCCGCGCGACGCAGGGCGACCTGCCGGTCGTCGCCGAGCCCTACGCCGCGGCGGCGGCGCAGCTGGGCATGACCGAGGCCGCGCTGCTGGAGCACATGACCGGGATGCGGGAGCGCGGGATCCTGCGCCGCGTCGCCGCGATCCTCTATCACCGGCGCGCCGGGTTCTCCGCCAACGGCATGGGCGTCTGGAAGGTGCCCGACGAGCAGATCGCCGAGTTCGGCCCGCGGATGGCCTCCTTCCGCGGCATCTCGCACTGCTACCAGCGCCCGACGTACGAGGACTGGCCCTACTCGATCTTCACGATGGCGCACGGCCGCTCCAAGGAGGAGTGCGACGCGATCCTCGACGCGATCGCCGGCGAGTTCGACATCTCCGAGCGCGCCACGCTGTACTCGTCGACGGAGTTCAAGAAGATCCGCCTCCTCTATTTCACCGAGGACTTCAAGGACTGGGAAGCCCAGCACGCGTGACGGTCTCCCTGCGCGATACGCGCTCGGCTGAGCTGTACGCCCGCGCGCAGGCGTACCTCCCCGGGGGCGTGAACTCGCCGGTACGCGCGATGCGCGCGATCGGGCGCGACCCGCTGTTCGTCGACCACGCCCAGGGCGCGGAGCTGTTCGACGTCGACAGCAACGACTACGTCGACTGGGTCTGCTCCTGGGGCCCGCTGATCCACGGTCACGCGCACCCGCAGATCGTCGGCGCCGTCAAGGCCGCCGCCGACCGCGGCACGAGCTTCGGCGCGCCGACCGCCGCCGAGGTCGATCTCGCCGAGGAGGTCAGCGCGCCGCGTGCCGGGCGTGCAGATGCTGCGCATGACGTCGTCGGGAACCGAGGCGTCGATGAGCGCGATCCGCCTCGCGCGCGCGGCCACCGGCCGCACGAAGATCCTGAAGTTCGCGGGCGCCTACCACGGCCACGTCGACGGGCTGCTCGCCGAGGCCGGCAGCGGCCTCGCCACGCAGGGCATCCCGGCGTCGCCGGGGGTCCCGGCGGAGGTCGCGGCGAGCACGATCGTCGTGCCCTGGAACGACCGCGCCGCACTCGTCGCGGCGACCGAGGAGCACGACTTCGCGGCGCTCCTCGCCGAGCCGATCCCCGCGAACATGGGGCTCGTGCCGCCCGCCGACGGCTTCCTCGAGCTGCTGCGCGAGCGCGCCGACGAGACCGGCGCCCTGCTCGTGTTCGACGAGGTCATCTCCGGGTTTCGCGTCGCGCCCGGCGGCGCGCAGGAGCTGTTCGGGGTCGTTCCCGACCTGACGATCATGGGGAAGGTCATCGGCGGCGGGCTGCCGGCCGCGGCGTACGGCGGCTCGCGCGGGCTCATGCGGCGCATCGCACCGGCCGGCGACGTCTACCAGGCCGGGACGCTGTCGGGCAACCCGCTCGCCGTCGCGGCCGGCCTCGCGACGCTCGCGCTGCTCGAGGGCGAGCAGCCCTACGCCAAGCTCGCCGCGACGACGACCGCGCTCGCCGAGGGCCTCGCGGAGGCCGCGGGCTCGGCCGGCTACCAGGACGTCCAGATCGTCGCCCGGACCGGCCTGCTGACCGTCTTCTTCAGCGCCGATCCGGTGACCGACTACGCCGGCGCTCAGGGCTGCGACCTCGACGCCTACGCCGCCTGGTGTCGCGGCCTGCTGGCGCGCGGCGTCTACGCGCCGGCGTCGCAGTTCGAGGCCTGGTTTCCCTCCCTCGCCCATACGCCCGAGCACGTCGAGCGCACGGCCGCGGCGGCGGCCGCGGCCTTCGCGGAGATCGGGCGATGACAGCGCGCCATTGCTCGACGACGGCTCGTGGTCGCTCCCGCCGCGGGTGCTCGCGATTGCGAGGACAGGCGATGAGCCCTGCCATCGGCCATCCGACGAGCGACGGCGCGCAGTCGTGACCGATGCGATCGCGCGCCTGCAGGCGGCCGTCCGCGACAGCGGCAGCCCGCTGGCGTCGGTGGTGACCGCCGCGCCGGTCGCCTACACGACGGGCGACGGCCCCGATCCGGTCGCGCTCGCCGCCGGCGGACCGCGCTCCGCCGCGCATCGCGACGACGTCGAGCTGGCGGTCACCGCGGTGCTCGAGGGCTGCCTGCTGCACTACGGAAATCCGCGCGCGCTGCAGATCGACGATCCCGATCTCGCGCTGCTGGCGGGCGACCGCCTCTACGCGCTCGGGCTCGCGCAGCTGGCGGCCGTCGGCAACCTCGCCGCGATCGCCGAGCTGGCCGACATCATCGCCCTGAGCGCACAGGCGTACGCCGCCGGCGACGACGAGCTGGCGCTCGCCGCCTGGCACGCCGGCGCGGCCGCGATCGGCTGGGGCGAGGACGCGCAGACGGCGGCCGCGAAGGACCGCGCCCGCGAGGGTGATCCCGGCGCCATCGAGGCGCTGCACGCGTCCGCGGCGCGGGCGCGCGCTTGAGACATCTTTGTAACGTGACGCACAGCCGCTGGACGGGCGCCTCGCCGGAGTTCCCGGGTCGGTAGATTTCACCCTCCGTGGCACCTGACCGCAAGCCCAGCAAGAAGCCCAAGACCACCGACGAGGCGCGCATCCCAGGCGCGTTCGAAGGTGAGACCGTCACCCGGCGGCGCTTCATGACGGGCACGGCGCACGCCGCCAGCGGGATCGCGGCGGCCGCCTTCACGCTGCCAGCCGTCGGTCTCGCCGTCGCACCCGTGTTCGAGAAGCAGGAGCGCAAGTGGGAGGTCATCGGGCCGGTCGGCGACTTCCCCGACGACACGTACATCCCGCGGACGCTGACGCTCGTTGCGGGCATCGGTGACGTCGGCAAATCGACGGTGTACCTGCGCAAGTACAACGCGAAGATCGACTCCGAGCCGCGCGACGAGTACAACGCGTACATCGCGATCTCCACGCGCTGCATGCATCTCGGTTGTCCGGTGCGCTTCGTCGAGGCGTCACAGCGCTTCATCTGCCCGTGTCACGGCGGCGTCTACGACTTCGAGGGCAAGGTCAACGGCGGCCCGCCGGTCCGGCCGCTGGACCGCTTCTACACACGCGTGCGCAACGGCAACGTCGAGGTCGGGCCGCGCTTCAGCGTCAACTCCGAGCTCAAGCGCTTCTCACCGCGCGATCCGGGGATGCCGATCGACGGGATCGGCCAGTACCTCTACCCGGCGCGCCCGAGCGTCCGCAAGATCCCAGGAACGTAGGCCATGGCGAACCTCAAGCCACCGCTCCCGCGCGCGCTGCGCCCCAAGCCCAAGGGCCCGAGCGAGGAGAACGGCCATACCAAGACGGGCCCCAAGCAGAAGGTCGCCGACGTCGGGATCTCCGCCGTCGACTGGGTCGACGAGCGCACGTCGCTGTCCGGCGGCGCGCGCTGGCTGATGTTCCGCAAGATCCCGAAGGGGACGAACTGGTTCTACACGCTCGGCTCGGCGACGATGTTCGCGTTCCTGTCGCAGGCCGTGACCGGCGTCATCCTCGCGATGTACTACGACCCGTCGGCCACGCGCGCCTACGAGTCGATGCGCTACCTCACCAACGAGGTCTTCCTCGGGCAGTTCGTCCGCGGCATGCACAAGTGGGGATCGACCGTCATGGTGATCCTCGTCTTCCTGCACATGGCGCGCACGTTCTTCTTCGGCGCCTACAAGTACCCGCGCGAGCTGAACTGGGTGATCGGCGTCGTGCTGCTCATCCTCACGCTGTTCATGTCGTTCACCGGCTACCTGCTGCCGTTCGACCAGCGCTCGTTCTGGGCGACGACGGTCGGCGTGGCGATCAACGGCACCGGCCCGCTCATCGGCCCGTATCTCAACGACTTCCTGCGCGCGGGGCCTGAGTTCGGCGTGACGACGCTGTCGCGCTTCTACGCCCTGCACATGCTCGTCTTACCCGGCGCGATCGCCGCGATGATCGGCGCGCACCTGTACCTCGTGGCCCGCCTGGGCACGACGGCGCCGCCGTGGCTGAAGGCCGACATTCCCGCCGACTCGCGCAAGGACGACGCATGAACGCCCGCGAGAAGGAGGCCTACCTCCGCGAGTACTCGATCCTGAAGTCGCAGGGCAAGCCGTTCTTCCCGTACGCCATCGCCAAGGACTCGATCATGGCGTGCGTCGTGATGGCGTCGATCATCGGCATGTCGCTCGTGCTCGGCGCCGAGCTGGGCCCGAAGGTCGATCCGACGACGACGACGTACACGCCGCGGCCGGAGTGGTACTTCTTCTTCCTCTTCGAGGTCCTGCGCGTCATCAAGCCGCCGTCGCTCACGCCGCTGGCGGCGATCGGCGTGCCGACGATCTGCATGATCCTGCTCTTCCTGCTGCCGTTCTACGACCGCAGCCCGGAGCGCCGTCCCGAGCGCCGGCCGATCGCGATGGCGGCGGCGTTCTTCACGATCGCCGCGATGGCGTTCCTCACGTACGAGGGGGCGCACGCCGGCTCGCCGAACCAGATCGACATGGGACCGCCCGCGAACGTCGTCAAGGCCGGCGGGCAGACGCTGCAGACATGGGAAGCCGGAAAGCAGGTGGTCGCGCAATCGGGCTGCCTGGCGTGTCACAAGATCGGCGAGAACGGCGGCACGCTGGGGCCGAACCTGACGGAGATCGGCGGCCGCCTGGCGCGGCAGGCGATCGCCCGCACGCTCGTCAACCCGACCGCGCCGATGCCGGCCTACACCGAGCTGTCCACGAAGAAGCGCGACGACCTCGTCGAGTTCCTCGCGCAGCTGAAGCCCGAGTAGCCGTCTGAGCCAGACCGACAAGGGAACGCTGCAGGAACCGCAGGTGCGGGCGATGTTCGACCGCATCGCCGGCTTCTACGACGTCATGAACTCGGTCATGACCGCCGGGCTGCACCACACGTGGCGCCGCCGGGCGGTCGACCTCGCGCAGGTCGGTCCCGGCGATCGCGTGCTCGACGTCGCGACCGGCACGGGCGATCTCGCGCTGGAGCTCGCGTCGCGGGTCGCCCCCGGCGGCGCGGTGGTCGCGTCGGACTTCTCCGAGGAGATGCTCGCCCGCGCGCGGATGAAGAGCGCCGGCGCGGCCGCGCCCGTCACGTTCGAGTGGGCCAACGCGATGGAGCTGCCCTACGCCGACGGCGAGTTCGCCGCCGCCACCGTCGGCTTCGGCGCCCGCAACTTCTCCGACCTCGACCGCGGCCTGAGCGAGATGGCGCGCGTCGTGCGCCCCGGCGGCACCGTCGTCGTGCTCGAGATCACGACCCCGACGCGGCCGCCCCTGTCGACCTTCTACCGCCTGTGGTTCGATCGCGTCGTGCCCGTGATCGGCAAGGTCGCCGGCGACCCCGAGGCCTACAGCTACCTCCCGAACTCCGTCAAGCGCTTCCCCGGGCCGGCAGAGCTGGCCGCGCGGATGGACCGCTGCGGGCTCGACGTCCGCTGCATCCTGACGGCGGGCGGCATCATCGCCGTGCACGCCGGTACGAAGCGGGCATAGCGATGAGCAGCGCCGAAGCGACGCTCGCGAGCATCGTCGAAGCTGCGGGAGCGCACGTGCCGCGCCTGCTCGGGCACGTCGAGGAGCGCCTCATGATGCTGGCCACCGGCCACGGGCCGATCCTCGCCGAGCATGCCGGCGACACGATCGCCGCGGGCGGCAAGCGGCTGCGGCCGCTGCTCGTCCTGCTCGCCGCGGGCCCGGCCGCGGCCGGCAGGCCCCAGCTCGTCGCGGCGGCGGCGGCGGTCGAGCTCATCCACAGCGCGACGCTCGTCCATGACGACGTGCTCGACGGCGCGTCCCTGCGGCGCGGCGTGCCGACCGTCTGGGCGCAGGGCGGCCGCGGGCTCGCCGTCGCCACCGGCGACCTGCTGTTCTCTCGCGCGTTCTCCGAGCTCACCGCGGCGGGCTCGCTGGCATCGGTGCAGTCGCTGTCACGCGCGACGTCGGCGCTCGCCGAAGGCGAGCTGCTCCAGCGCCAGGACGCCTGGAACGCGGACGTGCCGGTCGAGCGCTACCTGCTGCGCTGCGAGCTGAAGACCGCGCGCCTGTTCGAGGCCGCCTGCGAGATCGGCGCGCTCGCGGCGCAGGCGCCGGACGAGGAGGTCGCGGCGCTCGGCGCGTTCGGGCGCGCGATCGGCCTCGCGTTCCAGCTGCTCGACGACGTCATCGACGTGGCGGGCCAGGCGTCGCTGACCGGCAAGCACCGTGGCACGGACCTGCTCGACGGGACCGTCACGCTGCCGTTGATCCTCGCGCGCGAGCGCGACCCCGAGATCGCCGCGCTCGATCTGCGCACGATCTCAGATCCGGCGCAGGCCGAGCAGCTCTGCGAGCAGATCGAGGCGACGGGCGCGCTCGGCGAGGCGCAGGCGCGCGCGCTGGCGATCGTCGCCGAGGCGAAGGCGGGACTTGCCGCGCTGCCGCTCGAGGACGGTCAGCGCCAGGCGCTGAACCTCGTGGCGGACTCCGTGGCGGACCGGAGGGCCTAGAAGTCTTCGGGCAGCAGGTGCCCGGCCGTTCAACGCGAGGACGAAGCGCTCGACGTCGTGTTCCATGTTGGCCCGGCTGAGCTGGCGCAGGTCGGTGACGAGCGCCTCCGTCCCGCGGTCGAGCGTCTCGTCGAAGCGCTGGATCGCCTCCTCCTCGAAGAGGTCGGTGACGTTCCATTCGCAGTTGGGGCAGCGCAGGCTGACCTCCCAGCGCGCACGATCGGCCTCTTCCCACGCGACGGGATAGACGAGCTCGGATGCGCACGCGGGGCACACGTGGAGGTCCGTCTCGGGGGGCGAGAGGTCCTCGAAGGAGACGACCTCGATCGTCTTGCCGGACGGCAGGACCACTTTGCGCACGTACTCGTTGTGATCCGGTGCCGGGCTGTTTTCGAACTCCTGCATGACCCACTCATCGGCATGCCACGGTGGAACTTGAACGTTCGGCCACGGCAGTCCAGAAAACGTCCGCGCAA
The DNA here is from genome assembly GCA_963727785.1 of uncultured Solirubrobacteraceae bacterium. Taxonomy (GTDB): domain Bacteria; phylum Actinomycetota; class Thermoleophilia; order Solirubrobacterales; family Solirubrobacteraceae; genus CADCVQ01. The sequence goes on from CAVSHS010000013.1 coordinate 56,178, forward strand.
CGCGCGGACGGTACGCTGTTTCGCACCCGACCCGAGGTATTCGCATGCCGAGCATCGGCCCGCTGGAACTCATCGTCGTTCTCGTGATCGCCTTGGTCGTCTTCGGCCCGAAGAAGCTGCCGGACCTCGGTCGCTCGCTGGGGACGGGCATGCGCGAGTTCAAGGACTCGATCACCGGCAACTCGAAGGACGACGACGATGACGGCCCCACGGAGCTCACGGCGTCCGCCGATGCGGCCGAGAAGCGCACGGCATCGAAGGCCAGCGAGCCCGACGACGCCGTGACCCGGCCGCACAGCTGAGCCGTCAGCGCCGCATCGCGGCCGCACTGCGGCCCATCAGTCACGAGGACAAGCTCAGCCTCGTCGACCACCTCTCGGAGCTTCGCCGGCGGCTGCTGATCTCGGCGGCGACGCTCGTCGCGGCGTTCTCGTTCTGCTTCTGGCAGAACAACGCGATCCTCGACATCGTCACGAAGCCGGTTCGCGACACCCAGAACCTCCAGAACCCGAGCACGTCGAGCAAGGACCCGCTCGAGCAGGCCGCGCGCTTCCAGAAGGAGCAGGCACAGGCGCTGCGCGCCCTGGCGCCGGCGCTGGCGTCCGTGGCGCGGACGTTCGACTCGCTCTCGACCGCCGAGAACCTCACGACCGTCCAGCGCGCGTCGGTCGCGCTCAGCTCGAGCAAGCTCGCGAGCGCGAGCAGGCAGGTCGCGCAGGCGGCCGCGTCGGTGCCGGCGAGCACGCAGCGAAACCTCGTCACGCTCGGCGTCACCGAGCCGTTCACCGCGACGATCACGATCGCGTTCTACGCCTCGCTGCTGCTCGCGATGCCGATGCTGCTCTTCCAGGCCTACGCGTTCGTGCTGCCCGCATTCAGCCCTGGGGAGCGCAAGGTGGCCTTGCCGCTCATGCTCATGGTGCCGGTGCTCTTCATCGCGGGCGCCGCGTTCGGCTACTTCGTCGTGCTCGAACGGGCGGTGCAGTTCTTACAGAACTTCAACGACGACTCGTTCGACATCCTGTTGCAGGCCAAGGACTACTTCAAGTTCGCGGTCCTGTTCGTCGCCGGGGTCGGGCTGCTGTTCCAGATCCCGGTCGGGGTGCTCGCGATCACGCGCCTTGGCATCTTCACGCCGCGCCAGCTCGCGAAGAACCGCGGCTACGTGATCCTCGGGATCGCGGTCCTCGCCGCGGTCGCGACGCCGACGCCCGACCCGTTCACGATGTCGATCGCGATGGCGCCGCTCATCGTGCTCTTCGAGCTCAGCATCCTGCTCGCGCGCTGGATCGGCCGGGTCAGGCCGGCGCGAGAGGACCGCTGGGGACAGGACGACGACGATGACGACGATGACGAGGACGAGGACGACGATGACCCCTATCGGCCGCCCTACGACCCGTTCGATGACGGCGACCTCGACGACCTCGACGAGCTCGGGAAGCTCGACGACGTGGACGACCGGCCGCTGAACGGGTCAGATCGCCGCCACGGCGTCGAGGCGACCGCTGCCGACGACGATCTGTCTAAGCTGGAGGACCCCGACCGGAAGGACTGATCTTTCGATGCTGTTCGACCTGCGCGGACGCGGCCGGCGCCGCACTGTGCAAGTGATCTATCTCGGACTCGCGCTGCTCATGGGCGGCGGCCTCGTGCTGTTCGGCATCGGCAGCTCCTCCAACGGCGGGCTGTTCGATGCCTTCTCCGGCGACAGCGGCGGTGGCAGCGCGACCGCGTCGATCGACAAGCAGATCGACGCCGAACTCGCCAAGACGCGCGCGAACCCGAAGGACGCGGCGGCGTGGGCGCAGCTCGCGATCGTGCGCTTCCAGCGCGCCAGCGTCGACGGCATCGCGCAGGACGGCACGTACACCGACGGCGGCAAGAAGCGCCTGCGGCTGGCCACCGACGCGTGGGAGCGCCATCTCGCGCTCGATCCCAAGCAGCCGAGCGTGCGGGCCGCGAACCTCATGGTCCAGGCCTACGGCGCACCCGGGCTCAACGAGCTCAAGAAGGCCGTGACCGCGAAGCAGATCGTCACCTACGCCGAGAAACCGCCGAACTCGAATCTCTACGCGCAGCTCGCTGTGCTCGCCTACCAGGCAGGCGACAACCGCACCGGCGATCTCGCCGGAATACGCGCCGTCGACCTGGCGCCCAAGGAGCAGCGCAAGCTCGTGCGCAAGCAGCTGGACATCCTGAAGAAGCAGGCCGCCGCGAACGCGGCGCAGGCCACGGCGACGACCCCGACTGGCTAGGATCTCCCGCTGGGTCGTACCCAGCCCCTGTAGCTCAACTGGCAGAGCAGCGGACTCTTAATCCGAAGGTTCCAGGTTCGATTCCTGGCGGGGGCATCGCAGAAAGTCCCGCAACGTGTGGCTGTCTCCTCCGGCTCAGCCCACTGACTCTGGCGCATCCGCGCAAAGGCGGCCATGTCGGGGTAGCGGGCTTCGCGGGCTAGACGAAAGTCTCACGTTGCACGAGGAAGTGCTTCGTACCTGGCCGCGCGACCGAATGCGCGACGGCGGCGTCCATCAGGCGCATCTCGCGCTGAGCTGTGTGGCTGCCGGCGACCGCGACCGCGCGAGCCTCGAGGGCCGCAAGGCGCTGGCCATGCCCGGGAGACGCGCTCAAGCGTTGCAGCGCGCGAGCTGCAGCAGTTGCGGGAGGTGCTGCAGGCGGCGTGATGAGTTCCCACCCCTGCAACCGCGGTGCAAACCAATGCATCGATGCAGGGTCGAATCACCCCGCACCATTCGGCATCTACGCAGCTACATGGCACTCCGGTCGACGCGCTCGTCAGCGTCGTTGGGGTCGGTGACCAACGCGTCATCCGCCTCTGTCACCTCGGTCGGCGCACCTGCGTCTTCCATCTCCGGGTCGTCGAACAGGCGGAGATAAGGGTCGTATCGAAAGAGTCTGCCGCGCCTCTGTCCGGTGACCTCGTGCAGGAGGCCCAATTCCTCGAATCTGGCCGCCAGGCGATTCGCCGTCGGAAACGAGACTTCGAGAGCACTACTGAGGTAGTTGACATTCACGACGGGGCGTTGAAAGAGCGCCGACAGCACTCGCAGACCGTTTGCACCGACCTCGTCCATGACGAGGCTTCTGTGCCGCTCGCGTAGCTCGAATATTCGCTCGGCCGTGTCTGTGGCTTCATAGGCGGTCTCAGCGACGCCCCGCAGGAAGAACGCCAGCCATCCTTCCCAATCTCCTCGCAGGCGAACGGCCATGAGCCGGTCGTAATACTCGGTCCGGTGGAGCTTGAAGTAGTAGCTGAGATAGAGAAGCGGCTGTCTGAGGACGCCGGAATGTACAAGTAGGAACGTGATGAGCAGACGCCCGACGCGACCATTGCCGTCAAGGAAAGGGTGGATGGTCTCGAACTGCGCGTGGGAAAGCGCGGCCTTGACCAGGACCGGTGTATCGCCGTTTGCATGGAGGTAGTTCTCGAACGCATGCAGCGCCTCGGTCATGTCGGGAACTGGCGGCGGCACGAACGTCGCTCGGCTGAGCGACGCACCCAATGGCCCTATCCAGTTCTGCGTGGTTCTGAACTCGCCCGGAGTGGTCCGCGCGCCTCGACCGTCTCGCAGAAGCTCCTCGTGGATCTCGCGTATCAATCGGAGCGACAGAGGAAGATCCTGGAGGCGGGTCAGCCCGAAGTTCATCGCGCTGACGTAGTTGACGATGTCGCCAACGTCGGAACCACGATCGCGCGTATCGGGATCGAGCTCGATCTGGAGTAGATCCTCAAGGCTGCTCTGGGTTCCCTCGATCTGGGAGCTGAGGACGGCCTCGCGCCGCACATACATCCCAACGAAGAAGTCGGGGTCGGGAACGACCTTTACGAGGCCATCAAGCCGTCCTAGCGCAATGTCCGCCTTCGAGAGGAGCGGCAGGATGCCTGATCCCATATCAACGGGCGGCTCGGGTGGCAGTGGCGCTGGAAGAAAGGCTCGGTAGCCGCTCGGTTGAGCGACGAAACGACCGGCGCGATTGTCGTTGTCGGCCACGTTGGCTCCTCGCTAGGGCAAACTCCAGAGAGCGTTATTATAGCGTCTGGCAGGAAATGTAAATAACGCCCAGCGGGAGTTGGCTCTGATTTCGACCACGTTATTAGCCGACTACAACCGCGGCGTTGTTTCGCTGGCCCTCGAAGACTTCAATAGCTCCGCTTGCTTGGGGGATCAAGCTGGCGTGACAGGGGCGTGCGGTCGCTGGCGCGCTCGCTCGTGGCCGCTGAGCCCACACCACAAGCACCGAGCCTCGTAGGCTCTCTCCATGGCCGACAAGCTCGCGATTCTCGACGGCGACGTGATGGATGTCGCCCAGGCGCAGATCCCCGTCACCGACGAGGGGCTGCTGCGCGGCGACGGCGTCTTCGAGGTCGTGCACCTCTACGGCGGCCGGCCGTTCGCGCTGGAGGAGCACCTCGAGCGGATGGGGCGCAGCGCCGCGGCGCTGCGGCTGCCGTTCGACATCGACGCCGTCCGCGACGACGTCGAGAAGCTGCTGGAGATGAGCGAGCCCGCGGACGGCGGGCTGCGGCTGCTGGTCACCCGCGGCGGCAGGCGGATCGGGATCGTCGAGGACCTGCACCTGCTGCCGGACACCGCCGCGCTCGCGACGATCACGTACACGCCGACGCGCGTCCTCGACGGCGTCAAGTCGCTCTCCTACGCCGCGAACATGCTCGCGTCGCGCCTCGCGCGCGAGCAGGGCGCCGACGAGGCGCTGCTCGTCACGCCGCACGGACGCGTCCTCGAAGGCCCGACGACGTCGTTCTTCTACGTGCTCGACGGGGCGCTGTACACGCCGCCGCTGGAGGACCGGATCCTCGACTCGATCACCCGCCGCGCGCTGCTCGCCGTCACCGACGCGAGCGAGCGGATCACGACGCTCGACGATCTGCCCAACGTCAGCGAGGCGTTCCTCGCGTCCTCGGCGCGCGAGGTGCAGCCCGTCCACGCGATCGACGACATCGCGATCCCGGCGGCGCCCGGCCCGCTGTCGCTCGACGCCGCGGAGCGCGTGCGCGCGTACATCGAGGCCCGGCTCTGAAGGTCGTCACGGTCATCGGCAACCGCCCGCAGTTCATCAAGGCGGCGGCGGTGTCCGGCCCCCTGCGCGCCGCGCACGACGAGCTGCTCGTGCACACGGGCCAGCACTACGACGACGAGCTGTCGGCGATCTTCGTCCGCGAGCTCGACGTGCCGCAGCCCGACATCGAGCTGCACCTCGGCGGAGGATCGAACACCCATCAGACGGCGCGCATGCTCGGCGCGATCGGCGAGCTGCTGCACGACGAGGCGCCCGACGCCGTGCTCGTCTACGGCGACACGAACTCGACGCTCGCCGGCGCGCTCGCGGCGGCCCAGGCCGCGATCCCGGTCGCGCACGTCGAGGCCGGGATGCGCTCCTTCGATCGCGCGATGCCCGAGGAGCTCAACCGCGTCCTCACCGACCACGCCAGCGACCTGCTGCTCGCGCCGTCGCGCGGTCGCGGCGCAGAACCTCGCGCGCGAGTGCGTCGCGGGCGCCGTCGAGGTCGTCGGCGACGTCATGGTCGACGTCGCGCGCGTCCTCGCGCCCCGCGCGCGGCGCCGACGACGCGCCGCTGGCGGACGCGGGCGTCGTCGCCGGCGAGTACGTGCTCGCGACCGCCCATCGCGCCGGCACGGTCGACGACCCGCAGCGCCTCGAACGCCTCGTCGAGCTGCTGCTCGGCGTCGAGCTGCCGGTCGTGCTGCCGCTGCACCCGCGCACCCGTGCGCGCCTCGAGGCGGCCGGGCTGCTCGCCCGCCTGCAGGCGGGCGCGATCGTCCTGCCGCCGCTCGGCTACCTCGCGTTCACGTCGCTGCTCACGCGCGCCCGCGCCGTCCTGACCGACTCCGGCGGCATCCAGAAGGAGGCCTACCTCGCCGGCGTTCCGTGCGTCACGCTGCGCAACACGACGGAATGGGTCGAGACCGTCGAGGCGGGCTGGAACGTGCTCGTCGATCTCGACGCCGGCGCGGCGCGCGCGGCCCTGGAGCGCGCCGCGGGCGCCCCGCCGGCCGAGCGCCCAGAGCTCTACGGCGACGGCCACGCCGCCGATCGCGTCGTGGCCGCGCTGGCGGACCATCTAGATGGTTGATTCCAAATTCACGCACCTACGGATGACAGGCCAGGATCGGCGCCGGATCGCCACCCGGACGCTCGCAGGTACCACCGGTACCTGCTTCGCATCCGTGCGGCGCCCGGCATCCGCCCTGACCTGCCCCCGCAGGCACGCCAATTCGCAATCAACCATCTAGGCTCACAGGCGCAATGATCGACGCTCCCGGACTCATCATCAGCGCCAGCGCCCAGGTCGGCAGCGGCGTGACCTTCGGCGCCCACGTCGTCGTCCACGACGGCGTCGTCATCGGCGACGGCTGCACGATCGGCGACGGCGCGGTGCTCGGCAAGGGGCCGAAGCTCGCGAAGCGCTCGACCGCTTCGCGCGACCCGCTCGACTCGCTCGTCCTCGAAGACGGCGTCATCATCGGCACGCACGCGATCGTCTTCGCGGGCGCCCACATCGGCGCCGGCTCGATCGTCGCCGACCAGGCCTTCGTGCGCGAGCGCGCGACGATCGGCAGCGAGACGGTCGTCGGGCGCGCCAGCGGCGTCGACAACGACGTGCGGATCGGCGACCGCGTGCGGATCCAGTCGCAGGCCTACGTCACGGGCTACAGCGTCATCGAGGACGACGTCTTCTTCGGCCCGTGCGCGATGACGACGAACGACGACACGATGGCCCGCCATCCCAAGGGGATGGCGCTGCGCGGAGCGACGCTGCGACGCGCCTGCCGGATCGGCGGCGGCGCCGTGCTCGTGCCGGGCGTCGAGGTCGGCGAGGAGGCGTTCGTCGCAGCGGGCGCGGTCGTCACGGCCGACGTCCCCGCGCGCAAGGTCGTCATGGGGGTGCCTGCGCGGCTGGTGCGCGATGTCCCCGATGAGGATCTGCTCGAGCGGTGGGCCTGACGTACGACGCGCGCCGGCGCAGGCAGCGCGCGCAGCGTGGTGGCGCACGCGGGCTGCGCCTGCCGGGCGCGATCGAGCTGCCGTGGGCCCGTCGCCGGCGCCTGCGCGCCGAGCGTGGCACGGTGGCGCTGGGGCTGGCCGCCTACGGCCTGACCGGCGCGGTGCTCGGCACGGAGATCGTGCGGACGCTGCGCGCGCGCGTGCACGCCCACCCGGAGCTCGACGTGCTCGAGACAGCCGACGTCGCCGTGCGCGAGACGGTCGAGATCGCCGTCGCCGGCCTGGAGAGCATGAGCACGCGCGAGACGGCGCAGCTGAACCTGCTCGCCTCGTTCTCGCTGACGTTCGCGGCCGCGCGGCTGGGGACGTACCTCATCCGCCGCGGCGGACCGACCGGCCCGTTTCGCGACATGGTCGTCGGCGAGCGCCACATCCACCACTTCGTCCCGGGCATCGCGATGGCGTTCCTCGCCGGCGGCGCGTCGGTGCTCTCGCGCAACGAGCGCATCGACCCGGTGCTGGCGGTGCCGTTCGGCATGGGCGTCGCGCTGACGCTCGACGAGTCCGCGCTGCTGCTGCGCCTCGACGACGTCTACTGGAGCGAGGACGGGATCATCAGCGTGCAGATCACGCTCGCCGCGCTCGCGCTGCTGTCGTCCACGGCGCTCGCCAAGCGCGCGCTGCGCCGCGGGGAGCGCCGGCTGCGACCGCAGCAGGCGGCGCCTGCGCCTACGCCGCCGCCGCAAGCTGCGGCAGAGCGTCCTGCATCCAGATGACCTGCTCGCGCCCCGGGCCGACGCCGACGAGCACGACGGGCACCTTGACCTGCTCGGCGATGAAGCTCAGGTAGTCGCGCGCCGCCTGCGGCAGCTCGCTCGCCGTGCGGCATTCGCCGATGTCCTCCGTCCAGCCCTCGAGCTCGATGTACTCGCCCTTGGCGTGGTGCAGGACCGACTGGTGGTACGGGAAGTCCGTGAAGACCGCGTCGTCGGGGCCGCTGTAGGCGGTGCAGACCTTGATCTTCTCGAAGCCCGACAGGACGTCGAGCTTCGTGATCGCAAGCGACGTCAGGCCGTTGATGCGCGACGCGTAGCGCAGCGCGGGGATGTCGAGCCAGCCCGTCCGCCGCGCGCGCCCGGTCGTGGTGCCGAACTCGCCGCCGCGGCGGCGGATCTCCTCGCCGACGGCGTCGTCGAGCTCCGTCGGGAAGGGTCCGGAGCCGACGCGCGTGACGTAGGCCTTCGCGATGCCCCAGACCTCGTGGATGTCCTTCGGCCCGACGCCGGCGCCGACGCAGGCCGCGCCCGCGATCGGGTTGGAGGACGTGACGAACGGATAGGTGCCGTGGTCGATGTCCAGCAGCGCGCCCTGCGCGCCCTCGTAGATGACGAGCTTGTCGGCGTCCAGCGCGTCCCAGACGAGGCGCGCGGTGTCGGCGATGTGGCGCTCGAGGCGGTGGCCGTAGGTGAGGTAGGCCTCGGTCATCGACTGCAGGTCCAGCGACGGGTCCTTGACGTAGGGCCGCAGGCTCAGGCGCTTGGGGTCGATCGCCGCGGTGATCTTCTTCTTGAGGATCTTCTCGTCGAGCAGGTCCTGCATGCGGATGCCCAGGCGCGCCGCCTTGTCGGCGTAGGCGGGGCCGATGCCGCGCCGCGTCGTGCCGATCTGCAGCTTGCCGAGCTTCGTCTCGCCGGCCGTGTCGAGCAGCAGGTGGTAGGGCATGATCACGTGCGCGTTGGCGCTGATCCGCAGCCCGCTCGTGTCGATCTTGCGGGCCTTCAGCGCGTCGAGCTCGTCGGTCAGCACGCGCGGGTCGATGACGACGCCGTTGCCGATGATGCAGCGCTTGCCGGGATAGAGGATGCCCGACGGGATGAGGTGGAACTTGAAGACCTCGCCGTCGCGGATGATCGTGTGCCCGGCGTTGTTGCCGCCCTGGAAGCGGACGATCGCGTCCGCCTGCTCGGCGACGAGGTCGACGACCTTGCCCTTGCCTTCGTCACCCCACTGGGCACCGACGATGCAGATTCCTGGCATAACGTTCAGCAGTCTAGGCGGACGGCGCGTTAAGCCGGTCGCATGTCCGGACGCTGCTGGCGCGCATCGGCGCCCCAGAGCGGCAGCAGCTCGCACATCTCCTCCAGCCGGGACACCGTGCGCTCGTTGATCTGCTCGGCCAGCTCGTCGCGCTCGAGGTTCGTCGTGATGACGACCGAGCGCTCGTCCTCGTAGCGGGCGTTGACGATCGCGTAGAGCTGCTCGAGCACCCAGGCGCTCGTCTTCTCGGCGCCGACGTCGTCGATATGCAGGAGGTCCACGGCCGTCAGCCGGTCGAGCAGGTCGACGTACGAGTTGCCGCGCTCGTCGTCGAACGTCGTGCGGATCTCGGCGAGCAGCCGCGGCAGCGAGTAGATCGCGACGCTGCGGCCGGCCTCGAGCGCGTGGCGCGAGACGAGCATCGCGAGCGTCGTCTTGCCGGTCCCGACCGAGCCGAAGAACCACAGCCCGCGGCCGGCGTCGAGGTTCTCGTCGATGCGGTTGACGAAGCGGCGCACGGCGGCGGTGACGGGCGGGGCGATCTCCGTCACCGGCGGTCGCTCGAACGACACGCCGCGGTACTTGCGCGGGATCACGCCGCTGAGCGAGCGCGCGCGGGCGCGGCTCACGCGCTGCGCGCGGCAGCGGCAGTCGCGCGCGGTGTTCGTCGCGTCGTCGACGACGAAGCCGCTGCCGTCGCAGAGCGTCGAACGCGCAGGTGTCCTCGGTCACGGCAGGGGCGGGGTGGCGGTCGCGGTCACGGGCGATCTCGAGAGTAGGTCACGCACGGGCGGCAGCGGACCGGCCTTCGCGCAATCTGCGCTGAGAACGCGCCCGACGGGACATCGGGACCGCCGCTGATCCAGCACCCTCGCTCCAGCCGCACTCAGTGTCACGTTCAAGCATTAGGAGGCATCTCATGCAGGACAAGACACTCGCGCAGGTCTATGCGATGGCGCTCGGCGGCGTGCTCGTGCTCGTGGGCATCGTCGGCTTCCTCGTCGAACCGAGCTTCGGCGTCGGCGACAGCGCCCAGCGCGGAACGCTGATCCTGTTCGACATCAACGGCTGGCACAACGTCGTGCACCTGCTGTCGGGCATCGTCGGTCTCGCGATGGCCGGAACCGCGGCCAAGGCGCGGCTGTTCAGCATCGGCTACGGCGTGGTCTACGTGCTCGTGACGATCCTCGGCTTCATCGTCGGCGACGGCGGCCTGCTGCTGTCGATCATCCCGATCAACACGGCCGACAACCTGTTGCATCTCGTCATCGCCGTGACGGGCATCGCCATCGGGCTGGCGAGCTCCGCCGGCGCTCCGCGACGCGCGGTCACGGCCTAGCACCGTGGCCCGGCGGGCCGGGGGCGAGAGGATCGTCCCCGGCCGCGCCCGCGGCCGCCGGAGCACCGAAGCCATGATCGTCATCGCACACGCAGGACATTGGGCGCTGGGCCTGCTCGAGGCGGCCCCGCTGCTGATCGTCGCCGCCTTCGCGACCTGGAGGACTCACGCCGAGCGCAGGCGCCGCCGCGCCGCCGGTGACACGGCGGACCTGCTGGACCGGGTGGGGGCCGGCGGCGCTCATCCGTAGCGCTCCGGCGAGGTGTAGTTCAGGAACTTCGGATACTCCTTGGCGAACGTCAGCTCGACGTCGCCGAGCGCGCCGTTGCGGTGCTTGGCGATGATGATGTCCGCGATCCCCGCGCGCTCGGACTCCTTGTCGTAGTACTCCTCGCGGTAGATGAAGGCGACGAGGTCGGCGTCCTGCTCGATGGAGCCGGATTCCCTCAGGTCCGACAGCAGCGGCTTCTTGCTGTCCAGCGAGGTTCCGCGCGTCTCGACCGCGCGCGACAGCTGCGAGAGCGCGATGACGGGAACGTTCAGCTCGCGCGCGAGGATCTTCAGGCCGCGGCTCATCGCGCCGACCTGGAGCACGCGCGAGTCGAGGCCCGGGTCGGGGCGCATGAGCTGCAGGTAGTCCACGATGATCAGGCCGAGCGGCGCCTGCTGGTGCAGCCGCCGTGCCTTCGCGCGGATCTCGAGCACGCCGACGTCAGAGGAGTCGTCGACGTACAGCGGCGCCTCCGCGAGCTTCGCGGACGCCTTGAGGATGTCGGGCCACTTGTTGTCGGCGACGCGGCCCTTGCGCAGCAGGTCGCCCTTGATGCGCCCCTGCGACGCGACGAAGCGCTGTGCGAGCTCGGTCTCGGACATCTCCAGGGAGAACAGCGCCACCGGCCGGCCGTGATCGATGGCCGCGTTCTCGGCGATGTTCGTGACCAGGCGCTGTTGTGCACGACGAGGTCGTCGGCGACGAAGTTGTGGTGGACGGGCACGGTGAGGTCGAACGTCTCCTCCTCACCGATCGGCTCGATCGACACGATCTCGTCCCACCAGATGTCCGATGTCGCGATCTGATCGAGCTCCTCGTCGCCGCTCCAGTCGGCGAGCTTCTGCAACTGCTGACGGAGAGGCGCGCGTTCCGACGTGCCAGTTGTGGTTGGGCGGGTGGCCGGCTGCGTGGCTGACCTCCGCCAGGGGCGGTCGCCCTTCGCCGCGATCACGCGCCCCAGATCGCGGGCGGAACGGTGTCGACGTTCGTCCCGTGGCCGACGGCCTGCAGGCCGGCGAGCGCGCGACCGGCCTGCGGCGCCTTGCCGGCGACGTCGACGAGGTTGCAGAACCGCCTGATGCCGTCCTGGCCGGTGATGCGGACCTCGCGCGCGACCTTGTCCGTGCCCTCGTAGACCTCCGCTTGAGGGTCCGGATGCACGAGACGATCCCAAGCCTCAGAAGCAGGTGCTGGACGTCGCGGGCAAGGCGCTCGCTGATCGTCGAGTAGCCGATCTGGCGCAGGCGATCGGTCGCGTAGATGTGCCCGTCGCAGGCGAAGAGGATCCCCAGGAAGCGCGCGATGTCGCGTTCGTCGAGTCCGAAGATCGCGTCGGGCACGAACTTGTCCTCGGAGCGCTTGCCCCAAATGCCGTGTCGTTTGCAGAGCTCGGTGACCGGGTTGCCGCCCGAGTCCGGTCGCCGCTGATGACGCACTCGAAGTTGTTGTGTCGGCGCCTTTCGGGAGGGGTGCCAGCGCGCGCCGATCGCTGCGGCCGCTGCTCGAACCTCGTCCTCGACGGCGGAGAAGGCCCGGCGTACGTGAGGCGCGGCGTCCGTTGCGCAGCGCGCCGTCGGCGATGAGCGCCGCGAGCAGCACGATCTCGTGGTCGGGCATGAGCTGTGACTGCCGTGTGCCGAGGCAGATTCCGCGGCACGCCGATTCTGCGACCCGGCTTCGCAGCTCGTCCACGCGCCTCCAGCCGTCGAGCGTGAGCAGTGGATGATTCGCCGTGAGATCTGTCCGGCGGCCGAGCCGCGTGGTCACGCGGAACAGAGGTCGTACGCCGTTACGGAACGTCGCCGATACCCGAACGGAGCGCAGGCGCAAGATCAGGTCCAAGCGCGGCAATCCAGACTCTCTCCGGACTCGTGGAGGCGACGAGTTCATCAAACGTAGACGAGGCCCGACAGATCATAGACAAGAGTCGATCCTGAGATTTTCCCATCGACGGGCTCGCCGCGATGACGATGAGGTTGCCCGGCTGGAAGCCGCCGGTGATCTCGTCGAGGTCGCGAAAGCCGCTCGGCGTGCCGGTCAGCGCGGTCCCTTCGCGCGAGAGCTTCTCCATCTTCTTCAGCTCGTCGTGGAGGATCTCGTCGATCGTGCGGAAGTCCTTCTGGCGGTCGTCGTGGGCGACCTCGAGCATCGCCCGCTCGGCCTGCTCGACGAGGTCGCGCGGCGCCGCGGCATGGTTGAGGACCGACGCCTGGATCTCGTACGTCGTGCTCAGCAGGCGGCGCATGAGCGCGTGCTCGCGCACGATCTGGGCGTAGCGGCGGATGCCGCCCAGGCCGGGCACGCCGCCCGTCAGCTCGTCGATCGACGCCTTGCCGCCGGCCTCCTCGAGCTTGCCCGCCGAGCGCAGGTGCTCGGCCACCGTCAGGACGTCGATCGGCTCGCTGTCGCGGTACAGCGCGAGCATCGACTCGTAGATCACGCGGTGGCGCTCGCGGTAGAAGTCCTCGGCCTTCAGGCCCTCCTCGATGACGAGCCCGTACATCGCGCGGTCCGAGAGCAGGATCCCGCCGAGCACCGACTGCTCGGCCTCGAGCGAGTGCGGCGGAGCGACGCCGGTGGCGATCTGCGCCGGCGCGCGAGGCGTGGAGTCGGGGTAGGCGCTCAAGGCTGGCGAGGGTAAACGGACGGTAGGACTGCGGGGGCGCGCAGTCTCGCTCAGAGGGAACGAAATATTTCGCGCGCAGACGAATGTCGGTGCGAACGGATGTTCGCGTATGGGTCGGACGTCTACGAGACGTCGATCGCGCGTCTACGAGGCGGGGTCGCGCCCGGGGTCCGAGCGCGGCGGCGAGCCACTGCCGGACGGCGCCGCGAGGAACCGCTCGACGTCGCCGCGCTCGCGCTCGAGCGCCGCGAGCACGCCGTCGGACAGCGGCTCGAACGGCTCGAGCCAGTCGTCGCGATGGCGTCGCCATGTGCCCACGACGCGGCCGTCGAGCAGGACCGCCGGAGCGATGAATCCGCCGCCGGCCTGGATGCGCTTCGCGTGGCGCGGGTCGAGCGCGAAGTCGCGCGACGCGTAGCCGAGCAGGTAGGGGTCGAAGTGGCCGAGCAGGGCGACCTGCGGGCGCACGCGCGCAGGTGCCGCACCGGCCGGCGGCGAGCGGCCGTCGCTGCCGGCGTCGTGCGCAGCTCGTCATCGCCTCGGTCAGCAGCGCCGCGCCGGCGCTCGCCCGTCTCGCGCAGCTCGGATGCGATCAGCTCGAACGCGCGCCGCGCGCGCCGCAGTCCGATCCCCGACCAGGCCGCGAGATCCTGCGCCGTCGCCGGCCCGTGGCCGGCGAGGTAGCGGCGGGCGAGCCGCGCCAGCGCATCGTCCTCCTCGACCGGCGCCGGCGCGCCCCCGAGCCAGTCCTCCAGCAGGACGTACGTCGGCTCCCGGCCACCGGCGGGCGGCCCGCGGCAGATGACGCCGCGCAGCGCGGCGTACGCGACGAGATGCGCGGGCGCCTGCCCCTCGCGGTCGATCGGCAGGCGCGCGGCGAGGGCGGCGCGCGTCTGCGGCCCCTCGGCGGCGAGCACGTCGCGCAGCACCGCGATCGCCCGCTCGCAGCGCGCGTCGTCGAGCCCGAGCGCCAGCCGCCGCGGTCGGCCCTTCGCGGCGAAGATCGGACCGAGCAGGCCGATGAGCCAGCCGGCGTCCTGCGCCGCGACGAGGTGCAGCGTGCCGCGCATCGCCCACGTCCAGACGAGCGCGCGCTCGCGCAACGCCGCATCGACGTCCGCCGCCGTCACGCCCGTCGTGCGCGGCCGGAACGCCAGCCGGGCGAACGCGAGGTCCTGCGCCTGGACGCCCACGAGCCGCGCGGCGACGGCCTCGACGCTCGTCGCCGGCGCGCCGGTCAGGCCCTGCGAGCGCAGCCGCAGCTGCGCGCCGGCGTCCGCGCGGCGGCGTCCATCTCACCTCAGGCCGGCTCGTCGGGCCAGCGTCCGTGCACGTCGTAGAAGTCGCGCGCCGCCTCCTCGGCTTCGCGTTCGGCGGGGCCGTTGCGCGCCGCCCACACGAGCACGGCGACGCCGGCCACGCCGCCGACGATCCCGACGACGCTCCAGATCGTGTCGGCGACGGCCGCGAGCGGCAGGGTCTTACCGGCCCACTACTTGCGCTCGACGACCATCGTCTTCACCGAGGCCGTGACACCCTCCGCGACCTCGACGACGACGACGTACGTGCCGACGTTCTTGATCGGCTCCTCGAGGTGGATCTTGCGCTTGTCGACCTTGACGCCGCGGGCCTCCTCGATCGCGTCGGCGATGTCCTGGTTGGTGACCGAGCCGAACAGGCGCCCGTCGTCACCGGCCTGCTGGCTGATCGTCAGCACGGTGCGGCTCAGGACCTCGGCCTCGCCGGTCGCCTTGGCGACGAGCGCCTGCGTGGCCTTGTCGGCGGCCTCGTGGCGGCGGCGCGCCTCGTCGAGCGCGCCCTTCGTCGCCGGCTGGGCGAGCTTGCGCGGCATGAGGAAGTTGCGCAGGTAGCCCTTGGAGACGTCGACGACGGCCCCGCGCTCGCCGAGATGCTCGACGTCCTGCAGAAGGATCGCGGACGGCATGCGCGGCCTAGCGGTCGTCGCGGCCGCGACGACCGCCACGACCCTCGCGCTCGGTGTCGTCGCGCCCGCCCTCGTTGACGTAGGGCAGCAGCGCCAGCTCACGGGCGCGCTTGACCGCGCGGGCGATCTGGCTCTGGTGGCGCCGGCAGGCCCCCGTGATCCGCCGCGAGCGGATCTTGCCCTTCTCGGAGATGAACTTGCGCAGGACGGCGGTGTCCTTGTAGTCGACCTGCTCGATCTTCTCCTTGCAGTACGGGCACGGCTTGCGCCGCCCGCTGCCGGGGCCGCCCTTCTTGTCACGTCGACGCGTGGGCTTGCCACGGTTGCGCTGCTTTGCCACGAAAAAGTCCTTGTGTCGCTTGCGGATGCGCGCACGGCGAGGCGCGCGGGCCCGTCATTGTGACAAACCCGGCGCGATCGCCGCGGATCGCGGCGAACGCGGGCGCTGCGGGCGCGTCAGTCCGGGCGCCGGGCGAGCCGTCCCTCCGCCAGGGCGGAGAGGTCGACGTCGTCCAGCGTGGTGACCACGAGGTCGGCGCCGGCCTGCGCCAGCATCGCCTCGTCGTCGTGCCGGGCGACGCCGAGCGCGGCGAACGCGCCGGCCTTCGCGGCCTGGATGCCCGAGACGGCGTCCTCGACGACGAACGCCGCGCTCGGCTCGACGCCGAGCTCCTGCGCCGCGGTGAGGAAGATCTCGGGATGCGGCTTGCCGCGCTCGAAATGGCGGCCGGAGATGTCGACGTCGAAGACGGCCAGCAGGGTCAGGCCGGGCTCGATCCAGTCGTAGTCCAGCCCGTTGCGCTCGGCGAACTCGTCGAGGCGGATCTGGCGCAGGAAGAGGCCGGCGTTCTTCGACGACGACGCTGCGGCGACGGCGATCCCGGCGTTCTTGACCGCCAGCAGGAAGCGCAGCGCGTCGGGGTAGGCGGAGAACTTCCCGGCCTTGATGAGCTCGACGACCATCTCCTGCTTGCGCTCGGCGTAGGCGTCGACGCGCTTCTCGGGCTCGGGCACCCCGAAGTGCTCCAGCGCGGCCAGCGCGCCCTCCATCCGCGGCTTGCCGGACAGGACCTGCTGGTAGACCTCGGGGGTGAAGGCCCCGGGCGTCCAGCTCGTCTGGTCGCGGATGTCGGCCCAGTCGCCCTCCATGAGCTCGTTGAAGACGTCGCGCCAGGCGGCCTCGTGCGGCGAGTCGACGAGCACGCCGTCGACGTCGAAGATCGCGCCCCGGAATCCCTGCTGCATCGTCACGTGCTCCCTTGGCTGTCGCTGGTCTGGCCGACCGGGTCGCCGGTCCGTGGCGCGAGCGTGAACGTGCAGCGCTCGCCCGCGCCGAGCTCGCGCACGTCGTCACCGATCCCGACCTTGATCGCCCGGCTGAAGCCGCCCGTGATGACGACCGTGAGCTCGCCGTTGCCGACCGTGACGCGGATCGGCGTGCCGCGCATCTGCATCGGAAACGACAACCCGTCGCACTTGTCGGTCAGCGTGGGCGCGAAGTAGAGCACGCCGTCGCGGATCTCGGCGCCGGTGTAGGCGCGCTGGATGAGGTCGAGCGTCCCGGCCATCACGCCGAGGTGGATGCCCTCCTTCGTCGTGCCGCCCTGGACGTCGCCCACATCGCTCTCGAGCGCGACGAGGAAGCGCTCCCACGAGTGCTCGGGGTCGATCGGAGCGAGCACCCCGGCGTGCGCGATGTAGCTCAGCGTCGAGCCGTGCGAGGTGCGCCGGTCGTAGTAGTCGATGTTGCGCTGCGCGCTGTCGGGTCCCCACTCGTAGCCCAGGCGATTGAACAGGCGGCAGATCTCCTCCGGCGAGAAGAGGAAGAACAGCAGGACGGTGTCGGCCTGCTTGGCGAGCTTGTAGCGGTCGGGGTCGTCGCCCTCCGCGCGCAGGATCCGGTCCAGGCGCTGGATGTTGCCGTGCTTGGCCCGGTAGCCGTCCCAGTCGAGCTCCTCGAGCTCCTCGTAGCCCTCGAACTGGCTGATGATGCCCTCGCCGTGAAACGGCACGTACATCTTGCGGCTCATCTCCTGCCACCTGGCGATCTCCTCGTCGGAGAGGCCGAGCTTCGCCCGCAGGGTGTCGCGCCGGCGCTCGGTCAGCAGGCCGAGCACGACCTGCGCCTGCTCGCAGATCCAGGCGACCATGACGTTCGTGTAGGCGTTGTTGCGCAGGCCGCTCTCCTGCGCGCCCGGGTACTTCTCGTGGAACTCGTCGGGACCCATGACGCCGTGGATCTCGTAGCGGTCGCGGTCGGGGTTGTAGTGCGCGATCGAGCCCCAGAAGCGGGCGATCTCGAGCATCATCTCGGCGCCGTGATCGCGCAGGAAGTCGAGGTCGTCGGTCGCCTGGTGGTAGTGCCAGACGTTGTAGAAGATCGCCGCGTTGACGTGGCGCTGGCGGTGGCTGAGGTCCGGATCCCAGTGACCCGAGAGCGGGTTGAGGTGGACGATCTGCGTCTCCTCGCTGCCGTCGCTGCCGCTCTGCCACGGGAACATGGCGCCGAGGTAGCCGGCCTCGCGGGCCGCCGCCCGCGCCTCGCCGAGGCGCCGGTAGCGGTAGGTGAGCAGCTCGCGCGTGATCTCGGGCAGGCGCGTCGTGAGGTAGCGAAAGACGTACAGCTCGTCCCAGAAGACGTGGCCGCGGTAGGCCTCGCCGTTGAGGCCGCGGGCCGGGACGCCGGCGTCGTGGTTGGTCGTGTGCAGCGAGCAGACCTGGAGGATGTGGGAGATGTGCAGCCGCAGCAGGTGCTGCACGCGTTCGTTGCCCGGCAGGTAGACGTCGCTGGAGCGCCACAGCTCGTCCCATGCGCGGGTGTGGCGCTGCAGCGCCTCGTCGAAGTTCGGGTAGCGCGCGACCGACTTGCCCGCGTTCGTCAGCGGCTCGTTGATCGCGCGGTCGCGCGACGTGTAGAAGGCGACGAGCTTCTCGATGCGCACGGGGACGCCCTGCTCGACGTCGAACCCGACGACCTGCTGGATGTAGTCCTCCATCTGGTACAGCGAGCGCGTGACGTCGGCCGGCTGCTCGGAATCGCGGAACACGCGCGTGCGCGCCGCCTCGGCGACGTAGATGTTCGACTGGCGCGTCTCGACGTGCAGGGCGATGATCTCGGGCCCGAACGTGCGCGGCGAGACCGGGTCGAGATGGCGGCCCTCGAGCTGCGCCGTAGCGCGCGACGCCGCCGTTCGTCACGCGGCCGTCGAGCGCCGACACGACCTCGACCGCACCCGACCAGTTCTCGGCCGTGAGCGTCCACTCCAGGCCGGCCTGGTGGGAGTGCGCCATGCTCGCGAAGCGCCGGCTGCGCAGCGAGGTCTCGCGCCCGGCGCGGTCGCGGAAGCGCAGCTCGCGGATGACCATCGCGGTGCCGATGTCGTACTCGTGGCGGTAGTCCAGCAGCTCGACGTTGCCGAGCCGGATCGCGTCCTCGTCCTCGATCTTCAGCTTCAGCACGAGCCAGTTGGGGAGGTTGACGAGGTCCTCGTTGAGGACCGGCCGGCCGCCCATGATCGTCGTCTCGCGGTTGTAGAGGCCGTGGGCGTACGTGCCGGGGTAGTGGACGTCGTCGGCGTCCTCCCATTCGGCCGCCCCGCGCGTGCAGAAATAGCCGTTGCCGGTGGAGGTCAGCGCCTCGCGCAAACCCTCCTCCTCGGGATCGAAACCGTCGTAGGCCAGCGCACGCTCATCCACTCGGCCTGACGCTAGCGCACCGTCGTGTGGTTCAGGGTGCCAGATGAGGATCGACGTGGGCGGCGACCGCGGTCACCGTCTGCTCGATCGTGCCGCGTGCATCGATGACCGTGCCGAGGTCGTCGAGGTGCTCCGCGATCGCGTGCCAGGAGCGGTCGGCGCCGTCGTGCTCGCGTCCCGCGCGAGCGCGCTGCTCGTGGCGCCGGCGGACGACGTCGAGCGGTGCCCAGAGCGTGAGCGCCAGGACCTGCACGGGCGTCCTGAGCGACTCGGTGTAGCGCCGGATGTGCCGCGGGCGCTCGAAGATGAAGTCCACGACCACGAGGTCGTAGCCGGCCGCGAGGAACACGTCGGTGAGCGCGGCCGCGCCGACGTACGTCAGGCCCAGCTGCACCGTCGGTGGTTCGGCGCGGCTGACGACGAAGCGCTTGAGGTCATCGCCGGCGATGCAGGCGGCGTTGGGTGCGCGAGCGGCGACGCGCGGGCGCGATCGAGCTCTTCCCGACCCCGGCGGGACCGTTGACGATGACGACGAGCTGAGCCACCTCGGCTGGGCGCGTGAGCGCGGCGCGGACGGGATCGACCTGCGCGGGCCCGCGTCACTCGGGCCTTCGCGCCGCGCGAAGGCCCGAGAACGTCACGTCACGTCAGAACGGGATGTCGTCGTCGGCGGCCGGGCGGCCACCGCCGGTCGCCACGGGCTGGGCGAAGTCGTCGGTGTTCGCCGGCACGTCGGAGCGCGGGGTGAAGCCGTTGGACTGGCCGCCACCGCTGCCCTCGTCGCGCCCGCCGAGGAACTGCACGGAGTCGGCGACGATGTCGACGGCCTGGCGCTTGCCGCCGCCCTCGGTCTCCCACTCGCGCCACTCCAGGCGGCCGTCGATCGCGACCGGGCGACCCTTGCCGAGGTAGCGCGCGCAGTTCTCGCCCTGCGCGCCCCAGACGGTCACGTCGAAGTAGTTGGGCTTGTCCTCCCACTCGCCGCCGGCGCCCTTGCGACGGGTGTTGCAGGCAACACGCAGCTTGCAGACCGACGTCCCGCTGGGCAGGTTGCGCAGCTCGGGGTCGGTCGTGAGGTTGCCGGTGAGGACCACTCGGTTGATGTTTGTCGCGGCCACTACGGCCTCCTCCTTCGGGGACGAACGAACTGCGACGAGTCTAGACACGGGATCGGAGGGAACAGCCGTCCACGCCGCTCTCTCCGCGCTTTTGTCACAGGGCTGCGCGCAAGTGCGCACACCTCGGGCGAAGGCCGGTCAGACGACGGCTTCGGCGGGCGCCGCGACGGGCGCGGGAGCCTCGGTCGCGACCGGCTCGCCGATGCCCGTGGGGCGTGGCTCGGGCCGGTTCGCGGGCGGCGCCGGGGTGCCCGGCGCAAGCTTGATGATGCGAAAGCGCACGACGCCGTCGGCGATCTTCAGCGTGCGCTGCAGCGTCTCGAGCACGTCGCGCGTGCCGTGGAACTGCAGCAGGTGGTACTCGGCGTCGGTCTTGTGGCGGATCTCGTAGGCCGTCTGGCGGACGCCCCAGTCCTGCGCGTTGACGATCTCTCCAGCGGAGGTGATCGTGGACTCGGCGCCGGTCAGCACCTTCTGGCGCTGGTCCTCCGGCGCCGCGCTGTCGAGCATCAGGACGAGGTCGTAAAGGGGATCGTGTGCGGGCATGCGGCGGCGGATGATAGCGACCGGGGTGGGAGGTGCCGCGGCGGTGCAGGGGTGCCGGCGACGGCGGGGGTGGAGGGGCCGCGGGGGTGGGCGGTGCGGGCTGGCGTCGGGCGGCAGGTCCGGGCGGCGGCGGGCGGTGCACGGCCGGCCGGGGGGCGAGATCCGCGAGCGCGCGGCCTAGACAGGACATGGAGCCCGACGGACCGCTGCCGTTGCATGCCCGGGTGCGCTGGGGCAACGTCGCCCGCGCAGGCGCGCTCGCGGCGCTTGCAGGCATCGTGCTCGCGTGGCCGCATCTGCGCGCGCGGGAGCCTGCATTGCCGCCGGCCGAAGCCGTGCCGGTCGTTCCCGCCGTCCCGGCCGCTCCGCCGCCGCCCGACCCTGGCGCGGCCTCGGGCTCTGGCCCCGGCGCTGTGCCTGCGCCGCGATCCGCTCCGATACCGGCCGCGGCGTCTGCGCCGCGGGCGTCCGCGCCTAGAGCACGCCACCGCGCGCCCACCCACGTCGTTCGGCGCGCGATGGCTCGCGGCAAGCACTCGCCGCACCACCGCCCGCCCCGCGTCTTGCAGTCGCCCAGCGCGATACCGCCGCGCGCCGAACGGCCTCGGATACCGCGTCCGACGACACCGCCGCCCACGGCACCGCCGCGCGCGGCGGTGCCGTCCGCACGCGAGACCACTGCGCCCGGCTTCGCCGCCCCAGGCGCATCCGGGCCGTCGGGCACCGGAGTTCGCGTCGGAGTTCGGCTAGAGGGCTGGTCCCGCCCGGGGATCAGCGTGGGTTGGCAGCGTGGCGCGAATGTGTTCGCATGCGACAGTTCCGCGCCAGCCTCCGCTGTGGCGGACATTGATCGCCGCGATGGCCGTGGCGTTGGCGAACAGCATCGATGAAGGAGTGGGTGCCTGGGCGGCCGTGGCGGGCACGATGCGGGTAGTCCGCGTTGATCGATCGTGGCGCCTTTCCTCGGATGTTGGCGCGAACCCGCACGACGTGCCCTGGCGTCACCGCCCGCGTGTCGCTTTCTGATCCCCATCCTCCGATCCCAGGACGACGCCACGACCCGACCGCGACTCCTTCATCGATGCTGTTCACAAGCGAACCGCAGCCGAAGCCAGCCGTCGACGCAGACCGCCAGCGGCCGCCGCAGGGCGCCGCGCCCGCCGGGCGTGATCACCGTGAAGCGCGCCCAGGAGTCGTACAGCCCCCCGAAGGACGCCGCCCGCGCTACCCCGCCCGCGCCGCGTCGATCGCGGCGCCCTTGGCCTTGATGTCCGACAGCTGCTCGTCGATCCAGTCGCCCGGGTCGCGCTCGGTCACCGCCGCCTTCAGCCCGTCGGCGCGGCGCTCGCGCTCCTCGGCGCTCATCGTCAGCGCCTTGTAGATCATGTCCGCCGTCTCCTTGATGTCGAACGGGTTGACGCTGAGCGCCCACTCGCCGAGCTCCTCGTGCGCGCCGGTGTTCTCCGACAGGATCGAGACGCCGTTGCGCTCGTTCACCAAAGGCCCTTCCTTCGCGACGAGGTTCATCCCGTCGAACATCGCGTTGACGATCATCGCGTCGTACTGCTTGTAGGCCGCGACCGCCTCCTCGAGGTCGTCGCGCAGCTTGAGCTGGATCGGCATCCAGTCCGGCGTGCCGTGGCGGTGGTTGACGACCGCCACGAGCGCCTCGATGCGCTCGAGGTACTCCTGGTACTCCGGCACGTCCATCCGCGAGGGCATGAGCTGGGCGATGAACGTCACGTCCTCGTGGAACTCCGGGTGCTCCTGGAGGAACTGGTCGAACGCCGTGAATCCGCGCAGCACGTTCTTCGACAGGTCGGCGCGGTCGACGCGCAGGATGATGTGCTTGCGGCGGCGGCGCTCGATCTCGCGCTCGAACTCCTTCGTGCGATCGCTCGCGGCGACCTTGCGCGTCGCCTCGTAGTCGATCGGCAGCGGGTAGGCGCGCACCCACACCTCGCGGTCGCCGACGTGCACGATGCCGCGCTCGAAGTCGACGTCGAGGTCCATGAGGTCGCGGCAGCACTGCAGGAAGTTCCAGCGGTACGAGCGCGTGTGGAAGCCGACGATGTCGTTGGCCAGCACGCCCTCGTAGATCTCGTTGCGCACGCGCTTGGGCAGCACGCGCCAGGCGTCGGGCTGCGTCCAGGGGATGTGGATGAAGTGGTGCAGGAAGACGTCGGGCCGCGCCGCGCGGACGACCGCCGGCAGCGTGTAGAGGTGGTAGTCGTGGACCATGACGACCGGCTCGTCCTCGCCCTCGATCTGCTCGATGACGGCCTCCGCGAGGTCCTCGTTGACGACCTTGTAGCCCTCCTCGAAGGCCTGGACCTCGTTCTCGCGGACGTCCGGCGCGTTGGAGAGGTCCCAGAGGTAGTGCTGGATGAACCACAGCATCGGGTTGGAGATGACGTTGTAGAAGCGGTCGTAGGCCTCCGGCTCGGAGACGACGAGGCGGACGTGGAACTCGCCGCCCGGCGTGTCGACCTCGAACGCGCGGCCGCCGCGCTCGCGCGACTTGCGCACGTCGCCCTCGGTCATCGCCGACGCGATCCAGACGGCGTCGCGGTGCGTCGCCAGGCCGGTCAGCGCGGTCACGAGCCCGCCGCTGCCGCGGGTGAACGAGCCGTCGACGTCGAACGTCACCGGCCCCCGATTGGAGACGAGCACGAGCGGTGCCTGCGACTTGCTCTTGGACGCCCCCATCGCCAGCCGATTCTACGGCTGCGCGCTCGCTTGCCCGGCGAACCGCCGCCGCCGGGCCGGTCATCGCAAGAAGCCCGCCGCTACGGACGGGCCACGGCGTCGGTCTGCTGCGGCCGCGAGCCGAGCGTGACGCGCAGGTCGCGCGGCCTGCCGTCGCGATAGACCTGCAGCGTGACCTTCTGTCCGGGCCTGAAACCGAGCAGCGCGGCGCCGAGCGCCGCCTCGTCGGCGAGCTTCCTGCCGTTCACCGCGGTGATGATGTCGCCGCCGACGGCGATCGTGCGCGCCTGGAAGCGCTTCGTGTCGCCGCCGGGCCGCAGGCCGGCGTCGTCCGCCGGGCCGCCCGCGACGACGTCCTGCACCCAGGCGCCGGTCGTGACCGGCAGGCCGAAGCGGCGCGCGAGCTGCGGATAGATCCGCGCGGTCGCGACGCCGAGGTAGGCGTAGGCGACCTTGCCGTCCTTGCGCAGCGCCACGAGCGTGCGCCGCACCGTGTCGGCCGGGATCGCGTAGCCGACGCCCTCGCCGCCGCCCGACGTCGTCTGGATCTGCGAGTTGATGCCGAGCACCTCGCCGCGCCCGTTGACGAGCGGCCCGCCGGAGTTGCCGCGGTTGATCGCCGCGTCGGTCTGGATCGCGCCCGCGATCTCGAAGCCCGTCAGCGACTTGATCGAGCGGTCGGTCGCCGACACGACGCCGACCGACAGCGACTGGGGCTCGCCGAACGGCGAGCCGATCGCCGCGACCGGCGAGCCGACGCGCAGGGCCTGCGCCGTCCCGAGCCGCAGCGGGCGCAGCGTCAGCCCGGCGGGATCGATCCGCAGCAGCGCGACGTCGGCGTTGGGGTCGTAGCCGACGATCCTCGCGGCCACCTGGTTGCCGTCGGCGAACGCGACGTAGACCTCGTCGGCCTTGCGGATGGCGCTGCCCTCGCCGTCGGTGACGACGTGGGCGTTCGTCGCGATCTCGCCGCGCGCGTTGAGGACGAAGCCCGTGCCGAGGCCCTGGCCGCCGCTGCCGCCGACGCCCGACTCGCCGGGCAGCACGCTGAACACGGTGACGACGCCGGGCGCGTCGCGCTCGTAGATCTCGGCCGGATCGAACCTGCCGCGCCCGGCTGCGCACGACCTCGACGGTCGTCGTGCGTTGCGCCGGCGTGCGCGGCATCGCCGCCCGCGGGGCCGGTCACGGCCGGACCCGCGCCGTCGCCGTCGCCCGACCCGCCGCAGCCCGCGACCGCCAGCGCCGCGAGGCCGGCCGCGGCCCATGCGCGCGTGCTCAAGCCGGCAGCTCCAGCGCGAACGTCGTGCGACCCGGCGCCGGGTCGACGTCCAGCGAGCCGTCCATCCGCTCGGCGAGCTCGCGCGCGATCGCCAGCCCGAGGCCCGAGCCCTGCGCATCGTCGGAGGTGAAGAACGGCTCGAAGACGCGCTCCGCGGCGGCGTCGCTGATCCCCGGGCCGTCGTCGCTGACGGCGAGCCGGACCGCGCCGTTGTCGCGCGCCGCCGAGACGACGACGCCGGTGCCCGACGGCGTGTGCGTGAGAGCGTTGTCGATGAGGATCCGCAGGACCTGCGCCACGCGCTCAGGATCGCAGACGGCGTCGATCCGGCTGGCGCCGAGGCGCAGCTCGAGCGTCGAGTCGTGCTTGTCGAGCGCGGGCGCGAACTCCGCGCTCACCGCGCGCGTCAGCTCGCCGAGATCGGTCGTCTCGCGGCGCAGCTGCAGCGAGCCGGCCTCCAGCCGCGAGAGGTCGAGCAGGTCGGTCGCGAGCTTGCCCAGGCGCGCGACCTGCTCGCGCACCGTGGCGACGAACTGGCGCCGCGTCTCGTCGTCGAGCTCCTCGTCCTCGATGAGCTCCAGGAAGCCGCCGATCGAGAAGATCGGCGTGCGCAGCTCGTGCGACGCGGTCGCGATGAAGCGCCGCCGCGCGCTCTCCAGCTGCGCGAGCTGGCGCTGCATGTCGTCCAGCGCGCGCGAGAGCTGGCCGAGCTCGTCGTGGCGGCCGGCCGGGAAGACCGCGGTGAAGTCGCCCGACGCGACCTGGCCGGCGCCGCGCTCGAGCACCCGCACGCGGCGCGCCATCGAGCGCGACACGACGAACCCGCCGCCCAGCGCGAGCAGCAGCCCGAGGCCCGCCGGCGATGAGGATCTGGCGGCGGATGAGCCCGACGTTGCCCTGCACGTCGGCCATCGGCGCCGAGAACACCGCGACGCGGCTGACGACGCCCTCGTCGCGGATCGGCACCGCGACCTGGCCGAGCTCGCCCGCCTGCGAGCGCTCGCCGCCGATCGTCGTGCGCCCGCGCCGCGCCGCGACCTCGGCGACCTTGAACCGCAGGTCGGGGATGCGGTTCTCGGTGTAGGAGTCCGAGAACACCGTGAGCTGCAGCCCCTCGGTGCCGTCGCCGACGGACAGCAGCGTGACGCGCGCGTTCGTGCGGTCCGACACCGTCGAGACGAGGTTGTCGATCGCGTCGTCGCTGCCGTTGTTGCGCACGAGGATCGTGATCGACGGCGTGAAGGCGCGCGCCGTCTCGGCGAGCGAGCGCAGCTTCTGGTCGCGCAGCGAGGACTCCAGCTGCGGCGTGACGTAGAACAGGACGGCGAGGATCGCGACGAGCGTGACCGCGAACGAGAGGATCGTCAGCTGCGTGCGCAGCGAGCGCCAGCGCATCGCGGCGGCCCCGCCCTAGCCCTCGGCGTCGTCGCGGAAGCGGTAGCCGACGCCGCGCACGGTGAAGAGGTAGTCGGGCCGCTTGGCGTCGAGCTCGAGCTTCTCGCGCAGGTGGCGGATGTGGACGTCGATCGTGCGCGGGTCGCGGTAGGCGGCGTCGCCCCAGATCCGCGTCAGCAGCATCTCGCGCGTGAAGACGCGGCCGGGCGCGTTGGCGAGCGCGGCGAGGATCTCGAACTCGACGAACGTCGTCTGCGCGGCCTCGCCGCGCACCCAGACCGCGCGCTTGTCGAAGTCGATCCGCAGGCCGGCGACCTCGAGCGGGCCGTTGCCGGCCGGCGTCGGATCGTGCGGCTGCATCTCGGCGCGCCGCAGCGCGGCCTTCACGCGGCTGCGGAACTCGCGCATCGAGAACGGCTTGGTGATGTAGTCGTCGGCGCCGATCTCGAGGCCGAGGACCTTGTCGATCTCCTCCGCGCGGGCGGTCAGCATGATGATCGGCACCGTGCTGCGGGCGCGGATCCGGCGGCAGACCTCGAGGCCGTCGAGCTTGGGCAGCATGAGGTCGAGCACGACGAGGTCGTAGGTCCCCTCGGCGAAGCGCGCGAGCGCCGCGCGGCCGTCGGTCGCCTGCACGACTTCGTATCCGTCCTTTCGCAGCGGATACGACAGCAGCGTCTGGATGGAGTGCTCGTCATCGACGAGAAGGATGCGAGGAGCACGATCCACCATCCCCAATAGTGTGACAACGAAGATGATCGATCCGCGCATCTACCGTGCCGCGCTGGTTCCGGTCCTCCTCGCGTTCGTGCTGCTCGGGTTCTCGCTCGAGAACCGGCCACAGCCGATGCGGACCGCGGTCCCGCCCGATGCCTTCACGGGCGACGGCGCGTTCGACCGCGCCTACGAGCCCGGCGAGGGGCTCGCCGATCGCTATCCCGAGCGGCGGCCGGGCTCGGCCGCCGACGACCGCCTCGCGGGCGAGATCGCCGCGCAGATGCGCGCGGCGAGCTTCCGCGTGCGGACGATCGTGCACGACGGCGACACGATCGACGGGCGCCGCTCGCTGCGCACCGTCATCGCCGAGCGCGCCGGCACGAACGACGAGCGGATCGTCGTCGTCGCGCACCGCGACGCCGCCGGCCGCCGGGCGGAGGCCGAGCTGTCGGGGACCGCGGCGCTGCTCGAGCTCGCGCGGATCTTCGGCGCGCCGCGCCAGACCCGGCGCACGCTCACGCTCGTCTCGACGAGCGGCGGCAGCGGCGGCGCCGCGGGCGCCGCGCAGCTCGCCCGCGACCTGGTCGGCGGGCCGGTCGGCGCGGTGCTCGTGCTCGGCGACCTCGCGTCGCGCAACGTGCGCGCGCCGCTCGTCACGCCGTGGTCGAACGCGCTCGGCGCGACGCCGCAGCGGCTGCGCGCGACGGTCCAGGAGGCGGTCCGCGTCGAGACCGGCTCGGGCTCGGGCCCGCCGCGCGCGCTGAGCCAGTTCGCGCGGTTCGCGATGCCGGCGACGTTCGGCGAGCAGGGCACGCTGCTCGCGCACGGGCTGCCGGCCGTGCTGCTGTCGATCGGCGGCGACCGCCCGCCCGCGGCGAACGCGCCGATCTCGCGCGACCGGCTGGAGGCGTTCGGCCGCGCCGCGCTGCGCACGGTGACGGTGCTCGACACCGCGCCCGCGGATCGCCCGCTCGCGCCCGAGGCCTCCAGCCGCGACCTGCTGACGAGCCGCAAGATCGTCCCGATCTGGGCGGTGCGGCTGTTCACGGGGGCGCTGCTGCTGACGGTGCTCATCACCGTCGTCGACGCGCTCGCGGCGCTGCTGCGGCGGCGCGAGCCGATCGCCGTCTGGCTGCGCTGGACGCTCGCGGGGGCGGTGCCGTTCGTGCTGACCGCGCTGTTCGCGCTCGCGCTCGGCGCGACCGGCCTGCTGCGGGCGCCGGACGCGCCGGTGGCGCCGCAGGCGCTGCCGGCCGAGTGGCCGGCCCTGCTCGCGGTGACGCTCGTGTTCGCGCTCGGCTGGGTCTGGCTGCGGCCCGCGGCGCTGCGCCTGCTGCGCGCCGACGCCGCCGACCGCACCGAGCCCGGCGCCGGCATCGCGGTCGTGCTCGTCGCGGTCGCCGCCGCGATCCTCATGTGGATCTCCAATCCCTACGCGGCGGCGCTGCTGATCCCGGCGCTGCACGTCTGGCTCTTCGCGCTCGCGCCCGAGCTGCGGATGCCGCGCGTGGCGCGCCAGGCCGTCGTCGCGCTCGGCGTCGTTCCCGTCGTGATCGTCGGCGGCCGCGCTCGCGGGCTCGCTCGGGCTCGGGCTCGTCGACGCGCTCTGGGAGCTCGTGCTGCTGACCGCGGGCGGGCACATCTCGCTTGCGAGCGTGCTGCTGTGGAGCGTCGCCGCCGGCTGCGGCGTCAGCGCGCTGCTCGTCGCCGCGCACGGCCGGGCCCCGGTCGGCGAGGACGAGATCCCGATCACCGTGCGCGGACCCAAGACGTACGCCGGCCCCGGCTCGCTCGGCGGGACGGAGTCGGCTCTGCGAAAGTGACGGCGATGGGGAGCGACTGATGCGGCGGCCATTGCGGGCGCTGTCGACCGTGCTGATCGTCGCCGGCGTGCTCATGCTCGCCGACGCCGGATTGACGCTCGTCTGGCAGGAGCCGGTGTCGGCGGTCTACGCGAAGATCGTCCAGCGACAGCTGGGCGACGACCTGCGCAAGCTCGAGACGCGCAAGCCGAGCACGCTCGATCTCGCGGCGCTGCAGAAGCTCGCCACGGAGCGCCGGCGGATGGCGTTCCTCGCGCGTCGCCTGCGCGCCGACGCCGGCAACCGCGCGGCCGTCGGGCGCATCGAGATCCCGAAGATCAAGGCGAGCTTCGTGCTCGTCAACGGGACCGACACCGCGGCCCTGCGCAAGGGCCCCGGGATCTACGACGACGTCCCGTTCCCGGGCGCGCCGGGGACGACCGCGATCGCCGGCCATCGCACGACGTACCTCGCGCCGTTTCGCCACATCGACAGGCTCAGGCGCGGCAACCAGGTCATCGTCGAGATGCCCTACGGCCGCTTCACCTATGCGGTCGAGAAGACGCTCATCGTGGCGCCGACGCGGGTCGACGTCATCCACCGCGTGAACTACGACCGGCTCGTGCTGTCGGCCTGCCATCCGCTCTACAGCGCGGCGCAGCGGATCGTCGTCTTCGCCCGTCTCATCTCGGCCCAGGCACGCGGCGCGGCGCGGCGGTGACGAAACCGACAGTCGCGTAGACCATGGACGGTTCGCTCAAGCACGGCGACGGTGCGCTCGATACCTCCCCCGGAATGCGAATGCAAGAACTCAAGCTGCGTGTGCAACTTGCTGACTACGCCGTCGATCCCGCGCTCGTCGCGGAGGCCATGCTGCGCCACGCCATCAGTCACAGGCGGTGCTGGAACCCGCGCACGGCCTGGGCGATGCCCGCCGACAGCAGCACGAGCTCGGCCGGTCCGTCGTGGACGGTGCCGATCCAGGTCACCGGCGCGGCCGACTCCGCCGCGTAGCGCGCGCCCGGCTCGACGCACACGAGCAGCTCGTAGTCCTCGCCCGCCGCGGCGCCGAGCTCCCACGCCGGCACGCCGAGCTGCTCGGCGACGGCCGCGACGCCGTCGCAGAGCGGCAGCGCGTCGAGGTCGATCTCCAGCGTGACGCCGCTCGCCGTCGCGACGTGCGCGGCGTCGGACGCCAGGCCGTCGGACAGGTCGATCATCGCGTGCGCGCCGGCCCGCGCGAGCGCGCGGCCCTCGGCGAGGCGCGGCTCGGGGCGCCGATGGCGGTCGGCGAGCTGCGACGGGCCCTGCGCGCGGCCCTCGAGGATCGCGAGGCCGGCGCCGGAGCCGCCGAGCGAGCCGGTCACGCCGACGAGGTCGCCCGGCCGCGCGCCCGCGCGCCGCACGAGCTGCGCCGGATCGTCGGCCCAGCCGACGACGGTGACGGCGAGCGTCAGCACCGGGGCGGTCGTGATGTCGCCGCCGACGAGCGCGACGTCGCAGCGCCGCGCGAGCGCGGCCATCGCGTCGGCGAGCGCGATCGCGTCGTCGCGCGCGAAGCCCGCCGGCAGCCCGAGCACGACGTAGGCCTCGCCGGGATCGGCGCCCATCGCCGCCAGGTCCGACAGCGCGCCCGCGAGCGCGCGATGCCCGGCGTCGGCGGCGCTCGCCGTGTCGCCGAGGCGGAAGTGGACGCCGTCGACCATCGCATCGGTCGACGTGACGCAGAGCGGCCGCGCGCGGACGACCGCCGCGTCGTCGCCGCTGCCCACGAGCACGCGCTCCGGTGCCGGAGCGAAACGCTCCCGCAGCGCGGCGATGAGCTCGAACTCGTCCGTCAGCGGTGGCGGTAGACGATGCGCGCGCGGTCGAGGTCGTAGGGCGACAGCTCGACGCGCACCCGGTCGCCCGGGAGGATGCGGATCCGGAAGCGCCGCATCTTGCCCGCGACGTGCCCGAGCACGACGTGATCGTTGTCGAGCTTCACGCGGAACATCGCGTTCGGCAAGGCCTCGATGACCTCGCCCTCGAACTCGACTTTCTCTTCTTTGGCCATTTGCGCCGCAACGGTAGCGCACTGCGCCCGGCGGGCCTCCTACGGCGGGGTGGCCTGCGGCTCGCCCGCGCCGGTGTCGGGCGGTACCTCCTGCTGGGGCGGGTTGTCGTAGATGTCGGGGTTGTAGGCGCCCGGGTCATAGCCCTTGCCGCCGGTCTGCGGCGCCTGTGGCGCCTGTGGCGCGCCGGCGCCGGGCTTGACGGCGCTGTGGTCGGCCTGCGCCTGCTGCTGGGCGCGCTTGGCCTGGGCCGCGAGCTCCTCCGCCGACAGCGACGGCTGGACCGGCGCCGGGCGGGTGTCCCTGCGCTTGAACACCTTCGCCTTGAACGGCTTGTCGGGCTTCTTGAAGTCGCCGCAGAAGCCGCGCGCGGCCGCCTTCATGTACTCGCCCCAGATCTGCGCCGGGAACGTGCCACCGTCGACGTTCGCGCCGTGGAAGAGCGGCCCCATCGGGATCCGGCCCTGCGGGAAGCCGACCCACACCGACGTCGCCAGGCGCGGCGAGAAGCCGACGAACCAGGCGTCGGAGTTCTGGTCGGTCGTGCCGGTCTTGCCGCCGACCGGGCAGCCGGTCTTCGCGCGTCCGCCGGTGCCGGGCTTGCTGATGTTCATCGCGAGGATCTTCACGACCTCGTACATCGCCGCCTCGTCGAAGACCTTCGTGCGGTTCGGCTTGGAGAGGTCGTCGACGGCGCCGTCGGGGAACTGGACCTTCGTGATCGCCTTGGGCTTGTTGCGCCAGCCGCCGTCGACGATCGTCGCGTAGGCGTTGGCCATCTCCAGCGGCGAGCAGCAGCGCTGCAGGCCGCCGAGCGTCTCGGACGGATAGCCCTGCAGCTCGGACGTGATCCCGAGCTTGTGCGCCGTCGCGGCGATCTTCTTCGGGCCGAGCTGGAGCGCGAGCCGGATGTAGACGCCGTTGTCGGAGGACAGCGTGCCCGCGATGAGGTTCTTCGAGCCGCCGGAGCAGTGTCCGCCGTAGCACGTGATCGTCGTGCCGTCCGAGAGCGTCAGCGGCGCCGACTGGAAGCTCGTCGTCGCCGGGTTGAGCCCCTGGCTGACGGCCGTGACGAGCGCCATGACCTTGAACGACGAGCCCGGCTGGCGCTTGGCGTCGGCGGCGAGGTTGAACTTCGAGGCCCCGTACTTCTGCGAGGACGCCATCGCGCGGATGTAGCCGTTCTTCGGGTCGATGCTCACGATCGCCGAGGACGGCGCGCCGGAGAAGCTCAGGCTGTCGGCGATCGCCTTGCGCGCCTTCTTCTGCAGGCCGAGGTCGATCGTCGTCGTGATCCGCAGGCCGCCGCTGCGCACCCGCTTGACGCCGTAGGCCTTGATGAGCTCGTCGGTGACGTAGTCGAAGAAGTAGCTCTCGCGCCGCTGCTGGAAGTAGCCGCTGGGGTGCAGGTCCAGCGGCTCGGCTGCGGCGGCGCGCGCGGAGCTGTCGCTGATGTAGCCGAGATCGGCCATCTTGTTGAGCACCTGGTTGCGGCGCGCGGTCGCGGCGCCCGGCTCGCGGAACGGGTTGTAGGCGCTCGGCGCCTGCGGCAGGCCGGCGAGCATCGCCGCCTCGCCGAGCGTGAGCTCCGAGGCCGCCTTGTCGAAGTACGCGCGCGCGGCGGCCTGGATGCCGATCGCCTGCTGGCCGCCGTTCGTCCCGAAGGGCACGGAGTTGAGGTACTTCGTGAGGATCCACTCCTTGCCCGTCTTGCCGGGGTGGACGTTCTCGAGCTCCTCGGCGAGCTTCGCCTCGCGGACCTTGCGCTTGAACGTCTTCTCGCGGTTGCCCGTGTAGAGCGTGCGGATGAGCTGCATCGTCAGCGTCGAGCCGCCCTGCAGCGTCTTGCCCGAGCTCGCGTTCTTCAGCGCCGCCCGGATGACGCCCTCGAAGTCGACGCCCTTGTGCTGGTAGAAGCGCTCGTCCTCGATCGCGACCGTCGCGTCGCGGATGCTCTTGGGCATCTCCTTCGAGGAGATCGGGATGCGCAGGACGTCGTTCTGGATGATGCCGAGCTTCGTCTTGCCGTCGGCGGCGTAGACGCTCGAGATCCGGCCCGGGTCCTGCGGCTTGAGCGAGTTCAGGTCGGGCGCGGAGTTCGCGATCCCGACGACGTAGCCGACCGCGCTCAGGACCGCGATCACGCCCGCCGCGATCAGCACGGAGATCGTGATGATGATGACGCGTCCGGCCCCGCCTCGTTGGCGGCGTCGACGCTGGCGTTCGAGGCGAGCGGACATCGGTCGGGGTGGCGCGGCGGCCGTCGGGAGCAAACGCGCAACGACGGATTCTAGTGGGACTTCCCTGTTCGGCCCCCCGCATGCGCGATCCTGCCGCTGCACGGCGGCGCCCAGCCGTTGCCAAGATGGGGCGGATGCTGTCGCGCGCCCTGCCTGCCCGCGCCGCCCTGGCGATCGACGACGCGGTCGCCGACGCCTGGCGCGCGCTGTGGGTCTCGCGCCTGCTCGTGTGGGCCGCCGCGATCGCCGCCGTCGTGCTCTTCGGCCTGTCGGGCCGCGCGGCGGACTTCGACCCGGCCGGGCTGACGACCCCGTTCGGCGCGACCGGCGACGTGCTCGCCGCGCCGCTCGGGCGCTGGGACTCCGTGTGGTTCATGGCGATCGCCTCCGGCGGGTACGGCGACGGCGCGCGCGAGGCGTTCTTTCCGCTGTATCCGCTGGTCGTGCGGGTCGCGGGCGTGCCGTTCGGATCGGCGCTCGTCGGCGGGGCGCTGGCGTCGACGGCGCTGCTCGGCGTCGCGCTCGTCCTCCTGCACCGGCTCGTCGCGCTGGACCACGACCGCGCCGTCGCCCGCAACGCCGTCCTCGTCACCGCGCTCTTTCCGATGTCGTTCTTCTTCTCGGCGGTCTACAGCGAGTCGCTGTTCCTCGCGCTCTCGATCGGCGCGGTCTACGCCGCGCGCCGCGAGCGCTGGGCGTGGGCGGGCGCGCTCGGCGCGCTGGCGGCCACGACGCGCAGCGCGGGCGTGCTGCTGCTCGTGCCCCTGGCGATGATCTACCTGTGGGACGCCGGGCGGCCGAGCCTGCGCACGCGCCGGCCGCTGCGCCTGGACGTCGCGTGGCTCTGCGCTCGTGCCGCTCGGCCTGGCGATGTACTGCGGCTTCCTCGCCCTCGGCGGCCACGACGCGCTCGCGCCGTTTCACGCGCAGGAGGTCTGGTTTCGCTCGTTCGCGGGCCCGTTCGGGGGCGCCTGGGACGGCGTCGTCGCGGGCGTGCAGGGCGCCCGCCAGCTGCTGTCGGGCGCGCGCGAGCCGGTCTTCTTCACCGCGGCCGGCGGCGATCCGTTCCTCGTCGCGCGCCACAACATCGAGCTGCTCGTGTGGCTCGCGCTCGCGCTCGTCGCGGTCGCCGGCGTGCTGCGGCGGCTGCCCGCCGCGTACGGCGCGTACGTCGTCGCGGCGCTCGCGCTGCCGCTCTCCTACCCGGTCGGGCCGCAGCCGCTCATGTCGCTGCCGCGCTTCGTCGCCGTGCTGTTTCCGCTGGCGATCTGGCTCGCCGTGTGGATGACCGGCCACGTGCTGCGCGAACGGCTCGTCGTCGCCGCGTTCGCCGTCGCCCTCGCCGTCTACACCGGCATCTTCGCGACGTGGCACTGGGTCGCGTAGCCGTCGTGACGCTCGACGCGCTCGGCACGCTCGTCGAGCTCGACCGCCCCGTGCCGCGCCTGGTCGCGGAGCTGCGCGACCGCGGCATCGAGGCCTCGGAGGCCCAGGCCGCCGCCGCGCTGGGCGAGGAGATCGCGTACTACCGCGCCCACCACGACCTCGGCGCCGACGCGGCGTCGCTGGAGCTGCTGCGGGCGCGCTGCGCCGATGTGCTGCGCGTGGCGCTGCAGCGCGCCGGCGTCGGTGTCCGCGGAGAATCGGCCGCCGCCGCCGTGCGCGACGCGCTGCTCGCTGCGCTGCGCTTTCGGGCGTTCGACGACGTGCCCGCGGCGCTCGCCGAGCTGCGCGCCGCCGGGCACCGCCTCGTCGTCGTGTCGAACTGGGACGTGTCGCTGCACGACATGCTGCGCACGACCGGCCTGGATGCGCTCGTCGACGGCGCGATCAGCTCGGCGGAGGCGGGCGCGCGCAAGCCGGCGCCGGCCATCTTCCAGCGGGCGCTTGCGCTGGCGGGCGCAGGCGCGCCGGTGTCGGCGCGCTGCACGCGGGGGACTCGCTCGCCCTCGACGTCGCGGGGGCGCGCGGGGCCGGGATGCGGGCGGTGCTCGTCGCGCGCGCGGCCGTCCCGGAGGCGCGTGCCCGACGGCGTCCCGGTCGTTCGCTCCCTGGCCGGGCTCGCGGCGCTCGCCGCGTAACCTGCGTCGACCGTGTCGAGCGTCCCGACCCCGCCCCAGCTTCAGCCGAGCACGTCGCCGCCTGTGCTGCCGGGCCGCGCCGGGTGGCCGCCATGGCTGTCGATCGCGGCGTTCGCGGCCGGCTTCGGGGTCACGATCGTGCTCGGGCTCGTCGTCATCGTCGGCAGCAGCGCGTTCGGCGTGTCGGAGAACGCGCCGGGCATCAACATCGGCCTGACGCTCATGCAGAACATCGCGCTGGTCGGCGCGGCGTACGGCTTCGCGGCGATGGGTGCGCGCCCGTCCGCGGCCGACTTCGGCCTGCGCCACGCCGACTCGATTCTGGCGCGCCGTCGGGGTGCTGGTCCTCGTCTGGCTCGGCTTCCTGCTCCTGAGCTGGATGTGGTCGGTCGTGTTCAGCCTCGACGAGCAGCAGAAGCTGCCCGACGAGCTCGGCGCGGAGGGCCCGCTGCCCAACGTGCTCGCCGTCGTCGTGCTGATCACCGTCGTCGCGCCGCTCGGCGAGGAGCTGTTCTTCCGCGGGTTCTTCTTCGGCGCGCTGCGCAACTGGCGCGGGCCGTGGCTCGCGGCGGTGCTCACGGGCCTCGTCTTCGGGGCCATCCACGCTCGGCTCGTCGCCGGTCGGCTATCTCGTTCCGCTCGCGGTCTTCGGCTTCGGGCTGTGCCTGCTCTACGAGTCGACCGGCTCGCTGTATCCGTCGATCGCGCTGCATGCGCTGAACAACTCGATCGCGCTCGGCGCGAACCTGCACTGGTCCTGGCAGATCCCGGCGATGATGGTCGGCTCGACGCTCGGCGCGCTCGCCTGCGCCTGGCTGCTGGCGCGCGCGATCGGCGACGGGCAGCGCCGGCCGCCGGCGAGCGCGCCCGCGCCGGGCACCGCCTGACCGTCCTCGCCGGCCCTGCCGCATGCGATAGTGGCGCCGAATGCGTCGTGCAGTCGTCATGAGTTGCCTGCTGATGACTGCCGGTGCTCCCGCGGTCGCCGATGCGCAGGCGCCCGTCGCGCCTGTGCCGCCGCCCGCGCCTGTGCAGACGCAGACGCAGATGACGCTCACGGTGCAGCGCGTCGGCGGCAAGCGGGCGACGGCGCTGACCGGCGCGCACCTGCGCGTGCGCGGCGCGACCGGCGCCTTCGTCCCGGGCGAGGTCGTGACCGTGCGCTTCTTCATCGCCGGGCGCAAGCGCGCCGCCAGGCGCGTCGCGCTGCAGCCGGGCGCGGACGGGGGCGGCGCCCTGGCCGTCGCCTACACGCCGCGGCGCACCGGCACGCTCGTCGTCAGCGCGACGCACGAGGCGACGCCCGCGCTCGGGGCGTTCGTCGCGAAGGCGCGCGCCGTCGACGTCATCCCGCGCCGCGTGCGGCCCGGCAGCGGCGCCGCGGCGATCCGCGCGCTGCAGCGGCGGCTGCGGCGGCTGGGCTACGTGACGGGCGCCTCAGGGTCCTACGACGCGCGTACGGCGCGGGCGGTGCTCGCCTTCCGCAAGGTGGCCGGCATGGCGCGCACGACGAGCGCCTCGCACGGCGTCATGCGCGCGATCGCGCGCGGCGCCGGGCACTTCGCGATCCGGTTTCGCACGCACGGGCGCCACATCGAAGCCGACCTCTCGCGCCAGGTCATCGCGCTGATCCAGGGCGGGCGCGTGTGGCGGATCTACCCGGTCTCGTCGGGCAAGCCGAGCACGCCGACGGTGCGGGGCTCCTTCAGGGTCTACTCCAAGTCGCCCGGGACGAACGCCAAGGGGATGGTCGACGCGGCCTACTTCCACGGCGGATACGCGACGCATGGCTACTACCAGGTGCCGCCGTTCGCGGCGAGCCACGGCTGCCTGCGGGTGCCGATCGCCGACGCGCGCAACCTCTTCAACTGGATCGTGATCGGGACGCCGGTCGACGTCTACCGATAGCGGCGCGTCAGCCCTTGCCCTTCGCGTAGCGCGAGAAGTAGCCGAGCAGGAACCCGTAGAGCACGAGCCCGAGCAGCGTCGGGACGCCACGGCGCACCCAGCCGCTGGTCGGAGTCCTCCGTGAGCGCAGCGAACGGCCCGAGCAGCACGTCGTTGGCGTCGTCGATGAGCTCGCGTCCTCGGCCGTGGCGACGCTCGCGCTCGCGCTCGCCGGCGGGCGTCGGGGAGGTCGCCGAGTAGCCCGCGAGCCGGTTCTGCGAGTTGGTCGAGGCGCGCCCGAAGTCGTCGAGCGCGAAGAACACGAAGCCGGCTGCGACGATCAGGCTCAGCGTGATCGCGAGGTAGCGCAGTGGACGTTCGAACACGGCTCTAAGGTACGCGAGCGATGAGCGCCTCTGGACGATTGGCGGATGAGCTGCGCGAGCACGCGCTCGTGCTCGGCGAGGTGACGCTGACGAGCGGCCTGACGGCGCAGTACTACGTCGACGCCAAGCGGGCGATCCTGCGGCGTGCGGGCTTCATGGCGCTCGGCGAGCTGCTTGCCGAGCGCGTGCGCGAGTGGGGAGCGACCGCGGTCGGCGGCATGACGATGGGCGCCGACCCCGTCGCCTGCGCGGCGCTCGCCGGCGGCGCCGACGTGAAGGGCTTCTTCGTCCGCAAGGAGGCCAAGCGCCACGGCCTCTCGCGCCGGATCGAGGGCCCGCTGCTCGCGCCCGAGGACCGCTGCCTCGTCGTCGAGGACGTCGTCAGCACCGGCGGCTCGACGGTCGCGGCGATCGAGGCGCTGCAGGAGGCCGGCCACGAGATCTGCGGCGTCGTCAGCGTGCTCGACCGCCTCGCCGGCGGCGGCGAGCGGATCGCGGCGGCCGCCGGCGCTCCGTACGTCGCGCTGGTCACGATCGACGACATCTATCCCGAGCGCCCCGACCGCTGAGCTCGCGGTTGCGGCACCGGCTGTCTGCTTGAGCTCCGGCTACGGGTCGAGATCGACCCGGATGACGAGCAGGTCGGTGCCCAGCGCGCGCACGCCCGCGGCGTTCACGCGCGAGAGCGCGCGCAGGCGCGCGCGCGGGTCCTCGTCGTCGAGCGGGTGCGCGATTCCCGTCCGCCAGCGGCCGCGCACGCGGATCCGCACGCGCGGGTCGGCGGCGATGTTGCGCACGTAGGCCGCCTTGCGGCCCATCTCGGCGACGATCCAGAACGTGTTCGTTCCGCGCTCGAGGCCGTTGCTGACGGGGGTGCGGCGCGGCTGACCGCTCTTGCGGCCGGTCGTCTCCAGTACGGCGACGCCCGGCACGAGGCCGTGCGCGGCGAGCGCGCGCATCGGCGGGTTGAGCAGCTTGACCTGCATCGCGGTGACGAGCCGTCGCTTGCGCTCCATCGCGTCGCGAGTCTCGCATGATCGCGTGATTCGATCGCGCCGAGATGGGGAACGATTAAGCGCCGCGCTTGACGGTCCGCGCGAGCGGGTAGGGCGCAAAGGCTGCTGGTCGACGTCCACGAACGGAGCACGCCTTGGCCCGGTTCTCTTTCGCGACCCTCTCAACGCTCGTCGCGCTGCTAGCCCTCGGTTCGGATGCTGGAGCCCTGCCCAGGGCGCACGACACGGCAACGGAGCGCCTCGACGTCTACACGGGCGTCGTCACCGCCGACCAGCTGCGCGACATCATCGCCCTCGGCGTCGACCGCAGCGAGCTCGACCTCTCCTCCGTCGCCGCCGGCCGCGGCGAGGAAGGCCAGCGTCCGCGTGGAGACGATCCTCAGCGGGCGCCAGGCCGAGGCGCTCGGCGCCAAGGGCGTCGAGCTGGCGCCGAAGGAGGTCGGCGGCGCGACGGTCGCGCAGCGCGCGACGGCGCAGGTCGCGCAGGGCCTGAACGTCTTCCGGACCTACAGCGGCGCGGGCGGCCTGCGCGAGGAGTTCGAGCAGGTCGCGGCGGACAACCCGAAGATCGCGAAGCTCGAGACGTACGGCCACACGATCAACGGCCAGCCGATCGTCGCGCTGAAGGTCTCGCGCAACGCCCGCACCCAGCGCGACGGCGCGAAGCCCGCGGTGCTGTACCTCGGCGCACAGCACGCGCGCGAGTGGATCACGCCGGAGATGGTGCGCCGGCTCATGCATCGCTTCGTCGACGGCTACGACACGGACGCGGAGATCCGCAGGCTCGTCGACGCCAACGAGCTGTGGTTCCTCCCCGTCGCGAACCCCGACGGATACGACTTCACGTTCCAGCCCGGCCAGCGCCTGTGGCGCAAGAACCTGCGCGACAACAACGGCGACGGCCAGGTCATGGCGGGCGACGGCGTCGACCCGAACCGCAACTTCCCCGTGAAGTGGGGCTACGACAACGAGGGCTCGTCGGACGACCCGGCCAGCGAGACGTACCGCGGCACGGGGCCGGCGTCCGAGCCCGAGACGCGCGGGCTGGACGAGCTCGTGCGCCGGGTCGGCTTCGAGTTCCTCGTCAACTACCACTCCGCCGCGCAGCTGCTGCTCTACGGGATCGGCTGGCAGGTGGCGACGCCGTCACCCGACGACGTCATCTACGAGGCGATGGCCGGCGACGACGCGCACCCCGCGGTCTCCGGCTACGACCCCGACATCTCGGCCGAGCTCTACACGACCAACGGCGACACCGACCTGCACATGACCGACCGCTACGGCACGCTCGCCTTCACGCCGGAGATGTCGACCTGCGAGTCGGCCTCCAACGAGCTTCCCGACGATCAGTGGAACGCCGCCGACTGCGGCAGCGACTTCGAGTTCCCCGACGACGAGCGGCTCGTGCAGGACGAGTTCGAGAAGAACATCCCGTTCGCGATGTCGGTCGCGAAGTCGGCGCAGGATCCGGACGATCCGGTGTCGGCGGTCGGTCGCAAGGCCGACGACTTCCAGGGTCGACAGCTTCGACGTCTCCTACGGCGACCCCCAGACGGTCGCGGTCACGGCCAAGCGCGCGCTGAAGCGCGTCCGCATGAGCTACCGCATCGCCGGCCGCCGCAGCCGCAGCGTGCCCGTCGGGCGATGGGCCGGCGGCGAGCGCTACGGGCGCGAGAGCGACGCGTACTACGCCGAGCTGCGCGGCACGGTGCGCGGAGCGCGGCCGGGCGACAAGGTCGAGGTCTGGTTCACCGGCTTCAAGCCGGGCACGGGGCGCGTGTCGCAGCGAGCGCTTCACCTACACCCTCGCCAAGGACAGCGGCGCGCGCGTGCTCGTCCTCGCCAACGAGGACTACAAGGGCGTCAACCCGACCTATCCGGCGGGAACGAACGCCCCGAAGTACGCCGCCGGGTACGTCGCCGCGCTGGAGGCGGCCGGCTACAAGGCGGACGTCTGGGACGTCGATGCGCAGGGCGTGCCGCACGACCTCGGCGTCCTGCGCCACTACGACGCGGTCGTCTGGTACCTCGGCGACAACCGCCTGACCCAGGATCCCGAGGACGAGCTCATCACGACGCCGTTCGGCGAGCTGCCCGACGCCGCGGTGGCCGAGCGCCAGCAGTACCTCACGATCGCCGTCCGCGACTACCTCAACGAGGGGGGCAAGCTCATCCACGCCGGTGAGACGGCGCAGTACCAGGGGCTGCCGGGCGTCAGCGACTCCGTCGGCGGCGTCTTCTACGGCCTCAACGGCGATCCGGGCGCCGAGTGCGTCGTCAAGACGATCCCCGGCTTCTTCAGCGACTGCCTGCTGCTGGCCGACGACTTCCGTCAGTACTACCTCGGCGCCTTCACGCGCACGGACACGAGCAACCCGCAGGCCGTCGCGGGGATCGCCGATCCGATCGACGGCTACAGCGGGCACGCTCGGCGGGCCGGTCGTCGCGGGCGACAACCCGCTCAACGAGGCCGGGGTCTTCCAGCCGACGAGCGACGTGCTGCCGGTCGCCTCCTTCCCGCAGTTCGCCAGCAAGGGCGCGGCCGAGTATCCGCTCGGCGAGAACAGCCCGTTCGCGCCCGTGGAGGGCCAGCGCTACGCGGGTGCCGTCCACGCCGACGCGTCGTACATGCGCCTGACGAAGACGGTCGACCTCGCGTCGGCGTCGAGCGCGCAGCTGCAGTTCCAGCTGTCGGCGAGCACCGAGCCGAACTACGACCACGTCATCGTCGAGGCGCACACGGTGGGCCAGGACGACTGGACGACGCTGCCCGATCTCAACGGCGCCACGAAGACGGCCCCGCCCGCCGAGTGCACCGCCACGGGCTTCCTGCTGACGATGCATCCCTTCCTGCGCCACTATCTCGGCGGCGCCGACTGCGCCGCCGCGGGCACGAGCGGCACGTGGAACGCGGTCACCGGCTCGACCGGGGGCTGGCGCCAGGTGGCCTTCGACCTGTCCGGCTTCAAGGGCAGGCAGGTCGAGCTGTCGATCAGCTATGTGACCGACCCGGGCACGGGGGGCGCCGGGGCGTTCGTCGACGACACGCGGGTCGTCGTCGACGGTGTCGCGTCCGCCGACGGCTTCGAGGACGCGACGAGCAGCTGGACGATCGCCGGCGCACCCGCGGGCAGCCCGCCAAACCAGGGCGACTTCGCGATCGGCTCACGTCTCGTCAACAACTTCGCCGGCACGTCGACCGAGGACACGCTGCTGCTCGGCTTCGGGCTCGAGCAGCTCGCGACGGACGCCGATCGCACGAAGCTGCTCGACGCCGCGCTCGGGCGGTTGCTGGGATAGTGCACGAGACCGGAGAGCGTGAGCGCCTGGCGCGTAGGCGTAGCCTTCGGAGGGTCGGTGCCCCACCGCAGCCAGGTACGCGCGCATGAGGCCATCACCAGATCTCGATGTCTTCATCTGCCATCGGCAACGATGACGCGGGCGGCGCTTGCCGCCAAGCTTCATGCGTACCTGAACAGCAACGGTGCACGAGCGTTCTGTGACCATATCGATGACCCCGATCACACGTTGGGCGACCGGATCTACGACCGGATTCGGACGGCAGCGACGTTCTTGGTGATCCTTACCGAAGGCGTGACCCGGAGCCTCGCGCAGAGCCACAGTTCGATTCATAGAGAACTGTCCTGCGCGGTGCAGTCCGGCCGCAGGATTGCTGTCGTGCAGGTAGGCCAGCGCTCATTTCTACCGCCGGATCTCGCACCTGCTCTCGAAGGAGAGATTCCGCGAGTGCATATTCTCGTGAGTCCACCGAGTGCCGCAACGCTGCGCCTGATCACGAGCTCGGTCGTCTCGACCCCCATCGATCTGCAAGCGGAGGTCGATGGGTTCAACGCCCCGTGGCCTGAGGTGGCTGCGATCATGGCGGGGGTTCGTGCGACTGCCATGGGCGAGTTTGATCGCGCACGCGGCTTGCCGAGTCGGCGTTACGCGCCCGTCTCGGCGGTCTCCTCCGAGCTTCTGATGGACCGGAGAATCACCGGGCGCGACCTGGTCGATGCGTGCGAGGACGTGACCTCCGCGGCCGCAAGGGCATTGATGATCCGCACCTTGGTCGTCGGGCTGCTCAAGCACGTTGCGCGCCCTGTGACCACCTGGCTCGTGCCATCACGGACCTTCGCCCGCTCTGGCCGCTGCTGCGATCGACGATCGAGGGGCCCACCGGCGTACCCGCGCGCTTCGTCCGAAGTTCCCAGGGCTTCTACGCCATGCCGTTGATGGCAACGCTGGAGCGAGGACGCATCAAGGAGATGTTACGTTTACACGTATGGCCGTGGCACCACCGGGAGGCGGACGGGCGACGATCGCGGACAGGTCGCTCTGCCGGTACACCCGCAACGGTCGAACCTGTTCTCGGTCCATTCTCACCATGCCCACGCAACGAGTTGGGTGTTGGCGGGCCAGATCGAGAACAAGACCTTCTCCGTGGTACAGACGCCGCATCCGCTTGCCGGAGACGGAATCCGTCAATCTTTTTCAGCTTTCTCCCGACGACAGGCGTAGCTATTCCGTTCAACCGTCAGCAGTCGCCGGTAAGGAACACGGGTCGGGCGGCCGCAGCAACGCCCGAGTGCACGGCGATCCTGTCAGCGGGCCAGTCGTACACGGTCGCGGCGGGCGAGTTTCACGCAACCACGATCGACCGTGAGACTCCCGCTCCTCCGGTCAGCTTGTTCTTCTTCGACGCGACTCGAGGATGGGATGAGGACGCAGCAGTGGTCGGCCCAGCGAGGCTGAACGCCGACCTGCGTCCTCCCGCGGCCGGTGCCACGCCCGAGGAGATCATCGATCGTCTCGACGCGGTTCTGTGAGGCCGACGCGGTAGCCGCTGGCCGGCGTGAGACAGAGATCGCCGGTCACGCGGCCGTTGGAGCCTGATAGCCATACTCGCGGCACAGTTCGACGAAGCGTTCGCGAAAGGTATGCACGACCGCCTCGCGGGGATGCCGTCGCTCCAGATCCGCGAGGACGTCGCTTGCGCCGCTCATCAGTGAGGGGACGCATCTGCGGTCGTGGCGAAGCGCGCGGTTGCCGTACTCGATGGCGCCACCGAGATCGCCTTGATGCAACTGCACGAGCGCCATCGTGCTCTGCGTGTCGGAGAGCCGCATCGGCCACGCGGTCGTGCCGTCAGCGGCGGTACATCGATCGAAGACCTCGTGGCAATGCTCCTCGGCGCGTTCGTGTTCGCCGAGCCATTCGTAGATCGGCGCGGCGTAGAACTCATACTTCGCCGGGTCAAAGACGAAGTGATTCTCGGGGTGTTCCACGGCCGGAAGCTGGTTGAGCAGCGACGAGCCGCGCTCCAGCGCGGCTTCGGCTTCGTGTCTGTCACCGAGCTTCGCCCAGCCCTTGGCGGCCTGCAGGGCCAGTTGGACGCTCGCGGAGTCGGCCGTCCTCAAGGACGCCAAGCCGGCGTCGGCGAATCGCGTCATGTCGTGGAAGCGCCCGTCGTTCAATGCATACCAGCAGTGCAGCTCGCAGGCCCAGCGGACGATGACCGGATGGCCGGCTTCCTTGCCGAGGTGATGAGCGGCGTCGCGCGCCGCTTCGGCGGGACCTCGATTGCCCATGTCGTTGTGCAGGCAGCCGAGCAGCAGGGAGAGCCAGCCGGCGACGACGAGCAGCTCGCGATGCTGCGAGAACGTCTTGCGGCCGTCGAGTAACCGACACGCGTAGCGCAACTGCTGCTCCGCCTCTTGCCGCAACGCCTGTGGCGGCATTACGGAATAGTCGCAACAGAGCTTCTCGGCACGCGCATGCAGCGCTTCGAGGGTGTCAGGCCCGAGCTCCGAGCGCT
This sequence comes from uncultured Solirubrobacteraceae bacterium, assembly GCA_963727785.1. Classification (GTDB taxonomy): domain Bacteria; phylum Actinomycetota; class Thermoleophilia; order Solirubrobacterales; family Solirubrobacteraceae; genus CADCVQ01. The sequence goes on from CAVSHS010000013.1 coordinate 100,151, forward strand.
CGACATAGCGCACCATCTCCAGAGGCTCGTACGGATCCACGTCTGCTCGCGCGAGGCTGGCGTCCGGTCGCATCCAGCGAACCGCCATCGGGATGCCGAGATCGCGCGCGAACCCGGCGAGGTCGTCGATGGTGACGCGGCGCTTGCCCTGCTCGATCCTGCTCAGGCTTGACTGGCTGATGTGGAGCCAGTCGGCAACGAGATCCTGCGGCAACGGCTGCTGCGGGTGGAACGGATGAAATCGGTACGCGCGGAGGATCTGTCCGAGGTCGCCGCTTGCAAGCGCAGCAGCCATCGGCTCGGTCTGCCAGAACGCGGCAGGCAGCTCAGGCGCGACACCACGACGGTAGTCGTTCACGGGTCACGATGCTAAGGCCAGCGTTATGCGCAGCTTGCATGGCGTCGCAACGGTCGCCTGGTCTGCGGGCGCGTCAACGTCACGATCGGCCGCGACGGTCGGCTGGGCTCGCGCCGCAGGAACGCCGCCAGCGCAAGCGCCGGGCCGCGCTGGTGAGCGCCGTGCGGACGCTTGAGGAACGTGCGCTGGCGGACGGGTGTGAGTTGCGTCCGGTGTGACCGGATTCAAGAGCCAGTGGTGACGACGTGCGTCACCCGGGCTGAGGTGAGACGCTCGACGCGATGCGGCAGATCAGCCGGCATCCAGCGCGGCATCCCGGTCGGCGGCGTCACGACGACCACCTCGTCGAACCGGCGTGGGTCCCAAGCCTCCTGAACGGCGACGATGGGGTCAGCGTCTCCCACGATCGCCTCGGCGTGAACGCCTGCCTCATGCAACTGCTTGACCGCTCCGTCCAGTCGCTGTGCCGTCTTTGTCCGGCGCGCGCGCATCGAGCCGGCGCCGCTGAGTACCGGCGCGACAAGCGTGACCTCCAGCGGACCCCCATCGGCGCGGCTGACGATCGCGTCGCGGATCTCATTCGCGTCGATGGTGCGATTGGCAATGACGAGGAGCTTCGTGGTCCAGTACATGATCTCGACCCCTGGCGCGGTTGTGACGGGTGCGGAAGGCTTCGAAAACAACGAGCCCGCAGTTGCAACAACTGATACATCGCGGACGCCCATTGCCGAGATCTGTGCCCTACCTCACCATCGCCGGCGGCCGAGCCAGACACGACCCCAGCGAGCGCGGGGATCATCCGCGGCCGCACGAGCGGCCGGGAGAGAACGCGGACGATCCCGTGAGGCGCAAAATCCCTGCAAAACGATGATTCACGTGTCGCCGGCTGCGCAACTGGTTGCCAACATCCACGGCGATTTCGGACTCTCGCGCACCGACAGCCCGTAGTGCCTGAGGCAGGTGCAATGTGGCCCATTAGCACTGGGGTATCACACGTGCCGATCCACAAATCGAGGAAGAGCCGCAGTTCTACTGGCCCGTCCGGGCACACTGCCAACCGCGTCGGAGATGGATCGTCAATCCGAGTGTGAGGATAACCAGGAGGCTCAAGCCGCCAATGCCGATATTGATCGCGCGTGCCGATTGCGACTCCGCCTCGGCCTCGCGCCTGCGGAGCGCCGCACGCACCCTGCCCACGAAGCTCGCGAACTGCGTGCGAATCGCGTCGAGGCGCTGCCGGCCACCGTCCGTTTCAAACTGGCTGCGGGCCTTCCCGAAGCCCAACTGGCGCGCGACGTCGGGCATCACGGATGCCCAGAGCATGTCGTAGTCCGTGATCGCGCCGCCGATCGCGCGCGCCCGCCGCTGCTGGCCTGGATCGTCGGAGACGAGGTTCGCGAGACGGCGGGTCTCGGCCGGATAAGCGGCGAGCTCGCGCCGCACCGGCACGAGGTAGCTCGCGTTCTCCGTGGCGATGTAGCGGTTCAGGCCGCTCTCGATCGACAGCAGCGACTTCTCGAGCTGGTTGGCGACGCCCAGCTTCTGCTCCGCGCGAAACGCATTCTCGACGGCCCCGCGAAGGCTGGTGACGGCGACGATCAGCACGACGAGAGCGACAGCGAGCAGGCCAAACCCGCTCGCCAGGTCTCCTACGCGGCGTATCCTGCCACGCCTGATTGCCTGTGCCTCACTGTTCTCGTTGGCTTGGCTAGCAATCAAGAAATCGCGCTCGCGTTGGCTGAGCTCATCGTCGTGTTCAGTTGCCCATTCACGGCCGGCCGTTAGCCGTGCCCCGCGGTACAGCGATCCTGGTTCGCGCTTCAGGTTCTCCCACTGTTGTGCGGCGTCGGTGAGACGTCGGTGGATGAGCAGTCCGGCGCGGTCTGTGTCAATCCAGCTCCGCAGCCGGGGCCAGCCGCGGATCAGCGCTTCATGAGAAACGTCGACGATTTCCTGTCCAGTATCGTCGCGGCCGGTGGTCAGCAGCCGTGCGTCGACCAGACGTTCGAGGACCGTTTGGAAGTTATCATTACCCTCGGGGGCCAGCTCGTCGCGTGGTACGCGACGACGGGTGTCTTCGGTTCCGTCGCCGGGCTGGGTGAGGCGCAGCAGCGCTCGGCGCGCGATGTGCTGCTGATCAGGGCTCAGCTGAACATAGATCTGCTCGGCCCGCTGCGCCACCGCACCGTGCACGCCCCCGGCGTCCACGTAGCCCTCCAGTGTCAGCATCGCGCCACGCCGACGCTCCCACAGCTCAAGTAGGGCGTGCTCGAGCAACGGTAGAGCGCCCGGCTCCGTGGCTACGTCAGCCAGGATCGTCGCTGACAATCCCTCCTCAAGTTCCAGACCCACGCGGTTAGCTGGCTCCTCGATCGCTTGGCGCAGCCCTTCGCTATCCATCGACCCGACGAGCATCTGCTGCGCGCCGATTAGCTGCGCAAGCTCTGGATAGCTCGCGCAGCGCGCGTAGAAGTCGGTGCGTAGCGTCACGATGACGACGGTCCGCCCAGCCGGCGCAGATGTTGCATCTAGCAACGTGGCGAACAGCTGGCGACGCTCAGTCTCGTCGCGGCAAAGCGTGAAGACCTCCTCGAACTGATCAACGATCACGACCACGCGGTCCCCCGCTGGACGGTCTGCCAGCGCCAGCTCCACGGACAGACGCAGCGTGCGTGCGTCCCGCTCAAGGGCATCAAGCGTTGTCTGCATCGCTTGGCTCGGCAAGAGCTGCGACATTTGCGCGGCCAGCGCAGCCAGCGGCGTGGCGCCAGGCCGCAGCACGCAGACGTGCCACTGCTCACCGTATGCGACGGCGCCGGCACGAAGCTCCGGTACCAACCCGGCACGCACGAGCGAGGACTTGCCGCTACCCGACGGCCCGAGCACCGCCACAAACGGGCTGCTCTTCAGCTTCTCATATAAGCGCTGGACCTCGCGGTCGCGCCCGAAGAAAAACCGAGCGTCCTGCTCACCGAATGCGCGGAGCCCTCGATACGGCACCACATCAGCGTTGTGCGCTAAGGGCAGATCCGGGCCGAATGGCACGCCTTTGACGGCGTTGATCAGATCCTGCAGCGCGCGTGCGTCATTACGGCCACCACGGAAGTCGACCCACGTCCGCGTCCGCAAGAAGTGCGGTAAACGGTTCGGATCGAAGGGTTCATCGACGCCGGGCAGTAGAACCGGGAAAACCCGAAAATTATCCTGTTTAGCCGCTCGGTCCAGCGCGACCGCAACCTCCTGCAGCTCCCACGCACCAAGGTCATTCGGACCCACGAATACTGCACACGCCAGCGAGGCGTCCAAGCCGGCCCCGAGTTCGCGCTGCCACTCACCGCCAGGCGTCAGCGACCACTTGTCAAGCCACGGCGCAAGGCCCGCTCCCTTCAGGCGCTGCGCGATCCGCTCCACAACAGCCTGATCCCGACTGCTATACGACAAGAACACGTCAAACCGCTGCGGCACCGACCCAGCCGACGACACCTTCGCAGCCGATACCAACTCAGATATGCGGGGCGTAAAAGTGGACCATCCACGCATTGCAGCGACCACACCGGTCGATCAATGGTGAGCCGCACGACCTACCATCACGACTGCCGCGCGCAGGACCATCACCTCGCGGCGGGGGTCCTGCAGCGCACCGATGACGCACACGCCGACCGCGCGGCCCTGCGCCAACAGCAATCCGAGGGCCCGAACCCGGTGCAGGATCTGACGCTCGCCAGCCCCCGGAGCCAGCGAGCGCGTCTGCATGGTGTCGCCATGACCGACCTCCTTACGGGCCCGTGGCAGTCTTCGGCGCGGGCCCGCCGCATCCAGCTTGCGCACGCGGAAGCTGATGCCGTGACGGCCCTCCATATCCATCACACCGGCCGGATCGCTACCGGCGATGAACGTCAAGTTGCTCGTAGTGCCCCAGGCAGGTGCAACGTGGCCCAATAGCAGGTGAAAAGCGACCGCGGCTGTGGTCCAGCTGCACCGGATCGCTGCTCGACGCCGGAGCCACGGCGCATCTCAGGCGCCTCCGCGGCCGTGGAACGGTCGCAGCTCGCCGGCCGCCGGGCCGTCCAGTGCCGCCGCGATCCGCGCCCGCGCCGCGCGGTCGGACGGATGGCCGTACGTGCTCATCACGAGCGCGCCGCCATCGGTGTGCCCGAGCTGCACGGCGACGTCCGCGGGCGCGAGGCCGAACTCGAGCAGGTACGTCGCGCAGAAGTGGCGCAGCTCGTGCAGCGCCATCGTCGGTCGCCCGAAGGCGGCGCGCACCGGAGTCCACGCCCACTTGAACGACGTCGCCCACAGCTGAGCGCCCGTCACGGACGGGAAGACGAGATCGACGCCGGCCAGGCGCGGCACGGACTCGACCCCCTCCCGCGCCTTCGCCGGGTAGACGACCGTGCGGGCACGACCGTTCTTCGGCAGCGTGACCGCGCGGGTGCGTGAATCCGCCGCCCGTTTTACCTCCAGCGTCTCGATGCCGAGATCCTCGTGCCGCAGCGCGTAGAGCTCGCCCGGCCGCAGGCCGGTGTAGGCGGCGAAGACGAGCAGGCCGGCGAGCGTGTCGCCATAGCCGTTGGCCTCGTGGACCTCGCGAGCGCACTCCGCCAGGCGGTCGACGTCGGCGGCGGTCAGCCACTCCGACGGCAGGTCGCGCCGACCGCGCGGGCGCTCGATGCCCAGCTCCCGAAACGGGTTGCTCATGACGATGCCGCTGCGCCGCGCGTCATTAAACATCGCGCGAAGCGACGGCAGCTGACCGGGATGACGCAACGCCCAGGTCCGTGCCTCTTCGACGGTGATCGAGTCCATCCGCCGGCGCTCGTAGGCGGCCGCGAACGGCTTCACGCGCTCTGCGTTGTGCGCGTTCGTCGACGCGCGCGGCCGTCGATAGTCGACGGGCCACCGAGCCGCGAACGAGGCGACTGTTTCCCGGCCCGTCGCAGTGCGCTGATCGATCGCCGCCAACTCGGCCCGCCTCGCCTCGCGCCTCGTCGCGAACGTGCCGACCTGGCGAGGATTGCGGGTCACCGGGTCATAGACCTGCGCCACCCACTTGCCGTTCGGACGCTTGAAGACGCTCACGCCGCCGGCCCCGACTCCTGCTCTAGCCAGGCCTCAACGGCACTGACCTGAAAGCGCAGCCGCTGGCCCATCCGCCGGGCAGGCATGCCCTCGCGAACACGCAGCTCGACCCACCGAACGCTGAAGCCCAGATGCTCGGCCAGCTCCTGCTTCGTGCACCACGGCTCGCGACCGCGCCGAACCATCCGCTCGTGCTCAAGACTCACTACCTCGGCTCTCGCCACCACGCCTCCCGACGGCTCGACCGCATGGCGAGCCGCAGCCCACCACGCAGAACTACACTCAGGGACCACGGTACCTGGTTCCTATGTTGCGGTCAACCCGGTTCCTCGCCTATAGCATCGGCCTGTGTCCATCGCGCGCCAGACCGCGTACGCCCAGATCGCCGCGGACCTCCGGCGAGCGATCCTCGGCGGCGAGTATGAGCCGTCGCCGGAACAGCCAGACGGCAAAGAGCTGCCGAGCGCGGCCGAGCTCGGCGTGCGCTACGGCGTCAGCCAGAAGACCGCAGCGCGAGCAGTTCAACAGCTCGTCACCGAAGGTCTCGCTGAAGCACGCTCCGGGATGCGAGCGACAGCGATCCAGCACTCGCAGCGCACCGTCCGCTGGCCGATGGCAGGCCGTTATGCACGCGCACGCGAGGCGGGAGGCCTCGTCTACGCGACCGATATGCAGGGCCGCGACGTCGACAAGCAGGTCACGGGCACGGGCTGGGTTCCCGTGCCGGCCTCTCTCGCTGCTGCGCTTGCCGTCGATGTCGGCGCGCAGGTCTGGTCAAGATGGCGACGGATGCTCGTCGACGGCGACACAGCAGAGCTGAGCGTGAGCTACTTCCCCGCTCGTGTGACCGAGCTGGCCCCCGATCTGATGGCCCCCGGACCGTTTCCCGAGGGCGGAGTCGTCGGTGTCATCGAACGCGCAGGCCACCGCATCGCCCGGACGGTCAACGAGGTCCGCGCTCGCCTTGCGACCAGCGGCGAACTCGAAGCCTTCCACGCCGATCCCAGTCTTGAGCCGCTACAAGGCCGCGTCGTGCTCGAGGTCTCGCACGTCACCTACGGCACCGACGATCAGCCGCTCGAGGCCGTAGTCAGCGTGCGGCCGGCCGCAGACAACGCGGTGGCGTTCGAGACCGACGAGTCCTCGGAACACCCCGCCGACACCGACCAGCCGAGAGCCAGATGAGCGCCGAGCACATCTTCGACGAGGCCGTCGCCCAGCGCCTGGAAGCCGTCTACCGCACGCCCGAGATGGTGGAGCAGCGGCGGTTCACGATCAAGGCGTTGTCCCCGCACCCAGGCGACCGCATCCTTGACATCGGGACCGGACCCGGACTCCTGGCGCTCGAGCTCGCCGAGCACCTGGCGCCCGACGGTCACGTCACGGGTATCGACGTGAGTCCCGACATGCTGGCCGTTGCCGAGCAGCATCGCCGGCGATCTCCCCATGCCGACCTGATGACGTTCCGCGCCGGCGATGCGACGGCGCTCCCGTTCGCCGACGCCTCATTCGACGCAGTCACGTCGACACAGGTCTTCGAGTACGTCCACGACGTCGACAGTGCCCTCGCCGAAGCGCATCGCGTCCTGCGCGCCGGTGGCCGCCTCCTAGTGCTCGACACCGACTGGGACTCCCTCGTATGGCACGCGCACGATCGCGACCGCTTGCGCGCGATCCTCGCGGCATGGACGCAACGCTTCGCAGATCCCCACCTTCCGACCACGCTGAAGCGCCGGCTCCAGGCTGCAGGATTTGACGTCGAGGCGATCGACGTCGTCCCGGTCATCAACGCGGACTTCGACCCGGACACCTACAGCGCGCGGCACATCGAGATCATCAGCGACTACGTCGCACACCACGGCATCAAACCCGACGACGCCGCCGCCTGGGCAGACGACCTGCGCGAACGCGCGCAGCTCAACGAATACTTCTTCAGCCTCAGCCGCTACGTCTTTTCGGCGCGGAAGCCGTGACCTTCTTTGGCGGCAGCTTGGCGGCGAGTGCGTGCGCGATCTCCTCGATCGCCGGCGCCGCCAGTGGGCCATCGGCGTCCAGCTGCTTGCCAAGGCGCCTGCGGTCGAGCACCAGGTACTCGCCGATCGACAGCACCTTGAAGCACGGGAGATCTCCGGTGGTGAAGCACAGCACGCCCTGCACCGGCACATCGCCGTTGCCACCGGCAGCCAGCACTTCGCGGACGACATCGAGTTGGCGGCCCAGGCCAACGAGCAACTCCGTGCGGTCGCTCTCATTGACCATCAGTTTTGGATCGCGAAATCCCCGATCCTTGCGCCAGACCTTGCCGCTGTACTGCTTGGCGTCGATCACATACACACCGGTAGGTGCAACAGCGATGTGATCGATGTTGCTTCTCCGCCCCAGAATGCCACGATCGTGCAGGGCAATTAGCGGCCCCCTCGCGTCACGCTCGTTCAGCATCTTGCCGACGGCGAGCTCGCCCAGCTCGCCGCTACGAAAGGCCGCCTCACGCTGCGGCGCCCGCCTCACCTTCAGCAGCAGATCCCCGACATATGGATGCGCCGCCCGAACCCCAGCCTCACGAATCTCCTTGCGATGCTGATACTCACCCCGCACGCTGGCCGCCGCCTGCCCGCGATCAAGCTCAACCGGAGTCGACGATTCAATCGCAGGCCTGGCTTGCGCCTCATGGCAAGTCGCACAGGTCACCGTCTTCGCGCGAGCGTCCCACCACGCGGTCGCGTCCACGGGCAGGTCAACCCCGCACACGGCGCATTCATCGGCGCGTCGTAGTCCACGCAGTAGCCGTTCCATATGACGTAGATCGTGTCACGGCTCGCGCTATCGCCAAACCCTCTGACCCGGCCCACAGCGAACGATCAGGGCGTGCCGACTCCAGCTCCGGTCTCCGGCCTCTACTCCGGGGTCGGCGTTTGGCCCCTCGCCAACCAGTGCGACGTAAAGACATATGCGCGCGAAGCGTAGGGCCCTCTAGGCTGGAGCCATGGCTGAAGAGATTGACCTGCACGCCGCGCTCAACGCCGTATCGGACGTGGTGCAGAACCGTCCCCGGCCGCTTCGCGAGTTCGACCAGATCTACATGAAGACCGGCGACATGGTCATGCAGAGCGAGTTCGTCGCCCGCTGGGCCGACGGCAAGCGGCTGGCGTTCATCGGTGACGGCGACGCCATCAGCGTCTGCACGCGCCTATCTGCACCACCGCGGGATTCTCGAGCTACGGACCTTCGAAGGTCGTCGTGTACGACTTCGACGAGCGGATCTGCCAAGCCGTCAAGCGCTTCGCCGACAGCGAGCGGCTCGAGAACCTCGACGCCGAGCTCTACAACTGCCTCGACGCGTTCCCGGGCCCGAGACACGTTCGACTGCTTCTACACCAACCCGCCATGGGGTGCGAGCAACGATGGCGAGAGCGTCAACGTCTTCATCCAGCGAGGCATGGAGGCGGTCGGCTACACGCGGCGAGGGCATGGCTGTCGTCGCCGACGACCCGGAGCTGGAGTGGCCGAAGCAGGTGCTGGCGAACCTCCAGAGCTTCTGCGCTCGCGCAAGGATTCTTCGTCGCAGAGGATGATGCCTCAGGCGCACAGCTACCACCTCGACGATGCCCCCGACCTGCGGTCTTGCAACGTCCTGCTGAAGGCCGTGCCTGGGAACGCAGCACCGCGCCGGCGAGAGCCGCGATCGACGACCCGCAGCCGGCTCGAGAACTTCTATGGTCGCGACAGCCTGCCGCACGTGCGCTACGTGCGCGAGAGCGGCGCGAGTGGACTACGGCAAGGCCCACCAGGACGAGTACGAGCTCGAGCTCGTGGAGCAGTCGTGACCGACATCGTGCATCCCGGCGCGGGCATCGTCTACATGAAGGTCGGCACGCACGCCCGCGAGTCGCTTCCGGACATCATCGACCGCAAACGGCGGGAGATCGCGGATGCGGGCTACGCGCTGTGGGGCTACGGCGGCAGCACCTGCCATCCGCTGACGAGCGTGCAGCCGTTCGCCCGCGACTTCATCCAGCGCGGAGGGATCATCTACCTCGTGATGCAGCCAATGGAATCCAAGCACTTCGCGATCCCCGACCGCGCGGAGGAGTTCTCCGTCGACGGCGGTCGACTGGGAGGAGGTCCCGGCGGCGATCAACGTCCGCGGCTCGCGCTATGCCTTGGCGATCGACAGTCTCGATGAAGACGAGTTCGAGCTGCCGCTTGCGTCAAACCCGTGTCGCCGTCGGCAACAGCCGAGGACGGCGCGGAGACCGCTACATCAGGGGCAGAGTCGACAAGGCGTGCCTCGAGATCGTCGACGACGCCCGACACGCCGACGAGGCACCGCTCGTGCAGATCGGGCTCGTGGCGCGGCTCGTCGAGCCCTACGCGGTGCTGCTGAGGACGCCGTAGCGTCAGTCGGCGAGGATCCTCGGCGCCTCGCTCCGCAGCGAGGCGACGTAGCTCTCCAGCGCGGCGCGTACCGCGCCTTGCTCAGCCCCGCCGCCCGAGTAGCAGCTGAAGCAGATGCTCACCGCCTTGTCGACGTCCGGCTCGGCGCAGACGGCGCTCGCGATCGCGTCGAACTCACTCGTTCAGCTCCTCCAGGAGCACGGAGGAGCAGTTGCTCAAGGCAGCGCACTCGCGTGCACAGCTGCGCGCACGTCTGCGAACGGCCGACCAAGGTCTCAAGGCCGCGCACCGCGCGCTTGTCGCCGGTGTCGAGCACGCGATGTCGCGGGCAGCGACCATCGCGGCGAGCTGGCTCTCGCCCGACGTCGAGCTCGAGCCCCGCCCGCTGCGCCAGTTGCTCAAGCTCAGCCGCCGCGCTGAGCTCCGCGTCGGTCGGCTCCAGCACGGCCGCGCGTGCGAAGAACTCCGCGAGCTCCTCGCTCGCGGCGGCCTTGTCGCGCACCGTCGAGCCTCGCGCTATCGCGTTCGCGAGCACGAAGCGTGCCGCTCCGAGGACGCCGATGCTCGGGCCGTCGCTCGGCTGTGCCCAAAACCTCAGCGTGAGGCCGTAGCAGGCGGCCTTCAGCAGGACGTCGTTGTCGACGGCGACGTCGACCGTCGGGCCACGGCCACTACCGCTCACTCGCCTGCCTCGCCGAGGACGGCATCCAGGTAAGTCGGATGCATCGACGGGCAGGTCATCGAGCTCGAGCTGTTGCCTCGCAATCGCGTTCACGTAGGTCCACACGGGCTGAGCATCGGGTAGATGTGGCCAAGCGCCGCGTTCGCCGTCCGCCAGTCCCCGGTCGAGTGCCCAAAGCACAACGCCAGCGTGTCCGGGCTCGACCGCGCAAGTCCCGCGCGGACTCGAGCGCCGCGTGAGCGAGCGCGCGGCCATGCGCGCGGCCCGGCCCCGTCGGCAGCACATCGGCGTCGGGCGAGCCCGGTGAGCAGCTCGAGCGCAAACGCATCCGCTTCGCGCTCCTCCTCGTCCTCGCCGTCGGCCGCGGGCGTCTCGTCCTCGAGGTCGACGATCTGCCGGTCGGCCGCGACGTGCTCGCAACGCGATGTGGCCGAGCTCATGCGCTAGGTAGAACGCGATCGTCGCCGGATACGAGGAGTCCTTGCCCAACAACACGCTCGAACGGTCGCCCACCCTGACCGCCATCGCCGCCATGCGCTTCTGCGGCCACGGAAACACGCGCAAGATGAACGACAGGTACCGACAAGGCCCCAGCTCAGCGACAGCAGATCGACAAGCGTCACGAACGGTCGGCCGGAGCGAGAACGTCCTCGCGCAGCGTCGTGCGCAGCGACGCCCGCAAGCTCGCCGGCGGGCGGCGGCGACGCGCTGAGCAGGAGCGACGCGATCGCGCGCCCGAACGAGGTGATCCCGGCTCGCTCATCGCTCGCTCTCGCCCGACAGATGCTTGAAGCGCGCCTCCTCGCGCCACAGGAAGCGTGGCTCGTCGCGGTCCTCGAGCAGCGAGTGCGGGTCGAGGCCGAGCCGCCGCGCGACGCCGAACCTCAGTTCGGCGCGCGCCGACGCAGACGCCTCTGCGTCCTCAGACCACCACTGCGGCCACGCCGCAGAGATCGCGCTGTCGCTCAGGCCCGAGCGCCGCGCAGGCGAAGCCTCAGGTCTCCGGCGCTCTCCCCAGTCACGGCGATGTCTCCTTCCCTAGCCTCGGCCACAGCTCGTCGCGAGGCGAGGATAAGTTTCGCCAATGCAGCAGCATGCTCCTGCGAACCGTCCCATGTCTCCGGACGGCGTCCAGCGCCGGATTTGTAGACGCCAGAAGCGCCAGCTGCATGCTCTTGCATGTAGTTGCATAGGCGAGCATAGCGCCGCAGTGCGGCGAGCAGGTTGGTCGCCGCAACGCCCGCGAGACCGTCGCTTGGTCGACTCTGGCCCGCTCGGCAAGTACCTTCTGGCTGATCCCCTCACGCTCCAGGAGCTCGATGATCGCGTCCTTCAGTTCCATCCGGCGATGCATGATGATGCATCAGTGGCGCCTGCTGGCAATGCTCTCCCGCACTCGTTCTGCTGGACGCGCTTCGGGACGGAGGCCGGCGAGACGATCGAGGCAATACTCGCCCGCAAGGAGGCCGAACGTCAGGCCAACGACGGCGTCGTTCTTCTGGGGGATCGGCAACTCGGTCGCGCCTGCCGTCGCGGAGCTTGTGCGACGCGTCGACGAGCCCGAGGTCCTGTTCAGCCCGATCAAGAGCCGGCCCCGGCGAGTCGATGTCGCGCCCCGATCGCGTCGTGCGGTGGACGTCTGGCCGAAGGACTGTCCGGAGACACGTTCGAGCTGCCGTCGCACGCCACGGTCACCAGCCGATGGGACCCGACCCGTCCGGCGCGCGGCGCACTACGCACTCGTTTGCTCGTCCGCCGAGCCGCTCAAGATCACCGACGCAGGGCGCCTGAGTTTCGGCGCGCTACGCAACCTTCGTAGCGGCGCTCCGCTAGGCGCCTCGCAGGTCACCGCCGTCGTACGAGTGCGAGACACCGAGCGACGGCGGCAATGAGTATCCGGTGGCGTTTCGCGCAGCGCTCGTTGCGCCGTACTTCGTTCGGTTGCGCCGACCGCTGCCGCTTGACGAGTGCAGGGGAGTTCGAAGCCCCTCGCTCAGAGCAGGACAGCGGAAACTCTAGGAAGCAGGCGCGCTGCTCCGCCGCGCCCGTACGCCTCGCTAGAGCGCTGCTTCGGCGGACCACGGCGCTACATGGTTCTGCCCCAACTCTCATCAGCCTTGTCGCCGCGCTCAGACCGTAGGACTGCGCAGGCGAGGAGCGACACCGAGCGACGTGACGGCCGCTACGTGATCCGTCGCTTATCTCGGACGGCCTTCGCGAGAAGCTTGTCTCTGACCGTTACCACGGACGAAGACCAGCGATCCCCCGATGTCGCCGCCTTGACAGGGCGAGGTCTACTCTCGGCAGACCTAATGACATAGGCCCCCTCGGTTCGTATGCGACCAGGCTCGCCCATTATGTTGTCATTCGGCATTCGACCACGCGCTCCTTGAGCCATGCTAACACTACCTGGCCGCTCGGATCGCGGACCAGCCCAGACGCAACGCGGCTAGCGAGCACACGATAGCCGCCGCCAACCAGACATCCAACGGCTCAGGCCGTTGTAGCTCCATTGCCAAACTCGTCGAACCAGCGAGAGCAGCGACCGTCACAAGCATCAACGCGCGGCGCCGAGACCGGAAGATCCGGTTGACGATCAGATGCCTGCCTCGAGCTGCGGCGAGACCTGAAAGCAACGCCGCGCCGGCAAGCAAAATCGAAACCGCCGCGTCGGGGTTCTCGAAGTCAAGGCCGGAGAGCCATCCCATCCAAAGCAGAGCCGCAACGGCCAGTGCGGTAAGTGCCGCCCGCGTCGCGCCACCTTCTCGCTCGGAAACGACCTCCACATAGGCGCGTACGTCGTCGTACGGCTCGAGTGCCTCGCTCGCATACAGCGCGACCCGGCTCGCCCACTCATCAGGGTCCCCGACGAATTCGATTCTAGGATCGTCGTCGTCTTGGGGAACGGCTCGCATCAAGGCCGCGTACCGAACTCTCAGTTCCTCAGGGATCGCGATCTCCATGTGGAAACTGTTAGCCCTCCATGCGCCAGGACAGTCGATCACAAACCTTGTGCAATCTGGCGAACGAACCCGCCACCACAGCTCTCTAGGGGAGTACCTGTCACGAGTCCGAACCCACGGCGGGCCAAGCCGAAGATCCTCTCCGTAGCTGAACTTGAGTACTCGTCGGGCTGGCGCATCACACGGAAGCGCAGCAAACAGCACGTAGTCAGCCGCCATTGTTCTCAAGAGACTCCGGCACTCATCATCGTCCCAAATCGCCCCCCGAATTGAATCGCCAGCCCTTGCGCTCTGGAAAAAGAACGACAACGCAGTGCTGCTTTCCTCCTCATCCCCAAAGATGATCTGACGAAGGTCCGCCGTCAGCATCTCCAGAAGGTCGTCAGACGGTTCGGTTGGAAGCGCACCAAGCGCAGAGCTCAACAACGCGATCAAAGACAGTTCGCCGTTGTCGGCTCGGCCCAAGACGGGGACCGCCGCCCCGCCTTCGTCGCGCAGGTCGAAGTTACGTCGCGGATGCTTGCTTAGCACGGAAATGGGCACAACGCAGCCGTGGCGGGTACGCAGTTGCGATCGCTGCTTATCGGAGAGCGTGAAGTCGACCGAGACCCGTCGTCGCGTCTCCTCCTTGGAAAGCATCTCAATCGTTTCTACTCGTCGGTTGATCCAGCTACCTGGATCTGTGAGCAGCTCGGACGTCAAGAAGCCCGCATCAATGAAGTCGCCATCCAGATCGGTCATACGCTGACACTCGTTTGCGTTGAATACGGGTGTCTATTAGAACGCTCGACGGCTCTATTGGTTGGTCCATCCGGAAGAACCTTTCTACGCGCCTGCCACAAGGCGACTTAGAGCACCCGGAGAACCCGATCACCGTTCAGTGGAGAACACATCACACGGCGATCTCGCCTTCTCGAGCTACCGGTCGGCCTCGAGCCTGTGTCCTCCTCGATCTCGGTCCTGGATGTGACAAGTTTCTGTACGTCTTCGAGGGCGGCGGCGCTTCGCGCCGCCGCCGGCCGGTCCGGTCCGGCGGCGCAGGGCGCCGGCGGCCGGCCCGGCCAGCACTACCGCGGATAGAGCTGCCCCACGGCACGTAGAACACTGCACGCGACCGCGCCCAGTCGGCGATCTCGCCGCCAGGCCGCGCCCGACTGCAGCGCGGCGACACCGGCCACGGGAACGGCGTGCCGACCGGCGCCGCTCCTGTCAACCAATTTCAGAAGAACAAGCCGAGTCCGGTGAAATTGGCCGGTCGCAAGCTCCCTTTGACAGGCTCACCGCCGGTCGGCAACGAGGCGGACAAGTCCGCAGGGCGGACACCCGCCAATCACCGACCGCAGGAGGGCAGAAGGCATGCGCACCCGTATACGCAGGCGCAACGAGCTGGCGAACATCAGGACGTTGGGCGACGTCAACGAGCTGTCGATCTCAGGCCACGTCGAACGCGAACCAGTGCCGTGTGAGGACGAGGATCTCGGACGCGGCTGGGCGTTCGTGCTGACCCACACCTGCACGATCTTTGGCGAGCAGCAGCGCCGCTACAACGTCCAGGCCTACGGCCAGCTCGGCGAGTACTACGCCAACCACTGGCAGCCCGGCCAGGCGATCGTCATCTACGGCCGCCTCGAACACCACCAGATCGACACGCTCGCCGGACCGCTGCCCAGCATCTGCATCGTCGCCCACGACATCGACGACAGGCTCGGAGCGCACCCCCACCAGCCCGTGATCGCGTAACGACCTGCTTTACGACCTCAAGGGCAAACGACCACCCGCAGATAGGTGGAAGCCAACGGCAACCGGCGTAGCTGCGCCGGCCAGGAGCGGTCAAGCACACCGCCAAGGCGGCTCACGGGGTTCGGCCCTGACGGGCTGCGCTGGACAGCCCCGGCCGGCTGCGCGGACTGGCGATCAGGGTCCGGCGAGACCGGACCGGCAGAGCCCTACCCGGCCAGGGCCACAGGCACGAGCGCGCACAGCACTTCTCAGACGACAGGACACGACATGGCGATTCATTCCCTGCAGCACCCCGAGCCCGCAGCACAGCACACCTTGTTGGTCGCCGGCGCAGACCACGGGCAGCGCACGTTCCTCGCCGGCCAGCTCGATGGCGACGGGCACGCCGTCTATGAGGCCGACCGCACTGCGGCAGTCATCGCGAAGCTGTCCGCTCACGCGGTTGACGTGCTGGTCTTGGGCGAGCTCGAGCGGCCCTTTGAGGCGACGGCGCTGGTGCGGTCCGTGCGCGCGGGCAGGCATGCGCGCGTGCATCCAGCGTTGCCGGTGATCACGCTCGGCGCCGGCGACGAGCTCGCGACGCTGCGTGCCTACGAGAGCGGCAGCGACCACCACCTCCCAGCCAGCACAGGTTACGTCCTGCTGCGCGCCGTCATCGCAGCCGTCGTGCGGCGGGTCCTGGAGGAGACCGCGGTGCGCCACCTGCAGGCCGGTGCGATCGACGTCGACCTGATCGCCAAGACCGTCACCGTCGCTGGCGCCCCGGTGCATGTCAGCCGCCTGGAGTTCGAGCTGCTCGCGAAGTTCGCCAGCAGACCCGGTCCGCGTGTTCAGCAAGCACGAGCTGGCCAGGTGCATATGGCGCGACCGGCAGATCAGCGGCCGGACCGTCGACAGCCACATCGCCCGCCTCAGAAGTCGCCTCACCGCCGCCGGCGCCGGGCCCGTGCTCATTACCCGCTGGGGCCAGGGCTGGGCCCTCACCAGCCCCCACTGACCACTGCCAATTGCACCCAGGGGACAGATGTCTCCCCGTCATCGGAGAACGCACACCATGACCGACCACCAGGAACTCCTCGGACCACGCCTGACGAAGGGCGAAGCCCGCCCGTTGGAGACCCAGGCCAAGCGCCACTACCGCGCTGCCGGCCGCAACCTCGCACGCTTCGCCGCCGACCTCAGGCGTCTGCAGGACGGAGAGGCGCATCTGACGCGTGGATTCAGCTCGTTCGGCGCGTACGCCGAGCACACCTTCGACGGCCTGTCCGCCGCCAACGCCAAGAAGATCAGCGTCCAAGGTGCCGTCCTGCTCGCGCTTGAAGAGCACGGCCGGATCTCGCTTGACGAGCAGACCAGCCAGCTCCCGGGCGCCACAGGGCTGCGAGCGCTCTCCGTGGTCATGTCGCAGCATGGGGAGGACGCGATGCTCGCGATCTACGACAAGGCCAGCCAACTGCGCCCGGGTCGCGCAGTAGTTGACAGCACCGTCAACCTCGCCGTCCACGGTCTGCTTGCGCCCGCGCCCACGCTCGACACCACGTCGGTGGAAGATCACGACGCGTCACCGCCCACAGCCGGGGCGAAGCCCGTCGACGTCGACCACCAGGAGCCCGACCAGGACGAGGACGACGACCCGCTGGAGGACCCCGAAGCCGTCCACGAGCTGCACGACCGCCTGATCGAGATCCGCCGCGTGCTCGACGACCTCGGCGCCGTCACCACCGAACTCGCAGCCGTACGTGGCCGCAAGGAAGCCCAGCGCATCCTCACCGATCTCCTCGAGGAGATCCAGGAGCTGCCCGACGCGCTGGCCGCCGCGATCGCGTCCCAGGACGCTGACTGACCCACGGGCAGGCTGGCGCGGCCCGCATGGGTCAGGCGATCGACGGGTCCTGCGGCGGTTCGCATCGGTCCCCATAGCGTCGGTTGTGGTGGTCATAGAGCGCTTCGCGCGCCAGTTCGCGGTGCTCACGGGCCCGTGCGGCCGCTTGAGCGGCGAGGTAGGCGTCGGCGGTTGTGAGATGGCCTATGCCGACGAACTCGAAGCGTGTGATGCGCTGCTCGGTGGGGGTCTGCGCGAGCTCGCGCTGCTTCTCATCGCCGTGTTCGAGCAGCTGCGCGCGGACGTGATCGACGCGCTTCTGGCGCAGCGCGCCGAGGGTCGTCGAGAAGCGCCGGGATTTCGTGAGGCAGTGCCCGCGGTAGCCGATGGTGTGCGCGCACGCCGCAAGCCGCCGGTCACGCGGATCGCGCTTCGGCGGCGGGAGGGGGGCGGCGGTGATCACGCACACCATGGCCACCGGGATCTCGTCGCCGCTGTCGAGCACCAGGCCGTCGTTCGTGCGCCTGATGATCTGGCCGACGAGCTCGGTGCGGTCGTGCAGGCGGACCGTCACGCGTTCGCTGGTGCTCATCGCCTGCAGCGCCCGGAGGATCAATTCGTTTGGGTAGCGCGAGGTGCCGGGCGCCGGCTGCGGCCGCGGCGGCGTGACCGGTAGCGGGTCGGCGGCGATCGCCTCGCTCACGCGGTCGTCGAGGTCGAAGGCGCTGTGCAGGTAGCGCCGGTTGTGATCGGACACGTGGACGTGCTCGATCTCGCTGCGGTCGACGCGGTGCAGGAGGCCGCCGGCCTGTTCGGTGCTCTTGGTCGTGTACTTCGCCAGATAGCTCGCCCAGCGGCGGCGGTCTGGCTCGTCGGTGCTGAGTTGTTGGACGTCGAGCTGCTTGCCCCACCGGATCGTGCCGGCGCCGAGCTCGTCGGGGATCTCCACCTTGACCGCCTTCACCGTCGCGCGCAACGCCTCCTCCAGCAGCTCGCTCGTAAACCGCTTGTCCGGCGGCCGCAGCTCGCCTGAGCGGTAATCGGGCATCCGCTTGTCCAGGCGAATGACGGCGTGCAGATGCACCAGGCCACGGCGCTGATACTCCGACGCCTTGACGTAGGAGACACGGACCAGCTCGTGCAGACGCTTCTGCGTGATCTGCAGCAGCTTGGCGAGCTGCCTGGGGAGGTAGATCGTGCTGTAGCGCCACAGCTCGCCGACCAGGTTGTTCCAGATCACCGCCCCCTCGTAATCGAAGCAGTCCAGGCACAGCGGCTCGCCGAGACACGGATCGTCGGGCCCGTGGATGCGGCTGCAGCTCATCGGCGTGCCGTGCTCGCAGACCGGCCGGTCCCTGCGTGCATGACAGCGCAGCGGCTGGCCGTCCGGGCCGAGGACGTGCGCGTGCACGACCCCGAACGACGGGGCGGTCAGCGTCGCGAAGAGCGCCGGGTGCCCGGCCACCGTTTCGGGGACGCCTTTGCCGCCCCGCAGGCCAGCGGCGATCAGTTGCCTGGCGTCGCTGCGGTAACGCTCGGCGCACGGCGCACAGATCGCCTCCCGGCGGTTACCGCACGCCTTGCGGAGCACCCCGTCGGGCTCGCCATCGGTCGTCCAGACTTGTTGGCGGCGGCCGTGGCCGTCGCAGACGTCGATGCGGCCCTGGAGCCGGACGGGCCGCTGGCAGTAGCCCGAGGAGCGCAGCTGCGCCTCGAACGCCGGATAGTCCGGGCGCGTGAGGCGGTCGACGACGCCGGCCAGCAGCGCGCCCTCGAGGACCGGTGTTGTCATCGGCCTGTCTCGCGGTAGATCGCGTTGCGCAACCGCTCGTCGTCGCTGGTCGCGAACATGCCCAGCTGCTCGACGTCTTTCGCGGTGCGCTGCCGCGGGATCGCGACCGGCGCGTGCTGGCCGGTCGTGATGTGCTGGTGCGTGTCGCAGACGGGCACGACGATCGCCGCGCGCACGAACGCCTGATGGGCGACACGCTTGCCCGTAACCGGGTCGCGGCGGCTGACCGTGCGGTACTGCGCCGGCTGGACCTCCAGCTCGCCGACCGCGGGCAGCCCGCACCACGCGCAGTCGCGGCCGATCATGCCCTGGCCGGTCACGACCCGGCCCATCATCGGAGTGGCGCCGCAGCAGCGACACGCCTGACCGGCCGGGTCGGCAAGCCAGGCATGCACCATCGTTGCCGCGATCTCGGGCAGCCCCTCGGCGCGGTACTCATCGACGCAGTCAGCGCACAGGATGGTGTCGTCCTCCATCACCGCCAAGCGGCAGGGCTCAGCGGTCATGACGCCTGCCTTTTGTCGTCACTCTCCGGCTGGTCCTCACGGTCGGTGGGCAGCTCGATGACCTCGCCGTCGACGTCGCCCTCCGCGGACCGGAACAGCTGCTCGCCATCCAGGGCCCGGCGGGGTGCGTAGTCGACGATCATCTTGGCGATGTCGTCGTCGGTGACGTAGCCGGCGCGGACCCTGGTGGGCTCGCGAACGTCCTCCAGGCGAACGTAGCCGACGCCCTGCAGCGCCCTGGAGATGCGGTCACAGCGGGCGCCCTGTTCTCGGGCGCCGTCGCCGAGGACCATGTCGACCTCGACTGGCCCATCCAGCCTGAGTCCGACCTTCGCCGGGAACAGGTTGCGGAGCGCGAGGACCTCGCGGCGGGGGTCCTGCAGCGCCGCGACGACGCAGACGCCGACCGCCCTGCCCTGGGTGAGCAGCAGGCCGAGGGCTTGGTTGATGCGGTCTTTGACCTTGCGGTCGGTCAGGTAGGCGGTGAGGTTCGCGATCTCGTCGATCACGACCAAGATCAATGGCTCCTCGACGGTCGGGACGTGCTTTCTGATCAGCCCGTCCGCGAGGCCCTGGGAGCGACGCTGCATGACCTTCACGACGTCCTCGAGCTGCACCGCGATCTGCTCGTAGGGATGCCGTCGAGCGTCGGTACAGCGAAGCGCGTGTACAACGCCCGGCCGGGCCCGAGCTCCATGCCGCCCTTGGGGTCGATCGCCCACACCTGCACCCGGCCGTCGCGGATCTCCGGACCGAGGCCCCGCAGCAGCGACCACAGGACCGAGCCCTTGCCGGCGCCGGTCATCCCGGCGACGAGCATGTGCGTCCCGAGGACCTGCACGTTCCAGGGCTCGCCGTCTTCCTGCAGCCCGATCGGCACCGCCTCCAGATCCACGTCCTCTGACACCGGCAGCGCGGGCACCGTGTCGACGAGCGGATCGGCTGTGGTGAACTCAAGCCACACCCGGCCCGGGCGGTCCTCCCTAACCCTGCAGGAGCTCGCGCCGAAACTGTGCGCCAGCTCCGGCGCGGCACGCTCGAAGTCCTCGGTGCACTGCCCGAGCAGCATGCGCACGAGCACCCGATCACACCACCGCGTCGAGATGACCTTGGCGATCTTCGGGACCGCCTCCCGAACACGCGTGCGCTTCCCGAGGCCGGACAGCAGCATCGTGTTGCGCCAGCGGCGCTCGTAGGTCCACCAACGCACCCACGGGCTACGCACCCAGCGACCGACCAGCCGATCGAAGGAGGCGCGGTGCGCTCGGCGCCAGATCAACAGCCCGACGACCAGGTAGATCGCGAGCCCTTGCGCGTTGTGCATGCCGATCAGCAGCACCAGGGCCGTGAACGCGGCGACCGGCAGCGCGAGGATTGGCCGTTTGATGACTGCCCACGCCACCAGCAGCCAGCCGAAGAACAGCACCGCGACGACGATCACGACCATCCGGACGATCCCGCCGATGTCAGGTGCGACCTGACCGCCATTCATCGCCGATCACCCCCACGGCCATCATCGGCCTGAGCGAGGCACTCACGGCCCACTGGCGTGAGGCGAAAGCACAGCTCGGCCTCGACCAGGCCGTGCTGCTCAAGCTCAGCGAGAACGTCCAGCAGCCCGTCCTCGCGGGCCAGCGGATGGTTGTCCTTGCGCTCAGCTGATAGCGCAGCTCGCGCTCACCGATCAGGATCCCGCCGCGATCGACCCGCTGCAGAATCCGCCGCTCGTCGACGCCTGTCGCGGGGTGTGCGCGGACGCGCTCCACTTCATCGCGGTCAAACCTGCGCGCGCCCGTTGGCAGCACACGCGCCCGCAAGGTCCCGTTCTCAGCCCAGTGTCGGATCGTGTTTCTGTGAACCCCGAGGATGCGCGCGGCCTCACACGTGCCGATCAACTCGACCGCGACGCCAGCCTCCGTGGTCTCCGTGGCGCTCATGACCCACCACCCGACCCTGCCGTCTTCTCCGCCGACTGGCGGCCCTCAGAGCGAATCGACTCCGCGCGATACGTCGTGCCGGCCCTGCCGTCCATCTCCCAGGCCTGCGAGGTCATCCCCGCCACCCGGACCATCTCGCCCTGCCCGACCTTCGGATCACCGGGCACGACCACGCGGATGATCTCCGCGTCCCCATCGCCCATCGCGACCACCTGCACCCGCCACAGCACCTCGCCGTTGGCGTCGGTGCGCCGCGCCCACGACTCACGCGGCTTGCCCTCCTCGAACTGACGCAGCTCCTCAGCCGGCGCCACCACCATGAACTTCAACCGCGACGTATCAATCGGAAACCGCATACCGCTACTCCTTCTCAAGAACGTGAACAGGGATCTGAGGCCCAGCGAGCAGCAGGCGGCGGACGAGCCAGACACGAAAGCCAGCGCGCGCACGGGTCATCTGCGGCCGCACAAGCGGCCGGGAGGGGACGCAGACGACCCCGAGCGAGCGCCGGACCGCCTACAGCCGACCGGCTGTGGTCGAGCCGCCCCGACCGGCTGTGGTCTGGCTGTGGTCGGTCTCGCGGAGCCTTAAAAAGCCCTGCAAACGCGGGTTCCGCGTTTCGCCCCGCTGCGCGGCCGTTCGGCCAATTGGCACGGGCGATTTCGGGGTCCCGCGCACCCGGGACC
>CAVSHS010000014.1:0-282535 GCA_963727785.1 uncultured Solirubrobacteraceae bacterium
TCAGCCTGCGAGCGGCCCGGCTGCGCGGAGGGGCGGATCGTCGCCGGCTGCGCCTGCGCCCGCGCGCCGCGTACCGCGCCGCCTAGACAGGGGCAGCGCCGACGGGCGAACGGCGTCGCGGCGTGGGTCGGCGACCCACCGTGCGAGCTCGCGCTCGTCGCAGTCGGCGAGCAGCCCGCGCAGCTCGATCGCATCGCCGGTGGCCCGCAGGACGGTGCCCGGCCACGCATGCCCGCCGGACGCGGCGCCGCTGCGCGCCCGGTGGCTGCAGACCCAGGATCCCGAGTTGAACAGGCGATGGCGCCCGTCCGGCGTCGCGACGCCGTCGAGCGGGACGTGCGTGTGCCCGAACACGACCGTGCCCGGCGGCATCTCGAGGTTGCGACAGACGATCTCCATCGCCTCGAGCACGCGCGCCGTCGGCGCGTCGTGGACCGCGAGCGGCCGGCGCGCGTCGTCGCGGTCGGCGACGGCGTGGGCGAGCCCCGCCAGCCGGCGCGATGCGTGCTGCGGGGCGCGCGCGATCGCGGCGGCGCTCTCCAGCCAGCGCTCGAACCGCCGCTGCGCGCGCCGGCCCGACGGAAGGCTCGCGATCTGGTACATGAGCTCGTAGAGCGGGGCGATGAGGCCCTCGTAGTCGCTCACCGTCAACCGCTCCGGACGCACCGCCGCACCCGTCAGGTACCAGGCCAGGTTGTCCATGAGGTGCCAGTCCGACGAGCTGACATGCGCCGCGATGTAGTGCCCGTGCGTGAAGCGCATCCCGTCGAGCTCGCAGACCGGATACGCGGTGACGACATCGACGTCGGGACACAGCGCACGCAGCAGCCGCGCCGCCGGGGCGACACCAGGACGCTCCGGCGCCGGCGCCCCGAGCACGTCGCCGAAGCGCTGCTCGTCACGGGCCATCGAGACGAGGTGGTGGTCGTGGTTGCCCAGGACGTAGTGGATGCGCCCGACGTGGCGGTTGACGAGCGCGAGGAACGGCCGCGCCGCTTCGACGGCCTCCTCCAGCGAGGCGAACACGAGCTCCAGCAGGTCGCCGTTGAGCACGAGCTCGTCGGCCCATGCCAGCTCGGGCTCGATGCGCTCCAGCGCAGCCGCAGACCTGAGCAGGTCGTCGCCGGACCCGAAATGCAGATCGGAGAGGATCAGCCTGCGGACGGCCATACCTTCCTTAGCGCGCCGTGACGGCCGGGCATTACCTGCGCTCGTCGCACCGCCTGACCCCGCGGGCAGGTTTCTGACCTTAACACGGCGCTAACCATCGCCGTGATGATGCTCACAGAAATGACATTAATCGTCACTACTCTTTCGACGGGGTTTGATGCTGCAGGAGGATGGAGGTGCCCATGAAGTTCGTGAAGACCCTTGCGCTCGTCGGATCGCTGCTGGCCGGGCTGTGCATCGCCCAGCCGGCCATGTCGGCAACGCCAAGGCCGGCTCCCGATTGCCCGCGCACGATCACCAACGCCGACCAGGGCCAGACCATCAAGCTCGTCGCCGGCACGTGCGCGACGCTCAGCCTGAATCCGGACCTGATCTGGACGACGCCGGAGTCCAGCAGTCCGCCGTCAAGGTCACGGATATCGAGACGTTCGCTCCCGACAGCAAGTGGACGCTGAACGCCGTCCGACGCGGGCGACGCGACGATCACCGCGTCCGGGCGACCGAACTGCAAGCCCGACGAGATCTGCCCGCTCTTCATCGTCGAGTTCAGCGTGCACATCCACGTCGTGAAGCCGTACGCAGCCCGAGCGCACTGACGTCGCTCTGCGCGCGATGACGAGCGTCATCGCGCGCAGAGCCGCGTTCAGCGGTAGCCGGTCGCGTCCGGCGGCAGGCCCGCGTCCTGCACCTCGACCATGTAGCGCCAGCAGTCGGGCTGGGAGCCGTCGAGGTCGGTGAAGCCGTACTCGCGCGCGAGGCCGCCGGAGGAGAACGACCCGCCGTTGCGGCGGTGGACGTCCGGGTCGGCGGCGAGCGCCGCGACCGCGCGGCCGACGAAGCGCGGGCTCTCGGAGATCTCGGTGAAGTGCGGGTTCCCGCCGGCCGCGTCGCGCCAGGTCGCCTCGGTGACGCCGTAGACGTCGAGCATCATCTCCGAGCGCAGCCAGCCCGGCGTCAGCGCCACGGCCGTGCAGCCGTGCGGCGCGAGCTCCTTGCCCTGCGCGAACGCGAGCCGGAGGACCGACGTCTTGGCGAGGTCGTAGAACGTCGAGAGCCGGTAGTTGGACGGCGTTGTACTCCTGCGTGCCGTCGGTCATCTCGACGACGAGCCCGCCCGGCCGGCGGATGAGCAGCGCCAGCGCGAAGTGGCTCGTGATCAGGTGCGTGTCGATCGCCAGGCGCAGCATCCGCAGGCCGCGGTCGAGGTCGTGCTCCCACACCGGCGTGTTCCACTGGGCCAGCTTCTCGCCGCCCCAGATGTCGTTGACGAGCACATCCAGGCGGCCCTGCTCGGCGTCGATGCGCTGGACGAGCGCCTCGACCTGCGCCGGCTGCGAGGTGGTCGACCTCGACCGCGATCCCGACGCCGCCGGCGGCGTCGACGAGCTCGGCGGTCTCCTCGATCGTCTCCGGCCGGTCGTACTCCGACCGCCGCTCCCTCGTCGTGCGGCCGGTGCAGTAGACCGTCGCGCCGGCCTCGCCCAGCGCGACGGCCGTGCCGCGCCCGGCGCCGCGCGTCGCGCCCGCCACGAGCGCCACCTTCCCGGTCAGCGGCCCGGCGCTGTGCTCATGCGATCTGCCTCCCGTCTGTGTCGTTCACGGCAATCCTGCTGCATCGCGCCGTCGCGCCGGCCGGAAGCCGCGCGTTGAGCACGAGCACGCCGCCGAGCATCGCGGCGCCGCCGGCGAGCTGCACTCGCCCAGCCGCTCGCCGAAGAAGAGGAAGGCGAGCAGCACCGTCACGAGCGGCTCGACGGTGGCGAGGATCGAGGCGGTCGTCGCGCCGACGCGCTCCAGCCCGGCGAAGAAGAGGCTGACCGAGGCGACGGTGCAGACGATGGCGATGCAGGCCAGCCAGGCCCAGCCGGCCGGCGTCAGCTCGCCCGGGCGCAGCGAACCGGCGAGCGCCGAGAAGACGGTCAGGGACGCCGCTGCGCCGGTGCAGACGAGCGCGGTGAGGACGCGCGGCCGCACGCGCGCGGCGATGCCCTCGCCGACGAGGATGTACGTGCTGTAGACGACCGCGGCGCCGAGCCCGAGCGTGGCGCCGAGCGGATCGAATCCGCCCGCCCCCGCGCCGCCCACGACGAGCGCGAGCCCGCCGAGGGCCAGCCCCAGCGCCGTCAGCCGGCGCGCCGTCCACGCGCTCGCGGCCCAGCGCGATCGCCGCGACGGCGACGATCGCCGGGAACGTGTAGACGAGCAGCGACAGCAGCGACGCGTCGATGCGCTCCAGCGCGGCGAAGAAGCAGGCGGCCTGCGCCGCGTAGCCGCAGCCGCCCAGGGCGAGCGCAACGCCGACGTCGCCGGCGATGCAGGGCGCGAACCTCGCCCGCGCCGCCGCGGGCGAGGATCAGCGCCCAGAGCAGCGCGGCGGCGAGCACGAAGCGGACGGTGAGCAGCGTCCCGACGGTCGCCCCGCTCTCGTAGGCGAGCTTGCCGAAGGCCGCCATGGCGCCGAACGCGACGGCGGAGGCGAGGCAGAGGAGGGTTCCCGAGAAGCGCACGGCGCGCATCGTGCCGGGTCAAAGCATCAGGATCGATTCTGATTTCTGACGCGAAACGCAGTAGCGTTGCTGCACGATGCTCGATCTGCGCCGCCTGCGCATGCTGCGCGAGCTCCACGAGCGCGGCACGATCGCCGCGGTTGCCGACGCCCTGCGGTTCACGCCGTCGGCCGTCTCGCAGCAGCTCGCGATGCTCGAGCGCGAGACCGGCGTGCGCCTGCTCGAACGGGCGGGCCGCGGGGTGCGTCTCACCGATCCGGCGCTCGTGCTCGTCGAGCACGCCGACGCGCTGCTCGAGCGCGCGGCGCGGGCCGAGGCCGACCTGGCCGCGGCCGCCGGCACGGTCACCGGGCGCGGTCGCATCGCGGGCTTCGAGTCCGTGGCGCTCCACCTCGCCCTGCCGGCGATGGTCGGCGCTCGCGCGCGACGCGCCGCGGCTGCGCTGCGAGCTGGTCGAGGCCGAGCCCGAGCAGGCGCTGCCCGCGCTGGCGCTCGGGCGACGTCGACCTCGTGCTGGGCGACGAGTGGCAGCACCAGCCGTTGCGGCTGCCCGCCGGCGTGCAGCGGCACGAGCTGTTCGAGGATCCCGTGCACCTCGTGCTGCCCGCCGGGCACCCGGCGGCCCGCCGCCACCGCGAGGCCGTCCCGCTGGCCGAGCTCGCCGGCGCAGCGTGGACGACCGGCCACGCCGGGATGGGCTGGGAGGAGATGACCCAGCGGACCTGCCGCGAGCTCGGCGGCTTCGAGCCCGACATCCGCCACCGCACGACCGACGCCGCCGTCAGCCTCGCGCTCGTCGCCCGCGGGCTGGCCGTGACGATGCTGCCCGACCTCGTCCTGCCGGGTCGCGACCGCGCCGTGACGCTGCGCGCCATCGCCGAGCGCCCCGTCGGCCGGGCGATCTTCGCCGCCACGCGCGCGACCGACGCCGCGCGCCCGTCCACGCAGGCGCTGCTCGCCGCGGTGCAGGAGGCGGCGGCCGCCGCTGTTGCATAGGTAAAATCGCCGCCTGGGCATCGAACGCGCGGTTCGAGGTGGGATGAAGGCGTCCGCGAGCACGTGCTTTGGCGCTCGTGCACGGACACTGAGCCTGCGGTTCGGCATCGGGCGACATTCCCATCGCGGCCTCTGAGGCTCGACCATCGAATCACGGTCGTCTGCGGAGGGGTGTCCGATGAACCTGGCTGAGAACCTGAGCAGGTCTGCTGCCGCTGGCCCTGACGCGCCCGCGGTCAAGCTCGATGACGCCGTGCTGTCGTACGCGGCGCTGGACGAGGCGAGCGCGCGCGTCGCGGGGCTGCTGGCGGCGCGAGGGGTGGGGGCGGGCGATCGCGTCGGGATCATGCTGCCCAACGTGCCGTACTTCCCGGTCGTCTACTACGGGATCCTGCGCCTGGGCGCGGTCGCGGTGCCGATGAACGTCCTGCTGAAGGGGCGTGAGACGGCGTTCTACCTCAAGGACGCCGGCGCGAAGGCGGTGTTCGCGTGGACGGACTTCTCCGAGCACGCGCGCAGCGGGGCGGCGGTGGCCGGCGCGGAGTGCATCGACGTGGACACGGGCGTCTTCGACCAGCTGCTGACCACGGTCGAGCCGTTGCGGGAGATCGCGCCTCGCGAGGACGACGACAGCGCGGTGATCCTCTACACGTCGGGGACGACCGGCACGCCGAAGGGCGCCGAGCTGGGGCACGCCAACCTCGCGCGCAACTGCGACGGCATCGGCCGCGCTCTTCGAGATCGGCCCCGATACGGTCACGCTCGGCGCGCTTCCGCTGTTTCACACTTTCGGGCAGACTTGCGCGATGAACGCGACGCTGGCCGCCGGCGGCTGCCTGACCCTGCTGGCGCGCTTTGACCCCGGCAAGGCCTTCGAGGTGATCGCGCGCGACCGCGTCAGCGTCTTCGAAGGCGTGCCGACGATGTACAGCGCGATGCTCCACCACCCCGACGCCGCGACGGCGGACGTCTCCTCGCTGCAGGTCTGCGCGTCCGGCGGCGCGTCGATGCCGGTGGAGCTGATGCGGGCGTTCGAGGAGCGGTTCGGCTGCATGATCCTCGAGGGCTACGGGCTGAGCGAGACCTCGCCGGTGGCGTCGTTTCACCACATGTGGCGTCCGCGCAAGCCGGGATCGATCGGGACGCCGATCGCGGGCGTGGAGATGAAGATCATCTCCGACACGGGCAAGGACCTGCCGGCCGGCCAGGTGGGGGAGATCGTCATCCGCGGGCACAACGTGATGAAGGGGTACTTCAACAAGCCCAAGGCGACGGCCGAGGCGATCGACGCCGATGGCTGGTTTCGCAGCGGCGACCTGGCCAGGGTCGACGAGGACGGCTACTTCTTCATCGTCGATCGCAAGAAGGACATGATCATTCGTGGTGGCTACAACGTCTATCCGCGGGAGATCGAGGAGGTGCTCTACGAGCATCCGGCGGTGCGTGAGGCGGCGGTCGTCGGTGTGCCGCATGCCGAGCTTGGCGAGGAGGTCGGTGCGGCGGTCGCGTTGAAGGACGGCGCGGACGTCGACGTCGACGAGCTGATGGGGTTCGTCAAGGAGCAGGTCGCCGCGTACAAGTACCCGCGGCACGTCTGGTTCGTCGACGAGCTGCCCAAGGGGCCGACGGGGAAGATCCTCAAGCGCCAGATCGAAGTGCCCGCCGAGGCCCGCGCGTAGTGAACGTCGCCGATCTCCTGTCCGAGCACGCCGCGCGCGGCGCAGCGCAGATCGCGCTGCGCTCCGGCAGCCGGCGGGTGAGCTTCAGCGAGCTCGACGCCGCGAGCGGGCACGTCGCCGATCTCCTGCTGCGAGACGGCGTGCAGCCAGGCGACCGCGTCGCGCTGCTGCTGCCCAGCGTGCCCGAGTTCGCGGCGGCGTACTACGGCGTGCTGCGGGCCGGGGCGATCGCGGTCCCGCTGGACCCGCTCCTGACGCGGACCGAGGTGGGAGGGATCCTGCAGGACGCGGGTGCCGGGCGGCTCCTCGTCTGGCGCGCGCTCGAGCGCGCGGCGCCGGCGAGCGACGGGCTGGGCGTCTTCGTGCTGGCGCCCGGAAGCTTCTTCGACATCGCCAGCGACGCGATCTGGGCCCCGCCGGTCGTCCTCGATCCCGATGACGCCGCGGTGATCCTCTACACCTCGGGCACTACCGGCAAGCCGCGGGGCGTCGAGCTGTCGCACGCCAATCTCGTGGGCAACGCCGTCGCGACGGCCGAGCGCCTGCGCTTCCGCGCCGGCGAGGTCGTGCTCGTCGCGCTGCCGCTGTGCCACGTGTTCGGCCAGACCTGCGGCCTCAACGCCGTGATCGCCAGCGGCGCGTGCATGGTGATGATGCAGCGCATCGAGCCGGCGCTGCTGCTCGGGCTGCTGGGCGCGGGCGACGTCGACGTGATGCTCGGGACACCGACCGCGTACGCGGGCATGCTGGCAGCCGATCGCGAGCAGCTGCTCATGCGCGTCGCGCCGCGGGCCGCGCTCAGCGGCGGAGCACCGCTCGACGGCGCCCTGCACGCGGCATGGGAGCGCACGACGGGGACGCCGCTCGCCGAGGGCTACGGCCTAACCGAGACGTCGCCCGTCGTCTGCATCGACGCTCCGGACGCCACCCGCCGGCCCGGCTCGATCGGCTGGCCGCTCGTCGGCGTCCAGCTGCGCATCGTCGACGGCGCCGGCGTAGACGTCGCCACGGGCGAGACGGGCGAGCTGGTCGTGCGCGGCCCGAACGTGATGACGGGCTACTGGCGCCGCCCCGCCGAGACCGCGGAGGTGCTCTCCGAGGACGGGTGGCTGCGGACCGGGGACCTCGCGTGCCGCGGCGAGGACGGGCGCTACGAGATCGTCGGGCGGGCGAAGGACCTCATCATCACCGAGGGCTACAACGTCCACCCGCGCGAGGTCGAGGCGGCGATCACCGCCCACTCCGCGATCCGGGAGGCAGCGGTGCTGGGCGTGCCGCACGCGCTGCTGGGCGAGGAGATCGTGGCGTGCGCGGTGTTGCGGGAAAACGCCGAGTGCAGTAGCGAGGCACTGATGGCCCATCTCGTCGAGCGCCTCGCGCCCTACAAGCTCCCGCGGCGACTCTGGTTCGTCGCGGCCCTACCGCGCACGGCGACCGGCAAGGTCGTCAAGCATCGCATCGTCGTGCCGGTGAGCTCCATCCGCGATACCGACGCAGGCGCGGGCGTCCGCGCGTGAACCAGCCTGTGCTTCGGCGATACACCCTAGAGTAGAGTGGCCGTGAGAGGAGACGCTGTGACGGCTGCCGGGTTGCACGAGATGACTGCTGCGCTGCGGGCGATGCTCGATGCACTGCGCGCGCGCCAGGACGAGTTCGTCGAGAAGGGCGTGCACCGGATCCGGACGGAGATCCCGGGCTACGCCGCGATCTCCGACGAGGCGTTCTTCGCCGACGTCCGGCTGCACGTCGCGCAGGAGCACGACGCGCTCATCCGCAGCCTCGAGCAGGGCCGCCCGCTGAGCCGCCAGGAGATCGAGTTCGTCCGGCCGCGGGCGATGCGCCGCGTCGGCCGCCTGCCGCTCGGCGACTTCATGCACGGCTTCCGGATCTACACCGAGGTCTTCTGGGACGCGCTGCTGGCAGCGGCCACGGACGAGGACTCGCGCCGCGAGGCGCTCGCGCTGCCGTCGATCGTCATGCGCTACATGAACATCGCGGCGAGCGAGGCCGCCGAGGTCTACGTCGAGGCCGAGCGCATGCTGCTCGTCCACGGCGAGCGCGTCCGCCGAGACCTGCTCGAGGATCTCCTCGCCGGCCGGGCGCCGAGCCCCGGACCGAAGCTCGCCGCGGCGCGCGAGGCGGGGCTCGCGCCCGCGTGCACGTGCGTCGTCGTCGTGGCCGCGCCCACCGCGACGCTGCACGACGAGCACCATCTGCGCGCCTGCGCCTCGTCGCTGTCGCGCGCGGTCGCCGGCGCCGACCGCCCCTTGACCGTCGTGCGCCAGCACGAGGTCGTCATCGTCGCGCCGGTCGGGCGCGACGCGATCGACCACCTCGTCGAGGCGCTGGCGACCATCCAGGCGCATCTCGCCGACGAGCGCCTCACGCTCGCCGTCGGCATCAGCACGATGCACGAGGGGCTGACGTCGGTCGCCGCGGCGTACAGCGAGGCGGTGGCCGCGGCGGAGCGCATGCGCCCGGCGGGCGGCGTGCTCGCGCTCTCCGGGCTCAGCGCCTTCGACTGCCTGACGCTGTTCGGCCAGGACACCGCGCGCCGCCGCATCCCGGCGGCGGTCCGCGCGTTCGTCGCCGACGACGTGGCGGAGGGCCGCGTCCTCATCACGACGCTGCTGGAGTACGTCGGGTCGGACCTCAACGTCAAGCTCGCCGCCGAGCGACTGTACGTGCATCCGAACACCGCTCGCTACCGGCTGGCGAAGATCGAGGAGCGCACCGGCACGCGGCTGCGTCGCGTCGCCGACGTGCTCGATCTGCTGATCGCGATCCGCGTTGCGGAGTCGGAGTTCGAGACGATTCCGGACTCCGACCGGGCTCGTCGCACGCGTCTCGCTGACGTTGTCACCAGTCCACAACGGCAGCAGCCGAACTTCGGGACCGGCCGCCGATGGCCCGCCCGGGCTGCCGACTTAGCGTGCTCGTAGAGCTGGATTGTTCGATCCCGGCTCGTCGGGGAGGAGAAACGGTCGGTGTTGCTCGAGGTCGCGAACGTCGCCGTGCGCTATGGCGGCGCCGTACTTGCGCTGGAGCAGGTGAGTCTGGACGTACCCGCCGGCGGGGCCGTCGCGCTGCTCGGTGCCAACGGCGCCGGCAAGACGACCCTGCTGCGCGCGATCGGCGGCCTGCTCGGCTATCACCACGGCGCGATCGTCGGCGGCGACATCCTTCTGGACGGCCGGTCGACGCGGCGCATGGACACCGCCGCCCTCGTCGCCCAGGGGCTCGCGCAGACGCTCGAGGGGCGGCGCGTGCTGAGCGAGCTGACCGTCGCGCAGAACCTGCGCCTCGGCGCGTTCGCGCTGGCCGATCGCGCTCGCGAGGCGCGCCTGCGCGACGAGGTGCTCGCGCTCTTTCCGATCCTCGCTGAGCGCCTGGACCAGCGCGCGGGACTGCTCAGCGGCGGCGAGCAGCAGATGCTCGCGATCGGACGCGCGCTGATGGCCGGTCCACGCCTGCTGATCCTCGACGAGCCCTCCCTCGGACTGGCGCCGATCGTCGCCGCCGAGATCGCCGAGGCGCTGCTGCGCATCCGCCGGCAGGGGACGGCGATCCTGCTCGCCGACCAGTCCACGGCGCTCGCGCTGCGCGCCACCGAGCAGGCCTTCCTGCTGGAGAACGGACGCGTCCGCGCGAGCGGCCCGACGTCCCAGCTGCTGCTCGACGACGAGCTGCGCGCCTGCTACCTAGGCACCGCCGGCGGACGCGACGTCGTGCTCGAGGAGGTCGGCGGCTGACATGCTCGAGGTTCGCGACCTCACGTTGCGCTTCGGCGCGATCACCGCGTTCGAGGACGTCAGCTTCGACGTCGCGCGCGGCGAGCTGCTCGCCGTCATCGGCCCGAACGGGGCCGGCAAGAGCTCGCTGTTCAACGTCCTGTCGCGCGTCTACGAGCCGCAGTCGGGCAGCGTGCGCCTCGCGGGAGCAGGACCTGCTCGCACGCCATCGCTCCGAGCTCGCGGCATGCGGCGTGGCGCGCAGCTTCCAGAACCTCGGGCTGGTGGGCGAGCTGACGGCGCTCGAGAACGTGCTGATCGGCCGCGACCACCTCATGCGCTGCGGCGCGCTGCGCGGCGGGCTGGGGCTCGCGCGCAGCGAAGAGCGCGCTCATCGCGACGCCGCGCGGCGCGCGCTCGCGACCGTCGGCGCGCAGGACCTCGCGCAGCGCGCGGTCCAGACGCTTCCCTACGGCGATCGCAAGCGCGTCGAGCTCGCGCGCTGCGTGGCGATGGAGCCCCAGCTCATGCTGCTCGACGAGCCCGTCGCCGGCATGTCGGCGGCCGAGCGCGGCGACATGACCGAGCTCGTGCGGCGG
Organism: uncultured Solirubrobacteraceae bacterium; assembly: GCA_963727785.1. Taxonomy (GTDB): domain Bacteria; phylum Actinomycetota; class Thermoleophilia; order Solirubrobacterales; family Solirubrobacteraceae; genus CADCVQ01. Next base: position 10,683 of record CAVSHS010000014.1, read on the forward strand.
CTGCATCGCGACGAGGGCCTGACGCTCCTGCTCGTCGAGCACGACATGGGGATGGTCATGCGCGTCGCCGACCGCGTGCTCGTGCTGGACTTCGGACGGCCGATCGCGATCGGGACGCCGGCCGAGGTCCAGCAGGACGAGCGCGTGATCCGCGCGTACCTAGGCGAAGAGCTGGCGGTCGGTGCGTGACCGAGTTCCTCCAGCTGCTGTTCCAGGGGGTCTCGCTGGGCGCGACCTATGCGCTCGTCGCGCTCGGGTTCGTCGTCGTGTACCGCGCGAGCGGCGTCATCAACTTCGCGCAGGGCGCGATGCTGCTGGCCGGGGCGTACACGATCTCCTGGCTGGCGACCGACGTCGGGATCGCCTTCGTCCCGGCGGTGCTCGCGTCGGTCGCGCTGCTGGCGCTCGCCGGCGCGGGGTTTCAGGCCGGCGTCCTGCGCCGCGTCGCCGGCGAGCCGACGTTCGTGCTCGTGATGATCACGATCGGCGCCGGGATCGCCGTCACCGCGCTCATCGAGGCGCTGTTCGGCGCCGACCAGCGGCTGCTCGGCGATCCGTGGGGGTCGTCGTCGTTTCACGCCGCCGGCGTGACGATCACCTGGGTCAAGCTCTGGGGCATCGGCGTGACGGTCGCCGCGCTGGCCGCGTACTTCGCGTTCGACCGCTACACGCGCTGGGGCCTTGCGATGCAGGCCACCGCCGAGGACGAGGAGGCGACGCTGTCGCTCGGCGTCCCGGTGGCGCGCGTCCACCTCATCACCTGGGCGCTGGCCGGGATCGCTCGCGGCGCTCGGCGGGCTGTTCCTCGCGGGCTTTCCGAGCTCGCCGCAGCCGACGCTCGGCGACGCCGCGCTGCGGGCGTTCCCGGCGATCGTCCTCGGCGGGCTGCGCAGCCCGACCGGCGCCGTCGTCGGCGGCCTGCTCATCGGCGTGACCGAGGTCATGACCTCGGGCTATGCGCCGAGCTCGCTGGGCGACAACTTCTACGCGGTCGCGCCGTACATCGCGATGATCCTCATCCTGCTCGTGCGGCCCTACGGGCTGTTCGGTCGCGCGCCGGCAGAGCGCCTGTGATGCGCCGCGCCGCGCTCCCCGCGCTCGTCGTCTTCGCGCGTGCTGCTGCCGTTCGGGCTCAGCGCCGCGCAGCTGACGACCGCGACGTTCGTCGTCATCGCCGCGATCGGCGCGACGGGCCTGAACGTCCTCACCGGCTACGCGGGCCAGATCTCGCTCGGTCACGCGGCGTTCGTCGGCGTCGGCGCCTACACCGGCGCGGTGCTCGGGTCCGACCACGGCCTCAGCGCGTTCGTCTGGATCCCGGCGGCGGGGGTCGCCGCGGCGCTGCTGGGCGCGCTGCTCGGCCCGATCGCCCTGCGCCTGCGCGGGCTGTACCTGGCGATCGTGACGCTCGGCCTCGTGTTCATCGCCCAGCACGTCTTCTTCAACGCCGAGCGGGCTCACGGGCGGGCCGCAGGGGCGCGCGTTCCCCGCCGTCCAGCTGGGCGCGTTCGACTTCTCGCCGGGAAAGGTTCTGGAGCTCGGCGCGGTGACGATCGACTCCAGCGGCCTGTACTACTTCCTCGCGCTGATCCTGCTCGCCGCGGCGACCGCGTTCACGTGGAACCTGCGCCGCAGCCGCGCCGGGCGCGCGATGGTCGCCCTGCGCGAGCGCGAGGCCGCGGCCGCCGTCATGGGCGTCGACGTCGGCCGCGTGAAGGTCACGGCCTTCGTCGTGTCCTCGTTCCTGGCCGGGATCAGCGGCGCGCTCTACGGCTCCTACCTCTCGTTCGCGCAGCCCGACCAGTGGAGCCTGCTCATGTCGATCCAGTTCATCGCGGCGGTGATCGTCGGCGGGCTCGGGACGACGGCCGGACCGCTGCTCGGCTGCGCGGTCGTGTTCGCGCTGCCGTCGCTGCTGAAGGACCTGCCGTTCCTGCCGGCCGAGGGGAGCGGCGGGCTCTCCGCCGGCGACCTCACGTCGATCACGTACGGCCTGCTGATCGTCGCGTTCCTGACGCTGGAACCCCGGGGCCTCGTCGGCATCGCCGATCGCGTGCGGCGCTCACGCGGCAACGACACCCCGTCCAAGACGCCAAAGCTCACCGTAACAACGCCCAAGGAGGCACACCCGTGAGACGCTCACCGTCCATAGCAACACCGCTTGCGGTGATCGGCGCGAGTCTCGTCATCGCCGCCTGCGGCACCGGCGATTCGAACTCCGGCGACGATGGCTCGTCGGGTGGTGCGTCGGCTGGCACCGTCAAGGGCGGCCCCGGCGTCGACGTCGCGGCCAAGACGATCCGCATCGGCGACATCAACGCGCTGACCGGTCCGGCGAGCGCGCTGGGCAAGCCCGTCGCCGCGGGGCATCGCGCGTTCTTCAAGGCGCTCAACGCCAGTGGCGGGATCGACGGGTGGAAGGTCCGCCTGACGATCAAGGACTCCGGCTACCAGCCCCAGCAGCACGTGCAGATCTACAACGCGATCCGCAACAAGGTCGCGCTGCTGGACTCGTTCGGCAGCCCGCCGACGAAGGCGATCCAGGCGCTGCTGGACCGCGACAAGCTCGTGACCACGCCGGCGTCGTTTGACTCGATCTGGGGGGCGGACCCGGTCATCGCGCCCGTCGGCACGCCCTACAGCTACGACATCGCCAACGCGCTGGACTACTACACGAAGAAGGGGGAGGACAAGCCGAAGATCGGGATCATCTACCAGAACGACGAGTACGGCCAGGACGGCCTGCGCGGCTACAAGGCCGCCAAGGAGAAGCTCGGCTTCGCGGACGGCGGGCGCCAGACCTTCAAGGCCGGCGACACCGAGTTCACCGCGCAGATCCAGAAGCTCAAGAGCGCCGGCGCGAAGGCCGTCGTCGTCGTCGCCCTGCCGAGCAGCACGGGGCCGATCGTCGGCACCGCCGCGGCGCTGGGCTTCAAGCCGCAGTGGATCCTGCAGGGCCCGGCCTTCCTCGAGCAGCTCATCACGAAGGACGGCTCGCTGAACGCCAAGCCCACGCCCGTGGCCGCCGCGCTGAAGGGCGCGCTCGTGACGTCGTTCTCGGCGCCCTGGGGCGATCCCGGCGCGCCCGGGATGAAGGAGCTCGTCGCCGCACATGACAAGTACGAGCCCGGTCAGCCACCGAGCATCTACTTCGCGCTGGCGTACGCCTCGTCGAAGGTCCAGGCCGCGATCCTGCGCAAGGCGATCGGCGATGGCGATCTCTCGCGCGAGGGCATCTTCAAGGCCAAGCAGAACCTCGGCGAGGTCGACCTCGGCGGCGTCTCGCCGTCGGTGACCTACACCCCCGACGGCGGACCGCCGTCCACGAAGAGCCTCATCACGCGGATCGACCCGTCCGTCGACGGCTTCCTCAAGCCCGTCGAGGAGTCCTACGGCAGCGACGTCGCCGACGGTCTCGGCACGGGCGGGTGAGCGCGATGTCAGCCAAGGAGGACACGCACATGACAGATCTCAAGCAGCCCCGGGCGGGTGGCACCGGCACGCCGGATGTCGCCGGGCCGTCGCTGGGACCCGAGCCCGCCGGGGGGTTCACCCGGCGCAGGCTGATGGGCTACCTGCTCGCCGCCCCGACGCTCGTCGCGGCCGCGCAATGGGACGCGGCGCCCGCGGACGCCGCGGTCCCGACGGTCCAGGTGACCGAGCTCCTCGACCTCAGCGACGTGCTCACGCTGGCGGCGCTGCCGACGTCGACCTTCATCAGCGTCACGGTGAACTCCGACGGCACGGCCTCGTTCGCGCTCCCGCGCGCCGAGGTCGGCCAGGGGATCACGACCGCGGTCGCGATGACGATCGCCGACGAGATGGACCTGCCGATCGACAAGGTGAAGGTCACGCTGGCGGACGCGCGCAAGGAGCTCGTGTTCAACCAGCTCACCGGCGGGTCGAACACGATGCACTCGATCTTCACCCCGGTGCGGACGGCGGCGGCGACGGCACGCAACCGCCTTCAGCAGGCGGCGGCGGAGCATCTGAGCGTGGCGGCGTCGGACCTGCGGGCCCGCGACGGCGTGTTCACGGCCCCCGACGGGCGCACGGCGACGTTCGGGTCGCTGGCCAGGAAGGCGGCGGTGACGAGGACGACCGCGGTGAACCCGACGCTCAAGCGGACCGCCGATCTGGCGATGATCGGCACCGACCAGCGGCGCGTCGACGGGCGCGACATCGTGACGGGTCGCAAGAAGTTCGCGATGGACATCGACGTCCCGAACGCCCTGCCCACGATGGTATGCAGGCCGCCGACGATCAACGGCAAGGCGCTCGGCGTGGCCAACATGGCCGAGGTCAGGGCCATGCCCGGCATCACGGACGTCGTGGTCATCCCGCACAGCCAGTTCGTCGCGGGCGGCGTGGCGGTGCGCGGCAAGACGTTCGGGCAGTGCATCGACGCCGTCAGGGCGCTGAAGGTCAACTGGGGCGGCTCGTCGGTGTCGGGCAAGTCCGATGCCTCCGTGCTCGCCGACCTGCGCAGGGCGCAGCTCCCGCTCACGCCGGCGCTGCCGGGGAAGGTCATCGACGAGACGTTCACGTTCCACTTCCGGCCGGGCGATCCGCTGGAGACGAACTGCGCGATCGCCGACGTGCGCAAGGACCGCGCGGAGATCTGGTCGTGCCTGAAGTCGCCGATCTGGGCCAAGGAGCAGATCGCGGTCAACCTGCGCCTGCCGCTCGGCAACGTGTCGGTGCACGTGACCGAGGGCGGCGGATCGTTCGGGCGCCACCTGTTCGCCGACGCGGCGTTCGAGGCGGCGGCGATCTCGCAGAAGATGGGCAAGCCGGTGAAGCTCATGTGGCACCGGACCGACAACTTCCGCCAGGGCCGGGTGCACCCGATGTGCACCTCGCGCGTCCGCATGACGCACCTGGCGGGCCAGGTGCTCGCCTTCGACCAGCGGCACACGAGCGTGGCCACCGACTTCACCCATGGCCTCGGCGAGCTGCTGACGGCGATGGACACGAGCCTTCCGCTGCAGAACTTCCTGCAGTTCTCCGAGGCGGTGTTCACCCTCACTGCGACCGGTCCCTACAACTTCGGGCTCGTCACGCAGCTGCTCAGCGAGGTCTACGACTTCAAGGACTTCAACACGAGCAGCGTGCGCAACATCTACAGCCCCGACGTGCGCACGGCCGGCGAGCTGATGGTCGATCGCGTGGCCAAGGAGATGGGCAAGGACGCCGTGCAGTTCCGCCGCGAGTTCGCCGGCGACGCGCGCATGCGCGCGGTCATCGACAAGGCCGCGCAGGTCGGCAACTGGGGCCGGTCGATGCCCGCGGGCACGGCCCAGGGGTTCGCCGTCCACAGCGAGTACAAGGGCCGCTGCGCCTGCCTGGTCGAGATCGACTGCCGGCCGGAGACCGTCAACCGCAAGGTCGAGCATGGCTACACCGGGCCGCGCGTCACGAAGGCCGTGTTCGCGGTCGACGTCGGCATGCCGATCAACCCGCTCGGGCTGAAGGCCCAGATGATGGGCGGGATCATGGACGGCATCGCGCAGGCGCTCAGCTACGGCCTGCACCTCAAGGACGGGCACTTCCTGGAGGGCAGCTGGGACGACGCGTTCTACACGCGCCAGTGGAACACGCCGCCCGAGCTGGAGGTGATCGTCATGCCGCCGACCACGAACGAGCCCGGTGGCGCCGGCGAGTTCGGCGTCGCGGCGTCGATGGCCGCGGTGGCGTGCGCCTACGGTCGCGCGACCGGGACGATGCCGACGTCCTTCCCGCTCAACTACGGCGGCCCGCTCGGGTTCGAGCCGATTCCCGACGATCCCGTCGATACCGGAGTCTCCCGTCGACGGCCTCGCCAAGGCCGGCATCAAGCGCCCGAAGAAGAAGCGCGCCAAGAGGCCTGCCAAGAAGAAGCCGTCTTCCAAGCGCAAGACCCCCGCCAAGAAGGCCCACTAAGGAGTCACCTTGCCACTTCACACCTTCATCCTCAACGGCAAGCGCGTCAGCGTCGACGTCGAGGACGACGTGCGCCTGCTGTGGGTACTGCGCGACGTCCTCGGGGTCGACGGCCCGAAGTACGGCTGCGGGCTCGGCGTCTGCCAGGCCTGTACGAGCCACATCAACGGGAAGGCGTTCAACCCCTGCTCGGTGCCGGTCTCGGCGATCAGGTCCAGCGACAAGATCACGACGATCGAGGGCCTGCCGGCGACCGTCGGCAAGGAGCTGCACCCGATGCAGGAGGCCTGGCTCGACATCGACGTGGCCCAGTGCGGGTACTGCCAGCCGGGTCAGATCATGACCGCGGTCGCGCTCGTCAACGAGGTCCGGGCGAAGCGCCGGAACGTCACCGACGCCGACCTGGACGCGATCCGCAACGTCTGTCGCTGCGGCACCTATCCGCGCATCCGCGAGGCGATCAAGGCCGGCGAGGCGCGGATGCCCAAGGCCAAGCCCAAGCGCAAGAAGGCCAAGCCGAAGGCCGCGAAGCCCAAGGCCACGCGGCCCAAGAAGAAGCGCGAGACGCACAAGGCAAAGGCCGCATAGGACCGGGGCCGGCGTCGGCCGGGGAGTGGCGTGACGTTTGCGCGCCACTCTCCGGTGACATCTCGCCGCGGCGCTCTGAGCGCGGGCGCCGCGGCGGGTGCGCCGGGCTGACGTGCGAGCATCGTCGGTCGCGACGGTGATCCTCGACACGCTTGACATCCCGATCGTCCTCGCGCCGCTGGCCGGCGGACCGGCGACGGTCGACCTCGCCGTGGCGGTGTCCGAGGCGGGTGGCCTGGGCTTCCTGGCCGCGGGCTACCGCAGCGCCGCGGACCTGCGCGAGCAGGTGCGCAGCTTCCGTGCCGGCAGCGACCGGCCGTTCGGCGTCAACCTCTTCACGCCGCCGGCGCAGGCGTCAGCCGCGCCCCTGGAGCGTCTACGCGGACTACGTCCAGGGCCTCGCTCGGCGAGGCCGAACGCGCCGGGGTGGCGCTCGGCGAGCCGCGCTTCGACGACGACGACTGGGACGCGAAGCTCGAGACGCTGTCGGAGCTGCAGGTGCCCGTCGTGTCGTTCGTCTTCGGCTGCCCGCCCGCCGCGGTCATCGCACGGCTGCGCGCGACCGGAGCCTCGGTGTGGGTGACGATCACGAGCCCGGACGAGGCGCGGCTGGCACAGGACGCCGGCGCCGACGCGCTCGTCGTCCAGGGCTACGAGGCGGGCGGGCACCGCGGCTCGTTCGCCGACGGCGGCGAGGCGCCGTACGGGCTGCTGTCGCTGCTGCAGCTCGTCGCCGCCCGCGCCTGCGTACCGCTCGTCGCGACCGGAGGCCTGGCGTCCGGGCGCGGCGTCGCCGCGGTGCTGGCCGCGGGAGCCCGGGCAGCCCAGGTCGGCACCGCGTTCCTGCGCTGCCCGGAGGCCGGGACCGCCGCGGTGCACCGCGCCGCGCTCGCGACGCCGGCGGCCACGGCGATCACCCGCGCGTTCACCGGCAAGCCCGCCCGCGGCATCGTCAACCGCTTCATGCGCGACCACGACGCGGCTGCTCCCGCCGCCTATCCGGAGATCCACCACGTGACGGCGCCGCTGCGTCAGGCGGCGCGCCGCAGCGGCGATCCCGACCTCGTCAACCTCTGGGCCGGACAGGCGCACGAGCTTGCCACCGAGGAGCCCGCCGCGGTCGTCGCCCGGCGGCTCGCCGGCGAGGCCCGGGACGCCTTGCGGGCAGCGGCGCGAAACGACGGCGGCCACCCGCACAAGGTGCGTGAGGATCAGTAGCGCGCCGGCCCGCGTCGCACGGCCGCCGCGCGACTCGGACCGCGGCGCGTAGCTCGCCGTCGCTCGCCTCCCACCCCGGCGACGCGTGCTCGCGGCCACATCGACAGTTAATAGTCGGCGACGTTGTAATGGAGGGCGAGTTGCGAGAAGTCGGGTCCGCGGCGACGGGTGGCGCGGTCAACGAGTTGGCGCATGGTCTTGGCGCCGAGTGGTTGGTGGCGGACCCAGTCGGGCGCGAGTTCACGCGCTTGGGCGAGGTACGTGAGCGCGTCTCGGTAGCGGCAGCATTCGGTCGCGGCGGAGCCAGTCGAAGTCGATGCCCCGCTTCCCAGAAGCCGGCGCTCTGCTGGCACCTGCTGGAAGGGTTTGTGCGAGCCGTAGCACCTGCTCTGGATCGTCGGCGTGGGCCGCATGCTCGATGCGTTGGATCGCCGCAACTCGTGGGCCGAAGATGGCCGCCTCGTCGGCGTAGCCGACTCCGGCTCGCGTTGCGGCGGCTTGAGCCTCGTGAAGCAGATCCTCGGCATACTGCGCGCGGCCCGCGAAGAGCGCCGCGCTGGCGGCGTTGAAGAGCAGGTTTCCGTATACGCCGGCGCGCTTGGGATCGCGGTCGAGCATCGCTGGCTGGATGCGCTCGGCGGCGGCCACCGCGACACGCTGGGCTTCCTCGAAACGACGTTGCCGGACGAGCACCCACGCGAGATAGCGCAGCGAGATGGCAACCCCGAGGGTGGGATCGTCGGACTCTGCCGCGGCGCGCAGCGCGCGCTCGCCCGCCGACCACGCCAGGTCCGGGTGGCCGAGGCGTCCAGCCATGCCAGCAGCGAGTCGGTACGCGGTTGACAGCAGGCGGTTGGCTCGTGCCTTCTCGACATCACTGGTCGAGTGAACGATCCGACGGGCGTCGACGAGCACGCCCGGGAGCATGTCGAGAAGCGGCGCGTGGCGGCCGTCGACGTAGGCCCGCCAGGCGGTATGGCAGGTCACTGCCATCGTGTCGAGGCCGATGGTCTCGGCCGCCTCGGCGAAATCACCGGCATCAGGAAGCAGATCACCCGCAGTGATCGACACGCGGAGCGACGAGATGTCAAGTGCTGCGGTTCGCTCCGAACGCTCATGGCCAAGTAGCGCTTCCTCGTTCACCTCCAGCGCGAGCGCGAGGTTGCGAAGCGTCTCCGGCCTGCAGGTCGTGCGCCTACCCTGCTCGATTCGCGCGACCGTATCGACGCCGACGCCAGCCGCCAGCGCGAGTTGCTCCTGTGACAGATCGCGCACCTTGCGGATTCGGGCGAGGTTGTCAGCGAGGCGTTCGAACGGCATCTTGATTGGGCCTCATGAGCACGATCCGCACCGGCGCGTTACGGCGCTTTGCTACACACGCGTGCCGTCGTGGCACAGCGCAACGTCGCGTTCGGTCTGGGCGACGTCGAGTGCTGCCGTCAATCGACGCGCCAGAACCGGCTTGACCTTGACCGCGGCCTCGGCAAGCGTGCACATCTCGACCGACCGGATCTCCGGGTCGGTGATGACGAGTGCCTGACGCTCGTCGTCTGAGAGCAACCCGCCGTCGAAGATGAACGCCAGTCTCTCCGGCATGCGCCCGTCGCCAGGGACGAAGTCGATGACCAACGGGCGTCCGATCGGTCGCGCAAGCCCGAGTTCCTCTTCGACTTCACGTTCGGCCGCGTGCCACGGCGACTCGCCGGCGTCAACGGCCCCGCCCGGAATATCCCAGTGCGGCTTGTAGGAGGTCTCAACCAGAAGAACCCGCCGGCGAGCGCCGCGGATCAGTACCCCTGCCGAGATGTGCTTGCGGTCGAGCGACTGCACGTACTCATCGAACGGCAGGAGGCGCACGCGTTGGAGCCTAGCGTCTCGTTTAGCCAGCCGCATATCTAGGTTCCACACGCCTAGAAAGACTCTGTGAGCAGGCAAAAACTGCCTCGGCGGCGGTGGTTTCGCCGAGCCGACCGCGCGACCATCGGCACACGATGACGACTGGACGATCGACAACGCTCCGAAAGGGCGGCCGCGCTGTTTCGGATCGACGTGAGCAGGTTGACGCCGCGTCTCGCCGTGCTCGGTGGCGATGAGGGCGGCGTCGGCACGGCGGATCACCACCTGACCGTGCCGCGCGCCTGTGTGGTGGCGCATGCTTGTCGTGACACCGAGGTGGTCTGCGGCCGCGTCGAGCTGACCGTCGCGACCGACACGCGGCTGGGCCTCACAGCCCGCGAACGCCGTTGCTGCACCGTCCGGTTCCTCGATGGCGTGGAGGCCGGGCTGCGCGCGGAACTCACGCAGCTTGTCCGTCGCCGCGGCGCCGTCGCCCGCCGCGCCGCCGAGCGCATGGACCCGATCGAACTCGTCTTCGGTGACCCCGATCTCGGTCTTCAGCGGATCGTCGGCTGCATCCAGCCGCCGCAGGCGCGCAACGGCGATCTGCACGAGATCGAGTTCGACCTACGGAGAGTGGAGTCGGCGCGATGAACGGCGAGCCGACGCCGACGCCGATGGCTGACGGCTGGCGCAAGATCGAGCGCGGCCTCTTCGAGTCCGCCGATGGCCAGTGGCGCATCGCGAACCCCTGGAAGCTCAAGACCGAGTTGCGCCACCGCTGGCTCGTCGCCGAACGAAACTCCACCGGCTCGGGCTGGAGCATGCACGACGGCGACCACGCCACGCTGCACGAGGCCCGCGCCTACGTCGCGGCGCTCGTCGTACGCGAACTACCGCCATAGGCGTGGCGCAGCGCCGCTCGGTGGCGCGCAACGACGGCGGCCGCCCCTCGGGCGGCCGCCGCGTGACGTGACTTCAGGCGCCGGCGGTCAGGCCTCGGAGCCGACCGACTCGATGGCGCGCTCGTGGCGGACGGTCGGCAGCCAGCCGAGCCCGCGCGGGAGGTACCAGTTCCACTCGCCGAGGAGCTTCATCGTCGCCGGCAGCAGCACCGCCCGCACGATCGTCGCGTCGATGAGGATCGCGGCCGCGAGGCCGACGCCCATCTGCTTGAACTCCATCGAGCTCAGCGTCGCGAAGATCGCGAAGACCGCGACCATCACGACCGCCGCGCTCGTCACGACGCCCGCCGTCTGCCTGACCCCCTGGGAGACCGCATCGGCGGTGCTCATCCCGCGGTCGGCCGCCTCGCGGATCCGGCTGAGGATGAACACGTGGTAGTCCATCGACAGGCCGAAGAGGATCACGAACAGAAACAGCGGCAGCCAGGACGTGATCCCGCCGATCGAGTGGAAGCCGAGCAGGCCCTCGCCGTGGCCGTCCTGGAAGACGAGCTTCAGGATGCCGTAGGACGCGGCCACCGACAGGAGGTTCAGCACGATCGCCACCGCCGGGATGACGATCGACCGGAACGTCACGAGCAGCAGCAGGAACGTCAGGCCGAGGACGAACCCGAAGACGAGCGGCAGGTGGGACTTCATCGTGTCGTTGAAGTCCTTCGAGCCGGCCGTCATGCCGGTGACGTTCACCTGCGCCCCGCTGGCGCTCATCGTGTCCGGGATGACGTCGTCGCGCAGCCGTGCGAGCGCGGCCTCCGAGGCGTCGTCGGTGCCGTTGCCCGCGAGCGGGATGTCGACGATCGCCAGCGTGTTGCGCGGGTTCGTCGTGACCGTCACGGGCTGCCCGAGGCCGGGGGTCGTCGCGGCGCGTGCCTTCAGCGCCGCGATGCCGGCCTGGACGGCGGGCGCCCGCACGTCGTCGGCCTGGACCGTGACGGCTCGCCGGCTCCGAGCCGCCGGGGAACGCCGCCTCGATGCGGTCGTATGCCTGCATGATCGGCAGCGACCGCGGCAGGCCCGCGGCGCCGGGGTTGATCGTGTGCAGGCCGAGCGCGGGGATCGCGAGCGCGACCATCAGCCCGCCGGCGATCACGAGCGAGACGACCGGGCGGGCCAGGACCCGTCCGACGATCGCGCCCCAGACCCGCGACTCGCCCTTGGTGCGGTGGCGCAGCTTGGAGACGTACGGCACGCGGCCCTTCTCCGTCCAGCCCTTGCGGCCGAGGAACGAGAGCATCGCGGGCAGGACGGTCAGCGAGCCGACGATCGCGACGGCGACCACGAGGATCGTCCCGACGGCGAAGGACTCGAAGACCGCGTTGCCGGCGAGGAACATCCCCGCCATCGCGACCATGACCGTCATGCCCGAGATGAGCACCGCGCGCCCGGACGTCGCGGCCGCGGCGTTGAGCGCGGCCTCCGGCGAGCGGCCGGCATCGCGCTCCTCCATCTCGCGGCGCAGGTAGAACATGCAGTAGTCCACGCCGACGGCGAGGCCGACGAGCAGCACGACCGACGAGATCGACTCGTCGAGCGGCATGAGCTGGCTGAGCGGGCCGAGCAGGCCGATCGTCCCCATCACGGCCGTGACCGCGAGCAGCAGCGGCAGCCCGGCGGCGACGAGCGCCCCGAACGCGACGATGAGGATGATCAGGGTGATCGGCAGGGACAGGTACTCGGCGCGCTGGAAGTCCTTCTCGAACGCCTTCGAGAGCGCCTTGTCGGCGCTCGCGCCGCCGAACTGCGAGATGCGCACGTCGGGGTTGGCGCGTGCCGCGGCGGCGGTCGCGGCGAGCGTGGCGTCGACGCGGTCCTTCGCCGTCGCGTCCTCACCGGCGAGCTTGAAGGTCACGAGGACCGAGCGGCCGTCCTTGGAGACGAGACCCTGCTCGCCGGCCTCGAACGGCGACTTCACGTCGGTCACGTGCGCGGTCGCGCGCAGGCGGCGCACGACGTCGCCGACCGCGTTGCGCGTCTGCGGATCCCCGGCCTTGACGCCGCGAACACCCTGGACGAGCACCTGCTCGTCGGTCTGCTTGGGAAAACCGGCTGCGGCGATGGCCTCGTCGGCGACGCGGGACTGGCCGTTGCCGGTCGCCTCGCGGTCAAGCTGCTTCTGACCGATCGCCCCGCCCGCGACCGTCGCGATGATGACGAACACCAGCCAGCCGAAGATCGCCTGCTTGCGATGTTGCGCGCTCCAGCGACCGGCGCGGGCGGCGAGGTTGTCTTGCACGAAAGGCTCCTTTGGGGTGGTCTGCACCATTGCCCGTCAGACTGGCGCCGCGGGAGCCCGCCGTCGATGCGGTGGCCTGGCGTGTTCGGGGTGGGGTTAACCGCACCAACGCGGTTCGAGTCCTTCCGCCAGGACCATGCTGGTGTAATCGATTCCTATGTAATGCCTAGACATTTAGCGGCGCGATGCTAGTGTCGCGTCTAGCACTCGGTAGGGGCCGGGCAGTCGGGAGGCAGGGGGCGGGGCAGAGGAAACAGGGGTCGGGCAGCGGGAGACGTAACAGGACCCAGAGCCATGAGGGAGGAGCGCTCGATCGTCCGTGGGGCTGTCGCCACGGACGACTCCGGGCGCGAAAAAGCGGAGGGGTGAATGATCTCAGCAGCGGGATATCAGGACTGGTACATCGGTCTAGGGCTGTCGTTCTTCGTCATCGTGGTGGTGGTCGTCATCGTGGCCACCGTCCTGACGTTGGCGGCTCGGATCGCCGACCAGGCGGGGCAGGCCACGACGGGCGTTGACGTCGTCCGGGCTCAGACGACGAGCCTCGACGGCGGGGTCGACAGGGTCAACGACTCAGCGGTCCGGATCCTTCAGATGGCCCGGATCCTCAGGAAGGTGGCGGTTGGCAAATGAGCACCATTGCAATGGCCGATACGCATGCGCTCTGGCAGGTTGCGCTCGGCATGGGCGCCGTGGTGCTTGCCGTCGTGATCGTCCTCATGATGCTGTTGCTCAGCCTCATCAAGGACATCCGGGGGAGCGTCGACACCCTGCTCGGCCTGGCGGGGATGGTGGCCCAGCAGACATCGAACCTCCCGAAGCTCGCGGCGACGCCGGGAGTACTCGACGAAATCATCGCGGAGGCGATCGTCCAGGACGGCTACATGGACGTCCTCGGTGCCCACTACGCCGAGCCGGGGGAGGTCATCGCATGAGCACCGACGCCATGATCGCGCTGAGCGTCGCCGAGACCGTGCTTCTCGTGATCGTCCTCGCCATCGCTCTGACGCGCGTGCGTCAGGGACTGGCGGGCATCTCGAGCGGGCTCACGACCCTCGCGGGCGCGCTCGCCACCGTCGAGTCGCAGCACCTCCGAATCATCGGCCCCGCCGTCGCGCAGATCAACGAGCGGTTCGCCACGATCCTGTCCGTCCTGCCGGGGATCGCCGCCAAGGCCGCCTTCGTCGTGCGCAAGGTCACAGGGGGTTAGGCGATGCTCATCCTCTGGGTCATGCTCATCGTGCTCATCGCGACGCTGCTGGTCTTGATCGCATTGCTGAAGGGCGTCCTCGGTGCCGCGCGCAGCATCACGCCGACGGTGTCGGCGATCGCCGGCGTCGCCGCGGCGGGATCGAAGGATCTCGACGCGGTCATCGCTCTGGTCACGACGCAGAACTACATCAGCCAGACCGTCGCCGGCCTCGCTAACTACGGGGGCTCGCTCGACGTTGCCCTCCCCGACGCGTAAGGGATGTCATGGAACTCGTTGTTGCCCTAATCATCCTGGTCATCACGTTGATCATCCTGGCGCTGGCGGTATTTCTCATCGCGACGATCTGGGAGCTCCGAAAGATCAACGGGGGTCTCGGCGACGTTCTGGCCGCGGTCGCGGAGATCGCGACGAAGACCGCGCCGGTCAACGGCGTGCTCGACGCGATCAACGTCACGCTCACGGCGGGTCGCGACCTGCTCGAGGGCCTGGCCCTGAAGAAGGCCGGTCCGGACGCGGCAGGGTTGGTCGAGTCGGTCTTTCCCGGCGAAGGCCAGCGGTTCCTGCAGCGCGTCGGCCGCAGCGGCGCGGTCGTCGCGATCGGCGAGGACTACGAGCGCGGCGCGGCGATCCTCAACTCGCTGCTCGGCGCCGGCCCTCCGCCCTCCGTCCGCCGCGCCGGCTCCTGCGGCGCAGCTGCGCCCGCCGCCCGCTCGAGCAGCCGCGCCGGCGCCCGCGGCGAGCACGTCGGAGGCGCGTCGCTCCGGGGGCCGCATCTCGTTGCGCAGGCGAGCCAGCCCGCCGGCCAGGACCACGACGAGCAGCGTGCCCGGCCGCGTCTCTGCCAGGAGCTCCCGGCCGTGGGAGTAGCGCGCTGCTGACCGTCGTCGTGACATCCGTGAACCCGCTGTCATCGCGGTTGCAATCGCAAGCGGAGCGTTTGACCTTCATGGCTTCGCTGCGCGATCGCATCTGGGCTGCGCTCGATCATCAATTCCGATCGTCGGCCGATATCGCCCGGCGCGCGGGCGTCGACGCCACAAGCGCGGCGCCCGCGCTGGGGCACATGCGCCAGCACGGCAGGGTGGAGTCGCGTGCGGACGGTACGAGGACGCTGTGGCGCCGTAGCGACGCGGGCGGGCGGTCGCATAACGGTCTGATCGGACCGGCTTGGACCAGCGCTGTGGTCGTCGCGTGTGGCGTGCGCGAGCCGGATGGCCTGTGCAGCCATCCGCGCTCGCGCCGACGGTGCGCGGTCGAGCCATATGCCCGCCGGCGGGGCGAGATGCTTGAGCTCTCGCGCCACGGGCGCCTCATCGTGGTCGCCGACCAGGACGAGCCGAAGGTGCCCGAGGCTGTCCACGCCCGCGACGCGCCGGCGCACGTCGTACTTCCAGTCCACCATGCCGCGGGACCGGGCGAGCGCAGCGGCGACGCGCTCGTCACGCGAGCTGGTCCGGCAAGGTCCAGTGCGAGCGCATCGATGCGCTGCAACCAGCGGTGGTAGCTCCCGCGCAGAAACATGAACGGCTCTCGCGCCTACGCGTGTGCTTGCGATCGAGGTCCTCCGAGACGCCTTCGAGCTGATCGCCGAGCCAGTCCTCATAGGCGCGCGTCGCGGCGACAACGTCCATGCAGTGAGCATCCCACACACTCGACGGTCCAACGGACACAACATACCCTGGGGGATGCATGTCTTACATGCAACTCTTCAGTCCTCCGCGTTCAGCAATCAGGCAAACCTCGCTACCGGCAGGTGACTGTCACTGCAACGGTCGAGAGCGCGCCGCTGCTGGACCCATGCCAAAGTGCACGCAGACGCTGCCCGATCGCGCGAGAAGGGGGCCTCTTCCTGCGACGAGCGAGAGTGTCGTGCCCTGGCTCATCGCGATAGCGATGGTGCTCGAGCTCGCTCCGATCGGGAGCCCGCGCGCGGCCGACGTCGTGCTTATGCATCGTATGCGGCGGGGCCGGCCAGGTGGCGCTTCTGTTGGCCGTCCGCGGCGAGCATCCTCGAACCACCCGAAGAAATGCTCGCTTGGCTTGAAATGCAGCGATCAGATCTCGACCGGGCGCAGCGGTTCCGAGCCATCCCAACCCTCGGCAGCGCCGCTCACCATCGAGAAGAAGTCGTGGAGTCCCTGGTTGTCGACATGGATCTCGATGTCGTGGCCCAGCGTCGCGGAGGCGTCGTGAAGAGTCGTTTCGACTTCGCCGAGCGAGAGCTCAGGTACAGCGTCAGACCCCGCTCGTCGAGCGAGCTTCGCAAGTCGGCCACCTCCGTCGCTGGCACGACGTAGCCGACGTGCTGGATTCGCGGGCGGGCGCCGGAGAAGCCCCTCTCGACGCGCTCCGGCGCCAAGTTGACAACTTCGATCAGCTCGATCGCGCTGCCGTCGCAGAAGCCGAACGCGGAGCTGTGGACGAACTCGGCCGGCTCACCACGCGAGAGGACGTTTTCCAGAGGTACGTTCTCGATCAGAAAGAACGGCCCGGCGCCGAGTTGGCCGACCAGGCGGTTCACGGTCGCCTCGATGTCGTCGACGACGTAGGCGTAATGGTGCGGCTCGCCGAGCTGCGCTCTAAACAGGTTCTCCGGCAAGGTTTCTCCTTTCGTAGCTGTTCACGCCGCGGGTTGACCGGGGACACATGGACCGACGATCCTCCACGCATTCGTTTCTCGCGGGAGGCTAACACGCCTCAAGGGAGCGCTCCCGAGCGAACCACTCTGAGGTGTTCCGCTTCCCCGCGAGGCGGGCATCTCGAGCACTCAATCGGACGTGCCTGCCTGGGACGAGGAGCATCCGCCACGCGGAACCGCGCCGCGAGCCGCGCCGGGCCGCCGGTTCGCGCGAGAAGGGGAAGCGCGCTTCAGCGCCGACGGGGCCACGAGAGTGCTCCGGGATCGCGGATGCGCGAACTCATGATCTCGGGATACGAAGGCCGCAGGTCAGGCGGCCGGGGTCTCGACTCTTTTACGGTGCTACGCGGTGCTGGCCCGCGCTCGTGTTTGACGCCGTCTCGTCGAGATCCTGCTCTCCCCAGGTATATCAAGGTCGGCGAGGGCTGAAAAACGACCAGCCTGCACAGCGACTCCTCGACCTCATGATAATGTAGTGATATGAAATCATCGTGGAGCTCAGGTCTAATTCATCACCTAGAACCTGGACCTCCTCCACCGCCTCCATCACTGGTACAGCGACTAAAGGGTGTTGCGCCGGTGGTCATAAGTTTCAGCTTGCCAATAGTAGGTGGTGGGGCCGCAGTTGGACTGCTAACCCATTCCTTGGAGAATGGGGGTATAGCTTCCGCAGTCATATTTGCAGGACTTGTCTTCTTCCCTCATATGGAATCTAACGACCGCGGCGAACGCGGCGGCTGGTTTTCCGGCGAAGGCATCTGGGGTGACGGTGACGGTGGTGACGGTGCCGGCTGACTCTAGCTGGCCCAGTTCACCCTCGACAGCCAGGTAAACCGCCTCCGCTCGCGCCTGACCGCGGCCGGGGCGGGCCGATCTCGGTCAACAAGGGCGACGGCCGACGCAGGCGAGAGCGCTGGAATGCGCGAGAAGCGGCGCTCTGCCCCGGCCAGCCCTCCTTCGGCGAAGTCCGTTGGAGGTCGTAGCCGCTAGGCGTTGTAGGCCATCCGCTCGGGAAGTCGTCTTGTCGTCGTAGATGGCGTGGTGCGCCCCTTACGATCCTCCTGCAACTGTGTAGGTTTGTCCTTTAGGCTTTGTCGTCGTTGACCGCGACCGGTGGAGTTGGCACACCAATTGCTCGTCGATGTCCGTCGAGAAGTTCCAAGGTAACGCGGCGTGGGTCGCTGGGCGATCTGGGCGCCGCTTGTCTGATTCCGTTACTGCCGGCGTTGACGTGGCTCGTCGTTTTTTATGAGCCGTGGAAGCGCGCCGAGAAGATCGCAGCAGTTGGGGTTGTCGCGAGCATCGCTGCGACGGTCGCAATCTATATCGGGTCTCGCTTGGGAGCGGCGCGCTGCGGCGTTGGTTGGAGAGGGGTCGTCCCGCGCTGATGACCGGGTGCCAGACACGCGACCTAGTGGATCTTGTGGCTGCTTCTCAGAAGTAACCGCGTTCAGTTCAACCTGCCGATGGTTGCCCCCTCTTTACCGGCCGCGATCGAGAGCTAGATCAAGTTGCTGATAGTGCGCTCGCAGTTGCCGACCGCGCGGTGATCACGCAGGCGATCAGTGGGCTGGGTGGGGTTGGGAAAAGTCAGCTCGCCGCGCGGTATCTCCAGCTGCGCGCCAACACTACACATTGTGGCATGGATCCGTGCCGAGGATGGCGGAATCGCTGACCTCGCGGTGCTCGCCGCAAAACCACTCTATCCGTAGACGGGCTGTCACCCACTGATCGCGCGCAGCTCGCGCTGGAGTGGCTGAGCGAGTGCGACCAACATTGGCTGCTAGTACTTGACAACATCGAGTCACCCGCGCAGCTTGAGGGTTTGCGCCCGCGGAGCGGCGCGGGGCGAATGCTCGTGACCTCGCGTGATCGCGCCCTGAGTCAGTTTGGATCAGTGCTTTCGGTTGACGTCTTCGACGAGGACACCGCGATCGCGTACCTGATCGATCGCGCCGGGAGACCCGGCGACCAGCCGCGCCGCCAGAGGACTCGCTCGGCGACTCGGCTATCTGCCGCTGGCGCTGTCGCACGCTGCCGCGTATTGCCAGAACGGCACGAGCTTCAGTAACTACTTGGGCCTCCTCGACAACCTGCCGGCCCCCGCATTATTTGATAGCCATCCCGAGCTGTCCTACCCGCAAACTGTCGCATCGACTGGAAGGCTTCGATCCAGAGGGCGAGCAAGCACGCGCCGCTAGCCGCCGATGTGCTCGAGATGGCCGCGTACCTGGGGCCCGACGCTATTCCTAAGTCGCTGTTTTTGGTGCTCGTCGATCCGGAAACGGCGGTGGGGCAAAAGCGCCTCGCCGACGCGCTCAACGCACTTGCGCGCTTCAGCCTGGCGATCGTCGACGACGACACCGTCAGCGTACACCGCCTGCTGCAGAAGACCGTCCGCGACGACACCGCAACTTGCGACCACCAGACCGCCGCTATGCATGCCCTCGCTGCGCTTGACGATGCGTTTCCCGACGACGCCGTCGCCCCGGAGCTGCGCTTGCCATCCAGGTGGCCGCTCTGTGAACAGCTACTTCCGCACGTCCTCGCGCTCGCCGATGGGCTCGACCGACCCGGGTGACGCGGCAGCTCAGCTCGTCAACCTACTCAGGCGCGTGTGCGACTACCTCGCCTTTGCTGAGCCCGGACCCCGAGAGGTTTCGACTGCGCAGATCACCCTTCGGCATGCCGAGCGCCTCCTTGAAGCCGAGGACGTCGCCACGCTCATAGCGCGAAGCCTGGTCGGGCGCGCCCACCATCATGCGGGGCAGATCGGCGAGGCGATCTCGTTTTCGAGTCCGCGACGGGCCGACGACACGAGCATCCTCATGGAAACGAGCACTACGCGACGCTCTTTACCAGCAACAGCCTCGCTCTCACCTACCTTGACGACGGGCGCGTCGGCGAGGCGATCACGCTGCTCGAGTCAGTCGTGACGACCCACGAGCGGATGAACGGCGCCGACCATATCGCCACCCTCGTCACTCGCCGCAACCTCGCCCGTGCTTACCAGCAGGACGGGCGTGTTGGCGAGGCGATCGCGATCTTCGAGCCGCTGCTGGCCGACGACACGCGGATCCTCGGGGCCGAGTATCCCGTTACGCTGGATGTCCGCCATAGTCTTGCCCAGGCCTACCACGATGTGGGCGTGTTGGCGAGGCGGTCGCGATCCTGGCAGCCGCCGCTGCCGCCCGTGAGCGGATGTCTTGGCGCCCAGCACCCACACGCCCTTCTCACGTGCCACAGTCTTGCCCAGGCCTACCACGATGCTGGGCGCGTCAGTGATGCGATCGCGATCTTCGAGCCGCTGCTGGCCGCCCGCAAGCGGATTCTCGGCACCGAGCATCCCGAGGCGCTCAGGACATGCCAGAGCCTTGCCCACGCGTACCAGGAGGTCGGGCGCACCGCCGACGCCGAACGGCTGCGCAAGCTCCGACAGTGAGCAGCTCGATGCGTCGGTGTTCTCCAGTGAAGTGTGAGCGATTCGTGCGACGGTTCTGCTTCTCGACGAATCCAGCGCTCTTGCTCGAACTTGGTCACATCCCAGCGATACGCAACCGCCACCGGAAGCCCGCCAACGGGCCGCTCCGTCGCAACTTCCTCCGGCCCGCACTACGAAGCGCTCGACCAGAGCCTCCATCGGCAGCGGACGGCTTGATCGTTGTCCACGGTGCTGCGGCCGGCCCTCGGGCTAGCCCCACCACCGGTCCGGTTGCCTGCCGGTTGGCCGGCGGCGTCAGGCTCGCCTACGGTTGCCGTCATGCCGTCCGCCCTGAGCCGCACGTCCCTCTCCCAGGCCTGGCGAGACCTGCTCTACCTCAGCGCCGCGCTGCCGATCGGCGTGGCGTCGTTCATCGTGCTCATCACCGGGCTCTCGGTCGGGATCGGAACGGCGATCGTCATGATCGGCTTCCCGGTCCTCGCGGTGACGCTGCTGCTGTCGCACCTGGGGGCGAACATCGAACGCGAGCGTGCGGCGCTCGCGCTCGGCGCGCCGATCGCCCGGCCGGCGCGGCGCGCGACCCATGACAGCCTGCTCAAGCAGCTCGTCGCCTTCCTGCGCGATCGCGCGACGTGGAAGGAGCTCGCGTACCTGCTCCTGCTCGGCCCGCTCGGAACCCTGCTCGGGACGACCGCGCTCGCGCTCTGGAGCGCCGTGGTCGCGCTGGTGATCGCGCCCGCGGCTGCAGCCGTCGGCGCCGGACGGCTCGCTGCTGGACGATCTCGGCTTCGCCTGGTCGCTGCTCGGCCCGCTCGCCGCCGTCGTCATCGCGCTCGCCGCCATCGCCGGGACGCGCGGCGCTCGCCGCCGGGCTCGGCGCGCTCGCCCAGGCGCTGCTCGCGCCCGACGAGCGCGAGCAGCTCGTGGCCCGCGTGAGCGAGCTCGAGACGACGCGCGCGGGCGCCGTCGAGTCCTCCGACGCGCGCCTGCGGCGGATCGAGCGCGACCTGCACGACGGCGCCCAGCACCGCCTCTCCTTCATCGCGATGGAGCTCGGCCGGGCCCGCGCGAAGCTCGCCGAGCAGGACCCCGCCGGCGCCGACGCCCTGCTCGCGGGCGCGCACGAGGAGTCCAAGCGGGCGATGGGCGAGCTGCGCGACCTCGTGCGCGGGATCCATCCGTCGGTCCTCACCGACCGCGGCCTCGACGCGGCCATCTCCGGCATCGGGGAGCGCTGCCCGATGCCGGTCGACGTCACGGTCGACGTCGCGGCGCGCCCGCCCGCGGCGCAGGAGACGGCGGCGTACTACGTCGTCGCGGAGTCGCTGACGAACGTGACGCGCCACAGCCGCGCGACCCGCGCCGCCGTCGACGTCGCGCTGCGCGACGGCCGGCTCGCCGTCACCGTCTCCGACGACGGGTGCGGCGGCGCCGCCGGCGTGCCCGGCTCGGGCCTCGAGGGCCTGCGCCAGCGCATCGAGGCGCTCGACGGCACGCTGACCGTCGACAGCCCGCCCGGCGGGCCGACCACGATCCGAGCGGAGCTGCCATGCGCATCGTGATCGCCGAGGATCTCGTGCTGCTGCGCGAGGGGCTCGCCTCGCTGCTGACCGACGCCGGTCACGAGGTCGTCGGCGCCGTCGGCGACGGCGACGCGCTGCTGCGGATCGTCGCCGACCAGTCGCCGGACCTCGCGATCGTCGACGTGCGGATGCCGCCCACGCAGACCGACGAGGGCATCCTCGCCGCGCTCGAGATCCGCCGCCGCCATCCGCAGGTCGCGGTCCTCATCCTCAGCCAGTACGTCGAGGAGCGCTACGCGAGCGACCTGCTGAGCGGCGGCAGCCAGGGCGTCGGCTACGTGCTCAAGGAGCGCGTCGCCGACCTCGCCGACTTCCTCGCCGCCGTCCACCGCGTCGGCATCGGCGGGACGGCGATCGACACGGAGGTCGTCTCCCAGCTGCTCAGCCGGCGCCGGCGCGCGGACGTCCTCGACGAGCTGACCCCGCGCGAGCACGAAGCCCTCGCGCTGATGGCCGAGGGCCACACGAACGCCGCGATCGCCGAGCGGATGACCGTCACGCCGGGCGCCGTCGAGAAGCACATCGGCAACGTCTTCATGAAGCTCGGCCTGCCCCAGACCGATGCCCACCACCGCCGCGTCCTCGCCGTCCTCACCTACCTCGGAGTCTGAGATGCCGACCCTCACGGAGCCCGCACCCGCACCCCCGCCACCGCAGGCGCCCCGCCGCACCGATCCCGCGCTGCGCCGCCTGCTGGCCGCGCTCGTCGCGATCTTCGCCGCGGGCTGCGTGGTCACCGGCGCGCTCGCCCTGGTCGGGCTGGCGTCGCGCGCCACCGAGACCGTCCGCACGACCTATCCGGGCGTGACGACCCTGCAGCTCGACACGGGCCCGGGCGACGTGTCGATCGTCCAGGGCGCGCGCGGCACGCCGGTCCGCGTCACGGCCCGGATCACGCGCAGCTTCAGGACACCGCAGCGCAGCGACCGCGCGGAGGGCGGCGTCCTGCGGCTGGCGAGCAACTGCGACACCTGGCTCGGCGGTCCCTGCGGCGTCGACTACGACGTCACCGTTCCGCCGGGCACGCGCGTCGTCGCCGACGTCGGCTCTGGCGATGTGCGCATCGCCGGGCTGCGGACCAGCAGCCCGATCGTCGTCCGCGGTGGCTCGGGCGACCTCGACGTGCGCGACGTCAGCGCGCCGGAGGTCGACCTGCGCGTCGGCTCGGGCAACATCGAGGGCGACCTGCGGCGCAGCCCGCTGGTCACCGTCGAGGCCGGGTCGGGCGACCTCGCGCTCGCGCTCCGGGAGACGCCCGAACGCCTGCGGGCGTCCGCGGGCTCGGGCGACATCGAGCTCACCGTGCCCGCCGGGAGCTACCGGATCGACGCGGACACCGGCAGCGGCGATCTGACGACCGACGATGCGCTGGCGCGCGACGACCGCTCGCCGCGGCTGCTGTCGGTCTCGACGGGCTCCGGCGACGTCAACCTGCGCGCCGGGCGCTGAGGGCGGGGGAGAGCTCGCAGATCGGCGGGCGACCGCTCGCTCCCGCGGTCCCCATCGATCTCGTCGGCATGGCGAAGCCGCGCGCGATCAGCAACTGTTCAACGCGCGATGTTCGATCCCGCTCAGCAGGCCTACCTGCTCGAGGCCCGCCAGATGCAGGCGCTGTCGTTCGCGGTGCACATCCCGCTCGTGTGCTTCGGGATCGCCTTCCCGGCGATGGTGCTGCGCGCCGAGTGGCTGTGGATGCGCACGGGCGACGAGGTCTACCGCGTGCTGGCGATGCGCTGGACGAAGGTCATGGTCGCGCTGTTCGCCTGCGGCGTCGTGACGGGCACGATCCTGAGCTTCGAGATGGGCCTGCTGTGGCCCGACTTCATGGGGACGTTCGGCGCGGTCTTCGGGCTCGGGTTCGCGCTGGAGGGGTTCTCGTTCTTCGTCGAGGCGATCTTCATCGGGATCTACGTCTACGGCTGGAACCGGCTGTCGCCGCGCGCGCACTTCGCCAGCGGCATCCCGATCGTGCTCGCCGGGCTGACCGGCTCGCTGTTCGTGCTGTCGGTGAACTCGTGGATGAACGACCCGGGCGGCTTCACGCTGACCGGCGGCAAGGTCACCGACGTCCGGCCGCTGACGGCGCTGTTCGGCAACGGGCACCTCGGCTTCGAGCTCGTGCACATGTACCTCGCGGGCTTCATCGTCACCGGCTTCCTCGTGGCCGCGGCATATGCGGTCGGGCGCCTGCGCGGGCGCTGGGGACGCTATGAGCGGATCGCGCTGACGATCCCGTTGACGGTCGCGGCGCTCGCGGCGCCCGTGCAGCTGCTCGTCGGCGACTGGGCGGCGCGGGAGGTGGCCAAGACGCAGCCGACGAAGCTCGCGGCGCTCGAGGGCGTCGGCCACACCCAGCGCGGCGCGCCGCTGCACCTGCTCGGCTGGTACCGCGACGGCGAGGTGCGGGCCGGCATCCCCGTGCCCAAGGGGCTGTCGCTGCTGGCCTTCCACGATCCCGACGCCGAGGTCCAGGGCCTGGACGCGGTCCCGGCGGCGGACCGGCCGCCGGTCAACGTCGTGCGGATCGCGTTTCAGCTGATGGTGTCGATCGGGACGTTCCTGGCGCTGCTCAGCGCCTGGTATCTGTTCGTGCGCACGCGGCGCAAGCGGGCGCCGTCCGGGCATGTGGTTCTACCGCCTGCTCGTGGTGGCCGGCCCGGCGTCGGTCGTCGCGCTGATCAGCGGCTGGGTGACGACCGAGGTCGGTCGCCAGCCGTGGGTCGTCTACGAGGTCATGCGGACCGAGGAGGCGGTCACGGCGGCCCATGGCATCCCCGTCGGGTACGTGACGCTGGCCGCGTTCTACGCCTGCCTGATCGCAGCCGTGGCCTGGATCCTGCGACGGCTGGCGCGCGCGCCGATGGCGACCGCCGCCGAACCGGAGCACGCCCTGGGCGGAGGCTGACCGTGCTGGGACTGCATCTCTACTCGCTCCCGCTGTTCTTCGCGCTGCAGGGCGTCGCGCTCTACGCGGTCCTCGCCGGCGCGGACTTCGGCGCGGGAATCTGGCAGTTGCTGGCTGGGCGCGGGGAGCGGGGGAGACGGATCCGCGAGCACGCGCATCGCTCGATGGCGCCGGTCTGGGAGGCCAACCACGTCTGGCTGATCTTCGTGCTGGTGGTCGTGTGGACGGGCTATCCGGTCGCCTTCGCCTCGATGGCCTCGACGCTCGCGGTGGCGCTGACCGCGGCGGGGCTGGGGATCGTCCTGCGCGGCGTGGCCTACGCGCTGCGCTCGGCGACCGCCGCCGCGCTCGAGGTGCGGGTCGTGGACACCCTGACGGCGCTGGGCTCGGTGATGGCGCCGTTCGCGCTCGCGGCCGCCGCGGGTGCGATCGCGTCGCAGCGGGTTCCGGTCGGCAATGCGGCGGGAGATCTGTGGTCGAGCTGGCTGAACCCGACGTCGATCATGGCCGGGGTGCTCGCGCTGCTCAGCAGCGCGTACCTCGCCGCGGTGTACCTCGCCGCCGACGCGCGCCGTGCGGGCGACGACGAGATGGCCGCGATCTTCCGCAGGCGCGCGCTCGTCGCCGGATCCGTGGCGGGCGTGGCGGCGATCGCCGGCGCGATCGTCGTGCGCTCCGACGCGCGCTGGATCTTCGACCGCCTCGTCGAGACCCCGGCCGTCGGTGAGCGTCGCGCTGTCGGTGCTGGCCGGCGCCGCGACGCTGGTGCTCGTCCACCGCTGGCATCTCGGCGCGGCGAGGGTGAGCGCGGCGGTCGCCGTCGCAGCGCTCGTCGGCGGCTGGGCGCTCGCGCAGAACCCCGTCCTGCTGCCGGGCCTGACCGTGCGCGACGCCGCGGCGCCCGACAACGTGCAGACGCTGCTCGTCATCTCGATCCTCGCGGGCGGGCTGATCCTGTTCCCATCGCTCGGCCTGCTGTTTCGCACTCGTGCTGCGGGGCGCGTTCAGCGCGGCGCCCACCGTCGGCGCGCGGGGCGGTGCTCGCGGGGCCGACCAGCGGCCTCGCCGCGACGCTGACGGCGACCCGGCTCGCGGGCGCGTGCTTCGCGATCGGCGCGGCGTTTCTCGTGCTCGGCGAGAGCGCGTGGACGCACGCCATCGGCGTGGCGGGGCTCGGCGCGTTCATCGTGCTCGGGCTGTCGGCGCTGGCGGGGGACGACGCGCGGGAGTAGGGCGTGGCGCCCTGGCGCTTGGGGTCTCTCGACGGCTTGGGGTGGGGCCGGCGCTCGCGAACTGCATCTTTGAGGGAAGGGTGGATCGGCGTTTCGTGCGCTCCCGTGAGCGGACCGGGGACATTGCGGCGGCGTGGGTCCGGGGGTGTGGGGCTTTACGCAGCCTGAGCGCTTCGTAAGGCCCCACACCCCTCCGCGATACGCCGATTCGCCCTCGGTCCTGTCGCAGCTGCATGCTCGCGGGAGCGCCACGGGCAGCGGCCCTGCCGCCTCGTCATCGATGCAGTTCGCGAACCACCGACCCCGGTTAGCATGCCGCCACCATGCCGCCAGCGCTGACCGTGATGACGTACAACATCCATCAGGGCCGGGATGACAAGGACGTGCTGGACCTCGATGCGACCGCCGCCGTCATCCGCGCGCAGCAGCCCGATGTCGTGGCGCTTCAGGAGGTCGGCCGGCACTGGTCTGCCGACAGCGACTTTCGCGACCAGGCCGCCGATCTCGGCGGAATGCTCGGCATGGAGTACGTCTTCGGCGCGAACCTCGATCGCGATCCGCCCAAGCCCGGCGCGCCGCGCCGCCAGTACGGGACCGCGATCCTCAGCGCCGCGCCGCTGCTCGACAGCGAGCACATCCTGCTGCCGCGCGCGAGCGCCGACAACGAGCAGCGCGGCCTGCTCATGGCTGACGTCGATGCCGAGGGCGGCCCGTTCCGCGTGTACAACGCGCACCTGGGCGTCAGCGCCGACGACCGGCGGCTTCAGGTCGAGGCGATCCTCTCCGAGACCTCGAAGGCAGCGGTTCCCTACGCGCTGCTCGGCGATCTCAACGCGCGGCCGGACGCGCCGGAGCTGGCGCCGCTGTTCGCGCGCCTGCGCGACGCGTGGAGCGTCGCCGGCGAGGGCGACGGCTTCACGTTTGCGGCGTCCGCGCCGAAGGCGCGCATCGACTACGTCCTCGTCTCGCCGCAGCTGCGGGTCGATGCCGTGCGCGTCCCGGCGCTGGCGGGCTCCGATCACCTGCCGCTCGTCGCCGACCTCGCCATGCCGGAGCGATCGTGATGAGCGGGCCGGGCGCGGCGCGATGCCGGGCGCTGAGACGTTTCACGCGTCGGCCGATGCGTACGACCGGCTCGTCGGTCGCTACAGCCCACGGCTCGCGGCGGCGCTGATCGGCTTCGCCGGCGTCGAGCCGGGGATGAGCGCCCTCGACGTCGGCTGCGGGCCGGGTGCGCTGACGGGCGAGCTCGTGTCGCGGCTCGGGGCCGATCGTGTGCGTGCCGCCGATCCGTCGCAGCCCTTCGTACAGGCCTGCCGGGCGCGGCATCCCGGCGTCGAGGTGGTCCAGGCCCCCGCCGAGGCGCTGCCGTTCGGCGACGGCACGTTCGACGCCGTTCTCTCGCAGCTGGTCGTGAACTTCATGGGCGATCCGCAGGCCGGCGTGCGGGAGATGGCGCGCGTCGCGCGCCCCGGCGGGATCGTCGCCTCCTGCGTGTGGGACTACGCGGGCGAGATGACGCTGCTGCGGGCATTCTGGGACGCCGCGCGCGAGGTCGAGCCGCAGCGCGCGGCCGCGGCCGACGAGGGCGTCGTCATGCCCTGGTGCGCCGACGGCGAGCTCGCGGAGCTGTGGCGTGCCGCCGGGCTGCGCGACGTGCGCTTCGGTGCGCTCGTCGTGAGCGCGGCCTACAGCGGATTCGAGGATCTGTGGGCGCCGCTGCCCACCGGCGTCGCCCCGTCGGGGGCGTTCTGCGAGTCGCTCGGGGAGGAGGCGCGGGCCGCGCTGCGCGATGCCTACCGCCGCCGCCTCGGGGTCGGCGACGAGGCCTTCGAGCTGACCGCGCGCGCCTGGGCGGTGGCGGGCACCGTCGCGCGCTGATGCGCCATGCGTATCCTCACCCGCGGTCGCGGCATGCGTCCGCCACGCCGCTGCGTGCGCACCAGTAGCCGAGGTAGGTCTCAATCACGATTTCCCAGGGGGAGCACTCCATGGCAGAGCCGACGCTGAAGCGTGGATCCAAGGGGCAGGACGTCAAGGATCTGCAGGAGGCCTTGATCGAGCTGGACTTCAAGCCCGGCGAGGTCGACGGGGTGTTCGGCGTGTACACCGAGAGCGCCGTGAAGGCATTTCAGAAGTGGTCGCAGGCGATGGCCGACGGCATCGTCGGTCCCGGCACCTGGGCGAAGCTCGACAACGCCGACACGTCGGACCCGACGCTGCGCAACGGCTCCGAGGGCGTCGCCGTCCGCGGGCTGCAGCGCCGCCTCATCCACTCCGGCTTCGGCATCGACGAGATCGACGGGCGCTTCGGGGCGCAGACCGAGGCGGCCGTGCGGGCATTCCAGGAGCGCTCCGAGCTCGAGGTCGACGGGGTCGTCGGACCGAAGACATGGGAGCGCGTCAACGCCCTCCCGCGCGACGAGGAGTGAGCGCGTAGCTCGCATCCGCGAGGTGATCCCGCCGCTGGCGTCGTGGCGGCTCTGGGTCTTCATGGCGGTGCGTAGCGCCTGCGAACAGCATCGATGAAGGAGTGAGGGGCGAGCGCGCCGGAGCGCAGCGCGGTTCGCAGTGCCTGACGGAGGGGGGTCATGCGGGTTGTAAGCCTCATTGGCGCATAACCCGCAAGACCCCCAGCGCGGTCGCCCATCGTGTCGCTTTCCGATCCATATCCGATCACAAGACGACACGACGACCGCCAGCGCGACCGCAGGCACGCCCGGGCGCTCGAACACCCACTCCTTCATCGATGCTGTTCACAAGCGGTGGCGCGCCCCGCAGCGCTCACGCCAGCCCCCCGCTCTCCCGCAACGCCCGCTGCTGCGTGGGCCCGAGCCCCCACGACGCCAGCGCGGCGTCCTCGTCGTCCCGCGCGGGACGGGCGGCCCCGGGGGTCCGGCTGAAGCGCGGCGCCGCCTGCGGCTGGCTCACCCCGTCGACCTCGACGAACGTGCCACGCGCCGCGAGATGCGGGTGCGCCGCCGCCTCGGACAGCGCGACGACGCCCGTCGCGCACGCGTCGTCGTGCTCGAGCAGCGCCGTCCACTGCGCACGCGAGCGCGTCAGGAAGATCTCGCCGAAGCGCTGCTTGAGCTCCGGCCATCGCGCGCGGTCCCACTGCGGCGCCTCGCCGGCGGACAGGCCGAGCGCGGCGAGCAGGCGCGCGTAGAACTGCGGCTCGATCGCGCCGACGGCGACGTGCCCGCCGTCGGACGTCTCGTAGACCTCGTAGAAGTGGGCGCCGGAATCGAGGAAGTTCGTTCCCGGATCGTCGGACCAGCGGCCGCCGGCGCGCATGCCGTGAAGGAGCGTCGTGAGCAGCGCCGCGCCGTCCACCATCGCCGCGTCGATGACCTGCCCGCGGCCGGAGGAGCGCGCCTCCAGCACGCCGCAGACGATCCCGAACGCCAGCAGCATCGCGCCGCCGCCGTAGTCGCCGAGGAGGTTCAGGGCGAAGTGGGGGCGCTCGCCCGCCCGCGCCGACGCGCCCAGCGCGCCTGCCACCGCGATGTAGTTGATGTCGTGGCCCGCGACGCCGGCCAGCGGCCCGTCCTGGCCGTAGCCGGTCATGCGCGCGTAGACGATCCGCGGCGCCCGCTCCAGCACGACGTCCGGGCCGAGCCCGAGGCGCTCCATCACGCCCGGCCGGAAGCCCTCGACGAGGACGTCGGCGCGCTCGCACAGCGCCAGCACGGCATCGCGGCCGGCGGGGTGCTTGAGGTCGATCCCGACCGCGGGGCGCCCGCGCAGCGTCGGGTTGCAGGGGCCCATCAGCGCGTCGGCCGCCGCCGAGCCGCGGTCGACGCGCAGGACGTCGGCGCCGTGATCGGCGAGCATCATCGCGGCGAAGGGGCCGGGTCCGATACCGCCGATCTCGAGGACGCGGACGCCCGCCAGCGTCCCCGCGGTCAACGCGCCTCGGGCGTCCACTCCACGGGCAGGCGCTTGATGCCGTGGATGAAGTTCGCGACGAGGAAGTCCGGCTCGCCGGCCTCGATGTCGGGGATCCGCGTGTAGATCTCCGTCAGCAGCGCCTTGAGCATCTGGCGCGCGAGGGCCGCGCCGAGGCAGTAGTGCGGCCCGCCGCCGCCGAAGCCCTGGTGGCGGTTGGGCTCGCGCATGATGTCGAAGTCGTACGGGTTGCCCCAGTACTCCTCGTCGCGGTTGCCGGAGCAGTACCAGAGGACGACCTTCTCCCCGGCCTTGATGTCGGCGTCGCGCAGCTTGACGTCCTGCGTCGCGGTGCGGCGCATGTGGATGAGCGGCGAGGACCAGCGCACGACCTCCTCGACCGCCGAGTCGACGCGCCCCGCGACGTCCTCGACGAGCAGCGCGCGCTGGTCGGGGTGCTTCGTGAGCGCGCTGATCGCGTGGGCGGAGGCATGGCGCGTCGTGTCGTTGGCGGCGACCGCCAGCAGCACGAACAGCGCGCCGATCTCGAAGTCCGTCATCTGCTGGCCCTCGAACTCGGCCTGGGCGATCCAGCTGATGAGGTCGTTGCCGGGGTCCGCGCGGCGCAGCGGCACGAGCTCGGCGATGACGTCGTGCAGCTCCTGCGCCGAGCCGGCGAACAGCTCCAGCGGCGTGAGCCCGTCGCAGACCTCGGGATCGGTCCACGCGAGCACGCGCCCGGCCGCGGTGACCGCCCTGCTGTGCAGCTCGGTTCCGGTCTCGAGGCCGAAGAACGCCCCGAAGATCCGGGCCGGCAGCTGGACCGAGACGAGCTCGACGAAGTCGCCGCTTCCGAGGTGCACCGTCTCGTCCATGAGCTCGCGCGCGTGGTCGCGGATCCAGCCCTGCAGGCGGCGCATGTTGCCCGGCTTGAACGCGTCGAGGGTGATGCCGCGCAGCGCGGTGTGGCGCGGGGCGTCCATCGCGATGAACGACTGCGCCATCTCCGTGACGATGTCCGGGAAGTCCTCCATGATCACGCCGCCCGAGGAGGAGAAGATCTCGGGGTGGCGGCTGGCGTAGTGGATGTCGTCGTACTTCGTCAGCGACCAGAAGCCGCGCGTGTTCTCCTCCGGCGGCAGCAGGTCGGACTCCGCCGGCCGGCTCCACGACACCGGGGCGTCGCGGCGCAGGGCGCGAAACGCATCCTCGCGGGCCTCCCACGGCTGCGCCCAGAAGTCCTTTGCTGCGATGTCGACGTCGGCGGCGGTCAGGGTCATGGCGACTCTCCTCTGTTGCGAAACCCGGCGGGGCGATGATCACCCGCGCTGCGCGCGCCCGGGGTGGGGTTGCACCCGAGCGGACCCCGGGCGTCCTGTGGGTTCCACAGGACGCCGTCAGAGCAGGTCGTCGCAGTCACCGGCCTGCAGCAGCGGCACGAGCTCGACGGCCGCGCGCAGCACGAGCGACCCCGCGTCCTGCTGGCCGGTCAGCTCGAGCACCCGCTTGACGCGATAGGCGACGGTGTTCTCGTGGATGCCGAGCCGGCGGGCGGCGCGCGAGAAGCTCTGGCCCTCCTGGAGGAAGACGCGCAGCGTCGCGATCAGCCGCCGCGACGAGTCGTCGTCGACGGCCAGCGGCCCGAGCGCGGCCCGCACGACATCCCGCGCGACGTCCGGATCGCGGGTCAGCAGGTCCGCGACGGCGACGTCCTCGTAGCGCGTCACGGCGGCCGACGGGCGCAGGAGCCGCGCGACGCGCCGCGCGCGGCGCGCCTCCTCGTGGCTGGAGCGGAAGCCCTCGACGCCGGCGGCCGGGCGTCCCACCGCGACCCGCAGGTGCGTGTCCGCCAGCAGCTGCCGCGCCGCCGCGAGCTGCTCGCCGCCGATCGCGCCGCGCGGCACCCAGCCGTGCACGACCCGCGGCGCGACGCGCAGCAGCAGCGGCCGGCACGCGTCCGGCCCGCCGAGCAGCGCGGCGACGGCCGGCGCGAGCTGCTCGATGCTGTCGCGGGCCGCCTCGCCCGCGTCCGTCTGCACCCACGCGATGTACGCCAGGTGCGGGCGGTGCAGCTCGTAGCCGAGCCGCGCGCCCGCGTGCGTGGCGTCCAGCGGCTCGCGCGAGAGGATCGCCTCGATGGTCTCGGCGCGCACGGCGTGGGCGCCGCGCATGCTGCGCTCGCGCTCCTCCTCGTAGGTCGCCGCGACCGGCTCGAGGATCGCGTCGACCCAGGTGAACGTGAACGCCGAGGTCGCCTTGAGCGCCTCGAGGATCAGGACCGGGTCCGCGCCGCTGGCGGCCAGCTCGCGGTGCCACACCTCCCGGTAGCCGGACTGGCCGATGCGAAAGACGCGCAGCAGCGCGCCCATCGGCAGCCGCCGCGACACGAAGCTGCGCGACCACGCGAGCGCGTCCTCGGGCGGGGGGACGGCGCGCGGGTCGCTCCACGTGCGCGTCATCGACGTGAGCAGCGAGGCGCAGGCGCGGGCGACGGCGAGCAGGTCGTCGCGGACGTCCTCGTCCTCGCGGACGAGGTCCATCTCGTGGGCGATCCGGTCGACGAG
Organism: uncultured Solirubrobacteraceae bacterium; assembly: GCA_963727785.1. Taxonomy (GTDB): domain Bacteria; phylum Actinomycetota; class Thermoleophilia; order Solirubrobacterales; family Solirubrobacteraceae; genus CADCVQ01. Next base: position 42,913 of record CAVSHS010000014.1, read on the forward strand.
CCGCTCGGCGATCGCGTCCGTGTGCGCCTCGATCCGCGCGGCGACGCGCGTGATCAGCGCCTCGCATGCGGGTGACCGCTCGGGGATGTCGCCGAGCAGCCGGCTCGCGGGGCCGAGATCGATCGCGCCGTCAGCCGGCATGCGCAACTCCGCGCGGATGCCGGCATCGTGGTTGCCACAGGGCGCTGCGCGCGGGCTTGTGCGATCCCCCCGCGTGCGGCGGCGGCGGGCAGGCGACGATCGCGCGATGGAGACCTACGATCACATCGTCATCGGCGCCGGGTCGGCGGGCTGCGCCGTCGCCGCCCGCCTCAGCGAGGACCCGGCACGCAACGTCCTGCTGCTCGAAGCCGGTGGGTCGGACCGGCGCCTGGAGGCTCGCGCGCCGGCCGGGTTTCCCGGCCTGTTCCACAAGAGCCGCGACTGGGACTACCACACCGAGCCCGAGCCGGGATGCGACGGCCGCAGCCTGTACCAGCCGCGCGGGAAGCTCATCGGCGGCTGCAGCGCGATGAACGCGATGCTGTGGGTGCGCGGCAGCAACCTCGACTACGACGGCTGGGGCATCCCGGGCTGGTCGTGGGACGACGTGCTGCCGTTCTTCCTGCGCATCGAGGACCACTTCCTCGCCGACGACGATCACGGGCGCGGCGGCCCGATGCGCATCCGCCGCATCGACACGCCGGACCCCACGACGGCGGCCTTCGTCGAGTCCGCCGTCGCCGCGGGCATCCCCCGCACCGAGGACCTGAGCGGTCCCGTCCTCGAGGGCGTCCAGGTCTCGCCGACGACGACGTTCAACGGCCGGCGCTGGAGCAGCGGCGCGCGGGTACCTCGATCCGGCCCGGCGGCGCAGCAACCTCACCGTCCGCTCGCAGGCGCTCGTGCACCGCCTCGTCATCCGCGACGGCCGCGCGGTCGGCGTCGAGGTCGAGCGCAAGGGACGCGTCGAGCAGATCGCCAGCCGCGGCGACATCGTCGTCAGCGGGGGCGCGTTCAACACGCCGCACCTGCTGCAGCTCTCGGGCATCGGCGCGGCCGACCACCTGCGCGAGATCGGCATCGACGTCGTCGTCGACGCGCCCGCCGTCGGCGCGCACCTCGCCGAGCACCCGATGACGTTCGTGAACTTCGAGCTGCGCGAGCCGTGGCTCGGCCTCTCGGACGCCGAGCATCCCAAGCACATCGTCAACTGGCTGCTGCGCGGCCGCGGCAAGCTGTCGCAGCAACGTCGGCGAGGCGCTCGCCCACGTCCGCACGGAGGGCTCGCTCCCGGCACCGGACATGCAGCTCGTCGAGGGGCCCGTGTTCTTCTGGGAGCACGGCGAGGGCGAGCACCCCAAGCCGGCGATGATGATCGGCCAGTCCTACTGGACGCCGAAGAGCCGCGGGACCGTGCTCGCGCGCTCGTCCGATCCGCGCCAGAAGCCGGCGGTGCAGCTCAACCTGCTGCAGGAGCGCTCGGACATGGAGGCGATGATGCGCGGCGTGCGGCTCGCGCGGCTGATCGCCGAGCAGCAGCCGATGCGCGACATGATCGCGATGGAGATCACGCCCGGAGACGGCGTCCAGTCCGACGCCGATCTGGAGCGCTGGGTGCGCGCGACCTGCCAGCACACGTACCACCCGTCGAGCAGCGCGCGGATGGGGGAGCCCGGCGAGGGCGTGCTGGACGCCGAGCTGCGGGTGCACGGGGTGGAGCACCTCCGCGTCGCGGACACGAGCGCGCTGCCGGAGATCCCGCGCGGCAACACGCAGGCGGCGGCGATCCTCATGGGCGAGCGCTGCGCGGCGTTCATCCGCGGCGAGCACGGAGTCCTCCGGCCGGACCGCGGCGCGGCGGGCCGTCGTCGCGTCCTAGCGGCCGGGGCGGCGCGGCGGCCGGCCCGCGCGGCCGGCCGCGAGCCCGCGTCACGCCGGGGCGCTGGCAGCGGCGGACGGGGACGCGGCGGACGCGGCGGCCGCCCGGATCAGCGCGGCGGCCTTCTCGGCGACCATCATCGCGGGCGCGTTCGTGTTGCCCCGCAGCGGCGGAGGGCATGACGGAGGTGTCGACGACCCGCAGCCCCTCGGCGCCGAGCACGCGCAGCTCGCTGTCGACGACCGACCCGATCGCGCAGGTGGACGTCGGGTGGTAGACGGTCTGCGCGGCCCGGCGGGCGAACGCGAGCAGGTCCTGTCCGAGCCGGACTCCGGCACGAGCAGCGGCGCTCCGGCGACCGCCCGCAGCGCGGGCTGCGCCGCGACCTCGAGCGCGAGCCGCAGGCCCGCGACCATGCTCGCCCGGTCCTCGGGCGTGGCGAGGTAGTCGTGGCAGGATCCGCGGCTTCGTGGCCGGGTCGGCCGTGCGCAGCGTCACGCGCCCGCGGCTCGTCGGCTTGATGACCGTCGGACCGAAGGCGTAGCCGTGGGCGTGCGGCGCGGCCAGCCCCTCGTCGCAGAACAGCACCGGGGCGAAATGGAACTCCACGTCGGGTCCGGCGAGGCCGGCGCGGGTACGCAGGAACGCGCCCGCCTCGGCGACGTTGGACGTCAGCGGCCCGCGCCCCTCGGAGCGCAGGAGCTCCGCGTTGGCCGGCGTGGCGGCCGTCAGCAGGGACTCCTCGCCGGTCAGCCAGTTCAGCAGCGCCATCGGGTGGTCCTGCAGCCCGCGGCCGACCGGGAGGTCGATCGCCGCCTCGATGCCGAGCGGCGCGAGCTCGTCGGCGGGGCCGATGCCCGAGAGCATGAGCACCTGCGGCGACCCGTACGCGCCGGCGCTGACGATGACCTCGCGCTCGGCGCGCAGCTGCTCCACGGCCCCGTGGCGCTCGATCTCCACGCCCACCGCGCGCGTGCCGTCGAGGAGCACCCGCAGCGCCAGCGCGTCCGACGATGACCTCGAGGTTCGGGCGGGCGAGCGCGGGATGCACGTAGGCGACGGCCGCGCTGCAGCGCATGCCGTTGCGCTGGGTGACCTGGAAGCGCCCGGCGCCGAGCTGCTCGGCGCCGTTGAAGTCGGGGTTGTGCGGGTGGCCGGCCTGCACGCAGGCTTCGACGAACGCGTCGGTCAGCCCGACGCCCGAGCGGCCGTCGGACACGGCCAGCGGGCCGCCGACGCCGTGGTACGCGTCCTCGCCGCGCTCGTTGTCCTCGGCGCGGCGGAAGTGCGGGAGGACGTCGTCGTACGCCCAGCCGGTGGCCCCGTCCGCGGCCCACTCGTCGTAGTCGGCGCGGTGGCCGCGGATGTAGACCATGGCGTTGATCGAGCTGCATCCGCCGAGCACCTTCCCGCGCGGCAGGTAGGCGCGGCGACCGCCGAGCCCCGGCTCGGGCTCGGTCTGCAGGTCCCAGTCGTGGCGCCCCTTGAAGAGGGCGCCGAACGCGACCGGGACGTGGATCTCCTCGGCGCCGTCGGCGCCGCCGGCCTCGACCAGCGCGACGCGGACGTCCGGATCCTCGCTGAGCCGGCCGGCCAGCACGCAGCCCGCCGATCCGGCTCCGACGATGACGTAGTCGTACATGCCGAGACCCTGACGCCCGCGCGGGCGCGCGGCGACCTCCCTGGGAGCGATCTTCGCCACCCGCCGGGGGCGTCTTCAACGGCGGCGGATCGGCGCTCTGCGTCAGGCGACCGCGGCGGTCGCCGTCGCGGTGATCGCGACGTCCCCACTCTGACGGGTCGCGGTGAACGAGCAGTCGGCCAGGCGGACGCCGTCCTCCTCGTAGACCCTGTCGACGACGCCGTTGAAGGTCAGCGTGTCGCCGGGCCAGACCTGCCCGGTGAAGCGGACGCCGAAGCGGCGCACGTTCGCAAGGCCGAGCCAGCCGGCCACGAGCCGCGACAGCAGCCCGGCGTGGAACATGCCCATCGCGAAGACCGTGTCCAGGCCGGCGTCGCGGGCGAACTGCTCGTCGTGGTGGATCGGGTTGAAGTCGCCGCCGGCGCCCGCGTAGCGGACGAGGTCTGAGCGCGTCACCGGGCCGTGGACCTGCTCGGGCGCCTGGTCTGCGGCCGACAGCGAGGCGAGGGTGGACGTCGTCGTGGCCATGCTCACGCTCCCGTCTGGATCAGGGTGTCGGTCTGCCGCGCGACGACGCCTCCGGTGGCGTCGGTGATCTCCGTGTCGATCGTGACGAAGGTCATGACGCCGCCGCGCTTGCCCTCGCGCTGGTTCACCGCGGCGACGCTGCGCTTGACGGTGATCTCGTCGCCGACGAGGAGCGGCCGCACGTACTCCCACGTCGTTCCGCCGTGCAGCAGGCGCTTGAAGTCGAAGCCGAGGTCCTCGATCGCCGCGTCGCGCTCGCGCCACATCATCGCGACCATGGGGAACGTCAGCGGCGCGGGGATCGCGGTGAATCCGGCCGCGGCCGCCGCGTCGGCGTCCTGGTAGATCGGGTCGTGCTCGTGCAGCGCGCGGGCGAACTCCCGCACCTTGCCTCGCTCGACGGGGAACGTGACCTCGTCGAGCTCGAGGCCGACCTGTGATGGATCCGGCATGGCACCTCCGATGCGGGCTTCTGCGCAGCTCGGTTGTCGAATACGAACCGCGACACTACCAACTTATGTTAACCGCTGTTAGCATCGGGCGCATGTTCGCTGACACCGCCATCGCCGGCATCCCGCTCGTCCCGTCCGAGGAGGAGCAGCTGCTCCGCGAGACCGTCGCCGGGATCGCAGCGCGCTACGGCCACGCGTACTTCGCGCGCCAGACGGCGGCGGACGAGCCTCCGACCGCGCTGTGGGACGAGCTCGCCCAGGCCGGGTTCGTCGGCGCGAGCCTGCCCGAGCAGCACGGCGGCGGCGGCCTCGGCATCGCCGCGCTGTGCGCGGTCGAGGAAGAGCTCGCGGCCGCCGGCTGCCCGCTGCCGATGCTCGTCATCTCGCCGGCGATCGTGGGCAGCATCCTCGCGCGGCACGCCGATCCCGAGCAGTGCGAGCGCTGGCTGCGTCCCGTGGCCGAGGGCACGGCCCGGATGGCGTTCGCGATGACGGAGGCCGACGCCGGATCCAACGCCCACAACGTCTCGACGGTCGCGCGCCCGGACGGCGACGGCTATCGCCTGCGCGGGACGAAGACCTTCATCTCCGGCGTGGAGGACGCGGTCGCCGTGCTCGTCGTCGCGCGGACCGGCACTGACGAGCGCAGCGGCAAGGCGCAGCTGTCGATCTTCGTCGTCGACACGGACGCCGCCGGTCTCGAGCGCCAGCACATCCCGACGGCGGTGCGGGCGCCGGAGCGCCAGTGGCAGCTCTTCCTCGATGACGTGCACGTCGACGCGGACCGCCGGATCGGGCCCGAGGGCGCCGGCCTGCGCGCGCTGTTTCGACGGGCTCAATCCCGAGCGTCTGATGGGGGCGGCGATGTGCACCGGCATCGCGCGCTATGCGCTCGACAAGGCGTGCGCCTACGTCCGCGAGCGCGAGGTCTGGGGCGTGCCGATCGGTTCGCATCAGGGCGTCGCACATCCGCTCGCGGAGGCGAAGATCGAGCTCGAGGCGGCGCGCCTGGTCCTGCAGCGCGGCGCGCTGCTCTACGACGCGGGCCTCGACGCCGGGGAGGCGAGCAACATGGCGAAGTACACCGCCTCGGAGGTCAGCCTCCGGGCCCTGGACCGGTCGATGCAGGCGCACGGCGGCAACGGCCTCGCGCTCGAATACGGGCTCGCCGACCTCTGGTTCGTCGCGCGCCTGCTGCGAACGGCGCCGATCTCGCGCGAGATGGTCCTCAACCACATCGCCGAGCACTCCCTGCGGCTGCCGCGCTCCTACTGATCGGCAGCCGCTTCTCACCCGGGGCGTGAACCGGCGTTATGCTGGGCAAGTCCATGTCGCGTGACCGCCAGATCCTCGACGCTGCGGCCGAGCTCTTCTACGAGCGGGGCTTTCACAAGGTCGGAGTCGACGACATCGGCGAGCGCGTCGGCGTCACCGGGCCGGCCATCTACCGCCACTTCAGCGGCAAGGATCACCTGCTCGCGACGCTCTATCACGAGGCGCTCGACGAGCTCTTCCTGCACATCGGCGGCCGGCAGGAGGACCCGCACGTCGAGCTCGAGGCGCTGATCCGCGCGCACGCGGAGTTCGCGCTCGCGCACCGTGAGCTGCTGGGCACGTACACCCGCGAGGACAAGTCGCTCGCCGATCCGTGGCGCAAGGAGGTCGCGCGGCGGACGAACATGCACATGAAGCACTGGATCGGGGTGCTCGAACGGTGCTATCCCGGCCGCGGCACGGGCGAGATCACGAGCGCCGCCTATGCGGCGGTCGGGCTCCTGCACTCGATCGCTCACTGGCCGCGCGCGGCGCTGCAGACCCCGGACCTCGCGTCGCTCCTCGTCGAGCTCGTCAGCGAGGGGCTCGCCTCGCTCGACGTGACGAAGCCCGCGGCCAGCGCCGCCCGCGCCGCCGGCTGATCCCCCGACATCGCGGGACGCCGGGACGCCCGCCGGGCCGGCAGCTGGGCGGCTCGGGTGTACCGGCGACCGGGCCCGCGGTCGCCGATCGCCCCGGCGCTGCGCGGGTTTGCATGTCGAGGTAAACCGTGGTTAACTCGGCGCCGACATGCAGGGAATCACCTCCTACGGCGGCTACGTGCCCCGCTTCATGCTCGAGCGCAGCGCGATCGCCGAGGCGCTCGGAACGCCGGCCGGCCGCGGCGCGCGCGCCGTCGCCGGCTACGACGAGGACTCGACCTCGATGGGCGTGGAGGCGGCGCGCCGCGCGATGGCGTCGGCCCCCGCGGCGCCGGCGACGCTGCACTTCGCCACGAGCAGCCCCGCCTACGCCGACAAGACCAACGCGAACGCGATCCACGCGGCGCTGCGCCTCGACCGAAGCACGTTCGCGGTGGACTTCGCCGGTGCCGTGCGCGGTGCCGCCGGGGCCCTGCGCGCCGCGGCGGCCGCGGACGGCCTCGCGGTGCTCGGGGACGTCCGGACGGGGCGGCCCGGCTCGACCGACGAGCGCGACGGCGGCGACGGCGCCGCCGCGTTCACGTTCGGCCGCGGCGACGACGTCATCGCGGAGATCCTCGGGACGGCGACCGCCACCGGGGAGTTCCTCGACCGCTGGCGCCTGCCGCACGAGCAGGTCAGCCGGCTGTGGGAGGAGCGCTTCGGCGCCCAGGCGTACGCGCCCCTGATGGCGGCTGCGATCGGCGACGCGCTGGCGGCCGCCGGGGTGGACCGCACGGACCACGTCGTCGTCAGCTCGCCGCACGCGCGCGCCGCGGCGGCGGCCCGCCGCGGTCTCGGGGGCGATCAGGCCTCGGCCGAGCTCGACGGCGTCATCGGCTGCGCCGGCGCCGCCCAGGTCGGACTCGCCCTGGCCGACGTGCTCGATCGCGCGCAGCCCGGCGAGACCGTCCTCGTGGCGCTCGCCGCCGACGGCTGCGATGCGTGGGTGCTGCGCGTGACCGACGCGATCGAGGGGCGCCGCGCGGCGGACCCGATCCGCGGCCAGCTCGACGGGCGCCGCGCCGTCGCCTACAACGACTACCTGACCTGGCGCGGCCTGCTCGAGCGCGAGCCGCCGCGGCGTCCCGATCCCGACCGGCCCGCCGGCCCGGCGTCGGCGCGCACCGAGCCGTGGAAGTTCGGCTTCGTCGCCTCGCGTTGTGAGAGCTGCAGCGCGGTCAACCTGCCGCCGCAGCGCATCTGCGTCCGCTGCGGCGCGGTCGACACGATGGAGCAGGTGTCGCTCGCCGACGACGCCGGCACGATCCGGACCTACACGATCGATCGCCTCGCCTACTCGCTCGCCCCGCCGGTGATCGACGTCGTCGTCGACTTCGACGCCGGCGGCCGCTACCAGTGCGAGCTCACCGACGCGCGCCCCGAGGACGTCGCCGTCGGCGACCGGGTCGAGATGACGTTCCGGCGCCTCTACACCGCCGGCGGCGTGCACAACTACTTCTGGAAGGCGACGTCGGGCCGGAGGCGCTGATGGCGAGCAACGGAATCAAGGATCGCGTCGCGATCGTGGGCATGGGGTGCACGCGCTTCGCGGAGCACTGGGACCTGCTCGATCGAGGACCTCATCGTCGACGCCACCACGGAGTGCTTCGACTCGGTGCCGGGGGTCGGCGCGACGATGCAGTGGACGCGTACTGGGTCGGGACGATGGCCTCGGGCCAGTCGGGGCTGACGCTCAGCCGCCCGCTGAAGATCGCCTACAAGCCCGTCACGCGGGTCGAGAACTTCTGCGCCACCGGGTCGGAGTCGTTTCGCAACGCGTGCTACGGCGTCGCCTGCGGCGCCTACGACACCGTCATGGCCGTCGGGGTGGAGAAGCTGAAGGACTCGGGCATCTCGGGCCTCGTCCTCGATCGAGCCGACCACGACGGGACGGAGCTCGACCTCAGCGCGCCCGCGATGTTCTCCCTGCTGAGCCCGGCGTACCGCGAGCGCTACGGCGTCACCGTGGAGGAGCTGCGCGCCGCGCTCACGCACATCGCGCAGAAGAACCACCGCAACGGGGCGCTCAACGAGCGCGCGCAGTTTCGCAAGGAGGTCGCGCGCGAGCAGATCGAGGGCGCCCCGCTCGTGGCCGGCGAGCTGGGCGTGTTCGACTGCTCGGGCGTCGCCGACGGGGCGGCGGCCGCGATCATCGTGCGCGCCGAGGACGCCCATCGCTACACGGACACGCCGCTGTACGTCAAGGCGCTCGCGTTCGCGGCCGGGCCCGGCGAGGGCCCGCTGGACCCGACGTACGACTACACGACGTTCCGCGAGGTCGTCGCGTCGGCGCGGGACGCCTACGCCCAGGCCGGCGTCGACGACCCCGCGGCGCAGATCTCGATGGCCGAGGTCCACGACTGCTTCACGCCGACCGAGCTGATCCTCATGGAGGACCTCGGCTTCTCGGAGCGCGGGCAGGCCTGGCGCGACGTGCTCGACGGCGCGTTCGACCTCGACGGCCGGCTGCCGATCAACCCCGACGGCGGGCTGAAGTCCTTCGGCCACCCGATCGGAGCGAGCGGCCTGCGCATGCTCTTCGAGTGCTGGCAGCAGTTCCGCGGTGCGGCGGGGGACCGGCAGCTGGCGGACCCGACGCTCGCGCTGACGCAGAACCTCGGCGGTCCCCCCGGAGCCTGCGTCTCCTTCGTCTCGATCGTCGGCAACGAGCTTGGCTGACGACCCGGCGGGAGCGGGAGTTCCCCCCGGCGGGGGATCGACGCGGTGCGCGGGGTGTGGGAGCGTCGTCGCGTGAGACTCCGTCCTTCCCGCCGCGGCGCCTGCATCGTCGCCGCGGTCTCCGTGCTGATGCTGTGGGCCGCGGCGCCCGCCGGCGCCGAGACGGTCACCGTCTCGATGACCGGCGATCCGCTGACGGGCTCGTTCTCCTTCCGCCAGGATCTCGTCGACATCCTCGCCGGGGACGTCGTGCGGTTCAGGAACGCCAACGGCCTCGCGACCCACCAGCCGGCCGAGCAGAACGGGCTCTGGGGGCTGTCGGTGACGCCAGGCAGCCAGGTCGACCGGACGATGGAGGCCGGAACGCATCTCATCATCTGCCGGCTGCATCCGGGCCTCATGCAGGCGACGATCCGCGTCTCGCCCGTCGTCTCCGTGACGCGGCGGGTCGTGCGCCGCCGGGACCGCCGCGGCCGCCTGCGCAGCCGCCGCGTCGTGCGCACCGCGGCGGTGCGGTGGGCGGTCGCCGCCCCCGCCGCCGGGCAGGCGTTCGACGTCGAGCGCCGCCGCCAGGGCGGCGCCTGGGAGTCCCTGCGCAGCGCCACGACGAGCACCGACGCGAGCTTCACCGTGGCGGCGGGCGATGCGTGGCAGGTGCGCGCGCGCCTGCGCGGCGGCGATGTGGCCGGCGCCTGGTCGCCCGTCGCGTCCGCCGTCTCCTGACGGGCGGGGGAGCGGTCGCCGTGGTGGGCGCACCGGCTTCTGAGCATCGGGGCGCGCAGGGGCTTGCCCCGATGCGTCCATTGCCCGGACGTATCTGTCGAAGCCCCCGGCCCCGAGCGCCGTGGCCGCCCACGCGCTTGCGTCCTCTCGTCGCGCGCTTCCTCCCAAGTTGTGCGGTTGACAGCAATGTGAACCGCTGTTAACGTCGCCGCCCACAAGACTGCGACGAAGGAGGACACGACGTGGGCGTGCTTGACGGGCGGGTAGCTGTTGTCACGGGAGCTGGTCGCGGACTTGGTCGCGAGCACGCGCTGCTGCTCGCCGCCGAAGGCGCGCACGTCGTGGTCAACGACCTCGGTGGCGCACCCGTCGGCGGCGGCAGCGACGACACGCCGGCGCAGCTCGTCGTCGAGGAGATCCGCGCGGCCGGCGGAACCGCGGTCGCCGACGGCCACGACGTCGCCGACTGGGACGACGCGCGCCGGCTCGTCGAGTCGACGGTGCAGCAGTTCGGCAGCCTCGACGTGCTCGTCAACAACGCGGGCATCCTGCGCGACGGGTTCCTCGTCGGCATGGACGAAGGCGACTGGGACGCCGTCGTGAAGGTCCACCTGAAGGGGCACTTCGCGCCGCTGCACTTCGCGGCCAACTACTGGCGCGACCAGGTCAAGGCGGGCCACGCGGTCAATGCGTCGGTGATCAACACGTCGTCGGCCGCGGGCCTGTTCGGCAACCCGGGCCAGCTCAACTACGGCGCCGCGAAGGCCGGCATCGCGACGATGACCCTCATCGCCGCGGCCGAGCTCGCCCGCTACGGCGTGCGCGTCAACGCGATCGCGCCCGTCGCGCGGACGCGGCTGACCGAGACGGTCCCCGTCATCGGCGACATGCTCAAGCGCCCCCAGGAGCCCGGCGTCTTCGACGTCTTCGACCCGGCCAACGTCGCGCCGCTCGTCGTGTACCTCGCCAGCCCGCTGTGCGAGCTCACCGGCCAGGTGTACGCCGTGCACGGCGGCAAGATCGGGCGCTTCGGCAGCTGGTCGGTCGAGCGGACCTTCGAGGTCGACCGCCGGCCGACGATCGACGAGCTTGCCGAGGCGGTGCCCGCCCTCGGCGAGCGCACGCCGCCGAGCGAGCTGTTCTGAGCGAGATGTGCGCCGTGAACGTTCAGGACCACATCGGCGCCGGAGGCGCTGGAATGCTGCTCATGCCTGATCTCCCCGCGTCCGTGGACGCCATCCGCGCGGCGGCCGCCGCGACGCTGAGCGACGCCGCAGCCGACGAGCGCCTGAGCGCGCGGCTCGCCGTCGTCGGCGCCACCGTCGCGATCGAGCTGCGCGGGCATCCCGACGCGACGATCGTCGTGCGCATGGAGCACGACGCGATCGCCATCGTCGACGGCGACGACGAGCGCACCGACATCTGCCTCGTCATGGATCCGATCGACCTGCACGAGGTGTTCGCCGGGGGCCTGCACCTGCCGATGAAGATCGCGCGCGGGCAGGTGACCTACACGGGCCAGGTCCGGCGCTTCCTGCGGGTCATCCCGATCCTTGCGCACATGGGACCTGCCTACGAGGCCCATATCGCCGAGGCGCAGGAACGAGAGGAGGACCTGTGAGCGCCCAGCACCGCGAGGGCCGGGCCGATCCGATGACGGTCGAGCTGCTCGACCGCGCCGCGAGCCACGGCGTCCACCACGAGGGCGCGATGCGCTTCACGGAGGAGACCCCGGGCGACTTCTGGGCGATCGAGTGCATCGACGTCCACAAGTCCTTCGGCCGCAACGCCGTGCTGCGCGGGCTGAACGTCGGCATTCCCGAGGGGATGATCACGATCGTGCTCGGCCCGTCGGGCACCGGCAAGAGCGTGCTCATCAAGCACCTCATCGGGCTGCTGTTCCCCGATCGCGGCGACGTCCTCGTCCACGGCCAGTCCGTGCCCAACATGACGATGAGCGAGCTGCTGGAGATGCGCAAGCGCTTCGGGATCCTGTTCCAGGACGGCGCGCTCTTCGGCTCGATGCCCGTCTACGACAACGTCGCCTTCCCGCTGCGCCAGCACACCGACCTCAGCGAGGCGCAGATCCGCGAGATCGTCATGGCGCGGCTGTCGGACGTCGGCCTCGCGGGCGCCGAGCAGCGGATGCCCAGCGAGCTGTCGGGCGGGATGCGAAAGCGCGCCGGCTTCGCGCGCGCGCTCGTGCTCGAGCCGGAGATCGTCATGTTCGACGAGCCCGACTCGGGCCTGGATCCCGTCCGCACGGCGCTGCTGTGCCAGCTCATCCGGGACGTGCACGCGCAGCACGGCGGCACATACATCGTCATCACGCACGACATCGCGAGCGCGCGCCGGATCGGCGAGTACATCGCGGTGCTCTGGAAGGGCAGCATCGTCCAGTCCGGCGGTCGCGACGAGATGTTCGGGTCGGAGAACCCGTTCGTCCGCCAGTTCCTCGCGGGCGAGCCCGTGGGGCCCCTCGGCATGGAGTAGGGAGGCGTTCGGCGACGAGCCATCGGTGGCGTAGCTCGGTGGTGAGCTTGTAGGGGTTGGCGATGCGCCATTGGCCGTCGGCGGACTCGAAGAGGCCGCGTTCGATCTTGCGCCAGTTTTCAGGCACCGGCGTTTTGCTCGCCGCTGAGGGAGTGGAGTTCGCATCCGCCGCTGAAGGCTTTGTCACGGCGCCGTCTCGCGAAGGACGAACTGGATGTCGTGCAGGTCGCCGCGGCGTCGCTGCGGCGCTGAACGCATCCGGTGATCCGTTGAAGACCTCGGAGGGGGTCGTCGAAGACGATCTCGATCGGATTCATGCGCTCGGCGGCGCGTCGCGCGGCCGCACCGCGGCGATGGACGAGCTCGGTGAGCTCCGCGCGCAGCCTGGGTTCCAATCGGTCCAGGAACTGCACCGTGAGGCGGCGGCGCTCGCGTGCTGTGAGGCCCAGCCGCGTGTCGGCGCCGACGGTCAGCTCGACGCGACCGCAGACGACCTCGTCATCGCGGCAGGCATGCGCCGAGCAGGAGTGCCGCTCGGCGGACGGGTCGCGGCCCACTATGTCCATCACACCGGCGATGACCGTCTGATTGCGCACATCGATCGGAAACCGCACGTCCCACCCCTGTCTAGTCCGCTTATAAATCGACCTAGGTCAAATCTATAGTTACCTAGTGCGGTCGGGTCAAGACCATGCTGTCTAACCGATGTCGCATGGTCCTAGGCAGCTAGCCTGAGGCCTGTGCAGCCAATCGATCCCACGGACAAGCGCCGGCCGAACGTCCAGATCGCCGCCTCGATCCGCGCAGCGATCCTCAGCGGCGAGCTGAAGCCCGGATCGCAGCTGCCGCCGGGGCACGAGCTGGCCAAGTTCTTCGGCGTGTCTCGCATGACCGTGCAGACCGCCGTGCGAACGCTCAGCGACGAGGGCTTCCTGCGCAGCCGCACCGGCAGTGGCGTCTTCGTGCGCGACCAGGCCAGCATTCCCGACCCGAGCCGTGAAGAGCATCCGTTGGCCGGTACGGCGGCGTTCCTGTTCGAGATGGGCCATCTCAAGCAGCTGGCGCGCGCAGGCTGGCTGTTGCTCGGCGTCCCGCAGCCCGAGAGCGTCGCCGAGCACACGTTTCGCGTCGGCATCGTAGGCATCGCCCTCGCCGCGCAGGAGGGCGCTGACATCGGACGCACCGCAGCCCTCTGCCTCCTGCACGACTCGCCCGAGTCCAGGATCGGCGACGTCCCCTCGGTCGGGCGCGCCTACGTCAGCACAGCAAGCCCCGAGGCCGTCGCCGCTCACCAGACGTCCGGGATGCCGCCCGCGCTCGCCGAGGTCTTTCAGGGCCTCGTCGCCGAGTACGAGGCGGCCGTCACCATCGAATCTCAGGTTGCGCACGACGCCGACAAGGTCGAGACCCTGCTGCAAGCCGTCGAGTACCAGGCCCAGGGTCACGACACCACGCGCTGGCGAGAGTCCTCCACGGCTGCCCTACGCACCAGCTCCGCCAAGGAGCTCGCCCAGGCGATCAGCTCAGCAGACCCCCACGAGTGGTGGTCGGCATTCGCCGCGTCCTATCGCGAGCTGCGCGCAACGTCGCGCGGCTCCAAGTCGAGCTAGCGCCTCTCTGAGCGCCGCCCTCACGGGCCGCAACAGCCGCCGCTCGCGGAGGAGGGCAGGCGCCTCGGGCGCCTGTCCTGTTATCTGATCAACAGAAATCTGTGAGATCATCAACAGAAATCTAGGAGAACGCCCCCAGGGGGGTAGGTGATCAGCCCAGGGGGAGATTCACAGGCAAGACGGCGCTTCATAGCATCGCGGCACGGGTCTGAGGAGGCCAACAGGGAGGAGGAGCAGGTGCTATGGCGACCGTAGCCAGCACTTCGCGTACGGAGCTCGTCGACGGAGGCGCCCCACCAGAGGGTGCTCCGGACGCGCGCCCGAACGTGTTGATCGACGGGATCGAGCAGGTCGCAGGCATGATGACCCTCGCCTGGCAGGCGGTCGTCGCGACCGTCACGCCGCCGTTCATCTGGAAGGCCGACCTCGTCGAGGAGACGTGGCTGATCCTGCGCCGCTGCTTCATCCCGGTCGTCCTGGCGACGATGTTCTTCGGCTTCGGCGCGCCCGGCATCCAGGGCGGCAACATCACCAACGTCTTCGGCACGGTCGACCGCCTCGGGGCCTTCTTCGTCATGGCCTCCGTGCGGGAGTTCGCGCCATGGATCAACGGCATGGTCATCGCCGGCGTCGCCGGCACGGCGATCTGCGCCGACCTCGGGGCGCGCAAGGTGCGCGAGGAGATCGACGCGCTGTCGGTCCTCGGCATCGACCCGGTCCGCAGCATCGTCGTGCCGCGCTTCCTCGCTCTCGGCGTCGTGACCGCGCTGATGAACCTCGTCGCGATCGTCATGGGCGTGCTCGGCGGCTGGCTCGCGGCGGTCTCGATCTTCGGCGAGACGACGGCGGGCTACCTCGCTACCTTCGGCTCGAACTTCACCCTGCCCGACCTGCTCGGCAGCGTGCTGAAGACGAGCATCTTCGGCTTCATCGTCGCCATCGTCTGCTGTTACAAGGGCCTCAACGTGAAGGGCGGCGCCGAAGGCGTCGGCCGCGCCGTGAACCAGGGCGTCGTCCTGTCGTTCGTCGGCATCTGGGTGTTCAACTCGGTGTTCACCTACACGCTGCTGGCCGCCTACCCCGAGACCGCGAACCTCCACTAGGCGCAGGAGCACGTCATGGACGCATCGATGCTCCGAGCACCGCGGTCGCGCACCCCGCAGACCCCTGAGGCGGCCGGGGAGTTCACGGAGGGACTCGTCTCGCCCGTCCGCTCGCTCGCCCGCGAGGCCGGCGAGTTCGCGACCTTCGTCTGGCGCACGCTCCTGGAGGTGCCGGGCGTCTGGCGCTACACCGCCGAGGTCCTGCGCCAGGCGGGCATCCTCATCGTCGGCACCGCCGTCGTCATCTGGTTCATGCAGTTCGTCATGGGGACGACGTGCGGCATGGAGGGCAACTACGTGCTGCGCGGCTACGGCGCCTCGGTGTACTCGGGCGTGCTCACCGGCGTCTGCGCGGTCCGCGAGATGGGCCCCTACATGTGGGGCTACATCCTGTCGGCGATGGTCGGCTGCGGGCTCGTCGCCGAGATCGGCTCCATGCGGATCAACGACGAGATCGACGCGATGGAGTCGATGGGCATGAACCCGATGCGCTACATCTGCGCGACGCGGCTCGTGGCGGCGGCGCTCGTCTTCCCGGCGATCTACCTCATCGGGCTCGCCATCAACACGTTCGGCTCCTACCTCGTGGTCGTCGTGCAGATCGGCGAGGTCTCCAAGGGCGGCTGGGAGACGGTCCACTGGAACTTCCAGGAGCCGCTGGACTACCTGTACTCGCTCATCAAGGTGATGACGACCGGCCTGGGGATCGTGCTCATCGGCATGTACTACGGCTACCGCGCCAGCGGCGGGCCGGTCGGCGTGGGGACCGCGACGGCGCGGTCGATGATCGTCAGCCTCGTGATGATCCACGTCGTCGGGGCCTTCTTCTCGGTGATCTTCTGGGGCTTCAACGCGAGCAGTCCCATCGGCGGCTGAGATGACGCAGACGAGCTCACATCGCCCGGGCGGCGTCGCCATGGGGCTGGTCCGCCGGCCGTGGATCGCGATCGGCGCGGCCATCGCGATCCTGTTCACCCTCTGGGTGTTCAGCACGCGCTCGGAGCCCCACCACGTCCGGGTCGCGCTGCCGAGCGCGCTCAGCCTCGTCTCCGGCCTCGACGTCCAGGTCGACGGGGTCGACGCGGGCAAGATCTCCAAGGTCGACTACCGCGACGGCAAGGCCGTCGTGGAGCTGGGCATCGACGACGACCACTGGCCGCTGCACGAGGGCACGACCGCGCGCGTGCGCTACGGCACGACGGTCGGCAACGGCACCCGTCGCGTCGACATCGAGCCGGGCCCCGCATCGGCCCCCGTCCTCGCGGACGGCGGCATCATCCCGGCGCGGCGCGCGTACGCGCCGGTGGAGATCGACGAGGTCTTCAACACCCTCGACCGGCGCGCCCGCGCGCACCTGCAGGGCACCGTCCAGCGCGCCGCCGACGGGCTGACGGGTCACGCCGACGCGCTGAACGGCGGCATCAAGCAGAGCGTGAAGGGGCTGACGGCGACGAGCGCCCTCGTTCAGGACCTCGCCGCCGACACCGGCGCGATGCGCGGGCTCGTCGTCAACGGCAATCGCACCGCGCGCGTGCTGGCAGCGCGCAAAGCGGCGGTCAGCGACCTCGTGAGCGTCGCGGCGTCCACGTTCGACGAGTTCGGCAACCGCTCGGCCGCCGTCCGCGAATCGCTGTCGCTGCTGCCCGCGACGCTCAGTGAGGTGCGCGGCACGCTGGACCGGCTGGACACGAGCGTCGACGGGCTGCGCCCGCTCTTCGCCGACCTGCGCCCGGGCGCCGCGTCGCTGCGCTCGCTCGCGCCGGTCGCTCGCGCGGCCGTCACGCGCCTGCGCCGCGTCGCGCCGACGGGCGACGCGCGCGCTCGGCGCCCTGCGCGAAGCGGCACCGGACGTGCGCTCGCTGCTGGCGGAGGCGCCGCCCGTCGTCGAGCGGCTGACGCCGACGCTCGAGAAGCTCGCGCCGATGCTCGCCTGCGTGCGCCCGTACGCCCCGGAGGCGGCGGGCACGCTGTCCAACTGGGCGAGCTACACGAAGAACTACGACGGGATCTCGCACTACGCCCGCGTGAAGGTGACCGCGAGCCCGTACAGCCTCAACAGCACTCCCGACGTCACGACGGAGAGCTACATGAAGCTGCTGCCGATGCTCAGCTACGCGCTGCCGCGCCCGCCCGGCCTGAACGCCGGCAAGCCCTGGTTCATCCCGGAGTGCGGCGCCGGACCGGACTCGCTCGATCCCTCCAAGGATCCGGAGGACACCGCGCGCCCCGGTGGCCCGCGCCCGACCCGCGCCGCGGGGCGCCGCGCGCCATGAGCGCCGCGCCGAAGCTGCTGGGCGCGGCGCTGCTCGCGGTGGTCGCCGTGATCGCGGCGGCGATCCTGCTCGGCGGGCGGCGAGAAGCCGTACGTCGTCAAGGCGGTCTACGCCGACGCGTCCGGGCTGACGAAGGACTACGACGTCAAGGTCGACGGCGTTCCGGCCGGGACGATCAAGAAGGTCGACCTCGATTCGAAGGACCATGCCGTCCTGACGCTCGAGCTCGACAAGGGCGCGGCGCCGATCGGCGCCGGTGCCAAGGCGTTCGCGCGGCCCGCGAACCTGCTCGGCGAGAAGTTCGTCGACCTGCGCCTCGGCGACCGGCGCCGGCCCCAGCCGTCGGGCACCGTCATCCCGATCTCGCGCACCGGGACGCCGGTCGAGCTCGACGACGTGCTCAACACCCTCGACGCCGGCACGCGGGCGCGCCTGCGGATCCTCATCAACGAGGCCGGCACGGCGCTCGCCGGCCGCGGCGCCGACTTCAACGCGCTGCTCGGCGCGCTCCCCGGGCGCGCTCGACGACACGCAACGCGTCGTCGACGACGTCAACAGCGAGAACGCGCGCCTGCGCCGGACGATCAGCGCTGCTTCGCGCGTCACGTCCGCCGTCGACGGCCGCCGCGACGACCTGCAGCGCGTGGTCGTCGACGCGTCGGCGGCGCTGCGGGCGGTGGCCGAGCGGCGCAAGCAGCTCGGCAGGACCGTCGCCGGTGCGCCGTCCGCGCTCGCCCAGCTCAACGGGACGCTCGGCGACCTGCGCCGCGCGTCGTCGGACCTCGTGCCCGCCGGCCGTGCGCTGCGGCGCGCCGCCCCGCCGCTGCAGCAGGTCCTCACCGCGCTGCCGTCCTTCTCCGAGCAGACCACCGACACGTTGGAGGAGGCGCAGAAGCCTCGCGCCCGTCCTGTCGCGCCTCGGGCGGCAGGCCACGCCGGACGTGCGCCGCCTCGCGACGACGGCGCACCAGCTCAGCACCTTCGCCGGGGACACGGCGCCGGTCGTGCGCGGCCTGGACCGCGGGGTCCTGAAGGACGCGATCGGGCTCATGCACGGCTGGAGCCAGGTCATCGCCCGCTCCGACGGCCTCGGCCACATCTTCCGGGTGCGCGCGACCGTCGACCAGGAGCTGCTGACGAGCGCCTTGACCCGCTACATGCGCGGGGCGCCCAAGCTGGTCCCGCATCTCCCGAAGAAGACGCCGGCGACGACCGCGGCCGCGCCGCCCGCGGCCCCCAGCGGCGGCGGCCATGCGCCCAAGCGCCCGGTCGTCCCGGCCGTCAAGGACGCCGTCGGCAAGGTCGGCAACGCCGTCAAGGAGACGGTCGACAAGGTCGACACCACCGTCAAGGACACGGTCGACAAGGTCGGGGACGCCGTGAAGAACGCGCTCAACCCGCTGTTCGGCCGCAAGGATGCGGGCGCCAGGCGCCGGCGCCGGCGCGCCCGCGACACCGCGCTCGCACGACTCCGACGCCCTGCGGCTCTTCGACTACCTCTTCGGATCATGAGGAACGCCATGTCACGCCGCGCCGTCGCACGCAAGCCGAGCCGTCTTGCGCCTCATCGGCCTCGGCCTGGGCGGGATCGCGGTGCTCGTCGGCCTGCTGATCTTCGGGATCAAGTCGCCGAACGGGATCCCCGGGCGCTCCTACTACGACATCGACGTCGCCTTCAAGGACGCCGACAACATCTCGATCCACTCGCAGGTCCGGATGGGCGGGCGGCTCGTCGGCCAGGTGCTGCGTCCGCGCGTCGAGGACGGCGAGGCCGTCGTGACGCTCCAGCTCACGCCGGACATCGCTCCGCTGGCCTCGGACACGGTCGTGAAGGTCAAGCCGCGCAGCGCGATCGGCGTGCGCTTCATCGAGATCGTCCCGGGGACGCACGGCACCCCGCTGCGCGGCGGCGCCCGGATCCCCGCCGAGCAGACGCGGTCGACGCGGCCGCTGGACGAGGTGCTGAGCACCTTCGACGCGCCGACCCGCAAGCACGCGCAGGTGCTGCTGCGCCAGCTCGGAGGATCGGTCGCCGGCCGGGGCGCGGGCCTGAACGACACCGTCGCGGCGGGCGAGCCGTTCCTCAGCGGCCTGAGCGCCGTGACCGACGCGATCGCCGATCGCAACGGCGCCGCCGCGCGCCTCGTCCGCGGGGCCGACACGATGTCGGCCGCGCTGGATCCCGTGCGCGAGGACCTGGCCGCGGGGTTGCGCCCGGAGGCCGCCGTGGCGCGCGCGTTCGCCGACGAGCGCGACGCGCTGCACGCCACGCTGGAGGCCGCGCCGCCGGCGCTCAGCGCGATGTCCGTGCAGCTGCGCCGGACGCGGCCGCTCGTCGCCGAGATCTCCCGCTTCGCCCGCCGTGCGCTCCCCGCGCTGCAGGACGCGCCGCCGGCGCTGCGCGAGGCGTCGGGCCTGCTCGGCGAGGCCGGCCCGACGCTCCACGACAGCCGCGAGACGCTCGCGCAGGCACGCGGCGCGATCCCGCCGACGCTCGAGCTGCTGCGCACGGTGCGACCCGAGCTGTCGCCGCTGGAGGCGGCGATGGGCTCGGCCACGCCGATCCTGCGCAACCTCGGCCCGCGCTACTGCGACATGCGCAACATGCTCGGCGGCTGGGCGAAGATGATGTCCTACGGCAACGCCGCCGGGAACTACCTGCGCTTCAACGTCGAGGCCGCGGCCGAGTCGGTCCAGGGCTGGAACGGCCTGCCGCTCGGCAAGCTCGCGCCCGTCGGAAATGCCTACCCGGCCCCGTGCGAGGCCGGCACCGAGGACATCGGAGGCCAGCCATGAGCGAGCGAAGCGGCCCGCGCGCGCGGTTCGATCTCGTGCCGGGCATGCACCGCGCGCGCCCGGTCCGCACCGGGCTCGTCGCGCTCGCGATCGTCGGCGTGGTCCTGTACTGCGGCTTCACGGCGAGCATCCCGTTCCTCCCGAAGGGCGCGACGGTCGTGCGCGCGGAGTTCGAGCGCGCCAACAGCGTCCGCCCCGGAACGCCGGTCCGCGTCCACGGCGTCAACGTCGGCGAGGTCGAGAAGGTCGCCCAGGGTCCCGGCGGCCGCGGCGCCGTGCTGACGCTGCAGGTCAAGAACGGGATGGGCGTCGATCTCCGTGCCGACGCCCGGGCCGCCATCTGGTGGCGCACCCTGCTCGCGCGCAACATGTACGTCGAGCTCGAGCCCGGCTCCCCGTCGGCTGCCGCGCTCGGCGACGCGACGATCCCGCGGTCGCGCACGACGACGCAGACCGAGCTCGACGAGGTGCTCTCGACGCTCGACGCGACCGGCCGCAAGGCCGTGCAGACGACGCTGCGCGAGTTCGACCGCGGCCTCGGCGACCCCGCTGCGATCGGCGGCACGATCGACGCGCTCGAGCCGGCGATGCGCGAGGTGTCGCCGGCGATGCGCGCGCTGCGCGGCAGCCGGACGGGTGACCTCAACCGCCTCGTCACCGGCACGAGCCGCGCCATGGGCGCCCTCGCCCGTGACGAGCATGCGCTCGGTGGCCTGATCGACAGCGCCGCGGTGACCCTCGGGGTCACGGCCGCGCAGCGTGCCGAGCTCGGCTCGACGATCGCCGCCGCGCCCGCGAGCCTGCGCCAGACCCGCGCGACGATGCAGCGCCTGCGCGGAACCCTCGACGTCCTCGACCCGCTCGCCGAGCGGCTGCGGCCCGGGGCACGCAGGCTCGCATCCGCGACGGCCCTCGCCAGGCCCGCGCTGACCGCGCTCGACGGGCTGCTGGCACGCGCCGAACCGACCCTCGTGCGGCTGCGCCCGACGGCGGAGTCGCTCGCGGACATGGCGCCCGACGTGCGCCGGATGGTGCAGGACGCCAAGGCCCCCGTCGACCGCACGCACGACGAGATCATCCCGTTCCTCGACGAGCGCGACCCGTCGATCAAGCTGCGCAACATCGAGGCGATCGGCCCGACGCTCAGCGTCGTCGACTCGGCCACCGGCCAGTTCGACAAGTACGGGCACCTCATCCGCTTCCAGGCCGGGGCCAGCGAGCAGGCGATCGGGCCGAGCCCGTGCACGACGTTCCTGCTCGACCCGACCGCGAAGGAGAAGGTCGACTGCTCGCTGCTGACGGACACCCTGAAGCGGGTGCTCGGCCTCGGCGGAGCGCCGGCCGCACCCCGCGCGAGGACGAAGGGAGGCGGAGGCGGATGAGGGTCAACACCGACAGGCTCAAGCTCGAGCTGCGCCGCTCGCGCAAGCCGTTCGTCCTGCTGATCGTGCTCATGCTGCTGGGGCTGCTCGCGACGCTCCTGATGTTCAGGAACCTCAGCTTCGAGCGCCCCTGGGACGACTACCGCGAGATCGACGTCGCGTTCGCCGACGTCAAGGGGGCGACCCCCGGCCACCAGCCGATCCGGATCTCCGGCGTCAACGTCGGCGTCGTCCGCGACTGGCGGGTGGAGGGCGACCACGCCGTCCTCACGCTCGCGATCCGCGGGAAGTACGCCAAGCACATCTACCGCGACGCGCAGGCGCGCCTGCGCCCCGTCACGCCGCTGCAGGACATGTACGTGGCGCTCGAGCGCGGCACGCCGCGCGCCGGCGAGCTGCCCGAGGGGGCGACGATCCCCGGCTCGCAGACGGTCACGCCGGTCGACATCTCGCGCGTGCTCAACGTCTTCGACAACGACTCGCGCGAGCAGCTCGGCAACCTCGTGCGCGGTCTCGGCAAGGGGCTCGACGACAAGGGCGCGCAGCTGCGCCGCGCGTTCGAGCAGACGATGCCCTTCCTCGTCTCGGCGCGCGATCTCAGCCAGGCGCTCGACGACCGCCGCCGTCAGGTCGCGCGGCTCGTCCACAGCTTCGGCGGCATCACGCACGCGCTCGGCGACCGCGACCGCCAGCTCGCGGCGCTCGTCTCCGACGGCAACGCGACGCTCGGACAGCTCGCGGCGCACGAGGCCCCGCTGAGCCAGACGATCAACGCGCTGCCCGAGACGGTGCGCTCCATGCGCACGTCGCTCGCGTCGCTCTCGTCGGCGGAGGACCAGCTCGATCCTGCGCTGACGGCGCTCAAGCCGGTCGCCGAGGCGCTCGAGCCGGGCCTCTCGGCGCTCGAGCGCTTCTCGACCGACGCGACGCCTGCGCTGCGCGGCCTCACGCCCGCCGTCGGCGACCTGCGACCGCTCGCCGCCGCGCTGGACCCGACCGTGCGCGACGCGCAGCTCGCCGCCGAGCGCCTGCGTCCGCAGATCCCGCAGCTCGACGAGATCACGCAGATGATCACGCGCTGCGAGGACACGATCTCGAAGTTCTTCCAGTGGACGCCGTCGGTGATGAAGTTCGGCGACGCCAACGGCGCCAACCCGCGCGCCGAGGCGAGCATCGGCCTCGACACGCTGCCGGGCTCGCAGTCGGACCCGAGCCTGAAGCGCCCGCGGGTGTGCACCGACGGCTTCAAGCAGGAGGACGGCGGATGAAGGTCCAGCACATCGGTCCGAAGATCGCCGCGATCGCGGCGTTCGTGATCCTCTCGCTGGCGGTCTTCGCGCTGCTGCTGAAGATGGCGGGCGTGCAGCTGCCGCTGGAGCACCACTACACGCTCACCGCCACGGCTGCCCGACGGGCTGCAGCTCGTGAGCAACGCCGACGTGCGCAGCAGCGGCGTGAAGGTCGGGCGGGTCGTCGGCATCGAGAGCCGCGGCACGCAGGCGCAGGTGAAGATGCAGCTCGACGACAAGGTGCTCCCGATCTATCGCGACGCGCGCGTCCAGATCCGCACGAAGACGCTCGTCGGCGAGAACTACATCGACGTGACGCCCGGCACGCCCCGCGCGGGGCGGATGCCCAGCGGGGCGACGCTGCCGGCTTCGCGCACGGGCGAGGCCGTCCAGCTCGACGACATCCTCAGCGCGCTCGACCCTGCCACGCGCCGCTCGATCCAGCGGACCGTTCGCTCCCTGGGCGCCGGCCTCGACAAGCGCGGCGGCGACCTCAACACGTCGCTGGCGGCGCTGCAGCCCGTGTTCGGAGACGGCGGGCGCCTGATGGGCGTCCTGCAGACCCAGCGCGAGCAGCTCGCCGCGCTCGTCGACGACGCCGGCACGGTCATGCAGGCGTTCGGCGAGCGCACGCGGGGCGGTGCGCACCCTCGCGGTCAAGCTGCGCAGGACCGCCGATGCGGCGGCGGCCCGCGACGACGAGATCCGCGCGACGGTGCGCGAGCTGGCGCCCACGCTCGATCAGGCACGCGGCAGCGTCACCCGCCTCGGCGGGCTGTCGCAGATCGCGACGCCGGTGGTCGCGGACCTCACGCGCGCGGCGACGGACCTCGGGCCGACGATGCGCGACCTCGCCCCGGCGGCGCGCGAGACGCGCGCGATGGTGACGCAGGTGCGCAAGCTGCTGCCGGACGCCGAGCCGCTCGTGCGCAACCTGCGGACCTTCGCGACGACCGCGCGACCGCTCGGGCCGGCGCTCGACGCCGTCCTGCGCCAGGCCAATCCCGCGCTCGCCTACGTGGCGCCGTACCACCGCGAGTTCGGGGCGTTCTTCGCGAACGTCGGATCGGCCGTCGACACGCACGACGCGCTCGGCAACCTCGGGCGCGTGCACGCGGTCGTCAGCGAGACGTCCGTCGCGGTGTGGTCGCCCGCGATGCAGAAGGCGCTCAACGCGCTGATCGCGGTCGGCGGCGTCTCGAAGATCCACAGCGAGGGCGTCAACGCCTACCCCGAGCCGGGCACCGTCGGGACGCCCGCGCCGCCGTCGGGGCAATACACGCGGGTGGGTACCCGATTCGCGACCCTGACGCGACATCGAGCCCGGCGACCGAGGCCCGCACGGACGCGGTCGGGCGCGTGCTCGACCGGACGCTGCGCGCGCGGCCGCGGTGGCTGCTCGCGGCCTGCGTCGTGCTCGTCGTCGCCTCCGGGCTGCTCGCCGCGCGCGGCACGGGAACGTCCGGCGACCTGCTGGCCGGCGGGCGCTCGGACGTCGGGCGCGCCACGCAGGCGCAGCGCGCGGCGCTCGGCGACGAGCCGATCGTCGTCGTCGCGTCCGGCGATCTGCGCCAGACGCTCGCGCCCGCGAACCTCATGGCGCTCATGCGGTTGGAGGGCCGCCTGGCGCGCCTGAAGGGCGTGCGCAGCGTCTTCGGCCCGGCGACGTTCGTCAACCAGACCGTCCTGCAGATCGAGCGCGTGCTGCGCACGACGCTCGGACCGGCCGCGGAGCGCGCCGACCGCGCGGCGCGCGCAGCCGTGGCGGCCGCGCGTGCGCGGGGCGCCGATGCCGGCCGCCGCGCAGCGCGCGGGCGAGCAGGCCCGCCTGCGCGCGCTCGGACCGGCGCGCGACGACTACGCCCAGCTGCTCGTCCGCTACGGGTACATGGGGCTGCCCGCGATCGACAACCGCGCGTTCGTCTCCGCCCTCATCTACGGGTCGGGCACCGTCGCCGAAGCGGCGGTTCGGCTGGCTGTTTCCGGACGCGCGCCACGCGGTGATCTACACGCGGCCGCAGGCCGGCCTGAGCGACGCGCAGACGCGGCGCCTCGGCGAGCAGATGCAGCGGCTCGCCGGCGCGACGAAGGTCGGCGGGGCACGGCTGCGCGTCGCCGGCGCGCCGCTCGTCGCCGCGGCGATGAGCCGCAGCAGCCGCCAGGAGCTGACGCGGCTCGCGCCGCTTGCGCTGCTGGCGATGGCGCTCGTGCTGCTGTTCGGATACCGCGCCCGTGCTCCGCGCCTGCACCTGCTCGGCCTCGCGGTCGTCGCATCCGTCATCACGACGGGGGCCGCCGTCGCGGCCGGCCTCGGCCTCACCCCGGCGACCGTCGCGGCGCTGCCGGTCGTCATCGGCCTGACCGTCGACTACGCCGTGCAGCTGCAGGCGCGCTACTGGCGCGAGCGCGAGCATCACGAGCCCGCGGAGGCCGCGCGACGGGCGACCCATGCGATGGCGCGCATCCTCCTGCCCGCGGGTGCCGCGATGTGCGCGGGCTTCGCGGTCCTCGTGGCGAGCGCGGTTCCGCTGCTGTCGCGCCTCGGCGGGACGCTCGTCATCGGCACGGTCGTCGGCCTCGCCGTCGTCCTCGTCGTCGGCGGCCGCCTGCTGACGCTGCGCGACGGGCGCGGCCTGACCCGGCGCGCTGCGGGTGCGCATGCCGCGCGGCCGGTGGGCCGGGCTGGGTCGTCGCGGGGGCGTGCGTCGCAGCCTGCGCAGGGCTCGCCGTCTCGACGCAGGCGCCGATCGAGTCCGACGTCGCGCGGCTCGTCGCGCCCGGGCAGCCGGAGCTGCGCGCGGTCCAGGCCGTCCAGCGCGAGCTGCGGACGAGCGGCCAGCTGCGGATCGCGGTGTGGGGCGAGGACGTCACGTCGCCTGCCGCGCTGGCCTGGATGCGCGACGCGCAGCGCCGCGTCGAGCGGCTCGACCGCCGCCTGCAGCCCGGCCCGAACCTCGGCGAGCTGCTGCTGACCGGGGCCTCGAGCCGGCCGACCGCCGAGGAGATCCGGTCGCTGCTGCGCGTCGTCCCGCGGTACGTCGTCGACGCGGTGATGACGAAGGACCGCCGGCGTGCCGAGATGAGCGTCGGGATCCCGCTGATGCCCGTCGAGCAGCAGCGGCGCCTGCTGGCGCGCATCGACGCGGTGCTCGCGACCGCACCTGCCGGCCTGCACGCCGAGCCGGCCGGACTGCTCGCCTCGGCCGCCGAGAGCATCGGCGTGCTGCAGGCCGAGCGGATCCCCTTCCTGCTGCTCGCCGCGCTCTCGATCGTCGTCGTCCTCGCCCTCGCGCGGCGCCGGCTCGTGCGCGCCCTCGTGGCGCTGGTCCCGGCGCTGCTGGCGGCGGGCCTGTCGGGCCTGGCGATCTGGGCGCTCGGCATGCGGCTCACGCCGCTCAGCGCGAGCCTCGAGACGCTCGTGCTCGCGGTCGGCGTCGAGTTCGGCGTCCTCATGGAGGTGCGCTACCAGGAGCTGCGCAGGGCCGGGCTCGGACCCGAGGCCGCCAGCGAGCGAGCGCGGGAGACCGGCGCCCCGCCGGTCATCGCCTCCGCCGCCACGGTGAGCGCCGGGTTCCTCGTCCTCGCCCTCAGCGGCTCGGCGGTCATCCGGCAGTTCGGGCTGCTCGTCGCGTTCGAGCTCGTCCTGTGCCTCGTCGCGGCGGTCGCGCTCGTGACGCCGCTTGCCGCCGCGGCCGACCGGGCGCAGATGGCGCGCGCCGGGCGGCGCGCCGCCGGCCGCGTGGCGCTGCCACGGCTGCGACGGAGGTCGCCGTGAGCACCGGCGCGCAGGCGCCGGCCGTGCTCGGCCCGGCCGCGATCGCCGCCGAGCGCCGGCGCGGCCGGTTCGCGGCGGGCGCCGGCCTTGCGGCGCTCGGCTGCGCGATCGCGGCGATCGTCCTCGACGGCCGCGCGACGCGCCAGGCGCGCAGGGTCCCAGCGAGCTGGCCCGCCAGCTGCGATCGCTGGACGCCGACTATGGCGCGCACCAGCTCGCGCTCGGGACGCGCGTCGCCGGCCTCGTCCTGACGGCGTGGTTCGGGCTGTTTCTCGCGCGCGCGATCGCCGACCGCGTGCCTCACGCGCCGGGCGCGCTGCGGGTCCTCGCCGTGGCCGCGCCGGCGTGCGTCGCCGCGGCGCTCGTCGGCGGTCTCGTGGCGCTGCACGACGTGGCGGGGCGCTTCATCGCCGCGGGTGGCGACAGCGCGCAGCTCGCGGACTCGCTCGCCCGGCACGACAGCGCGATGCGGGTCGTCGTGGTCGGCGAGCTGGCGTCGCGCGTCGTCTTCGGCGTGTGGGTGTCGTTCCTGTGCATCTGGGCGATGCGGGTCGGGCTGCTGTCGCGCTTCCTCGCGGTGTGGGGGATCGGCGCCGGGCTCGGCGGCGTCCTGCTGCCGGTGGGCGACGCGCTGTTTCTCAGCTGGCTCGGCAGCGCGGCGATCCTCGTGCTCGGCTTCTGGCCCGATGGCCGGCCGCCGGCGTGGGATGCCGGCCGGGCCGTTCCCTGGTCGGAGGTGGACGCGGAGCGCGTGCGCGAGTGGCGTCCGAGGGCCAGCGGCGGGGGCTGACCGGGCGCCGGGCCTGCCGGTGCATGAGCTCAGGAGGGCATGGATCGAGCGAGGCGAAAGCCGACGTCGTCGATCTGGAAGGTGGGGTGGCTGCGGCGCCGCACCGACGCGCGGCAGCTCCAGTGCTCGTCGCTCCAGCCGCCGCCGCGCAGCACCCGGTAGGAGCCGTAGACCTCGCGGTCGTAGACGTCCCAGCACCATTCCCAGACGTTGCCGAGCACGTCGTGGAAGCCCCACGCGTTGGGCTCCCTGCCGCCCACCGCGTGGACGGTGCCGAGCGCGTTCTCGCGATACCAGGCGATGTCTGCGAGCTCGCCGTAGCGAGGCGCCGCTCGTCCCCGCACGGCAGGCGTATTCCCACTCCGCCTCCGTGGGCAGGCGATAGCCGTCGGCGGAGCCGGTCCCAGTGGACGTCGCTCGTCCTCGTCGTCTGCCGACATCGCGTAGGCGGGCGTCAGCGCCGCGGACTGCGACAGCGCGTTGCAGTACCGAACGGCGGCGAGCCACGAGACGCATTCGACGGGGAGGTCGTCGCCGCGTGCGGCACTCGGCCACTCGACCCGTGACCTCGGCGTACCGCGCCTGCGTGACCGGCACCGCCGCGAGCAGGTAGGGCGCAAGCTGCACCGTCCAGCTGTGCCGGGTCCGGCGATCGGTCAGGGTCACCTTCCCCGGCCCGACGGCGATCATCCGCTCGTGCTGGGCGTCTGGGCTCATCGGCGTCGACGCTATCGACGGCGACGGGAACCGTGGCCCGAGGGGACACGAGCCGGGTTGCCGGCGGTCCTGGCGTCGAATCGTGCGTTCGCGTCCCGCCGTCGCGTGTGAACGGCATCGCCGAGGGAAGGTGGTGATCGGCGTCCGGGCGCTCCTATGAGCGGACCGGGACGATCGCGGTGGGGGTGCGGGGCTTTACGCAGCCTCAGGCTTCGTAAGGCCCCACACCCCCACCACCAACCCCCGTGCCGTCCACTGGACCATCGCGGGAGCACCACGGCCCTACGGCCCTCCCACCCTTTATCGATGCAGTTCACGAGCGCCCCGAACCACACCCACGCCGGGCGCGACGTTCGGGTGGGAGCGGTGCCGTGCCCCGAACCGTCCAGATCGTGGACGCAACCGTCGAAGCCCCTGCCGAGGATCGCCCCGCATCACGCGCACGCGATCCAGTCGCAGACGCCGCACGGAGCGCCTGCCCGCCACGTCCACCCTCCCTCAATGCCGCAGTTCACAAGCGCCCAGAACACGGCCGCCGCTCAAGTCGACGAGGACGATCGTGTCGTGAGGCGTGAAAACGCCGCTCAGCTTGCGAGCGGCAGCGCCGCGCCGCTGCGCTCCTGGATCTTCGACCGCAGGTACCGCGAGACCGCCTCGGCGCGGTTTGACGCGTTGAGCTTGCGGAGGATCCGCTTGACGTGCGACTTCACCGTGCCCTCGGCGATGAACAGCTCGCGGGCGATGACGGCGTTCGTCGCGCCCGCGGCCATGAGCGACAGCACCTCGACCTCGCGCGGCGTCAGCAGCAGCTGGTTCTCCGCTGCCGGTCGCGAGCGCGGCGGTGCGGGTGCGCACGAGCGCGCGGTCGCGGTCCAGCCGCTCCACGCCGATGTCGCTCTCGCACAGGTCGCTGACGATCGTGGCCGTCGAGTTCGTCATCTTCTCGATCCGGTCGCGCTGCTCGCGCAGGCGCTCGAGCAGCACCGC
The DNA here is from genome assembly GCA_963727785.1 of uncultured Solirubrobacteraceae bacterium. GTDB lineage: Bacteria > Actinomycetota > Thermoleophilia > Solirubrobacterales > Solirubrobacteraceae > CADCVQ01. Next base: position 71,971 of record CAVSHS010000014.1, read on the forward strand.
GCGCTCGTAGACGTAGGCGAAGCCCGCCGCGAACGCCCAGAGCGTGTCGCGGTCCAGCGCATCGACCGGCCGGCCGGAGAAGTGGTGGTCGGCGTGCAGGAAGCCGATGACGCGGCCCCGCGGCATGATCGGCGCGCCGACGTAGCAGCGCACCTCCGCGAGCTCGACGAAGGGCTTGTGCGTGTACGGGTTGTTCATGGCGTCCGTCACGAGCGCGGGGGCCCGGCGGCGCGCCATCTGCGTCTCGAGCAGCGAGTGGGTGAGCTCCGGCCGCGCCTGCGAGCCGAAGCGGACGAACTCGCCCGCCCAGTCGTCGTGCTCCTCGAAGTGGGCCTCCGCGAGGATCCATTCGGATCCCTCGATCTTCGACAGCACGCCGCGCTCGAAGCCGCAGCTGCCGCAGATCTCGCGCGTGACCCGCTCGAGCAGCGCCGACGGGCTGGCGATGTTGCGCAGGCGCTCCAATGCCTCGTGCGCGCCGTCGTGCGCCTCGACCCGCCGCTGCAGGCGCAGCTCGCAGAGCTCGAGATAGACCTCCTGCAGCTCGGCGACGTGCCGGGCGCGATCGGCCGGGGCGATCCCGTCGGCGGGATCGGGGTCGCGCAGGCGCGCGACCTCGTGGTCGATCGCGCGGCGCAGCGCCGCTCCGATGTCGCCGGCGTGCTCGTCCCACGCGAGCAGCGACGGGCGTGCCGCGGCCATGCCCGCGAGCGCGTCGCGCGCGCGTCCGATGACCAGCGCCTCCGCGCCGCGTGTCCGTGGCGTGCGCAGCAACGGCGGCGGCGCCGTCACCCGCTCCGGCGCGGGCGCGCCGGACGGCATTGCGATCTGAACGGCGGGCTCGCAGGGTTTCATCCGTGATCTCCCAGGTACTGATGCAGGTAGCGGGCGACCGCTTCCGCGCGGTTCGCCGCGCGGAGCTTGCGCAGGATGTGCTTGACGTGGGACTTGACGGTGCCTTCGGCGATGACGAGCCGGTCGGCGACGCCGGAGTTGCTCTCGCCCGCGGCCATGAGCGCGAGCACCTCCAGCTCGCGCCGCGTGAGCAGCGACTCCAGACGGCGCTCGGGCGCGACGAACACGGTGGTCGCGGAGCTGGCGATCGCGCTGTCGTCGTTGGTGGAGATGCGCAGCTCGATGTCGGCCTCGCAGAGCTCCGTCATCACCGCGGTCGCCGAGGACGCCATCTGCCGGACGTGGTCGCGCTGGGCGCGCAGGCGCCCGGTCAGCACCGCGCGCTCGTAGAGATCGGCGACGCCGTCGGCGAACCAGCGCAGGGCGTCGCGATCGAGCGCGTCGACGCCGTGGTCGCTGCCGCCGGCATAGAGGAACGCGATCACGCGGTCCGCGACGACCACGGGGCAGGCGACGTGCGCGGCCAGCGGCGGCGGTGCATCCCGCGCGACGACGATGCTCCGCTGCGCCGCGGTCTCGTCGAGCAGGACCGCCGTGCGCCGGCGGATCATCTCGCTCTCCAGCGGCGATCGCTCGAGGCTCACGCGATCGCGCCGCAGGCGACCGGCGTACGCCTGGGCGCCGGCCGGGTCGTCCCGGAAGTGCGCCTGCACGAGGACCCAGTCGCCGCCCTCGACGCGCGCGACGATGCACCGGTCCAGATCGCAGCTGCGGCACGCCTCCTCGGCGGCGCGGCGCAGCAGCTCCTCGGGGTCCTCGACGGCGCGCAGGCGCTCGAGCCCCTCGCTGGCGCCGGCGATCGCCTGCATCCGCCGCGCCGGCTCGCGACCGCGCAGCTCGCACTGCAGCTCGTGGATGTCCTGCAGCAGCGCGACGAGCGCCGCTCGGGGTGCCGGCGGGTCGCGGCGCGAGATCGCCGCGGCGAGGTCGTCCGCGGCGCGTCGCAGCGCGTCGGGGAGGGCTGCCGGCGCGTCGCCGACGTCGCCGTCGCCGGGACCGCAGCCCAGCTCGGCGGCGCGCGCCAGCGCGGTGCGCGCGGCAGCGTCGAGGCGCACGGTCGACCGCGGGGCGTCCGCCCCCTTGCGCGCCAGCCTCGCAGCGCCTCCCGTTGACCAGTCGGCCCCTCTCATCCCACGCCTAGTAGTAAACGATGGCTAACTGAAATGCAACTTAGAAGTGCGACCAATGACCAGGGGGATACGACGACCTGCGACGACCGGAGGCGATGACCTCGGCGAGGGAGCAGGAGCCCACCCACGGGCGATGGCGTGCGCGGCGGGACTGCCCTAGCGTCGGCGAGCACGATCGTCACGTTCCGCACAGACAGGGAGGAATGACGCAGCCATGGGGTACTTCGCGAACGCCGAAGAGGTCTACACGTACATCGGCGGGGTCTTCCGGGAGGCCGCCGTCCACGAGACGCAGGGGCCCAAGATGGCCGCTGCCGACATCACGATGCAGCTGCACTACACCGACCCGGACTGCGAGCTGACGGTCCGCTTCCACGAGCCGCGGCTGGAGATCGTCGAAGGCGCCGACGACGGACCGGTCGACATCCACCTCTACATGCGCGCCGACGACGCCCACCGCTTCTGGCGCGGCGAGTACAACCTCGCCGTCGGGCTCGCCAAGGGCCAGGTCAAGGCCAAGGGCCCGGTCAACAAGATCCTCAAGCTCGTCCCGCTCACGAAGCCGCTGTTTCCCATCTACAAGGAGCTCACGGCGAAGAAGGACGCCGCGGTCACGGCCTGAGGCCGGGCCGGCGCACAGCCATGGCAACCGTCTCGGTGCAGCACCACCAGATGTACGTCGCCGGGGAGTGGATCGACGCCGCCGGCGCGTTCGAGATCCGCGATCCCGCCACCGAGGAGCTCGTCGCGACGGTCGCCCGCGGCACCACCGCGGACGTCGACAGGGCCGTCGCCGCCGCGCGCGACGTCCTTCGAGTCGGGCGTCTGGTCGCGCATGCCCCAGCACGAGCGCGCCGCGGTGATGAAGCGGATCGCCGACACGCTGTCGCAGCGCCTGGACGAGCTCTGCGAGCTGCAGGTCCGCGAGAACGGCGCGACGATCCGGCAGGCCGCCGGCTTCCACATCGGCCTCGCGTCCGCGCACTTCGACTACTTCGCCGATCTCGCCGGCACGTACGCGTTCGAGGTCCCGCAGCCCGGGGTCGTCTACCCGACGCTGGCGAGCAACACGGTCAAGCGCGAGCCGATCGGCGTGTGCGCGGCGATCGTCGCGTGGAACTTCCCGCTCCTGCTCGCGCTGTGGAAGCTCGGTCCGGGCCTCGCGGCCGGCAACAGCTTCGTCGTCAAGCCCGACGAGAAGACGCCGCTGACGCTGCTGGCGTTCGCGCGGATCGCGCAGGAGTGCGGTCTTCCGGCGGGCGTGCTCAACGTCGTCACCGGGACGGGCGAGGAGGTCGGCGCGCACCTCGCGGCCCATCCCGGCGTCGACAAGGTCGCGTTCACGGGGTCCACCGAGGTGGGGCGGGAGATCATGCGCCTCGCGGCGCCGACGGTGAAGCGGCTCTCGCTCGAGCTCGGCGGCAAGGGACCGGTGGTCGTGCTCGACGACGCCGACCTCGACGTCGCCGTCGACGCGGCGCTGTTCGGGTGCTTTCTCTACAGCGGTCAGGCCTGCGAGTCCGGGACGCGGCTGTTTCTCCCCGACGAGCTGCACGACGAGTTCGTCGCGCGGATGATCCGGCGCGCCGAGACGATCACGCTCGGGCCGACGGACGACTTCGACACCGACATGGGCCCGGTCGTCTCCGCCGAGCAGCGCGAGCGCGTGCTCGGCTACATCGACCTCGCGGTGCGCGAGGGCGCGCGCGTCGCGTTCGGCGGCGGGCGGCCGGAGGGTCCCGGGTTCGAGCGTGGCCACTGGGTGCAGCCGACGATCCTCGTCGACGTCGCCAACGACATGCGCGTCGCGCAGGAGGAGATCTTCGGTCCCGTGCTCTGCGTCCTGCGCTACAGCGACGAGGACGAGGCGATCGCGCAGGCCAACGACACGATCTACGGGCTCTCGGCCGCCGTCTGGAGCCAGGACAACGAGCGTGCGCTCGCGGTCGCCGACCGGCTGCGGGCGGGAACGGTGTGGATCAACGACGTGCACATGGTCAACTGCGCGCTGCCGTTCGGCGGCTACAAGCAGAGCGGCCTGGGCCGCGAGCTCGGACCGCACGCGCTCGACGAGTACGTCGAGTGCAAGCACGTCCACCTCGACCTGTCCGGCCGGCTGGACCGGCGCGTGTACGACCTCCTGCTCAGCGAGCCGCCCGGTTGAGCGCCCGCGATCCCGTCGGGCTTGCCTTGCGCGTCTCGGGGCGCCTGTGGTAGACGGGTTCGTGCTCGTTCCCTTCGTCGAGCTCGAGTTCACGCACGGGCTCGGGCCATCCCCGGGGCGCTACGTCGTGCGCGCTCCCGGCAGCGAGCCGCCGGCGCCGGCGCCCGCGTTCGGCGTGACACCGACGCTGGCGATCGGCAGCACCGACGTGCTGCTCGTCCGCGTCGACCAGGCGCCCGTGGCGCGCGCGCCGTTCCTGCGCAGATCGCGCCCGCGGCAGGTCGAGCCGGGCGAGCCGGCGGCCGAGGTCCCCGTCTACGTCGCGGCGCTGCTGTTCGCCACGCAGGCGTTCGGCGACCCCGCTGCGGCCGACGCCGCGATGGCGCGATGGCGCGCGGACGCCACGAGCACCGAGCCGCTCGTCCACGAGGCGCTCGTCGTGCTGAACCGGGCCGTGCGCGCGTACCGCGCCGCCGCCGCGCATCCGTACGTCGTGGAGGTCGACCCGCACCGACGCGCGCGCGGTCCGCATCGGCTACGGCGGCGCGGACCTCGTGCGCGGCGAGTGGGACGACGCGGTCGTGCTCCCCGCGCCGCAGGAGTCGCGGCTCGGGCGAGCGGCCCGGCTGCGGCCGACGGAGATCGTCGCCGACGTGCTCGCCGGTCGCGGGTCGATCCTCGACGGCGAGGACGTGCTCCTGCGCGCCGTCCTCGACATCGAGCAGGGCCGCCCCGACGCGGCGGCCGGGCAGCTCGAGCTCGCCGTCGGCCTGCTGATCGACGCGCCGGGCGGGCCGGGAGCCCGCATGCAGGGCATCCGCGAGCGCGCCACGGCGCTGCGCGAGCGGCTCGGCGACGGCGCGACCCGCGCGGCGGCGCTCACCGAGCTGAGCGACGTGACGGCCGAGGTCGGCGAGGCGATCGACGCCTGGCGCGCCGGCTGAGCGGGTGCAAAGGGCCCGCCGGAAAAGCCCCTCCGGCGAGGGAGCAAGATGTCGCGCACGGGCGATGGGCGCGCCGGGCGCGGGCGCCTAGGCTGCGGCGACGGTGGCCGAGGACACGCAAGGGCAGGTGCTGCGAGGACTGCGCGTCCTCGACGCGGGCTCCTTCATCGCGGCGCCGCTGGCCGCCATGCTGCTCGGCGACTGGGGCGCGGAGGTCGTCAAGCTCGAGCCGGCCGGCGGCGACGCGGCGCGCGCAGATCGGCGAGCAGGCCGGGCCGGGCATGTCGTCGACGTTCGTGAGCTGCAATCGCGGCAAGCGCAGCGTGGCGCTCGACCTGCGCGCTCCCGAGACGATCGGCACCGTTCGCCGGCTCGCCGCGACGTGCGACATCGTGATCCACAACCTGCCGCCGGCGACCGCGCGGCGCCTGGGCCTCGACCACGACGCGCTCCTGCGGCGCCGTGCCGACGCCGTGCTCTGCACCGTCACGGCGTTCGGCGAGGAGGGGCCGTATGCGGGCCGCGCCGCACTGGACCCGATCGTGCAGGCGATGGCCGGGATGGCCGCCGCGACCGGCGAGCCGGGCGGCGCGCCGATGCGCTGCGCCGCGCCCGTCGTCGACACCGCCGCGGGCTTCGCCGCGGCGGCCGCGTCGCTCGCGGCGCTCCATGCCCGCGCGCAGCCGCGGCAGGCACGTCTCCGTCTCGCTGCTCGACGTCGCGCTCGCGTTCCAGGGTCCGCTGCTGGCGCTGCGCTCGCTGCTCGGCTCGCCGCCGCCGCGGCGCGGCAACGGCAGCTACGCCGTCCTCGGCGACCAGGTCGCGACGGCGGACGGGCTGCTGGCGTTCGTCGTGTGGGACGACCGCCGCTGGGCCGCGCTGTGCGACGTGCTCGGCATGGGCGACCTGGCCGGCGATCCGCGCTTCGCCACGAACGATGCGCGCTGCGCGCACCAGGACGCGCTGCGGCCGTACCTGCAACGGGCGTTCGCCCGGCTCCCCGGTCGCCGGCTCGAGGCGAAGCTGCTCGCCGCCGGGATCCCCTGTGCGGTGACCCAGGACCTCGACGCCGTCGTCGCGGACGAGCACGTCGTCGCGAGCGGGGCGGTCTACGGCGAGACGCGGCTGGGAGCGCCCCCGCTCGTCCTGGCGTCGGGCCCGGTGCGGGTCGACGGGCGCCGTCCGCGGGCGGCGCTGCGCCCGCCATACCTCGGCGAGCACACCGACGAGGTGCTCGCGGAGCTGCTCCCTCCGGTCGCAGGAGGGCGTCGATGATGGAGCTCGCGCACCCTGGCGGCGCCGTCCTGCGGGGTCCGGCGTGAACGGTCGCGTGGCGCTCGTGACCGGTGGCGGGCGCGGCATCGGGCGTGCCGTCGTCGACGCCCTGGCGTCCGGCGGCTGCGCGGTGGCGGTGGCAGACATCCGCGCCGACATCGCGCGCGACGCCGCCGACGCGGTGACCGCCGCGGGCGGCCGCGCGATCGCCCTGACGATGGATGTCTGCGACGGCGAGGGGGTGCGCGCCGCGGTCGCCGAGGCCGCTCGCGTCCTCGGGCCGGTCGGCGTGCTCGTCAACAACGCCGGGTGGGACGAGCTGCGCCCGTTCCTCGAGACCGACGAGGCGTTCTGGGAGCGCGTCATCGACATCAACTTCAAGGGCTGCATGCGGGTGACGCAGGCGGTGCTGCCGGGGATGATCGAGCAGGGCTACGGGCGCGTCGTGAACATCGGATCCGACGCGGGCCGCATCGGGTCGTCGCTGGAGTCGGTCTACTCGGGCACGAAGGGCGCGGTCATCGCGTTCACGAAGACGATCGCGCGGGAGATGGCGCGCACGGGGATCACCGTGAACGTCGTCTGCCCCGGCCCGACGCGCACGCCGCTGCTCGATGCGATCGTCGAGGGACGCGAGGACGCTGAGAAGGTCATCGGCGCGATGACGCGGGCGGTGCCGATGAAGCGGCTCGGCGAGCCGGAGGAGGTCGCGGCGGCCGTCGCGTTCCTCGCCTCCGAGCAGGCGGGCTTCATCACCGGCCAGACGCTCTCGGTGAGCGGCGGGCTGACGATGGCCTGAGTCGTCGGCCCGGTGCTCGGGTCGGTGTCACGCGGGGTGGAGGACGCTCTCAGGGCAGTGAGCCCAGCGAGGCGAGCGCGTCGACCGTGGCCGCGAGATCGGTGTTCGCGGCGAGGCGCTCGAAGTCGGCGTCGTAGTGCAGGATCGACGCGCCATGGTCTTCGGCGATCGCGGCGATGAGATAGTCGAGCGGGGGCACCCCGAGGTGCTGGTGGGCGGCGCGCAACTGGTGCTGCAGCTCGGTCGCGCGGCGTTCGGCACGCTCCGTGACCCACAGGCACGGCAACTCGCCCGGATCGACCGCGGGAAGGTCGCGACCCGCTCGTGTCTCGAGCAGCAACGGCGTGCTGGCGGCGACGATGCCGCGGGCGATCCACTCGGCCACCTGGCGACGGCGGCTGGGGTCGAGCTGCGGGCTGCTCAGTCGCCAGAACGCGCTGGCGTCGAGCAGCACGAGCGCGTCGCTCACGGATGCCGGCTGGCGCGGCGGATGCTCCGGACCTCGTCGAGGTCGGGCTGCGGACCGGCACAGAGCCGGCTCACGAACGTCTCGAGTGCCTGGGCGTGGGCTCGATCCTGCGCCTCGAGCTCGCGCAGCTTCGCCTCGGCGCCGCGCAGCACGAGCTCGCCGAGCGTCGGGGCGTCCGCGCCGAGGCGTGCGCGCAGCGGTTCGAGTGCAGCGGCGAGCGCAGGAGTCTCGGTGATCGAGTGTCGCGGGTGGGACGTCGGCACCGGACGAGTGTAGCACCGTGCAGCACCGATCCGGCGCGCCCGAACCGCACCGGCACACCGGGTCTACCGCTGCGCGTCAGCTCCGGCCTCTCACCGGATTCCCTGACCACCCCAGAGGGCTGGTACGACTGGCTCGCCGGCGACAGTACACGACCACCCGAACGGACACGCGGTGCGCGGTCGCGGGCGCTCCTTCAGCCGGTGCGCGGCGCGCGGCGAGCGAGGAACGCCTGGATCCCGGCACGGCCCTCGTCGCCGGCGAACAGCGCGAGCAGCTCGTCGAGCTCGGTGCGCATGCCGGGGCCGAGGTCCTCGCCCGCGGCGGCGTCGACGCAGCGGCCGATCGCCTGCGTCGCCGCGGCCGGGAAGGCGGCGATCTGCACGGCGAGCGCCTCCGCCGCGGCGTCCGCGTCGATCGCGAGGCGGTCGACGAGCCCGAGGCGCAGCGCCTCCTCGCCGTCCACCGCGCGGCCGGTGAGCAGCAGGTCGAGCGCACGGCTGCGACCGATGAGCCGCGGCAGGCGCTGCGTCCCGCCGGCGCCCGGCAGCAGCCCGAGCCGGACCTCCGGCACGCCGAGCCGCGCCTCGTGCGACGCGACGCGCAGCGTGCATGCCAGCGCGAGCTCCAGCCCGCCGCCGAGCGCCATGCCGCCGAGGGCGGCGATCGTCGGCTGGGGGAGGGCGGCGAGCTCGTCGAGCACGCCGCGCAGCACGGCGAGGTACGCGGCGAAGCCCGTGCGGTCGAGCGTCGCCAGGAGCTTCAGATCGGCTCCTGCCGCGAAGAAGCGGGTGAGGCTGGACCCGATGACGACGACGCGCGCGCCACGGACCGAGGGCGAGGCGACGGCGTCGCGCAGCTCGGCGAGCAGCGCCTGCGACAGCGCGTTGGCCGGGGGGCTGTCCAGCGTGATCGTCGCCACGCCGCCGGCGCAGGCGGTCGTCACGTGCTCCTTCGCCGCGGTCACGCGACGCCGACCGCCGGGCGCTCGGCCGCGCCCGTCAGGTCGAGCAGGCGCGGCGACGCGCTCGCGGTGCGCAGCGCGCCGAGCCGAACAGCGCGCGCGCCGTGTGGGTCCGCTTGAGGAAGAGGTGCAGATCGTGCTCCCACGTGAAGCCGACGGCGCCGTGCAGCGCCAGCGCCTTGTCGGCGACCGATGCCGCCGCGGGTACCGCGTACGCCTTGGCCATGCTCACGGCGATCGCGGCGGCGGCGTCCCCGCTGCCGAGCGCCCACGCGGCGTAGTAGACCGCCGAGCGGGCCGTCTCGATCTCGACGAGCATGTCGGCGGCGGCGTGCTTGATCGCCTGGAAGGAGCCGATGACGACGCCGAACTGGCGGCGCTGCGTGACGTACTCGACGGTCATCTCGAGCAGCCGGGCGGCGGCGCCGACCGCCTCCGCCGCCACGAGCACCGCACCGAGCGCGGCGAGGTCGCCGGCGCCGGCGGCGTCGCCGAGCGCCTCGGCAGGCGCGCCGTCGAGGTCGAGCTCGCCGATGCTGCGGCCCGGATCGACGAGCTCGCGGGCCCGCACCGCGCACCCGCTCGCGCGGACGTCGACCGTGTGCGCCCCGCCTGCGCCGTCGAGGACGATCGCGACGTCGGCCTCGGGGGCGGCGAGCACGTGCGCGACCGAGCCGTGGGCGCGGCCGGCGGCGATCGTCACCGCGCCGGCACCGGCGCCGGCACCGGCGTCGATCGCGACGATGACGGCTCGCGTGCCGTCCGCAAGCTCCTCGAGCAGGCGATGGGCGCGATCGCCGCCTGCGGCGAGCACGCGGGCGGCGAGCGCACCGGCGATCATCGGGGACGTCGGCGCAGCGGCGTACCCGAGCTCCTCGGCGAGCACCGCCTGCTCGACGACGCCACCACCCTGGCCGCCCGCGTCCTCGTCGATCCCGATGCCGGTCCAGCCCTGCGCCGCGGCGAGCGCGCGCATCGCGGCCCCGCCGTCACGCTGCTCGAGGCATTCCCGGACGCGGGCGAGAGGCAGCTCCCGCGTGAGTGCTCCGCGCACCGACTCCCGCAGCATCTGCTGCTCGTCCGTCAAGGCAAATCGCATGACCGAGAGAGTAAACGACGGTTCACTTTCATGCTAGGGTCGGGGAACGATGGACTTCGGGGACACGACAGCCGAGGCGGGCTTCCGCGCGGAGGCGCGCGAGTGGATCGCCGGGGCGGTCGCGCGGCTGGGCGACGTCGAGCCGATCGACCTCGAGCAACGGCTCGCCTACTTCCGCGACTGGCAGCGCGACGTCCACGCCGCCGGGTACGCGGGCCTGTCCTGGCCCCGGGAGTACGGCGGCCGCGGCGCGTCGATCATGGAGCGCGCGATCTGGGCCGAGGAGATCGACCGCGCCGATGCACCGGACCCGCTCAACGCGATCGCCGAGGGCTTCGCCGGCCCGACGATCATCGAGTTCGGCACCGAGGAGCAGAAGCAGCGCTTCCTGCCGCCGATCCTGCGCGGGGAGGAGATCTGGTGCCAGCTGTTCTCCGAGCCGGAGGCGGGCTCGGACCTGGCCGGCCTGCGCGCCGTGGCCGAGCGCGTCGACGGCGGCTGGGAGATCACCGGCCAGAAGGTATGGACCAGCCGGGCGCAGATCGCCGACCTCGCGATCCTGCTCGCGCGCACCGGGCCGGACCGCCATCGCGGCATCACGTACTTCCTGCTGCCGATGGACCAGCCGGGCGTCGTGGTGCGCCCACTGCGCCAGATCACCGGCGAGGACGAGTTCAACGAGACCTTCCTGGAGCGCGCGTTCGTCCCCGACGAGAACCGGCTCGGCGAGGTGAACGCGGGATGGCGGATCGCGCTCGCGACGCTGCAGTACGAGCGCGCGACGATCGCGCTTGGCCGCATCAACGTGCGGCGCTGGGTCGACGAGCTGGTCGAGCTCATCCGCGCCCAGGGCCCGGCGGGCCCGGGCTCCGACCCGGCGATCCGCCAGCGGGTCGCCGACGTCAGCACGCGTGCCACCGTGCACCGCCTCACCGCGCTGCGCGCGCTGACGCGCATGGCGCAGGGCGAGGCCCCGGGGCCGGAGTCCTCGGTGGGCAAGCTCTTCATGTCGCCGCTGCTCGTCGATCTGTGCGAGCTCGCGCTCGACGTGCAGGGCCTCGCCGGGCGCTATGTCGACGAGGACGACGACATGAACTCCGCGACGCGGTGGCAGCGCCGCGCGCTGTGGGTGCGCGGCATGGCGCTCGCGGGCGGCACGCCGCAGATCCAGCGCAACATCGTCGCCGAGCGCGTGCTCGGCCTCCCGCGCGGCTGAACCGGCCGCCGGTCAGGTCGACGCCGCCGCGCGGTACTGCGCGAAGTCCGGCGCGCGCTTCTCGTTGAACGCATCGACGCCCTCGTGCGCCTCGGGCGTCTCCGCGAAGGCCCACAGCCCGGTGAACGCCAGGCGCCCGGTGCCGGCGAGGTGCTCGGTGTCGGCGGCGAAGGCATGCTTGAGGAACCGCAGCGCGGTGGGGGAGAGCGCCAGGATGTCGTCGGCGTACTCGCGCACGGCGTCGCGCAGCTCGGCAGCGGGCACGACGCGGTTGACGAGCCCCCAGCGCTCCGCGGTCTCGGCGTCGTACTGACGGCACAGGAACCAGATCTCCCGCGCCCGCTTCTCGCCGACCGTCCGCGCCAGCAGCCCGGTGCCGAAGCCGGCGTCGAAGGACCCGACGCGCGGCCCCGTCTGGCCGAAGCGGGCGTGGTCGGCGGCGACCGTGAGGTCGCAGATGAGGTGCAGCACGTGGCCGCCGCCGATGGCGAAGCCGTTGACGGCGGCGATGACGGGCTTGGGCACCTCACGGATGAGCCGCTGCAGCTGCTCGATCTCGAACAGCCCCGTCTCGCTCGGGCCGTAGTCGCCGGTCTCGGACTTCTGCTTCTGGTCGCCACCGGCGCAGAACGCGCGATCACCGGCGCCCGTGAGCGCGATCACGCCGACGTCCGTGTCGGCCCACGCGCGCTTGAGCGCCCACATGAGCTCTTCGACCGTCCGCGCGCGCAGCGCGTTCATGCGGTCCGGGCGTTCGATGGTGATCCATGCGAGACCGCGGTCGATCTCCACGCTGATGTCGGTGAGTTCCATATGTGCGACGATAAACCGCCGTTCACCTCCTGTGGGCGATCGCGGATCGCGAACAGCCCCGGGCAGAGGACGAAAAGACCCCCAGCGAGGCATAGCCCGGCGCGGCCCGATCCGACAGCATGGCGGTAGCCGCGCCGATCTCTCCGGCGTTTGGCACGGACCTTCGCCTTCCCCTACCGGCGAGCCACGTCCGACACCCGCTGGCCCCGCCACGCCACAGGCGGGGCCAGCGCTCCCTTTCCATCCGCACATTCGGAGCCGCCTTGTCCTCGCCGTCCCCCGCCGTGATCGTCGACATCGTCCGCAGCCCGGTGGGGCGGGCGGTCAAGGGATCGCTCGCCGGGGTGCGTCCCGACGATCTCGCGGCGGACGTCGTGCGCGCGCTGCTCGATCGCAACCCGCAGCTGGACCCCGCCGAGGTCGACGACGTCGTCTGCGGCTGTGCGTTTCCCTGGGGCGAGCAGGGCTACAACGTCGGTCGCTGCATCGCGGTCCTCGCCGGCATGCCCCACCACGTGCCCGCCCAGACGATCACGCGCCTCTGCGCGAGCTCTCTGCAGGCGCTGCGCTGCGCCGCGCACGCGGTCGCGCTCGGCGAGGGCGACGCGTTCGTCGTCGTCGGCGTGGAATCGGTGTCCCGTGTCGGCCGCGGCATCGAGCTGTCGCAGACCAACCCGCTGCTCGATCCGCAGGCGCCGGGAGACACGCTCGGCGGCGTGTTCATGCCGATGGGCATGACGGCCGAGCTCGTCGCCGACGACCACGGCGTGACGCGCGAGGAGATGGACCGCTTCGCCCAGCGCTCGCAGGAGCGCGCGACGTACGCCCGTGAGAGCGGCTTCAGCGCCCGCGAGATCGTGGCGGTCCCGCTTCCCGGACGGCAGCCGCCTCGAGCACGACGAGTCCCCGCGGGCGCAGTCGACGCTCGAAGGGCTGGCAGAGCTCGAGCCGGTCTTCCGCGCCGGACGGCCGCGTCACCGCGGGCAACTCGTGCCCGCTCAACGACGGCGCCGCGGCGGCGCTCGTCATGTCCGAGGAGCGGGCCGCGGCGCTCGGGCTGACGCCGCGGGCGCGGATCGTGTCCTCGGCGGTGTCGGCGGTCGACCCGACCCGCATGGGCGTCGGCCCGATCAAGGCGATCGAGGACGCGCTGGCGCGCGCGTCGCTGACGATCGACGACGTCGGCGTCTTCGAGCTCAACGAGGCGTTCGCCGCCCAGGTGATCCCGGTGTGCCGCGAGGTCGGCATCGACCCGTTCGACGACCGCGTCAACCCCCACGGCGGCGGGATCGCGATCGGTCACCCGTTCGGGATGACCGGCCTGCGCATCATGTCGACCCTGCTCAACGGCCTCGACGAGGCGGACGCGCGCTACGGGATCGAGAGCATGTGCGTCGGCGGCGGTCAGGGCCAGGCGATGGTCGTCGAGCGGCTCGCGTGACCGGGACGATCCCGGTTCGCCGTGTCGGTGTCGTCGGTGCGGGGACGATGGGATCGGGCATCGCCCAGATCGGTGCGTGCGCCGGCATCGAAACCGTGCTCTGCGATCCGGTCGACGGCGCCGCCAACCGCGGCGCCGAGCGGATCGCCGCGGCGCTGCGCCGATCCGCGCAGCGCGGGCGACTCACGCCTGCCGACGCCGAGGCGGCGCTCGCGCGGCTGCGCACCACGCAGCGGCTCTCGCGACCTCTTCGCCTGCGACCTCGTCATCGAGGCCGCGCCCGAGAAGCTCGCCATCAAGCGCTCGATCTTCGAGACGCTCGACGGCGGGTGTGCGGCCGAGGCGCTCCTGGCGACGAACACCTCGTCGATCCCGGTCACCGCGATCGCCTCGGCGGCGCGGCGGCCCGAGCGCGTGGTCGGCATGCACTTCTTCAACCCGGTCGCGGTCATGCGGCTGGCCGAGGTGATCCCGGCGGCGCAGACCGCCGAGGCCGTCGTGGCTGCCGCTGTGGCGGCCGCCGAGCAGCTCGGCAAGCAGCCCATCGTGGCGACCGACGTCCCCGGCTTCCTCGTCAACCGCTGCGGGCGGCCGTTCTACGGCGAGGCGCTGCGCATCGTCACCGAGCGGCTCGCGACACCGGCGCAGGTGGACCGGATCTGCCGCATGGCCGGCGGGTTTCGGATGGGGCCGTTCGAGCTCATGGACCTCGTCGGCATCGACGTCGGCCTGGCGGTGATGCAGTCCTTCGCGAACGGCTCGTTCGGGGAGCCGCGCTGGCGGCCGAGCCCGCTGCAGGCGCGGCTCGTGGCGGCGGGTCACCTCGGGCGCAAGACCGGTCGCGGCTGGTACGACTACAGCGGCGCGGCCCATCGCGAGGAGGACCCCGCACCGCCACAGGCGGCCGGCGCGCGGGCTCGCGCTGCGCATCGCAGGCAGCGGCGCGGTCGCCACCAACCTTCGCGCGCTGGCCGAACAGGCCGGCGTGACGCTTGTCGAGGACCCGGCGGCGCCTGCGCTGCTCGCCGACGAGGCGGCCGGAGCGCCGGCCGCCGAGGCGTCGCTGCGCCTGCGCTCGTGTGCGTCCGCGAGCCTCGTCGGCCACCGGGACCCCTCGGCGGTCGGGTTCGGCCTGCCGACGGGCCCGTCCGCCGGTCGGCTCGTCGAGCTGGGCGCGACGCGGGTCTCCAGCAGCGCGGACCTGGACGCGGCCCAGCGCATCTTCGAGGCGCTCGGGCTCCACGTCGAACGCGTGGGGGATGGCCCGGGGCTCGTCATGCGCCGGGTGCTCGCCCAGATCGTCAACGAGGCGTGCTTCGCCGTCGGCGAGGGCGTCGGCAGCCCGGCGGACGTCGACGCCGGCGTGACGCTCGGCCTGAACTACCCGCACGGGCCGGTGGCGTGGGGGAGAGGACTCGGCTTCGACAGCGTGCTCGCGACGCTCGACGCGCTGTGGGACGAGCGCCGCGAGGAGCGCTTCCGGCCGGCGCCGCTGCTGCGCGAGGCGGCGCTCACGGGCGTGGTGCAGCGTGCCTGATCTCGAGACCGTCGTACACGGCGCCGTCCTCGTCATCACGATCGCGCGGCCCGCGCAGCGCAACGCCGTCAACCGCGCGGTCGCCGACGGCATCGCCGCTGCGGTCGATCGTCTCGACGGTGACGACGACCTCCGCGCGGGCGTGCTGACCGGCGCCGGCGGCTACTTCTGCGCCGGGATGGACCTCAAGGCCTTTGCCACCGGCGAGCGCCCGCACGTCCCCGGCCGCGGCTTCGCCGGGCTCGTCGAGCGCCCGCCGCGCAAGCCGCTCGTCGCCGCGGTCGAGGGCTTCGCGCTGGCGGGTGGCATGGAGCTCGCCCTCGCCTGCGATCTCATCGTCGCGGCACGGGGGGCGCGATTCGGGTTGCCGGAGGTCACGCGCGGCCTCGTCCCGGCCGCCGGCGGGCTGCTGCGGCTTCCCGCGCGCGTGCCGCGCGGGGCGGCGCTCGAGCTCGTGCTCACGGGCGCGCCGATGAGCAGCGAGCGGGCGTTTGAGCTCGGCCTCGTGACCCGCCTCGCGGAGCCCGGGGCGGCGCTCGCCGAGGCGCTCGCCCTGGCTGCCGCGATCGCGGCGAACGCCCCGCTTGCGACCGTGGCGGCAAAGTCGATCCTCGACCAGGCACAGGGCTGGCCGGCGGACGAGGCGTGGGCGCGGCAGCGCGCGATCGCCGATCCGGTGATCGGCTCGGACGACGCCAGGGAGGGCGCGTTGGCGTTCGCGCAGAAGCGGCCGGCGCGGTGGCATGGCCGCTGAGCCGGCGCACCCCCGGCGAGACACAAACTTCCCTCCGGCGATGGTTTCGCGCGCCCCTGGTGCTGTGGGACGTTCAACGCGATGAACGTCAACCTCGCAGGGATCCTCGAGCAGTCGGCGCGCCTCTTCGGCGACCGGACCGCCGTCGTCGATGGCACCGCCCGTTTCACCTATGCGGAGATGGAGCGCCGCGTCGCGGCGGTCGACGCCGGGCTGCGCAGCTGCGGCGTGGGGGAGGGCGACGTCGTCGCGATGCTCATGCTCAACTCCTACCGCCACCTCGAGCTCTGGTTCGCGGTCCCGCGGGGTGGCGCCGTGCTCAACGACCTCAACATCCGCCTGGCGCCGGCCGAGCTGGCGTTCATCCTCGAGGACTGCGGCGCCACGGCGCTGATCGTCGACGACGCGTTCGTGCCGCTCGGCCTCGCGCTGGCCGGCAGCTGCCCGACCATCCGCGCGGTCATCCACGCCGGTGACGGCGAGGCGCTCGCCGGAACGACCGGCTACGAGGCGCTCCTCGCGGAGCACGCCGGCGCGACCGAGCCCGCGCGCGACGTGCCCGAGGACACCCTTGCCGGCATCTTCTACACCGGGGGCACGACCGGACTGCCGAAGGGCGCGATGCTGTCGCACCGCAACCTCATCGAGAACGCCAAGCACGTGCTCATCGCGTGGGGCTATCAGGCCGACGACGTCTACCTCCACGCGGCGCCGATGTTCCACCTCGCCGACGGCGCGTCGACGTACTCCATCACCGCGTGCGGTGGGCGCCACGTCATCATCCCGGCCTTCGAGCCGGAGGTCGCCGTGGCGACGATCGAGGCAGAGCGCGTCACGCGCGCCCTGCTCGTCCCGACGATGCTCAACCTCATCGTCAACCACCCGGCAACCGCGACCCGCGACCTCTCCAGCCTGCGCCGGATCATCTACGGCGCTTCGCCGATGCCCCCGGAGCTCCTGCGACAGGTCATGTCGGCCATCGACTGCGAGTGGGCGCAGGCCTACGGGATGACCGAGGCGGCGCCGCTCGTGAGCTACCTGCCCGCCGAGGACCACGCCCGCGGCAGCGCGGGCGAGGAGCCGCATGCGACCCGCCTGCGGTCCGCCGGCCGGGCGGTCATCGGCGTCCAGGTCAGCGTGCGGCGGCCGGACGGAAGCGAGACCGAGCCCGGCGAGCCCGGCGAGGTCTGGGTGCGCGGGCCGAACGTCATGCTCGGCTACTGGAGGCGCCCGGATGAGACGGCGGCCGCGCTCGTGGACGGCGGCTGGTATCGCTCCGGCGACGCGGCGCACATGGACGCCGACGGGTACATCTACATCGTCGACCGGATCAAGGACATGATCATCACCGGGGGAGAGAACGTCTACTGCACCGAGGTCGAGAACGCGCTCTACAGCCATCCCGGGGTGCTCGAGGTGGCGGCCTTCGGCGTGCCCGACGAGCGCTGGGGCGAGCGCGTCCACGCGGCGGTCGTGCTGCGACCCGGAGCCGAGGCGTGCGAGCACGAGCTGATCGAGCACTGCCGGCAGCGGATCGCCGGCTACAAGCTCCCGCGCTCGGTCGAGTTCCACGCCGACGCGCTGCCGAAGTCCGGCGCCGGGAAGATCCTCAAGCGCGAGCTTCGCCAGCCGTACTGGGAGCAGCTCGAGCGTCAGGTCAGCTGAGCGCCATCCGCATCACGTGCGCGGCCGGGGTGGGGCGATGAGTGACGGTGCTCGTGAGGTCAGGGATGTCACGGTGATCGGTGGGGGGCCGGTGGGGTTGTCGGCGGCGTTTTGGGCGGGGATGCGGGAGGCGTCGGTCCGGATCGTTGATTCGTTGCCGCAGATCGGTGGGCAGTTGACGGCCTTGTATCCGGAGAAGTGGATCTTCGATGTGCCGGGGCATCGCCGGATTCTGGCCAAGGATCTTGTCGAGGAGTTGCGTCGTCAGGCGCTTGAGCAGTTCGACGTGCCGGTGCATCTGGAGACGACCGTCGAGTCGATCGGGTGGGAGGACGACGTGGTCGTCTTGCATACGACCAATCGCGATCATCCGCGGTTGTACAGCCGGGCGGTGATCATCGCCGGTGGTCATGGGGCCTTTGAGCCCAAACGGCTGCCGGGCTTTGACATGGGGCCGTGGGAGGGCCGCGGCGCGCATTACCTCGTCGGCTCCAAGTCGGAGTTCGCAGGAAAGAAGGTGCTGATCATCGGCGGCGGCGATTCGGCGTGTGACTGGGTCATCAACCTGCTGCACACCGCCGAGTCGGTCGCGTTGTGTCATCGCCGTGAGGGCTTTCGGGCGCATGAGCTGACCGTCAACCAGGTCATGTCCGCAGCCCACGACGGCCACGTCGATCTGCACGTTCCCTTCCAGGTCCGTGAGGTCCTGGGTAACGGCGCGATCGAGCGCGTCAGGTTGTTTCATTCCGAAGACCAAGCGCGTGAGATCGAGATCGAAGTCGACGCGATCTTGCTGCAACTGGGCTTCAAGACCGCATTGGGGCCGCTGAAGGACTGGGGCCTTGAGATCTCCAAAGGCGCAGTGGTCGTCGACCAGGTCATGAAGACCAACCTGCCCGCTGTCTGGGCTTGCGGTGACATCACGACCTTCCCGGGCAAGCTCAAGCTGATCGCGACCGGCTTTGCCGAAGCCGCGATCGCCGTCGCCCAAGCCGTGCACCACATCCGCCCCGACACCAAGATCCAACCCAAGTACTCCACCAACACCGGCGTCCCCGGCAGCACCGAAGGCCAACCCTGAGCGGCCGACGCCGGACGCTACGGGGTTGCCCGGGAGGCCTCGCCGAGGCCTGCGCAGCACCGATGAGTTTGCATCGCCGCGGTGGTCCTGAGAGCACACCAACGCCCTGCAAATGCCAAGAGGCACCGCCATGATCACTCCCAAAGTCACCGAGATCCGCCGCCCGCTCCAGGCTGTCACCCGCGATCCCTTCATCGCGGCGCAGATGTCCCCGCCGCGCAAGAGCGCCGCGTCGCGCTGACGTCCGCTCACTCGATCCAGGGGTCGTCCACCGACTCGCCGTCGGAGCCGCGTTGGGGTCCGAACGCGAGGAACTCCAGTCCTCCGGTGCCGGCTTCGAACGCTCGAACAACCTGGGGAGCGACGCGGATGGCGTCGAGCGGCCGGACCTCGAAGAGCTCGTCGTCGAGCTTGATGCGTCCGCTGCCGCCGAGGATCACGTAGACCTCCTCGGCGCGCGCATGACGGTGTGCGAACGGCGAGCGCCTGCCAGGCCGAAGACGGAAGTACGTCACGCCAGTCTGCTCGGCCTCCAGAGCCCCACGGGCCACGCGCGCCTCCCAGTAGCTTCCAAGGTCGTTCCCGGGCGCAGCGTCCTCGACGTCGGCCAAGTTGATCTGCGTGTACGGCGCGGACATCTCATCCTCCAGATCGGTCTCCTGGTCGTTGGGACCTGCCCGCGCCCGTCCGACCCGAACCTCCTCAGGCGGGTGTGGTGCGCTCGGAACGTTGGCTCGGCGTCGTCGCATTCGGACGATCGGGCCTTGACTGTCAAACGACGGCGCGGCCATATTGCGTACCTGATGGAGAAGCCTCGCTGCAAGGGCGACGGGCAGCCCGGACGTGACGCACCGACCGGCGGGTGGGGTGGGGCACCGCCGAGACCGCGGCTTCGCGCGTGAGCGCCGAGGACGGCGTCCGCAGGCTGGTCGCAGCGATCGGGCCGCTCGACACCGAGGCCGCCGCGGCCGCGCGGGCGCGCAACGACCAGCTCGTCAAGCCACCCGGGAGCCTCGGCCGGCTCGAGGAGGTGGGCGCGTGGCTGGCGGCGGTCCACGGAGCCTGCCCGCCGCCGGTTCCCGAGCGGCCGGCCGCGGTCGTGTGCGCGGGCGACCACGGGGTGCTCGCACAGGGCGTCTCGGCCTGGTCGAAGGAGGTCACGGCGATCATGGTGGGCGAGTTCTGCGCCGAGCGCGCTGCCGTCAACGCCCTCGGCCGGACCGTCGGCGCAAGCGTCACGGTGCTCGACGTCGGCATTGCGTCCGGCGTTCCGGCACACCCACGGCTCGAGCGCGCGCGGGTCCGCGACGGCACGGCCGATCTCCTCGCTGGTCCCGCGATGACGAACGAGGAGGCCGCGTGCGCCGTGCTCTGCGGCGCGCGGCTCGTCGCGGAGCTCGTCGACCAGGCGGACGTCGATCTCGTCGTGACTGGCGACATGGGCCTGCCCGGTCGCGGCCGGGTACGCGATCGCGGGCCATCGCTCGACCGAGCCGGCAGCGACGATCGGTCTCGAGACGCTCGGGCTCGAGCCGCTGCTCGACCTGCGCATGCGCCTCGGCGAGGCGACGGGGGCGTTACTCGCCGTGCCCATCGTTCGAGCGAGCGCCGCGGCGCTGTCCGCGATGGCCACCTTCGAGGAGGCAGGCATCGCGACGTGATCCGTCCTCACCCTTCAGCGCGGTGATCTTCACGTCTTGGCGGTGCAAGCTCTGTGACGGTCAGGCCGCGCGGCGATCCCACAGCAGGCGCAACTCATCCAGCCCGAGCATCCGCCACTTCTCCCGCACGGGCTGCCACACGTAGACCTGTACGTCGACGATGCTGCGGACGCTCCTGAGCACGTCGATGGTCGTGCGGGCGTCGGTGCCTTCCGTCAGCACCTGTCGGCTCACCAGGTCGAGGACCTTGAACGTCCGTGCGGGCTTGGGCGCCGACGGCTTTGCCGGGCGAGGGGCGTGCTTGCGGGGTACGAAGAGCACATCTCGATCATGTGCCGGCTTGGACCTGCGCTTCTCCAGCGGCACCATGTTCGCGCCGGTGCCCTTCGTCTCGGTGTCAAGAACCCACGTCTTCGTCACTGCAGCCTTTCTTGAAAGGGGCTCCCCTCGAGGATAGGACGGTGGCACTCGCGTTCGCGGCACGCGTTGCCCGGCAGGCCTCGTCAGCACTCTGGCGTCGCCTGGATCTGCAGCGGCCCGCGGCGCCGGTGCACTGAGAGATAGCGAATCCCGGCCTCGCCGGCGATGATGCGCCGGCGCGTTCCGCGCGGGACGAGGAGTGCGCTGCCGGCCGCCAGATCGTGCGTCTCGCCATCGATGATCGCGGCGCCGTGCCCGTCGAGCACGACGACGAGCACGTCGAGCTCCTCGTTGACGTGCTCGGCGACCTCATGCGCCGGCGGCCACGCCAGCAGCGTGGCGTTCAGGTCCGTGCTCGCCATACCCCAGAGCGGTCCGATTCCCACGCGCCCCAGCAGGTCGACGGTGCCTTCGACAGCGAACGGATCGTCGGCGGCCACCGTCTTCACCTTAGTCCCGTCCGCTTGCGCAGGTCCTGGTGCTAGATTGGCTTTGTCGGCGTTCATGGTTGACGCCGCCGAGGTCATGGTCGCCTCGTCGCTCTGTCGAGCCGTACGAAGGAGACCTGAGATGACCGTCACCGAGTTGTGCTTTCCCGGCTTCGACGCCGCGGGAGAGCGGGGATCGATTCGCTGGGCACTGTTTCAGCATGCCGCTGTGACGGACGTGCAGCTCACCGCGCGCACCGACACGCTGCAGATCGAGCATCGCGGACCAGCCGACGTTCAGGCCTGGACCGCGACGCTGGCGGACGCCGGGTTGCCGGCACCGCACGTCGCCGGTGAGACCGCCCCGACGCGTCCCGGCGCGCTGCACGTCACGCCGGCCTGATCGCCGAGCTTCTCGTGGCTGCGCGCTGGAGTCGTGACGACGACGCGCTGCTGGAGCGCCTGTATGGCGCCGGCGAACCCGTGCGCCTGATCGCTGCACGGCTGCACCGCTCCGAAGACGCAATCGTGGCTCGCAGGCGGGCGCTCGGGATCGCGCGTCGTGACCGCGGATGGTCGTCGTCGCGGGATGCGCTGGTCGTGGCCGCCGCTCGCGCGGGCCTGCCCGCCAGCGTCGTGGCGGCCAGCCTGCGGATGCCGGCCGACCGCGTTCGCCGGCGCCGCGCCAGGTTGGTGGGATCCCGGCCCGCGGCCCGCAGGTACCACGCGACCGAGGATGCCGCCATCGCCGGCGCGCTGCGAACCGGCGGCGACCTCGACGCGCTGGCCGAGCGCCTTGGTCGCTCGCCCGAGGCGCTGCGGCTGCGAGCGCGGGCGCTCGGCGTGTATGCCGCACCGCGCCGGCGCCGCTGGACGCCCGTCGAGGACGAAGCGCTGCGCGCCGGCTACCGCGAGGGATGCAGCTGCCGGCAGATCGCAGAGCGCATGGGCGGCGGTCGAACCGCGACGGCGGTCGCCGCCAGAGCACGCAAGCTGGGGCTGAGCACCTACGGGCGTTGCTGGAGTCCCCATGAGGATGAACGGCTGCGCGATCTGCTGCGGACCGGAATGACGCTCGACGCCGTCGCGCTCACGCTCGTGCGATCGCCCGAGGCCGTGCGTCAACGCGCGCGCAAGCTGTCGCTCGTCGTGCCCCAGGCGACGATGCCTCCCAGGCGACGTGGCGGCGAGCGGTGGACCGCGCATGAGGACGCGCTGTTGCAGGCGAACGCGACCGCGGCCCCGATCGTGCTGGCGGCAGTGCTGGGCCGTTCGGACGGCGCCGTGCGAGCCCGGATGCGCTCGCTCGCGCTTGTCGAACAGCGTCAACGATCGCCGCACTACCCGGTGCCGCGCCCGCGCGAGCTGTCTCCGGGCGAGCTCGCACTGCTCTCGCGCGAACTGCCCGACGATCCGGAGCCGGCGCGGATGCTGGCGGTCGCACGTCGGCTGAGACGATCGCCCGCGGCGATCCGCAAGCATCTGCTGTCGGTGCGCCAGTTCGATGGGACGTCGTTCGGAGAGGCGCGCCCACAGCGCTAGCCTCGCCAGCACATGTCACAAGCGCGACAGCTGGACGTTCGCGTCGCCGCGATGCGCGCCGGATTCTGTCTCGGAGCGCTGTCGATCCTGGCGGTCGCGGTGGGTCTTGCGCTCGATCTTCCCGCGCGCCGGCCGGCGGTCATCATCGGGTTGACCGCGATGGCCGCGCTCGCGCAGGCCGCGCTGAGCGTCGTTCCGTGGCGACGGTGGCTCGAGGCCGAGCGCGGCCGGGCGTTGCTCGGCCTGTGGTCCGCGGGGGTGCTCGCGTTCCCGATCGCGCTCGTGCTCCTCGCCGGCGCGACCGCCGATCTCGGGCTTCTGTACTTCCTCGTGATGCCGTTTCTCGCGACGGTTCACGCCGGTCACGCGCGACGCGCGTGGCTGGCCGCCGGCCTCGTGTGCTACGCGCTGACGATCGCCTTTGCTCCGAGCCCGCTGGACGGCGGCGCGATCGCCCTGCGCGGCGTGTTGCTGTGCGCGGCGACGCTGCTGGCGCTCGTGCTCGCCGACGTCAGCCGCGGCGCGGCAGCCCGGCAGGCCGAGATCGAAACGCGCGCCGAGCTGGAGCGCCTGCTGCTCGGAGAATCGCACCACCGCGTCAAGAACAGCCTGCAGGCCGTCGCCGATCTGCTGCTGCTCGGACGGCCCGAGGGACAGCACGGCCGCGCCTTCGACGACACCGCACGGCGCATCCGCGCGATCGCCACCGTCCACGAGCACCTCGCGGGCAGCCGTGGCGGAAAGATCGACGCTGGGGCGCTCGTGCGCGAGATCGCACACACGATCGATGCCGACGCGCAGGTCAGCACCGAACACGTCCACCTGGATGCGGTCGTGGCGCAGCACATCGGCATCGTCGCCAACGAGCTCATCACCAACGCCGTCCAGCACGGGACGCCGCCGATCGCCGTCCGGCTGACCGGCGGCGACTGCATCACGCTCTCGGTGCAGGACGCAGGGACATCCGACGAATCTCAGGACGGGGGATTCGGGCTGCCGCTCGTGCGTCAGGTCGTCGAGCATTCGCTGCATGGCTCGTTCAGCTTTGCCTCCGACGCGCGCCAGACGGTCGCACTCGCACGCTTCCAGGCCGCGCAGTGATGCGGATCCTCGTCGCCGAGGACGACCCCGTGATCGGCCTCGGCCTTGTCGAGCGGCTGCGACAGCTCGGCCACGAAGCCGTCGGGCCGATGCCGGATGGCGTTCAGGCGGTCCAGCGCGCACGGCGCGAGCAGCTCGACCTGTATCTGTTCGACATCAACATGCCACGCCTGGACGGGCTGGCCGCCGCTCAGCAGCTCGCGTCCGAGGGGCTGCGCCGACCGATCGTCGTCATCACCGGCGTAGACGATCCCGGCCTCGTCGACCGGTCGATCGCGATCGGCGTGAGCGCGTACCTGACCAAGCCGATCGACGATCGCGAGCTCGACGCGGCGATCCGCCTGGCCGCCAGCCGGCACGCCGAGCTGCTCGCGCTCGAATCGGAGGTCAGCCGCGCGCAGCAGGCCCTCGAGGACCGCAAGATGGTCGAGCGCGCCAAGGCGCTGCTCATGCAATCGCTCACGCTGACAGAGCCCGAGGCGTTCAGGCGAATCCAGCAAGCCGCCCGCAACCGCAACCTGCGCCTGGCCGACGTGGCCCGCAGCATCCTCGAGCAGCAGGACATCATCCAGCGGCCGGCGCACGGCGACGACACGCGGTGATCTGAGGACACGCTGTGTCGGGCCTGCCGCTTGCCGCGGTCCTTGCGATCTTCGCCGCCGCGGCCGGCGCGGTGTGGATCGCCGGGATCCAGCTCTCAGACACGACCGACGTGCTTTCCAAGCGCCTCGGGCTGGGTGAGGCGCTCGGTGGCGTGATCCTCCTGGCGATCGCGACGAACCTGCCCGAGATCGCGATCGTGGTCAGCGCGTCGCTGTCAGACGCCTATGAGCTGGCGATCGGCAACATCCTCGGCGGAGTCGCGATCCAGACCGTCGTGCTCGTCGCCCTCGACGCCTTCGGTGTCCGCGGACGCCACCCGCTCACGTACCGCGCGGCATCGCTGACGCTCGTCCTCGAGGGCGCGCTCGTCATCGCCGTGCTCGTCGTGGCGATCATGGGCAGCCGGCTGCCGGGCGACGACGTGTTCGTGCATCTGTCGCCCGGCAGCACCATGATCCTCGTGTTGTGGCTCGGCGGCGTGTACCTCGTCGGCAGATCCGCTGACCTGCCGTGGCAGGCACACGGCGTCGCCCCCGACGGGCAGCCAGAGCCCAAGGGACACGCAGAGACCAGGAAGGAGCAGTCAGCCACCTCCCAGGGCCGCAGCACCTACCGCGTCGCAGGTGTCTTCGGCATCGCTGCGCTGGTCACGCTCGCCGCGGGCGTCGTGCTCGAGCGCAGCGGCGACACGATCGCCAACGACATCGGGCTCAGCGGCGTGCTGTTCGGTGCCACCGTCCTCGCCGCCGCCACCGCGCTGCCCGAGGTCTCGAGCGGCCTGGCCTCGGTCAGGCTCGGTGACTTCCAGCTCGCCGTCTCGGACATCTTCGGTGGCAACGCGTTTCTTCCAGTGCTGTTCTTCGTCGCCACCGCGATCTCGGGAACGTCGGTGCTCCCCAAGGCTCAGGACGCCGACGTCTACATGGCCGGCCTCGGGATCCTGCTGACCGCCGTCTACATCTTCGGCCTCATCTTCCGCCCCCGGCGCCGCATCCTGCGCATGGGCCCCGACTCACTGGCCGTGCTGATCCTCTACACGATCGGCATCGTCGGACTCATCGTCGTCGCCGCGAAGTGACGACGGGCCGGGGTGCGTACTGGAGCGCCCTCAGCGCGTACCGCCGTGGGCGCGCTGGGCGAGTCCGTCGACGAAGAGGTCGAGGAGCAGCTCGAAGCGCTCGTCGGGGTCGTCGTCGGCGAAGTGGTCGGCCAGGTGCACGAGGTGGGGGAAGCGCTCGGCCGGGAGGGAGGCGACGTAGTCGCGGGCCATGACGGCGGCGTCGAGTGGCGCGGGCTGGTTGGCCGGTGGCTGGCCGCCTTCGCCGGTCTCGTCGATGGCGAAGCCGATGACGATCGAGATCAGGAGCTGCTGGCCGGCGACGGCGAGCTCGTCCGGCACTCCGCCCGCGCGGAGGATGGCCAGGACGCGGTCGGCGTAGCGCAGGGCGTTGGGGCCCATCGGGATGCGCCCGATCGAGAGCCGGATGATGTCGCGGTGGGTGAGGATGGTTGCGCGCTCGTTGCGTGCGACCTGCTTGAGCTGCTCCTGCCAGTGGTCCGGGTCGGGGTCCGGAACGGAGGTCTCGCCGATGACGCGGTCGAAGATCAGGTCGAGCAGGCCGTCCTTGGAGCCGACGTGCCAGTACAGCGCGGCGGCGGAGGAGTTCAGGGTCCGCGCCACGTAGCGCATCGTGAGCCGGTCGAGCCCGTCGGCGTCGAGGACCTTCAGCGCCGCATCGACGATCGCGTCCTGGGTCAGCGGCTCGCGTCGCCGGGGCGGCTGGCGCTGGGGCACGCGCATCCACGGCGGTGGCGCCGGATCGGGCTCGTGCGCGGGCTGTTCAGCCACGTGAACAGTGTACGAGTATTGAACGCGTTGCTCCGCTGCGAATGGGCTGGTAGAACCGCGCGTCGCTGCCAATCGATCACCGTCGGGCGAGACCACACGAGCAAGTCCAGGAGGCCCTCTGATGCGCAGGATCAAGTCGAACTTCTTCATCTCCCTCGATGGCGTCGTCGAGTCGCCCGACAAGTGGCACTTCCCGTACTTCAACGACGAGATGGGCGCCGCCATCGGCGCGGGCGCCGCCGGCGTGGACGCCTACCTGATGGGACGGGTGCTCTACGAGGAGTGGGCCGCGTACTGGCCCGAGCATGCGGACGAGCCGTTCGGCGACGTGCTCAACTCGACCAAGAAGTACGTCGTCTCCAACAGCCTGCAGGCGGCTGAGTGGGAGAACTCGGAGATCATCAGCGGCGACGTGGCCCAGCAGCTGACCGACCTCAAGGCCCAGGACGGTGGCGACATCGTCATGTCCGGCAGCGCCACCACCGTCCGCTGGCTGCTGCGCGAGGGCCTCGTCGACGAGCTCAACCTGTTCGTGCACCCGATCGCCGTCGGCGGGGGCCTCGCTCGGCTCTTTGCGGCGGACGAGCCGAGCATCCCCCTCGAGCTCCTCGGCGCGGAGACCTTCGAGAGCGGCGTGCTGAACCTCAGCTACGCCCCGATCAAGGACGCATGAGCGCCGATGAGTCGCACGGGCTCCTTCGGTCCTAGGTGCAAAGCACGACCAACGAGGAGGCGATGAGATGGGCAAGCTGGTGGTGACCGAGTTCGTATCCGTGGACGGCGTGTTCGAGGATCCGGGCGGTTCGGAGGACTATGAGCACGGCGGCTGGACGTTCGAGTACGACCGCGGCGAGGACGGCGACAAGTTCAAGCTCGACGAGCTGATGGAGGCGGAGGTTCAGCTGCTCGGCCGGGTGACCTACGAGGGTTTCGCGAAGGCCTGGCCCTCGCGCGAGGACGCGTTCGCGGACAAGCTCAACAGCGACCCGAAGTACGTCGTCTCGACCACGCTCACGGACCCCGAATGGCAGAACACGACCGTGATCTGCGGTGACGTGGCCGGGCAGATAGCCGCGTTGAAGGAGCGAACGGACGGCGCCATCCTCGTCGCGGGCAGCGGCACCCTGGTGGCGACGCTGCTGGAGGCCGACCTCGTCGACGAGCTGCGGCTGATGGTCTTCCCGACGCTGCTCGGGCGCGGCAAGCGCCTCTTCCCCGAGGGGATGGATCGGCTGAAGCTGAAGCTCGCGGAGACGAGGACCGTCGGCTCGGACGGCGTCCAGGTACAGATCTACCAGCGCGCCGAGTAGGGCGGCGAGCCCGGCCCGGCGAGGCCACCTGATCCACCGCCGGATCAGGTGGGCCGCGGCTGGAGCCCGCCGCCCGTCCAGACGACCCGCACCCGAGGCCTAATCCGGATTCATTCCAGATCTGTGGCATACTTCGGGACATGCCGGCGACCTCGGAGCTCGAGCGGATGTTGCGGGGAGCCTCCCTGCGCGTCACGCGTCCTCGGATAGCCGTGCTGGCCGCAGTCCACGACCATCCCCATGCCGACACGACCTCGATCATCGGCCTCGTGCGCGAGGATCTCGGCGAGGTGTCGCTCCAGGCCGTCTACGACGGGCTGCGAGCACTGACCGCCGCGGGTCTCGTGCGGCGCATCCAGCCGCCCGACTCCTTGGCGCGCTACGAGTCACGCGTCGGGGACAACCATCACCACCTCGTGTGCCGGTCGTGCGGTGCCATCGCCGACGTCGACTGCGCCGTCGGCGCCGCACCCTGCCTGACCGCGGCCGACCACCACGGCTACGCGATCGACGAGGCCGAGGTCGTCTACCGGGGCCTGTGCCCCGAGTGCTCGACCGCTAGCAGTTCCTGATTTCACTCCCTGATCCTCGAAAGGGTTTCCGTGTCCGATAAGCCTGACGCCGTTGTTGGAGAGATGAACGAGGAGGAGGCGGGCGGTTGCCCGTTCGCGCCCGAGCGCGCCCCGCACCCGACCCAGGGCGGGGGTAACCGAGGCTGGTGGCCAGACCGGCTCAACCTGAAGATCCTCGCCAAGAACCCCGCCGTCGCCAATCCGCTCGGCGAGGAGTTCGACTACGCCGAGGCGTTCGAGAGCCTCGACCTCGCCGCGGTCAAGAAGGACATCGAGGACGTGCTGACGACCTCGCAGGATTGGTGGCCGGCGGACTACGGCCACTACGGCCCCTTCATGATCCGGATGGCCTGGCACAGCGCCGGCACGTACCGCATCAGCGACGGCCGCGGCGGCGCGGGCGCCGGGCAGCAGCGCTTCGCGCCGCTCAACAGCTGGCCGGACAACGCGAACCTCGACAAGGCTCGCCGGCTGCTCTGGCCGGTCAAGCAGAAGTACGGCCGCAAGCTCTCGTGGGCGGACCTGATGGTCCTCACCGGCAACGTCGCGCTGGAGTCGATGGGCTTCGAGACGTTCGGCTTCGCCGGAGGCCGCGAGGACGTCTGGGAGCCCGACGAGGACGTCTACTGGGGCCCGGAGAAGGAGTGGCTCGGCGACGAGCGCTACACAGGCGACCGCGAGCTCGAGGAACCCCTGGGCGCGGTTCAGATGGGCCTCATCTACGTCAACCCGGAGGGCCCTAACGGCAACCCGGACCCGCTCGCCGCGGCCAGGGACATCCGCGAGACGTTCCTGCGGATGGCGATGAACGACGAGGAGACGGTCGCGCTCATCGCCGGCGGGCACACGTTCGGCAAGACGCACGGCGCAGCCGACGCGGACGAGTACATCGGCGCGGAGCCCGAGGGCGCCCCGCTCGAGCAGCAGGGCCTCGGCTGGAGCAACGGCTACAACAGCGGCAAGGGCGCGGACACGATCACCAGCGGCCTGGAGGGCGCCTGGACCGCCACCCCGAAAGCGTGGGACAGCAGCTTCTTCGAGACGCTGTTCAACAACGAGTGGGAGCTGACGAAGAGCCCGGCCGGGGCACATCAGTGGAAGCCGAAGGACGGCGCCGGGGCGGGCACCGTGCCCGACGCCCACATCGCGACGCTGACGCACGCCCCGACGATGCTGACGACCGACCTCGCGCTCCGGTTCGACCCCGTCTACGAGCCGATCTCGCGGCGATTCCTCGAGCACCCCGAGGAGCTCGCGGACGCGTTCGCCCGGGCGTGGTTCAAGCTGACGCACCGCGACATGGGCCCGATCGAGCGGTACCTCGGGCCGGAGGTCCCACAGGAGACGCTGCTGTGGCAGGACCCGATCCCCGAGGTGACGCACGAGCTCGTCGGGGCGGACGACATCGCCGCCCTCAAGGGCCAGATCCTCGACTCGGGTCTGTCCGTCTCGCAGCTCGTCCGCACCGCGTGGGCCTCGGCCTCGTCGTTTCGCGGCAGCGACAAGCGCGGCGGCGCCAACGGGGCGCGCATCCGACTCGAGCCGCAGAACGGCTGGGAGGTCAACGACCCGGCCGAGCTGGCGACCGTGCTGCGCACGCTCGAGGAAATCCAGGAGGCCTTCAACGGCTCCCAGAGCGGCGGCAAGCAGGTCTCGCTCGCCGACCTCATCGTGCTCGGCGGCGGCGCCGCGATCGAGCAGGCGGCGAGGAACGCCGGCCATGACGTCGACATCCCCTTCACGCCGGGACGCGCGGACGCGTCGCAGGAGCAGACCGACGTGGAGTCCTTCGCCGCGCTCGAGCCGACGGCGGACGGCTTTCGCAACTACCTCGCGGAGGACCACCGCTTGACGGCGGAGTACCTCCTCGTCGACAAGGCGAACCTGCTGACCCTGAGCGCCCCCGAGATGACCGTCCTCGTGGGTGGCCTTCGGGTCCTGGGCGCGAACGCCGGGGGGTCCTCTGCGGGCGTCCTCACGGAGACGCCCGGGTCGCTCACGAACGACTTCTTCGTCAACCTGCTCGATCTGGGCACGACGTGGACGGCGACGTCCGACGACGCGGGGAGGTTCGAGGGGCGCAACGGCACCGGGGAGGTCAAGTGGACCGGTACCCGCGTCGACCTCGTGTTCGGCTCGAACTCCGAGCTGCGCGCGATCGCGGAGGTCTACGCGAGCGATGACGCGAGGGAGAAGTTCGTGCACGACTTCGCCGCGGCGTGGGTCAAGGTCATGAACCTCGACCGGTTCGACCTGCCGCTCAGGCGGTGATGCCGCGGATGTCGAGCTTGGCGACGGGAGGATGTTCAGGCTGATCCGGGCGACGACCGTCGTCAGCCACGCCTCGAGGCTGTCGATGTGCTCGGCGTCGGTCCGTTGCAGCCGTAGCCACGCCTCCTGCACGGCGTCGTCGGCCTCGTTCAACGAGCCGAGGATCCGGTATGTGACAGGAGGTGCCCGATGGCACGCATCAACGGAGTGCAGCAGGCCGACGCCGGCCTCAAGGTCAAGCTCGTCTACTGGTTCATGCGCAAGGGGATGGCCAGGATGACCGGCCGCGCACCGGCTGCCGGCCGCTCCGGCATCGAACCGATCGAGGTCTGGGCCCGACAGCCGAAGCTGCTCAGCGGCATGGGCAGGTTCCAGCAGGCCGTGAGGAAGGCGCATACCGTCGACGAGCGGCTCAAGAACGCCAACCCCGGGCTGGCGAGGATCGCCTAGGGAACCGCGGGGTTGGACGTCGTGCCCGGCGGTAGGCTCGCGACCATGTCGCTACACCTGTTCGCGGGTCTTCGGGTCCGGGAGTTCGCCGAAGCCCGGAAGTGGTACGAGCGGTTGCTCGGCGAGCCGACGTTCTTCCCGCATGCCACCGAGGCCGTGTGGACGCTCGCCGAAGACCGCTCGCTCTACGTCGTGCAGGACGCCGACCGCGCGGGGCAGTGCGCGGTCACGATGTTCGTCGACGATCTCGACGCCTGGATGGCCGAGATCGCCGCCCGCGGCCTCGAGCCCGACGAGCGGCTCACGTACTCCAACGGCGTTCGCAAGACGGTGTACCGGGACCCCGACGGCAACGAGCTCGGCTTCGGGGGCGCGCCGGTCGAGCCACGCTGAGGCCGCGAGGCACGGGCGGGCGCTGGCCCGTCCGACGTCCCGCCTTCGCTCACCAGCTGCTAGCGATCGAACTGGCGCAGCAGGCTCACGTCGTCGCGGATCGCGTCATGCTCGACCGCGCGGCCGTCCTCGTCGAAGCGATACAGGTGGCACTGGCGCCACTGGACCTTCCGGCCGGTGGCGGGCACCCCGAGCAGCGTGCCCTCGTGAGTTCCGGACATCGTCCCCACGCAGATGACCGTGTTGCCGTCGCTGGCCAGGTGCTCGATCTCGAAGTGGGCGTCGGGAAAGGCCTCCCAGAGGCGCTCCACCACCTGGCGGTGACCCTCCGGGCCGGGCGGCGTGCTCGGCAGCGCATTGTGGTTGACGAACTCCGGCGCCGTGATCGTGTCGATCAGGTCGAGATCGCGGCCGTTGAAGGCCTGCTCCCAGAACGCGCGAACGCGCCCTTCGATGTCGCTGTCCACGTCGCTCCTCGCTGCTCCGGCTATCGGGACCGCACGTCGGAGATCGCCTCGGCCAGAATCTCGATCCCCTCGGTGACCACGCGCTCAGCGAGGGTCGCGTAGCCGAAGATGAGGCCCGGGCGGCCCTCGCAGGAGATGCGGTAGGGCGCCAACCCGTAGACAGCCACGCCGCGCCGGGCGGCGGCCTCGACGACGGCCGTCTCGTCGACGCCGTCCGGCAGGTAGGCGACGAGGTGCAGCCCTGCGGCGATCCCGGCCGGCTCGAGCTCGGGAGAGTGCTCGCGGAGGGCTGCGAGCAGCGCGTCGCGGCGGCGCCGGTAGAGCGGACGCATCCGGCGCAGGTGGCGATCGAACTCCCCGCGGTCCAGGAAGTCCGCGAAGGCCAGCTGATCGAGGACGGGCGAGCCGCGATCGGCGAGCTTCTTGGCGTCGGCGACGGCGTCGACGAGGCCGGGAGGCACGACGAGCCAGCCCAGTCGCAGCCCGGGCGCGAGCGTCTTGCTCGCCGTCCCGGCGTAGGCGACGAGGTCCGGCGCCAGACCCTGCATGGCCCCGATGGGAGCCCGGTCGTAGCGGTACTCGGCGTCGTAGTCGTCCTCGATGACGAGCGCTCGCCGCTTGCGCGCCCAGCGCAGCACGGCGGCGCGGCGCTCGGCCGAGAGCACCGCTCCGGTGGGCCACTGGTGGGAGGGCGTGAGGACCAGGGCGTCGGCGTCCGTGCGGTCGAGCGCGTCGACGCGGACGCCGTCCTCGTCGACCGGCACCCCGACGACCTCCAGGCGCGCCGCGCGCGCGAGCGGAAGCGCGTCGTCGTCCGCCGACGGGTCTTCCAGCGCAAGCCGCTTCGCGCCGGACAGCGCGAGCGTCTGGATGAGGAGCCCGATTCCCTGGGCGTAGCCGTTGCAGATCACGATGTGGTCGGGCCTGGCGGACGTGCCTCGCACGCGATTGAGGTACGCCGCGAGCGCGTGGTGCAGCGCCGGGGCGCCGCGGCCGCTCACGTAGCCGAACTCCCCGTCGGACACGTCGGTGAGGACGCGCCGCAGCGAACGCAGCCACGCGGCCCGCGGGAACTGCGAGCCGTCGGCTCTGCATGGGCAGAAGTCGATCCTCGCTCCCGTGGTGGGCTGAGGCGATGGCGCCCCCGCGGGCAGCTCCGGGCCGATCGCGACCCGGGCGACCCGGGTGTATCCGCCCGCCCGGCTTGTCAGGTAGCCCTCAGCGATGAGCTGCTCGTAGGCCTCGACCACGACGCCCCGCGAGACTGAAAGCTCCTCGGCAAGGCTGCGTGTGGGCGGCAGCGAGGTGCCGCGCGGCAGCCGTCCCGCGCGGATCGCGTCACGGATCGACGCCTCGATCTGACGGTGTAGCGCAACCCCGCAATCGCGCGTCAGGTGGACCAGCACGTCGCCCGCGGGGCGCGGATTGGTCCTCTCCAAGAGCACGAAATCGGATCTTATCCCGAGCACCAATTCGTGGAAGGCTCGCGCTCTATGCGAAAGATCATCAACTCGACCTACATCTCCCTCGACGGCGTGATCGAGGGCCCGCACCTGTGGCCGTCGCTCGGCCGTCCCAGCGACGAGCGCGCCGGCCAGATCCAGACGGATCTCGCCCTGTCCTGTGACGCGATGCTGATGGGCCGGCACACCTACGACGGCTTCGCCCCGGTCTGGCCGACGCGCTCCGGCGACCCCGTCTCCGACCACATCAACGCGATGCCGAAGTACGTCGTCTCGACGACGCTGAAGGACCCTGAGTGGCACAACACCAGCGTGATCGACGGCGACGTCGTGGCCGAGATCACGCGGCTCAAGCAGGCTCCCGGCAAGGACATCGTCCAGTACGGCTACGGGGTCGTGTCGCGTCTGCTGCTGGAGCACGGCCTGCTCGACGAGCTGCGGCTCTGGATACACCCGCTGATCGTGGGAGCCGGTCGCCCGAGCGATCTGCTGTTCGGCGCCGCCCCCGCGGTCGGCTTCGACCTCACCGACACGACGACGCTCAGCAACGGGATCGTCATCCTGAGCTACCGGACCGACAAGACGCTCCCGCAGGCGGCCTGAGCGAGGAGGTCGACGTCGTCGACTCGTCTGGCACGAGCTGGAGTTCTACTGGCTCCCGACCCGGGCGAGAGCCCCGGCCCGCAACCCTGAGGAGACCTGTGTGCCGCCAAGGGGCGGTCGGGCGGCCGGCGTGAGAGACTCGCCGGCGGTGCTGCGCTCCTTCGTCCAGGTCGACGTCTTCACGACGACGCCGTACAGCGGCAACCCGGTCGCGGTGGTGCTCGATGCCGCGGGGCTGAGCACCGAGGAGATGGAGCGCTTCGCGCGCTGGACGAACCTGTCCGAGACGACGTTCGTCCTGGCACCCTCGGATGACCGCGCGGACTATCGCGT
Organism: uncultured Solirubrobacteraceae bacterium; assembly: GCA_963727785.1. Lineage (GTDB taxonomy): Bacteria > Actinomycetota > Thermoleophilia > Solirubrobacterales > Solirubrobacteraceae > CADCVQ01. Next base: position 105,964 of record CAVSHS010000014.1, read on the forward strand.
GCGGATCTTCACGCCGGTGGTCGAGCTGCCGTTCGCCGGGCACCCGACCCTTGGTACCTGCCATGCGTGGCTTGCCGCGCAGGGCGGGGGAGACCGCGACGAGGTCGTCCAGGAATGCGCTGCGGGGCTCGTGCGCATCCGGCGACGCGGCGCCGGGCTGTCGTTCGCGGCGCCGCCGCTCGTGCGCGACGGACCGGTCGACGAGGCGCTCGTGCAGCGGATCGCTCGGCTGCTGGGGATCGAGCGCGGCGAGATCCTCGACGCCGAATGGGCCGACAACGGGCCGGGCTGGGTCGCGGTGCTGCTCGAGGACGCCGCCGCGGTGCTCGCCGTGCGGCCCGGGAGCGCGAACCTCGACCTCGGCATCGTCGGTGCCTACCCACCGGGCTCGCCCGAGGCGTTCGAGGTCCGGGCGTTCTTCCCGAAGGACGGCGTCCTCGTCGAGGACCCTGTCACCGGGAGCCTGAACGCTGCGATCGCGCCGTGGCTGCTGCGGACGGGCCGCGCGACGGCGCCGTATCTCGTGTCGCAGGGCACACTGCTGGGTCGCGCCGGCCGCGTCCATGTGGAGCGCGACGACGACGGCACGATCTGGGTCGGCGGCGCGACGGTGACGTGCGTGTCGGGTGAGGTCGAGCTGTAGCGACTCAAGCGCGGTGGCTGCTGAGGCTCGCCGGCGGCGGCGAGCGGCAACGCGCCAACTCTCGGAGCAGTGCATCACGCGGACAGCGACCCGTGCGTGGTGGGGCCAGTCGGACCATCGAACAGGCGTGTCCGCAGCGATGCGGACGCGCGAACAGTCGGCCTCTGTCGTAGGTCGTCCAGTCGCCCAGGAGGGCCCTTACATGTCGCATTCCCCTCGTCTCGTCGTCGCCATGGCGACCCTCGCCGTGCTGGTCGCCGCTCCGGCCACCGCCTCGGCCAGGTCGTCGACCGCCTCGGCGGCGGTGCAGACCCATGTCGTCAAGGCCAAGAAGGCCGTCAAGCGCATGAACCGCGCCGCCAAGACCGGCGACAGCGCCGGCGTTGTCCGCCAGTTGCGCACCGCTCGTGCCCAGACGGCCACCGCGTCGCGCAAGGCGCGCGCCATGGCCGCCGGTCCGGACAGCGTCGCCGCCGCGCAGGCGCTGACGCTCACGGGCATGTCCTACGACCAGCTCATCGCCTCGATCACGCAGATCGTCGACCAGGTGACCGGACAGCCGCAGATGCTCGTCGCGCAGGCGATCAAGCCCTCGCTCACGAGCCAGGGGCAGGTCCTAGGGACGCTCGCCTCGCTGCTGGACGACGTGCCCGCCGGCATCCAGCCGATCCTCGCTTCGATCGTCACGAGCCTGGCCGTGGGTGACGCCGACGAGGTCACGAACATGGATGCCGCGCTCCGCAGCGGAGATCTGCCCGTGAACGTCAGCGAGATCGTCAAGCAGGCGCTCGCCATGGACACGCACGGCATGGACACGGCGTTCTCTGCGATCAAGCCGATGGTGCCCATGCTGCCGGGCCCGGTTCAGGGTCCGATCTCGGGAGTCCTCAACATGGTCACGGGCACCGTCGGGACGATCGTTCCGAGCATGCTGGGCATGGTCACCGGTCTGATCAACACGATCCTCGGGTCGCTGCCGGTCGTCGGGTCCGGCGCCGGCGCGGGCGGCCTCGCCGGCAGCTTCGGCGGCCTGCTCGGCGGCGTCACCGCAGGCGGGCAGAGCGCCCTGCCCGGCAACACCGGCAACATGCTCAGCGACCTGCTGGGCAGCCTCTTCGGCGGTGGCGGGAGCTCCGCCGCCGGCGGAATCGGCGGCATCATGAACAGCATCATGTCGCTGATCAGCAGCCTGCTGGGCGGCATCTTCGGCGGCGGCGGCCATCTCATGCCGGCTGCCGGCGCCTGAGCGACAACCCACTGTCGAGCAGAGGCGGGGCGCAGTCATCGGCTGCGCCCCGCCGAGGTGCTACGGGGTCGGCGCTCGCCAACCTCCGCTGGGTCCGCTGGGCGGCTGCTGCATCAACTGCTGCGCGCTGTCGAGCAATCCGCGCAGGGGCCCGAGGATGTCCGCGAATGCCGTGGTGCCGGCTGCTGCGCTCGTGGTGGCGGCAGTGAGTCCGAACGGTGCGAGCACGCGATCGACCGACGCCAGCAGTGCAGGCAGCGTGCGCTGCAGCATGCTCGCCGCCATCGCGAGCCCGTTCTGCGTGCCGCCGGCGGCGAGGGCCTGCGCGTTGGCGATCACCCGCCGGATCTGGTCGGCCAGGACCGCGAGCCTGCCCTTCGCCAGCTCCTCGGACGTGGGGACCGACGACGCCGCGGCCGGCGGCGTCGCAACAGGACTCCGCGGCTTCGGGCTGGGCTTGGGCTTCGGCCTGGGCTGGGCTGCTGCCGCGGGCTCATGCGAGACGGAGGGGCGGGGGGCTCGCCGCGCCGTCTTGCCCGCCTGCGTGTGGACGACCGCCGTGGAGCGCCTGCTCGAGCGCACCGCTCGCGTCGTCGCCGGCTTCGTCGCCCGCGGGCGACGGTCCTGCCTCGTCGCCGGATCGCGCGCGGTCGTCGAACGCGAGGGCGGCGACGGTGTGCTGCGGGCGTGCGCCACCTGGGACTTCGGCGGCGTACGGTCGGGTGCCGCGGCGTGCTCCATCTCGACTGCGGCTGCCCCTGTGCCCGCGACGGCAGCCACCACCGCAAGGCCCTTGACCGCCGGCGGGAGGCTGCTCCACGTGAGGCCGCCGCCGCTCGCCGCGGACGCGCCGCCGCCGGCGACCAGCGCGCTGCCACCGACCCCGACTCCGCCGCCGGCGGCGCTCAGGACGGCCGCGCCGGAGATCCACGGCGCCAGCACGTGCAGGTTGGCCCGGCGAGCGTCGATCGAGCGCTGGAAGGTGGCACACGCGTCGCATGACCGCAGGTGCGCGCGGATCGCACGTCCGCGCAGGCTGCGCCGGTCGCCGTCGGAGATCGAACGGCGCACGCTGGCGCATGCCGTCTCGCGCCCGTCAACGGCAGCGTGCAGCGCGCTCCGGGCGTCGCAGACGGCGCGGCGGGCGGCGTCGTTGGACAGGCCGAGAGCGAGGCCGATCTCGTCGTAGCTCAGCCCGTTCAACTCGCGCATCACGAGCGCTCCGCGCTGGCGCTCGGGCAGCGTGCGCAGGTCGTCGACGAGTTGGGCGAGACGTCGTCGCCGCTCGGCGTCCACCTCGGGCCCGGGAACCGTGGGCTCGCAATCCTCGGTGAGCTCGGAGTGTCGCCGGCGCCGCCGGATGATCGTGATCGCCTCGTTGTGCGCGATCTTGTAGAGCCAGGGGCGCAGCGGGCGGCTCGTGTCGCGGCCGGGCAGCGCGCGCAGCGCGCTCTCCAGCGCGTTCTGGGTGGCGTCGCGCGCGTCCTCTCCATCGAGCAGGATCGAGGCGGTGTAGCCGAGCAGCGGTCCGTAGTAGCGCTCGTAGAGCGCCGTGAAGGCGGCGTCGTCACCCATCGCGGCGCGGCCGGCGAGCAGCTCGTCGCGCGGCTCCGATCGGCGAAATCGTCGCCTGGGACGGGGGGCAACGCCGGGCGTCGCCATCTTGGTCATGGTCCCATCACGCTATCGCGGGCCGCTTGTGAATGGGATTCCGCGAACGCTGCCAACGTGGCACGCAAACGCTCGTCGCCTGGGCTCGGGCGGATCGCCGGTGGAACTCCGTGCGGGCAGCGAGGCGCTCGCACGTTGCGAGCGCCTGCGCGCGGGAATTTCCGGCACGCCGCCGGATATCGTGCCGACACTCGTGTTCGCGGATCGAGACAGCTCGCCGTGGGGCCGCCTGAGCGCGCTGCCGGTGCTCGTCGAGTCATATGAGGTGAAGCGCCTGTCGGCGCAGTGGTCCGATGTCGTCGAGCGGGTGACGACCCGGATCCGCCTGCTCGGCGGCGGCGTGGACGGCCTCGGCGAGGACGTCTCGCCCCTCGATGGCGAGGACGACACGCTGCATGTGGCCGGGCCGGTGCTGCCGCTCGCCGGGGAGTGGACGCTCGGGTCGCTGTGCGAGCGCCTGGCGCAGCTCGACCAATGGCCGGTGCCGCCGCGCTGGGACGCCGCGCGGCGATACCGCAACTGGGCGTTCGAGTCGGCTGCGCTCGACCTGGCGCTCAACCAGGCGGGCCGCGCGCTGCACGAGGTTGTCGGGCGGAAACCGCGCCCGGTGCGCTTCGTCAACTCGCTCGGCCTGGGGGAGCCGCCCACGTTTGACCCGATCCGCCGCCGGCTCGAGCACCATCCCGAGCTGCGCTTCAAGGTCGACGCCACGCCCTACTGGACGCCCGCGCTGATCGAGGAGTTGGCCGCAACGGGCGCGGTCGAGATCGTCGACTTCAAGGGGCACTACGGCCTCGAGCTGGGCGAGCTGCCGGCGCTCCTCTCCATGTACGAGCGCGTCGTCGCGGCGTTCCCCGACGCGCTGCTGGAGGACGCGCACGACCTGCCCGAGGTCGCCGCGCTGCTCGAGCCCGAGGCGCACCGCATCTCCTACGACGCGCCGATCCACTCCGTGCAGGACATCGACGCCACGCCGCTCACGCCGCGGGCGGTGAACATCAAACCCTGTCGGGTCGGCGACCTGCGATCGCTGTTCGACGTGTACGCCGTCTGCGAGGACCGCGGCCTCGTGACCTACGGCGGCGGCATGGGCGAGCTGGACGTCGGCCGCGGGCAGATCCAGCTGCTCGCGTCGCTGTTTCACCCGGACGGGCCCAACGACGTGGCGCCGAGCGGCTTCAACCAGGACACGCCGGCGGCCGACCTGCCGCCCAGCCCGCTCGCCGCCGCCCCCGCGCCGACGGGGTTCCGCCGGGTGGCTGACGGCGCTCGTCAGCGTCTGTTGCGAGGATGATGTTCGGCCACAGCAGTCGCAGGGAAGGGATGCAGATGTCCGAGCGCACCGCAGTCCGAGCCGACGATCCGTACAGCGGGCGGCAACCGACCAGTCACGAGCGGCGGGCGGGTCAGCCCTGGGATGCGTCGTACCTCGATGGCCCGGCGCCGTGGGACGTTGGAGGACCACAGCCGGCGATCCTGCGTCTGGCGGGCGAAGGCGCATTCGCCGGCGCAGTCCTCGATGCAGGATGCGGAACCGGCGAGAACGCCCTTCACGTCGCCTCGCTGGGGCTGCACGTCGTGGGAGTCGATGTGGCTGAGACCGCATTGTCGATCGCGCGGGAGAAGGCCGCGGGTCGCGGCATGGACGCCGACTTCGTGGTTGGCGATGCCTTGCACCTGGACCGTTTGGGCCGGGTGTTCGAGACGGTGCTCGACAGCGGCTTGTTCCACACGTTCGACAGCGATGAGCGGCGAGGCTACGTGGCGAGTCTGGCGTCCGTGACGCGTCGTGGCGGGGCCCTCTACGTGCTCTGTTTCAGTGACGTCGGACCTGATGCCCTTGGCCCGCATCCCGTCAGTCAGGAGGAGTTGAGGGCAGCGTTCGAACATCGCGGCGGCTGGAGCGTTGCCTCGGTCAGCCCGGATCGGATCCAGACGAGGTTCGATGCGCAGGGTGCACCGGCCTGGTTGGCGAAGATCGAACGGATCTCCATTGCTCTCTGAGTCCCGCCGGCTGCGTCAGCCGGGCCCGGTCTTCTCGCCGTCCTCCAGCACGCGCTTTGCAACCGCGAACGCGGCGTTGGCCGCCGGCACGCCGGCGTAGACCGCGGTGTGCAGCAGCACCTCGGCGATCTCCGCCGGCGTCAGCCCGTTGGTCCGTGCCGCCTCGACGTGCAGCGCGAGCTCGCGCTCCTGCCCGAGCGCGGTCAGCAGCGCGAGCGTGATCGCGCTGCGGGTGCGGCGGTCCAGGCCGTCGCGCGTCCACACGCCGCCCCAGGCGTAGCGCGTGATGAAGTCCTGGAAGTCGGCGGTGAAGTCAGTCGTCGCGTCGATTGCGGCGTCGACATAGGCGTCGCCGAGCACCTCGCGGCGTGCCGCCATGCCGGCAACGTACGCGGGGTCGCTCATGGCGAGGGCCTTCCGTTCGGGTGATGGCGTGCGGTCACGGTGCCTCCAGGTGGTCGAGGATCAGGCGGGTCACGATCTGCGGCTGCTCGGCGGCTGCCAGATGGGCGGCGCCGGCGACGAGCTCCAGGCGCGCCCCAGGGATCGCCTCGGAGATCAGCCGCTGGTGCTCGGGCGACGTGGCAAGGTCATCCGCTCCGGAGATCACGAGGGTCGGCGCGCCGATGCGGGGCAGGTCGCCGCGCAGGTCCATGCGCTCGATCGCGCCGCAGCAGGCGGCGTAGCCGTCGGCTGAGGTGCAGGCGAGCATGCCGCGCAGCCGCGCGCGCACGTCGGGGTGCGCAGCGGCGAAGCCGGGCGTCAGCCAGCGGTCTACGACGGGGTCGGCGACGGCCTCGGTCGTGCCGGCCGCGAGCACCGCCGCGGCGCGCTGCGCCCACGCCGACGCCGGCCCCATGTGCGCCGAGGTGCACATCAGGACGAGCCGGTCCACGCGCTCGGGTTCGTTGGCGGCCAGCCACATCCCGACCATGGCGCCGATCGACAGCCCGCAGTAGTGCGCGCGCCGGACGCCGAGGCGATCCATCAGCGTGAGCACGTCGTGGGCGAGGTCAGCGATCTCGTAGGGCCCGGCCGGCACCGGCGAGCTGCCGTGGCCGCGATGGTCGAAGCGCACCACGCGCAGGTGCTCGGCGAGCGCCGGCGCCTGCGCGTCCCAGACGCGGACGGTCGTGCCGAGCGACGCCCCCAGCAGCAGGACCGGCGCACCGTCGGGCCCCGCGACCTCGTGGTACAGCGGCACGCTCACCGGCGATGCGCGTCCAGAGCTCGGTCGATGAGCGCGCCGGAGGCGCCGAGGTCGGGGTCCTCGCCGGCGTGCCGTCGCATGCGCTCGTCGTCGACCTCGAGGTGCTCGAGCAGGTCTCGCGCCCACGCCGCCGCCGAGCCCGTCAGCCGCAGCAGCTCGGTGAGCGTTCCCCACTCCGCCTGCCAGGCGCCCGCAGCACGCTCGTGCTCGTGCGCCATCGAGCCGAGCATCGTGCCGGCCAGCCCAGGCACCCGCTGCGCGCAGGCGAGCACGGAGATCGCGGCAACCGGGTTGCGCTTGTGCGCCATCGCCGACGACGCGCCGCGTCCCTCGCCGCCGCCCTCGCGCAGCTCGCCGACTTCGTCCTGTGCGAGCAGCGTCACATCGCGCGCGATCTTGGCCAGGACGCCCGCCATCGCGGCAAGGCCCGCGGCCAGGCCCGCCGGGCGCAGCCGCACGACGTGCCACGGCAGCACCGGCTCGGCGAGGCCGAGCTCGGCGGCGACGCGCGCCGCGATGGCGGGATCGCGATGGCCGACGGGGCCGGCCATCTGGACGGCGAGCGCGCGCTCGCGCACGTCGGCGAGCCAGGCGCGCGCCTCGTCGATCCCGTTCATCCAGACGGCTGCCTTCAGGCCGAAGGACGTCGGCAGGGCCTGCGCCAGCAGCGTGCGGCCCATGATCGGCGTCTCGCGGTGCGCTCCGGCGAGCTGCGCGCACGCGTCGGCCGCCGCCGCGGCGTCGGCCAGCAGCGGCTCGAGCGCGCGCCGCGCGACGAGCATCGCCGCGGTGTCCATGACGTCCTGGCTCGTGGCGCCGTGGTGGGCGTGCGCGCCGGCGCGCTCGCGCAGCACCCGCACGAGCGCGACGACCGGCGACGCCGACGCCGCGGCCTCGGCGCCGAGCTCGGCGACGTCGAAGTCCTCCGCACGGCAGGCCGCGACGACCGCCTCGCCGGCCGCCGCCGGGATGAGCTGCTCGGCGACGCACGCGCGCGCGAGCGCCGCCTCGACGTCGAGCATCGCCCGCAGCCACGCGGCGTCGGAGACCTCGGCGGCGACGGCGCCGCGCGCGTAGATCCCGCCGAAGAGCTCAGACGACGAAGAAGACGGTCTCGCCGCGTCCCTGGAGGCGGATGTCGAATCGGTAGCCATCGTCGGTGCGCTCGGCCACCAGCGTGGCACGTCGCGCGGCGGGGACGCGCGCGAGCACGGGATCGGCGGGATCGGGGTCGAGGTAGATGCGGGTGACCACCCGGTGCAGCAGGCCGCGCGCGAAGACGCTGACCGCCAGATACCCGGTCATGGGCGTCACGACGAACCATGACCCGTCGTCGGCGGTCGGGCACCGCGCGAAGGATCGCGACGCCGCGTCCCACGTCTCCACGAGGGCGTCGCCGACCGGCTCCGCGGCGCCGTCGAGCACGCGCCCGGAGATCCGTACGCCGCCGGGGTCCGCGACCGGTCCCTGCTCCCACGGCAGCCCGATCTCCAGAAACGGCCCGACGGTCTGCGACGGCGTCAGCGGCGAGGTCAATGCTCCTCCTCGATCGGCACCTCATCGGGCCCGCTGAGGACGATGTCGAACGCATACGCCAGCGCCCAGTTCTCCTGCGAGCGCGCCATGCTGAAGCGCGCGACGAGCCGTTGGCGGGCGCGCGGGTCGCGGACCGCGTTGAAGATCGGGTCGTGGGCGAAGAGCGGGTCGCCCGGGAAGTACATCTGCGTCACGAGCCGCTGCGCGAACGAGCGGCCCAGCAGCGAGAAGTGGATGTGCGCCGGGCGCCAGGCGTTGCGGTGGTTTCCCCACGGATACGGCCCCGGCTTGATCGTGACGAACTCGTACCGTCCGTCGGCGTCCGTCACGCAGCGCCCGCCGCCCGAGAAGTTGGGATCCAGCGGCGCCGGCCAGGTGTCGCGGCGATGGCGGTAGCGGCCCGCGGCGTTGGCCTGCCAGATCTCGACGAGCGAATCGCGGATCGGCCGGCCGTCGCCGTCCAGCAGGCGCCCGGACACCGTGATGCGCTCGCCCACCGGCTCGCCGGCGTGCTGGCGCGTGAGGTCGTGGTCCAGCGGGCCGGGCCGCAGGTCGCCGAGCTGCGGGCCCGTCGTCTCGCTGACCGTGTGCGGGAGGTAGACGAGCGGCTCGCGCGGGTGGCGCAACGCCGTCGACCGGTACTCCGGGAAGTCCAGCGGCGGGTGGATCGCCTCGTCGCGCATCGGCGTTGAGGTTGGCAGAGGAGCCGTAGGATCGACCCCGCCATGCGGACCCAGGTCGGCATCGTCGGCGCCGGACCGGCCGGCCTGACACTCGCGCTGCTGCTCGAGCGCAAGGGGATCGACTGCGTCGTGCTGGAGGCGCGCGACCGCTCCTACGTCGAGCGGCGCGTCCGCGCCGGCGTCCTCGAGCAGAACACGGTCGACCTGCTGCGCGACCTCGGCGTCGGCGAGCGGCTCGACCGCGAGGGCCTCGTGCACCACGGCATCTCGCTGCGCCACGACGGAGAGCGCCACCGCGTCCCGATCACCGAGCTCACCGGCCGCTCGATCACCGTCTACGGTCAGCAGGAGATCGTCAAGGACCTCATCGCCGCGCGACTGCGCTCCGGCGGCGAGCTGCGCTTCGCGGTGTCGGGCGTGGCGGTGCGCGACATCGAGACCGAGCGCCCGCGCATCACGTTCACCCACGACGGGGCCGAGCACGAGCTCGCCTGCGACGTCGTCGCCGGCTGCGACGGCTTCCACGGCATCTGCCGGCCGGCGATCCCCGACGGAATCCTGACCGAGCTCGAGCACGTCTATCCGTTCGCCTGGCTCGGCGTGCTCGTCGAGGCGGCGCCGGCCACGCGGGAGGTCGTCTACGCCGCACACGAGCGCGGCTTCGCGCTGTACTCGATGCGCGCCGAGCACATCAGCCGGCTCTACCTCCAGGTGCCCGCCGGCGCCGACCTCGCCGACTGGCCCGACGAGCGCATCTGGGACGAGCTCGACGTCCGTCTCGGAGACGTCAACCACGGGCCCATCGTGGACAGGGGCATCACGCCGATGCGCTCCTTCGTCGCCGAGCCGATGCAGCACGGGCGGCTGTTCCTCGCCGGCGACGCCGCGCACATCGTGCCCCCGACCGGCGCGAAGGGCCTGAACCTCGCCGTCAACGACGTGCGGCTGCTCGCCGCCGCGCTCGCCGCCTTCTACCGCGACGGCTCGACGGCCCCGCTCGACGGCTACTCAGCGGCGGCGCTGCGGCGGGTCTGGCGCGCGCAGGACTTCTCCAGCTACATGACGATGCTCCTGCACGAGACCGGCGGCGGGCCGTTCGCGCGGCGCCTGCAGCATTCGCGCCTGGCCTACGTCGCGCGCTCGCAGGCGGCGGCGCGCAGCCTCGCCGAGAACTACGCCGGCCTGCCGGCGGAGCCGGATTTCTAGCCCCACACCTCGTCGGCGACCTCGACGACGAGGCGCAGCTTGTCGGCCTGCTGCTCCATCGTGAGCGCGTTGCCCTCGACCGTCGACGAGAAGCCGCACTGCGGCGAGAGGCAGAGCTGGTCGAGATCGAGGTGTCGCGAGGCCTCCTCGATGCGGCGCCTGAGGTCGTCGCGCGACTCGGGCTCGCCGCGCTTGGTCGTGACGAGCCCGAGCACGACGACCTTGCCCTTGGGAACGAACCGCAGCGGCTCGAAGCCGCCGGAGCGGGCGTCGTCCCATTCCATGAAGAAGCCGTCGACGGCCAGCTCGTTGAAGAGCGCCTCGGCGACGAAGTCATAGCCGCCCTCGGCGACCCACGACGAGCGGAAGTTGCCCCGGCACATGTGCGTCGTCACGGCCATCCCCGCGGGCCGATCGGCGAGCGCGTCGTTGATGTGGTGGATGTAGGCCTCGTGCTGATGCTCGGCGTCGCCGCCGATCTCGCGCACGTGCTCGCGCTGCTTGGGATCGTTGAGGTAGGCGAGGCTCGTGTCGTCGAGCTGCAGGTAGGTGCAGCCGAGCTGCGCGAGGCGGCGCAGCTCCTCGCGGTAGGCGGCCGTCAGGTCCTCCCAGAACGCGTCGAGGTCGGGGTACACGGACTCGTCGATCGCCGCACGCCCGCCGCGGTAGTGGACCATGCTCGGCGAGGGGATCGTGAGCTTCGGGGTCTGGCCCTCCGCGACGGACGAGGCGAGGAACGCGAACGCGTCCTCGAAGATCGTCTGTGACAGCCCGATGCGGTCGCCGACATGCAGCGACGGCGGCGCGAACTCGAGCGTCCCCTCGGCGTTGCGGAACTGGACGTGCAGCGTGTCGTCGACGACCTTCGAGATCCCGTCGAGCTGGTAGATGAAGTCCATGTGCCACGACGCTCGTCGCAGCTCGCCGTCGGTCGCCGAGCGCAGGCCGACGTCGCGCTGCATCTGCACGGCGGCCCGGATCGCCTCGTCCTCGACGGCATGCAGCCGGACGTCGTCGAGGCGGCCGGCGGCGTGCTCTGCGCGCGCGCGCAGCAGCTCGGGCGGGCGCAGGAGGCTGCCGACATGGTCGGCGCGAAACGGCGGCGTGTCGCGGAGCGCCATCAGATCGGGTAGTGGCGCGGGCTCTGCTGGACGCTCATCCAGCGCAGCTCGGTGAACTCCTCGAGCGCGGCACGCCCGCCGAAGCGCCCCCAACCGCTCGCCTTGACGCCGCCGAAGGGCATCTGCGGCTCGTCGTGCACGGTCGAGGAGTTGACGTGGCAGATGCCGCTCTCGATTCTGCGAGCGATCGCCAGCGCGGCGTCGACGTCGCCGCCGAAGACCGCCGCCGAGAGGCCGTACTCGGTGTCGTTGGCGACGCGCACCGCCTCGTCGGGCCCGTCGACCGTGACGATCGCGACAACCGGCCCGAACGACTCCTCGCCGTAGATCCGCATGTCGGGCGTGACGCCGGCGAGCACCGTCGGTGCGACGAGGTTGCCGTCGGCATCGCCGCCGGCGAGCACCTGCGCGCCCTTCGCGCGGGCGTCGGCGATGAGCTCGAGGAGGCGCTCGCGCGCGGCATCGTCGACCACCGGGCCGATCGCCGTCGCCTGCTCGCGCGGATCGCCGACGACGAGCCGCGCTGCGCGCGCCGCGAGCATCGCACCGAACTCGCCGGCCACCGACGCGTCGGCGACCACGCGCTCGGTCGACATGCAGATCTGCCCGGAGTTCATGAACGCGCCGAAGCTCGCAGCGTCGGCGGCGGCTTCGAGGTCGGCATCGGCGAGCACGACCTGCGGGGCCTTGCCGCCGAGCTCGAGCAGGCAGCGCTTGAGATGCTCGGCGCACTTCATCGCGACGATCCTGCCCACGCGCGTGGAGCCGGTGAAGTTCACGCGCCGGACGGCCGGGTGGGCGATGAGCTCGTCGACGACGTCGGGGGCGTCCTGCGCGGCATGGATGACGAGGTTGACGGCGCCGGCGGGCAGGCCGGCGTCGGCGATCGCCCGCGCGACCGCGGCATGCGTGCGCGGGCAGCGCTCGGAGGCCTTCAGGACGACGGTGTTGCCGTAGGCCAGCGGCGTCGCGACCGCGCGGGCGGCGAGGATCACGGGCGCATTCCACGGCGCCATCCCGACCACGACGCCCGCCGGCTGGCGCATCCCCATCGCCAGCGATCCCGGCACGTCGGACGGGATGACCTCGCCCGTGACGGCATACGCCTGCGCCGCCGCCTCGCGCAGCATGCGCGCTGCGAGGTCGCAGTTGAACATCCCCCAGCCGAACGTGCCGCCGACCTCCTCGGTCATGACGGCGGCGATCTCCCGTGCGCGCTCCATGAGGAGATCGGCCGCGCCGGAGAGCAGCGCGCGCCGCTGCCCCGGCGGCGTCGACGCCCACTCGCCGAATGCTGCCTGCGCGGCGTCGACGGCGCGGCGCGCGTCGGCCCGGCCGCCCGCCGCCGCCGCCGTCACCGGCCGGCCGGTGAACGGGTCGCTGCGTTCGAACGTGCCGCCGTCCTGCGCCGCCGTCCATTCGCCGCCGATGAGCAGCGGCTGCTGCGCGATCTCAACGGTGCTCATGTGCTCGCCTCCATCGCTCCAACTTTTGGAGCAAGTCTCACACAGCTGGCCGGCCGGATGCGACGGATCGGCCGTTTGGGCGACCCTTGGGCGACCGCTAGGTCCTGAGGATCGACGCGAGCGGGCCGGTGTTGACGACGTCGGCGGTCGTCGCCCAGCCGCGCCGCGCGGTCCGTACCGCGAGCTCCATGTTCTCGAGGCCGCGGACGGAGTGCGCGTCGGTCGAGCAGACGATCCGTACGCCGGCGCGGATCGCGTCGCGGACGTGCTCGCCGCTGAGGTCGAGCCTCGGCGCGAGCCCGTTGACCTCGATCGCGACGCCCTCCTCGATCGCGACCGCGAACACCCGCTCGAGGTCGAGCGCGTTCTCTGGCCGCCGGCCGATGATCCGGCCCGTCGGATGGCTCAGGCAGCGCACGTGCGGGTTGCGCAGTGCCTCCTCGACGCGCGCGGTCATCTCCCGCCGCGGCATCCGCTGCCCGCCATGGACGCTGGCCTGCACCCACTCGAGCTCCGCCAGCACGTCGTCGGGGAGGTCGAGCCGCCCGTCGGAGAGGATGTCGCACTCGATCCCGCGCAGGACCCGGAACGGCGCCAGCGCCTCGTTGGCCGCCATGATCTCCTCGGCCTGCCGGCGCACGTCGTCGGGGCCCAGGCCACGGACGGCGCCGACGGCCGGCGTGTGGTCGCAGATCGCGAGGTAGTCATAGCCGCGCTCGCGCGCGGCGCGGCCCATCTCCTCGACGCTTGCGCGTCCGTCCGACCACGTCGTGTGGCAATGCAGGTCGCCGCGGACGTCGGCCGGCGAGAGGAGGGCCGCCGGCGGCTCGCCGCGAAACGCCTCCTGGCGCAGCTCCGGCGGGCACCAGGGGAGACCCAGCGCGGAGTAGACGGACGCCTCGTCGAACGCGTCGGGCAGCGGCTCGAGCGCCGCGACGTACGCCGGCGAGCCCGTCGCCCGCACGAGGGCGGTCCCGAACCGCTGCGGCTCGGCGGCGACCAGCTCGATCGGCACGCCCTCGACCGTCACCCCGACCGCGCGCCGCTCGGCCTGCTCGACCACCGCGACGATCTGGGGCAGCGCGGCGAAGCGCGCCAGCACGGGCGCGGGATCCGGCGCGGCGCAGACCACCGCAAGGTGCTCGCAGGAGTCGCGCCAGCGCCGCACGTCGCCGGCCGCCTCGCCGCCCAGGGCGGCCGCCACGCCTGCGACCAGCTCCCAGGCGCGGTCCAGGAGCAGCGCGCGCGGTCGCGGCTCGCCCTCGCGGGCGAGCGCGTCGAGCAGCTGCGCCTCGCGCTTGGGCCCGATCCCCGGCACGGTCCGCAGCCGCCCGGCCGCCGCCGCCTCGCGCAGCTCGCCGGCCGTCCGCACGCCGAGCGCCTGCGCGATCTGCAGTGAGCGGGCCGCCCCGAGCCCGAGGTAGCGGCCGAGGCCGACGAGCTCGGGCGAGAGCTCGCGCTGGAGCTCCGCGAGCTCGGCGATCTCGCCGGTCTGCACGAGCTCTCGCAGCCGGCCCTCGATCCCCGGGCCGATCCCGCGCAGCTCGCGCACCCGCCCGGACTGCACCAGCCCGGCGACAGGAACCGCTGCGCCTCGGATCGTCTCGGCGGCGCGGCGATAGGCGCGCGGCATGTAGGGGTTCGCGTCGGCCAGGTCAAGCAGCGACGCGAATGCCTCCAGGCGGTCGGCGATCCAGGCGTTGTCCACCGAGGCAGTGTCCCCGAGGCGACCGCCGACAGCATGCGAGGCGGCGCCGGGCGAGGCAAGGCGAGGGGCCTACGGCTCTTCGCGCACGACCTCGCGCGCGGGCTTGTCGAAGCGCACGCCGAGGAAGGAGGGATGGCGCAGGCGTCCGTCGGGGGTCCACTGCATGAACGCGACCTGTGCCACGAGCTCGGGCTCGACCCACGTCGCGGCGCGCGGAATGCCCTTCTCGGGCTCGAACGGGGACGTCTCGCGGACGAGCGGGGCGAGGCGCTCGGACAGCTCCCGCAGCGTCGCGCGGGTGAACCCCGTGCCCACCTTGCCGGCATACCGCAAGCGGCCCCCGTCGAAGTGGCCGACGAGCAGCGCGCCGAGGTCGGTGCGCGAGCCGCGCGGCGCCGTGAAGCCGCCGATCACGAGCTCCTGCGCGCGCGTGCACTTGAGCTTCAGCCAGTCGCGCGAGCGCGTGGACACGTACCGCGTGCCGAGGCGCTTGGCGATCAGCCCCTCCCAGCCGTCTCGGCACGCTGCGGCGAGCAGCACCGCGCCGTCGCCGGTCATCTGCTCGGTCGTGCGCAGCGGATCGCGCCAGCGCAGCACGCCTTCGAGCACCGCCCGCCGCTCTTCGAGCGACAGCGACCGCACGTCACGGCCGTCGGCGACCAGCACGTCGAAGACGTAATAGAACAGCTCGCTGCCCTCACCGCCGCCGAACCGGTCGCGACCGCCGACGAACGCAACCGCCTCACCGTCGATCACGAACCTGTCGGCCGCATCCGCGTCCAGCGCAGCGGCCAGCGGCGCGTAGCGGTCGTTCAGCGACAGCTCGTTGCGCGAGTACAGCCGCGTGCGTCCGCCATCCTTGACCGCCAGGCAACGAATGCCGTCGAGCTTGCGCTCGAACACCCACTCCGGGCCCGCCGGGCGCTCCGCGGTCAGCACCGCCTTCATCGGCACCACAAAGTCCGGTCGCGTGTCCGTCATAACCAGGAACCGTAGGCGTCATCACGCCACCGCGAGGAGCTACCGTTCGCCGATGCCGTCATTGCGCGCAGACACGCTGCCTGCGTGCGCCGAGCGATTGCCGACGCCGAGCTATGACCCCAGCCGCCTGACGGTGGGCGTCGTCCACTTCGGCGTCGGCGGGTTTCACCGGGCGCACCAGGCGATGTACCACGACCGCCTCATGAGCCAGGGCACGTCGCTTGACTGGGCGATATGCGGCGTCGGGGTGATGCCGTCCGATCGGCGCATGAAGGAGGTGCTGGCTGCCCAGGATGGCCTCTACACGCTGGTGCTCAAGCACAGCGACGGGACCTACGAGCCCCGCGTCATCGGAGCGATCACCGAGTGCCTGTTCGCGCCCGACGATCCCGAGGCGGTCATCGAGAAGATGGCCGCCGGGTCGACCCGGATCGTTTCGCTGACGATCACCGAAGGCGGCTACAACGTCCACCACGTGACCGGCGAGTTCGATGCCGCGAACCCCGCCGTCGCCCACGACCTCGAGTCCTCAGCGACGCCGCGGACGACGTTCGGCCTGATCACCGAGGCGCTGAGGCGCCGCCGGGAGCGCGGTGTCGTCCCGTTCACGGTGATGTCCTGCGACAACCTGCAGGGCAACGGTGAGCTCAGCAAGCGGGTGTTCACGGCCTTCGCCCGGCTGCGAGATCCCGAGCTGGGGGACTGGGTGCAGCGAAACGTGAGATTTCCGAACTCCATGGTCGATCGCATCACCCCGGCGACGACGGACGCCGACAGAGCGCAGCTGCGCGAGCAGTTCGGCATCGCAGACCAGTGGCCAGTGATCTGCGAGCCCTACACGCAATGGGTGCTCGAGGACGCCTTCTCCGCCGGACGACCCCCGTACGAGACAGCCGGGGTGCAACTCGTCGAGGACGTCGAGCCGTACGAGCTGATGAAGCTCCGGCTGCTCAATGCGAGCCATCAGGCACTGTGCTATTTCGCGTACCTGTCCGGGCACAGATTGGTGCACGAGGCCGCGCAGGACCCCCTGTTCAGGGCGTTCCTGGTCGGCTACATGGACGAGGAGGGCGCGCCGACACTGGCGCCCGTGCCGGGCGTCGACCTCGACGCGTACAAGCAGACGCTCATCGATCGCTTCTCCAACCCGCAGATCCGCGACACGATCGCGCGGCTGTGCGCCGAGAGCTCGGACCGCATTCCCAAGTGGCTTCTGCCGGTCATCGGCCAGCAGCTGGCTACGGGCGGCGAGATCAAGCGCTCGGCTGCCGTGGTCGCGAGCTGGGCGCGGTACGCCGAGGGCTTCGACGAACAGGGTGCGCCGATCGAGGTCGTCGACGCACTCAAGGACAGCCTGACCGCGAGCGCACGTCGCCAGCACGAGGACCCGGACGCATTCATCGCCAACCGCGACGTGTTCGGCGACCTGGTGGACGATGAGCGGTTCGTGGCTGCCTACCGGTGGGCGTTGCGCTCCCTACACGAGCGGGGCGCTCGCGCGACGCTCGAGTCACTGGTCGAGCCGGCCGCCGGAGCCCCGCCTCAGAACAGCGTGTAGCCACCGTCGATGACGAGCGTCGCGCCCGTCATGAAGCTCGACGCGTCGCTGGCCAGGAACACGAGGGCCGGACGGCGGTCGCGCGCGAGCGCTCGTCATCGCGCGCTGCGATCACGACGGATGCGCCGACGTCCGCGAGGCTCTTCACCCAGGCCTCGCCCAGGCCGCGGTTGCCGCCCGTCACGACGGCGACCTTGCCGCTGAGGTCAAAGCTGTCGAGCACTCCTACCGCAAGCTCCTCATACAACCTGTGCCGCGACGTCCGCTTCTTCGCCACGCCGCCGATCGACGGCGCGTTCGCGACGTACGTGACGATCCACAAGGCCTTCGCGTTCGCGCTGCCGGACTCCGTCTCCGACGAGGCCGGGGCGTTGATGGAGCCGCTCTCGGTCGGGGTCTGGGCGTGCCGGAAGGCCGGCGTCAGCGCCGGCGACCGCGTGCTCGTCGCCGGCGCCGGGCCGATCGGCCTTCTCGCCGCGCAGACGGCGCGGGCCTTCGGGGCAACCGAGATCACGATCACCGACGTCAACCCCCACCGTCTCGCCCTCGCCGAGCGCACGGGCGTGACGCGAGCCATCAACGTCGCCGAGACGCCGCTCGAGGACGCCGGCGTCGAGGCGGATGCGCTCCTCGAGTGCTCCGGGCAGCCGCCGGCGTTTCATACCCGCCCAGGTTTTCCCACGATTGCGCCCATCGGCGCTACGTTCACGCTTGACTGTCAGTTCAAAGGCATGATGCCTCGCGGTGTCCCTTTTGGAGGTCAGGAACATGAGTGAAGCGCAGGACTTCAATCCGCAACCCGATCCGCCCGGAGCGGACGACGACGAGTACACCGATTTCAATCCGCAGCCCGATCCGCCGGGTGTGACAGGCGAGCCGCCCGACGCACCGGAGAGCGAGCTCAACCCTCAGCCCGAGCCGCCCGGGTAGGTTCGTCGACGCCGACCACAGAGGTTGGTTGGGGGGCGCAGCCGGGCTCGGGGCTCAGCTCGGCGATCGCCTGCTGGCGGAGCTTGAACTTCTGGACCTTGCCGGTGACCGTCATCGGGAATTCGGTGACGAAGCGTACGTGGCGGGGGACCTTGTAGTGAGCGATGCGTGCGCGGCAGTGCTCGCGCAGCGCGTCCTCGTCGAGTTGCGCGCCGGCTTCGACGCGGACGACGGCGACGATCTCCTCGCCGTAGCGCTCGTCGGGAATTCCGACGACCTGAACGTCGGCCACCCCCGGGTAGGTGTACAGGAACTCCTCGATCTCCCGCGGGTAGACGTTCTCGCCGCCGTGGATGATCATGTCCTTGCTGCGCCCGACGATCCGGACGTAGCCGGCTTCGTCCATGGTCGCCAGGTCCCCGGTGTGCATCCAGCCGGCGCGGTCGATCGCCTCGGCGGTATCGCCGGGCTGCTCCCAGTAGCCGAGCATCACCGAGTAGCCGCGCGTGCACAGCTCGCCGGGCTCGCCGTGTTCGACGATCCGCCCGGTGGCCGGATCGACGAGCTTGATCTCCACGTGCGGGTGCACTCGACCGACGGTGCCGACGCGGCGTTCGAGCTCGTCGCCGCGGGCGGTCTGCGTGGAGACGGGGGAGGTCTCGGTCATTCCGTAGCAGATGGTCACCTCCTCCATGTGCATTTCGGTGATGACCCGCCTCATGACGTGGGCCGGACAGGGCGAGCCGGCCATGATGCCGGTCCGCAGGCTCGTGAGGTCAAAGGACGCGAAGTCCGGCTCGGCGAGTTCGGCGATGAACATCGTGGGGACGCCGTAGAGGCTCGTGCAGCGCTCGGCCGCGACGGCCTCCAGCACGTGGCGCGGCTCGAAGGAGGGGCCGGGGATGACCATGCACGCGCCGTGGATGGTGCAGGCCAGGTTGCCCATGACCATGCCGAAGCAGTGGTAGAAGGGCACGGGAATGCAGACGCGGTCGGCCTCGGTGTAGCCGCACGCCTGGGCGACGAAGTAGCCGTTGTTGAGGATGTTGTGATGGCTCAGGGTCGCGCCCTTGGGAAAGCCGGTCGTCCCGCTCGTGTACTGGATGTTGATCGGGTCGTCGAACTGCAGGGCGTCGGCGCGTGCCCGCAGTTCGCGTCCGGTCGCCTCCTCGCCGGCGGCGAGCTTCTCCCACTCCGGCGAGCCCAGGAAGACGACGCGCTCCAGGTCGGGCAGCTCGCCGCGGACCTCCTCGATCGTCGCCGCGTAGTCCGACGTCTTGAACGATCGCGCCGAGACGAGCATCCGGCAGCCGGATCGGCGCAGCGCGTAGGCCAGCTCGATGGCGCGGTAGGCGGGATTGATGTTGACCAGGATGACTCCGGCCTTCGCGGTGGCGAACTGCACGAGGACCCACTCCGCGCAGTTGGGACTCCAGATGCCCAGTCGGTCGCCCGCCTGCAGCCCGGCGGCGACGAGGCCGCGGGCGAGCGCGTCCACGCGCTCGTTGAGCTCGCGGTAGCTCCACCGCACGGACTGGTGGCGGCAGACGAGCGCCTCGGCGTCGGCCAGCCGACCGGCCGTGCGCTCGAGGTTGGCGCCGATCGTCTCCCCCAGCAGAGGCACCGACGAGGTGCCGTGGGCGTAGGACAGCACGGCTATCGCCCGTTCGGCGCTGTCGCAGGAGCCCACCGCAACGTCGACGTGATCACGACCGCGACGCTAGCGTGGGCGCAACCGCGTCACAAGGCGGGACGCCGAACCACGGTGCCCTACCGCGCCGTGCCCAGCGCTGGGCTTGTTGGGTGATCGGTGGCGATGAGAATCGCCTGCGGCGGCGGTCTTATCTCCCACAGTCGATTTTCTGAGAGGGAGGACGTTGTCATGCAAAACGCAGCATCATCCAGCCGCCGGCGCCGGGTCGCCGGGCTCACAGCCGCGGGCGTGCTGGCGCTCTTCGGCGTCGCCGCGGTCGTGCAGGGACTCAACGGGCAGTCCACCGTCCGCGACGCGCTGGCGCTTGAGGGCGTCACCGGTGCGCCGCACATGACCCCGGCGCGGATCGCCGCCAACGCCAAGAAGGCGGGCCTGAAGGACGTCCGGCTGCCGACGTGCTCGGTCGCCGGCACACCGATCGACGATGGCACCAGCGCGCGCTGCTTTGCCGAGTACATGCGCATCGACGCGCTCGTCGCCACGGGCGGCAAGACCTACGCGCAGCTGCCGCCGTTTGCCAGCAAGGACGGCAACGGGACCTACGACATCGCCGCCGCGCTGAAGATGCCCGACGGCGGACCGATGAACAACCCCAAAAGCGAGCTGTGGGTCACCGAGACCGCGCTGACGACAGCGCTGAACACCAGCTACATGGCCCAACAGATCTCGCTGTTCGGCATCGCCGTCGGCGGCGCATTCGTGCTCGTCGGCCTCGCGCTCGGCGCGGCGGCACTGCGCGGGGTGCGGATCGCGCGGCCATCACCAGCGATCGCACGCCGGCGCGCAGCCGCGGCCTCCATCGAGATCGCCTAACACCACCAGACGACGATGCTCAACCACACGTAGCCGAGCAGCGATTCGCGGGCTCTACAGGGGTCGTCTGCCGTGCCGCGCGCACGGCCTGAGCGAGCTCTCCTACGGCGGCATGGATGGCCGGCTCAGGTACCTGGCCGTAGCCGACCAGGAGCGTCGGCGGCCCGCTGCTCGGCTCGATCCAGAATTCGCCCATCGTGGTCAGGTCGATGTTTCGAGCGCGTGCTTCGGCGAGGATGGTCTGCTCGTCGTAGTCGTCTGGGAGCTCGACGGTCGCGTGCAGCCCGGCCGCGATCCCGCGGATGGTCGCCTCCGGAAGGGCGTTCCCCAGCGCCTCGACGAGCAGGTCGCGCCGCCGCCGGTATTGCGCGCGCATCCGGCGCAGGTGGCGGTCGAGCTCACCGCGAGCGAGGAAGTCCGCGAACGCGTGTTGCTCGATCCGCGCGGTCCCGCAGTCGGCCAGGTCCTTCTTGTCGGCCACCGCGTCGAGGAGCTGCTCCGGTACCACGAGCCAGCCCAGCCGCAGCGCCGGCGCCAGGGTCTTGCTCGCCGAGCCGGCGTAGACGATCCGATCGGGCTCGAGGCCCTGGAGGGCGCCGACCGCGGCCCGGTCGTAGCGGTACTCGGCGTCGTAGTCGTCCTCGATGACGACGATGTCGCGGGCGCGGATCCACGCGAGCAGCGCTGGACGCCGCTCGCCCGCGAGGACGGCGCCGGTCGGATGCTGGTGGGCGGGGGTGAGGATGAGTGCGTCGACGTCGGCCCGCTCGAGCTCCTCGATTCGCAGGCCGCCCTCGTCGACTGCCACCGGCACGATCTCGAGGCCGGCTTCGGTCGCGACGCGACGCTGCTCGGGATGGCTCGGGTCCTCGAACGCGATCCGCCTCGCACCCCGGTCGGCGAGCACCCTGCAGACGATGCCTTGCCCCTGCGAGTAACCGGAGGTCACGATCACCCGCTCCGGACCCGCGACGACTCCGCGGACCCGGCCGAGGTACTCGGCGAGAGCCGAGCGCAAGGCTTCGACCCCGCGCGGGTCGCCGTAGAGGAGATCGGCGTCGGCGATCTCGCCGACCGCCGCCCGCAGCGAGCGAAGCCAGGCGGCGCGCGGGAAGCTCGACACATCGGGGGCACTCGGGCGCAGGTCGAATCGAGGGACGGGCGGTGATGTGATGGGCCCGGATGCGCCGGCCTGGCGGGGCACGGCGGCCTCGGAGACCTTGGGCCGCGCGCCCTGGCGGAGGACCAGGTAGCCCTCCGCGGCCAGCTGCGAGTAGGCGTCCACCACCACGCGGCGGGAGACGTCGAGCTGACGGGCGAGGTCCCGGGTCGAGGGAATGCGCGCGCCGGCTTTGAGGGCCCCCTCCCGGATCGCCCGCCGCAGCTGATCTTCGATCTGCGTCCCGAGGGTCCAGGGCCCGTCGCGGGTCACCGACACGAGCACATCGATGGGCTGACTGGTTTCGTCAACAGCGTGGAAAGTGGATCTTGTCACGGCTCCAGTTCACCTTAGCATCGGCGCCACGGCGAACGAGACGCCTGTCCCCGCACAACCGACCACCTCAGGAGGAGACCATGCACCGCACCTCACCATGCTCCTCGCGGAACAGAGGGCCGCGCGATGACCGGGCGGGCGACGGGGACGCGCGAGGAGTGGCGGCGCGCACGCATCGCGCTGCTCGAGCTCGAGAAGGAGCACACCCGGCGCAGCGACGAGCTCGCGCGGATGCGCCGCGAGCTGCCCTGGGTGCGGATCGACAAGCCGTATGGGTTCGAGACCGACGAGGGGACGAGGACGCTCGCGGAGCTCTTCGACGGCCGCTCACAGCTCCTCGTCTACCACTTCATGTTCGGGCCCGACTGGGACGCCGGCTGCGTCGGCTGCTCGCTGGTAGCCGACCACTTCGACGGCGGCATGGTGCACCTCAACCAGCGCGACGTGACCATGACGTGCGTCTCACGTGCCCCGCTGGAGAAGTTCAACGCCTACAAGCGGCGGATGGGTTGGCGCTTTCCTTGGGTCTCGTCGCTGCACAGCGACTTCAACTTCGACTTCGGGGTCTCGTTCACAGATGAGCAGCAGCGCAACGGCGCCGAGTGCAACTTCCAGTGGTGCGACGACCCCGGCGACGAGGGCCACGGGCTGAGCTCCTTCGCCCTCCAGGACGGCGTCGTCCACCACGTGTACTCGACCTACGGGCGTGGTACGGACGTCTTCAACACCTTCTACCAGCTGCTCGACCGCGCGCCCCAGGGACGTGACGAGGACGCCTTGCTCAGGGGCGAGGGCGAGTGGTGGTGGCGCCGCCACGACGAGTACGAGAACGAGGAGGGGTGAGCGTGGCTGAGCACATGATCGAGTGCAACGGCGTCGTGCTGTGCGCCGAGTCCTTCGGCGACCCCGCCGACACCCCGATCCTGCTCGTCATGGGGCTCGGCGGGTCGATGCTGTGGTGGGAGGAGGGGTTCTGCCGGATGCTCGCGGACGGCGGGCGGTTCGTGATCCGCTACGACCACCGCGACACGGGCCGATCGGTCTCCTACGAGCCGGGGCGACCGGGTTACCGCAGCGCTGATCTGGTCGCCGACGCCACCGGAGTGCTCGACGCGTACGGCATCCCCGCGGCGCACGTCGTCGGCGTCTCGGCCGGGGGCGCGTTCGCGCAGCTCCTCGCCCTCGACTTCCCCGAGCGCGTCCGCTCGCTCACGCTCGTCAGCACCTCGATCGCGGTCTCCAGCGATCGCGCCCTTCCGCCGCCCACCGAGGTGTTCGGGCGCTTCGTCGCATCGGTGGAGGTGGACTGGTCGGATCCCGGGTCGGTGATCGAGTACCTCGTGGACTACCTGCGCATGCTCGCCGGGGAGGAGCGCCCGTTCGACGAGGCGGCATTCCGCGCGCTCGCCCGCCGGGACGTCCGGCGCGCGAGCGACTTCCGGGCCGCGCAGAACCACGACCTGCTGCTCGACGAGGGTCGATCTCGTGAGCCGCTCGCCTCGATCTCCTCGCCGACCCTCGTCATCCACGGCACCGCCGATCCGATGTTCCCCCTTGGGCACGGCGAGGCGCTCGCCGAGGCGCTCCCGGATGCGCGGCTGCTGCGGCTCGAGGGCGCGGGGCACGGCGTCTACCGGGCCGACTGGGAGGCGATCGTCGCCGCGATCCTCGAGCACACCTGATGCGCCTCGGCCGCTACCTTCATCGGACGATCGCCTGGCATGGGAAGGCGGTTTGTCCGCTGGGTCGCTTGACACGGTCCACGCGTCTGAGGAGAGTCGCTCCTCAAAGGCCAGAGGAGCGACGATGTCGGCGCAGGCATTTGATCCCGTCGTCTACAAGGAGACGACGCGCAAGCAATGGCAGGACGCAGCCGAGGCGTGGGACCGTTGGGGGGACGTGATCGAGCGCTGGCTCGGGCCCGCAACCGATGTCATGCTCGACATGGCGGGGATCGGAGACGGCAGCCGAGTCCTCGACGTGGCAGCGGGGGCGGGCGGGCAGTCGTTCGCGGCCGCCCGGCGCGTCGGCCGCGGTGGCTCGGTGCTCGCGACAGACATCTCGCCAAGTCTTCTCGACTTCGCCGCGCGACGCGCTACCGAGGCGGGGTTGGACAACGTCGAGACTGCAGTTCTCGACGGCGAGCAACTCAACGTCGACGAGGGATCCTTCGATGCGGTGATCTCCCGCGTCGGCTTCATCTATTTCCCTGACCAACAAGCCGCCTTGCAGGGGATGTGGCGTGCGCTGAAGCCAGGCGGCAACCTCGCTGGCATCGTGTACTCGACGGCCCAAGCCAACCAGTTCTTCTCGATTCCCGTGTCGATCATCCGTCGCCGAGCCGAGTTGCCACCGCCCGCCCCCGGCCAGCCGGGCCCGTTCAGCTTCGGCGAGCCGGGCGTGATCGAGGCCGCCTACGAGCGCGCCGGCTTCAACAACGTCCAGACGCGCCGGATGGCCGCGCCGCTGCGCCTCGCCTCGGCGGCGGAGTGCGTGCGCTTCCAGCAGGAGTCATTCGGCGCGCTGCACCAGATGCTCGCGGGGCTCTCCGATGAAGCCCGCGAGGAGACCTGGCGCGAGATCGAACACGAGCTCGGACGATTCGAGGCAGCGAGCGGATTCGAGGGGCCCTGCGAGCTGCTCATTGCCGCCGGGACCAGGTGACGCTGCGACGCGCGTCGTCGGCCGCTCACACCGCCGGCGATGTCACGCGACGCCAGCCGCCACCCGCAGCCGCTGGGGCACGAACCGGCCACGGGTCCGATCGGGCGGACTACCCACTTGGACGACGAGGAGCAGCCGGATACCCTGCGTGCGTGGCCGGAGAATGGCTTGGCACTGACGTCCCGCTGCGTGCTCAGCACCACCGCCCTACAGGCATGGGCCTGCACATCTGCGCGGTCGTGCAGCGCGGAGCCAGCTCTTTGAGCGAGCACGTCGAGATCGTCAACGACGGCGCTGAGCCGGTGCCCGTGTCGGGGCTTGAGCTGACGGCCTGCGCCGGGCAGGACCACAAGCACGT
This sequence comes from uncultured Solirubrobacteraceae bacterium, assembly GCA_963727785.1. Lineage (GTDB taxonomy): Bacteria > Actinomycetota > Thermoleophilia > Solirubrobacterales > Solirubrobacteraceae > CADCVQ01. The sequence continues at coordinate 130,971 of CAVSHS010000014.1, forward strand.
CTATTCGTTTCCGAAGGGCGAGCTCGGCGCCGGCGAGACCGCGTACGTCTACAGCGAGAAGGGCACGAGCCAGCGCACGCACACCGGCGACCTGATGCTGTACGCCGGCCTGCAGGCTCCCGTCTGGAAGGACGAGTCGCAGGTCGCACACCTGCGCCACCCCGATGGCAAGATCATCGACACGATGCGCGTGGGGCGCCCGCCGCGCCACCCCGACGGCCACTAGCGGGCCGCCGGGTTGCCGGCGGGTGGGCTCAGTCGTAGCTATGGGAGCAGTGTCAGCGTGTCCGTAGACGAGTCGGCTGTGCTCGTGCTGAGCAGGTGGCCTCGCGCGCCCTCGTAGCGGCCGGTACCACCGAGCACAGACGCAGTCGACTCCTTGCCAAACGAGAGGTAGCCCTGAACGGAGATCTGGCTGCCGTCGTTGAGGACGTAGGTGCCTGTCGCGAGGAATCTCGCGGTGTCGAACGTCCCGCCCTTGACGATGGCGCCATCGGCGTAGAGCCTGCCCTGACGGGTCCCGCCCTTCCTGTCGAACAACGCGCTCGAGAGCGTCAACCTGTCACCGATGGTGAAACGGGACTTCGGACCCGGCCTCTTGCCGAACGTCTTGGGAGGGTTGTCGACGATCTTGAACGTGCTCTGGGCGTCAGGCTCGTAGAACGAGAGTGTGGTGGCGCCCCCCGGGGCCTGAGCGCTTCCGCTCGGCACTGCGACCGCCGCCGTTGCGGCGATGCCTCCGAGAACCACGACGACGCAACTGCGCTTGGATGGTTTCATTGCCCGACCCTACGGACCAAGCCCTCGCTCAGGGGGAAAGTGCACGCTCGGCGTGATGCGACGCGGCACCACGCGTGAACCACGTCGACGCCATGCAGCGCCGCGGTTGGAGCCAGCGACGACCATCGACCGCGTTCGCCGTCACGGACGATCAGGCCACCAGCGTCCGGCGATCACGCCGATGGCGTCAGCGCGGGCGCGACGCCGGTCCGGAGCGTCGAGACGCCCCTTTCGGCGCGGAGCAGCGCTCAGAATCCGTGGACGGCGCTGATGCGAATCCGCACAGGGAAGTTGAAGCGCTGCGCGAACGGAACGTGCTGGCCGGTGGTGCCGTCGAGGTGCGGGTCGCAAGGGAGCGCTGGCGTCCCGCGGCCAGGACGCGCGCACGGTCGCACCGACCGTCGCGGCGCCGAGAGGGGCTCAGCTGCGGCGGCGCAGCACGCGCCGGTCGTCGGGCAGGCGCTTCGTGAAGCGCGCCGCGTCGAGATGCTCGAGCAGCGCCTCGGCGTACTTGCGCGACGTCCCAAGCTCGTCGCGCAGGCGCGCGAGGGTCACCGCGCCCTCGTCCGCGATGATCGCGCTGACGCGACCGGCGACGAGCGAGAGGGCGTCGCGGTGGGCATAGAGGTCACGGCCGATCCGGACGGCGACGCCGGCCTGGATCAGCTTGGGCAGGTGCGCGGCGCCGGCGCCCAGGTCTGAGCGCGAGGGCGGCTCGTGGCCGGCCGCGAGCAGCCGCTTGGCGAGCTCGATCGCGGCGGGCTCGAGCGCCGGCGCGGCCGGGCCTCGGCGCTCGCCGGACCGGACGGCGCGCGGCGGCCGGCGGCGGCGCTGCGGGCGCGGGCTCCGGCTCGCCGCGCCGCAGCCGCTCGAGGCGCGCGAGCACGTCGGGGCGGCGGCCATGCCGGCGTGCTCGCGGATCGAGCACCGTGCCGCCGGCGAGCGTGTCGGGCGGCGCGACCGAGCGCACGACGAGCCGGTCGCCCGCGGCGGCGAGCAGCGGCAGCCTCGAGGCGCACCTGCCACAGGCCGGCGCCGAGCGCCGCCAGCCGCGCCGGCACCGCCCGCGTGCCATGATGGATCATGACGCGCCGGCCGTGCAGCTCCTCGCGCAGGTCCAGCGCCGCGTCGATGACCCGGGTCGGCACGACCTCCGCCGCCGGATCGGCGAGCGCGTCGCCGCGGGCGACGTCGCGCCGGGCGATCCCGGCGAGGTTGACCGCCACGCGCTGCCCCGCGTGCGCGCGCTCGGCCGGCTCGTCGTGCACCTGCAGCGACCGCACCCGGACGGGCCGCTGCGCGGGCAGCAGCACCGGCGCGTCGCCCACCGCCAGGCTGCCCGACCACAGCGTCCCCGTGACGACCGTGCCGGCGCCGTGGATCGTGAACGCGCGGTCGATGTGCAGCACGGCCGCGCGGTCCCGGTGGCCGTCGGCGCGCGGCGTGACCCGCTCCGCGGCACGCGTCCAGCGCCGCCGCGACGTCCGCCACGCCCTCGCCGGTGCGCGCCGAGCACGCCACGACCTCGGCGCCGGGGAGCAGCTCGGCGGCTTCCGCGGCGGCGCGCTCGGGCGACGCGCGGTCGCACTTCGTGATCGCGACGACGCCCTGCTCGATCCCCAGCGCCGCGAGCACCTCCGCGTGCTCGAGCGTCTGCGGCATCACGCCGTCGTCGGCGGCGACGACCATGAGATAGAGGTCGATCCCGGTCGCTCCGGCGACCATCGTCCGCACGAAGCGCTCGTGGCCCGGCACGTCGACGACCGAGACGCGCCGCCCTCCGGGCAGCAGCAGCGGCGCGAACCCGAGCTCGATCGACATGCCGCGCGCCTTCTCCTGCGGCAGGCGGTCGGTGTCCACGCCGGTCAGCGCGTGCACGAGCGCCGTCTTGCCGTGGTCGATGTGACCGGCGGTCCCGAGCGTCAGGGCCGCGTGCTCGGCGCTCACGGCAGATGCGGCGCGCACCGCGCGCGCCACCTCGCCTGCCTCCTCGTCGGTGGTAGCGTGCGCGGGTCGAGCAGCAGCCGGCCGTCGTGGAGGCGGCCGACGACCGCCGGATCGCCCGCCCGCAGGACCGCGGCGAGCGCGTCTGCGCCGGCCGGGCCGGGGTCGATCGCGACCGCCGGCCCCGGCAGCTCGAGCAGCGGCAGCGCGCCGCCGCCGACGCGCGCCGTCGACGCGACGACGGTGCCGCCGGTCGCCGCGGCCAGCTCGTCCGCGCGCCTGCTCAGGGTCGCATCGTCGGCCTCGAGCATCGCGAGCACCGGCAGCGCGCGGCGCGCGGCCGCCGGGTCGCGGTGCAGGGCGAGCGTCGCCTCGAGCGCGGCGAGCGACAGCTTGTCGATCCGGACGGCCCGCGCGAGCGGATGGCGGCGGCACGCCTCGACCGCCTCGCGCGTTCCGACGAGCATCCCCGCCTGCGGGCCGCCGAGCAGCTTGTCGCCCGAGAACGCCGTCAGCGCGGCGCCGGCGCGGACCGATCGGCGCACGGGCGGCTCGCCGGCGAGCAGCTCGAGGTCGTCGGTGAGCACGCCGGAGCCGACGTCGTCGATCACCGGGGCGCCGAGCTCGCAGAGCTCCTCGATCTCCACCGCGGCGACGAAGCCGACGGTGCGGAAGTTCGAGGGATGCGCGCGCAGGATCGCCCCGATGCGCTCGCCGCCGGCTGCCAGCGCCGCCTCGTAGTCGGCGCGGCGCGTGCGGTTCGTCGTGCCCACCTCGACGAGCCGCGTGCCCGCGACCTCGAGGATCTCGGGGATCCGGAAGCCGCCGCCGATCTCGATCAGCTGCCCGCGCGAGACGACGGTGTCGCGGCCGCCCGCGAGCGCGGCGCAGGCCAGCAGCACGGCCGCGGCGCAGTTGTTGACGGCGATGGCCGCCTGCGCGCCGGTCAGCTCGCACAGCAGCTCCTCGACATGCGCGTGTCGCGAGCCGCGCGTGCCCGTGGCGAGGTCGAGCTCGAGGTTGCAGTAGCCGTCCGCGACGGCCGCCACCGCGGCCTGCGCCTCGACGCGCGAGCGGGGCGCGGCCGAGGTTCGTGTGGACGACGACGCCGGTGGCGTTGAGCACGCGGCGCAGGTGCGGTCTCAGGCGCGCTCGTGCGCGCGCGACGAGGTCGACCGTCTGTCCGGCGCCCGCATCGGCGCCGTTGAGCAGCTCCTCGCGCCGTGCCTGCAGCTCGGCGCGCGCGACCGCGGTCGCCAGCCGGTCGACGGAGGGCAGGTCGCGCAGGCGGTCGCGGTCGCTCATACGGAACGGCGAAGGAGTCGAACCTTCCAGCGCGGAGTGCCGCGCCCCGCCGGTTTTGAAGACCGGATGGGCCACCGGGCCCGGGCCGCTCCAGGCTGATGGTGCCCGTGCAGGGCGATCATCGCACCGCGATGGCGCCGGGCTCGCCGGCGACGATCTCGCCGACGATCGGGCCCGGCAGCGACGGCGCGGCCTCGGGCGCGACCGCGACGAGCAGCCCGCCCGACGTCGTGGCATCGCACACCAGGCGCCGCCGCGCCTCGTCGACGTCGGGGCGAACGTCGTGAACGTCTCGGCGTAGTCGCGGTTGCGGCGGCTGCCGCCCGAGACCGGCGTCGTCGCCCGCGAGCAGCTCCAGCACGCCGTCGATCGCCGGCACGGCCGCCGCGTCGATCACCGCCGCGACGCCGCTCGCGCGCCCCAGCGAGTGCAGATGGCCGAGCAGCCCGAAGCCGGTGACGTCGGTCATCGCGTGCGCGCCGGCCGCGCGCGCCGCGGCGGACGCCGTGTCGTTGAGCGCGGTCATCGTCGCGACTCCCCGCGCGAGCAGGTCGTCGTCGCGCGCGCCGCGCTTGCGCGCCGTGGTGATCGCGCCGACGCCGAGCGGCTTGGTGAGCACGAGCACGTCGCCGGGCCGGGCGCCGGCGTTGGAGATCAGCTCGGCGGGGGTGCACGGTGCCGGTGACCGACATGCCGTACTTCGGCTCCGGATCGTCGATCGAGTGACCGCCGACGATCGCGATCCCGGCGGCCGCCGCGACGTCCGCGCCGCCGCGCAGGATCTCGCGCAGGACGTCGCCGCCGAGCTGCTCGAGGGGAAAGGCGACGACGTTCATCGCCGCCAGCGGCACCCCGCCCATCGCGTAGACGTCCGACAGCGCGTTGGCTGCTGCGATCCGGCCGAAGTCGTAGGGGTCGTCGACGATCGGCGTGAAGAAGTCGATCGTCATCACGAGCGCGATCTCCTCGGTCAGCCCGAGCACCGCGGCGTCGTCGGCGGTGTTCGATCCCACGAGGACCCGCGGGTCGACGACCGCGGGCAGACCGCGCACGATCGGCAGCAGCGCCGCCGCCGGCAGCTTGCATCCGCACCCCGCGCCGTGCGCGAGCGACGTCAGCGCAACGGGCGCCGCCGCGCGCGGCTCGCTCACGGCCGTACGGCCGGGCCGGTCATCGGGTGCGCATCGACCACATCGGCATGCGCTCGCACGTTACCCGCTGGCGAACCGGCGCCACCCTCATGGGTCCGCGCCGGATCCGCCGTGCCGTCGCCGCTGCCTTACAGCGCACGTGGCAGTCCGCACTGGCAGGGAATACCCTGTGTCGACAGCGGGAAGGGAGCAGGGGAGATGCATTCGGAGACCGGGCTGACGCGGGTTGTCCACGAGGTGCGCGAGCTCGACCTGGGCGAGCGCACGAGCTACTCCGCGGGCTGCCTCACCGTCGGCGAGGAGAGCGTGCTCGACCTCCTCCGCGATCCCGCGTTCGCCGAGGTCCGGCTGGGCTGCGCCGCTCCCGGCGACTCCGTGCGGATCGTCGGCGTGCTGGACGCCGTCCAGCCCTGCTCCAAGGGCCCCGGCGGGGGCGGCGTCTTCCCCGGCCTGCTCGGTCCCGCGATGCCCGCGGGCCGCGGTGAGACCCACGTGCTGCGCGGCGCCGCCGTGCTGGCCGCCGGCTACCTGCCGCGCGCCCAGGAGGCGGTCATCGACATGTCGGGGCCGGCGGCGCCGCTGTCGCCGCTCGCCGCGACGCACAACCTCGTCGATCGAGTGGACGCCCGCCGAGGACGCGACCTGGGAGGACGTCGACCACGGCGCTGCGGCGCGGGCTCGTCAAGGTCGCGGCCCACCTCGCCGAGGCCGCCCTGGACGCCGAGCCGGACGCCGTCGAGGAGCTGTCCGAGCCCGGCGGATCGACCGTCGAACGGCAAGCCGCGCGTCGGGGTCGTCCTCAACCTGCAGACGCAGGGCAAGTTCAAGGACGTCTTCGTCTACGGGCGCAGCCTGTCGGGCGGCCTGCCGACCGTCATCTCGCCCTGCGAGCTCGATGACGGGGCGGTGGTCAGCGGCCAGTTCGGCCACCCCGCGCTGAAGAACCCGACGTACCTGCACCAGACCCATCCGGTGGTCGCCGCCCTGCGCGCCTGCGACGAGCTGGAGCTGGCGGCGCTCGTGCTGTGCCCCGAGCCCGTCGACCAGGCCAACAAGGAGCTCGTCTCCGCCCACGCCGCGCGGCTGTGCGCCGGGCTCGACCTCGACGCGGCGATCGCGACCAAGGAGGGCGGCGGCAACGCCGACGCCGACGTCTCGCTCAAGCTCGATCGCCTCGAGGAGGAGGGGATCACGGCGGTGGGAATCCTCGGCGAGATGGCGGGGCGCGACGGGACGGGGCCGCCGCTCGTGGTCCCGCCCGCGAAGGCCACCGCCCTCGTCAGCACCGGCAACTACGACGAGCGGATGACGCTGCCCGCGGTCGAGCGCGCGCTGGGCCGCGACCGCATCGCCCTGCTCGACCAGCCGTCCACCGACGAGGTCGAGCTGCCCGTGGCCGCCATCTACTGCGCGCAGAGCACCCTGGGCTGGGGCCGCCTAACGTGCGCGGAGACGCGCCTGATGAAGATCGTCCACTACGTCAACCAGTTCTTCGCCGGCATCGGCGGTGAGGACGCGGCGGGCACCGGGCCGGAGCTGCGCGACGGGGCCGTGGGACCCGGGCGGCGCCTGGCGACCCTGCTGGGCGACGAGCACGAGATCGTCGCCACCGCCATCTGCGGCGACGACTACTCGGCCACGCACCCCGAGTTCGCCGCCGAGCTCGTTGCCCAAGCACGCGAGCGCGGGGCGGAGATGGTCGTGGCCGGTCCCGCCTTCACCAGCGGGCGCTACGGGATGGCGTGCGCGCGGGTCGCGGCGGCGGCGAGCGAGGCGGGGCTGATCGGGCTGGCCTCCATGCATCCCGAGAACCCCGGCCTGGGCGAGGCCGCCGGCACGTCGGTCGTCGAGAGCGGCGCGATCTCGCGCCACATGAAGGACTCGCTCGACCGCCTCGCCGCGGCGGCGCGCACGATGGCGTCGGGCGAGCAGCTCACCGCGCAGGACGGGCGCATCGGCCCGGTCGCGCGCACCAACCGCATGGCGCAGCGCAGCGCGGCCGAGCGCGCCGTCGCGCTCGTGCTCACGCGGCTCGGCGGCGACCGCGACGCCACCGAGATCCCGCTGCCCGACTTCGACAGCGTGACGCCCGCCGCGCCCATCGCCGACGCCGCCGAGGCGGTGTTCGCGCTCGTGACGGAGGGCGGCTTCGTGCCCGCCGGCAACCCCGACCGGCTGGAGTCCGCGCGCGCGTCGAAGTGGGTGCGCCACTCGCTCGACGGCCTCGACTCGGCCGAGAGCGGCACGTTCGAGTCGGTGCACGGCGGCTTCTCCACCCAGTGGGCCAACGCCGATCCCAACCGCATCCTCCCGCTCGACGTCGCCCGCGAGCTGGAGCGCGAGGGCGCGATCGGACGCCTGCACGGCGAGTACCTGGGGACGACCGGCAACGGCACCACGGTCGCCGACGCGCGCCGCTTCGGGATGGAGTGGGCCGCCGATCTGCGCCAGGCGGGCATCCAGGCGGTCATCCTCACCGCCACGTGAGGAACCGGCACGCGTTGCGGGTCAACGCTGACGAAGGAACTGGAGCGCGCCGGGATCCCCACCGCGCTGCTGTGCAACCTCGTCTCGATCGCGCGGCGCGTCGGCGCGCCGCGCATCGTGCCCACGCGCGGCATCCCGTTCCCGACGGGAGACCCGGAGCTCGGTCCCGCGCAGGAGCGCGCCTGGCGCCGGCAGCTGCTCGAACGGGCGCTGCTCGCCGTCGCCACGCAGGTCAGCGAGCCGACGGTCTTCGACGGCGATCCGGTTCAATGAGGATCTCGATGCCCGCACCGGTGATCTCGGCCGCGAGCGCGGTGCTCGCCCACGTCCCCGGCCTCTGCCGCCACGGCTCCAAGCCGTCGCGCGAGCTCGGGCGCAACCCGGAGGTCGAGGCGGCGTTCCTGGGCTCCCTGCGCACCTTCGAGCAGGCGGTGGCCTATGCGCCCCACCAGGCCTTCCTCGGCGCGCTGCATCCGCGGGCGCTTCCGGAGCGCCCGTGGGTCGGCGCCGCCCCGAACGGCGAGGGCCGCTTCGCCGGCGTCGGCGAGCTCATGCCCGAGGACGAGTTCCTCGGCCTGCTGGCGGCGGTCGACGACTTCGGCCTGGTCAGGCTCGGAGCGGATGACGCCGGCGCGATCGCCGAGCGGCTCGCCCGCCATCCGCTCGCCGAGCACCTCGACCTCGAGCGCGTGGCGGCCGCCTCCAGCGACGCCGAAGCGGTGGCGGCCGAGCCGGGGGCGCTGGGGCTGCACCTGGGCGCCGATCGCCTGGCCGGGGCCTTCCGTCGCGGCCACGAGAGCGATGCCGCCCTGGCCGCGGAGGTGCTGCTCGAGAACCTCGCGGGGAAGGCGAGCGCCACGCTGGCGCTCCTGCGCCTGCTCGCCGACAACGGCATCGACCCCGACTCGATCGACTACGTCATCGGCTCCGGGGAGGAGGCGATCGGGGACCGCTACCAGCGCGGCGGGGGCAACCTCGCCAAGACGGTGGCGGCGGCGGCCGGCTGCGGCAACGCCTCGGGCGCGGACGTCAAGAACTTCTGCGCCGCCCCGATCCCCGCGCTGGTCATCGCGAGCAGCCTCGTCGCCGCCGGGGTCTTCCGGCGGGTCGTCGTGATCGCGGGGGGCTCGCTGCCGAAGCTGGGGATGAAGTTCCAGGGCCACCTCAAGCACGACCTGCCGGTGCTCGAGGACGTGCTCGGCGCGTGCGCGGTGCTCGTGGAGGCCGACGACGGCCGCTCGCCGCGCGTGCGGCTGGACTCCGTGGGCGTCCATCCGGTCGCCGCCGGGTCGTCGAACCCGAAGATCATGGAGGCCCTCTCGATCGCGCCGCTCGACCGTCTCGGCATGGGGATGCTCGACGTCGACGACTACGCCACCGAGCTGCACAACCCGGAGATCACCGAGCCGCAGGGCTCGGGCAACGTCCCCGAGCGCAACTACAAGACGCTCGCCGCCCTGGCCGTGCGCCGGGGCGACCTGGACCGCGCGGACATGGGCGATTTCGTCGAGCGGCGGGGGATGCCCGGCTTCGCCCCGACGCAGGGTCATATCGCCTCGGCGCTGTGCTACGTTCCGCACGCTCGCGCCCGGTTGATGAATGGGGGCGCGCGGCGGGTACAGCTGATCGCGAAGGGCAGCCTGTTCTTGGGGCGGATGTCCGAGCAGTCCGACGGAATGAGCGTGCTGCTCGAGTCCAACGACGACGCGGAGGGATGAGCGAATGGGAGCTGTAGCCGAGGCGACGCGCGAGAACTTCGACGAGCTCGTCGAGAGCGGCACCACGCTTGATCGACGTGTGGGGGCCGGACTGCCGGCCGTGCCTGGCGCTGAAGCCGCACGTCGAGAAGCTGGCCGAGGCACGCGACGACATCGACGTCGTCATGCTCGAGGCGCCCAAGGCCCGCCGGGTCTGCATCCGCCTCAAGGTCCATGCGCTGCCGACCTTCCTGCTCATGCACGACGGCGAGGAGGTCGCGCGGCTGTCGGCGTCGACGATCACCCCGCCGCAGCTCCACGACTGGCTCGACAAGAGCCTCGAGGAGATGAGAGAGGAGGTGAGCTAGCACCCCATGTTCGAGAGCAAGCAGGTCATCGTGCTCGGAGAGCGCGACGGGATCGCGGGCCCCGCGATCGCCGCGTGCGTCCAGAGCGCGGGCGGAGACGTCGCGTACACGTCGACGGAGTGCTTCGTCTGAACTGCCTCTGGGGCAATGGACCTCAATAGCCAGGAGGTGATCAAGCGCCTCGCCGACGAGCACGGGAGCGACCAACTGGTCGTCATCCTCGGAGCTCCGGACGCGGAGAGCGCGGAGATCGCCGCCGAGACGGTTGTGCTCGGCGATCCGACCTATGCAGGTGCATTGGCCGAGGCCCAGTTGGGTCTCTCCGTGTATCACGTACTGGAGGAGGAGTTCCGCAGCCAGGTCGCCGACGACGTCTGGGAGGACCAGATCGGCGTCATGTCCGACGTGCTCGAAGCCGAGGAGATCTCCGCGGCGGTCAAGGGCATGCGCGAGCAGAAGCCGTAGGGCGAGGGCTCAGCCGCCGCCGGCGGCTGAGCCGGGTCGTCCGGCGCGGCGCTCCGTGCCTGCGCCGCGCCCGCCAGACCTCACATGAGGTTCGGGGTGTGCAGCTCGGAGATGTACCGGGCGGTGGGGGCGTCGAAGCCGGCGGAGCGCAGGCGCCGGATGCGATTTCGCTCCATCGTCTGCATGAGCGTCCTGACGGCAGCGGCTCCCTCGGACAGGGCGGCCGGCCGCATCGAGCCCGCCGCCATGATCGTCAGCCCCTCGGTCAGCAGGGGGCTGAGCGTCAGCTCGGTGAGCTTGGCCGCGCGCTGCTCGGCGGCGCGCACGAGCATCGCCCGCCGCTGCGGGTCCCCGTCGACCACATGGCGCACGTGGGAGATCCCGAAGTGCACGTGGCGGCGCTCGTCGCGGTGCGCGAGGCGCGCCGCCGCCGCGGTCGCGGCGTCCGGTGCGTGGCGCTCGACGAACCGCAGGAGGTCCAGGAACGTGCCCTCGCCGAGCACGTTGAGCAGCAGCGCGGCGGCGGTGAAGTCGGGCTCGGCGAGCAGGCTGTGCAGGGACAGCTCGGTCGATGCGAGGGCGAAGCCGTGGTAGCCGCCGATGAGCGCCCGCTTCGTGAAGACCTCGATGTGACGCGCCTCGTCGTGCACGTGGCTGGCCAGCCACATCACGACCTCGGCGTAGGCCGGATGCATCTGCGGGAGAAACCGCGCCGGCACGTAGAGCGCCGCGTACTCGTTCTGCGCGATGAACGTCATGACCTGCGCCACGGCGCGCTCGAGCAGCTCGGGCACCGCGCGTGCGGCCTCCCACGGGATGTCGTCGGAGGCGTCCCATTGCGCACCGGACGCCTGCTCGGCGAGCTCGGCGACGTCCGGGGCCCAGACGCCGTCGCGACGGTGCAGCCGCCAGTCGAAGCGCGGCGCGCCTGGCTCCGGCACCGACCCGATCGGCGCGAACCCGCCGTCGCGCGCCGCGGTCGGCGGCACGAGCCCGTCGACGCGCATGTCAGAGGAGTGAAACGCGCCGTCACGAAGCCGCGCCGGCGGCGATGGCTCGGGCTGATCGCCGCCGAGCACCCGCCGCGTCGCTCCGCGCCGGATCGTCACGAGATGGTCGCCGGCCGCCGTCCCGGCGTCGTCGACGACCGCGTGGCCGTGCATGCGTGCCCACGCGGGCAGCTCGAGCGCGACCGATCGCGACGGCACGCGCACCTCCAGCAGGTCGCCGGCGGCGAGACCCGCGAGCCGCGCCTGCAGGAGCACCTCGAGGCCGCTGCCGAGGTCGAGGTGCTCGGCGTCGAGGCGGCTGACGCTCACCCCACGGCCATCGCCTGCGCAAGCGATTCGTAGCCCTCGCGGTCACCGGGCAGCCAGCGCTTGACGCCCTCGAGCGTCATCGGCTGGCGCATCTGCGGGTCGTCGTAGCTCATCGCGAGCAGCGCTTGGCGCCAGCGCTCTCCGCGTCCTTCGTCGAAGGTCGGCAGGGCGGTGAAGTTGCAGTGGTAGTAGATCGGCGATCGCCACGTGACGGCCAGCCCGTGCGTCGCCGGCAGGCCCTCCTCGCGAAAGCGCGCCCACGTGACGTCCCCGAGCGCGCCTGCGTCGGCATCGCCCTCCGCGACCGCTTGCACGACGCGCAGCTCGGAGTCGCCGGTGTCGCCGTGCTTGCCCATGTCGGTGTCGAAGCGCACGAGATCGCACTCGGCCTCGGCGTCGAGGCCCTGCTCGGCGAGGTAGTGCAGCGGCAGGATGGCTGCGTGCCCCGAGTCCCGGCTGCCGAGCGCGAGGCGGCGCCCGGCCAGCTCGGCGGCGTCGCCGACCGTCTCGCCGGCGCGGGTCACGATCACGGTTGCGAACTCGGCGTCGATGTCGCGCATCCCGAGGATGCGCGCCTGACCGCCGAGGCGCTGCTCGACGGTGACGAACGCGGTGTTCGTGTTCCAGCCGATGTCGACCGCTCCCTCCAGCAGCGCATCGACAAGCCGCTCGTAGTTGGAGTACAGCACGTAGTCGGTGGGTTGGCCCTGTGCCGCGAAGTACTCGCGAAACGCCTCCCAGATCGTCACGACGCGCGGGTGATAGGCGACCGCGCCCACCGTGATGTCGCCCATGGCGCTCACGGTACCGGGAGGCCCGTGAGGGCCTTCCCGATCCAGCTGCGAAGCACGCCGTTGGTGGGAGCCATGACGGCGCCGGCGTGCGCGTCGCGCAGGTGGCGTTCGATGGGCAGCGCCGGGGTGTAGCCCTGGCCGCCGCAGACCTCGAGCGCGCGCTGCGTGACGCTGACCGCAGTCTCCGTCGCGGCGACCTTGGCCTCCATGATCGGCACCAGCGCTCCTTCGTCGCCGCCGTCGCCGAGGGCGGCGGCATCGCGGACCAGCAGCCGCGTGCTGCGCACCGCGATGTCCATGTCGGCGATCAGGTGCTGGATCATCTGGACCTCGGCGAGGGCGCTGCCATCCCCGTACCTGCGGCTCGCCGCGTGATCGGCGGCGGTCTTCAGCGCAGCGGCGGCGATCCCGACGTTGACGGCCGCCAGCCCCACGAGGAAGTAGGGGGCGACGACGGTGAAGACGAGGCCCACGGCGGCTCCCGCGTCGCCGATTCGCGCCGCGTCGTCGACGTCGACATCGGACATCTCGAGCGCGATGCTCGAGTTGCCGGCCATGCCCAGGCCCTCCCAGACGCCGTCGAACCGCATGCCGTCGGCGTCGCGTTCGACGGCGAAGCAGTCCAACCCGTCGCCGGTCGCGCTCTGCACGAGCACGAGATAGATGTCGGCGTGCCCGCCGGACGTCACGAAGCTCTTGCGCCCGGAGATTCGCACGCCCCCGTTGTGGCGCTCCGCCACCAGCTCCGGCGCGTAGAAGTGCGCGCCCGTGCCCCGCTCGCTGAACGCGAGCGTGCCCACGCGCTCGCCGGAGGCGAGCGATCGAAGGTACGCGCCGGCGCTTGCGCCGCCCCCGCCGGCGATGGTGGCCGCGGTCACCGAGTGCATGAGGAACACCATGCCGCTCGACGCGCATGCCGAGCCAACGGTCTCGCACGCCTCGGCGAGCGCGCGCAACCCCCCGCCGGCGCCTCCGTGCTCCCGCGGCACCACGAGCCCCAGGCCACCGGCTGCCGCCAGCGACGTGAGGGCGGCCGCCGGAAACGCGTTCTCACGATCCACGGCGGCGGCATCGGCCGCGATGTGCTCTGCGGCGGCACTGATCGCACTCAAGACGTCTGCGGTCTCACGTGACACGAAGGTCCTCTCGTCGACTCCGTCGCGGGTGGGAGTGCGGGCAATCTACTCTCGGGCCGGCGAGCACGTCGGCGACAGCGCGGCTCGCCACGGCCGGCGAGCAGTCGGCGGTCCAGGTTCCCGATTTCGAACGACAGAGGCCGGCGTTTTCTCATGCCGCATGGCGGGGACAAGGAGAGTCCCACGGCTGGCGTGGCGTGGTGTCAGGCCCCTCCTCCTCGAGGTTTGACGTGTTCCCGCCTGCCGGCCGTGGTGGTGCACGACCGGCTGTTCCCCGGGTGCCCGTGTGGACGGCGCCTGCATCCGATCTCGGAGATCACTGTCTGTCAAGGCGACGCGTCTTCGGAGTGCGCACATCTCGACATCCTGGCCGCGCTCATACCGCGCGCCCGGCGCCCCGGCACCGGGCGCGCCACCTGTTCTATCACTCATCCGCGGCCTGCGACAGCGGCCGCTACGTGCTCGCCTGTCGGAGTTCGTCGTCGTCGCCGGTCGAGCTAACGCGACCCTCGCTTCGTGGTGCTGCAGCGCGCATGAATCGTGCTGCCATGCACACGGATCAGGTGCTGTCCGGCACGAAGCGGGCCACCACACAAGACGCACAGCCGGACGCGACCCGCAGACGCCGATAGCAGTTCGCCGGCGACCGGCCCCGGCGTCGGTGTGTCGGCGTGATCGCGCGATCGCGTGGGCTGCTCGACGCGCTCGGGCTGCTCGTCCTGCCGATCCGGCGAGCGCGGCTCACCGGGGATCGAGGGGTGCTTGACGGTACGAGACGGTAGTTGTCGCATGGCTGCTGCAAGGTTCAGATGCAACCCGCTGTCGCGCGCGACACGCAGGACGCGTGCGCCTCACAGGGAAACTCGCCTTCGAGCGCGCCCCTCGGACGCGTCTCGCTGGACGCGTGTTTCCCGGCCCTCACGGCTTCATGCGTCACAACCTCGGTCCGCGCGCGGCGCACTGAGAAACGGAGCGCGCCGACCGTTGTCGAGCCGTTCCGAACGTGTGAATTCGGGGGTGAGTCGGCGCGTGGCCCAGGGTACGCCGCCGACGGTAACGCAACGAAGGGAGTGGCAAATGCCCGACCCAGAAGGCAAGACGGAGGGGCCCGGCACCAAGACACCGGACCAGGCCTACAAGGAGGGCCGCTCGGAGGACGTTCAGGAGGGCTCGCTCGGTGTGGACACTGGCGGAGCTGGCGTGCAGAAGTCGCGACTGCCTGAGGGCCGCGACGAGAAGGGCACCTTCCAGGCAGGCGGGTTCGCGGGCCAGGAGGAGGACGCCTCACCCGACGCCGGCACGGTCGGCGAGATCGCAGACGAAGGCGACCCCTCGCCGCATGCCGGCCACAAGGACAACGCGACGCCGGACGCCAGCGCCGACGACGTGAAGATCATGAAGGACGCACCCGATCAGCAGAACGCGGCCCCGGGAGCCGCAGAGGATTCGCAGGGCTTCGGCCAACACGGAGACCAGGACGCGACCGACCCGGAGAGCCGGCAGGTCCATCCGAAGACCCCCAGCTGACAGGAACCCTCAGGCGATCTCGCCCGGCGCCGGCGAGCGTCGCTCAGCATGCCGCAACGTAGGCGGCCGCATGACGACAGGAGGATGAGATGGACGAGGAGAAGAGCCAGACCAGCGCGCCCGCAGAGGACGACGCACTGAAGGACGCCGACATCAAGAGCGGTACCGGCGACCCCGATCTCGCCAACCCCCAGCAGGAGGGCGAGGCCGGCCCCGCATCGGGCACGAGCCCCGAGACCCAAGGCGGTCCGTAGCCTCCGACCCACCAGGCGTCGCACGGCCGAAAACCGTGCGACGCCTGACGCGTCGCAGCAGCACCGTGGTGCCCTGCCGGTCGTGGCCTTCCTGCCCGTCGGTTTCGCGGTATCTGTCGACGTGCTGCTGACCGAACAACGGGGCGGCCATTCACGTGCTGAGCGGAGCCGGTCAGCGCGTCTCGACATAGAACACTTATTCAGCTTCAGCTCGTCGGGTAGGAGAGCGTCCAGGCCAGGACTAGCGCGCCGCGAGCGCGTCGCCGAGGTCCGCGCCCTGCTCGACCAGCGCTCGCTGCACGGCGTCGGCCGCCAGCTCGCGCGGCGCGACGCCGGCGCGCGCCGCGAGCGCGGCCGCGACGCCCGCGGCCTGCCCGGTCGCGAGCGCGATCGGCGTGACCCGGTAGGAGGAGTGCGCCTCGTGCGTGCCGGAGATGCAGCGCCCGCCGACGAGCAGCCCCTCGACACCGCGCGGGATCAGGCAGCGCAGCGGGATGTCGTACGCGCCCCCCGTCGGCAGACGCTCCAGCAGCGTTCCGCGGCCGCCCTTGGGATCGTGGATGTCGATCGGGTACGAACCGCGCGCGATGACGTCCTCGAAGCGCCGCGAGCGCAGCACGTCGTCGGCCGTGAGCTGGTACTCGCCGACGACGCGACGCGTCTCCCGCACGCCGATGTGGCTGCCGCTCTGCGCCGCGTAGGCCTCCTCGAAGCCCGGCACGCGCTTGCGCAGGAACGCCATGACCTGGTCCATCTGGTGACGCGCGAGGTGCTCGGCCCGCGTGAGGTCGAACACGTCGATGCCGAGCACGCCGGACACGCGCGTGCTGTTGACGCTGACCTCGCGCTCGTGCGGAGTGGCGAAGAACAGCACGTCCTCGCGCGGCAGGTCGAGCTCGCCCGCCGCGCGCGCCTGCTCGATGAGCTCCCAGAGCCCCGACACGCCGCGCCACTGGTCGGGATGCTCGCGCACGTAGCCCTCGAAGCGCCGGCGCTCGAAGTCGACGATGCGAAACATCAACGTCATCGGCTGCACGAGGCCGTCCTCGCGCCCCACCTCGACGTCGGCGCCGGCGGCTGCCGCGAGGTCGCCGTCGCCGGTGGCGTCGACGATCACCGGGGCCTGCACGACGAGCGGCCCGGACTTCGTCTCCAGCACGACGCCCTCGGGGCGGCGCGGCTCGCCGGTCACGCCGGACGCGAAGGCATGCAGCAGGTAGCGCACGCCCGCGGCGTCGAGCAGCTCGAGCGCCGCCGACTTGTAGGCCTCGGGATCGATCGGGACGGTGTATCCGGTCTCCTCGCTCGGCGCGATCGCGCCGCCGCGACGCAGCAGGCGCTCCATGAGCTCCAGCAGCGCGCCGGCGACGACGGGCTCGCCGGGCCCGTGGTCGGCCGGCAGCAGCCGCAGCGGCTCGTCGGCGCCGCGGGCCCGCGCGCCCCGCACCTCGTTGTGCCATGACATGAGCGGCATCACGAGCGCGACCGTCGCGTTGCCTCCGAGAAAGCCGTAGCGCTCGGCGAGCAGGACGTCGGCACCGGCGTGCGCGGCGCCCACCGCAGCGCCGATCCCGGCCGGACCGCCGCCGACGACGACGACGTCCGGGCGCGCCGCGACGATCGCCGACCTGGCGGGCAGCGTGACCCGAGCCGGCCGTTCAGGACGCGACAGCGGGGGCATCGTCCAGCAGCTCGACGATCAGGCGCACGTTCTCACGCGCTGCCTGCTGCAGGTCCGGCAGCCGCTCGCGGACGTGCTCGACCTGCTCGGCGCGACTGTCCCAGAGGCGGTCGATGTGCGACAGCAGCGCGCCGGCGTGGCTCGCGCGCTCGGGGTCCGGCGAGTGCACGTCCAGCGACTCGAGGAAGTCGCGGACCTTCGTGGCGTAGGGCAGTGCCGCGACGGGAACGCCAGCCGTCACCGCGAACAGCAGGAAGTGCAGGCGCATCCCGACCGCCAGGTCGAGATGCTCCACGAGCCCGCGCAGCTCGCGTGGCCCGTAGCTGCGCTTGAGCACCCAGGCGTGCTCCGGCGACCCCATCCGCCCGATGACCCGGTGCGCCTCGCGGATGTCCTTGCGCTCCAGGGGCACGAAGAGGATCCGCGCGTCGAAGCGGTCCGCCATGAAGTCGGCGGCGTTCGCCAGCAGCGCGTGGTACTCGCCGGCCTGCATCTCCGACATCGCGCTGCCCGCCTCGCGCACCGACATGCCGATCAGCCGCTGGCCCTCCGACAGCCCCTCGCGCTCGAGCATCTCCCGCGTGAACGGCTCGGGCTCCAGCAGCAGCGCCGGATCCGCCGTCACGGTGACCTCGCGCTCCAGGCCGCTCTCCTCGAGCAGTCGCTTGGCGGCCTTCTCGCGAACGGTGACGAGCCGCATCTCGTTCAGCGCCTCCGTGACCGACGCGCGGTCGGCAGCGCGCTCCAGCGGCCCCGCGCCGACCGCATACGTCGCTGTCGGGACCCCCGCCTCCTGCGCGAGGCGCACGAGGCGCAGGTAGGCATCGGCCTCGCGGTCGTACAGGATCCCGCCGCCGCCGAGCAGCATCAGATCCATCTGCTCGATCTCAGCCAGGAGGTCCTCGCGCACGGCTTCGCGCGCCGCGACGACGCGATCGACGTCGTGATGGCGCTCGGTGTGCTCGCAGTCGCGCGAGAACACCACGATCCGGACCCCTTCGACCGCCTCGCGCAGCTGCGCCACCGCGACGGTGAGGATTGCCTCATCGCCAGCATTCAGCCCACCGTAGGAGCCGACCAGTCCGACCATCCTCGCCATCTCGTACCCGTACCCGGCCGAGACGTCTGCCTAGCTCCGCGATCGCGGCTCCGCGGCGCGCGCTACCCGCGCAGCCCGAACTCGCGCAGCATCACCGAGCTGGATCGCCACGTCGTAGACGACGGCCTGCACGACGACCGGGCGTCAATTGAGGCAATGGGGCAACCGAACGATCCGCATAACTTCACATAACGCACGTTATCGGGCATTGAAACGACGTCCAACGAGCCGGCTGGCGCGAGCGGACGTCGCTCTCATCGGCGTGCTTCCTCTCATCGGCGTGCTTCCCGACGTTGGGAGGAACTCCTGATGACAAGACCCGCCTGATTCCTCCCGGCTTGACGTATGTCGATATCGGAATATGATCGCGCCATGGCACGAGCAGCGACGACGTCGGACGTCTTCAACGCGATCGCCGAGCAGCAGCGCCGGGAGATCCTGGTGCTGCTGCGGGCGGGTGAGCGGCCGGTGACCGAGTTGGCCCAGGAGCTGGGGATGACCCAGCCTGGGGCGTCCAAACACCTGCGGGTGCTCCGGGAGGTCGGACTGGTGCGGGACCGCAAGGCAGGCAAGCAACGCCTGTACGGCCTTGACGCCCGCGGGCTGCGACCGGTTCACGAGTGGACCGGCGGGTTCGAGCGGTTCTGGAACGAGAGCTTCGACCGGCTGGACGAGTACGTGCAGGATCTCAAGCAGGCAAGGCAGGAGGAGTAGCTGATGAGCGCGACGGGACGAGGAGCGCCGGCGCAGTCCGCGACGGCCGACCGCGAGATCGTGATCTCCCGGGTCATCCGTGCCCCACGGGAGCTGGTGTTCGAGGCGTTCACCGAGGTGCGGCACCTGTCGCGGTGGTGGGGACCGGAGGGGTTCTCCACCACCACGCGGACGTTCGAGTTCCGCGTCGGCGGGGAGTGGGACTTCGTGATGCACGGACCGGACGGGACGGACTACCAGGAGTGGATCTCCTGGACCGAGATCGCCCCGCCGGAGCGGATCGCCCTGCAGCACGGTGAGTCCCGCGGCGACCCGAACGCCTTCGAGTCGTTCTTGACGTTCGCGCCCGACGGCGCGGCGACGCGGATTGAGATGCGCACGGTGTTCCCCACCAAGGAGCTGCGCGACGAGGCGGTCGAGAAGTACCACGCGATCGAGGGCGGCCAGCAGACCCTGAGCAACCTGGCTGCCTACGTCACCGAGATCGTTCGCAAGCGGAGTTGAGGACTGATGGCGGGGAAGGTGTTCTTCAGCGTGACGATGTCGTTGGACGGGTTCATCGCGCCCGAGGTCGATCTCGGCCTGACCGGCGCTGCCGAGCGCATGGACGACCCGGATGTGCAGCGCGGGATGGCGCAGTGGATGGAACTGCAACAGTGGATCTTCCCGCAGCGGTTCTTCCGGGAGAACGTGAAGCTCGGCGAGGGCGGCGAGGAAGGACGCGACAACGACATCGTGCGGGAGACGTTCGAGCGCACCGGCGCGAGCGTGATCGGCAAGCGCATGTTCGACCTCGGCGAGCAGGCGTGGCCGCAGGAGGCGCCGTTCCGCACGCCGGTCTTCGTCGTGACGCACGAGAAGCGTGACCCCTGGGAGCGGCAGGGCGGGACCACCTTCCACTTCGTCAACGACGGCATCGAGCCCGCGCTCGACCAGGCCCGCGAGGCCGCCGGCGACCGGGACGTCCGCATCGCGGGCGGCGGCGCAACGATCCTGGAGTACGTGAACGCCGGCCTGATCGACGAGTTCACGATCGCGCTCTCGCCCGTGCTGTTCGGCTCCGGAATCCGCCTGTTCGAGGGCGTGGACGCGGGCCGCGTGGCCCTGGAGCCGGTCCGCGCGGAGCCGACGCAGCGGGTGACCCACCTGACCTACGCGGTCCGGCAGCGGTAACTGTCTCGACCTCAGCACTCCCCCGCCGAGGTCAGCAGCGAGACGAGCCCGCACAGCATTCGCGATCGCCGCCGATGAGTTTGCGAGGTGGGCCGAGTCCATGACGCCATGACATCCATCCCGGAACAAAGCAGCAACATGGTCTCACTGGTCCTGAAGATGTCCGTCTCGCTGGACGGCTACGTTGCACCGGCCGACGGCAGCAGCAACTGGGTCGCGGCGGGTCGCTCCGATGACTCAACCAGCTGGGTAGTCGAGACCGTCGGCAACGCCGGCGCGCACCTCATGGGTGCCGCCACCTATACGGCGTGGGCCACCTACTGGCCCGGCGCCTCCGGGCCGTTCGCAGGGCCGATGAACCAAATCCCCAAGGTCGTGTTCTCAAACTCACTCACATCCGCCGACTGGGACGAGACGACGATCGCCGCCGGCGACCTGGCCAAGGCCGTCACGCGGCTCAAGCAGCAGCGCTCCGGCGGATACCTACTCGCCCAAGGCGGGGTGCGGTTCGCCCGCGCGCTGGTCCAGACGGGCCTGATCGACGAGTACCGGCTCGTCGTTCACCCCGTCGTCCTGGGCGCAGGCGAGCGACTCTTCACCGCACCGCTCACCATCGAGCCGATCAGCACCACCGCCTTCAGCGGCGGAGCCGTCGCCCACGTCTTCGCGGCGCACCCGTGATCGAGCCCGATCGGCAAGCAAGGAGCGCACGTCCCACACGCTGGCTCGGTGTTGGCGGAGGCAAGTGATAGAAGGTCTGACCATGATCCTCCCGAAGGTCCGAGATCCTCGCTTCGTGACGATCCGCCGCGGTGGGACCCTCACCGACTCCGATCACCATCTCCTCGCTTTTTGGGCGGCATCGTGCGCAGAGCACGTTCTTGACCTTTTCGAGTCGGCTCAGCCAACGGACTCACGACCGCGTCAGGCGATCGAGCATGCCCGGGCTTGGGTGCATGGCGAGGTCAACATGACCCAGGCTCGCGCGGCGGGCGGCCATGCAATGGGCGCGGCCAGAGACCTGCGTGGAGCACCACGGCATGCCGCGTACGCTGCGGGCCAAGCCGGGGCCGTCGCGCACGTCGCCGCGCACGAGCTTGGCGCTGCCGCCTACGCGATCAAGGCCGCACGTGCTGCCGCGCCGGAAGGCGAGGGCGAGGCCGCAGGGCGACTTGAGTGCCGGTGGCAGCGTGAACAGCTTCCGGAGTCGATTCGCGAGCTCGTTTTTGACGACCAGCGGTTACGGAACGAGATTTGCTGGTCAGTGTTTGAGGGCTGACCGCGCATCGGGGCGCCAGGACGCCCCAAGCCGATCGACGTGTACATGTACAGGTCGGAAGTGAACGCCGCGTCGAGCAGCGTCGCGTCGCCCGTGCACTGGAACGCGCCCCCAGTGAGCCTGACGCCGGCCGCGAAGACTCATGGTGCTCCCGATCGGGCGAGAAGCAGTGGACGAGCAGCGCCCGTCAAGATCTCGGCAGTAGACGTACGACGTGAGAGGACTCGGATGACGAGCTACGCAGTCGCGCGACTGGACGAGATCGAAGAGCTGACCGACGGGCGCGAGCCGTTTCGACCTGTCAGGCATCACTTCGGCATCTCGTCCTTCGGTGTCAACGCTTGGACGGCCCGTGACGTGGGCGACCGGATCATCAACGAGCACGACGAGTCCGAGCCCGACTCGGACGAGGAGTTGTACCTCGTTGTGCGCGGGCGGGCCGTGTTCGAGCTCGACGGAGACCGGGTGGCTGCGTCCGCCGGGACGCTCATCTTTGCGCCTCCCGGCGTGAAGCGGACGGCGTTTGCCGAGGAGCCCGAGACGACGGTCATCGCGCTCGGCGGCACGCCGGGAAAGGCGTACGAGCCCGACGGCTGGGAACTCTGGGCCCCGCTGAACCCGCTCTACGAGTCCGGCCAGTACGCCGAGGCGGCCGATCGCGGACGCGAACTGGTCGAGGCTCATCCGCAGTACGCGGGGTTGTTCTACAACCTCGCCTGTTGCGAGAGCCTCGCGGGCCGGACGGCTGACGCGGTGGATCACCTCGGGCGCGCGATCGACCGCTCGGAGCGGTTTCGCTCGTACGCGAAGGATGATTCGGACTTCGAGCCGATCCGCGCTGAGCCCGCGTTCAAGGACTTGATCGGGCGCTAGGAGTCGACGCAGCAGTCGCGTCCGCCGCTAACCGTTGGCGAAGCAGTGAATCGGCGTCCCTGTCCACAAGTGGGGCTAGTTGTCATCCGTGACAACTAGGCTCCACACGCCAGCTGGAACTGCCGCTCCACGAGCCAGGATCGAGTGGTGCGAGAGCGCCGGAACCGTTGAACGAAGCTCTGCGCCGCGTGCTGGTCGAAGCCCGTCACGCTGAGAAACCGGATCGTGTCGGGGCGACCGCGATCTTAGCTGTGACGCACAGTGTGATATAGGCCAATGGCGAATCGCCGCGGGTCACAGCAACGCAATGACGGTGCCAACGGCGCCGACCGCTTGGAGAGCGGCGCCCGTGATCGAACTGATATCGATATTGGCGCCCGCATTCCATCGCCACCTGTACCCCGCAGACAATTCGTCCCAGGCTGCCGCAAGCGCCGGGTTTGTGCCGGACTCGTTCCAGTCGAAGTCTCGGGACCCCGATTCCAGGGTTCCGTGACAGCGGCCCTGCTTCGAAAGGCTGAACGTCGGCTGACCATCGCTGGTCGTCACGACCCATGTAACCCCCACATCGTAACTTGGCAGGCCAGAGACGTGCAGATGGCCGCTGAAGTTAAAAGCTCCGTTGGGGTAGAGGGTGATCGCCGTCCACCCTCCTACGGGCACTCCACCACTGAAGGTAATGTTCCCCGAAGCCTGAATCGAGTCCAACCGGCTGGGCGCATCGCTTATCTTCATGAGTGCCTTGACAGGTTCTCCTGGTCGGGCCACATTCGGGATTTTGCTCAACTCGGGGGTGCTCGGTGCTGCTTGGAACTCCTTCAGTGCGAGTCCGGTGCTTGGCTGGGACATGATCGGTCGGCTGGATGCTCTCGTGGATACGTTGCTCGCGGGGGCCACTGCCGGCGTCAGCAGTGCGGCGAGCGCTGCCGAGACCGTGCACGAGCAGAGCCCTCGCAGGCCGAATCGCGTCGTCGGGATGGCGAAGGTGCGCGGCAGCGCAGCCGCCGGTGACCATTCGCTAACTGCGAAACGAGTTTTGTAGAACTCGGGCATTCGTCCTCTCTTTCTGGTGGTACTGGGTCGTGAGAGCTTCTCGGTGCTACGTCGATTTCGATTGGGTCGTCACACGCGCATGCGGCTTCGGACGAGGAACTGCTTACATCGCCCGATCCCGCGCGCCAGTGTCGGGCGCGAGCCAGTCGTCGTTCAGATGCGGGAGGAGAAGCGTTCGAACGTCGTGCTCCGTACCGCTCGTCGCGGTGTCGGGGTCGTAATGCCCGCCGGCCCGTTCGATCCGCTCGATCGGGAAGCCCGCTGCCTTC
This sequence comes from uncultured Solirubrobacteraceae bacterium, assembly GCA_963727785.1. GTDB lineage: Bacteria > Actinomycetota > Thermoleophilia > Solirubrobacterales > Solirubrobacteraceae > CADCVQ01. The sequence continues at coordinate 154,339 of CAVSHS010000014.1, forward strand.
ATCGCATCCGTCTCGGTCCGAACCATGGCGATCGGGAAGGTGTCGTCCGCGAGGTGGGCGAGGTGGACGACATGGAACTTCCAAGACGCTGCCGCAAGCGATGCGGCCTGCGTGGAACCTGTGTGGCTGAACGGGGACGTGTTCTCAGCCAGGACGCCCGCGAACATCCTCGAGTTGTAGAACGCCGTCCGATACGCGAGATTGCCCCCTGAGGAATAGCCTCCGAGGACGACCCGTCGCGGATCGATGTTGAAGTGCGTCTTCACATCCGCGACCGCGGCGAGCACTCGCGCGGGATCCGCCTCGACGTCCCAGCAGCCGCCCTCGCGGCCACCTGGCGCGATCGCGATGTAGGTCTGGTCTCCCCCGACCGACACATTCGAGATGTCGAATTGACTCTTGCCGCCGCAACCGTGCAGCCAGACAAACAGCCTGATCGGCGTCCGGTGCGTCTCGTCGTAGACGCTCGGAACGTAGATCCAGTATCTGGACGTCGCATCTCCAACTGTGAACACGGTGTTCTTCGTGAACTGCACCGGGTGCGTCGGGACGGTCGACGCCAGCTGGGTCGTGAACTGCACGGGGTGCGTCGGGACCGTCGACGCCGGCTGGGGACCGCGCGGGTTCGCTGCGGCGAGGTTGGCGAGATGGTCCTTGAGCGCCGTGCCGTTGGGAAAGCGAGCGGTTCCGTCAGCCTTGAGAAGAGCCAGCTGCGAGCAAGCGGACGATCCGTCGCTCGGAGCGTCAAGCACCCACCACGCCCACGCGAGATACCCGACATCATGTTCGTCCGCCCACGTCATGTAGGCCTTGTCGTGTGTGTCGTTGCAGTCGGACGCCCCGAACTCCCCCGTGACGACGGGCACGGTGCGCGCCACCGGAGCGATCTCCGCGTCCCAGCAGCGTGCGTCCTTGCAACGGTTGAACTGGTAGTTGTGAAACGAGGCAACCAGCTGGCCGTCGTCTGGCCGGTTGGCCAGCCAGCCGGTCAGATCGTTGGCGTAATCCAGGCCGCCGAGCATGATCGGCTGGGTTGCGCCAGCCGACCTGATGGCCCGGACGAGCGCCGCCATCCCCGTGACGACGAACCGATGACCGTCAAACGGGTGTTGCCGGTCGTGTTGCGCGGGCGCGCCCGCGCCGCAGCTGATGCCACCGTTCTTCCAGCAATCCCACGTCAGCGTGAAGTCGAAGCCGGTTGCACTATCTACGCGTGAGTAGGGCTCGTTGAACGCGTCGAACATTACCGACCGGTCATCCTTGTACGCCGCAGCGACCGAGCTCCAGAAGTCGTCCGTGCGATCGTCGGGCATGGCCCGCTGACCGTCGGCAACCACGCCATCCGGGCCGGTCCAGTGCAGATCGAGGATGGGCACGATCCCGGCGCTCTGCAGGGCATCGCTGAACTTCTTGACCGCGGCACGATATCCCTGCGCGGTGCCACCCGGGTTCGAGGGTAGCCCGTCGTCGCCGAGCCAGCAATCCTGATTCAACCCGATCCGGACGGCGTTGATGTGCCACGCGGCCATCGCCGCGACGGTCGCAGGGTTCGCGCTGTCCCTCGAGTAGGCCCAGCCCTGCTGGCAGGCGTATTCAAAGCTCGGCCAGTTGACGCCGCGAGGCACCCAGACGGCGCCGGTGGTGCTGTCGATGAGATGGTTGCCCTGCACCACCGGGATCGGCGCCGCTGCCCTACTGACCGCTGGAGTGCAGAGCGGCGCCGCGACCAGCGAACTGAGAACGAGCACGTATACCGACAACACTCGCCTTCTCCGACGATTCCCCGGTCCTGGGCGAGCGATCTGACACGATGACGAGACTCGCGGGAGAGAGACTGCACGGCGCATCATCGCCTCCTTTCAAGATGTGGCAATGGGATGGTGACCACCTGAAACCGGCGGGGCGGCCGCTGAACTACATTTGAATACCGCCGCTCGACCGGCCCCTCGCTGGCGCCCCGGGCGGGTGTGGGGGCGCCAGCTTGGCGGGTGATCGTCGCTAGTTGAGTTCCGCGAAGAACGTCACGAGAGCGTTGTTTCCGCCACCGCCGGTGTGGGGGACGCGAAACGCCGGGTCCGTTCCGTCGTAGTCGTAACTGTTCGCGCCGATGTATGGGTTGGACCAGTGAACCACGACGTTCTTGTGGCGAAGATCACACTCGCTCGTGGAGAACCTCACCCATCCCTCGGTCCCGGTCGCGATGCCGTTTGACTCAGAGACCCAGGTTGCCTGCTGACCGGGCAGAATGTAATCGGGCGGTATGTGATTGGGGAAGTCCCACCACTCGCCGTGCTGCAGTCCGTAATCCGCCCGGCGCAACTCGCAGCCCGTCTGGTTGACAAGCGTTACGTCGGTGCTCCGAGCCGAGGCTTGGGCCACGGATACATTGGCGACGCCGGCAGCCAGGCTGAAGACGGCGATGCCGACCGCCAGCCCGATGAGGTGCCTGCGGAGCAGTGCATCTGCTGAAAGTGGACGCATGTGCTACCTACCTCACTTGGTTGAGCGGTTTTCATTGAGGCCGTACGGGGTGTGCAGCCGATGAAGGTCTGCGTACACCATGACGGGATGGTCGGCGAGCGCCGACCACACGTCAGCCACCGTAGGGATGGTTCGGGCAATCCCTCCTTGACGCGACGCGCCACCCCCGAGTAAATCCTGGAACGCCGGCGTCTCTGGCTGTTAGGCGGGCGAAGGCGAGGGATGACGTGGTTCACCCCTATGGTGGTTTCGGGAAGCCGTCACCTGACCGAACATCCGCGGGCATCAACCCGAGCGCCGGCCCCGTCCGCGGGCGGTCCGAGAGAGGAGATGAGCGTGACGACGATGTCGCCTTGGACAATCGGCTGTCGAAGGGTGGCGCTTGGATCGCTGGCGCCGTCGTACTCGGCACCGACCCGGTTGCTGCTGGTGGAGCCGATCGCGGACTGAGGGTTCGAACCATCCTGACGTCCGGACACAACCGACGCCGTGCGCTGTCTGACATGCATACGATTCCGTTAACCATGAACGGCGGTGTGCGCCACGATGAGCGATCGGAGCTGGCCCGGGCCCTGCCGGCGTACGAGATCGGCGAGATGCTCGGCCGTGGAGCGTTCGCCGTGGTCTACGCCGCGCGCCATATCCGGCTGCGGCGAGAGGTTGCCATCAAGCGCCTTGCACCCGAGTTGCTGCGCGAGCGCGGCGCGCGGGAGCGCTTCGGCGCCGAGGCTCGCCTCCTTGCCTCGCTCGATCATCCTCACGTCGTCCGCGTGCACGACTACGTCGAGGAGGAGGAAGTCTGCGCGCTCGTCATGGAGCGCCTCCACGGCGGGTCGCTCGCCGAGCGCGCGCAGATCGACAGACCGTCGTGCGCGCGTGCCTGCGCGATCGTCGTGGCAGTGCTGTACGGGCTCGAACACGCGCATCGGCGCGGCGTCCTGCACCGTGATGTGAAGCCGGACAATGTCTTGTTCGGCGAGTCCGACACGGTCAAAGTGGTGGACTTCGGCATCGCCAAGGTGATCGGAGCGCAGGGCACGCGGCTGACGACCACGGCGGCGGTCCTCGGGACGCCGGCGTTCATGGCGCCCGAGCAGGTGAGCTCGTCCGTGGGGCCGCTCTCCGCTGCGACGGACGTCTGGGGGGCGGGTGCCATGCTCTACGAACTCCTCGCCGGCGAGCCGCCGTTCTCGCGCGAGGGGGATCTCGGCAAGGTGCTCCTCCAGCGGATCACCGACGGGCCGCGGCCGCTGCGCGCGCTCGATCCGGATGTGCCGCCATCGGTTGCCGACGCTGTCATGCGGTCACTCGCGCGCGACCCCGCCGACCGGCACCCCACGGCGTCCGCGTTCGCGCGCGCACTGGAGGATGCGGTCGGGCGCGGACCCCTCGCCAGGAGTGGGATCCCCGTCCATCGCTCCGTGGGTGGCCCCGCTGACGGCGGGACGGCGACACTTGCCGGCACGACGGGTGCGCTCGCCGCCGCGCCGTCAACGGCCGGGGAGACGGAGGGTGTGGCGCCGCCGCCCCGGACGACACCGGTGGCTCTGCGATTCCGTCGGCGCTGGACGCTGCTGATGGCGGCGCTCGCCGCAGTGGGCAGCAGCGTGGTGCTGGCGCTCTCGACGGGCGGCGGATCTGGGGATGGGGGCGGGAGCAGATCCGGCGGCGGGGGCGGATCATCCGATGCCCTCGCGGCGCTGCCGGCACCTCCGCCCGGCTGGCCGAAGACCATGGCGCTCGGCACCGAGGATCCGCGCGGCGAGCCCGCGAATCTGGCGAAACTGCTCAAAGACGGAGGGCTTGCGTACCAGGCGTTCGGAATCCCCCGGCCCGGCGCGCACGAGGATCCGACCAAGCCATATGCCACGTGGTTTGCCTCGGAGGCGCATCGTCACGGGCTCCTGCCGTATGCCGCCTTCTACCAGCTGCGGGCGCTCGGCCGGCCGCGAGGTCATGACGGTGAGGCCCCGCAGCTGCGGGAAACGTTCCGCAACCGCAGCCTGATGCGGACCTACTGGCGCAACGTTCGGCGGTTCCTGCGGGCGCTGGGGTCCGCCGCGGTGCCGGCCGCCGTCGTCGTCGAGCCGAGCGTGTGGGCGCTGATGGAGCACCAGCTCGCGACCTTCTCGGCGCCGCCGGACAGCGTGTACGTCCACGTCAGCGACGTGGGCCTGAAGGAGCTCCGCGACCTTCCCGACACATTGCCGGGTCTTGCGCGCGGATGGCTCGCGCTACGCAACCGGTACGCGCGCAACGTGCAGCTCGGCTATGGCGTCACGGACTACGGCACCGGCTTCGACATCTCGCACCAGGTTTGGCCTCATCGCACGCTCGTCGCCGCAGCTCGGGCGGCCGGTCAGTTCTACATGGACCTCAAGGTCTTCGACTTCGCCTCGCTCGAGATCGCCTACGACGAAGAGGGCAAGGACTCCAATCGGCTGTACGTCTACTCGCCGGCGGAGAAGGACGGCGTCGTCACATTCGTCCGCGAGTTCGTGCGGACCACGAAGATGCGAATGGTGCTCGATAGCGTCCCACGGGGCAACAGCGTCATGAAGACCATCGACGACAAGGACTTCCACTGGCGCGACAGCTGGGTGCAGTGGCTGATGGGCACCGACGACTTCAACGGCCTCAGGAAGCTGCGTGACGCCGGCGCGATCGGCGTTGCGTTCGGGGTTGGCCACACGCGGAACGCGGCGACGTGTTTCTGTGACGCCGCCAACGACGGCGTCACAAATGACGGGCGTCGCGGCACTGTGGCGACGTCCGCAGACGACGATGGCGGATACTTCGCGCAGCGGGCTGCGGCGCTCCGCCGCGCAGGTGGCATCGCTCTCGCTCGCTAGCCCGCGACCGTCACCATTATGTTGCCGACGAACGTCGAGCGGGGACAATTGCAGCATGCAGAGCGCCCGAGACCTGCTCGGCCCGCACTCGGGCTCCCCCACGGACATCAAGGCGCGACTCGAGGCGCACCGCCGAGGCGAGCCGTACCTGCTCTTTCGCGATCCGGACGGCTCGCAGCACATCGTCGCGCTCGACCGCGCAGGAGGGCGGCGCACGGTCGGCCGCGCACCGACCGCGGACATCTCCCTGGCGTGGGACGAACGGATCTCGCGCGTCCACGCAGAGCTGGAAGCGGTGAGCGACGACTGGACCGTCGTCGACAACGGCCTGTCTCGCAACGGGACGTTCGTCAACGGCGAGCGGGTGTCGGGTCGCCGCCGGCTCAGTGACGGTGACGTCATCACGGTTGGATCGACATCCGTCGCGTTCCAAGTACCGGTCCCCGGCGGGTATGTCGAAACGCTGGACGCTCCGTCAAAGCCCGGCCCCACCCTGTCGGAGGCCCAGCGACGGGTACTTGTCGCATTGTGTCGCCCGTGCCGGTCGCCGGCGACTCGAGCGCCACCGGCTACCAACCGGCAGATCGCGGAGGAGCTTGTACTCACGGTCGCGGGCGTGAAGTCGCACATGCGCTCACTGTTTGAGCGCTTCGCCGTGGAGGACCTCCCGCAGAACAGCAAGCGCGCACGACTCGTCGAGTTGGCGTTCGAGACCGACGTCGTGACCTTGCGCGACTTCGAACCCTGAACGAACGCGGTGCAGCCCCGTGAGGTCGACTCCAGTATCTCCGGCCGTCGCCCGTCAGATCGCAGCTCGGCACGCACCGTCCGTCGCCTGAATGCCGCCCGGGGCCGCGCTGTCGCCGGGCCGGGCGGTTAGCCTGCGGGCGTGCCGGAGCGTAGCCGCCCCGATCCCTACTTCGACTCGTTCACCGGTCTCATCGCGGCGCGTGCGCTCACGACGGCGGTGCTGTTGGGAGTGTTCGACGCGTTGCACGAGCAGCCGGCGACTGCGGCTGAGCTGGCCGTCCGGCTGGGCCTCGATCCGCTTGGCGCCGACACGTTGCTGACGGCGCTTGCGACGCTCGGCTACGTGGAGGCCGACGGCGAACTGGTGCGCAACGCGCCCGTCAGCGAGGAGCTGCTCGTGCGCTGCTCGCCTGACTCGATCGCGACGTTCGTCGGTGAGCAGGCCGAGTTGCACTGGCAGATGCTCGCCCTGCTGCCCGACGCCGTGCGCGACGGGCGCGTGTACGCGATGCACGAGCAGCGCCGCGACGAGCACGAGCGCTGGGAGGCCTACATCCGCGGCCTGTACGAGATATCCCGGTCCGAGCACGACGCCAACGCGGCGCTCGTGCCGGTCGTAGACCCCTGCGTGCTCGTGGACGTGGCGGGCGGGCACGGGGCGTTCTCGATGGCGATGTGCCGCAGGCACCCCGGGTTGCGCGCGACCGTGATCGACCTGCCGCCGGCCGCGGCCGTCGGACGCAGCATCGTGCAGGAGCAGGGCTACGCCGACCGCGTCGGCTTCCGCGAGGGCGACGTCTTCGAGATCGGCCTGGGCGAGCCGGCCGACGTCATCTCCGCGTTCAACCTGATCCATCACCTACCCGAGGAGCGCGATCGCGAGCTGTGCCGGATGGCGCGCGCGTCCCTGCGGCCCGGGGGCTGTCTGATCATCGGCGATTCCGCTCGGCCCGAGCCGGGCGAGCAGGCCTCCCAGCGCGGAGCGATCTCGAGCATGCTGTTCTACGCGTGGAGCCACAGCCGCAACTTCAAGCCGTCTGAGATCTGCGCCTGGATGCAGGAAGCGGGATTCGAGGAGGTGACGGTCCACCGCAACCCGCGCTCCCCGTGGCGGGTGGTGGTGGTAGGGCGGTGATCCTCCTGACGGAGCTGGATGAGTCATTCCATGTCGAGAAGCTCTGACCGGCTCCGCTCACCAGATTGAAGGGCCACGACAGGCGCGGCCCGCGACACTAGGAGATCACGATGCCCAAGTACCTGCTGCTCAAGCACTACAGCGGCGGCCCGGAGCCGCACCACCCCTTCCCCCCGATGGACCAGTGGGCGCCCGAGGACGTGGAGGCGCACTTCGCCTTCCTGAGGAACGTCAGCGAGACGCTCGAGGCCAGCGGCGAGTTCGTCGACATGCAGGGGCTCACGCCGGCGCAGACCTGGGTCCGCTACGGCGGCCAGGACGCGGCGCCCGTCACCACCGACGGCCCGCTGCCCGAGACCAGCGACCTGGTCGCGGGCTGGTACATGGTCGACGTCGAGTCCTACGAGCGCGCGGTCGAGCTCGCGGCGTACATCTCGTCGGAGCCCGGTCCCGGCGGCGAGCCGCTGTGCGAGTGGATCGACGTCCGGGAGATCATGTCCGGGGCGCCCTCGGAGGACTGACCCGCCGTGATCGAAAAGGCTGTACGGCAGCTGGACGAGAGCACGCTGCGCGCTCTCGTCCCGCGGGTGCTCGCTGGCCTGGTTCGCCGCGGCGAGGACTTCGACGCCGCCGAGGACGCGCTGCAGGAGGCGCTGCTGGAGGCGCTCCGGGTCTGGCCCGAGCACCCCCCGCGCGACTCGCAGGCGTGGCTGGCCACGGTCGCGACGCGGCGGCTCGTCGACGCCCGCCGCAGCGAGGCCTCCCGTCTGCGCCGTGAAGTAACGGGCGCCGGACGGCCAGAGCCGCGGCCCGTCGTCACCGAAGAGGGCGACGACACCCTCTTCCTGCTGTTTTGCTGCTGTCACCCCGACCTCGCGCCGGCGTCCCAGGTGGCGCTGACCCTGCGCGCCGTCGGCGGCCTCACCACCCTCCAGATCGCCGACGCCTTCTACGTCCCCGAGGCGACGATGGCGCAGCGGATCAGCCGTGCCAAGCGCACGCTGCGCGGGCGCCGCCTGGACCAGCCCGGCGATCTCGCCGTCGTGCTGCGCGTGCTCTACCTCGTCTACACGGCCGGCCATGCGGGCCGGGTGGACCTGGCCGCCGAGGCGATCCGGCTCGCGCGCCAGCTCACCCTCGCCACCGAGGAACCGGAGGCACGCGGGCTGCTCGCGCTGATGCTCCTCAACCACGCCCGCCTCCCGGCGCGACTCGACACGGAGGGTCGCATCGTGACGCTCGACCGGCAGGACCGCGGCCTGTGGGACACGCGCGAGATCGCCGAGGGCGTGCGCGTCCTGCAGTCGGCCCTGACCGTTCAGCGTCTCGGCCGCTATCAGGTCGAGGCCGCGATCGCCGCCCTGCATGACGACGCCGCGAGCGCCGAGGAGACCGACTGGCCGCAGATCCTCGCCTGGTATGACGACCTCGTCGCGCTGACCGACGACCCGGTGCGCCAGGACCCCGCCGCCGTGCTCGGGCGCGCGGTCGCGGTCGGCCATGTCCTCGGTGCCGCCGCCGGGCTGCGCGAGACCGACCGGCTGCGCGACGTGATCGGCGAGCGCCATCGCTGGCACGCGGTCCGCGGCCACCTGCACGAGCTGGGCGGCGACCTGCCCGCCGCCGCCACGGCCTACGCCGAGGCCGCCCGCCGGGCCACGAACGTCGCCGAGCGCGACCACCTGGTCCGCCAGGCCGCTCGCGCACGGGCCGCGGGCACGCGTAGATATGGAGTTTTAGGATGACTCCATCCCTCGGCCCTCCCGGCGTCCTGCCGACGGGTTGATGGGCTGCCGCCGGCGATCGCGTGTATGGCGGCCAGGGCGCCGTCGTGTATCGGTCAGGACACGAGCGTCGTCGCAGCGGTCACGACGCGCACGGTCCCGCCCGCATCGAAGACGTTCACCGTCAGGCGCACGCGGAGCTTGTGCGACGTCCGCAGCCGCCTGCGTCCGGACCTGCTCAGCGCGATGTCGACGCTGGAAGCCGACAACGGCACGAGGGTTCGTGTGCGAAGCGCAAGCTGCTTCGTGACGCGGACGACGCGCGACCCGCGGCGGGCCTTCAATCGCGTGATCGTCGTCACGGCGAACTGCGCGCCGACCGCGAAGCCGTTGCGATTGCGGACCGGAATCTTGAAGTGGCCGGAAGACGAGACGCGGATGCGCTTGGCCCCGCCGAGGTCGACGTTCGCCGAGCTCGTGGCCAAGCCGAACTGCTTGGTGGTGTCCACGGGGACGACGAGACGCTGGCTCGTGAGGGGGCCGGTGTTGCCGGCCTGGTCGATCGCGCGGACGCCGAGCACATGCTCGCCGGGGGCGACCGTGAACTGCTCCCCGCTGAAGGTGTGGAGCGCCACCTTCGAGCACGCGATCGGGGAGGCCGCGTCGATCGCGCACTCGTAGCGTGGCTTCGTCTCGGAGGGAGTGGCGAACGTGGCGAGGAAGCGGCTCGTGACGATCGGGGTGCCGTCAGCCGTCGCGGACGTGGAATTGAGCGTGATGAGGGGGGCCGGCGGCGGGGTGAGGTCGATGTAGAGAGCCTGATGGCGGATCGAAGCGGAGCCGGCATGCCACTGCGTCGCGGTCACCTCATAGGTGCCCTCGGCCAGGGGGTCGACGGGGCGATAGGACCACGTGTCGCCAGTCACATCGACGGTCGCGGTGAACCCGGTGGTCATCGCGGGCTGGCCGACCTCGAGCGTGAGAGAGGTGTCGTCGCCCGGATCAGTCCACGCGGTTCCCTGGATCAGCGGGCGGGTCTCGTTCGTGTACCCGAGCTGCCCCGAGTAGTGAATGTTCAGCGCAGCGCTCGCGGAGCTGGGCACTGCGACGCCGAGCGCGAGGAGAACGAGCAGCAAGCCGGTGCGGGACAGACGCATAGTCCCCTATCGGCAACGGCGGCGCAAACCGTTGCCATCGACCTCGTGGCATGGACGCGCAACGCGAAGCGCGAGGGCTCAGCCGAGTTCGAACGGGAGCCGGCGCATACATGCTCAACTACCTGACGCGGGCTTCAATACGAAGGAGAACGAGATGCCACAGGCAGTGCGATTCGATCAGTACGGCGGGCCCGATGTCCTGTACGTCGTCGATGTCGAGTCTCGGGAGCCCAACGCGGGCGAGGTCGTCGTGCGCGTGAAGGCGGCCGGGACCAACCCCGGCGAGGCCGCGATCCGCGAGGGCCTCTTGCACGAGCGCTGGCCGGCGACGTTTCCCTCCGGGCAGGGCAGCGACCTGGCCGGCGTGATCGCCGAGGTCGGCGCCGGCGTCGAGGGATTCGGGGTCGGCGACGAGGTGATCGGCTTCACGCACGACCGGGCCAGCCAGGCCGAGCTCGTCGTCGTCGACGCGCAGAACCTCACGCCGCGGCCCAGCGCGGTGCCGTGGGAGGCGGCCGGGGCGCTGTTCGTCGCCGGCACCACCGCCCACGCCGCGGTCCGCGCGGTGGCGCCGGCCGAGGGCGACGTGCTCGCTGTCTCCGGTGCCGCCGGCGGCGTCGGCACGCTCGCCGTTCAGCTCGCGCGCAACGCCGGCGCGACGGTCATCGGCATCGCCGGCGAGCACCACCACGACTGGCTGCGCGAGCACGGCGCGATCCCGGTGGCCTACGGCGACGGCCTCGCCGAGCGCATTCGCGAGGCCGCCCCCAGCAGCGGCCTCGACGCGTTCATCGACACCTTCGGCTCGGGGTACGTCGACCTCGCGATCGAGCTCGGCGTCGCACCGCAGCGCATCGACACGATCATCGACTGGGACGCGGCCGCCCGCCACGCCGGCGTGAAGACCGACGCCAACATGGCCGGGGCAAGCGCCGAGACCCTGGCCGAGCTGGCGCGGCTGATCGCCGAGGGCCGGCTCGAGGTCCCGATCGCCCGCGTCTACCCGCTCACCGAGGTCCGCGCCGCCTACCGCGAGCTCGAGCGCCGCCACACGCTCGGCAAGATCGTCCTCGCACCCTGAGCGCGACCAGCGCTGCCGGACTACCTGCTTCCAACGCTGAGAGGGGCGCTCGCGCCCCTCTCCACATCAAAAGTATCACTGCCCGGGGGGCTTGTTTCAAGCCCCGGGGTGTGCTCCATACTCGCTCGCCGCAAGCGACGAAGGGAGCAACGCGATGGGCACGAAGGAGCATGCTGCGGTGATCGCCGGAGGCGATCCGACGGAGATCTACGCCTTCCAGCCCGACGGCTACGTGTTGGGTTTCCAAGCGATCGACAGGACGCAGGTCGCGGTCGTTGGCGGCAAGGGCGCGCACCTGGGAGAGCTTTCGCAGATCGATGGCATCCGCGTGCCGCCTGGCTTCTGCGTGACGACGAGCGCGTTCCGGCGGATCATGGCGCAAGCCCCGTCGATCGACGATCTGCTCGATCGGCTGTCGCGCCTGAACCCGGGCGACCGCACCGCGATCGGCAAGCACAGCGCGGAGCTCCGCCGGAGCCTCGAAGGGATCGCCATCCCCGACGATGTGGTGGCGGCGATCACCGTCGCGCTCGCCCGTCTGGGCGAGCAAGCCGCCTACGCCGTCCGATCCAGTGCGACGGCAGAGGACTTGCCGACGGCCTCCTTCGCAGGCCAGCACGACACGTACCTGAACATCGTGGGGTCGGCCGCGATCCTCCGGCACGTCAGCCGGTGCTGGGCGTCGCTGTTCACCGAGCAAGCTGTGACCTACCGCCTGCGAAACGGCTTCGACCACCGGAAGGCTCACATGGCCGTCGTCGTGCAGCAGATGGTCTTCCCGCATGCGGCCGGCATCCTCTTCACGGCAGACCCCGTCACGTCCAACCGGAAGGTCTCCTCCGTCGAGGCCGGCTTCGGCCTCGGCGAGGCCCTCGTCTCAGGCCTGGTCAACGCCGACGCCTACAAGGTGCGCGACGGGGAGGTCGTCGCCAAGGCGGTCGGCAACAAGCAGCTTGCCATCCACGCGCTGCCGGCGGGCGGGACGGAGGAACAGGCGATCGACCCGGCGCGGCAGGAGCAGCCGGCGCTGACCGATGCGCAGGTCGTGCGGCTGGCCCGGCTGGGCCGGCGGATCGAAGCGCACTTCGGCCGCCCTCAGGACATCGAATGGTGCCTGGTCGGCGATGGCTTCCAGGTCGTCCAGAGCCGGCCGATCACCACGCTGTTCCCCATCCCCGAGACCGGCGACGAGGAGAACCACGTCTACGTCTCCGTCGGTCATCAGCAGATGATGACCGACCCCATGAAGCCCCTGGGGCTGTCGGTGTGGCAGCTGACGACCCCCCGGCCGATGGCCGAGGCCGGCGGGAGGCTGTTCGTCGACGTCACCCGGAGGCTGGCTTCGCCCGCGAGCCGTGCCGGCCTCCTGGACGTCCTCGGGAGATCCGATCCGCTGATCGGGGACGCGCTGCGGACCATCGTCGAACGCGGCGACTTCATCCCGTCGCTCGCGGACGAGGGTCCCGGCGAGCCCCCGCTTGGCGCCGGATCGGCCTCGATCGAGACTGATCCGGCCATCGTCACCGAGCTGATCGGGCGCAGCGAGGCTTCCCTCGCCGCCGTGAAACGCGACATCAGGGCGACGTCCGGATCGGCGCTGTTTGACTTCATCCTGGCCGACCTCCAAGAGCGAAAGCGCAACCAGTTCGATCCGCGGAGCCTCCAGGTGATCATGGCGGGGATGGAGGCCACGTGGTGGCTCAACGAACAGCTGGAGGCGTGGCTGGGCGAGAAGAACGCGGCCGACACGCTCACGCAGTCCGTCCCCCACAACGTCACGTCGGAGATGGGGCTGGCGCTCCTGGACGTCGCGGACGTGATCCGCCCGCATCCGGAGGTGGTGGCCTTCCTGCAGCACGTCGAGGACGAGGGCTTTTTGGACGAGCTGGCCACGCTTGCGGGCGGGCGGCAAGCGCGGGACGCCATAGGCGCGTTTCTCGACAGGTACGGCATGCGTTGCGTCGGCGAGATCGACATCACGCGGCCGCGCTGGAGCGAACGCCCCACCACGCTCGTGCCCATGATCCTCGGCAACATCAGGAACTTCGAGCCGGGCGCCGGCGAGCGGCGCTTCGAGCAAGGGCGCCAGGAGGCGTGGACGAAGGAACAGGAGTTGCTTGAGCGCTTGCGGGCCCTGCCGGACGGGGAGCGCAAGGCCGAAGAGGCCAAGCGGATGATCGACCGGGTCCGGACCTTCGCCGGGTACCGCGAGCATCCGAAGTACGGCATGGTCAGCCGCTACTTCGTGTACAAGCAGGCCTTGCTGGAAGAGGCCGAGCGCCTCGTCCAGGCCGGCGTGCTTCATGAGAAGGAAGACATCTTCTACCTCAGGTTCGAGGAGCTCCACGACGTCGTGCGCACGAACCGGGTCGATGACCAGCTCATCCGCCGGCGCAAGGACGCGTTCAGCTCCTATCAAGCGCTCACGCCGCCCCGGGTGCTCACGTCGGAGGGCGAGGGCATCGCCGGGACGTACCGGCGCGACGATGTGCCGGACGGCGCGCTGATCGGTCTGCCGGTTTCCGGCGGGACCATCGAGGGGCGCGCCCGCGTCATCCATGACATGGCGGAGGCCGAGTTCGAACCTGGCGACATCCTGGTCACGACGTACACGGACCCCAGCTGGACGCCCCTGTTCGTCGCGATCAAGGGTCTGGTGACGGAGGTGGGCGGCCTGATGACCCACGGCGCGGTGATCGCACGGGAGTACGGCTTGCCGGCCGTCGTGGGGGTGGAGCACGCGACCCGGCTGATCCGGGATCGCCAGCGGATCCGCGTGCATGGAACGGACGGGTTCGTCGAGATCCTGCCCTGACGACCCCTGCCGAGCATCCGCACCCCGCGTGAACCTCGTCGTCGGCGTGCGACCCGAGCTGTGGGCCGATCTGGGCGAGTCACCGGCCGGCCTGGAGGGCTTCAACGAACCGGTCATCGGGCCGGACGATTTCACGATGCCGGCGACGCAGCACGACGCGGTGCTGTGGCTCGCGGGCGCGGCCTACGACGTCGTCTTCGACGAGGCGCGCGCGGCGATCGCCGCGCTGGCGCCGGTAGCCGCTGTCGCCGACGAGGTGTCGAGCTGGCCCTACCGCCACGACCGCGACCTGACGGGCTTCATCGACGGCACCGAGAACCCGAGCCTCGCGCTCGCGCCCGACATCGCGCTCGTGCCCTCCGATGCGCCCGGCGCGGGCGGCTCGGTGCTGCTGCTGCAGCGCTGGACGCACGACGTCGCGAGCTGGGAGGCGCTGGCGCGCGAGTCGCAGGAGCGGACGATCGGGCGCACGAAGGACGACTCCACCGAGCTCGCAGACCGGCCCGAGGACTCTCACGTCGCGCGCACCGATCAGGAGGACTTCGGCGACATCTTCAGGCGCAACACGCCCTACGGCACGGTCACCGACCACGGCACGATGTTCGTCGGGTTCGCCGCCGAGCAGGGGCCACTCGCGCGCATGCTCGCCAGCATGGCGGGCATCGACGGACCGCGCGACGCGCTCACGCGCTACACGACGCCGCTGACCGGTTCGTACTACTTCGTCCCGTCCGCGCCGGCGCTCGTCGCGTTCGCAGGCGACCCCGAGGCGGGCTGAACGCCGGACTCCTTCTGACGGACATCTCGGTCCGGACATGGCGGCCGGCCCGGTGGCCCCGCCTCCCCCACGCTCCCCACCGTCATTGGACCGTCGTTCTGCAGCGATCAGGAATCGAGAAGCGCGGACCCCGAGCCGCAGCTAGCGTGACCGCCATGGACATCAAGATCCACGGGACCCTCCTCTGGCACCACGACCCGGACGCATCCCGGAGCTGGTCAGCCAGACAGTCCCGACGAGCCCCACGACTTCAGGAGCGATCATGACCGGCTCTTCCACGCAGGGAATCACGACTGTGCTGCATCCCGTGTCCGACCTGGCGACGGCCAAGGCGGTGTACGCCGCGCTGCTCGGCGTCCCGCCGCAGACCGACGGGTCCTACTACGTCGGCTTCGACGCCGAGGGCCAGCACATCGGGCTGGTGCCGGGCGGTGGACCGCAGGGCATGACCTCGCCGGTGGCCTACTGGCACGTGCCGGACATCGAGGCGAAGCTGGCCGAGGTGACCGCCGCGGGCGCCACCGTGAAGGAGCCCGCGCACGACGTCGGCGGCGGCCGCCTGGTGGCCACCGTCACCGACCCCGATGGCAACGTCCTCGGGCTGCTTCAGGACCGATGAGCGCGGACCCCCGCTCCCGCGCTCAGCGCCGGCGCGACACCGAGCATCGGCTCACCCACGACATCGATGTCTGGGTGGCCAGCGCCTCGGAGGACGGTGCGCCGTATCTGGTGCCGCTGTCCTTCGACTGGGACGGCGAGGCGTCGCTGATGGCCACGCCGGCGGAGAGCCCGACCGGCAGGAACCTGGCCGCCACCCGGGCCGTTCGACTGGGGCTCGGCCACACCCGCGACGTATCCATGATCGATGGCGACGTCGAGGTCCTCGAGATCGACGCGCTGTCGCAGGAGCGGGGTGACCGGTTCGCCGCGCGCACCGGCTTCGACCCGCGTGCGCTGGCGACGCCGTATCGCTGGTTCCGCGTCTCCCCGCGCCGCATCCAGGCGTGGCGCGAGGAGAACGAGCTGCGTGACCGCGAGCTGATGCGCGATGGCCGCTGGTTGGTCTGACGCCGCCGATCCGGTACACAGCGACCGTTGCCGCGACCGCGCCGACGAAGGAGACCGCGAAGCGGGCCCCGCCCAATAGATGGAGACACGATGAGCATGGCCACAAGGACGAACCCGCAGGCGCCTGCGCTGCACGTTGCCGACAGCCACGGCCTGATCCGCGTGCAGGGTGCGCGCGTGAACAACCTCAAGGACGTCAGCATCGAGATCCCGAAGCGCCGGCTGACCGTGTTCACCGGCGTCTCCGGCTCGGGCAAGAGCTCGCTGGTGTTCAGCACGATCGCCGCGGAGTCGCAGCGGCTGATCAACGAGACCTACAGCGCCTTCGTCCAGGGCTTCATGCCGACGCTGGCGCGGCCCGAGGTCGACGTACTCGACGGCCTGACGACCGCGATCATCGTCGACCAGGAGCGGATGGGTGCCGGGGCGGGCGGGATGGTGTCCACGGTCGGCACCGCGACCGACGCCAACGCGATGCTGCGGATCCTCTTCAGCCGGCTCGGGCAGCCGCACATCGGCTCGCCGAACGCGTACTCGTTCAACGTGCCCTCGGTGCGGGCGAGCGGTGGCATCACCGTGGAGAGAGGCAACAGGACCGAGACCAAGGTGGCGACCTTCAACCGCCTCGGCGGCATGTGTCCGCGCTGCGAGGGGCGGGGCGCGGTCACCGACTTCGACGTGTCGGCGCTGTACGACGACAGCAAGTCGCTCGACGAGGGTGCGCTCACGATCCCCGGCTACAGCATGGAGGGCTGGTACGGCCGCATCTTCCGCGGCTGCGGCTTCTTCGACCCGGACAAGCCGATCCGCAGGTTCAACAAGAGAGAGCTGCACGACCTGCTCCACAAGGAGCCGACCAAGATCAAGGTCGATGGCATCAACCTGACCTACGCCGGGCTGATCCCCCAGATCCAGAAGTCGTTCCTGGCCAAGGACGTCGAGGCGATGCAGCCGCACATCCGCGCCTTCGTGGAGCGGGCCGTCGTCTTCGCCACCTGCCCCGAGTGCGACGGCACCCGGCTCAGCAAGGAGGCCCGGTCGTCGAAGATCGACGAGATCAACATCGCCGACGCCTGCGCGATGCAGATCAGCGACCTCGCCGAGTGGGTGCGAGGGCTGGACGAACCGTCCGTCGCGCCGCTGCTGGCGGCGCTGTCGCACACGCTGGACTCGTTCGTCGAGATCGGCCTGGGCTACCTCAGCCTCGACCGCCCGTCGGGCACGCTCTCGGGCGGCGAGGCGCAGCGCACCAAGATGATCCGCCACCTCGGGTCCTCGCTGACCGACGTCACCTATGTCTTCGACGAGCCGACGATCGGGCTGCACCCGCACGACATCCAGCGGATGAACGATCTCCTGCTGCAACTGCGCGACAAGGGCAACACCGTGCTCGTCGTGGAGCACAAGCCGGAGGCGATCGCGATCGCCGACCACGTCGTCGACCTCGGTCCCGGCGCCGGTAGCGCCGGTGGCGAGGTGGTGTTCGAGGGCTCCCTCGAGGGGCTGCGGGCCAGCGACACCCTCACCGGGCGGCACTTGGACGACCGCGCCTCCCTGAAGCCGTCGGTGCGCACGCCCGCGGGGGTACTGGAGGTGCGCGGCGCGAGCACCCACAACCTGCAGGACGTGGACGTCGACATCCCGCTCGGCGTGCTGGTGGTGGTCACCGGCGTGGCCGGGTCGGGAAAGAGCTCACTGATCCGCGGCTCGGTGTCCGGCCGGGACGGCGTCGTGTCGGTCGACCAGGGCGCGATCAGGGGCTCGCGACGGAGCAACCCGGCGACGTACACCGGACTGCTCGACCCGATCCGCAAGGCGTTCGCAAAGGCCAACGGCGTGAAGCCGGCGCTGTTCAGCGCCAACTCCGAGGGCGCCTGCCCGGCCTGCAAGGGCGCCGGCGTCATCTACACCGACCTGGCGATGATGGCCGGCGTCGCCAGCACCTGCGTGGACTGCGAGGGAAAGCGGTTCCACGCCGAGGTGCTGGAGTACACCCTCGGCGGCAAGGACATCAGCGAGGTGCTCGCGATGTCCGTCTCCGAGGCGACCGAGTTCTTCGGTGCCGGCGAGGCCAAGCTGCCCGCGGCGCACAAGATCCTGTCCCGGCTCTCCGACGTGGGGCTCGGCTACCTGAGCCTCGGCCAGCCGCTCACCACCCTGTCCGGCGGCGAGCGCCAGCGGGTCAAGCTGGCCACCCAGATGGCGAAACCATCCCACCCAACCGACATCTACATCCTCGACGAGCCGACCTCCGGCCTGCACCTCGCCGACGTCGAGCAGCTGCTCGGCCTGCTCGACCGGCTCGTCGACTCCGGCAGGTCGGTCATCGTCATCGAGCACCACCAGGCGGTGATGGCGCACGCCGACTGGATCATCGACCTCGGCCCCGGCGCCGGTCACGACGGCGGCCGGATCGTCTTCGAGGGCGCACCCGCCGACCTTGTCGCCGCCCGCTCCACACTCACCGGCGAGCACCTCGCAGCCTACGTCGGAACCTGACCGAGGCCCTCACTGTTCGGACTCGTCCCTGAACCGGGAACGGGCGTGTTCAACAGGGTCGCGTAGGCGCGATGTGGCACGATCTTGCGTGTGACCGGCGGACCCGTCGCGGCGCAGCGCCTCAGCGATCTCGCGCGTTTGCGCCGCGTCCGCGACCGGATGGACCGGGAGTACGCGCAGCCGCTGGACGTCGAGGCGCTCGCCCGCGGCGCGTACATGTCGGCCGGGCACTTCAGCCGCGAGTTCAAGCTCGCCTATGGCGAGTCGCCGTACGGCTACCTGATGACGCGGCGCATCGAGCGCGCGATGGCGCTGCTGCGTCGTGGCGATCTCAGCGTCACCGAGGTCTGTTTCGCGGTCGGCTGCTCGTCGCTGGGCACCTTCAGCACTCGCTTCACCGAGCTCGTCGGCGTGCCGCCCAGCACCTACCGGCGCCACGCGGCGCGCGCGACGGCGGGGATGCCGTCGTGCGTCGCCAAACAGGTCACCAGACCGATCAGGAATCGAGAAGCGCCGCCCCCCGAGCCACAGCTAGCGTGACCGTCATGGACATCACCATTCACGCGAGCTTCCTCCCCCACGACGACCCGGACACCTCCCTGGCCTTCTATCGCGACACCCTCGGCTTCGAGGTCCGCAACGACGTCGGA
The DNA here is from genome assembly GCA_963727785.1 of uncultured Solirubrobacteraceae bacterium. Classification (GTDB taxonomy): domain Bacteria; phylum Actinomycetota; class Thermoleophilia; order Solirubrobacterales; family Solirubrobacteraceae; genus CADCVQ01. The sequence continues at coordinate 173,329 of CAVSHS010000014.1, forward strand.
TACGGCGGGATGCGCTGGATCACCGTCGGCCCCGCCGACCAGCCCGGAACGTCGATCGTCCTGCAGCCGCCCGCCGCCGACGGCTGCGGCGTCACCGACGACGAGCGCCGCACCATCGTCGAGATGATGGCCAAGGGCACCTACGCCGGAATCCTCCTGGCCACCGCCGACCTCGACGGCACCTTCGAGCGGGTGCAGGCCAGCGGCGCCGAGGTCGTCCAGGAGCCGATCGAGCAGCCGTACGGCGTTCGCGACTGTGCCGTCCGCGACCCCGCGGGCAACCTGCTGCGCATCCAGGAGCTGCGCTGAGCCGTCCGAGCGATGAGTTCCGCGCGGCGCGACGGACGATGACTCATCGTGATCCCGCCCTCGAGCCGTTTGATGCCCTGATCGGCACCTGGGCCACACAAGCGACACACCCGATGGTCGACGCCGTCGTGGCGGGCAGCGCGACGTTCGAATGGCTCGAGGGCAGCCAATTTCTCGTCCATCGCTCCCGCAACGACCACGAGACGTTCCCCGATTCGATCAGCGTCATCGGTGCGCCCGAGGCCGGAGACGGGCTGGTCATGGAGTACTTCGACTCGCGCGGCGTCCGCCGGACATACGGCATCTCGCTCGACGACGGCGTGCTGCGCATCTGGCGCGACGACCCCGCGTTCGCCCAGCGCTTCTCCGCCATGCTGAGCCGCGACACCTTCGAGGGCCTGTGGCAGCTCGCACGTACACCGGGCGATTGGCAGGACGACCTGCGGGTGACCTACCGCCGCAGCAGCCGGGGCGCGGCTTCGTTGGGCCTGATCGACACGACCCAACGCTAGCCGTCTGACGGTCAGAGCGAATCCATGGTCGTTTCAGCGGACGAGCTGCCCGACTCCGAGCAGGTTTCCCTCGCTGTCGCGAAACCAGGCGCCGCGTTCGCCGCTGGCGTTCTTGCTGGGGTAGTTGCCCTCGATGTCGGCGATCCCGTCGCGCGTGTGGAAGCCGGCGCGTCGACGTCCTCGAACACGACGCCGCGTGCCTTGAGCTCGGCGACCGCTGCTTCGATGTCCGCGACTTCGAAGCCCATCTGCGTGTGCTCGCCGGAGGCGCGGCCCGTGGAGAGAAACAGGGCGAACTCGCCGCTGCCGACGCGATAGAGCAGTCCGCCCGGGCGCTCGTCGACCGGCTCGAGGCCCAGCTGCTCGGCGTAGAAGGCGCGTGCGCGGTCGAGATCCTGAGCTGGGAGTCGTGTTGCCACCTTGCTGTCATGGAGTGTCATGAGGTTCAGACCGGCGGGAGCGGCGAAACTCATCGCGCCCGTTGGCCCGCCGCCGCGGCCCCGGCCGCAGCGGTGGAGCGGATGACCGCGGCGACAGCGGCGGGATCGTCGAAGTACGGGACGTGGCCGGTGCCGAGCGTCACGTGCTGCGCATCCGGCAGCATCCGCTGCGCCCGCGGCGCCTGCAGCCTGCGCGGCAGCAACCAGTCGTGGTTGCCCCAGGCGATCGTGACCGGAACCGTGGCGGGCGAGTCGGCGGGGTCGTACGCGTACCGGCCGAACGCCGCCAGCGCCGAACGGAAGGCGGGCGCGTGGATGGCGTCGCGCAGCGTCGCGACGGCCTCGTCTGCCGGGATTCGCGCCGGGTGGCCGAACAGCTGCACGAGGAGCGCGAGGCGCCCGAGCCGCGTGCCCGCCAGCCTGATGACCGGGGGGCCGAGCGGCTTGGGCAGGTAGGCGATCACGCCGAGCGACGTCATCTGGCACCAGCGGCGCTCGGCTGCCGTCCAGAAGCCCGCCGGCGACAGCGCGGTCGCCGAGGCGACGCCACCGCGCGCCGCGAGCTCGAGCGCGATCGCTGCGCCCATCGAGTTGCCGGCGACGTGAGGGCGCTGCAGGCCGAGCTCGCCCAGCCAGCCCGCGAGCGCGTCGACGTAGGCCGGGATCGTCGGGTCGACGCCTGGCGCCAGCGGATCGGAACGCCCGAACCCGGGCAGGTCGCAGGCGACGACGTCGAACGCATCGGCGAGCAGCTCGATCACCGGTCGCCATGCCTGCCAGTGGTGGCCGATGCCGTGCAGGAGCACGAGCGGCGGCCCGCTGCCCTCGCGGTGGAAGTTGATCGTCATGACGCCGCGATGAGGTCGGCGGCGCGCTCGGCGATCATCACCGTCGGCGCGTGGGTGTTGCCGCCGACGATCGTCGGCATGATCGAGGCGTCGACGACGCGCAGCGCGTCGAGCCCGTGGACGCGCAGCTGCGAGTCGACGACCGCGTCCTGCGCGGTGTCGCTCATGCGGCAGGTCCCGACCGGGTGGTAGATGAGCATGAGCCTGCGGCGCAGGTCGGCCTCGATATCGCCGGGGTCGACGGTTGCGGGTCCGGGCTTGAGCTCCTTGAGGACGATCTCCTTCAGCGGCGACTGTGCGGCGATCTCGCGGGCGAGCTGCACGCCGGCGACGAGCGACGCGACATCGTCGGGCTCGGACAGGCTGTTGGTCAGGATGCGCGGCTTGTCACCGGGGTCCGAGGACCGCAGCCACACCCGCCCGCGTGCCTTCGGCGACACCAGGACGGGTCCGATCGTCAGGCAGTGCCCGTCGTACAGCTCGGCGCCGTGATCCTCGAAGTAGGCGGCGCCCATGTGGAACTGGATGTCGGCGGCCGGCAGCCCCGGCCGGGTCCGGTGGAACGCGACGACCTCGGCCACCGTCGAGCTCAGCGGCCCGGATCTGCGCAGCACCCATTCGGCGAGCGGCTTGGGCTTGTCGGCGCCGTAGAGCGTGTTCTGGTCGGAGACCTCCCACAGGACCGTGACGAACGGGTGGTCCTGGAGATTGCGCCCGACGCCCGGCAGGTCGTGGTGCACGGTCACGCCGACGTCGCGCAGCTCGTCGGCGGCGCCGATGCCCGACAGCGCCAGCAGCTGCGGCGAGCCGATCGCGCCCGCGCAGAGGATGACCTCGCGCTCGGCGCGCAGCAACTCGCTGCGATTGCCCTTGCCGCCGACGCGCACGCCGATCGCGCGAGCGCCGTCGAGCACGACCCCGAGCACCGTCGCGCCGGTGCGGACCTCGAGGTTCGGCCTGCCGGCGACCGGCCGCAGGAACGCGTCGGCGCTGCTGAAGCGCTGCCCGTCGCGCTGGTTGACCTGGAACACCGAGACGCCGTCCTGCTCGGGACCGTTGATGTCGTCGACGCGGCGGATCCCGACCGCCTCGCTCGCCGCGATCAGCCTGCGGTTGAGCGGCCGCGGGGAGCGCTGCTCGCTCACCCGCAACGGGCCGCCGGCGCCGTGCCACTCCGACGCGCCGCGGACGTTGTCCTCGGACTTCTTGAAGTACGGCAGGACGTCGCGCCAGCCCCACCCCGGCGCCCCCTGCGCCGCCCAGCCGTCGTAGTCCAGCGGCCGGCCGCGGACGTAGAGCATCGCGTTCATCGAGCTCGAGCCGCCCAGTCCCTTGCCGCGCGGCATGTAGAGCGAGCGGTCGTCGACGTGCGGCTCCGGCTCGGTCCAGTAGTCCCAGTCGAGCTTCGTGTGGAACTGCTTCGGGAACGCCGCGGGGATCCTGATGTTCGGTGAGCGGTCGCGCGCGCCGGCCTCCAGCAGCAGCACCCGCGTGGACGGGTCGGCGGAGAGGCGGTTTGCGAGGACGCAACCGGCCGAGCCGGCGCCGACGATGACGTAGTCGAAGCTCGGCGGCTGGGGCCTCATGCCGTCGTCGCTGCCGCCGGCGAGTGGGTGACGGGCTCGATGTCGTAGTCGGCGGCGTCGAAGCGGTCGACGCGCTGCCGGTAGCGGAAGGTGTAGTCGGGCCACATGGTCGAGTTGCGCCCGTTGGCGTCCAGATACCAGCTCGCGCAGCCACCGGCGTTCCAGACGGTCGTCGATAGCCGCCGCGCGATGTCCTCGTTGTACGCGCGCTGCACGGTGGGACGCACGTCGAGGGCTTTCACGTCGCCGCGACGCAGCAGCGCGATCGCCTGCAGGACGTAGTGGATCTGACTCTCCAGCATGTAGACGATCGACGAGTGGCCGAGGTTGAGGTTCGGCCCGTAGAGCAGGAAGAGATTCGGAAAGCCGCTGATCGCGGTTCCGAGGTAGGCCTGCGGGCTGCCCTTCCAGACGTCGGCCAGCAGCTGCCCGTCGGCGCCCCTGAGCCGGTAGGCGATCGGAGGGTCCGTGGGGCGAAAGCCGGTCGCGAGGATGATGGCGTCGATCGGCCGCTCGACGCCGTCGGTGGTGACGATCGAGCGCTCGCGCACCTCCGCGATCGGCGTGGTGACGAGCTCCGTGTTGGGCGCGGCGAGCATCGGATACCAGTCGTTGGACAGTAGGGCTCGCTTGCAGCCGACGTCGTAGCGTGGCGTCAGCTGCGCGCGGGTGACGCGGTCGCGGACCTGGACGCGCAGCTGCGCGCGCGCGACGAGCTCGACCAGACCGAGCAGGCGCCGGTGGTGCGTCATGCCCGCCGCGAGCATCTCGCGCATGGCGTAGACGCCGTGCCGGGCGAGCCGCTGGATCGCCGGCACGCGGGCGTACGCGCGACTGAGGCTGCGCGGGATCGCGCGGTCGGGATGTGGCAGCACCCATCCGGGCGTGCGTTGGAAGACGTGCAGGCGCGCGACCTTCGGCCGGATCTGCGGCCCGGCCTGGACCGCGGTCGCGCCTGTGCCGATGAGCGCCACGCGCTCGCCCGTGAGGTCGTGCTCGTGGTCCCAGTGGGCGGTATGAAAGACGGTCCCGCCGAAGCCGTCCAGGCCCGGGATCGGCGGCGCGACCGGCTCGCTGAGCAGGCCCGGCGCGGCGACGAGGACCTTCGCGCTCAGGCGCCCGCTGGACGTCTGGATCCGCCACCGGCCGGACGCGCCGTCCCAGGCCGCCTCCTGCAGCTCGCAGTTGAGGTGCGTGTGCTCGAGGATGCCGAAGCGCTCGGCGCACCGGCGCAGGTACCGCTGGATCTGCGGCTGCAGCGGATAGGAGTGCGTCCAGCCCGGGTTGGGGGCGAACGAGAAGGAGTACAGGTTCGACGGCACGTCGCACTGGCACCCGGGATACGTGTTGGCAAGCCATGTACCGCCGACATCGGACGCCCGCTCGAGCACGACGAAGTCGTCGATCCCCTGTTGCTTGAGGCGGATCGCCATGCCCAGGCCGCCGAAGCCGGCGCCGACGATCGCGATCGCGACGTCCTCGGGCAGAGGCGTGGCGTTCGCGTCCGGCACGATCAACCTCGTCCGTGATCGTGTCGCGATGGACGCAGCGAGCTCGGCCCGCGCACCGGCGCTTCGCGCACTCCGCCCGCCCGCAGCGCACCGATTACCGGTCTATCGCTCATTGCGTGGCATCATATGGCGTCTCAGACCCGCGTCTCGCGATCCTGGGTCTCGGGCGACTGCCGACTAGAGATCCGTCTGCTGGACGGTCGGGCTCGGGTGCACGCTGACGACGCGCAGCTTCTCGTCGCCCAGGTTCTTGAAGCCGTGCGGCGTCTGCTGCGGGACGACGACCACGTTGCCTGCCTGCACCACGATGTCCTCCCCATCGACCGTGAAGCGGGCCGTTCCGGTCTGCACGACGAACACCTCGGCGTACGGGTGCAGGTGCTGGTCGGGCCCCTCGCCACGGTCGTACTGGGTGATGAACATCGAGACCGGAATGTCGTCGCGACCCTCGAACAGCGCGGCTCGGTGGCTCAGGCGCAGGCTCTCGATCGACGTGACGGTCGTCACGGGTACGAGGCTAACACCCGAGGTCGGCGCGGTCGCGCGCAGCCGGCGCGAGTCGCGTGGCCCGCGCGCGCGGCGAGGTCTAGTCTGCGGACGATGAGTCCGGCGCCGACTCGCATCGTCCGCGTGTGCGTCGCCGTGCTCGGCCTCGTCAGCATCGGTGCCGGGCTGTGGGCGATGACTGCGCCGCACTCGTTCTATGACCAGGCGGCGACGTTCCCGCCGTACAACCGCCACTTCATCCATGACATCGGCGCGTTTCAGATCGGCCTGGGCAGCTGCCTGATCGCGGCTCTCGCGTTCGCCGACGCACTGCTCGTCGTGCTGATCGGCAACGCTCTGGGGGGCATCGCGCACTTCGTCGGGCATGTCGCCGATCGCTCGATCGGCGGCCAGTCCAGCGATCCGTTCACGTTCGCTGTGCTGGCGATGGTGATGGTCGTGCTGGTCGTGGTCCGCTGGCGAACCATGGCGCCCGACTGACCGACGCGCGTCGAGACCGCGATCGGAGCGCTGCGGGTTCGCGGGTCGCGGGCGCGAACGCCCGCGACCCGCGGACAGCGTGTTCGCGGTCGCGTCAGGAGGACGCCTTGGCGCTGGCCTCGCGTTCGACGTGGGCGCCGCGATGGTGCCGCATTGCCAGCAGCTTCTTCGTGGTGCGGTTCAGTGGCAGCATCCGCAGGGACTCGAGCGTGTCCACCTCCATGAAGGAGCCGTCGGCTTCGCCCGTGCTGCGCTGCAGGATCGTGCCCGTGGCCTTGTCGACGATCGTCTGACCGACGTTCGCGTCTCCGCGGCACCGGCCGCTCGTGGCGGGTACCAGCGCGTAGACGTCGGCCTTGTGGCCTTCGAACGTCGTCTCCCCCGTCAGACGGTCGCAGCCGCTGGCCACCGACTGGGCGAACAGGCGCGCCTGCTGAGCCTGGCTGAGATACGGCGGCGTCTTGAAGCCCCTGCCGATGAAGAGCGTGTTGCGTGCGGCGTCGAAGCGCAACTCGGCGAACGGCGATGTCGCGCCCTCGAAGCGCAGCTTGCCGGTCGGGATCGTTCGCGAGACGGTGTGGCTGCGGTCGGACGTCAGCCACTGGCGGGTGCGCTCGTGACGCGCCACCGCGTTGGATCCGGTGACCTCGACCGTGTACTGCGCCGCCTCGATCTGGCCGCGCGGGACGCCCGGCCCAGACAACGAAGAACCTTGGGCAAGCGCCGCGGACGGGACGCACGCCGCCAGCGCGACAGCGCCGGCGATCATCTTGTGAAACGTGTGCATGTGGTGATCCTCCTGTGAGTCGAAGTGCACGTTCCACACCGTTGCGCCTCGAGACGCGGACTTCGACGCACCCGGGGGGACGATTCCCACACCTCCCGGATCACATGCCCTTCGCGACGATCGTCACGCAGGACTACGACGGTTTCGACACCGCCTCCAAGCTCGAACGCGCCGGCGTGTTTCGCCTGAACATCGCCGTCGGACGTACGAGATTTCAAGAGGTGATCGGCTATGCGCCCGCCGAACATGCCCACTACGAGGGACGCTTCGACTTCGCCGCGGTGGACCGTCTTCTGCCCCACCCGGCGTACGCGACCCAAGCCTGGGTCTCGATTCTCAGCCCCGGCCCGGCGACCAGCGCGCAGGCGCACGCCCTGCTCGCCGAAGGTCACACCAGAGCAGTCGAACGTCACCGAACGTCGCGCTGAGCAGGGCATTCGGGACCGGACGTTTCTCAGACCGCCTAGGAGGTCGGGTGTAGCATGGATGCTCGCTCGGTTTCAAACCCTCGGCGGGCGATGGTGTATCCGGCTCCACCAATCGGCCGGCGTCACGCGTATTGACCTGTTGGTCTGCGCCACAACGCACGTCAGGAGCCGGGTATGTCGATTCTCTCGCCGAAGCGGCCTTCATCGCGCAGGCCCGATCACGCAGGTCGGGGGTTGTCCGAGCTTCTCGCGCGCCTCGCGCGCAGCCTGTCGTTGCACTGGAAGCGCAGCCTCGTCGCCGCGGTCGGCGTCCTGGTGTTGCTGGTCCTGGCGGCCGGCGCCGGTGGCGAGGCCAAGGACGACTACTCGGTGCCGGGGGCCGAATCCCAGCAGGCGATCGATCTCTTCCAGGCGCACTCGCCCGCGTTCGGCGGGGCGGACTCGACGCTCGTCTTCACGGTCGCCAAGGGCAAGGTCTCCGATCCGGCGCCCAAAGCGGCGATCGAGGGCGCGCTCGCGAAGATCCGCAGGCTCGACGGCGTCAAGCTGGCGACGAGCCCGTTCGACGCCGGCGGCCAGGTCTCGAAGGACCAGCGCCTGGCGTCCGTCGACGTGCGCTACGCCACCGACCCCGCGAAGATCAAGAAGGAGGACGGCGAGGCGCTGATCAAGGCCGGCGAGACCGCCGAGCCCGAGGTTCGCGTCGAGGCGCGCGGCTATCTGATCGATCTGGCATCCGAGCAGGATGCCCCCGTGGGCGAGCTCATCGGCGTGCTCATCGCGATCGTCCTGCTCACGTTGCTGTTCCGCTCAGGGGCGGCGATGGGCGCAACGCTGATCGGCGCGCTGATCGGCGTGATGGCGGGCCAGCTCCTGCTGGCCTGGCTGTCGGCACCGCTCGGCCTGCCCACGTTCGCGGCGCAGATCGCGGTGATGCTCGGCCTCGGGGCCGGGATCGACTACTCCCTGCTGATCATCGGCCGCTACCGCGAGCAGCGAGCGGCGGGCGACGACATGCAGCACGCGGCCGGGCGCGCGGCCGCCACGGCCGGAACCACGGTCGTGGCCGCGGGCCTGATCGTGATGGTGGCGATCGCCGGCCTGCTGGCGATCGGCGTCCCGTACATCGGCAAGATGGGCATCGGCGCGGCGATCGCGGTCGGCGCGGTGGTCGTGTCGGCGCTGACGATCCTTCCGATCATGATCGGCGTCTTCGGGCGCAGGCTGGTGCCCAAGCATCCCGAGCACGTCCGGACCTCGCCGGCGTTCGCCCGCTGGGGCGAGATCGTGACGCGCAGGCCATGGGCGTCGATCGCCGCCGGCGTCCTGGTGCTGCTGGTCTTCGCGTTCCCCGTCACCCAGATGCGCCTCGGTCAGCCCGACGACGGCAACCAGCCCGAGTCGCGCACGCAGCGCGTCGCCTACGACCAGCTCACAGCGTCGTTCGGCCCGGGATCCAATGGCCCGCTCCTGCTCGCGGTCGACACGCCGAAGGGCGCGCCGGCCACCGAGCGGCAGCTCGGCGCACTTCGGCGGGCGGTCGCAGGAACGCCGGGCATCGCCACGGTGCCCCCCGCGTCGGTGAGCGAGGACGGCGAGATGGCGACGATCTTCGCCATCCCCACCACCGCGCCCCAGGACGCCAGGACGTCAGACCTGCTCAACCGTCTGCGCGACGACGTCATTCCCAAGGCGACCGCGGGCACCCCGCTGAAGGTCTACGTGGGCGGCAACACCGCGGGCTTCGAGGACATCACGGACAAGGTCGCCGGGCGCCTGCCGGTGTTCATCTCGATCGTGATCGGCCTCTCGGTGCTGCTGCTGGTGATGGTGTTCCGCTCGCTCTGGATCCCGCTCGTCTCGGCGCTCTTCAACCTGCTGTCGGTCGCGGCCGCCTACGGCGTGGTGGTGGCCGTGTTCCAGGAGGGCATCGGCGCGAGCCTGATCGGCTCCGAGTCGGGCATCCCGATCATCTCGTTCCTGCCGGTCATGCTGTTCGCGATCCTGTTCGGGCTGAGCATGGACTACAACGTCTTCCTGCTCAGCCGGATCCACGAGGCCTACAACGAGGGCGACCGTCCGCGCGAGAGCGTGATCCACGGGATGGGCCGCATCGGCAAGGTCGTCGTCTTCGCCGGCCTGATCATGGCCGGGGTCTTCCTGAGCTTCGTCACCGGCACCGACCCGATCGGCAAGATGTTCGGCCTCGGCCTCGGCGTCGCGATCCTGATCGATGTCCTGATCGTCCGCATGGTCGTCGCGCCGGCGGTGGTGACGCTGCTCGGCGACCGCGCCTGGTGGCTGCCCGCGTGGCTGGATCGCGCGCTTCCGAACATCTCGCTGGAAGGCCGGCGGGAGTCCGCCGGCGGCGAAGCGAACCGCGAGGGCGTCCTGGGGCCGGAGACGATCCCCGTCAAGGCGTAGCGCGCGCCGCTTGTCCAAGCGTCTTCTCGAACCAGTGGTCGGCGAAGGGCTCGTCGTTGAACGCCGGGACCTCGACCCAGCCTGCCGAGCGATAGAGGGCGAGCGCCTCCGTGAGGACGGCGCTCGTCTCGAGCCGCACGCTGTGCGCCCCGGCGGCGACGGCGCAGGCCTCGAGCTCCGCGAGCAGGCGGCGACCGAGCCCGAGACCGCGCGCTGCCGGAGCGATCCACATCCGCTTGATCTCGGTCGGCGCGCCGGCGTTGTGCTTGACGGCGCCGCATCCGATCGCATCGCCGTGAAGGTGGGCCACGAGAAACTGGCCGGCCGGCGGGCGGACCTCGTGCGGCAGCGCCGTGGCGCCGACCGACGGGTCGAAGCCGCGCTCCGAGCGCCGGTTGAGCTCGGCGACGTACTCGGCGAGGCAGTACCGCGCGTCGGCATGCTCGGGGTCGACGGGCACGATCTGCACGCTCGCCGCGGTCAGCAGGCGCTCGACGTCGCGCATCGCGGCGACCAGCCGCTCCTGCTGGCCGGAACTCAGGGGCGCGAGCAGCGAGCGCGCGTGCGCGTCGGCGCGCTCGTCGAGCGCGGCACGCTCGGCGCGACCCGCGGCCGTGAGGCGCGCGACGCGAATCCGGCGGTCGCTACCGCTCGGCGTCAGCTCGATCAGCCCGGCGGCCTCGAGCGAGCGCAGCAGCCGGCTCAGGTAGCCGGAATCGAGCTCCATCCGCGAACGCAGCAGACGCACCTCGCAGCCGCCGAGCCCGATCTCCCACAGCAGCCGCGCCTCGCCGAGCGGGCGCTCGCGGCCCAGGAAGCGGTCGTTGAGCGCGCCGACGCGCTCCGTGACCGTGCGGTTGAAGCGGCGGACCTGATCGACCATCGCCGCCTCGGACATTCTCTGACTTTAGTCAGCAAATGCTCCGCAGGTCAACCGGCAGCGGTCCGGCGCCCGCGTTGAGTGGCACGTCTCGGTCTGGCACGTGCCGCCGCACCGCGACCTGCGGCTACGCTCGGGCAATGGCGTCGCCACCCCCTCGCAACCGGGCGCTGCGCGCGGCCGCCGGCGGCGAGGTCGACGCCGAGGCTGTGGTCGCCAGGGCCCGCGAGCTGGGCGTCATGGGCTGGGTGCGGCCCACCGGTGAGCTCCATGGCGAGGGGGCGCCCGACGCGGTGCAGGCGCTCATCGCGTTCCTCGGCGACGCCGTTGAGACCGAACGCGCGCGCGTCGAGGGCCACGAGCAGTTCGCGATCCGCGGCGTGAGCGCCGGGGTGTTCGTCGTCCAGGAGCACCGGGCGACCGCCCACCACTACGACCTGCGCCTGGAGGTCGACGGCGTCATGCGGTCCTGGGCCGTGCCCAAGGGGCCGTCGCTCGATCCCGCCGCCAAGCGCCTCGCCGTGCAGGTCGAGGACCACGGCCTGGATCACAACGACTTCGAGGGCACGCTCGGCGACGGGGGCGTGATCGTGTGGGACCGTGGCACGTACGAGCAGGGCGGCCGCGTCGCCTGGCCCGAGGCGCTCGAGCGCGGCCACGCCGTCTTCGTCCTGCACGGCGAGAAGCTGCGCGGCGGCTTCGCGCTCCAGCGCACGCGGCCGGGCGTCAAGTCGCAATGGCTGCTGATCAAGCGCCGCGACGACGAGGCGCGCCCCGGCTCGGACGTCGTCGCCGAGCGGCCCGAGTCGGTCCTCAGCGGCCGCACGCTGGAGGAGCTGCTCGGCTGACCGGCCCGTACGGCACGCACCTCAGCCGGCCCCGCGCCTGCGGCGTCGCCCGGGCTTGAAGACCGAGAGGCCGGTGGCGAGCGTGAGCGCCACGACGTCGTAGCCCGCGCCTGCGATGAGGCGCGCCTCGGCGCCGCCGTCGCCGCTGCGCATGGCCTCGGTGCCCGGGCCGAGCACCAGCGCGCCGACCAGGATGACGCCGATCAGGAGCACGAGCTTGGCGATGACCCAGGCGTAGCGCGTGACGCCCCACTTGCTGCCGAGACCGAGCAGGATGCCCGTGCCCAGCGCGCCGAAGCTCAGCGGGATGCCGAACAGCACCGTGAACATGCCCAGCAGCTCGTATGAGGCGGCGGCCAGCTCCGGGTCCCCGGTCGTGGCGGCGCGGATGTTGATCGCGAGGACCGCGGCGACATCGCCGAGCAGCCCGACGCCCGCGATGATGTGGGCCGTCAGCACCGCGCGGCGCACGGCCGGCCTCAGCTTGAGACGTGCGCTGCCCGCCACAGGCGGCGGTTTGGCGACGACACTGGATCGAGACTGGAAGGCGGTGCGCGAGACGAGACTCATGCCGCCACTGTGCAGGCTGCCTCCGAACCCGTCGTCGGCCATGGTTGCGATTCGTAGCTCCTCCGTGGGGACCAGTCGCACGCGCGTCTCCGCCTTGAGGATGAGGCGGCTCGTGTCCGAAGAGGACGACCCCGCGGGTCGTGGGGACCCCTACGGCATGACGTCGCGCCCACGCTCGCGTACGGCAGCGATGAAGAAGGCGTAGGGCCGGGCGCACCGGCGCAGCGCGTTCGCACTGCCTTGACGGAAGGGGGTCATGCGGGTTGTAGGCCTTCACGGCGCATAACCCGCAAGACCCCTGGCGGTACCCCCACCGGATGTCGTTTTCTGATCCATATCCGATCACAAGACGACACGATCGACTACCCGCACGACCGCAGGAACGCCCGGGCGCCAGACACTCCATTCTCATTGATGCTGTTCACGAGCGCCTGCAGCGCAGCGAACCGCCGAGGCACTCAGCGGCGCCACGTCGCGCCCGCGGCTCTACGCCGCGCGCGACGGCTCGAGCGCGGGCGACCCGGCTGCGTCGACGACGCCGTTGCGGCGCAGGACGTCGATGGCACGGACGGTCGCGTACCCGCGCCAGTCGAGGGAACCGGCGGGGAGCTGGAAGTGAAGTCGACGATCCAGCCGCCGTCGGGCTGCTGCAACGCCGCCAGGCGATCGAGATCGGCGGCGACGACGTCGGCAGCGAACAGGCCGCGCGCCGGGCGGCCCGGATGCGGCGCGAAGTCGAGCGGATGCAACGCCTCGTTCTCGGCGCCGCCGCGCACGGGCAGCCTGCCGTCCGCGGGGATGTACCGGCCGAGTCGTCGCAGGAGCTCGTCCGCTTCGCGGTGGCTGTCGTGCACGGCGTCGAGGAACTGGACCGAGAACGCGAGCACGTACGCGAACGGTGCGCGGTCGAGCGCCGCGATCGCGCCGAGGCAGTAGCGGGTGGCGCGCTCCAGCCACGTATGCGCCGCGACGGTCGGATCGTGGGCACCGACGCGGTGGGCGCGGGCCGCAACCACCGTGGTGATCTGCAGCGACGAGACATTCGGCTCGGAGCTCGCCCACCACGGTCCGGATCCGGCGGCCGTGCCGAGCGGCAGCGCCATCGGCAGGCCGCCGTCGGGCAGGGTCACCGAGTCGAGCCAGTCGCAGAGGGCGGCGGCCTGCGGGACGGTCGCCGGCGCGATCGCCTCGAGGACCTCGAACGCGTGCAGGGCGGCCGCCGGCTGGCTCTCCGGGGACCTGAGGTCACCCTCCAGGCCCCAGCCATAGCCGCCGTCGCTATTGCGGTAGCCGTCGAGGGCAGCCAGCGCACCGGACGGGTCCGTCTCGCCGTCGAGCAGCTCGAAGCGGCGGCGGTCCAGGACGCGTGCGTGGGTGGCCATGAAGTCCCGTGCGGCGAGAAGGTCGATGGTCATGTCTGGCTCCTCTCTGTGAACGCGAGTTCGGTCTCGCCGATGACCTGATGCGCGGCGGGCGCGCAGGTGCCTGGCGAGGAGGTCCACATCGTCCACCTCGGATGCGGGCGCGTCTTGAACGAAACGGACGACATCCTCACGAGCCGCTTCATATCGGCAGTCGACCCGGCTGGGCGACGAGCCTGTGACGGGCGTCAGCGCTGGGGGATCTTGTCCTCGGAGACCGCTTCCTCGAGATCGTCGGCGAACGCGTCCGCGCTCCGTGTCCGCACGTAGGTCGACACCGCGTCGTAGATGCCTTCCTGGAACTCCGGGCTCATCGCCTCGCCGTGGGCGACCGACAGCAGCACCGGTGACGTCCACAACGCCTTCGAGGACGCCCGCTGGTAGGCCGTCAGCGCGGAGACGTCGACATCGCGAACGACCGGGACCGACCCCTTGGACCTGTTGAACGCAAGCTGCGTGGAGGGCTCGCTGATGCCGCCGAGGAACGCGAGCGCGTTCTTGGCGTTCTTCGCCTTCGTCGCGGCGACGAAGACGTCGACGACGGCGAGGAAGCTGGCGCCGGTGCCCGGGAAGGTCGTCGCACCGAAGTCCTCGCCCTCCTTCGCACCGGCGGCGATGAGCTCGCCGAAGGCGGAATCGTTCATCGACTCGAAGGCACAGCCGCCCGACGCGAGCTTCTTCGTCGCCGCGTCCCACGTCAACCCGCTCGCCTGCGGATCGGAGTAGCGCAGCAACCCGCCGAAGCGCTTCAGCGCCGTCTCCACGCGGCCGCCGCGCCAGTCGAGCTTGTCGTCGACCATGTCCTTCCATCCGCGAGCCCCGATCGAGCTCAGCAGCGTGTTCTCGAACAGCTCGACCGTGGTGAACCGGTCCTCGCCGCCGAGGCACAGCGGCACCGCTCCGGACGCCTGGATCTTCGCGAGGTCGCCCTGGAACGCGGCGAGGGTGTAGCCGCTCGACGGAGGCCTGACCCCGGCCCGCTCGAGCAGCCGCCTGTTGAACCACAGGACGTTGCTGCGATGCGCGCCTGTCGGGATCCCGTACGGGCGGCCGTCACGCATCACCGAGCGCAGGATCGTGGGCTGCATCCGCGCGCGCAGATCCTCGCGCTCGAAGACCGGCGCGACGCTGCGGATCACCCCGCGGCTCGCGTAGAGCTGCACCGACTTGCCGGCGAACGTCTGCCACACGTCAGGCGGGTCGTCGTCCTGCAGGCGCTTTGCGAGCTCGACGATCGCCTTCGAGCCCGCGCCGCCGGGGACCGCGCCGTTGACGGCGTCGACGCCCGGGTTGGACTTCCGGAACGCGGCGAAGAGGGCGTCGAGGGCCGCCGCCTCGGATCCCGAGGTCCACCAGGACACCACCTCGAGCCGCTTCGTGCTGGTCGTCGCGCTCGTCGGCGAGTTGTCACCGCACGCGACCACCGCCAGCGTGAGGATCGCGACAGCTGCGGCTGCGGCCGCGCCGCGCCGGCCGGTGGTCACGCCGCACCCCCTGCGGGTTGCGTCGGTAGGGCAGGATGCGGGCCGGCATCGCGGGCGGGCTGTCCGCCGAGCACGCTCGGCCCGGCCCTCAGGTCGTAGAGCGCGTAGAGGCCGACCACCGCGAAGCAGCCGGCGGGAACGATGAATGAGAAGGCCGGGCTGGTCGAGTCCACGAGCGCGCCCTGCACGAGCGGCATGATCGCCCCGCCCACGATCGCCATCACGAGGCCGGCCGCCCCGAACTTCGTCGCCGGCCCGAGGCCCTTCAGGGCGACGCCGTAGATCGTCGGGAACATGAGCGACAGGCAGAAGGACACCGCGACGAGGGCGATCACCCCGGCCATGTTGGGGCTGGACATCGCGAACAGGCACAGGAGCACGGCGAGGAACGCGAGCACCGCGAGCACCTTGGTCGCGCGGATGCGGCCGATCACCCAGGTCATGAGAAAGCGGGAGGCGAGGAAGACGAGCAGGCTGACCTGGAGGTAGAGGCCGCCCTTCTCGAGGCTCCCGCCCAGGGCCTGCCCCACGTACTGGATCAGATACGTCCAGACACACACCTGTGCTGCCACGTTGGCGAACTGGGCGACGACGCCGTAGCGGTAGCGCTTGTTGTGCCACAGCACGCGCCGGATGTCGACCGTGCCACCGTCGGCCGCGACGGCGTCGGGGAACTCCTCAACGATCGGCGGCGCCTTCTGGCTCGCGATGACGACGGCGATGATGATCAGCAGGAAGGCGAGGCCGAGATATGGCCCCATCACCGCGCCCAGCTCGCCGGCCCGGATGGTGTGCAGCTCGGCCGGCGTCAGCGACCCGACGTCGACCGGGTCGGCCAGCTTGGGCAGGATCAGCGTCGCGGCGACCAGGACGCCGATGTTCGTGCCGACGGGATTGAACGCCTGGGCGAGGTTCAGGCGGCGCGTCGCCGTGCGCTCCGAGCCCAGCGACATGACGTACGGATTGGCTGAGGTCTCGAGGATCGAGCAGCCCGCGGCCATCGCGAACAGGGCGACGAGAAACGCCTCGTAGGTCATGATCTTGCTCGCCGGGTAGAAGAGGAAGGCGCCGAGGGCCGCCAGTCCCAGGCCGGTCAGGATGCCCGTCTTGTAGCCGAAGCGCTGGTTGATGAACGCCGCCGGCAGCGCGAGCAGGAAATAGGCGCCGAAGTACGCGAGCTGCACGAGCGACGCCTGAAACGTGCTCATGTCGAAGATGCGCTTGAAGCCGGCGACCATCGGCGTGGTCAGGTCCTGCGCGACCCCCCAGGCGGTGAAGCACGAGATCAGCGCGATGAAGAGCAGCAGCATGCCCTTGCCGACCAGCGGCTCGCTGCGCGTGTTCTCAGGCTCCTCTGCGACGGACCCCTCAGCGATGACGCTCAACCGATCACCCTCCTCTCGTTGCAGACCGTACATACTTCGCCCCACTCCGGTCTACCGCGCGTTCGCGAAATACACGCGTCCTCGACGCGGACCTGGCACCGCGGCAGGCATGGGCCACCGCCGCAGCGACGCGTACAGGAAGCGTTGCTGTGGCAGCTACGTCGAGACCAGGAACGCGGCGAGGATGTCGGCGACCTCGCGCGGTGCCTCCTCCGGGAGGAAGTGACCGCCCGGCACCTGCGTCGCGTGGAGATCCTCCGTCCAGGTCCGCCAGACGTCGCCGGCGTCGGCGAGCTGCGTCTCGTCCTCGCCGACGACGACGAGTGCCGGAGCCGTGATCCGCCGCCCGGCGGCGCGGTCGCCGGCGTCGTGGTGGCGATCGAGATGGAAGCTCGCGCGATAGTAGGCGCACATGGCGGCGATCGTCGCCGGCGTCATCGCGCGGCGGTATGCGTCGCGGTGCTCGGCCCCGATCGCGTCCGGATCGCTCGGCCAGGTGGCGAAGACGTGGTCGATCAGCGCGCCCGGGTCGGCTCCGATCATGCGCTCGGGGAACGGCGTCGGTTGCGCGAGCAGAAACCACGGCCAGTACCCGAGCGAGGGGCCCTCCCCCATCCGCTCGAACTGGTCGACGGTCGGCACGATGTTGAGCAGCGCGACGCGGGTGATGCGCTCGGGATGGTCGAGCGCCATGCGGAACGCAACGCGGGCGCCGCGGTCGTGGCCGACGACCGCGAAGCGCTCGTGGCCGAGCGCTGTCATCAGCGCGACGAGCTCGCCGGCCATCTCGCGCTTCGTGTAGCCCTCGCCCTGTGGTCCGCCTGCCGGTGCCTCGCCGACAGCGTGTGCTGGGTCTCGAATCCTGGCAGTGACACGCCAGCGTCGATCATGCCTGAGGCGCGGTGACGCACGCGTCGCGGGCGCCGCGCGGCGCCGGGCACGGTCCCGGGTCTGAATGTCGCCGAGTCCGCGCTCAGCCGTCGTTCCAGCTCAGGATCGCGCGGACGTCGTGCTCGTAGCCGAGCACCGACAAGGTGCCGGTCTGCAGCACGAGCCGCGCGCCGAACTGCGCGGGCTGCTCCAGCCAGCGCGCCGCGAGCACCCGCAGCACGTGGCCGTGGGCGAAGACGAGGCAGTCCCCGCCGGCCGCGGTGAGCCGCGCGATCACGCGGTCCACGCGCGCACCGACGTCGCGAGCGTCCTCGCCGCCGGCGGCGCCGTCGCGCCACAGCAGCCAGTCGGGGTCGCGCTGCTCGCGGATCTGCGGCGTCGTCAGGCCCTCGTCGTCGCCGTAGTCCCACTCCATGAGATCCGGTTCGGGCTCGGCGTCGGGGTAGCCGGCGAGCCTCGCGGTCTCGACGGCGCGCGACAGCGGGCTGGTCAGCACGAGCGTGAACGAACGCCCGCGCAGCTTGTCGGCGAGCGCCCGTGCCTTGTCCCGGCCGGCGTCCGTGAGCGGCACATCGGTGCGTCCGGTGTGGCGGCCCGCCAGCGACCACGCGGTCTCGGCATGACGCACCAGCGTCACGGTGCCCTTGTGGCCTTCGGGGCTCACGGCCCTGGGCTCCCCGGGTCGCCGTCGCTGCATGCGAGCAGCATCGCGATGTCGATGGTCACGGTTGCAGGGAGGGTGCCACGGCGATGACGACCTTCCCTCGCGCGTGCCCGTCCTTCATGTACTGGATGGCGGCCGGCACCTCGCTCAGCGCGTAGGTCCGGTCGATCGCCGGCGTGACCTGGCCGGACTCGATGAGCTGCTTGACAGCCAGCAGGTCCTCTCTGTTCTCCGACGCCACGAACGACCCCAGCTTCTGGCCCACGAGCGGGGACAGCATGAGCGCCCCGATCTGACGCTCCAGGCCACCGAGCCAGCGGCCGCCCGTCTCGGATCCGACGATGACGAGCCTTCCCCGGCGAGCGAGGACACGCCGCAGCTGTGCCAGCGAACGGTGCCCGCCGGTATCGAGGATCAGGTCGTAGCGCTTGCCGCCCTCCGCGATGTCGCCGTGCGTGTAGTCGATGACGTGGTCTGCGCCGATCGATCGGACCATCTCGACCTTCGCCGTGCTGCACACGCCGGTGACGTGCGCTCCGAGCGCCTTGGCGATCTGCACGGCAAAGGTCCCGACGCCTCCCGACGCGCCGATGATCAGCACGTTCTGCCCCGGCTGCAGCCGTCCGTGGTCGCGAAGACCCTGCAACGCGGTGAGGGCTGAGACGGGGACGATCGCCGCCTGCTCGAAGGTGAGGTTCGCCGGCTTGGGCGCGAGCTTGTCCGCGCGAGCGCAGGCGTACTCGGCGAACGAGCCGTCGGCGATGCCGAACACCTCGTCGCCCGGTTGCAGCGTCGTCACGTCCTTGCCGACGGCCTCGACGCATCCGGCGACCTCGCGACCTCGAACGGCGTGCTTGGGTGCGCGCACCCCGTAGCCCGCGATGCGGATCGGGTAGGGCAGCCCGGCCATGAGATGCCAGACCCCGCGGTCCACGCCGGCCGCATGCACCCGCAGCAGCACCTCGTCGTCGCCGATCTCGGGCCTGTCGATCTGCGCGAGTCGCAGGACGTCGCCGGCCTCGCCGTACTCGTCCTGGACGATCGCCGTCATCGTCTCCGCACCGGCGGTCGCTGCGCTGCTCGTGCTGGTCGGTTGTGCTGGTGCGGAGGTCATCGTCTCTTTCCCGTACGTTGTAAGGCTTATGGTGTAAGGTAGCCATACGCCGTAAGGCTGTCAAGCCGAACCCCAGAGGACCAGATGACGCCACCGACCGATCCGCGGACGAAGCCCCGCGCCCGACTGAGCCGCGACCGGGTGCTGCGCGCCGCGATCGCCCTTGCCGATGCGAACGGGATCGAGTCGCTCACCATGCGCAAGCTCGGCGAGAACCTCGGAGTCGAGGCGATGTCGCTCTACCACCACGTGGCCAACAAGGAGGACCTGCTCAACGGCATGATCGACGCGGTCTTCGCCGAGATCGAGCTGCCCTCCGGCACCGACTGGAAGACGGCCATGCGCAAGCGCGGCATCTCAGCCCGCGAGGTGCTGTCGCGCCACCCCTGGGCGACCGGGCTCATGGAGTCGCGCACGACGCCTGGTCCCGCCACGCTGCGACATCACGACACCGTGATCGGAACGCTGCGGCAAGCGGGCTTCTCGATCGAGCTGGCCGCGCACGCGTTCTCCGCCCTGGACAGCTACACGTACGGGTTCGCGATGCAGGAGACGAGCCTGCCGTTCGACACCCCGGAGCAGACGGCCGAGGTGGCGCAGACGATCCTGGCGCAGTTCCCCGCCGGCGAGTACCCGCACCTCACCGAGCTGACCGTCGAGCACGTCCTCAAGCCCGGCTACGACTACGGCAACGAGTACGCGTTCGGGCTGGATCTGATCCTCGACGGCCTCGAGCGGTCGCGCGATGCGGCCTGATCGCCGGCCCGTTCAGAAGAGCGAGGGCGCCGGGGCGTCGGACTTCCGCAAGGCGCCTTCGAGGTCCAGGAGGAACCGCTTGCGCTGCAGCCCGCCCGCGTACCCGGTGAGCCTGCCGTCCTTGCCGACGACGCGGTGGCAGGGGACGATCACGGAGAGCGGGTTGTGACCGACGGCGTTGCCGACCTTGCGCGCCAGCGTCGGGTTGCCGAGCTCGCTCGCGAGCTCGCCGTAGGTCGCCGTCTGCCCGTAGCGGATCCGGTCGATGAGCTCCCAGACCTGCCGCTGGAACGCGTTGCCGGTGGCGGATGTCGCCAGCTCGAAGCTGGTGCGCTCACCTGCGAAGTACTCGGCGAGCTGTTCCTCGACCTGCTCGAACCGGCGGTCGCTGCGCTCGCCGAACGTGGCCGGATCGGGCCGCGTCCAGTGGCCCGGGTAGTACACGCCGCTCAGCACTTCATCCTCGGCGACGAGGATGAGCTCGCCGAGTGGCGATTCGAACAGGGTGTGCGTGGTGCGCATGCGGGGCTCCTCTCGGGCGGACGGTACTGCGAGAGAGAACGCGTCGACGGCCGGATTCGTGAGGTCGCGCGCGACCGGGCGCGGACGATCTGGATCAACCATCACAATGACTGTGATGCCGGCCCGCAACCGCGTCACGCCGACGGGGGACGTCGAGGCATTCGCGCTGCGCGGTGCCTGGACGGGCAACCGCGGGATCCTTCATCGAGGCAAGGAGATCGTCCGGTTCCACGCGAGCGACCTGTGGATCACCTGTGCGCTCGAGTTCGGCGGCCGCTGGCGTGAGCAGTGGCAGCCAGGTCACTACACGTTCCTGTTCTTCCACGACGAGGCCGTCTCCTTCGCCGCGGGACATCGTCCGTGCGCCGAGTGCCGCCGCGTGAGCTACGACGCCTACCGCGCCGCCTGGGCGGAGGGCCTCGGGGTCGAGGTGCCGTCGGCGCAGCAGATCAACCGCCGGCTGCACGGCGAGCGGATCGTCCGCGGAACCCACCGCCGGCGCGTCCACGAGCTGCCGTGGGCCGACCTGCCCGGCGGCGCCTTCGTGCTGCTCGACGAGTCGCCCCTGCTCGTCGCCGGCGATCAGCTGGTCGAATGGACACGCGCGGGATACGGCGACCGCAGGGCACGGCCCGTCCGCGGCACCGCGACGGTCATCACCCCGCCTTCGACGATCCACGCACTGCGCGCGGGCTATCCCGTCCAGATCGACGCCGCCGCGCGCGACTGAGCCATGACGTCGGACGCGGAGACCTGCGACGAGACTCGGGCCCAGACCGCGCGGGTGCTGCTCGAGACCACCGGCATGCCGATGGACGTCGTCTCGTTCGTCGCCGGATTCGAGACGGTGCGCCAGCTCCACCGCGCCGTCGGCGGGACGTTCGCCACGACGCCGGCGAGGATGCGCGCGACTGCACCCCCGGCAGCCGCCGAACCCGCCACGGTCACGGTTCTGCTCGCCTACTCGGCGCCGATGGACCTCGATGCGACCCTGGCGTTCCTGGGCAGGCGAGCGATCCCCGGCGTGGAGACGTACGAGTCAGGCTGCTACGCGCGCACCGTTCGGGCGCCCGGCGGTCCGGCACGGATCCGCCTCTCCGCTGCCGAGGGCGCTGTTGCCTGCCGCGTGGAGCTCACCGATCAGCGCGATCTCGTCACGGTGATGTCGCTCGCGCGCCGTCTGCTCGACCTCGATGCGGACCCGTCTGCCGTCGACGCCCAGCTCGGCGCCGATCCGGCGTTGGGGCCGCTGGTCGCCACGCGCCCCGGGCTGCGCTCGCCGGGCGCCGTCGACTGGTTCGAGATGGCGATCCGGGCGGTGGTCGGCCAGCAGATCTCCGTGAGCGGCGCGCGCACGCTCCTCGGCCGCATCGCCGCCGAACACGGATCGCGAGCGTTCGACGGCCAAGTCACCCAGCTGTTCCCCGGCCCCGCGCAGCTTGCCGCGATCGACCCGGCATCGCTGCCGATGCCGCGATCACGAGCCGCGACGGTGCTCGCGATCGCCGCGGCATGCGCCGCCGGCGATCTCCGTCTCGATCCGGATGCCGACCGCCGCCGCGAGCTTGCCGCGCTGCTCGCACTGCCCGGCGTCGGACCGTGGACGGCGGACTACATCCGGATGCGCGCGATGGGCGACCGCGACGTCCTGCTCGCGTCCGACCTCGGCGTGCGCAGGTCCGCGGAGGAGCTCGACGTCGACCTCTCGGACGGTTGCCCGGAATGGGCTCCCTGGCGCTCCTACGCGACCCACCATCTGTGGGCGGCCGGTCACTGACCGTCGGTCGGCGCACCGGCTGGACTCTCGTTAGGCTCGGCGTCGACGGCGCCCGCCGACATGCGGGCGCGGTCCGCGGAGCCTGAGATGCACCTCGTCCTGTATCAGCACCCCTTCGCCTCGTTCTGCCAGAAGGCGCTCATCGCGCTCTACGAGCTCGATCTGCCATTCCGCTCGCACCTCGTCGAGGGCGCCGACGGCCGTGCCGAGCTGGCCGGACTGTGGCCGATGGCCAGCATCCCGGTGCTCCGCGACGAGTCCGCGGATCTCACGATCCCGGAGTCGACGACGATCATCGAGTATCTCGACGACCTCGCAGCCGGTGGGCCCAAGCTGGTGCCGGCCGATCGAGCGGTGGCGCTGCAGGCCCGGCTCTGGGATCGCGTCTTCGATCAGCACGTCGCGGGGCCGATGCAGAAGATCGTCGGTGACCGCCTGCGACCCGAGGGTCGCAACGACCCCGAGGGCGTCGTCGAGGCGCGCCACACCCTCGATACCGCCTACGCGGTGCTCGACGCGCATCTCGCGCAGCGGGCCTGGGCGGCCGGCCCGTCGTTCACCGTCGCCGATTGCGCCGCTGCGCCGGCGCTGTTCTACACGCGTGCCGTCCATCGCTGGAACCAGGACGATCAGCCGAACATCACGCGCTACTACCGCGACCTGATGGCGCGCGGGTCGGTCGCGCGGGTCGTCGACGAGGCGCGGCCCTGGCGCGACATCTTCCCGCTGCCCTGGCCCGCGGACATGGACGAGCTCGACCCCGCGAAGTCGTAGGCCGGGCGCGGGGCACTCAAGGGCGCGGTCGGCGGTTGTGGGTGCCGCATGCGCCCTCCGTCGAAAGACGGAGGGCGATCCCTACTCGCGACCGATGTGCGCCGCTTCGCCGGAGAGCACCATCGGCGGCATGGACCACCCAGACCTCCTCGATCGAGCGGCCTTCCTCAAGCGCGCGGCCGCGCTCGGTCTTCTCGCCGCCGGCGTCGATGCGCCCGACCTGAGCACGCCATCCGCAGCAGCGGCGGGCTCGCGCCGCGGCCTCGCGTTGCGCGGCGTCACCTACGACACCGGCATCGACCACCTCGGCGAGAACTCCCGCCAGCGCTGGACGCACGCGCAGATGCGACGCGAGATCGATGCGATTCGCGACCGTCTTCACTGCAACGCGGTCAGCCTGGCGGGCACCCATGTATCGCGATTGGTCCAGACCGCCGAGGCGGCTCTCGAGCGGGGCATGCACGTGATGCTTCAGCCGCGCAATTACGACCGGCCGCGGGCGGAGATTCTCGACCATCTCGCGCGCACCGCCCGAGAGGCGGAGCGGCTGCGCCTGCAGCATCCCGGCCGCGTGACGCTGATCGCCGGCTGCGAGCATTCGCTGTTCACTCCTGGGATCGTCCCCGGGGACACGTTCCTCGAACGGATCGCGGTCCTCGGCAGGGGGAAGATCGACTTCAACGCGCTTCGCAAGCGCTTGAACGCGTTTCTCGGCCAGGCAGCGGCGGCGGCACGAGCCAACTTCGGCGGCGACGTGACGTACGCCGCTGCGGTCTTCGAGCAGGTCGACTGGACGCCGTTTGACATCGTCGGCATCGACTACTACGAGTTTCATCGCAGCCGGTCGGGACACGCGCGGCAGCTCGCCCCCTATCGCCGGTGGAACAAGCCGATCCTCATCTGCGAGTTCGGGTGCTGCACCTACGAGGGCGCGCCGCAGCGGGGCGGGTCGGGCTACGACATCGTCGACTACGACAAGGGCCGGCCCGAGCTCATCGGCAGGCCCGTCCGCAGCGAGTCCACCCAGGCGCGCTACATCGCAGAGATGCTCGACGTCTTCGAGTCCCAGGATCTCCTCGGAGCGTTCGTCTACACCTTCATCTCGCCCGACTCACCCAGCTCGAAGACACCGCGGTACAACCTCGACACCGCCGCGTTCTCGGTCGTCAAGGTCATCCTCGAGGACGAACGGGACCTCGGCTCGCCGTACCGCTGGGAGCCCAAGCGCGCCTTTCACGCGATCGCCCGGCACAACCGCGCGCGGCAGGCTTGAGTGGCCGCCCCGACGCTGACGATCGTCGATTCCTACAGTCGCTTCTCGCCGAAGAAGCTGGCGACGGGGTTGGCGTTGAAGTTCTCGATCGCGACGTAGCCGGCCCGCTCGTACATGCGCTGTGCGCGAGCCTGCCGCGGTCCCGTGTCCAGCCGCGCGACGGTATAGCCGCGGTCACGCGCCTGCTGCTCGAGCTCGACGAGCAGGGCGCGCGCCACGCCGCGCCCGCGCGCCTCGGACACGACGAACATCTTCTTGATCTCGCATGCCCCGTCGGGCAGCCGCTTGATCCCGCCGCAGCACACCGCGACGTCGTCCTCGAAGCCGACGAAGAACGCCCCGTCCGGCGGGCCGAGCTCGCCCGGCCCGGCCTTGGGCATGTCCGGGCCGTCGAGGTTCAGCCCGTCGTAGAGCGCGGCGATGTCGTCACGCATGCCCTGGACGAGCGCAGCGGCCGGTTCCTCGTCGACGGGGCACGGGCGGAACACGAGCATCGGCTGCGTAGCTTGCCGGACCGGGTGCTGCAGCGCGCCCAAGGCTGCGCAGTGTCGCGCGGCACGCACGAGCGGCCGGTGCAGCAAGTACAAGCCCAACCCATGATCCGCAGATGCAGCAACGCGGTGTTCGTCCAGGCGTGCCTGCTCGCCGTCCTCGTCGCTCCCGCCGCGGCCGCGGCGGCGCCCGTGTCGGAGCGATACGTCGCGCTCGGCGATTCGTTCTCTTCGGGCGCCGCGACGGGCGACTACGCGCTGGACCCGGCGTGCGAACGAGGTCGCTATGGCTACCCGGCGGTGGTCGCCGCGCGGCGCCCGCGCCTCAAGCTCGATTTCGTCGCGTGCGCCGGCGCGACGATCAGCGACGCGCTCGCCAACCAGGTGTCGCACCTGAGCAGGACGACGCGCTGGGTGACGGTCACGATCGGCGGCAACGACATCGGCTTGACGCGCGTGATCGGCACGTGCCTGCAGCCCGGGCCGCCGCCGGAATGCCAGTCGGCGATCGATGACACGCGCAACACGATTCGCGACGACCTGCCCGCCAAGCTCGACGCCGTCTACGACGAGATCCGGACGCGAGCTCCCGCTGCGACGGTCATCGTGCTCGGCTACCCACGGCTGTTCACGGGCGAGAGCTGCGACGCCGCAGGCTCCTTCTCCCCTGCCTCGTTGGCCGCCCTCAACGACATCGCGGATCGGTTGCGCGACACGTTGCGCAGCCGCGTGCGAGCCGCGGGCCGCGGCTTCCGGTTCAAGGACGCGATCCCGGCGTTCGCCGGCCACGAGATCTGCTCGGCGCGCCCGTTTCTCCACGGCCTGATCAGCCCGGTCAACGACAGCTACCACCCCAACCGGATCGGGCAGCGCCGCGGCTACGCACGACTCGTCCTGCGGGCGATGGCCGCCCCCGCTAGCAGCCGCGGCCCGCACGGCGACATGGCGTGGCGCCGTGGACCTTCAGCAGCGCGTCGACGAGGCCGGCGCGCGCTCGATCGGTGACGAACCGTGTGCGGATGAGCCGGCGGCTGTCCCGGAGCAGCGCGGCACGCGCCCCCGGGCGGCAGCGCAACCCGTCGAGCGCGGCCAACACGGCGACGCCCGCTTCCCCGAGCCCGCGCGCGCGCGCGGCGGCGCGGGCGCCGCTGACGACGACCTGCTCCTGCGCGCGATCCTCGACCGGCGCGCGGCTCTGCCACTTCGAGACCATCACTCTGCGCATGAGCGAAAGGCGCTCGCCGGAGAGCGAGAGCGCATGCCGCGCGGCGCTTTCCGGCGACGGGGTGCTCGCCGTCACTGCGCGGCGGAGCCCGCGGCCGTGTCGAGCTGCGCCAGCCGGCGTTCGAGCAGGCGCCGCTCGGCGTCGTCGTGGACGAGCGCGAGCGCACGGCGGTACGCGTCACGGGCCTCGTCCGTTCGACCGAGACGGCGCAGCAGCTCCCCCCGCGTCGAGTGCAGGTAGCAGTAGTCCTCGAGGGCGAGCCGATCAACGATGTCCAGTCCCGCCTGGGGACCCTCGTCCTCGGCGACGGCGACCGCGCGGGTGAGCTCGACGACCGGCGAGTCCGTGAGGCGCGCGAGCTCGCCGTAGAGCGCGGCGATCTGCGGCCAGTCGCGCGGCTCGTCGGCATGCAGGGAGGCGATCGCCGCCTGCACGACATAGGGGCCGCGGCCGCGCAGCGCAAGGGCCCGGTCGAGCACCACCCGCCCGTCGGCGATCTGTCCTGTGTCCCAGAGGGAGCGGTCCTGGTCGGCGAGCAGCACGAGGTCGCGGGCCGGCGGGGCCGTGAACCTGGCCCTGCGGCGCGCCTCGTGCAGCAGCATCATCGCCAGCAGGCCGTGCACCTCCGGCTCGTCGGGCATCAACTCGGCGAGCGCCCGCCCGAGCCGCAGCGCCTCGGCCGCCAGGTCGCCGCGGCCACCGTAGCCCTCGTTGAAGATGAGGTAGACGACCGCGAGCACGGCGGCCAGCCGATCGGGCAGCAGATGGTCGGGCGGGACCCGGAACGGGATCCCTGCGGCCTTGATCTTGCGCTTCGCCCGCACCAGTCGCTGGGCCATCGTCGGCTCGCCGACGAGGAACGCACGAGCGATCTCGCCGGTGCTCAGGCCGCCGAGCGTGCGCAGGGTGAGCGCGACCTGCGCGTCGATGGCGAGCGCCGGATGACAGCAGGTGAAGACGAGCTCGAGCCGCTCGTCGGGGAATGTCGTCGGGTCGTCCATCGGGTCCTGCGCCGTCGCGGGCACCTCGAGCAGGCGCGTCTTCTCAGCCAGCGTGCGATCCCGGCGAATGCGGTCGATGGCGCGGTTGCGCGCGGTCGTGACCAGCCAGGCGCCCGGATTCGCCGGGGCTCCGTCGCGCGGCCAGCGCTCGGCGGCGATCGCGAAGGCCTCCTGCGTGACCTCCTCGGCGAGGTCGAAGTCGCCGAGGAAGCCGATCAGTGCTGCGAGGACGCGGCCCCACTGGTCGCGGAACGTCTGCTCGAGGATCGCTACCACTCCGCGATCGGGCGCACCTCGATGGCGCCGCCCATGCCGGCCGCCGGGATCCGCGAGGCCAGGTCGATCGCCGCGTCGAGGTCGTCGGCCTCGAACATGAGGTAGCCGCCGATCGCCTCCTTGAGCTCGACGAAGGGACCGTCGGTGGTCAGCGTCCTGCCGTCCTGCACCCGCACGGTCGTCGCCGTCTCGGGTGGCTGCAGCTGAAGGCCGGGACTGACGCCGGGGGTCTCGTTGATCGCCTTGTACGCGCCGTAGACCGCCCCCTTCGCGTCATCGGAGAGGTTCTCCCACGCGTCCGATCCCGGCAACGGGGTGGTGCCCTGATGGATGAGCAGCATGTACTTCATCGCTTCCTCCTTCTCGGAATGGTCGCCTATGAGACGAACGGGGAGCGACGAAATCGACACGCCTTCCGGCTTACGGTCAGCCGTCGGCGAGCGCCGGAACGGCTGGGTCGGCAGCGGGCTGCCCGGCAGCCGGCTCGCCGCTCTCGCCGGGCTGGCCGGTCAGCGCGTCGTCGGGCTCGCCGGGATGAGCTGCGGCCGCCTTCCGGGCGTCCTTTCGCATCTGCTTGTCGAGCCGGCGCTCGCGGAGCCGGCTCTCACGATTGAGCTTCGCCATCGTGGTCTTCTTCTTGCCGCTGGAGGCCATGCCTGTCCGTCCCTCGTTGTGGAGTTGGAGCCCGTCGACGACGCGCAAGCCGATCGCGTGGAAGTCCGCGCCGGCATCTCGCGTGCACCGAGATCTGCGGATTTCGCCTGAGCATCTCGGTGATCGTGGCGTTCGAACGCTCGCGCATCACGAAGCCGGACCGCCCTGCCGGGGCTGTGCCTGCACAACACCCTACGCCAGCGTGCGTCTCGTCACGGCAATCAGGGGCCCGGCATCCGGGGTCGCGAACGCCGACGCCCCGCGGTCAGTACGCCGAGATGTTCGGAAACGCGATGATGAACGGCACCTTGCCCGTGCCCGTGGCGCCCGGCCCGAGGAGCAGCGTCGCGGCCGGCCCGCCGCAGATGTAGAGCGCCGACAGGTCGACGTACTCGTACCACTTCGGATGGCACTTCTTGTCCTTGACCGGAGCGATCACGATCTGGATGGCGGAGAAGCACTTGTCGCTGATGTGCACGGTGAGGTTCGTGCCCGGGATCGCGTTCTGGCCCTCGACGAGCCCGAGTCCCTCCGCCTCCTCCGTGCACGTCTCGAGCATCACCTTGGGACCTTCCGTGCCGGACGGCCCCGGCGGGAACTCCAGCGCGCCGGGTGTGACGCCCTGCGGCGGCAGGAACTCGCCGACGGTGATGGTCAGGGGCGTGATCGGCGTGACGACGGGCGGCGGGATGATGACCGCGCCGGGCGGTGCCGCCGCCTCCGGCACCGGCTTTGCGCGCTTGAGCATCCGCAGGACGAACGCCTTCTGCGCCGCGACCGGCACCGCCGCGCCGATGCCGACGAAGTGCGCTGCCATCACGACGCGCCCGCGCACGGCGTAGACCTGGTCGAGATGCAGCGTGCTGTCGCCCTTGATCACCGTGCTGTCGACGGCCTGGCTCGCCGCGTCGTCGGGCAGCGTCTTGGCGGCCGCGCCGGCTGCCACCCTCTGGGTGCGCTTCAGCGGCTGCAGGCGCATCTTCAGCGGTGCGGCGATCCGCGCGCGCAGCGCGTTGGGGCCCCATCCGGTGCCCTCGATCCGCACCGCCGGCACGCCGAGCTGGGCGACCTTCGCGAGGTTGCGGTTCAGCACGCGCGTGAAGAACCGCAGGCACGCCGCCGCGTTGGACGCCCGCAGCGCCTGCAGGACCTGCGCCGCCGCCTCGCGCGTCGGCTCGACCTGCACGATCGAGTACACGTCGGACTTCAGCAGGCTCCCCGCCGGGCCGCGGCTGCCGAAGCCGTGCGAGAGCGCGTAGTCGCTGCCCTTCGCAGGATCGGGCGCGCCCATGCAGGCGGCGATCTGGCGCTGGAAGCGCGTCGGCTTGTTGTCGCGCAGCGCGCCGAGATCGCGCCATGCCTTCGCCGGGAAGTCGCTGGTCCTGAGCCCGATCGACGCGGCCGTCGGCGTCGCCGGCGCCGATCCGGAGGCGCCCTGTGCCGCGGCGAGCGTCGCGGCCATCGCAAGCACCGCCACGAGCGCCGTCTGACAGCCGGTCCATCTGTGGTGTTCGCGCATGGTGGGCTCCCCCTCGTGCCGGTGTCAACTTCTGCGCAGGCGTTGGCCTTCTTTCTACTACTTCCTGGTCCGTGCGCGTCAGCTCGTCGCGTGGCATGACCGTCGCACGCGCGTCTCGCTCAAGCACCCGGACCGACGTGCGCGATCACCGTTGTCGTCGGTGATCGCGCGCATCGGCGCCCCGCCTCGTTTGACTACGTGCCCCAGCGGAGCGATGTCGGCGTCCATTTGCCATGACAGCAGGCCCAGCGCCACCACCCACGCGCGAGTGGCGACCGCGCTGATACGGGGAAGTCGCGCGGATTCGCTCCATCGACGTGGGTGATGACGGTCTTCATCGGGCGCCGGGCTGTCGGCGTGTCAGTCGCCGACGGTGTTGACAGACCTTTGGGGGGATGCCAACTAATCTGATGGTAGCAAGATCATCGGGGGTGCACCATCAAATTGCAGAAATCAGGCAGAAGTTCACGGGATGTGTCGTTTTGACTGGCCACGCGGTCGGCCACGGCGGCGTCCCATGTGCACGACGAGCAGCATGATCGCGGCGAAGATGACCGCGCCGGAGGCTGGGAGCGTGGGTGTGACTGTGGCTGCGATGAGGTTGTAGGTCGCCGCTATCGCGAGTCCGGCGGCGACGCTGCCGGAGATCAGCCAGCCAAAACGGATCTCCGACGTGCGCCGCGCGACACTGAAGAATGCAACGGCGAGCAGGGCCATGAGAAGTGCCTGCAGGAGCCAGCGCGCCGGTCGGCTGAGACTGTCGACGACATGGATCAGGCCGCAGGCACTCAGCGCCAGCGTCAGCGTCGCGCGAGCGCTGGTGGCATGCGCGTTGAGACCAGTCGACGCAGCGGCTGCGTCGGCCGTCCATCGCCGGCGCGAGGGATGGGGCCTGATACTTGGGGTGAGCATCGTGGGGTGGGAGTGTTCGACGGGGTGCACGGGGGCGGGGTGACGGTGTGCCAAGCAGCCTTGCAAGCAGGCGAGAGAGTTCCGTCAATCAACCGCAAATCGTCCGTGAAAGAACCGTTCAGGGTGACGCTTTGGCCGGGTCTTAGGCTTGTCCAGGGATGTTGCGCGTGTGGCTGTTGGGGGTGCTACGCATCGAGATCGACGGTGTCCAGGTGGCGCCGCCGTCGAGCCGGCGCGCGCGTCTGCTGCTGGCGATGCTGGCGCTGGAGCGCCGGCCGCACTCACGCGAGACGCTTGCCGCGTGGCTGTGGCCGGGGGGATTGGACACGAGCGCGCGCGCGAGCCTGCGCACAGCGCTCGCGCAGCTGCGCGCCTCGCTCGGGCCTGACGCCGGACGTTTTCTGACCACCACGCGCGAGCGTGTCGCCCTGGCGGACGCGCCAGACGTGTGGACGGACGTCGGCGAGTTCGATCGCCTGCTGGGCGCGGGCCAGGTGCAGGCCGCGCTTGACCTGTGGAGCGAGGAGTTGCTGACAGGGCTCGAGGGTGAATGGGTCTATGAGCGCCATGACGAGCTGCGACAGCGCCTCAGCGATGCGCTCGGCCCGGCCGCCGCGGAGGCCGAGGCGAGCGGCGACCTTGCGACCGCCCTGCTGCTCACGCGCCGCCAGATCGGGCTGGATCCGCTGGTGGAGGAGCCGCAGCGCGAGCTGATCCGCCGGCTGGCGAGCGTCGGTGACCGCGCCGCCGCGCTGGTCAGCTACGACAGGTTCTCGCAGCGGCTGCGCGAGCAGCTCGGCACCGCCCCGTCGGCGGCTACGCGCGAGCTCGCGGAGACGATCCGGGCGGCGCGCCCGCAACCGCTGCAACCGGGGAGGGCGATCGGGTTCGTCGGCCGCAGGACGGGTCCCGCGCGCCCGCCGGCGCACTGGGAAGAGGCATCCGGCGGTGCGCCCGCCGCCGGGGTCGCCGGTGCGCGGGCCGCTGGCGGCGCGGGGATCCGGCTGCGGTTCAACCTGCCCGCCGTCGCGGCGTCGTTCACCGGGCGCGAGGCGGACATCGATGCGCTGGACGACGTGTTCGGGGCCGGCGATCGCGCGGTGATCACGCAGGCGATCACGGGACTCGGCGGGGTCGGCAAGAGCCAGCTCGCCGCCCGCTACGTCCAGCAGCGCGCCGACGGCTACGACGTCGTGGCATGGATCCGCGCCGAGGACGGCGGGATCGCAGACCTTGCGCAGCTCGCCGCGAGGATCGGCGCGGACGTCGACGGGCAGTCCGCCGGCGACCTCGCGCAGATCGCGCTGGACTGGCTGAGCGAGAGCGGCCTGCGCTGGCTGCTCGTGCTCGACAACGTCGCGTCCCCCGAGCAGCTTCAACGCTGCTGTCCGCACGGTGGCCGGGGGCGGGTGCTCGTGACGTCGCGCGATCAGGCCCTGCGCCAGTTCGGACCCGTGCTGACGGTGGACGTCTTCGACGAGGACACCGCGGCCGCCTACCTGACCGAGCGCGCGGGACGGCCCGGCGATCGTCGCGCGGCGCGGCAGCTCGCCGTGGCGCTCGGCTGCCTGCCGCTCGCGCTCTCGCATGCCGCCGCGTACTGCCAGAGCGGGACGAGCTTCGCCGACTACCTGGCGCTGCTCGGCGACCTGCCCGCGCGCGAGCTGTTCGACAGGCACCCGGAGCTGTCCTACGCGCAGACCGTCGCGTCGACCTGGAAGGCGTCGATCCAAGCCGCCAGCAGCGCGGCACCGGTGGCCGCCGACGTGCTCGCGATGGCCGCGCACCTGGGGCCCGACGCCATCCCGAAATCGCTGTGGACCGCGCTCGCCGACGCGCCCACGGCGATCGAGCGAAAGCGGCTGGCGGACGCGCTCAACGCGCTGGCGCGATTCAGCCTGGCCATCGTCGACGACGACACCGTCAGCGTGCACCGCCTGCTGCAGAAGACGATCCGTGACGACGCGGCCGCGCGCGACGATCGCACCCCCGCGCTGCGCGCACTCACCGCGCTGCATCGCGCCTTCCCCGTCGAGGTCTCGCTGCCCCCGCACTGGCCGGCGTGCGAGCAGCTGCTCCCGCACGTGCTCGCGCTCGCCGACGCGCTCGATCAACCGGGCGACGCCGGACCGCGGCTTATCGACCTGCTCATCCGCGCATGCCGGTACCTGGACCACGCCGAGCCCGGGCGCCGCGACCTCCGGATCGCCCAGATCGTCTTCGACCGTGCCGAGCAGGTCCTCGGCCCAGAGCACCCCGACACGCTCATGGCGCGCAACGATCTCGCGGCCTTCTACCACGGGGTCGGACGCTCGGCCGAGGCGATCGCGATCTACGAGGCGCTGCTGGCCGATCACGAGCGGATCCTCGGCGCCGAGCACCCCGCCACCCTCACCATCCGCAACAACCTCGCCTACACGTACCGCAAGCACGCGCGCGTCGGCGAAGCGATCGCGATCCTCGAGCCGCTGCTGGCCGACCGCGGCCGGATCCTCGGCGTCAAGCACCCCGACACGCTCACCACCTGCAACAACCTCGCACGGGGATACACCGACGCCGGCCGCATCGGCGAGGCGCTCGCGATCCTCGACCCGGTGCTGAAGGACCACGAGCAGATCCTCGGCGCCGAGCACCCCTCGACGCTCCTGACCCGCCACAACCTCGCGCTGGCCTATCTCGACGAGCGTGTCGGCGACGCGATCGCGGTGCTCGAGCCGCTGCTCGTCGACATCGGCCGGATCTTCGGGACGGAGCACCCTCACACGCTCAGGACGCGCCACACCCTCGCCCTCGCGTATCTCAACGACGGGCGGGTGTGCGACGCGATCGCGATCCTGGAGGAGGTGCTGCCGGCGCGCGTGCGCAGCCAGGGTGCCGAGCACCCCGACGTGCTCGCGATGCGCGAGCACCTCGCCGGTGCCTACCGCCGCGCGGGTCGCACAGGCGGGCGCGCTCAGACCTCGGCGAGGAAGCCGCCCGACTGGCGGCTCCAGAGGCCCGCGTAGAGGCCGCCGAGCTCGAGCAGCTGCGCGTGGGTGCCGTCCTCGATGACGCGACCGTGGTCGAGCACGATGATGCGGTCGAGGCTCGACACGGTCGACAGGCGGTGCGCGATGACGATCGCGGTGCCGCCCTGCATCAGCTCCGAGAGCGCCTCCTGGATGAGCGCCTCCGAATGCGAGTCCAGCGCGCTGGTCGCCTCGTCGAGGATGAGCACCGGGGTGCGCTTGAGGAACGCTCGCGCGAGCGCGACGCGCTGGCGCTG
The DNA here is from genome assembly GCA_963727785.1 of uncultured Solirubrobacteraceae bacterium. GTDB lineage: Bacteria > Actinomycetota > Thermoleophilia > Solirubrobacterales > Solirubrobacteraceae > CADCVQ01. The sequence continues at coordinate 206,863 of CAVSHS010000014.1, forward strand.
CCCGCCGGAGAGCTTCGTGCCGCGCTCGCCGACCAGCGTGTCGTAGCCGTGCGGCAGCCGGTCGATGAACTCGTCCGCGCGGGCGTGGTGGGCCGCTTCGCGGACCTGCTCGTCGGAGGCGTCCATGCGCCCGTAGGCGATGTTGTCGCGGATCGAACGGTGAAACAGCAGCGGCTCCTGCGGGACGTACGTCACCTGCCGGCGCAGCTCGGCCTGGGAGACCTCGCAGATGTCGTGGCCGTCGATGAGGATGCGGCCCTCCTGGACGTCGACGAAGCGCAGCAGCAGCTTCGACAGGGTCGTCTTGCCGGACCCCGACGCGCCGACGAGGCCGACGCGCTGGCCGGGCTCGATGCACAGGTCGAAGCCGCGAAAGAGCTTGTGGCGGGCCAGGTAGGAGAACGTCACGTGCTCGAAGGTGATCGCGCCGGCTCTGACCTTCAGCGGGACCGGGCGCGCGCGATCCTTCACCGTCGGCTCGGACTGCAGCACGACGGTCATCGCGCGCGCGTCGCCAAGCGACCGCACGACGTTCTTGAACGAGCGCTGGACCTGATGCAGGCGCTGCAGGAGCAACTGGCTGTACGTCACGACCACGAGCACGCTGCCGACCGGCTGGCCCCACTTGATCACCGCGACGATCGCCAGGGTCACCGCGACGAGCATCACGAACCGGTTCAGGCCGTCGGTGACCATGTCGCCGACGAGGCTCGCGCGCATGAGCCGCGATTCGTCGTCGCTGAAGCTCGTGGTGCGCTGCTCGAACAGCCGGTCCTCGAACTCCTCGCGCCCGAACGAGCGGACCGTCGAGATGTTCGTGATCGTGTCGGCCAGCTGAGAGGTCTGCAGCGAATGACTCGCGGCCGCCTGCCGGCTGTAGGGCATCTCGCGCATCTTCACCCTCCACGCCGCCGCGAGATAGACCACCGACATCACGCCGAGCGCCAGCACGAAGAGCGGCATGCTCCAGATGAGGAAGGTCGCGACGTACACGAGGCTGAGCGCCGCCGTGTACCAGGTGAAGACCGCCTCGTCGGTCAGCCGCTCGTACGCCGCGAGGAACTTCGTCGAGTCCGCGACGAGCGCGCCGCCGAAGTTGTCGAGGTGAAACTGCTCGGACTGGCGCGCCAGATGCCCGAAGACCAGCTCGGCCAGGTCGGCGCGCGCGGCGATCTCCAGGCGCCAGATGCACTCGATCGCCACCCGCCACGCGAGCAGGCCGAGCGCCTGCAGGCACACGACGGCCGCCAGCGGCGCGAGGAACGTGTCAAGCGGCGGTGACGTGTCGACGAGGCGGTTCAGCGCGGCGGCGACGAGCAGCGGGACCGCGAAGTCGACCGCGACGCCGAAGACGATCGCGACGAGCACGCCGATCGCCTGGCGCGGATAGCGCCAGTTGGCCTTCCAGTACAGGAGGAGTATCTGTCGGTCGGTCATCGCGCGTGCATGTGCGGCCGGGGTGGATTCCCCGGTCGGTGTGCATTTTCAGTGTGACCGGCATTTCTCAGACAGCGCGGCTATTTCTCCGAGGCGGCGCCGAGCGGGAGGTGAGGTCGGCCGGGTTTGAACCCTGACCGAAGCTGCGCGCTGGGTCCCAGCGCATATCATGCGCCGCGTCGCCGAAGGTTGGCCGAGGGGTTGGGGGAAGCAGGTGCCATGCATGTGAGTCCGCGCCCCGTGCGGTCATACCGCGCGCCGCTGCGGCAGGGAAACCGAGCAGTGCGCGCGCGGCATGCCGCGCTCGTCGCCGTGGCCGTCGCATGTGCGCTGCTGTGCCTCCGCGCGACGATTGCGCCCGCGGCTGCGCGGGCCGAGGCGGTGCCCCTGCAGCTCACGGTCACCGTCGTGCCGCCGAGCGGCGCTACGGGTCCCCGGCCGACGGGGGGCGTGCGTATCGCGGTCGACGGCCGGCAGGTGCTGACCCTCGCGCTCGTGGGCGCCGTCGCGCCGCTCACCTCGCTCACGCCCCAGCTGTCCGCCACGCTGAAGGCGCTCGCGCCACCGCGTCACGATCAGCTACTCGGGCGACAGCAACTACGAGGCGAGCACCGGGCTGTCGGTGACGCTTCCGACGCGCCGCCTGCTGACGATCGTCGCGCGGCCGAAGGACACAGCGCCACCGGCGATCGAGCTTGTCGCCCCCGCCGACGGGGCGCGCTATGGGCGTGGTGAGGCGGTCGTGGCGGTCTACTCCTGCCAGGACCCGGACGGCCGGTCGGCGGTGACGACATGCGACGGACCGGTCGCGTCCGGCCAGGCGCTCGACACGGCGTCGCCGGGCACCTTCTCGTTCACGGTGACGGCCGCGGATGCGCTCGGCAATGCGGCGGCGAGAACCGTGACGTACGAGATCGGCGAGAGCGGCGCCGGCGCGGGCGGCGCGCCAGGCGGCACGACGGGGAGCAGCGGCGGCGGGAGCGGCTCCGGCTCCGGCTCGCCGCCCGTGCCGCCCGGCGGGTCGGTGCCCGGCGGGTCCGCGCCCGGCGGCTCGGCGCCCGGCGGCTCCGCGCCGGCCGGATCGGCGCCCGGCGGGTTGGCGGGGGCCGGCTTCGCACCGGTCCCATCGGCCGTCGGCGGATCGGTGGCGTCGGGCGTCGGGCCGACCGTCGTCGGCGTGCAGCCGCAACCCCGGTCGTCCGCACGTCCCTCCCCCACCCCGCCCCTCAGCACGTCGCGGCCGGGCTCGGGCGCCGGCGCGCCGCATCCGGCCACGCCGAACGCCGGTTCGAGCGACGCCGTCCAGCACGTGCTCGCCCCCTACGATCCGCGATCGGATCCGAAGAAGACGCTCGCGATCCTCGTGGCGGCGTTCACCCTGCTGCAGCTCGGCGCCGGCACCGGCGGCCTCGCCTTCGCCCGCGGCGCCGGCGGCGTCGTGCGGATGGCACCACGCAGGGACGGCGGCTCCGGCCCGCGCGAGCGGCGGCACGCCGCCGACAAGCCCAAGGCCGAGTTCGGCTATGAACGGCTGCGCGTCAAGTTCCTCGGCGCCGGGTTCGGGGCGGTCGCGCTCGGCGACCGGTCGCGGACCTGGCACTGGCCCGGGACGCAGGCGCTCGACGCCCTCAGCGCCACGCTGCCCGCGCGCCTGGCGCGCCGATCCCCGCTGCTCGCGCGCGTGACCGCCGACGGCACCTACCTGCGCGCGATCCTCGGCTCGGCCTCGCTGCTGGGCGCGCTCGCCGGCCTGGGCCTCGGCGTCGCAGCGCTTCGCGACACCGGCGGCGATGCGCTGCCGCCCGCCGCCGCCCTGACGATCGCGATCGCCGTGCTCGGCGTCCTCGACGCCGCCGCGGGGCTCATCGCTGTCATGGTCTTCACGGTCGGCGTGCTGGTACTCGGTGGCGTGGACTCCAGCGCCGACGCGCGCGTGATGCTCAGCCTCGCCGCGCTGTGGTTCGTCGTCCCGGTGCTCGCGGGGGCGGCCCGTCCGCTGCGGCGCCCGCCGACGCGCAGCCTCGAGGAGTCCTGGGACCGTGGCGCGGACTTCGTCATCGCCTCGCTCGTCGGCGCCTGGGCCGTGCACCAGATCGTCCTCGCGCTGCCGGGGATGGCCGGCGTGCAGCTGCCGATCGCCGAGCATGCGGGCACCGCGGCGGTCTGCGTGCTGGCGGCGCTCGCGGTCCGGCTCGCCGCCGAGACGATCGCGTCACACCTGTACCCGCGGCGCCTGGACGTCTCCGAGGCCGGCCACGTGCCCCAGCCCGGGAAGCTGCAGCGCCTCGGAGCGAGCGCGCTGCGCACCACGCTCTTCGTCTTCTTCGGGTACATCGTCGCGGGGACGAGCTGGCAGCTCTGGGTTGCGGCGGGGCTCTTCGTCGTCCCCCAGATTCTCTCGGTCTACAGGGAGCGACTGCCGAACTCCCGCACGCTGTACCACAGGCGGCCGCGGGGGCTCGTCCGGATCGTGCTCATGCTCTTCGTCGCGACCGCCATCGGAGCGCTGCTGCTGCGCACGATGAACGAGCACGGTGAGAACTTCCTCGCCGACAGCTTCGTGATCCTGGCGATTCCCGGCTTCGTGCTCGCGCTGCTGCCCGTCTTCGGCCGCGACGGAGACCCGCCGGCGATCGGATGGGCCAAGCGGGTCTCCGGCATCGCGATCCTCGCCGCCGGCATCCTCCTGGCGCTCGGCCGGCTGCTGTGATCTTCACGCCGTCGCACCGCGGCGGCTGCGGACCGCCGCTCGTCTGCCTGCACGGCTTCACGGGCACCTGGCGGGTCTGGGAGCTCGTGCTGCCGATGCTCGAGCGCCACCACGACGTGCTCGCGCCGACGCTGCTGGGCCACGCGGGCGGCCCGCCGCTCGAGGGTGCGGTCAGCGAAGGCGTCATCGTCGACGCGGTCGAGCGCGCGATGGACGACGCCGGGTTTGCGACCGCGCACATCGCCGGCAACTCGCTCGGCGGCCTCGTCGCGCTGCACCTCGCCGCGCGCGGGCGGGCGGAGTCGGTCGTGGCGCTCGCTCCCGCCGGCGGCTGGGCGCCGGGCGACGAGTCCTACAAGGAGACTGCCCGGCTGTTTGCGACCTTCCAGGAGCAGATGAAGGCCGCCGCGCCGCACGCGGACGCGCTCATGGCCACGCCGGAGGGCCGGCGCCAGGCGACGCAGCTGCTCGCGACGAACTTCGAGCACATCCCGGCCGAGCTGCTCGCCCATCAGATCGTGGGCGCCGCGAGCTGCAAGGGCGCGCCGGCGATGATCGAGTACGCGATCCGCGAGGGCTACGACGTGCTCGACGCGGAGCGCATCGCCTGCCCCGTGCGGATCGTGTGGGGCACGGACGACAGGCTGCTGCCGTGGCCGTCGACCGCCGCGCGCTTTCGCAGCGACTGGCTGCCGCATGCCGACTGGGTCGAGCTCGACGGGGTCGGCCACTGCCCCCAGCTCGACGTCCCGCTCGAGGCGGCGCAGCTGATCCTGGGGTTCACCGCTCGCTGACGCCGGGTGCGCGCCGGGCGCGCCGGCGCGTCAGCCGGCCTCCGTGCGGCCGGTGGCGCAGCCGGGATCCTGTGCCGAGTCGACGAGCCCGTCGCCGTCGTTGTCGCGGCCGTCCTGGCATTCGGACTGCGGCCGCGCCGCGCCGCCGCCCTCGGACCTGCCGGTCCGGCAGTCCGGGTCCTGGGCGCGGTCGGTGAGGCCGTCGCCGTCGTTGTCACGACCGTCGGAGCACTGGTTCGCCGTCGCTGACGGCGGCGGCGGCGGCGGCGTCGTCTTCGGCGGCGTCACGGGAGTCGGGGATGCGGTCGAGCCCGACTCGCTGCCGTGCTCGCAGTCGGGATCCTGGGCCGCGTCGGTGAGTCCGTCGCCGTCGTTGTCGCGGCCGTCGTTGCAATCCGCTCCTGCCGCCGCCGGCGGGGGCTCGGCAGGGGTGGTGGCGGCGCAGCTCGGGTCCACGTCGGGATCGCACTGCGCGTCGGACGGCGCGCTGTCGAACGTCGCGGTGAGCGAGCGGTCCCCGTCCATGACGAACGAGCAGCGCGCCCTGCCGTCACACGCGTCTCCCCATCCCTTGAACGACGATCCGTCCGCAGCCTCGGCTGTGACGGTCAGCCGCTTGCCGAAGGCGAACTCGCGCTCGCAGGACTGACCGCACGAGATGCCCGAGGCGATGCGCACCCGACCGCTGCCGCCGCCGTCGACCAAGACCGTCAGCTGGACCCGCGTGCGCGCCGGTGGTGCCGTGGCCTGTGCGCCGTCGAGCGGCACCGGCTCGACGTCATTGCCGCCGCCGCCGCTCCAGAAGAGCGCGACGAGCCCCACGGCGATGATCAGGGCGGTGGCGAGCGCTGCCACGAGCACCGGCGGTGGTGATCCGCCACTCGCGGGGCCGGATGCGCGGTTGTGCGCACCCGAAGCCGGAGCGGCATCGAAGTCGCTCATCGAATCCTCCCCCGTGCTTGATCGGCAGGCGCGGAGACCCTCGCAGATCGGCGCGCTCGCGGCAAGAAACGCCCGCGAGGAGCGTCCGTCGCGTGGACATCGTGCGCACGCGACGGCCCGGAAGCGTGACGTACATCAAACAACCCGAATCCGGATCTCTGTGCGGGTGTAGCGTCGCATCGACTATGGAGGATGAGCAAACGTGACCTTGGTTGGCTGCGATTGCTTTTCCGCCGGCCCGCCGGATCGCTCGGCCCCGGCGACCTCCCCGCTCCTGCTCGCGCCGACCTGCACCGCACCCGTCGATGACGGATGAGCGCCGCGGAGACGCAGACGCCGGCGCGACGGCCGCCGTGGCTCATCACCGCGGCTGACGACCCGGCGTCTGCCGCCGGCGCCGTCGCGGCACTGGGCTCGTTCATGTGCGTCGCCGAGGCAGGGCGCGCGCCGGCCGGCGACGAGCCGGGAGCGATCGTCTTCGACCGCGTCGACGACGCCCTGCTCGCGCTCACGCGCGAGACGAGCCGCGCCGGCCACCGGCGCGTGCTGGGGATCGCGACCGGGCCCGAGCCACCGGCGGGCGGCGACTGCTGGGCGCTGCTGCGCGAGGGCATGGCCGACGTCGTCATCTGGGAGGACCCGGCGGCCGTGCGCGCGCGGATCGACCGCTGGCAGGCCGTCGACGAGCTCGTCGCGTCGCCGCTCGTGGCAGAGCATCTCGTCGGCGCCAGCCCCACCTGGCGCTCGGTGCTGCGCGACGTCGTCGAGATCGCCCACTTCAGCGACGTGGACGTCCTCATCACCGGCGAGAGCGGGACCGGCAAGGAGCTGACCGCGCAGCTCATCCACACGCTCGACCCGCGCCCCCGCAAGGGCGAGCTCGTCGTCGTCGACTGCACGACGATCGTGCCATCGCTGTCGGGCAGCGAGTTCTTCGGGCACGAGCGCGGTGCGTTCACCGGCGCGGTCGCCGCCCGCGACGGCGCGTTCGCGCTCGCCGACGGCGGCACGCTGTTCCTCGACGAGGTCGGCGAGCTGCCGCTCGCGCTGCAGGCCGAGCGCGGAGGTCGCGCGCGGAGCCGGCGCGGTCACGGCCGGCGGACGCAACCAAGGTGCCTGATTTCACATGCGCGCTGTACCTGGGGCTGTGGCACGCCAGCGACGAGCTGCTCCCTGGGCGCAGCTGACGACCGGGGCGCCCGCCGCCGTGCGGCGGGTGCCCGGCGCCGCGGACGTCGCGCGCGGCGTGGCGTCGCTGCAGGGCTGCGAGACGGCCACGCTCGTGCCGTCGACGCTGCACGGCGCCTGGGATCTCGGCGGGTTGATCGATGCGCGGCGCGCCGGCGCCGCTGCGCGGCTACCAGGCGGCGGTGCGGTCCCGCGGCGGCCTGCTCGTCGTCGACGACACGCAGGCCGCCGGAATCCTCGGCGGCCCGGGCGGAGCGGTGCCCGCCTGGGGCCACGGCGGTGGCGGATCGCTGCGCCATCACGGCCTCGCGCGGGCGCACGACATCCTGCTGTTCGGGTCCGACGGGCCGTGGCTGCATCCCGGCGTCGAGCTGCACAAGATCCGCATGCTCGGGCTCTCGCCGGCGGCCGCGCGGCCTCGTGCTGGGCGACAACCTCCTGCGGGCGGGCCGCGCCGACGGCGCCGATCCGTGGGAGAGCGAGCAGTTCCCGGTCGGTGGGCGCTGAACGGGCCGGACGAATGTCGTGAGCGTTCGTGCGCCAAGAGGCTGCTGAACGCTTGACCTCCGCCTCAAGAGAAGCACCCCGATTGCCGATACCGGGGGCAGCGGCTGAGGCGCCCAGGTGCCTTGTGCTGTGACCGAACCCCCGGGGACACGGATGTGTGGGGAACGGTTTCACGCAAACGCTTTCCCCTGGAGGCCCCATGTCTCGATTCCTTGGCCGTCGTAAGGCGGCAGCGTCTGCGGGCGTCGCAGTCGTCGTGCTCATCGCCGCGGCCGGCGCATACGCGTACTGGACCAACGGCGGCTCCGGAAGCGGCAGCGCCGCGACCGGCACGAATGTCGCGATCACCGTCACGCAGACGAGCACCCCCACTGCGCTGTACCCCGGCGGCCCGACCGCGTCCCTCGCCGGTGCGTTCAACAACGGCAACGCCAGCCCCGTGCGCGTGCACCAGGTCTCCGCGACGATCTCGTCCGTCACCCGGACGGCACTCGCGATCGCCGGCTCGCTGCCGTGCGCCGTGGGCGATTACCAGATCAACGGCTTCCCCGTCACGGTCGACGCGCAGGTTCCGGCCGGCTCCGCCCAGGGCAGCTGGACCGGCGCCTCGATCCAGCTGCTGGACACGGGCGTCAACCAGGACGGCTGCAAGGGCGCGACCGTGAACCTCGCGTACACGAGCAACTAACCAGACGACGAACCGGGTCCGGGAGGACGAGTCCGCTCGTCCTCCCAGACGTCCTTCGGCCGTTCACATCACCTTGAGACGGCTTATCGTCATCGTGCTTGCCTCGCTCGCGACCCTCAGTGGCGTCGCGTTCGCGGCTCTGCGGCCGACCGGCAACTCGTCGCGCTTCACCCTCTCGGTGAGTCCGGCGAAGCAGAGCGTCGCCCGCGGCGCGACGGCGAGCTTCAGCGTCAACCTCGCGCGCTCCGCCGGCTTCGCCGGCACCACCGCGTTGACCGTCACAGGGCTGCCGCGCGGGGTTCGTGCGAGCTGGGAGCTCGACGACGGCAAGCGCAGCGGCGTGGTCCCGGCGACGCAGACCGGCGCCATCCTCAGGTTGTCCGTCGGGGCGCGCACTCCGCTGGGCCGGCTGCGCGTGAACCTGCGCGCAACCGCGGGTTCGGTCAAGCAATCGCGCGCGCTCACGCTGACGGTCGAGCGCAAGGGCCTGCGCGGGTTCTCGCTCAAGGTCGCTCCCCCGCGCCAGCTCGTGCAGCAGGGGTTCACCGCGAGCTACAAGGTCAGCGTCGCCAACATCAAGGGCTTTCGCGGGCGCGTGCGGCTGAAGGCGCTGGGGCTGCCCCCGGGCGCTGCGGCGCAGTGGAGCAAGACCCTGCTGCGGGTCACGACCCGCGCCGACCAGCGACTCGGGACGACGCGGATCGTCCTCGAGGGCAGCGCCAAGACCAACCGTCGCTACGCGGTGATCGTCCTGACCGTCGTGGGAGCCAACGAGGCCCCGAGCAGCGGGAGCGCGGTCCCGGTGGTCGTCCCGGGCATCGGTAAAGCGCCCCCGAGCGTCGCGGATCCAGCCCCGGTCGGCGTCGTGGCGCCCCCGGCCGGCCCTGCCACGCCCCCGGCGAGCGAGCACGATTTCACGATCAGCGGCGACCTCGCCACGCCGCTGTATCCCGGCGCCGTCGCGCCGCTGGACATCGTCCTGACCAACCCGCAGACGTTCGACATCCGGGTCAAGGCGCTGACCGTTCTCGTCACCGGTACGACCAAGCCCGGCTGCAACGCCGACGCCAACTACGGGGTCGCGCAGTACAGCGGCGGCTATCCGCCGCTCGTGCTGCATCCCGGCAGCACGCCGCTGAGCGCGCTCGTCGCGGACCCCGCAGCCTGGCCGCACATCCTGATGCATGACCTCAAGAGCAACCAGGACGCCTGTCAGGGCGCCATCCTGACGCTCGTCTACAGCGGGACGGCGACCTGATGCCCCGCGTGCGCGCGCGCCGCGTCCTGCCGCTCGCGCTGGTGTTCGCGGTCGTCGCCATGGCCGCGTGGGCGTTCTGGCGCGCGCCCGGCGACGGCGCCGGCTTCGCCGCGTCCGGCGGGATCACCGCGGCGACGATCAGCACGCCGTCGACCGGGTTCAACTCGATCACGGTCACCTGGACGCAGCAGGCGTCGGTGCAGTTCTTCCCGGCGAACGACAGCTCGATCACCTATACCGTGGAGCGCAAGCTCGGAGCCGGCTCCTGGGCCGCGGTCGCCAGCGGCGCCTGCTCGGGCACGAAGGCCTACCCCGTCACGAGCTGCATCGACGTTCCGGCGGGAGCGGGCAGCTACAGCTACCGCACCATCGCGACGTACCGCACGTGGTCGATCAGCTCCAACGTGGCCGGTCCGGTCACGTACACGACGGACGTCACCGCGCCGACCAACGCGATCACGCTCTCGAGCATCACCGGGGGCGCGTACAAGTCCGGCGCCACCGTGTTCTACCGCGGCGCGGCGATCGGATCGTTCAAGCTCACCAACGCGGTTGCCGACAGCGGGCCCGCGACTCCCGGGTCGAGCCGGACCGCCGCGCTCGCGGGTACGTCGACGGGCTGGTCGCACACCCCCTCGACGTCGAGCACCCCCGCCGGCGGCCCGTTCGTCTCCTACACGTTCTCGTGGGCGGCGGCGACGAGCAGCTCGCCGGTCGAGACCGTCACCGGGTCCGACACGGCCGGCAACACGGCGGCGACGGCGCTGACGTTCACCGACGACTCCGTCGCGCCCGCCGGCGGCGCCGTCGATGCGACCGGCCTCGTCGGCGGCGGCGCGCGCTACTCGACCACGACCGGGCTGAGCATCGCCTTCACGACCGGAACCGACGGCGGCTCGGGCCTCGCGACGGGCGCGCAGCTGCTGCGCGCCTCCGCCACGCTGACCAACGGAACCTGCGGCACGTACGGAACCGACGCCCAGGTCGGCTCCAACGACCCGGTCTCGCCCGTGGCGAACACCGCCGTCGACCAGACGTGCTACCGCTACCACTACGTGGTCCCCGACCGGGTCGGCAACTCGACGACCTACACGAGCGGGGACGTCAAGGTCGACACGAGCGCGCCGCCCGCGCCGACGTTCGCGTTCTCCGCCATGACGAACACCTTCTGGAGCGGCTCGACGCTCTACTACCGCTCCAACGCGGCCAGCGGCGCGTTCACCGTCACGGCCAGCTCGCCCGACGCGTCCGGCATCGCCAGCTACGCGATGCCGACGCTGCCGGCGGGCTGGACCGGCGTCGCCGGAACGCTCGGGGTCAAGACCTACAGCTGGGCCGCGCCGAGCCCGACGGCCCCCTCCGGCGCCCAGAACGCCACCGCGACGAACAGCGCCGGGCTGACGTCGGCGGCGGCCGGCTTCACGGCGACGAGCGACACCACGGCATCGGCGACGGGGAGCATCAGCTACACGAACGGCTTCGTCGGCACGACCTCGGCGAGCGTGTCGTTCACCAAGGGCACCGACGGCGGTTCGGGCATCGACACCGCGTCGGGCATCCTCATGCGCAAGGAGGCGACGCTCACCGCCGGCAACTGCGGCGCGTTCACCGCATACGGGACGATCACCGGCGGGACGAACCCGACGTCGCCGTTCGCCGACACGAGCGTCGTCAACGGCAAGTGCTACCAGTACGAGTACCTCATCTCCGACAACGTCGGCAACCAGACCACCTATCTCCCGAGCCCCACGACCACCGCGGTAGGAGTGGACACCGTGGCGCCGACGATCACCCGCGCAACGATCGCGAAGACGTCGGCCTCCACCGCCGGCACGGTGCGCCAGGGCGGCGCCTACAACGTCTACGCGCAGGTCACCGACGCTTCGAGCGTGCCGTCGCCGACGGCCAACGCGAGCACCTTCGACACGGGCGTCACGGCTGCCGCGATGACGACGGCAGGCGGCCCCTGGACCGTCGGCGGCCTGAGCTACAACTACCGCAGCGCCGGCCTGACGGCCGACACCGGCCTGACGACCGGCACCGGCTATGCCTACTCGATCTCGGCCACCGACCTGGGCGGCAACGTTGCGGGGCCGACGGCGTACACGGCCACGACGGAGACGTACAGCAGCGTCATCAATGCCACCGCCGGGCTGGTCTCCTACTGGCGCTTCAACGAGCGCTCGATCAGCGAGGACGACTTCACCGACACCACCGGCACGGTCCTTTCCTCCCACACCGGCGGGACCGGCGCAGCCTGGACCGCGCTTGCCGGCCAGACGAGCAACGCCGTCATCACCCCGACCGGGCGGGTGCGCAAGGGCAACGCCGCGGGCTACTCGCAGTACTACACGTCGGGTGTGCCGACGAACGCGAACTACACGGTGAAGGCCGACATCTACGTCGCGTCGCTCGTGAGCGACGGCGCGGCCGGCGTCATCGGGCGGCTGGACACGAGCACGGGGACGACGTACTACATGTCCCGCTACGACGTGGCGAGCGCCTCGTGGCAGCTCATCAGGGTGAGCGCCGGTTCGGCCATCATCAATCAACTCGTACGCGCAGACGCTGACCGTCGGCTCGACCTATCGGGTGGGCTTGAAGATGAGCGGCACGTCGATCGTCCTGACGGTCGACGGCGTCATCCGCGTCAACGCCACCGATGGCGTGATCACAGCCGCCGGGCGCGGCGGCGTCCGCCTCGGGGCCACAGGCGCCAGCGGGCTCAGCGACACGACCGGGCTGCACGTCGACACGTTCCGCATCACCGACACGGCGACCGCCGCCGCCGACAGCGAGGGCACCAACGGCGGCACGTACGTCAACTCTCCGCGTCTGTACGAGCCCGGCGCCCTCGCCGGCGACAGCGACCACGCCGTGCTGCTCGACGGCGTCGCGTCCTACGTGACGGTCCCCGACTCGCTGTCGCTCGACACCACCGACACGGTCACCTACGAGGGATGGGTCAAGCGCAGCAACGCGGCCAGCACGTCGATGTGCCTCCTCGACAAGGGCGTCGGGGCATTCCAGTTCTGCTTTGACCTCAACAACCTCGTCCTGTTGAAAAACGGCAGCGCGTACATCACCAGATCGACCTCGACAACCACCGACACGAGTTGGCACTACGTCGCGGCGACGAAGTCCGGAGCCACGACGGCGGTCTACCTCGACGGCGTCGCCGTCACCGGCACCGTGACGAACTCGACGCTCGTCAACACGACCGGGGCGTTGATCTTCGGCGTCGTGAACCCCATCACCGCGGGTGGATATCTCGCGGCCGCCATCGACGAGTTCGCCGTCTACAACACCGCGCTGAGCGCAGCCACCATCCTGGACCACTACAAGGCCGGCGCGGGCACCGGGTAGTTCGGGTCCGCGCTCCGGGGCGCGCGCAGGGGTGTGGGGCCTTACGCAGGCTGAGACCGCGCAAAGCCCCACACCCCCCGCCGCGAGGAGAGCCGCTACCGGGACGGCCGCAGGAACCGCGGCGGCATGAACTCGGTGAACGCGGGCTCCATCGGTGCGTCCGTGAACGTGCCGAAGTCCAGGACGAGCTTGTAGGCGTCGCCGAGCGCGACTGCAGCGTCGTTCATCGCCTGCGGGCTCGTGTCCGGCCAGCGGCCGCTGTCGATGCGTGCGAACAGCGTCCGCAGCGTGGCGATCTCCTCGCCGGCGCTGTAGGAGCAGTGCATCCCGCGGTCGACAAAGAGCTGGCGCAGCCGGCTCGGGTCACCGTTGCGGCGCACGAGATCGGCGTACGCGCGCTCTTGGTCGGAGACCGCTCCGCCGTCGCCCGTCGAGTGCAGCGTGACGACCGGCACCGGCGTGCTGCCCTGCGGGACGCCGTAGCGGTACAGGAACGCGACCGCGTCCTTGTCCGGGGCGATGCGCGGCGCATCCGCCAGCCGGTCGAGGTCGTCGCGCAGGTCGAGGCCGGCAGCCCGGTACGCCCGCCGGACGAGCGCCTGCTGGCTGGAGCGGGCGAGCTGCCGGCCGTAGTCGACGCCGACGTTCCAGGACGGGCTGCCGCCCGCCACGCGCTCGATGTCGGCCCGTGCGCTCGGGCCGAGCCCGATCGTGTAGGCGTTCTCGATCCAGGCCGCCTGCTGGCGGATCCACTCGGTCATGTCGGTCGGCCGCGGACTGTGCGCCGAGAACCAGCCGGGGATGTTGTTGAACGCGCCGACGAGGGCCAGCCGAGCGCGCCCCTGCGGAGTGGTGAGCGCCTGCTCGATCGCCTGCACGAGCGCCTTCGTGCTGCGCTCGGGGTCGGTGACGTGGGCGACGTCGATGTCCTGCCCGGGCGCGAGCAAGGTCTTGACCGCGAAGTTGAGGTCCAGCACGACGTTGAAGAGCCCGACCGGATCGTGGCCGCCGCAGAACGTCGCCACGCCGGCGAACCGGTGCGGGTTGCGCTCGGCCAGCAGGTCGGCGATCGTCGCGCCCAGCGACTGCCCGGTCGCGACGGTGTGGCGCGGCTTGCCGACGGTGACGTCAAACCAGTCGAGCAGCGCGATCTGGTCGCGCAGCGCGTTGTGGACCTGGTAGCCGATGCCATCGTTCTGGAACTGCGACGCGGCCAGGGCGTAGCCGTGATCGAGCAGCCAGGCCTCGGTCTCCGAGCGGTCCGGCGGGCGGTTGGTCAGCGCGACCCCGAAGAAGGGGAAGCCCGGCGGCTGGTAGCCGTGGCTGTAGAGCACGAGCGTGCCGTTCCAGCGGTCGGGGACCTCGGCGCGGAACTGCGCGCCGTCGATCGTGCCCGTATATGAATGGCGCCCCTGCGTGGTCGTGGTCGTGGTGGTCGTGGCGGCTGCAGCTGTGGCGGTCGCGCCACCGGCGAGCAGGCTCACGAGCAGTCCCAGCAGGACGGCTCCTCGCATCCGTCGTTGCATCTCTTGCCTCCAGTCGTTACGGGAAACGGGTCACCGTTAAGACCGGACGGCCACGAAAACTCATCGGCGCGAGCACCTGGCGTATGCGTCCCGCACGCAGGGGGTGTGTCGAACAACCGTCGCTCTGCGACGACGAATCGACACACCCCCGCCACACGGCGAACGCTGGCGCGAAAGTGCTGCATATGGACACATTCGCGCCACGCTGGGTGTCCACCCGATCGATCGGACCCCCCGCCGTCATCGATGCCGTTCGCCAGGCGGTGGCGCTACACACGTCGCTGAAGCGCGCCGCAACAGCCGCGCCACGCCGCTACCCCCGCTGCAGCCCCGGCCGCCCGTCCTCGATGACGAACGACGCGCCGGTCGCCGCGGGCGCGTCGGGGCGGCTGACATACGGGAGGATCCGCAGGTCCGCGCGCAGCTCGCCGGCGCTCATGTCGATCCGCACGTAGCCGCGGCGGTTGGCGTTGTACCTGATCCAGGGGTTCTCGAGCAACGCCGCCGTCTGGACGGTGTCGTTGCCGTCGCCGCCCGAGCTGACCGACGTGCCGACGAACTCCGAGGCGATGACCGGAGCGCCGGGGTCGGTGAAGTCGACCTTGAGGTCCGAGGCGTAGTGCTGGTGCACGTCGCCGGTCAGGACGACGGGGTTGCGCACGCCTGCGCGCTGGATGCCCGACAGCACGCGGCGCCGGCTCTCCTTGTAGCCGTCCCAGGAGTCGGTGTTGTAGCCCTCGTCCGGCCCTGGGCGGAAGTCCTCCTGGGCCATCTGGACCTGCTGGGCGAGCATGTTCCAGCGTGCGCGCGAGCGCGCGAGGCGGTTGACGAGCCAGCGCTCCTGGGGCAGGCCCGGCAGCGTCGCGGCGGGGTCCGTCATGCCGGCGCAGCTGGAGTTGAACGTGTCGTCGCAGGGCTGGTCGGTGCGGAACTGGCGCGTGTCGGCGACGACGACGTCGCAGAGGTCGCCCATCGGCAGCTCGCGGAACAGGCGCAGGCTCCCGTCGGGGCGCACCTGCGCGTCGCGCAGCGGCATCCACTCGGCGTAGGCCCGGTAGGCGGCGGTCCGGCGCGCGAGGAAGACGGCCGGATCCTGGTCGGGCTCGCTGTCCTTCTCGGAGATGATGCCGGCGTAGTTGTTCTCGACCTCGTGGTCGTCGGGCGTGGTGATGAACGGGATCAGCCGCCGCGCCTCGAGCAGGTCGGGGTCGGTGTGGTACTGGCCGTAGCGGCGGCGGTAGTCAGCCAGCGTCGTGATCTCGCCGCCGACGTGGTGGCGGACGTTGCCGCCCGGCGCCTTGTAGACGTCGGTGCCGTACTCGTAGATGTAGTCGCCGGTGTGGATGAGGAAGGCGGGATCGTCCTCGACGATGCGCTTGTACGCCGTGAAGTAGCCGTGCTCGAACTGCGAGCAGGAGACGAAGCAGAACCGCAGCGTCTGCGGGGCGTGGCCGAACGCGGGCGCGGTCCGGGTGCGCCCGACCGGGCTCGCCTCGCCGCCGGCGTAGAAGCGATACCAGTATTCGCGTCCGGGGCGCAGGCCGTCGAGGTGGACGTGGATGGCGTGGTCGCGGTCGGGGTCGGAGTACGCCAGGCCGGAGCGGCGCACGCTGCGCATGCGCTCGTCGTCGGCGATCTCCCACGCGACCGGGACGCGCCGCGCGGGCAGCGGCGTCTCGCCGAGCGCGTCGAGCGCGAGCTTCGTCCACAGCACGCCCCGGTCGGGTCCGGGATCGCCGGACGCGACGCCGGCGACGAACGGGTACCCGCCGAGGCTGCCGAACGTCGCCATCGCGCGCGGGCTGGGGATCAGGCCGCCGAGGCTGAGCGCCGCGCCGGCGGCACCCGCGCGGGTCAGCAGCTGTCGGCGAGACAACGATCCGGACATGGGGAGCTCCTGTCGGGTCGGCGTGGACGGCGGGCCGAACCCTGCCGCGCGCGCGGCGCGCGCTGGTGGAAATCTCGTGAATGGCCCGGCGAGGGCCCGGGCGAGGAGCGGACGGCGGCGGCCGAAAGGCACGGATCGGGCGCCCGGAAACGCGCAGAACTTCCGGATGCGTGTACTAGCGTCTGGGCGGATGCTCGAACAGCACGAGGTCGCCGCATACCTGCTCGAGCGGCGGCTCATGGCACGCAGGTCGGTCGTCGGCGGGCAGCTGCGGATCGCAGACGCGTCGAGCCGTAACCGCAACTTCAGGGTCAGCGGCGGGCCCGGCGAGAGCTACCTGCTCAAGCAGGGGATCGCCGCCGGCAGCGCGCAGACGCTCGCCAACGAGGTCGCGCTGTACCGGCGCCTGGCGGCGGGCGCGTCCGCGATGGCCACGTGCATCCCGCGGCTGTACGGCTATGACGCCCCGCGCGGCGTCCTCGTCCTCGAGTGGATCGCGGACGGTCAGGACCTGTATCGCCACCACGCCGCCCGCGACCGCTGCTCGCGCACGCTCGCCGCGGCGCTGGGGCGCGTGCTCGCACGGCTGCACGCCGTGGCGCCCGACGAGGAGGAGCTGCGGCGCGATGCGCCGTGGGTGCTGTCGCTGCATCGCCCGCCCCTGGATGCGCTGCGCCATCTCAGCGCCGCCAGCATCGAGCTCGTCAAGGTCATCCAGCGCGACGAGCGCTTCGCCCGCGGCCTGGACGAGCTGCGCGACGGCTGGCGCGTCGAGGCGCTCGTCCATCGCGACGTCAAGTGGGCGAACTGCATCGCGCACGCGCCGGCGGGCGGCCGGCGTCCGACCGCGGTCGCGCTCGTCGACTGGGAGATGGCGGGCTGGGGCGATCCCGCGCTCGACGTCGGCTCGGCGTTCGGCGAGCTCATCGGACACCGGCTGGACGCGGTCCCCCAGCAGCCGGCGATCGCCGCCCTCTGGCGCGCCTACGTGCGGGCGCGGCACCTCGACGACGACGCGGCGGCGCCGTTGCTCGATCGCGCGGTCCGCTACGCCGCCGCGCGGCTCGTGCAGAGCGCCTACGAGGACACGCAGGAAGCGGGGCTGACGACCGCTCGCGTCGCGCGCAGCCTGCAGCTCGCCCGCGAGATCCTGTCCTCGCCGCGCGCGGCGACGACCGAACTGCTGGGGTTCGCGGCGTGACGCCGGTGGCCTCGACCGGCGTGCCGGGGATCGCGCCATGACGCTGGTGGCCGCCGCGGACACGGGCGCCGGTCGCTACGACGCCCAGGTGGCGGCCGCGCTGCGCGCCGTCGAGGTCCGTCCGCCCGCGGCGTTCCTCTGGTTCGGGAGACGATTCGCGGCCCAGCCCGAGGGGCGTCCCGCCGAGCCGCGCGACCTCCTCGTCGGCGCGATCGCGCAGCGGCTGCACGAGAGCTTCCATGGCGCCGGCGTTCCGCGCCCGTCCGACCGCGGACCGGTCACGCCCGCCGACGACGGCGGCGACTTCGCGCGGGCGCTCTCGCAGGCGAACTGCGGCCGTGGCGCGTGGCAGGCCGGCTGGCGCGTGGCCGCGGTCGACGGCGACACGATCGCCGTCGTGCGCCCCGACGGCCTGCGCCTGCTCGCGCCCGCGGAGGACTGCCGCGTGGAGGGCGTGCACGCCGACGTCCGGGTGTCGAAGGAGCTCACGGGGCTCTCCCCCGGCGCCTACGTCGCGCTCGGTGACACACCCGGCCCGGCGGGCGATCTCGCGCGGCTGTACTGGGGCATCGCCGCCGCCGGCGCGGTCACGCTCGTCGCGCGGGTCACGTACGCGCTGAACCGCGCGAGCCTGCCGTTTGCGCTCGAGCTGCCAGCCAATCCGGCGCGCTACGGGCGCCGTCCGGCTGCCACCGTGCTGCTCGCCAGAGCCGACGTTGCCGCCGCGATCACGCTGCTGCGGCCGCTGCTGCGAACGCTCGCAGCGCACCTCGCCGATCGTGCGCCCGCGTTCACGAAGCCGCTCGCGCGCGGGCTGGCGCTCGCGGAGGAGCCCGGTGACGGAACGAGCTTCGGAGAGCATCGCTGCCGGCTGCTCGCCGAGGCGATCGTCACCGCGAGCGAGCAGGGCCGGCACAGCGCCGAGCAGCGCCATGCGGCCGTCCGCGAGCGGTTCCGCGCGGCCGGCCTGACCCTCGACGCGCCCTATCTCCAAGCCGGATCGGACGATGCGTACGAGCGTTCGTAGCATCCCGCCGCCCGTCCCGGCGCGGGGACCGGACCTGCTCGCGGCCGCCGCCGGGATCGGCGACCGCATCGTGCGCGAGGCCGTCTGGTACCGCGGCCGGTGCTCCTGGGTCGCCGCCGAGACGGATCTCCCCGGCGCCGGCCGCACCCGCCCGGTGTACCGCGCGCTCGGCCCCGCGCTCGGTGACGGCACGGCGGGCATCGCGCTGTTCCTCGCGCAGCTGCACGCCACGGCGGCGGACGGCGCGGTGCGGCGCGCCGCGCTGGGCGCGATCGGCCAGGCGCTTGCGCACGCCGACCGGCTGCCGGCCCGCGGGCTGTACGCGGGCCGGCCCGGCGTCGCGTACGCGGCGGCACGGTGCGGCCTGCTGCTCGGCGAGGAACGGCTCCTGCAGCGTGCCGCGCGATTGGCGCGCGGGCGAGCGGCGCGCGACGCGGGCACTGGCGCGGCGCAGTTCGACATCGCCGGCGGAACCGCCGGCGCGATCGCCGGGCTGCTCGCGCTCGCGCCCCTGCTCGGCGACGAGCGCCTCGTCGGGCACGCGCAGCGCCTGGGCGACGAGCTCGCGGACGCGGCGCGGCGCGGGGTCGACGGCTGGTCGTGGCCCGTTCCCGGCGAACCGCGGATGCACGGCCTCTGCGGCATGGCGCACGGGGCGAGCGGCGCGGCCTGGGCGCTGCTCGAATTGTTCGCCGCCACCGGCGAGCACCGCCACCGCGAAGCGGCCGAGCGCGCGCTGGACTACGAGCGCTGCTGGTTCGATCCGCAGGCCGTGGACTGGCCCGACCTGCGCGGCGTGCAGCGCCGCGAGCGGCGCGGCACGTTCACACCGCCCTGCACGACCACGTGGTCGCACGGCGCGCCCGGGATCGCGCTCGCGCGGCTGCGCGCGTGGGAGATCCTCGGCGACGAGCGCCACCGCGCCGAGGCGGCGGCCGCGCTGGCCACGACCGCGGCGAGCGTCGAGCGCGAGCTGCTCGTGCCGGGCGCCGGCTACACGCTCGGCCACGGCCTCGCGGGACACGCCGACGTGCTGCTGCGCGGAGCGCAGCTCATGCCCGCCGGTGCCGCGCTCGCGCTGCGCGCCGGCGAGCTCGGCGTCGGCCGCTACGGCGCCACCGTCGACGGGTGGCCGTGCGGCGGGCCGGGCGGGCTCGCGCCCGGGCTGCTCACCGGTCACGCCGGGATCGGCCTTTTGTATCTGCGACTGCACGACGCGACCGTGCCGTCGCCGCTGCTCGTCAGCGCGCAGCCGTAGCCATGGCCGTCCATCGCAACCTCGTCAACCTGAAGGCCGTCGGCAAGGGCTACGGCAGCCGGTCGGTGCTGCAGGACATCACGCTCGGGATTGCGGCCGGCGACCGGATCGGGATCGTGGGGCGCAACGGCGACGGCAAGTCGACGCTCCTGCGGCTCATCGCCGGCGCCGAGCCGCCGGACTCCGGGACCGTCATCCGTGCCCGCGACGTCGACGTCGCCCTGCTCGGCCAGGGCGACGAGCTCGACGAGCACCGCACGATCCGCGACGCGCTCGTAGGCCGCCGCGCCGATCACGAGTGGGCGGCCGACGGCGCGTTTCGCGCGGTGCTCGACGGGCTGCTCGGCGGCGTGCAGCTGCGCCGCTTCCCCGCCGGCATGGACACCGCGATCGCCGCACTCTCCGGCGGCGAGCGGCGACGGATCGCGATCGCGCGGCTGCTGCTCGACGGCCCCGAGCTGCTGCTGCTCGACGAGCCGACGAACCATCTCGACGTCGAAGCCGTCGACTGGCTCGCGCGCCACCTCGCGGCGCGGCGCGGCTCGATGCTCGTCGTCACCCACGATCGCTGGTTCCTCGACGCCGTCTGCACGGCGACGTGGGAGGTCGCCGGCGAGACCGTCCACCAGTACGACGGCGGCTACGCGGCGTACGTCCTCGCCCGCGCCGAGCGCGACCGCCAGGCCGCGGCGCGCGACGACCGCCGCCGCCAGCTGGTGCGCAAAGAGCTCGCATGGCTGCGCCGTGGCCCACCCGCGCGCACGGCGAAGCCGAAGTTCCGCATCGAGGCCGCCAACGCGCTGATCGCCGACGAGCCGGAGGTGCGCGACCGGGCCGAGCTGCTGCGCTTCGCGACGGCGCGGCTCGGCGACAAGGTGCTCGATGCCGTCGACATCTCGCATGCCTTCGGCGACGAGCCGCTGCTGCGCGACCTGACGTGGCGGCTCGGGCCGGGCGATCGCGTGGCGCTCGTCGGCGTCAACGGCTCGGGCAAGACGACGCTGCTCAGGCTCCTCGCGGGCGAGCTCGCGCCGGCGTCGGGGAGCGTGTCGCGCGGCGCCACGGTCCGGCTGGCGTTCCTGTCACAGGACAGCGCCGAGATCCCCGGCCACCTGCGCGTGCTCGAATCGCTCGAGGAGGTCAAGGCCGTCGCGACGCTGAGCGACGGCCTGCAGATCACCGCGAGCATGCTCTGCGACCGCTTCGGCTTCCGCGGCGATCTCGCCCGGACGCTCGTGCGCGACCTCTCGGGCGGGCAGCGGCGACGGCTGCAGCTCATGCGACTGCTGATGGCCGAGCCCAACGTCCTGCTGCTCGACGAGCCGACGAACGACCTCGACATCGAGACGCTGACCGCGCTCGAGGACCTGCTCGATCGCTGGCCCGGGACGCTTGTCGTCGTCAGCCACGATCGCTACTTCGTCGAGCGCGTGTGCGACGACGTGCACGGGCTCACCGGCGATGGCGCGATCCGGCATCTGCCTGGCGGCATCGAGCAGTACGTGCAGTCGCGCCGGGCGGCCGTGGCGGCGCCGGCCGCGCCTGCGTTCGCGTCTGAGCCGGCGAACGCGAAGGCGTCCGGCGGATCCGGGGGCGCGAGCCGCATGCTGCGCAAGGAGCTGCAGCGTCTGGAGCGCGCGCTGGACCGCCTCACCGACCGCGAGGCCGAGCTGCACGCAGCGATGGCGAAGAGCGCCACCGACCACGCCCGCCTGCGGGAACTGCAAACCGAGCTCGACGAGCAGGCGGCGCAGCGCGAGCGCGTCGAGGCCGCGTGGCTGGAGGCCGCGGAGACGCTGGAGGCGTGAGCGTGGGAGCCGTTCATGCCCTGCGGCGCCCGGCCGATACCTCGGCTTCCCACGACAGCAGCTCGGCGGCAGATTCGGGGCGCCATACGGGCGCTTGCGCACCGCATCGATGACGGGTGTGGTGAGCGAGGCGCTTGAGGCGTGCCTTCGGACCGCCGCGCGCGCTCGGGGCGGCTGCGTGGCGCGGTTGTGTTCGCATGCAACACATGCGCGCCATCGTCCCGCGCCGCACGCGCCAAGGGCCAGAGCGGTCGGGGTTTGCCCTGAAGCGTCCATCCGCTGGACGCAATCGTCGAACCCCACAGAGCTCTCACCGAGCAGCCGCCGCGCTCGCGCCGACCGCCACGAGGCCGGCACTCCCACTCCTTCATCGATGTCGTGGACGAGCGCGCCGCGCCCGTCACCGCGCCGAGACCAACCTCCCATCGCTTTCGCCGTCGGCAATCCCCCGGCCCCGGCAGCTCACCACGGCGCCGGCTCGTAGTCCTTCAAGAAGCAGCCGTACAGATCCTCGCCCGCCTCGCCCCGCACGATCGGGTCATAGACGCGCGCTGCGCCGTCCACGAGGTCAAGCGGGGCGTGGAAGCCCGCCTCGGCGAGCCGCGTCCGCGTCGGCTGCGGGCGCTCGTCGGTGATCCAGCCGGTGTCGACGCTCGTCATGAGGATCCCGTCGCCGCGCAGCTCTGTGGCGCTCGTCCGCGTGAGCATGTTCAGCGCGGCCTTGGCCATGTTCGTGTGCGGGTGCCCGGCGCCCTTGTAGCCGCGGCTGAACTGGCCCTCCATCGCCGAGACGTTGACGACGTACGTGCGCCGCCTGCTCGATGCAGCCAGCGCCGCGCGCAGCCGGCCGACGAGGATGAACGGCGCCGTCACGTTGCAGAGCTGGACCTCGAGCAGCTCGATCGGATCGACCTCGTCGACGCGCTGGATCCAGCTGTTGACGAGGTGCGGGTCGGGGACCATGCCGCCCGCGTCGACGGCGCTGCCGGCGGCGATCCGCTCCGGCGAGGCCGAGCCCGCGGTCAACGCCAGCTCGGTCAGCGCGTGCGGGGTCGGCGTCCAGTGCGGGCGGTCCACGCTGCCGGTCGCCACCGCGCCGTCGCGCTCGCGCCGGCCCGCCGCCGGCCCGAGCGCGACGAGCTCGGGCAGCGGCCCGGCCGGCAGCGGCGCCGCCTCCGCATCGGCGAGCAGCGCGTACGCCGCGGCCGAGCGGCGCACGGTCTGGGCGGCGTTGTTGACGAGGATGTCCAGCGGCCCCCGCGCGGCGACGGCGTCGGCGAGCGCCACGACCTGGCCCGGGTCACGCAGGTCGATGCCGACGATGTGCAGCCGGTCGAGCCAGTCGGCGCTGTCGGGCATCGATCCGAAGCGCCGCGCCGCATCGCGCGGGAAGCGCGTCGTGATCGTCGTGTCGGCACCGTCGCGCAGGAGCCGCAGCGCGATGTACATGCCGATCTTCGCGCGGCCGCCGGTGAGCAGCGCGCGCCGGCCGGTGAGATCCGTGCGCGCCTCGCGCCGCGCGCGGTTGCGCGCCGCGCAGTCCGGACAGAGCTGGTGGTAGAAGGCGTCGACCTCGTGGTAGCGGCGCTTGCAGACGTAGCAGCCGCGGGCCTGCAGGAGCGTGCCGGCGCTGGCGCCGTCGGCCCCCGAGACGAGTGGCAGGCCGCGCGTCTCGTCGTCGATGCGACCCGGCGCGCCCGTCGCCGTGGCCGCCGTGACGGCACGATCGCTGGCGAGGACCGCCGCACGCCGCTCCGCGCGGCGGCGCAACTTCACCGTCTTGAAGAGCGCGGACGTCGCGTGCCGCACGGCGACGGCGTCGGGGTGCTCGACCGGCAGCGCGTCGAGCTCGGCGAGCACGCGCAGGCACGTCTCGAGGTCCGCCGGATCGATGCCGCTGTCGGCGCCGTGCGACATGGAGGGGCAGTGTAGGTCGGCGTCGACGCCGCCCCGCCCCGCGCTGCTCAGCCGCTGCCGGTCGCCTTGCCCGCGTGCGGCGCGCCGTTGAGGCCGTCGAAGCTCGGGTCGGTGGCCGACGGATCGCCGATGACGACCTCCTCGCAGCCGGCCTTCGCGGCGATGGCGCCCTCGACGACGTTCTCGACGTAGGCGATGTCGCTGCCGGGCCCGCAGTCGTAGATGTCCAGCCGCGCGCCGCCGTACAGCGCGTCGTCGCCGTCCCCCCCGGTGACGCGGTCGTTCGCACCGCCGCCGAGGACGATGTCGTTGCCGGGACCGCCGTCGGAGACCCCGTCGCCGAACTGGTCGGCGCCCTCGCGCTCGGGCCGCTGGCGACCGCCGAACAGGACGTCGTTGCCGGGGCCGCCGTGGATGACGCGGTCGGTCCCGCCGCCGGTGACGATGTAGTCGTCGCCGTCGCCGCCCTCGACGTGCTCGTCCTCGGCAGAGAGCTTCTCGGCGATGTAGTCGTTCCCGGGCCCGCCGATCAGCACGTCCGACCCGAGGCCGCCGTCGATCCGGTCGTCGCCGTCGCCGCCGTCGACGCGGTCCTCGTCGGCGCCGCCGTTGAGCGTGTCGTTGCCGGCTCCGCCGCGGATCTTGTCGCGCGCCCTGTCGCCCGCGATCGCGTCGTCGCCGTCCCCGCCGTCGAGCACGTCATCCTGCGAGCCGCCGCCGATCTCGTCGTCGCCCGGGCCTCCGCTGACTCGGTCCATCCCGGGTCCGCCGGACAGCGTGTCGCTGCCCGCGCCACCGTCGACGTGGTCGCTGCCGCCGTTGCCGTCGACCTGGTCGTTCCCGCCGCCACCGAGGACGTCGTCGCGGTTCGTGCCGCCGGCCAGCCGGTCGTCGCCGCTGCCGCCGTCGACGCGGTCGCGGCCGATGCCGCCGTCCATGCGATCGCGCCCGGGGCCGCCGCTGAGCCGGTCGTTGCCGCCGGCGCCGTCGAGCAGGTCGTTGCCGCCGAGGCCGCGCAGCGTGTCGTTGCCGCCCTTGCCGAAGAGGCGGTCGGCCTGCGGCGTTCCGACGATCGTGTTCGCGTCGGTGTTGCCGCGCTTGGTGACGGCGAGCGCGCTCGCAGCGGCGATCGTCA
This sequence comes from uncultured Solirubrobacteraceae bacterium, assembly GCA_963727785.1. Taxonomy (GTDB): domain Bacteria; phylum Actinomycetota; class Thermoleophilia; order Solirubrobacterales; family Solirubrobacteraceae; genus CADCVQ01. Next base: position 231,513 of record CAVSHS010000014.1, read on the forward strand.
GGGCGAGCGCGGTCGCGCACGCGGCTGGGAGCAGCCGGGACGTGATGCGATGAGGGCGCAAGACGCTCCGCACCCTACCCCGACCCGCCTACGTTCACGCTAAAGCCCTCCGGCGCTCAGTCGTCTGGGAACAGCGGGCTGGGGTGACGCGGCTCGTAGAGGCCAAGCTCGCCGCCGCCGGGCAGCCGGATCGCGGTCAGCAGGCCGAACCCGGTCTCGGTGACGCCGCGGACGAATTCCGCACCGGCCGCCTCGAGCTGCGCCACGGTCGCGTGGACGTCGTCGCACATGAGGTACAGCTCATGCCTGCCGCCGGCCTCGTTCGGGTGCGCCGCGAGCTCGGCCGGCGGGAGCCTGAAGATCAGCCACCCTCCTCCGGCGTCGACCGATTCGAAGCCGAGCACGTCGCGAAAGAATGCACGGTCCGCATCGGCGTCCCGCGTGTAGATGATCGCGTGGGCGCCGGTGATCACGCTGGCTCGGACATCGGAAGCAGCTCGCTCGGCGTCAGTCCGCGAACGGCAGCAGCGGTTCGACGCCGGAGAGCTGCAAGATCCGTTGCACGGCCCTTCCCCCGCGCAGCAGGGTCAGGCGGTTTGAGTCGGCGCGGGCGCGAGCGTGCGCGGTCACGAGGAGCCGCACGCCCGTCGAGTCCATGAAGGTCAGCTCCGAGAGGTCGAGGACGATCGACTCGGCGTCGGTCGTCTCGACGTGCTCGAGCTCGCGCTGCACCTCGGCGGCGGTTGCGAGGTCGAGCTCTCCGGACAGGCGGAGCGTGTGGACGTCGCCCTCGCGCTCGGAGCGCATGGTCAGCGTGCCCAGATCGACCACCATCTCGGCCCGCGATGGCTCGCGCTGTTCAGTCACGTCGTCGGTCATTCGCTTGGCCCCCCCAACGCGGTAGACACAGAGCATCGTGCTGTCCTGAACGAAACGCACGACTCCTGAACTGTAGAACGTGAACGCGCTTCGTGCGCGCGAAAACGCACGAATCCCTACCGAACCGCGCGTTGCGCGGGATCAGCCGATGACGAACGTCATGTGCACGCGTACGCCGGGCGCCAAGTCGGGGCTCTCGATCCGCATCTCCTCGGTGAGCCGCCCGATCAGCGCCAGGCCGAGCCCCAGGCCGGGGCTGTCCGTGCGCGGCGTCATCCCGCCCCCGCCGTCTTCGACGACGACCTCCAGCACGCGCTCGTCGATCCGCGCGCCCACGCAGACGTCGCCTGCGACCTCACGGCCGACGTACGCGTGCAGGACGGCGTTGCTCAGCGCCTCGGAGACGGCGAGGGCGATGTCCTCGCGCTGGCGCTCCGATGCACCGTTGCTGCCCGCGTAGGCGACCACGGCCCGCCGCAGTGGCGCGATGCTCTCCGGCCGGGCGGGGAGGCGTTCCTGCAACCGCGATCGGTAGTCCGTCGGCACCCGCCTGATCTACCCCGCGGATACGAATGTGACACAACGGTGGACGTTCAGCGGATCGCGACGACGCTGTGCACCGTCGGCAGGCACTGCGACACCGCCGACCAGCTCGCGCCGGCGTCGCCCGACCCGAAGACCTGACCCGACGTCGTGCCGAAGTACAGCTCGAGCGCCGGACCCTCCGCAGTGCTCGCGAACGCGTGGCGCAGGACGGTCAGGTAGGCGTCCTGCTGCGGCAGGCCGTCGCCGCGGGCGATCCAGCTCGCGCCTGCGTCGCGCGTCTCGTAGATCCGCGCGCGGCCCTCGGCCGTGACGCGGTCCATGTCCGCCGTCAGGGGGATGACGAAGGCGCTGTCGGGGTCGGCCGGGTCGACGGCCATCGGGAAGCCGAAGTCCGACGGCAGCCCGTCGGCGATGTCCGTCCACGTCGCGCCCGCGTCGTCGGAGCGGTAGACGCCGCCATGGAACTGCATGAAGATCCGCTCCGGGTTCGCCGCCGCCCGCTGGAGGTTGTGCACGCAGAGGTCCGTCGCGTCCGCGCGCGACTCCTCCGGCAGGTAGCGGGCCACGATTCCCTCGTTGCCGCGCCGCCACGTCGTGCCGCAGTCCTCGGTCAGCCACACGCCGGCCGCCGAGATGCCGAGCGCCAGCCGGTCGGGGTCGCCCGGCCAGGGCACGATCGAGTGGATGCACAGCCCGCCGCCGCCGGGCTGCCAGGACGGCCGCGTCGGGTGCTCCCAGAGCGCCTCGTTGATTGCCCACGACTCGCCACCGTCGCGGCTCTCGAAGAGCACGCCGGGATCGCCGCCGGCGTAGAGCAGCCCGTCGGCCTCGCCCGCGACGATCGTCCAGACGCGCACGAGCGCCGCGTCGCCGCCCTCGGGCAGCGCGATCCCGCTCGCCTGCGTCCACTCGCCGGCCGGGTCGTCGGTGAACCAGATCTTGGGCCCGTAGAACGGGTTCGTCACTGCCGCGAGCAGCCGGCCGCTGCGCGGGTCGCGCATCGCGTAGTCGACCGGCTCGCCCGCGAACGCGCGCGCCGTGCGCGCAAACGATCCGCCCGGCTCACCGGTGTACGCGAACAGCCCCTTCTTCGTTGCGACCAGCAGCTCCGTCACGCCCGCGCATCTTCTCCAACCGGCGGGCGACGCGTCAACCGGCGGCGTCGTGGCGCGGGCCGCCGTCAGCCGTCACCGAGTTCGCGCGGGGTGATCGACATCCGCCGCTCCTCGCCGCCACGCACGACGGTCAGGTCGATCGCCCGCCCGATCATCTCCTCGGTCATGACGCGGTGCAGATCGTCGACGCCGCGCAGCTGCACGCCGGCCGCCTCGACGAGCAGGTCCTCGGGCTGCAGGCCGGCGGTCGCAGCCGGTGAGCCGGGCACGATCTCGACGACCTCGATGGCGCGGTCGCGGCCCAGGCGCGCGACGATCCGCGGCGGCAGCGGCCGCGCGCCGCCGGCGATGCCGAGATAGGCGCGGCGCACGCGCCCGTCGGCCATGAGCGCCCCGATGATGCGCCGCGTCGTCGTGTCGATCGGGACGGCGAGGCCGAGCCCGACGCCCGCCACCGCGGTGTTGACGCCGACGACGCGGCCGCGCCCGTCGACGAGCGCGCCGCCGGAGTTGCCGGGGTTCAGCGCGGCGTCGGTCTGGATGACGTTGTCGACCACGCGCTGCGTGCTGCCCGAGCGCACGGGCAGCGAGCGCCCGAGCGCGGAGACGACGCCCGCGGTCACCGATCCGGCGAAGCCGTACGGGTTGCCGATCGCGACGACGAGCTGGCCGACGCGCAGCGTCGCGGCGTCGCCGAGCGCTGCGGGGACGAGGTCGCGGCCTGCGGCTCGCAGCAGCGCGAGGTCCGAGAGCGCATCGGCGCCGACGACCTCGAAGACCATCTCGCGCCCGTCGACGAACGACGCCACGCCCTCGGGCAGCGACCCCTCCACGACGTGAGCGGAGGTGACGAGGTAGCCGTCGGGCGCGAGCACGAAGGCCGAGCCGCCGCCGGCGACGCGGCGCCCGCCGCGCGCGCGGCGGTAGACGCGCAGGTTCGCGACCGAGGGCGCGAGGTCGCGTGCCACCGCGGTGATGACGGTCGAGTACGCGTCCAGCGCCTCGCCGTCGGTCGGGCGGTCACGGGAACCGGCCGTGTGGTCGCCGGCGGGACCGTCGACCAGAAGAACGTTGCTCATGCAACGAAATGTAGCGGGCCGGGATCCTCGCCCCGGCCCGCGCCTGCGCCGCTGCTACATCGCGCGCTTGGCCGCCTCGCGCTCCTCTTCCATATTCAGGTTGTCGATGTGCTCCTGCGCACGCGCGATCGTGTCGCTGGCGTCGCTGGGCACCTCGGGCTCTGCCTCCGCGGCGGTGCCGCTGGAGGCCGCGGCCTGCTCGTCGACTCCAGCGGCGACCTCGGTGTCAGCCGAATCGGCGCCTGCCGTGGTCTCGTCGTCAGTGGCCTCGGGCTGCTCGACCTGTTCGTCTTGCATAGCTCGTCTCTCCAATGTTCGGGTGACGCAATCCCTACCCGCTCGCGCGGGAAATCACGTACACCGCGCGATGGCGCCGTCCGGCGCGGGGTGTCACGCTTGTGTGGATGAAGGCGTCGCGCTGGGAGATCCTCGGGGCCTGGCTGCGGATCTGGACGCCCCCGCGCGACGTCGAGATCCCGCCGGTCCCGCGGCGGGCGGCCGCGGTCGTCGCGGCGCTGTGCATCGCGGCGATCGTCGTCGGTATCACCGTGATCGCGCCCGCGATCGATCGCGCCAAACAGCGCGACGCGGCGCAGGAGGCGCGCAGGGATACGGCGTTCACGCGCCAGGAGCTCGCCCGGCTGACCGCCGACCAGCGCCCGCGCAGGGCGCGCTCGCCGCGCGCCGCTCGCCTGCATGCCGTCGGCCGCGTGGCGCAGGCGCGCGCGGCGTTGCTCGCCGACGTGCGCACACGCGTCGCGCGCGACGCGCGCGCCCGCGTCGCGGCCGGCACGCTCGAGGGACCCGTCCGCGACGTGCGCTGCAGCTACCGCCCGGGCGGCGCGGGGACGCGCGTCCGTCTGGCCTGCCTCGCCATCTCGTCGGAGACGGCCGCCGTCAGGCTCGGCCAGCCGTTCGTCGCCGCCGGCTCGCTGCGCGACGGGCGTTACGCGTGGTGCCACGAGAATCCCCGTCCCGCGGAAGGGGCGTCGGGCACCGACCTCGCCGTCGAGCTATCAGCGGCCTGCACCGCGTAAGGTCGGGGGCGGTGATCCCCCGGGCGCTCATCCTCGCCGGCGCGGCGGCCACGCTCCTGTCGGCGTTCCTGCCGTGGGTCACCGTCAAGGGCCTCCCGGTGACGCTCGACCTCGGCCTCGTCGGCGCCCAGGTCAGCCTCGGCAGCCGCACCGTGGCCGGCACCGACACGGTGCTCTGGCCCGGGCTCGTGGCGGTCGCGCTCGCCGTCGCGGCGCTCGGGCTGTTCGGGGTCGCATGGCGCCTCGTCTTCATGATCGGGTTGATCGTGTCCGTCGCGGGCGGCGTGCTGCTCTTCTACGTCGCGAACGTCATCGATCTCGAGACGCGCGGCAGCAACGAGCTCATGCGGGCGGCCGCGGACGCGCTGCTGAGCAGCTCGATCGGCCCCGGCACGCCGCTGATGCTCGGCGGCGGCGTGGCGATCGTCATCGGCTCGCTGCTGCTGGAGCGCTGACTACGCCGGCAGCAGCGGCTCGGCGCGCTGGCGCTCGTCGGCGCCCGGGCCGGGCCGCACCTGCAGCTCGCCCGGTTCGAGGACCTCGCCGCAGTGGCTGCAATGCAGCGCCGGGTCGGCGTCGTGCCCGCAGGTGGCGTGGACGAGCACGCGCGGCGGACCGGCCGCCGGGACGGCGTGCTCGTCGCCCCACTGCAGGAGCGCGACGAGCACACGGTCGAGGTCGACGCCCTTGCGCGTCGGGACGTACTCGTGCGCCTCCGGACGCTCGCTGTAGCGCCGGCGCGTGAGCAGGCCGTGCTCGACGAGCGTGGCAAGCCGGTCGCTGAGGATGTTGGGCGCGACGCCGAGGCTGCGCCGGATGTCGCCGAAGCGGCGGCGGCCCAGTAGCACCTCGCGCATGACGAGCAGCGTCCAGCGCTCGCCGACGATCTCGAGCGTGCGCGCGATCGAGCAGTTCTCGTCGCTGAAGGGTCGCTGCGGCATCGTCGCGACTGATCGTAGGGCATGGTGGTTGCAAAGTGCTACCGCCTTGCCTAGGGTGCCGGTTGCAAACTGCAACCACAGGGAGGGAGAGGACGAGCATGCAACGGCGCTGGCAGGTCCTGACGGTCGTGTCGGTGGCCGTGTTCATGGTCAGCCTCGACCTCTTCATCGTGAACATCGCGTTCCCGGAGATCCGCAGCGACTTCGGCGACGCGAGCCTGTCCGCGGTGTCGTGGGTGCTCAACGCCTACGCGATCGTGCTGGCGGCGCTGATGGTTCCCGCGGGCCGGCTCGCCGACCGCGCCGGGCGCCGGCGCGCGTTCCTCGCCGGGCTGCTCGTGTTCGTCGCCGGCTCGGCGCTCTGCGGGGCCGCGCTGTCGATCGAGACGCTCGTCGCGGCGCGCATCCTGCAGGCCGCGGGCGCGGCGCTGCTGCTGCCGACCTCGCTGGCGCTCCTGCTGCCGGAGTTCAGCGCCCAGCAGCGACCCGCGGCGATCGGCGTCTGGGCCGCAGTCGGCGGCGTCGCCGCGGCCGCCGGGCCCCCGCTGGGCGGGCTGCTCGTCGAGCTGGACTGGCGCCTCGTGTTCCTCGTCAACGTCCCGATCGGGCTGCTGGCGTTCGCCTTCGGGCTGCGCGTGCTGCGCGAATCGCGCGACGCGTCCCACGCGCGGCCGGACCTGCTCGGCTCGGCGATCCTCACGGTCGCCGTGGGGGCGCTCGCGCTCGGGCTCGTGAAGGCTCCCGAGTGGGGCTGGGGCGCGGCCGGCACGCTGGCGGCCCTCGCCGGCGCGACGGCCGGACTGGCCGTGTTCTGGCGGCGCTGCCTGACGCATCCCTCCCCCGTCGTCGACCCCGCGATGCTGCGGGTGCGCGCGTTCGCGACCGCGAGCATCGCATCGCTGCTGTTCTCGGCGGCGTTCGCGGCGATGCTGCTCGGCACCGTGCTGTTCATGACGCGCGTCTGGGGCGAGTCGATCCTCGAGGCCGGCCTCTCGCTCTCCCCCGGGCCGGCTGCGGCGGCGGTCTTCGCCGTCCTGTCGAGCCGGTTCATCAACCGCGTCGGCCAGCGGGCGCTGGCGGCGACCGGGATGGCGCTGTTCGCGCTTGCCGGCCTGTGGTGGTACTGGCGGCTCGGCGCCCGGCCGGCGTACGCCGGCGAGCTCCTGCCGGGCCTGCTCGTCAGCGGCCTCGGCGTCGGCCTCGTGCTTCCGTCGCTGGCGAGCGCCGCGGCGTCGGCGCTGCCGCCGGCGCGCTTCGCCACAGGCACGGCGGTGTTCACGATGACGCGCCAGCTCGGCTACGTGCTCGGCGTCGCGATCCTCGTCGCGCTGCTCGGGACCGGCGGCGACGAGCTCGTCGCGAGCTTCGGCCGTGGCTGGCTGCTGATGGTCATCGCGGCTGCTGCGGGCTCGGTCGCGGCGCTCGCGATCGGCGACCTGCGCCGGCCGCAGGAGGCCTTGCCGGGCGCGGCGGTGCCGGCCGCCGCGCCCGCGCCGGGGTAACACGACGGCCACGCGACCGCCGGCCGGGGGTGGCTAACGTGCACTCGATGCGCAACGCGATCGACGTGCCAACCGCACATCTGAGAACCCTCGACGACCTCCCCGACGTCCACGGGCGACGCGTGCTCGTGCGCGTCGACTTCAACGTTCCCCTCGACGACGCCGGCGCGGTCACCGACGACACGCGCATCCGCCTCGCGATCCCGACGCTGGAGGCGCTGCGCGCGCGCGGCGCGCGCCTGCTGCTCGTCTCCCACCTCGGCCGCCCCAACGGCCGCGATCCGCGCTGGTCGCTGCGACCGATCGCGGCGCACCTGGCGGCCCTGCTCGGCGAGGACGTCCTGTTCGCGCCGGATCTGGACGACATCCCCGACGGCGACCTCGTCATGCTCGAGAACATCCGCTTCGAGCCGGGCGAGACGGCGAACGACCCGGCGCTGGCGGCGCGCCTCGGCGCGCTCGCCGACGCCTACGTCAACGACGCGTTCGGCTCCGCCCATCGCGCGCACGCGTCGACGGAGGGCATCGTCCATCACGTCGGGCGCTCGGTGGCGGGCCTGCTCTTCGAGCGCGAGGTGCAGACGCTGGGCCGGCTGCTCGACGAGCCCGAGCGCCCGCTCGCCGCGGTCCTCGGCGGCGCGAAGGCGGGCGACAAGATCGGCGTCATCACCCGCTTCCTCGAGGTCGCCGACGCCGTCCTGCTCGGCGGCGGGATGAGCTACCCGTTCTTCGCCGCCGCAGGCCTCAGGATCGGCGACTCGCTCTGCGACGAGGCCGGGCTGGCGGCTGCCCGCCAGGTACTCGCGCGCCCGGGCACCGAGGAGCGGCTGCGCCTGCCGGTCGACCTCGTCATCGCCGACCGCTTCTCCGCCGACGCCGAGCTGCGCGTGGCCGACCCGATCGACATCGACGACGGCTGGGAGGCGATCGACATCGGGCCGCGCACGCGCGAGCTGTACGGGCGCGCCATCGCCGAGGCCGGCACCGTCTTCTGGAACGGACCGGTCGGCGCGTTCGAGATCGAGCCGTTCGCCGCGGGGACGCACGCGATCGCTCGCGCCGTCGCGGAGACCCACGCGGTCACCGTCGTCGGTGGCGGCGACTCCGGCGCGGCGCTCGGGCGCTTCGGCCTGCAGGACGCGGTCACGCACCTGTCGACCGGTGGCGGCGCGGCGCTGGAGTTCCTCGAGGGCAGGGATCTGCCCGGCGTCGTGGCGCTGACCGACGGTTCGTAGCCGCTCGCGGGCCCAGCCGGGTCGATCTGTTCACATCAGGCCCGCATCCCCCACACGGGCTGAAACGCAGCAATGTCTGGACGTTCAGGCAACGATCACGGTCCGCGTGGGCGTGGCGCGTGCTGCGGGGCGCTGGTGTTCAGCCGGCGGGTCGAAAGGATCACACGCGCCAGCGCCGCGGCTTGCCCGCTCCCGTTGATCGCTTGTCTGCGGCACGTATTCGGCCGGTGGCGACGGCGGGAACAGCGGGCCGGTCGCCGCGGAGGGTTGATCACAAATTTAAGTCATCGTCGATGTGGACCGATAGGGGAGCTGTCCACGACAAAGGCAAACCTGTCGCAAGGCGGGGACGCAAAACCACGGGACCCCAAATACCGGGGTTGGCCGGGCTACCGAACAGGAAGGCAGGACCTCTCATGAGGAGCAAGACAACCAAGATCATCGGGGCTGTCGCGATCGTCGCGGCGCTTGCAGGCACCGGCGCCGCGTTCACCGCGAGCAACACGCTCCCGCCCAGCGTGGCCGGCTACGGCTCGTCAACGATCAGCGGCGCTACTGCGACGCAGCTCAACTACACGCTGGCGGCAGACGGCGCCACGATCACCGCGGCGGCGCTGGTGTTCACGGGTGATCAGACCGGCCGCACCATCAAGGCCAACTTCGGCGCCGCCGCACTGACGGCCTGCGTGGTCGGGGCCTATGACGGGATCGGCGACGAGACGCCGGTCACCTGCAGCGGCTACAGCCAGTCGACAGCCGGCGCGGTTGCGTTCAACGTGGCGGTCACCTCGTAGTTGATCGGTATCCGGTCGGGGGACAGCCCACCCGGGCTGTCCCCACCGCCCGGCCGGCGGCACACGAGCCGTCAACGTGATGCGATCGACGACTCTGCGTTTGCGCCTGTTCAGCGCCGCGGCCGTGGTGCTGGCCGGGGCGACGTGGTTGGCGTTCGCACCGTCCGGGATCGGTGGCGCAGTTCAGTACGTCACGACCAGCGGTGCGAGCATGTCACCGCGGTTCCACAGCGGGGATCTGGCGCTGATCCGGCCTGCGGATCAGTACCGCGTCGGGGATGTCGTCGCCTATCGCAGCAGGCTGCTGAAGACCGTCGTACTGCACCGCATCATCGCCAGAGATGGCAGCCGCTACGTCTTCAAAGGCGACAACAACACCTTCGTTGATCCCACGCACCCCGGCCGCAGCGAGCTGATCGGCCGCCTCTCGCTGCGCATACCACGCGGCGGAGCGCTGCTCAGCTGGCTGCGCGCGCCGCTCACCGCTGCCGTGCTGGCCGGCGCCGCCGCGCTGCTGCTGCTGGGCCTGAGCACGTCACCGCGCCGCCGGCGCCGGCGCCGCCAGGGCGCCACTGGACGCCATCAAGGAAATCGCACCATGACACCGCGCCGACAACCTCTCCCCATCACCGCTCACCAACTGCTCATCGCATCGGTCGCGGCCGCCGGTGCCTTTGCGCTGTTGGGCGCAATCGCGATGACCCGCCCGACGACGACGGCGGTCACCGCGAAGACCCACTACACCGAAAAGGTCGACTTCGGCTACCACGCCGCCGCCAGCGCCCGGCCGGTGTATCCGCGCGGGATCGTGCGAACCGGCGACACCGTGTTCTTGCGGCTCGTGCGGCGCGTGTGGGTCCGCGTCGACTATCGCTTTGCGAGCGCCGCGCCACACCAGATCAGCGGAAGCTTGGCAGTCGCGGCGCGGCTGAGCAGCCCCAACGGCTGGACGCGGAGCATCCGCCTCGCGGCCCCGGCGCGCTTTACGGGCGACCGCGCCAGCCGCACCGTGACGCTCGACCTGCCCCGCCTGCGCGCACGGATCAACCGCATCGAGCAGCTGATCGGTATGCCCTCCGGCGGCACATACACGCTCGCCGTCATCGCACGGCCGAACGTCGCCGGGACGCTCGTCCGCCAGCCACTGGACAGCGACTTCGCCCCGGCGCTGAACTTTCAGCTCGACGCCCTGCAACTGCGGCCGGGCGCCGCCCAGAGCACCACCGGCGAGCAGCAAGACAGCGTGACGCCCAGCCGTCGCGCCTTCGTCGCGACCGCCGCCAGCGCGCCCAGCACGCTGAGCATCCGCGGGCACGGGCTACCGGTCGCCGCGGCCCGCTGGATGGCGCTCTACGGGCTGCTGCTCGCCGGCGCCGCCGCACTGCTCGCACACCGCAGGCTGCCGCGACCGCCCACGTCGGCCGCACGCATCCAACTCCGCTACGGCCACCTGATCGTCCCGATCACCACCATCACGCACAGCCCGGCGCTACCGAGGATCGATGTCAGCACGATCAAAGCGCTGGCGCAGCTCGCCGATCGCAGCCAGCGCCTCATCCTGCACCAGCACCACGACAACGCCGACAACTACCTCGTCGACGACGAAGGAACGCTGTACCGCTACCAGACGCCTGGCAGCGCGGCGCCACGACACAGCCCGACAGCGCATCACGCCGCGGCGCCAACCACGCGAGCGACCAGCCACCAGCCCAGCAGCGGCTCGCCGAGACCGACACCGACGCGCACGACGCCGCCGATGCCCACGCCGACCCCGAGACGCCGGCGCCGACGCCGGACGCCGAGCCGAGCCGCTGAGGCATGGCTCGGATGGCTGCGCACACCCAGCGGCGCACCGTCCCCGCACACCCCGTCGGCGACCCCGCCGATCGCCAGAAACACAGGCCCGTGAAGACGCTCAGAACGCCAGGTGACGCACGAGGATGCTCGCGACGAGAGCAACCGTGTCGGCCGGAGTCGAGCGGCGATCCCGGCTGAGTCGACTACGGCGTGGGCTTCGCCCAGGCTTTCACCTCGGGCGTCCCGCACCGATCAGCTCGGCGCCGCTGCCGGGAGCGCGCATGCGGTCCGGCTGTCGCGCCTGAGGATCGGGCCGCAGCTGGCCGCTGGCGACGCGTTGCTGCTGGTCGGCGACGTGGCGCAGCTGCGCGATCGTCTGGTGCAGGAGCCTCGAGATCTGGATCTGGCCGACGCCGAGCCGCTCGCCGATCTGCGCCTGGGTCAGATCCTGCTCGTAGCGCAGCCGCAGCAGTTCTCGCGACCGTGGGGACATGCCGACCATCAGGCCGGCGAGCAGGACGCGCGACTCGGCCAGCGCAAACCCGTCGTCGAGGCAGCCGAGCGCGTCCTGCAGCGCCGACTCCTCGTCCGCATCGCCGCCCGGCGACTGCAGCGAGAGCGCGTTGTGGCTGCCGCGGGCGAGCAGCGCCGCGAGGATCTGCTCCTCGCTGCTGTCGAGCGCCGTCGCGAGCTCGCCCACCGTCGGCGCGCGATCGAGGTCCTGCGCGAGCTGGCTGGTGGCGCGGGCGAGGCGCAACGTGAGCTCCTGCAGCTTGCGCGGTGGGCGCACGATCCACGTGCGGTCGCGGAAATGGCGCTTGAGCGCTCCGAGGATCGTGGGGACCGCGAAGCTCGAGAACGCGCAGCCCTGCGCGGTGTCGAAGCGATCGATCGCGTTGACGAGCGCCAGCGACGCGACCTGCACGAGATCGTCCATCGGTTCGCCGAAGTGCTCGTAGCGTCGCGCCAGCGAGCGCGCCAGCGGCAGGAACCGCTCGACGAGCGCATCGCGGGCGTGCGGGTCACCGGCATCGCGGCACGCGAACAGGATGCGCTCCATGCGGGCGCGGGAGTCGTCGGCGCCGTCGGCCACGTGCACCACGCACGGACGAGCGCTGAGCTCGACCGGCGTCATCGCTGATGACATGCGCTCGTGCTGTCCCTTGATCGACCCACTCGCGGAACGCGCGGGACGATCCATGACGCTCGGTCGGCCACGACGGGCCTCCACAGGCTAGGCGACAAGTCTCGATGAGCCCCGCGCCTATCCAATTGACTACTTCAGCGTAGCGCGCCGTCCTATCGGCTGAACGGCTGCGGCGCGCTCTACGCCGCGATCTTCTGCGCGCGCTGCTCGCGGGCGATCTCGCGCTCGGGGCGCGGCGGGCGCGGGAGCCGGCGCGTGAGGTGCCTGCGCCACATGCCGATCAGGCCCAGGCGCCAGAAGTAGTAGCCCGTCCGGCCCGGGATCGCCGAGAAGTCGAGCTTGGACAGGTGGCTCATCGCGCGGCGCGAGAGGTACATCCCGCGCAGCAGGCGGCCCAGGCGCGGGTACAGCCGCTGCTCCTCGGTGCTCGCGCGCACCTGGGTGAGCAGCAGGCGCCACAACCACTCCGGCGGGCGCCACATCGTCAGCACGTACAGCAGGAGGTTGTTCACGCGCGGCGGGATCGCCATGAACGTCGCCGAGATCTCCTCGATGTCGATGCCGAGCTCGGTCATCTTCTTCTCGAGCTCGGTGTTCGGGATGACCTTCAGCGAATAGATGAACAGCGTGTACGGCCGCTGCATGTCGTAGAGCAGCTGCAGCGTGTCGCGGATGTCCTCGCGCGTCTCGATCGGGTTGTCGGTGATGATGTCGTAGGCCGGGGGGATGTGGTACTTCGGCGCGAACGACGCGTTGACCTCACCCGCGGCAAGGATCCTCTCCGGCGGTGAGGGGCGCTTGTAGAAGTCCAGCGTCCGGCGGCTGCCGCTCTGGATTCCCATCCGGACGCGGTTCATCCCGGCCCAGGTCAGCAGCTCGAACTTGTCGCGCTTGACGTAGTTGGGGATCACGCCGTAGACCGCGAACGGGAGGTCCAGCTCTGCCTTCCACAGCTCGGCGAACTCCTCGATCTCGCGGTACGGGATCGCCATGAAGCTGTCGTCGTGAAACGAGACGTGGCTGAGATGCGGAAAGCGCGCACGGGCGGTCTTGATCTCGTCGACGATGTAGCGCGCGCTCGGGTGGCGGATGCGCTTGTACTTCGCATCGTTGGAGATGAACTTCGTGTTGCCGCAGTACGTACAGTGAAATGGACAACCGATCGACCACAAGGTGGTGTAGCTCAGGCCATCGTTGTCGATGTAGTGCTGGGCGTTCATCGGTGCAAATCCGGTGCCCGTCTCGTAGATCGTCTCACCCTCCCCGTATTGCGGGAACGGCAGCGACTCCATCTGGTCGGTGCTCATCAACGGGAGGAAGTGGTTCTTGATGACGGCGCCGTCCTCGCCCTTGAACCAGAAGTTCTTCACCGCGGTGTGATCGCGGCCGTCGAGCAGGAGCTGGTGCAGTTCCTCGAAGGCGAACTCGCCCTCGCCGGTGCAGATCGCGTCCACGTCGGCGAGGATCGCGTCCTCGGGCTGGATGATCGGGTGGATGCCGCCCCAGATGACGAACGTCGAGGGGTCGAGCTCCTTGACGCGCGTGATGAGGCGGCGCGTGAGGTCGGCGTAACCGGTCATCGACGAGAAGCCGACGACGTCGGCCTCGATCAGGTGACGCGCGGCGAGGTCGATGTCCTCGTCCTCGAGTGAGCCGGCGCTGCCGAGCGTGCCGCGCAGGCCGTTGCGGATATTGCGGTAACGGTTCGTCGAGACGTAGCAGGATTCCGCGTCCTCGTTGATGCGCGCGACGAAGGCCGCCATCTTGCGAAAACCGCAGGAGGTGATCCCGTCCTCGAGCGACACCATCTTTATGCGCACGACCGCTTCCCCCGCTCTCCGAAACCGAGGCGCGGATCGTAGCGCGCGCAACCTGGCACGGAGGAATTTTTGCTATACGCGCGACCAGGTCAGCAGCCCACCGGATTTTTGGTTGGTACTGACGCTCTCAGGACATGCCGGCGGCTTGCTCGAGCTCCGCCCGGACCGACGGTCCCGTCAGCGGTCCGAGGTGCCCGGGCGCCACCACGAGCGGATCCAGCCGCGCCAGCTTCGCGATGCTCTCCCGCGCGCGCTCGCCGTCGAGGTTGTACGCCGCGTGCGGCACGTGGGCGGCGGTCGGGCGCCCGAGCATCGTCGTCAGGTAGACGCAGTCGCTGACGAGCGCGACGCGGTCGGCCGCACGCCACAGCCCGATCAGCCCAGGCGCGTGCCCGGCCAGGTCGACGACCTCGAAGCCCGCGATCTGCTCACCGGCGCGCACGGTGCCCGAGATCCGGACCGGCCCGCCGTCCCAGACCCAGCGATGCAGGACGCGATGCAGCGCGCGGATCGCGGGCGGCAGCTTGGACATGTCCCAGTAGCTGCGCCCGCCGGAGCCCTGCGCCTGCTCCACCGCATCGGGATGACAGACGACCGGCGCGAGCGCGCTCAGCGCCGGAGCGCTACCGCGATGATCGGTGTCGGCGTGGCCGAGGACGACCTGCTTGAGGCCACCCATCCGCTCGGCGGCCGCAGCGATCGCGGGCGCCATGCCCTTCTCCCCCGTGTCGTAGACGACGACGCCGTCGACGTCCTCGATGAGGTAGGCGTTCATCGTGCCCGTCAGCCCGCCGCGCAGCAGCCACACGCGCGGCGCGATCGGCTCGAGCTTGGGGACGCGCGGCATGCCCCGAGGATTACCGTTTGTCGCCGTGAGATGCGCCGCCACGATCTCGGACGGGCTCGTCGCGGGCGCCGTCGCTGCGGTGCTGAGCGGTGCGCCGTCGACGCTGCACGCGATCGGGACGCGTGCGAGCCCGCTCGAGGCGACGCTCGCAGCGGGGACCCTGCTGCTCCCGCGCGAACGCCGGCCGCTCGTGCTCGCGCTCGCTGCGGTGCCCGTCCACCTCGCGCTGTCGCTCGGCTGGGCGATGCTGCTCGCCGCCGTCCTGCCGCGCCGGCGGACGGTCGCGTATGGGACGCTCGCAGGCCTGGCGATCGCCGCGCTTGATCTCGGCGTCGTGGGCCGGCGCGTGCCGCGCATCCGCGCGCTGGCGCTCATGCCGCAGGTGCTCGACCACGTCGCCTACGGGGCGACGGTCGGCGCCGTGCTCAGGGCGCGGCGGAGGTGACGAGCGTCGCGTGCAGCGCGTGGAGCACGGGATCGATCGGCGTGAAGCACATGCTCTGCAGCAGGCCGTAGACAAGCGTTGTGATCCCCACGGCGCGCACGGTCCCGTCGGGCAGGGGCGGCGTGTAGACCGGCCCTCCGCTGTCGCCCTCGCGCGCCGTGATCGTCGTGCACGGCAGGTGCGTGCGCGGGAAGGAGTGGATGATCCTGCCGCACTGATCGGCGCCGCTCGTGCGGCCGGCGTAGCAGACCCGGCGCCCGAGCAGCGGCCGCGCCTTGCCGACGACGAACCACGGCGGGCGCGGCACGCCGCGGTCGATGACGTCCGACGAGGGCCGCGTCGGCCCGGACGGCACCGGCAGGACGAGCGCGTCGATCGGCTTCGTGCGCGCGAGGTTGCGCCGCACGCTGCCGACGACGATGCCCGGCTGCGGCGGCCGGCGCAGCGCAGCATTGCGGCGATTCGTCGTGCGATCGTGGCGCACGCCGCCGCAGTGCGCGGCGCTCAGGCCGCCGAGGCTTCCGCTCAACCGGATGAGGAAGGCGGAGGTGCAGAGCACCGACCCCTTCGGCGGCGGCTGCCCCCCGACGAGCGTTCCGCGCGAGAAGAGCAGCTCGCGGCCGGCGGCCCAGCCATCGAGGTCCGGCGCGACGCCCGGGCGGCGGATCCACAGCGCGGCGCGTCCACGGGTCGCGGTGACGTCGTACGCGTCCCCGTTCTCGCTGGCGGCGGCCCGCAAGGGCGCCCAGCCCGCGGTGCGCAGCACCGCCGCGCTGCCGTCGGCGGGCGTCGCGGCCAGCGCGGTGGCGACCGCATCCGCCTCTTGGCAGGTCGCGACGCTGACGGCGACGATCGTCGCGTCACCGGCTTTGTCGCAGACGGTGTACTCACCGATCTGGGCGCTCGCGGTCGCCGTTGTGACGAGCAGCGCGGCGAGGGCGAGGAGGAAGATCTTGATGGGGGCATCCATGCGAACGCGATGCTCGCACATCGCGCGGCCGAGTCTCCCCAGTCACCTCGTCACCCCGGCGTCCGCCGTCGTCAGCACGACGGCTCACGGAGAGAAGTCACTGACTCCGATCCGGCCAGGATGATGAGCGCTGGTCGATCGTCTGTGGGTGTGGAGGGCGTTTGCGCCGGCCTGGGCGCCGGCGAACGGCGTCATCGAGGGAGGGTGGACGGGGGCGGGCGGGCGCTCCGTGGGCGTGTCCGGCGGACGGATCGCTTCGCGCGGTGGCGAGCCGCTGCGGGCGTTGGCCGCAGGGGATTCGACGGTTGCGTCCAAGGCATGGACGCTTCTGAGCAGACCCCTGAGCGCCGCTCCGCCCGAACGTCGCGCCGGGCGGACGGTGGCGCGAATGTGTTCTATGCGAGCACATATGCGCCACGCTGCGTGTTCCGCGCGTCGCGGCGGCGGAGGGTGGCGCGAATGTGTTCCATGCGAGCACATTCGCGCCCCGCTGTACCTCTGGGACGAGCGTGTGGCTCCGCCCGTCGGCCTGCGCGCGATCCCGAAGGCATGCCTGAGCGCCCCGCCCGCCGGCGCGCGCGATCGGAAGGCACGCCCGAGCGCCCCGCTCACCACACCCTCAACGATGCCGTTCACCAGCGCCGGCGCCCAACCGAGCGCGAATCCCTCGCCACCCAAGACGCGCTACGCAGTCGCCGGCGCCGTCAGGCGCCCCAGCGTGGCGGCGAGCCGCGGCTCGTCCACGGAGCCGGGCAGGCCGATGACGACGAGCTGCGATGCCGGCGCCTCGTCGCCCCACGGGCGGTCGGCCTGGATGCTGAAGCGCCGCCCGACGACCTGCAGGACGTAGCGGTTGACGGCGTCCTCGCGCAGGTGCAGCAGTCCCTTCGCGCGCAAGATCCCGTCGGGCAGCGCCTTGAGCTCCTCGACGAGGCCGGCGCCGCTGATCGCCGCCGCGCCGCTCCAGCTCCAGGTCTCGAACGCAGGGTGGTCGTGGTGGTGGTGGGTCGCGTGGTCGGCGGAGCCGGGGTCCGCGTGGTCTCCCACGAGGTCCGGTGCGCTCGACGCGCGCGCCGCCCCCGGCCGCACACCGAGCACGACGTCGACCGGCACCGCGCCGAACGACGTCTCGACGATCGCCGTCGACGGCCCCGCGATCTCGCGCAGCCACGCATGCGTCTCGGCGAGACGGGACGGCTCCACGAGGTCGGTCTTGTTGAGCACGAGCAGGTCGGCGGCGCGCAGCTGTCCGAGGATCTGGTGGCCGATCGCGTCGTCCGCGGCGCGCTCGCGCACCGTCTCGGCGTCGGCGACGACGACGGCAGCGTCCTTGCGATAGCCCGGCAGGCCGCCGAGCACGACGATCGCGCCGGGATCGGCCACGCCGCTGGCCTCCACGACGACGTGCTCGGGCGGGTCGGCGCGGTCGCGCAGCAGCGCGAGCTCGCCGATGAAGTCCCCCGCGACGCCGCAGCAGATGCAGCCGTTCTTCAGGCTGACCATCTCGCCGTCGCGCGACTGGACGAGCTCGGCGTCGATGTTGATCGCGCCGAAGTCGTTGACGAGGACGGCGAGGCGGCGATCGCCCGCGTCGCGCAGGAGCGCGTTGAGCAGCGTCGTCTTGCCGGCGCCGAGAAAGCCGCCGATGACGGTCAGCTGGATCGGTTCGCGGGCTGTCGCCGTCATCGCAGCGGAGGGCCTTGCCCGTTCGCGGGGCGCCGCGCGACGAGGCTCCCGACGCCGCGCGGGCTGCCGGTGCGCTCGACGACGCCGTCCTGGTGCGCGACGACCTCCAGGCGGGGGAACGCCCGCAGCAGCTCGCCGCGGTCGAGCAGGTAGTCAGGGTTGAAGCTGTGCTCGAGCTCCTCGACGTGCGCGCGCGAGAGCGTCTCGTAGATGAGCAGGCCGCCCGGCGCCAGCGCCTCCTGCAACGCGCCGAACAGGTCGCGCTGGAGGAAGTTCAGCGTCACGATCACGTCATACGGGCCGGGCGGCAGCGGCTCGCGCTCGAGATCGACGACGCGCGGGGCGATCGTGAGCGCGCGCTCGGCCACCGCGGCGCGCAGCGCGTCGATCACGACGTCGGAGGCGTCGATCGCGTCGACCTCGTAGCCGAGCTGCGCGAGGTACAGCGCGTTGCGCCCATCGCCGCAGGCGACGTCGAGCGCGCGCCCGCCGCCCGTGAGCAGGTCGCGGTGCTCGACGAGCCACTCGGCCGGGGCGTCCGGGAACGGGACGAGATCGTCGCGCGCATAGCGCTCGTTCCAGCGTTCGCGGGCCTCCATGGCCGCACCGTAGCGACTCATGTCCTGGGCGCCACCCGGGTACGGCGACCGTCGAGGCAGAAACGTCGAAACCGATGGAGGAGAGACACATGGCCGAGAAGGATCCGAGGGATTACCGCGGCGGCGTTCGCGAGCCCGCCGACGCCAAGGGCGACGCCGACACGGGCGCTCACACCGACGGCATCGTGCCGCGCGAGATGGTCGACGACCCCGACGCGCCGCCGCCCGAGCGGCAGGGCGACGACCAGGCGCTGGGCGACGCGGCGCTGGGCAACGTCACCGACAAGGATCCGACCGACGACGCGATCGACCACTCCGGCGGCGACGAGGCCGACGCGACGAGGCTCGGCGGCGCGGGCGCGGATGTCGAGGACCTCGAGGAGGGCAAGCCGGTCTCCCGGGTCGATCAGCAGCAGCTCGCGTCCGAGTCCGACGAGGTCGCAAGCCACTAGTTCAGGCGCGCGCGGAGCCCTCGCAGCTCCGCGTCGAGCGCCGCGGCGAGGTCGCGCTGGAGCGGCAGCCCGAGCCGCAGCTCGGCCGCGCGGATCGCGCGGCCGAGGTCGTTGCGGCGCGCGTACGAGCCGGCGAGGTTGTTGAGCATCCGCAGCGCCGTCTCGTGCGCGCCCCAGGGGCGCACCGCGGCAGGTTCCTCGGTGACCGCGGCCGCCGTGATCCGCACGCCGCCGGCGAACGGGTCCAGCAGGACGGGTGCGCCGCTGCCGGCATGGAACTGCCCGACGACATAGTGGCCCGGCAGGCCGACGCCGTCGAGCGCGATGCGCGCGCGCCGCGCCGTCTCGACGTACACGACCGACAGCGCGATCGGCAGCCCGCGGCCGCGCTCGAGCACGAGGTCGAGCATCGAGTTGTCGGGATGGTCGTACTCCTCGCGCGCGCCGGCGAACCCGTGGCGCGCGCCGAGCACCTCGCCGAGCGCGTCGAGCTCGTTCCCCGCCGTCGCGGCGGCGACGGCCACCTCCGCGGCAAGCGCGTCGAGCCGCGCGAGCGCCGCCGCCTCGTCCACGTCGCGGAACTCCGCGGCGAGGGCGAGGGCGAGCGCATCGAGCCGCGCGGCGGGATCGGCGGCGAGCGTCTCGAAGCGTGGCACGCGCCCAATCTTGGCGCTTGCGATCATTGAGCGATGCCGAAGATCCGAATCGACGAGGCGGATGCGCTGACGGTCGCGGACATCACGCACGCGAAGTTCACGGCGCTGCCCGCGACGGCCACGGTCGCCGACGTGCGCGACTGGTTCGCGGCGAGCACGAGCCGCCGCCAGGCGTTCGTCGCCGACGGCGAGCGCTACGTGGGCTCGCTGACGCCGGACGACGTCGGCGGCGATGTCGACCCCGAGCGCCCCGCGGTCGAGGTCGCGCAGAGCGGGCCGACCGTCGTACCCGAGGCGCCGGCGACGACCGGCCGCGATCTCGCCCTGCTGACCGAGGCGCGCCGCGTGCCCGTCGTCGACGGCGACGGGCGCCTGCTCGGGGTCGTCGCCGTGACCGGCGACCTGCAGTCCTTCTGCGGGACGGGGTAGCCGGCCCGCCCGGCGCTCACTGGTTCAGCGCGCGCGTCTTCTTCGCCGCCTGCGTGGCGGGGTGGTCCTTGCCGAGGAGCCGCTCGCTGTCGGCGACGACGCGGTCCTGCAGCGTCCTGCCGTCCTCGACGCGCCCGGCGATGCGGTAGGACGAGGCGAGCGTGACGCGCGCCTGCAGCGTGTCGAGGTGGTCGTCGCCGTTGATCCGCTCGGTCTCCTCGACGATGCGCTCCTCGACCGCGACGGCCTCGTCGACGAGGTCGGCGTTCCAGAGCGCCGAGGCGAGGTTCGCGCGCGCGTCCAGCGTGTCGGGGTCGTCGGGATCGAGCACGCGCTCGCGATCGGTGACGACGTCGCGCTGGATCGCGACCGCGTCCTCCTTGCGGCCGGCCGTCGAGTACGAGAACGCGAGGTTCGCACGGGCCGTGAGCGTGGCGAGGTGGTCGAGGCCGAGGATTCGCTCGGCGTCGGCGAGCACCGCCTCCTCGAGCTCGATCGCCTCGTCGAGGCGGTTGGCGGTCCAGTAGCTGGAGGCGAGGTTGGCGCGCGCCGTCAGCGTCTCGGGATGCTCCTCGCCGTGCACGCGCGCGACGTCCTTGACGAGCTCCTGCTCGAGCTCGATCGCCTCGTCGTGGCGGCCGCCCGACCACAGCGCCATCGCGATGTCGGCGCGCGCATGCAGCGTGCCGGGGTGATCGGGGCCGCGCTGCTCGAGGCTGTTGGCGAGCACGCGGCGCAGCTCGTCGAGCATGCGCTCGGACTCCGCGTCGGCGTCGGCCTTCGCCTGCGCTGCGGCATGCTGAGGATCCTGCAGCGTGCGGTCCTCTTCGCCGAAGATCGGCTGCCGGACGGTCCCGGGCGGGGGCGGTTCGGCCGGCGCCGCGGGCGCGGGCGTGGGCTGTGCGTCGGCGGCGACCGCCTGCTCGTCGGCGGCGGGATCGGCGGTGCGCGCGGCACCGGCGCGCGCGATGACCCCGCCCTCGCGGCGGATCACCCGGCTCTTGATCTTCTTGCCTCGGCTCACGTCACACACCCTCCTCGCCCGCTGACTACGAGGAGAATCTAGCGACGGACCATCGTCCGCCGCCCATGGCGCGCCGGCGTTCGGGCGATCAGGCGGGAAGCAGGCGCTCGCGCGCCTCGTCCTCGGCGGCGGCGAACTCGCAGCAGAGGTCCATCAGCGGGCCGGCGAGCCCGCGCAGGCGGGCGATGCGGTCGCGCTCCTCGGGCGGCTGGTAGCTGTCGGTGTCGCGCTCGGTGACGTAGGCGCCCGTGATCTGGCACAGCAGGCGTGCCTGCCCGCGCGTGAACTCGAGCGTCGCGTCGGGCCCCACCTCGCGGCTGGCGACGAGCAGGTCGTCGAGCGTCATCAGCGCGCGCAACTCGAGCACGGCGCTCGACTCCTCGAGGCCGTTGCGGCCGATCTCCTCGCGCCGCCAGGCCAGTGCTGCGCCCAATGCCTCGTTCTCGTCGCGACCGACGACGGCGTAGCAGACGACGCTGCGACCGTCCGGGGTAATCCGATAACTGCGATCCATGAACGCGTTCATACCCATATCTCCATCATCGGCATACGCGGCGGTGATCGTTATAGCCAGGCGGCCTTAATCTGCGGTATGTCTTGCGCCTCGCGGGCCTAACCGGGCCGGCGCCGATGCGGCCCGCGCGACGTCGCTGGCAAACGCGTCGACCTCCTCCGCGGTCGTGTCCCAGGAGCACATCAGTCGCACCTCGCCGGTCGTCTCGTCCCACGTGTAGAAACGCCAGTCGCGCTGCAGTCCTTCCGTCGCGCCCGGCGGCAGGACGGCGAAGACGCCGTTGGCCTGCACCGGCTGCGTGAGCCGCACCCCGGGAACGTCGAGCAGCGCCTCCGCCAGCCGCGCGGCCATCGCGTTGGCATGGGCGGCGTTGCGGCGCCAGAGGTCGCCATCGAGCAGCGCGATGAACTGCGCTGCGAGAAACCGGCCTTTGGAGGCGAGCTGCAGCGTCTGCTTGCGCAGGTATGCGATGCCCTCCGCATGCGCCGGATCGCAGAAGACGACCGCCTCGCCGAGCAGCAGGCCGTTCTTCGTCCCGCCGAACGAGACGGCGGCGACGCCCAGGTCGGTCGTGATCGCGCGCAGCGGCAGGTCGAGGGCGACGGCGGCGTTCGCCAGGCGCGCGCCGTCGACGTGCAGCAGCAGGCCGTGCTCGTGGGCGAAGGCGGCGAGCGCCGAGAGCTCGTCGCGGCTGTAGCGGGTGCCGAGCTCCGTGCTCTGCGTGACGCTCACCACGCGCGGCTGGACGGCGTGCTCGTCGCCGCGGCGACCGAGCTGCGCCGCGACGAGCTCCGGCGTGAGCTTGGCATCGGGGGTCGGGACGGCGTGCAGCTTGACGCCGGCGATCCGCTCCGGGGCGCCGCCCTCGTCGACGTTGATATGCGCCTGCGCCGCGCAGACGACCGACTCCCACGGGCGACAGAGCGCCCGCAGGCACAGGACGTTCGCGGCGCTGCCGTTGAACACGAGCAGCGACTGGGCCTGCTCGCCGAAGTGCTCGCGCAGCAGCTCCTCGGCGCGCGCGGTCCACGGATCGGCGCCGTAGGCCGCGGCGTGCCCCTCGTTGGCCGCGGCGATCGCGGCGAGCACCTCGGGGTGCGCGGCGGCGTAGTTGTCCGAGGCGAAGCCCTTCACGCCACTGAGCGTAGAGGCCGCACGAGCGCGTCCGCCATCGCCGCCCGCAGCGAGGCGAAGAAGATCGACAGCGGGAACTCGTCGTCGAGCACGAGGTCGACGCAGGCGCGCGGATCGTCGCCGTCGGCCACGCTGCGCCCCGCCGCGGCCCAGTGCGAGCCGGTCGCCGGCTGGACGTACGCGCAGACGAGATCGTGTGCGGCGCCCCAGTGCTGCAGCTGCGTGCGGTCGATCCCGCTGCGATACAGCTCGTCGACGAGCCCGCGCAGCTCCGCGATGGCGCCGGGCAGCGCGTCCCAGTCGATCGTCAGGCGGTTGTCGGTCCAGCGCAGGCGGCCGGTGCGGTGCAGGAACGCGAACAGCAGCTGGCCGCCGAGCCCGTCGTAGTTGCGCACGCGATCGCCGGTGACCGGAAAGCGCAGCATCCGGTCGAGCACCATCGCGTACTGCACGAAGCGCGCGAAGCCGAACCCCTCGTGCTCGAGCGCGACCGCCTCGCCGTAGGCCGTCAGGTCGCAGCGCAGCTCCTCGAGCGCGTACATCCAGTACGGCATCCGCTTGCGGATCATGAACGGGTCGAACGGCAGGTCGCCGTGGCTGTGGGCGCGGTCGTGGATGAGGTCCCACAGCGCGTATGCCTGCTCGGAGACGTCCTGCGATGCGATGAGCCCGGCCGCGTCGGGCGGCAGGTTGATCTGCAGCAGCCGCGCGGCGGCGCCGATCGTGCGGCGGAAGCGCTCGGCCTCGCGGTCGCAGAAGATCGCGCCGAAGTGGTGCGCCGGACTGCCCGCGACCGAGACCGTCTCCGGGAAGAGCACCGCGCACTCGCTGTCGTAGCCGGCGGTGTGGTCGACGAAGGTGACCGGCACGAACTTCGGGTTGTCGTAGCGCGTCGCCTCCAGGTCGGCGAGCCAGCCGGGCCACGGCACGCGCACGATCAGCGCCTCGAAGACGCGGTCGCGCGAGCCGTTCTGCTTGAACATGGGAAACAGGACGAGGTGCTCGATGCCGTCCTCGCGCCGGCGCTCGGGCCGGAAGAGCTGCAACGACGCGCCGAAGTCGGGCGTGCCGAAGCCGGTCCTCGCCCAGGAGCGCAGGTCGGCGACGGCGGCCTGCAGGTAGTCCGCCTGGTGGGTGAAGTGCGGTGCCAGTCCCTTGACGGCGCTCGCGATCCGCTCGACGTCGGCGGCGAGATCGGCGGCGTCGTGGGCGGCGAGGTCGACCGCGCCGTCGGGGCTCTGGCGCAGCCGCAGGCGGTCGACGGTGTCGCGCAGCGCATGCCAGTGCGGGTCCTCGCACGCCGCCGACGCGTGCGGCGCCGCCGGGCGCCGGAACGCGCCGCCCGCGGCCCACTGGACGAGGTTGCACCACAGCTTCTCGTGATCGTGTTCTGCGAGGCAGTCGTCGCCGAAGAGGTCCGAGTCGGCGGCCACGACGACGCGGCCGGCACCGTGCTCCGTCGCCGCCAGCAGCGCGGCGCCCGGCGCCGATGCCGTCGCCGAGGCGCTCGCCAGGGCGCGGGCGCCGTTGCGCAGCTCCAGGCGGCCGGCGCGGTAGAAGCAGGCGCTGCCGACGCGGGCGAGCAGGTCGACGCCGTCGCGGCGCCCTCCCCCTCCCCCGGCCCCGCCGGCCCCGGCGAGCTCGGCGAGCACCCAGTGCGGCGCGCCGTCGTGGTGCTCGTAGTCCGACACCGCGTCGCTGGCGATCTGGATGCCGAAGCGATCCAGCAGCGCGTTGAGGTTGTTGGCGTACTTGTCCTGCTCCTCCTCCCCCAGCACGACGAGGCCGCCGCCGCCGCGCACGAACGCCTCGATCGCATCCAGCTCGGTCGCCGACAGCAGCGGCGAGCCGCCGGGCACGGTGCGCTCCCAGCGCCCGTCGGACGGGTGCGCGAGGACGAGCACGTCGGCGTCGCGCAGCGCGGCGGCGTCGAGCGGGCCCCCGACATGGGCGACGACGTCGAGGTCGCGCGCCCGCAGCGCCTGCGCCGCGAGCGCGTAGGAGGAATCCTGCGGATGCGACGGTGCGATCGCGCGGGCGACGTCGGGGCGGATCGTCCACGCCTCGCCGTGCGCCTCGTCGAACAGGACTCTGGCCATCGGGTGGCGGGCGGACATGACTTGCCCTGACGCTACTCCGCGCTCGCGAAGACCTCGGCGCGTCGCCTGAAGAACGCCCGCTCCTGGCGACTCCACACGACCATCAGCACGGCGCCGAGCACCATGAAGCCGATCCCGATGACGAGCGGCGGGCCGACGCCGAGCCAGGAGTTGCCCGACTCGGAGTTCGCCGGGTCGGAGAGCTCGATGATCGACTTCACGAGCACCCACGTGAGGATCACGCCGCCGAGCGCCGGCGCGACGACGGCGAACAGCAGTCCCTTCACCGACTTGCGCGCCTCGCGGCGGTAGTACAGCGCGCAGGCGAAACCGGTCAGCCCGTAGTAGAAGGCGATCATCAGGCCGAGGGCGGCGATCGAGTCGAACAGGATGTTCTCGCTCACGAGCGTCAGCCCGACGTACCAGGCGATCGACAGCGCGCCGAAGAGGATCGTCGCGACGTGCGGCGTCATGTAGCGCGGGTGCACGACGCCGAGGCCGGCGGGCAGCGCGCCGGAGCGCGACATCGACAGCGTCGTACGCGCCGTCGGCAGGATCGTCGTCTGCGTCGAGGCCGCCGCCGACGTCAGCACGGCGATGATCAGCAGGCTGTCGAACGTGTTGCCGAGCACGTCGGTGCCGAGGATCGACAGCGCGTCGTCCTTGCCGGAGAGCTCCGCGGTACCGGCGAACGCGACCGCCGCCGTCGCGACGAGCACGTAGATGCCGACGAGCAGGATCGTCGACACGATCGCCGAGCGCCCGGGCGACTCCGTCGGGTCCTCGGTCTCCTCGTTGACGCTCACCGCGCTGTCCCAGCCCCAGTAGATGAAGACCGCCAGCAGCACGCCGGCCGACAGCGCGCCCGCCCCGCCGTCGATCGCGAACGGCGAGAACCAGGACAGCTGCACGTGCTCGGCGCCCGCCAGCGCGTCGCCGCTGTAGACGCGCACGAGCGCGACGACGGCGAACAGCGTCAGCGTCAGGACCTCGGCGCTGAGCAGGTACCACTGCGTGCGCGCCGACAGCTCGATGCCGATCGTCGTGATCGCGGTCATGACGACGATCCATACGACGCCGACCGCGGTCACCGCGAGCGTCGAGTCGGCGGCGGCGTCCCAGCCGAAGAGCTGGAAGGAGTACAGCCCGGCGATCTGGGCGAGGTTCGCCATGACGATCACGTCCGCGACGATGATGGCCCAGCCGCCCAGCCAGCCGGCCCACGGGCCCATCGCCTTCGTCACCCAGGCGAACGTCGTGCCGCAGTCGGGGTCGGTGCGGTTCATGTAGAGGTAGGCGCTCGCGATGCAGAGCATCGGGATGAACGCGACCCACAGGACGGCGGGCGCCTGGAAGCCGACGGCGGCGACGATCAGTCCCAGGGTGGCGGCGAGGCTGTAGCCGGGCGCGGTCGAGGCGACGCCGATGACGACGCTCGAGAGGAAGCTGATCGCCCCGCGGCGAAGGCCCTTGTCTGCGACCTGGCCACCGCCTTGAGGCACGGGTGCGGCAAGCGTTCCGGGCGTGACGACGGCCATGGCTCTCTCTCCTTGTCTTCCGTCCTCCGCTGCCGACGCTACGTGGCGGTCACACGCGATGCAAGGGTGCGCACTGCCCAACGGCAGGCGCTTTGGTTGTACGACCTGTACAACGCGATCGTCGCCAGATCTGCCCGTGAAGCCTCTTGAGCCATGATCCGGTGCCCGCTACGGTTGTCCGAAGCGGATAGCCACGATGGCACCGCATCGCACGCGCCAGAGAGGATCGAGATGGCCACCAAGCTGACCGAGCGAGGCCCGCAGCCGGCAACGCCCTCCGCGGACCTCCAGGCGCTGGCCCGGCGCCACCTCTGGATGCATTTCACGCGGATGGGCGGCTTCGGACCCGACGCCGAGATCCCGATCATCGCCCGCGGCGAGGGCTGCTACGTCTACGACGAGCACGGCACGCGCTACCTCGACGGGCTGTCGGCGCTGTTCTGCGTCAACAGCGGCCACGGCCGCGCCGAGCTCGCCGACGCCGCCGCCGCGCAGATCCGCGAGCTGGACTTCTTCACGAACTGGAGCTATGCGCATCCGCGGGCGATCGAGCTGGCCGCGAAGATCGCGCAGCTCGCGCCGCCGGGCCTGGAGCGCGTGTTCTTCACCTCCGGCGGCTCGGAGGCCGTCGAGTCGGCCTGGAAGCTCGTCCGCGCCTACCACCGCATGCGCGGCGACGAGCAGCGCACGAAGATCGTCGCCCGCGACCTCGCCTACCACGGCACCTCGCTCGGCGCGCTCGCCGCGACCGGCCTGCCGTCGCTGAAGGACCCGTTCGAGCCCGTCACCCCCGGCGGCCGCCATGCGCCGAACACGAACGCCTACCGCTGGCCGCAGGACCGCGATCCGCTGTGGGCGGCGGACGCGATCGAGGAGCTCATCGTCGCGGAGGGCCCGGAGACCGTCGGCGCGGTGATCCTCGAGCCGGTGCAGAACGCGGGCGGCTGCTTCGAGCCGCAGGAGGGCTACTTCCAGCGCGTGCGCGAGATCTGCGACCGCCACGGCGTGCTGCTGATCTCCGACGAGGTCATCTGCTCCTGGGGGCGCCTCGGGCACGTCTTCGGCTGCGATCGCTTTCGTTATCGCCCCGACATCATCACGACGGCGAAGGGCCTGACGTCGGCGTACGTGCCGATGGGCGCGATGATCGTCGCCGACCACGTCGCCGCGCCGTTCATGGAGGGCACCGAGTCGTTCGTGCACGGCTTCACGTTCGGCGGCCACCCGGTCGCGGCGGCGGTCGCGCTGGCGAACATCGAGATCATCGAGCGCGAGGACCTGTGCGGCAACGTGCTTGCCAACGAGGGCGCGTTTCGCGCGATGCTCGAGAGCCTGCGCGACATCGAGATCGTCGGCGACGTCCGCGGCGTCGGCTACTTCCAGGCGATCGAGCTCGTCAAGGACCGCGACGCGAAGCAGGGCTTCGACCACGAGGAGTCCGAGCGGCTGCTGCGCGGCTTCGTCTCCGGCGAGCTGTTTCGCCGCGGCCTCATCTGCCGCGCCGACGACCGCGGCGATCCCGTCATCCAGCTCGCGCCGCCGCTCATCGCCGGACCGGAGCAGTTCGAGGAGATGGAGGCGGTCCTGCGCGCGGTCCTCAGCGAGGCGTCCGCGCGCGTCGAGCGGGACCGCTAGCGCCGATGCTGACCGTCGCGCGTCTGCTGAGCGAGGCCGGGCTCGAGCTGGCGGCCGGGCATGCGTCGGCCGCGGCGGCGGTGCGCTCGGTCCACAGCACGGAGCTGCTGGACCCGACCCCGTGGCTGTCCGGCGGCGAGCTGCTGCTGACGACCGGCAGCCAGCTGCAGTCGGACGAGCGCCAGCGCGAGTACGTCGCGCGGCTCGCCGCGCACGGGATCGCCGGCGTCGGGCTCGGCGTCGGCTTCGAGCACCGCGCGCTGCCCGCCGCGCTGCTCGACGCCGCGGGCAAGCATGCGCTGCCGGTCTTCGAGGTGCCCTACGAGCTGCCGTTCATCGCGATCACCGAACGCGCCTTCTCGCACCTCGTCAGCGAGCAGTACGACGCGCTGCGGCGCAGCACGGCGATCCAGGAGCGCCTGGAGCGGCTCGTGCTCGAGGAGCGCGGGCTCGGCGAGGTCATGCGGATGGTCGCCGAGGCGATCGGCGGCAGCGCGAGCGTGCTGAGCGGGCGTGGCGAGGCGATCGCCGCCGGCGGGTCGCTCGAACCCGCCGAGCGCGAGGCGCTGCAGGCGGCGATCGCCGCCGGCGGCAGCGTCGCGGAACCGCTGGGCCGGCGGGCGCTCGTGCTGCCGGTCGTCGGCCGCGACCGCGCTCCCGCGCAGGCGTGGCTGGCCGGGATCTGCGGCCACGACCTCGGGGACTTCGAGCGGCTCATCCTGCAGCAGGCCGCGACCGTCGTCGCGCTCGAGCTCATGCGGCTGCGGATCGCCCGCGACACGGAGCGGCGGCTGGCGGGCGACGTGCTCGCCGAGGCGCTCGACCGGACGCCTGCATCCCGAGGAGCTCACCGCCCGCCTGCGCCCGTTCGGGCTCGGCGCCGAGGTCGCGGTGCTGGCGTTCGCGACGCGCGATCCGGTCGCCGCCGAGTCGCTGCTCGACGCGGCGCTCGCGCGTGCCGACGTGCGCGCGCTCGTCGCCATCCGCGGCACGCTGCTGTGCGCGATCGTGGACACGGGCACCGGATGGCGCGACCCGGTCGAGGTCGCCCGGCGCATGCGCGCCGAGCTCGCCGTCGAGGACGGCGCCGTGCGCGCCGCGGCAAGCCGCGCGGCGAGCGCGCAGTCGCTGCGGCGCAGCTTCCACGAGGCCCGCTGCGCCCTCGAGGCGGTGCGCTTCGCCAACGGCGACGCCCCGGAGGTCGCCTCGCATCACGACCTCGGCTCGTTTCACCTGCTCCTGTCGCTGCAGGACGACGAGGCGCTGCGCTCGTACTGCGACAGCGTCCTGTCCGGGGTCTTCGAGGGCGATCCGGCCTACGCCGAGGAGCTGCTGCGCTCGCTGGACGCATTCCTCGAGCACAACGGGCACTGGGAGCGCGCCGCCGCGCAGGTGTTCTGCCATCGCCACACGCTGCGCTACCGGATCCGGCGCGTCGAGGAGCTGACCGGCCGCTCGCTGACGAGCCCGCGCGACCGGATCGAGTTCTGGCTCGCGCTGCGCGGGCGGGAGCTGGCGCTTATGACGCGACTTCGGCGTCGCGGTGCTCGGCGCGGGCGGCACGATCGCCCGGGCGATCGTGCGCGACCTCGCCGAGACGCCCGAGGTCGACGAGCTGCTGCTGCTCGACGTCGACGGCGCGCGCGCAGCCCAGGTCGCCGCCGACCACGGCGGCGGTCGCGCCCGCGCCGCCGCGGTCGACGCGCGCGAAGGCCTCGCGCCGATGCTCGCCGGCTGCCGCGTCCTCGTCAACGCGGCGAGCTACCGGCTCAACCTCGCCGCGATGGAGGCCGCGCTCGCCGCCGGCTGCGACTACCTGGACCTCGGCGGGCTGTACTGGATGACGGCGCTGCAGCTCGAGCTGCACGAGCGCTTCGAGCGGGCCGGGCGGCTCGCCGTGCTCGGGATGGGCTCGAGCCCGGGCAAGACGAACCTCATGGCGCTGCGCGGCGCGCGCGAGCTGGACGGCGAGCCCGTCCACGAGATCCACGTCGCCGCCGCCGGACGCGACCCCGCGCCGGCTGCGCGGCTCTGGGCGCCGTACGCGCTGCAGACGCTGCTCGACGAGATCACGATGGCGCCGATCGTGCTCGACGAGGGCGAGCCGCGCGAGCTCGAGCCGCTCGCGCCGGGCGGCTTCGTGCGCTTCCCCGACCCCATCGGCGAGGTCACGACGATCTACACGCTGCACTCCGAGCTGCAGACGTTCGGCACGAGCTTCGGCGTGCAGCAGGCGAGCTTCCGCCTCTCGCTGGCGCCGGGGTTGCTGCGCCGCCTGTCGGAGCTGCGCGGCGCCGCCCAGGAGGAGGTCGCGGCGGCGCAGGCGCAGGCCGCCCCGCCGTCGTCGCATGCGCTGTCGGGGCACGTCGTCGAGGTGCGCTCGGCCACCGGCCGCACCGTTCGCGTGAGCGCGCTGACGCGGCCGATGGAGGCAGTGGAAGCTCGGCGGCGGCGTCGTCTCGTCGGCCGCCCCCGCCGCGGGCCTCGTGCGGCTGATGGCGCGCGGGCGGATCGACGCCGCCGGCGTGCGCCCGCCCGAGACGTGCGTCGAGCCCGACGACCTGTTTCCCGAGCTGGAGCGGCGCGGCTGCGCCATCGAGGTGACGACATGACGGCGCTGCGGTGCTCGACAGGGGGTCACTGCGAACATGAAAGGCGGGTCCTCGCGATGAAGGTCGGCGTCCCGACGGAGATCAAGACCGACGAGTCGCGCGTCGCGATCACGCCGGCCGGCGTGCGCGAGCTGACGACGCACGGCCACGACGTGCTCGTGCAGTCGGGCGCGGGCGTCGGCAGCGCGATCGAGGACCTCGAGTACGAGGCGCAGGGAGCGCGGATCGTGCCCGGCGCCGAGGCCGTCTGGGGCGAGGCCGAGCTCGTCCTGAAGGTCAAGGAGCCACAGCCGGCCGAGGTTGCGCTGCTGAGCCCCGGCCAGACGCTCTTCACGTACCTGCACCTCGCCGCCGCGCCCGAGCTGACGATGGCGCTGTGCGCGTCGGGGGCGACGTGCATCGCCTACGAGACCGTCGAGGACGCGCGCGGGCGCCTGCCGCTGCTCGCGCCCATGAGCGAGGTCGCCGGCAAGATCGCGACGCAGGCGGGCGCGTTCATGCTCGAGAAGCCGCTCGGCGGGCGCGGCGTGCTGCTCGGCGGCGTGCCCGGCGTCGCGGCGGCGACGGTGCTCGTCATCGGCGGCGGGGTCGTCGGCACCAACGCGGCGCTGATCGCGATCGGCATGCAGGCCGACGTCTTCGTCTTCGACCGCTCGATCGACCGCCTGCGCGAGCTCGACATCATCTTCGGCGGCCGCGCGTCGACGGTGCACTCCTCGACGCTCGCGATCGAGCAGATGCTGCCGAGCGCCGACCTCGTCATCGGCGCCGTCCTCATCCATGGCGCGCGCTCGCCGCACGTCGTCACCCGCGAGCAGCTCGGGCTCATGAAGTCGCGCGCGGTGCTCGTCGACGTCTCGATCGACCAGGGCGGCTGCTTCGAGACCTCGCGCCCGACGACGCACTCCGACCCGACGTTCCAGGTCGACGACGTGACCCATTACTGCGTGACGAACATGCCCGGCGCGGTCCCGGTCACCGCGACGCACGCGCTGACGAACGCGACGCTGCCCTACGTGCTGAAGCTCGCCGACCTGGGCGTGCAGCGCGCGCTCGACGGAGTGCCCCGAGCTGCGCCTCGGCGTCAACGTCGCGCGCGGCCAGATCACCCACCCCGCCGTCGCCGAGGCGCTCGGCGTCGTACCCGTAGAAGGAGAGCCTGTCCGATGAGCACCGTGGCAACGAGGATCGACAACTTCATCGGCGGCGCGTTCGCGGCGCCGGGCGAGGGCGCGACCGAGGACATCTTCAATCCCGCGACAGGCGAGCGCATCGCGGTGGCGCCCCTGTCCGGCGCCTCCGACGTCGACGCGGCGGTCGCGGCGGCGGCGGGCGCGTTCGACGGCTGGTCCTCGACCCCGCCCGGCGAGCGCGCGCTGGCGCTGCTGCGGATCGCCGACGCGCTCGAGGCGCGCGGCGAGGAGCTCGCGCAGGCGGAGTCGCTGAACGTCGGCAAGCCGATCGCCGCCGCGCGCGAGGAGATCCCGACGGTCGTCGACAACCTGCGCTTCTTCGCGGGCGCGGCGCGCTGCATGGAGGCGACGGCGGCGGGCGAGTACCTGGAGGGCTACACGTCGATGCTGCGCCGCGAGGCGGTCGGCGTCGTCGGGCAGATCGCGCCGTGGAACTACCCGCTGATGATGGCGATCTGGAAGATCGGCCCGGCGCTCGCGGCGGGCAACACGGTCGTGCTGAAGCCGAGCGAGCAGACGCCGATGACCGCGGCGCTGCTGGCGGCGATCTGCGCCGAGCACCTGCCGCCGGGCGTGCTGAACGTCGTGTTCGGCCACGGCGAGGCGGCGGGCGCGCCGCTCGTGCGCCATCCGGACGTCGCGATGGTCTCGCTGACCGGGGACGTCGCGACGGGCAAGGAGATCGCGCGGGCCGCATCGGCGACGCTGAAGCGCGTGCATCTGGAGCTCGGCGGCAAGGCGCCGGTGCTCGTGTTCGACGACGCCGACGTCGAGGCGGCCGTCGAGGCCGTGAAGATCGCCGGCTTCTGGAACGCCGGGCAGGACTGCACGGCGGCCTCGCGCGTGCTCGCCGGACCGCGCGTGTACGACGCGTTCGTGAGCGAGCTCGCCGCGGCGGCGGGTTCCCTCGCCGTCGGCGATCCGACGTCGGAGGAGACCGACATGGGCCCGCTGATCTCCGGCGCGCAGCGCGATCGCGTGAGCGGGTTCGTCGAGCGGGCGCCTGCGGCTGCCGAGCGCGTCACCGGCGGGGCTTCCGTGGACGGTCCGGGGCATTTCTACGCGCCGACCGTCGTCGCGGGGCTCGCCCAGGGCGACGAGATGGTCCAGCGCGAGGTCTTCGGCCCGGTGGTGACGGTGCAGCGCTTCGGCTCCGAGGAGGAGGCGCTGGCGTGGGCCAACGGGGTCGACTACGGGCTCGCGGCGAGCGTCTGGACGCGCGACGTCGGGCGGGCGATGCGCGCCGCGCGGGCGCTGCGCTTCGGGACCGTGTGGATCAACGACCACATCCCGCTCGTCTCGGAGATGCCGCACGGCGGCTTCAAGCAGTCGGGCTACGGCAAGGACATGAGCGCGTATGCGCTGGAGGACTACACCGAGCTCAAGCATGTGATGGTGAGCCTGGGGTAGGGGCGCGGCGGATGCTGGTCGCTCGGGGTTGCGCGGGCCGCCTGCCCTCGGAGCCGCGCCTCGGCGAACAGGCGATCAGGATCTCGCGCAGCTCGCTCACGTCCGCACCGCGAGCCCTGCACGCGCTCAGCGTCTGCAGCGCGGGGAACCGGATGCTGCGGTCGGCGCGCTGGGCCTCGCTCAACTCGGCCAGGGCTGCCACCGCGTGCCCCGGATCGACGTACGCCGCCGCCTGATGGAGCCTGACCTGCGCTGCGCTCCGCCACGCGGCGGGCGGGTACAGCGCGAGCGCCGCATCGCGAGCGGCGTCGCCTCCGCTGATCCCGCCGAACGCAGCGGCATATGAGTGCGTGTGATGGACACGTTCCTCCGCCCAGCCGCCTACCGCCGCCTTCTCGCGCGTGATGTGGCGGGGCAGCCGCTCGAATGTCCGCTCCAACGCTACCAGCGCCTGCCTCGCGGCGCGCTGACGACCGTCACGGCCGAAGCCCTGACGATGGCGCCGAGGGCGTGCATCCGGCCTGCGCACGGCGCGCTCGTCAGGGCGAGCGCATGCTCCGACAGCGTCAGCGCGCGAGCGGGGTCGCGATCGGCGTACAGCGCATGGGCGGCATGCTGTCCGCGACGAAGGCGGCGCATGGGATCGCCAGACGCGCCGCGAGCTGCGCGCGCGTCCACCAGGGGCGGGTCAGAGCGGCCTGACCACCGCGCGCCGACGATCATGGCGACATATGCCCGAGAACAAAGCCACTGACCGCTGCGGCCCTCCGTCGGACTTCAAGCGCTTGAGATCTGCCACGAGACCCGGAAGGCACTCCTGGCGATCCGGCGCCACGAGCGCGCGCGACCACTCGTCGGTGACCTGCTCGGCCGTAGCGTCGCTGGCGCGGGCGCCATCGCCTCCGGTCCAAGCAGGACGGCGGCGAAGCCGAGCCCGAGGAAGGCACGACGGCGCACGTCCTCTTCAACGCTAGCAGCCGACCTACGCGCGCTCTCGCGCCTCTCGCGCTCCTCTAACTGCTCGATGCGGACAGCCGGCAGGAGCGCCAGCAGCCGGCTGCCTGGAGCGAGCGCACGATCGCACGCCTCGACGAACGCCCGGCTGACGAACGTCGCCCGCGCTCGACCTCGGACACGTGCGTGGTCGAGTAGCCGATCCGGCCGGCGAGGGCTTCCAGGGTCAGGTTCTCCGCGAGCCGTCGAGCCCGTAGCTCGGCGCCGAGCGTGGCAGCCGCAGCCGCAGTCGGGTCGACGGGTTTCGGAGGACGCCCGGCGGGCACGGCTGCCGATTAGGAGGTCGGCGATTTCCAGACGCGGCAGCCCTACACCCGCCGGTAGCGGAGGTAGACGACGCGAGAGCCGAACGTCCGCGTCTCGACGAGCTCGAGGTTGATGCGCTCGTCCAGGGCCGGGAAGAACGGCGTGCCGCCGCCCAGCACGACCGGAGCGACGAAGAGCTGGTACTCGTCGATGAGATCGAGCTTCATGCAGGCTGCGGCCAGGCCCGCGCCGCCGACGCCGAGGTCCTTCCCCGGTTGCTCCTTCAACCTGGCGACCTCTTCGGCGACGCCCTCCGTGGCCAGCCGCGCATTGCCCTCCACGCTCTCGAGGGTCTTCGAGAACACGATCTTCGGCAGCGGCTTCCAGATACGGGCGAACTCGAGCTCGTACTCCGCGGCCCCGGGCTGCTCCTCGGCGGTCTCCCAGTACAGCATCACCTCGTAGAGCCGCCGCCCGCAGAGATGCGCGCCCAGCTCCCGCGTCCGCTCGTTGTGGAACCGGTGCAGCTCCTCGTCCGGCGCCGACCAGTCGATCTCGCCGTCGGGCCCGGCGATGAAGCCGTCCAGCGACACCGTCATCGAATAGATCAGCTTGCGCATCACGGTCCTCCTCGGTTGGCGCCCATTCGTCGTGTGACGCATATGACCTCGCGCCGCCCCGATGCTCATCGGTGGCCGGTCAGTCGCTCGATCCCGAGCACCGTGCGCAGCGCGACCTCGTCGATCCCCTCGACGCGCACGAGCTTGTCGCGCACGAGCTTGTCGCGCCGGTGCCCGCCGCGCACGATCGACACGCGCGACGGCGCAACGCCGGCGCAGCTCGCGATCAGCCCGCACAGGGCACGGTTCGCACGCTCGTCGACCGGCGGCGCGGTGACGCGCGCCAGCAGGACGCCGGCGCGCGTTCCGGTGAGCTCGTTCCTGCTCGCGCGCGGCTGCAGGCGGACCCTGATCTGGGCGCTCAGCGGCTGCATCGCCACAGCGTAGTCACGCGCACGTCGTGGTCCCCAGCCCGCCTCCCCCGCCTGTAGGGTCGCCTCAGTGCGCGGCTGGGATGCACTTCGGGAGGGTCTCGCGACCCGCGAGCTGCGGCTGTACGCGCTCGCCTGCGCGGCGATGTCGCTTGCGCTGTGGGCATTCACCGTCGTGCTCGCGATCGCCGCCTACGAGGCCGGCGGCACCGGCGCGGTCACCCTCGCGGTCGTCGCGCGCGTGCTGCCGGGGGCGCTGGCCGGCCCGTTCATCGCGCGGCTCGTGCAGCGCGGCTCGCCGCGCGAGCTGGGGCTCGGGCTCGGCGGCGCCATGACCGCGGCGCTCGCGGCGTTGACGCTCGTCAGCGCGCTCGGCGCGCCGTTCGCGCTCGTCCTCCTGCTCGCCGCCGCCTGCTCGATCCTCGCGAGCGGCCAGGAGCCGGCGCTGGCCGCGCTGCTTCCCAGCGTCGCGGACAGCCCGCGCGAGCTCGCGATCGCCCACCGTCTGCGCCCGGGCGTGAGCGGCGCGGCGCAGTGCGTCGGCGCGCTCGCCGGCGGCGCCGCGGCCGCGGGCGCGTCGCCGGCGGCGGGGTTCGCGCTCGCGCTGGTGGCGTCGGCGGCCGCGCCGCTCGCGTTCGCGCTCATCGCTGCCGACCCGCACCGGACCCATCGCCCGGCACGCGCCGGGGCGAGCGTGGCGACGGAGCTGAAGCTCGGCCTGCGCGCGGTGCGCGCGGCCTCCGAGCTGCGCGAGTCGATCGGGCTGCTCGCCGCGATCGGGCTCGTACGCGGCATCCTCGACGTGCTGGTCGTCATCGTCGCGGTGAAGCTCGTCGGGCTCGGCACCGGCGGCGTCGGCGTCCTGGCCTGCGCGTGGGGCGTGGGCGCCCTGGCCGGCGGCCTCGGCGCGCCCACGCTGCTCGCGCGCGGGCGCTTCGCGGCCGCGTCGGACGCCTGCGCCGCGCTGCTCGCCGTGCCGCTGGCGATCATCGCGGCCGCCGCGGAGCCGGTCGTGGCGGTGCTCGGCTTCGCCGTGCTCGGGCTCGGATACGCGGTCGCGCAGAGCGCGGGCCGGACGCTCGTGCGGCGCCTGGCGGCCGGCGAGAGCCGCACCCGTGCGTTCGCCGTGGCCGAGCTCGGCTCGCGGCTCGCGGTCGTCGCGGGCGCGATCCTGGCGCCGCTGCTCATCGCGCTGCTCGGGATTCGCGGCGCGCTGCTGGCGACGGCGCTCGTGCTGCCCATCGTCGTGATCGCCCGTTGGCGTGCGGTCCAGCGCCTCGACGCGCGTGCGGGGACCGCCGACGCCGCGCGCGAGGGCTGGTCGGTCAGCGTCTGAGCGTCAGCCGGTTCCTCACGGCGTCGCGCTCGGGATGGCGCAGTACTGCGCCTGCTTGCCGATCGCCCGGTACGGGCAGTCGGAGATCTCCAGCAGCCGCAGGACCGCCTCGCGGTTGCGCGACGTCTGCGCCGGGATCGCCTCGTCGGGCGGGTAGAAGCCGGGGCTGGCCGTCCTCGGGTACATCTCGAACGTGTAGCCGAAGATCCTGTGCTGGCCCCACAGCCAGTCGTCGATCGCGCCGTCGGCGATGTAGAGATCGCTCGCCTGCTCGGGCGTATAGCCGTTCGTCGAGGCCAGGTTCATCCCGAGCACCGCGAACGTGTTGCGCTGGTCGAGCGACATCCCGGCGGCGGTGTCGGCGGTCGTGTAGCCGTACGGCCACAGGACGAGCTCGGAGTACGTGTGGAAGTCGATCCCGGTCTTGATCTGCTGCACGCCGCCGACGACGCGCGAGTTGACGAAGTCGCGCACGACCCGGGTCTCCGGCGCCGAGAACGGCGCCGCGCCGCGGTAGGTCTCGGACGAGAACGCGCCGCTCGAGCCGCCGCAGCAGCCCCATTGCCAGGCCCAGTTGCGGTTCAGGTCGGTGCCGGTCCGGGTCGAGCCCCTGTTGGGCTGGCGGTTCTTGCGCCACATCGCGTAGGAGCCGGTCGAGACGTCGAACTCCGCCCCGTCGGGGTTCATGCTCGGGACGATCCAGATCTCGCGCGTGTTGACGACGTTCGTGATCCGCGAGTCCGTGCCGTACCTGCTCGTCAGCTCGTTGAGGAGATACAGCGCCATCTCGACGGTGAGATGCTCGCGGGCGTGCTGGTTGGCCGTGAAGAGCACCTCGGGCTCGGCCTCGTCCGTGGCGGCGTTGTCGGAGACCTTCAGCGCCCAGATCTGGCGGCCCAGGTAGCTCGTGCCGATGCTCTGGCGGGTGACGATCGCGGGATAGGCGGCCGCGATCGCCGCCGTCTCGTCGCTCATCTCCTGGTAGCTGTGGTAGTTGGCGTCGGCGGGCGGGAAGTTCGACGCGCGCGCCTGCAGGCGCTTCGCGCGGGCGGGCAGGCGCGGCTGGGAGCCCTTCAGGACGCGGTAGCGCAGGCGGCGCAGCCTGATCGCGTCCGAGCGCGACGCCGTGACGACGACCGCGCCGTGGTCGCTGCCGACGATCGCGGCACCGGTCCGGGCCACGGCGGCGCGGTCCTTCGCGGTGCGCACGTTCTCGACGCGGTAGGTGCGCACGCGTTCGTCCGCGGCGCCCGCGGCGGCTGCCGGCAGCGCGGCACCTGTCAGCATCGATACGGCGATGCAGAGCATCGAGCGCGGCCCGAACGTGTGCATGGTCCCTCCTCTCGGCTTGACCGGCAGCTGCACGCTCGCGCGCAGCCCAGGCAACGTACTCCTGCCCGCCGAGCCGTTGCCATCGGCTGCCACGAGACCGGAAGGAACCGGCGGCGCCCGGCGTCTTTAGGCAGTGATGGGGCACCGCCCGCTTGATCCGGACGCGCTGGGCGACCACGTCGATCGGCTCTACCGCGCGGCATGGGCGCTCTGCGGGCGTCGCGAGGACGCCGAGGACCTCGTGCAGGACACGTACGCGCGCGTGCTCGCCAAGCCGCGCCTGCTGCGCAGCGAGGACGACCTCGCCTACCTGCTGCGTGCGCTGCGCAACACGCACGTCTCGCGCGTGCGGGCGGCGGCGCGGCGGCCGGCCGAGCGCCCGCTCGACGAGCGCGAGACGGCCGATCCACGCGAGGCGTCCGATCCCGCGGTCGTGCTCGTCGCGCGAGAGCTGTTCGCGGTGATCGCCGCGCTGCCCGCCGCCCAGCGCGACGTGCTCGTCGCCGTCGACGTCGCCGGGCTCTCCTACCGCGAGGCCGGCCGCGCGCTGCGCGTCAAGGAGGCGACGGTCACCACGCGGCTGCACCGCGCGCGCCGCGCCGTCGTCGCGCAGCTGCGCGAGCCCGATCCTCGAGAGGGCCGGCGCATGAGCCACGACGACACCCTCGTCGCCGACGCGATCCGCGCCGCCGCCGCCCAGGTGCGTGCGCCGGAGCGCCTGCGCATCGAGCTCGCGGCGCAGCGCGCGCGCCGCACGCGGCACCGCCGCACCACCGGCGCGCTCGTCGCGACGCTCGCGACCGCGCTCGCCGCGGTGCTCGCGCTCGCCCACCCGGCGGGCGATCCCGGGCCGCCGTCGATCGCCGACGCCGCGGCGATCGCCCTGCGCGCCCCCACGCTTCCCGCCCCCGCGCGCGACGCCCGCGCGCCCGAGCTGCTGCACGCGTCCGCCGGCGGCGTGCGGTTTCCCAACTACGCCTACGGCAGGCTCGGCTGGCGCGCCGACGGGCTGGGCCGCGTGCGCCGCGGCGGGCGCGAGGTCGTCGTCGTGTCCTACGCGCGCGGCGGCGGCGACCCCGCGCGGGCGGGGTACGCGATCGTCGCCGGTCCGGCGCTGCGCCTGGCCGCCGGCGCGTCGCGGGTCGTGCGACACGGCGTGCAGTTCGCCGTCCTGCGCGACGCTGGAGCGACGATCGTGACGTGGCGGCGGTCCGGGCGCACGTGCGTGCTCGCCTCGCGCGACGCGATCCGCCGCGGTGCTCCTGCGGCTGGCCGCGTGGCGCGCGGAAGACGGGTCGCACGGGCCCTATTGAGCGCTCGCACGGCCTCCGCACGGCCGCCGGGGAGGAAGAAGCCACGATCGCCTAGACCATCTGTCCAAGCGTCTGAAGCGCGCCTCCACGCCGGGCCGCCGACGGCCGACGAGAGACACGTGCCTATGCCCACACTCTTTTCCGGGGGACGCGTGCGTCTCGGATCGCGCCGCGGCGGCGCCGCCGTCGCGCTCGACATCAGCGCCGACGCGGTCGTCGCGCTGCAGCCCGCCGACGGCGGCGGCCGCGTGCGCAACGCCATCGTGCACCCGCTTCCGGTCGGCCTCGTCGTGGACGGCGAGGTCGTCGATGCCGCCGGGCTCGCCGGCGAGCTGCGCACGCTCTTCAGCGAGCACAAGCTGCCGCGCGTCGTCCGGGTCGGGCTTGCCCACCCGCGCCTCATGGTGCGCCTCGTCGAGCTGCCCGCCTCGATCGACGGCAGCGACCTCGACAACGCCGTGCGCCACCTCGCGACCGACCTGCTGCCCGTCGGCCTCGACCAGCTCGTCGTCGACTACCGCCGCATCGGCAGCAGCGTGCCGGGCGCGACGAACGGGTTGCAGCGCGTCCTCATGGCCGCCGCCCGCGTCGACGGCATCGACCACCTGACGAGCGCACTCGACCAGGCAGGGCTGCGCCTGCAGGGCATCGCGCTCTCGGGCCTGGCGATGGTGGGCGCGCTCGACAACCAGACGCTGCCCAACGAGGCGATCCTCTACGTGCAGGCCGGCGCGCTCACGAACGTCGTCATCACCGATGCCGCCCAGCCGCTGCTCGTCCGCGCCGCCTCGGCCGGCTCGGAGGCGATCGCCCTGGGGCTCGCCGAGCGCGCCGGCATCACCCACGAGGCAGCCCGCGCCCACATCTCCACGCTCGGCCTCGGTCCGGCGCCGCACCACGGCGCGCCGGCAGCGATCACCGACGAGCTGCAGGAGACCGTCGCGCAGCAGGTCCGCGAGGGCCTGCGCCGCGTCGTCGCCGAGGTGCAGTCCTCGCGCGGCGTGTACGCCGCGCGCCCGGACGCCTCCCCGATCGGCGCGGTCGTGCTCACGGGCGCGATGACGACCTGGCCCGGCGTCGCCGCAGCGCTCGAGGAGGAGCTGCAGCTTCCGATGCTCGTCGCCGACCGCGAGAGCTGGCCGTCGCTGGACGGGCTCGGCGTCGCCCCGGAGCGCCTGGACGTCGTCGTCGGCCTGGACCGCATGAGCGACGGCGAGCGGCCCGATCTGAGCCCCGCGGACGCGAGCGAGATGCCCGAGTCGACGCCGCTCACCACGGTCGCCCAGGTCTCCTGCGCGGTGCTGGCGGTGCTCGCCGTGGCGATCGTCTACCTCGTCATCATCTCCAACAAGGTCAGCTCCGGTCGCGAGCAGCTCGGAAAGATCTCCACCCAGCTCGTCGCCGCAGAGACCCAGTCCGCTGCGCTGAAGCCGTATGACGACTTCGCGAAGGCGACGCTCGCCCGGCGCGACGCCGTCACCGCTGCGGCAAAGGGCCGCTTCAACTGGGACCGCACGTTCGGCGAGCTTGCCGAGGTCACGCCGGACGGTGTCTGGCTGACCTCCGTCAAGGCCACCCTGACGCCCTCGACCGCCGTCGACGGCGGCGCCGCCGGCGGCGCGACGGCCGGCCTGCGCGGCGCGATCACGAGCCCCGCCCTCGAGCTCTCGGGGTGCGCGAAGCGCGAGAGCCTCGTGCCCGTCTACATGAACCGGCTGCACACGATGACGGCCGCGATCGAGGTCGGCTTCAGCCGCAGCGAGCGCATGGCCACCACCGACTCGAGCGCGGGACCGCCCGCGTCGGACAGCGCCACCTGCACCTCGGGCACGGCGAGCTTCGCGCTCGTCACGTACTTCAAGGCCAACCGCGCGCAGGTCGCCGCGATCGCGTCGGCGACGCCGGCGACGCCGGCGGCCGCAGGCGCCGCCCACGGCGCCGGCAGCCACGCCGGGCGCGGGGGCCACGACTCCGGTCACTCCGGCCGCCGGCACGACGACCCCGGCGACCGGTACGCCCGCGCCGTCCTCCCAGACCGCCTCCGCACCGACCGCAGGTGCGAAATGACGACCCAGACGCGGGCGCTCGCGGGAGTCATCGTCGTCGGCCTGGCGCTGCTGGTGGCGCTCTGGGTCATGGCCATCGCACCGAAGCGCTCCGATAGCGCGAAGGTCACCGCAAACGTCGCCGCGCAGAAGTCCCGGCTCACCGCGGCAACCGCGCTGCTCGGCGGGTACACGGCGTCGCGCAAGCAGTTCACCGGCCTGCTGTCGGAGCTGCGCGAGATCAACAAGGCGGTTCCGACCCGCGGCGACATCGCCCCGATGCTGTTCGATCTCCAGAACCGCGCCCGTGCGCGCGGCAGCGACCTGCGCCTCGTCGCGCTGAAGGCCGGCGTCGCGGCGCCCACCACGGGCGCCACGGGGACCACGC
This sequence comes from uncultured Solirubrobacteraceae bacterium, assembly GCA_963727785.1. GTDB lineage: Bacteria > Actinomycetota > Thermoleophilia > Solirubrobacterales > Solirubrobacteraceae > CADCVQ01. The sequence continues at coordinate 273,313 of CAVSHS010000014.1, forward strand.
CGACGACGCCGGGCGCCGTCGCCGGTCCCGGCGGGCTGTCGGTGCTGCCCTTCACCTTCGAGTACACGGGCAAGTACTTCGACCTGCTCGAGATCCTCAAGACGGTCCGCAACGAGGTTCGGACCGGCGGCGGCGACCTGAAGATCGGCGGGCGCCTGCTGACGATCGACGGACTGGCGTTCAACCGCCTCGACAAGACGAAGCTGACGAAGGCGGTCGTGAACGCGACGGCCTACATCGCGCCCGACAGCGCTGCCACCCCGCAGCCGCCGACGGACGCACAAGCACAAGTTGCGAACGGAGGATCATGATGCTGCGCAACCTGCTCGACGAGGTCAGGCGCCGCCACCTGTGGCCGATCCCCGTGATCGCGCTGCTCGTCGCGGTCGCGGCCCCGCTGCTGTTCCTGAAGTCCGCGCCGTCGGACGCCCCGCTGGCCTCCGCGCCCGCTCCGGCGGCCGCGCCCGCCGGGCAGCTGCCCGCGCGTGGCGCTGCTCGCCACGAGCGCCGCCAGGAAGCACGCGGCACGTGAGCGCTCGCGCAAGGCCGACCCGTTCCAGGGGCCGTCGAGCGGCGCGTCCAAGACCGCCGAGAAGAAGACCTCGTCGGAGAAGACCAAGACGAGCACCGCGCCCGAGCCGGTCCCGGTCGTCATCACGAACCCGGACGGCACGGCGCCCGACCCCACCACCCCCACGACGCCGGCGACCCCCGCGGCGCCGATCGGCGGCGACGACGCCCCCACGAAGGTGATCCCGGAGACGCGTCCGATGCTCGTCAACGTGCGCTTCGGCGTGCGCATCCCGGCGCCGCTGCATCCCGTCATCCCGCGGCTGCAGACGCTCAACGCAGGCGGCCGCGTCGTCGCGATCTTCGTCAAGTACTCGCCCACGCGCGACAAGGCCGTGTTCGCGATCGCGCCCGATTCGCTGCTCAGCGGCGACATCGACTGCCGCCGCAAGGACGGCGTCTGCCGCTACGTCGACATCCCGGCCGGCAAGGGCGTGCGGCTGACGGTGACCACGAGCGCGGGAACGCCCGTGACCCGCCGGCTGGACGTCGTGAGCATCAACCCCCATCCGGACCCGAGCGCCACCGACGGCGGTGAGCCCCGCCCCGGTGAACGGCGCCTGCCTGCTGGGCAAGCTGCTGGCCCTGTCCCCCGGCGACGCGTCGCTGGCCACCGAAGCGTGCATGGACTGACATGCGCACGATCACACGACAGCTCAGAGGCGGTGAGGCGGGCATGACGCTCATCGAGGTCATGGCCGCGATGACGATCCTCGTCGTCGGGGCGCTCGGCATGCTCGCGATCATCGAAGGCAGCTTCAGGAGCTCATCTCGGACGACCGCGCAGGAGCAGGGCACGAACCTCGCCCGCGAGCTCGTCGAGCGCGCCCGCCAGGTGCCCTACGTCTCGATGACCCAGGCGGGCGCCCCGGCCGCGCTCGCCGCGGCGATCCCGGAGGCGACGACCGCGACCGGAACGTCCTTCACGGTGACGCGACGAGGGGTCGTCTACACCGTCAGCGTCGACGCGTGCTCGATCGACGATCCGAGCGACGGCGCGGGCGCCGGCGACGCGACGTTCTGCCTGGCTCCGACCGGCGCCGGAACCGCCACCGCGGGGACGAAGAACGTGCTCGGCTACAACGTCGCGTGGAGCGGCGATCCGATCACCGCCCTGTGCGTCGTGTCGGGGACCAACGGCATCGTCGGCAACCTCGTCAGCAGCCTCACCGGAAACCTGCTCGGCCTCGCGCAGGGCGGAGCGCAGATCTCCGGCTGCGGTGCGACGAGCCCGTCGCGGACCATCGCGCTGGACGACGTGCCCGACGATCTGCGACGCGTGAAGATCACCCTGTCGTGGAACCGCGGCGGGCCGGCTTCGCTGACCCAGACCACCCTCCTGGCCTCGCCAAGCTGATGCGTCGCGTACTCCAACAGATGCTCCATGGCGAGGACGGCTTCACGCTCGCCGAGCTGCTCGTGGTGACGGTCATCTCAGGCCTGCTGATGTTCGCCACGCTGCAGACGCTCGACAGCTTCTCGTCCAACACGTCGCGTCAGACGCGGGTGATGGACGCCAACGACCAGGCGCGGACGACGATGGAGCGCATCGTCAAGGATCTGCGCCAGGCGTCGGTCCTCACGCGAGCCACAGGGACCGACATCGTCTATCTCGTCAACGAGTCGCCGACGGTGGCGCGCTACACCCGCGTCTGCGTCGACGCCTCGGGCGGCCTCTGGCGCTCGCAGTCCACGACGACCACCGATCCCGGCGCTGCCTGCCCGACCGTCGCAGGCGGCTGGACCGGCGCGAAGCTCACCACGCGTGCATCCACGAACAGCGCCGCCAGCCCGATCTTCACCTACGACACCCCGACCGCGTCGGCGGTGCGGTCGATCGGCCTCACCTTCAAGCTCGACGCGACGAGCGGCGGCAAGGTCGCCGCGAGCACGCTGCGCGCGAGCACGTTCCTGCGCAGCCGCGTCTACCAGGCGCCGGTGGTCACGCAGGGAGACATCCAGACCACCTGCAACGCGTCGGGTCCGCTGCTGAACTTCGGCCTGCTCACGAACCTCCTCAACGGGCCCCTGTCGATCAGCTACACCAACCAGAACGGCCTGGCGCTCGGCAGCGGAAGCAGCCTCCAGCTCCTCAGCGGCGTCACCAGCGTGATCGCGACGATCACGAACGCCGTCGGCCTGACGACCGTCGTCAACAAGGACGTCTCATGCAACTGACAGCCCGCACCCGCAGCGAATCCGGTTCGGCGCTCGTGACCACCATGCTCGTCGTCGTCGTCATGCTCGCGCTCGGGCTCGCGCTCCTCTCGCTCAACGACGTCCAGGCCAAGCAGTCCGGCGTCGAGCGCACCCGCGACCGGGCCTTCAACCTCGCCGAGAGCGTGCTCACGAGCGAGGGCTACTCGCTGGGCCGCGCATGGCCGGTCACCGGCCTGCTGTCGCCGATCGGCGCCGCCGGGACCTGCACGGCCACCGGCATCGGCGCGGTCGTCGGCGCGATCCCGATCGCCGGGTCGGCGGTGGCGCGGATCCAGGCCAACCTGTCGGCCTCCTACAGCGGGCCGGAGTACGCCGGCGCGACGTGGCAGGTGAACATCTGCGACGACTCGACCACCTCGACGGTCTGGAGCTCCGCCCTGCTCGCCGGCTGGAACTACGACCAGAACAACAACAACCGCATGTGGATCCGCGCGCAGGCCAGTGTGGGCGGGAAGACCCGGGTCATCGCCGGGCTCGTCGACCTCGAGAGCGTGAACGCGCTCCCGCTGAACTTCGGACTCATCAACGGCAGCATGTCCGTCAACATCCCGACGGCGCTCGGCGGGGGTGCGGGATTGCTCACGAGCGTCACGAACCTCGTGTTCGGCGCGGCGGACCCGCTCGTCACGGGACGCCTGGGCGTGCGCTGCGGCGTGTTCAGCCTCGCCCAGGCCCTGACCTGCCTCGGAGGCAACGGGCCGTCGGGGCTCACCGCGTCCCTGCTCGGATCAATGGTCTCGACGAACGCGTTCGCGCAGTATCCGGTGGAGACCGTCGTCCCCGATGAGACCATCGCGCAGCTGCGCTCGCAGGCGGTCGCCACCGGGACCTATGTCGCCACCACCGCCGGCACGACCGCCTCGACGCAACCCGCCGGTGTGCACCAAGCCGGCGGGCTTGACCACGTCGAGGATCTGGTTCATCGAGCAGGTCGGCAACGGCGACCAGTTCTGCAGGATCGCGCTGACCGCCCCGCATCCGGCGGCGGTCGTCATCGGCAACGGCCGGATCGTCATCCGCGGCAACGGCGATGACAACTCGGCGGCGGCCAACGCCTTCAGGAGCGTCATCTATGCGCTGAACCTCCAGCGGCCCGTCGACGACACGACCGGTTCGCCACAGGAGATCGTTCGCCTCGACGAGGCCGCACGCGTCGTCGGCGCCGTGTTCGTCGACGGCAAGAACGGCCGCGTCGGGCTGTATCCGGTGGTCGACTGCGGGCTGCTCGGGCTCGGCTGCCTGCTCGGCGCCGTCCTCGGCCTGCTCGGCGTCCAGCTCGGTCAGCAGGGGCCGCTGATCCAGTACGACAGCTCCGTCGTCACGGCGGTGCGCGTGTTCACGACGTCCAGCGTGGTGGCGGGCACGTTCCGCGACCTTGCGGGATCGTGAGGGCTCGCGGCGCTACGCGGCCTCGCGTAGCGCCTCGACCTCGCGCAGGCCGGCGAGCCGCTCGAGCGCGCGCTCCTCGAGCTTGCGCGTCTCGGGCTGCGTGATCCCCAGCCGCCGGCTCGCCTCGCGGATCCCGACGGGCCCCTCCGCGCCGTCGACCCCGTAGCGCAGCTGGACGACCTTGCGCTCCTCGTCCGGGAGCTCGCCGAGCGCGCGGCGCAGCGCGTCGTCGCGCAGCGCGATCTCGACCTCCTCCGCAGGCCCCGCGCGCTCGTCTCCGAGCAGGTCGCCGAGCGCCGTCTCGCCGTCGTCGCCGACCGGCCGGTCGAGGCTCGTCACGGTGCGCGTCAGGTCGGCCATCGCCTCGACCTGGCCGAGCTCGAGCTCGGCCGCCGCGGCGATCTCCTCGTTCGTGGGATCGCGCCCGAGCTTCGTCGCGAGCGCGCGCCGCGTGCGCTGGATCTTGCGCTCGCGCTGGGCGATGTTCGTCGGCACGCGGATCGTGCGCGCCTTGTTCTCGATCCCGCGCTGGATCGCCTGGCGGATCCAGTACGTCGCGTAGGTGGAGAACTTGAAGCCGCGCCGCCAGTCGAACTTCTCCGTCGCGCGGATGAGGCCGAAGATCCCCTCCTGGATGAGGTCCAGCAGCGGCAGCTCGTTCTGCGGGTACTTCTTGGCGATCGAGACGACGAGCGCGAGGTTGGAGTTGATCATCCGCTCCTTCGCGGCGGCGTCGCCCTGCTCGATGCGCTTGGAGAGCTCGACCTCCTCGGCCGCGGTCAGCAGCGGGTGGCGGCGGATCTCGTTGAGGAACAGCCCGAGGGCGTCGGTCGTCGCGACCGCGACGCCCGCGTTGGCGTAGGTCGTCTGCGGGATCCCGACGCGGCCGCAGTCGTCGGTGACGTCGATCCCGCGCGCCTCGAAGGCCTCGTGCAGCGCGGGCAGGTCGTCCTCGTCGACGTCGAGGCGGCGCGCGATCTGGTCGAGCTCGGAGAGGTTGACGCAGCCGCTCTCCTCCGCGCTGTCGAGCAGGCGGGCGAGCGCTGCGGGTGGGTCGTCGAGATCGAGGTCCATGTCCGTCGAGCTGCTGCACCGGCAGTAGGCCGGTGGCCGCGAAGGCTACCGGGCCGGCTAGGGCCGATTTCGCTTGCGCTGCTGCCTGGCGGCCTTGGCCTTGGCGCGCTTGGCGCGCTGCTGGCGCTCGCGCTCCCGTGCGGACTTCGCCGCGCTCCCGCGGCACCGCTCGCGCGGCTCGAGCCACCGCCGTGCGGGCGCTCGTCGACGGGCGCGGCGCGGCGGGCATCGCGCACGATGACGAAGGCGATCGCGGCGAGCACGAGCGCGCGCCGAGCCGAAGATCAGCACCTTCTGCAGCGTGCTCATGCCGCCTTCGTCGAACTTCTGCGGCGCCGGCGGCGGGGGCGGCGGCTCCTCGGTCAGCGGCTTGGGCACGTTCGGGCCGATCTGGGCCTGCGCGAGCGGCGCGGCGGCGAGGCCGAGCAGCGACGATCGCGAGCAGGGCGGCGATGCGAGGCACGAGCGCCGAGGTTACGCACAATCGCCGGAGGCTTGCGCGCCGTCCCGCATACACTGCCGGACATGGCCAAGCAGCGACAGGTCCGCGTCGAGCAGAAGAGCGCCCTGGCAGCGATGACGCAGCTCGAGACGCGCTCCGACGACGAGCTGCTCGCCGAGACGCGGTACCGCGCCGCGGCGCAGGCGATCCTCGGCGCGCGCGCCTCCGAGCGCTACGACGCGAAGGCCGCGCGCGAGCATTTCCGCAAGGCGATCGCGGCCGCGCGGCCGCAGGAGCGCATGCAGCTGCGGCGCATGGCCGAGGCCTCGCTGGCGCTCGCCGAGCGCCGCCCCGACGACCTCAAGGCGGCCGTCGAGAAGCTCGGCCAGGAGGCCCCGTCGAGCCGGCAGCTGTTCGTCCTGCGGCTCATGGGGCTGATCGCGCCGGCGCAGGGCGCGAGCAGGCTCATGCGCCTCCGCGGCGTCCTCATCATCCTCGCGATCGTCGTCGTGCTGCTGGCGCTCGGCTTCGGCATCGCGGAGCTCGTGCTGCTGCCGTTCGGCGGCGGCTCGATCGCCGGCGAGCATCGGGCTCGGCGATCGTCATCGTGATCGTCGCGCTCGCGGTCCTGGCGTTCGTCGGCAAACGCAAGCAGGCGGCGGCGCGCGAGAAAGCCCGGGCCGCGCGCGCGGGGTAGCCGGCGATGTGCGGGCGCTACACGCTCGCGGGGCCGAACCCGGCGCAGCTGCGCGCGCGCTATCCGGTCGGCGAGCGCCTGGAGGTGCGCCGGCGCTACAACGTCGCGCCCGGCGACGACGTGCTGGCCGTCGTGCGGCGCGGCGCGGAGGACGAGCCCGAGGGGGCGCTGCTGCGCTGGGGCCTCGTGCCGTTCTGGGCGTCCGATCCCGGCGCGCTCGGCGTGAAGACGATCAACGCGCGCGCCGAGACGGTCGCCGAGCGGCCCGCCTACCGCGACGCGTTCGAGCGCCGCCGCTGCCTGATCCTCGCCGACGGCTTCTACGAGTGGTCCGGCGGCGTGCCGCACTGGATCACCCGCGAGGACGGCGAGCTGTTCGCGTTCGCCGGGCTGTGGGCGTCGTGGCGTCCGAAGGGCGCGTCGCGCGACGTCGAGCCGCTGCGCTCATGCGCGATCGTCACGACCGCGGCAGCCGGCCCGGTGCGCGACCTGCACGACCGCATGCCGGTGATCCTGGCGCCGTCGCGAGGACGCCTGGATCGATCCGCGAGCCCGGCGGAGGAGCTGCACGCCGTCTGCGCGCCGGAGGCCGGTCCCGCGCTGGTGTTGCGGCCGGTCAGCCGCGCGGTGAACGATGCGCGCCACGACGCCCCCGACTGCCTGGATCCGCCGGAGCAGGCGTCGTTGTTCTGAGTGGCGGTGCAGGTGCGCGGGAGCTGGTGATCCGCAGCACGCGCTGGTGGGGAGCCATTGGTCGTGCTGGCTTCGGCGCCGGCGAACGGCTCAGATCCAGGGAGGGTGGACAAGGCGGACTGGGGCGTCTGCTGTGGGGGTGCTGCTGCTGACGGCTTCGTTCGCGGCGCGGTGGTCGAGTCGGGTCTGGTGCTGGGCGGGGGGTTCGAATGTCGTGTTCAATGGATCGGACGCTCCTGGGCAATCCCCCGACCGCTCTCCGGCCCTGCGGCCCTTGCGGCGCGGGAGCGTGGCGCGTTTGTGTTCAGTATGGAACACAATGCGCCACGCGTCCCGGCCCGCCAGCGCCGCGGCGGGAGCGTGGCGCGTTTGTGTTCGTATGGAGGCTGTTGCGAAAGGGCGCGGGCGTGTCGGTCGGGCGCGGGCCTGCGGGCGCGGCGGCGTCTGATCGCGGCCGTACTCGTTGCGGTGCCAGCCGTCTGCGGGCACCTGCCCCGGGCCGGTCAGGGCCCGGCGAGTCTCAGCTGGTGGCGGTGGAGCTTCATGAGGTTGCCGCTGGCGGTGATCAGTCGCCACTCCGAGCGGGCGGCTGATCGGCCGCGGCGCTGGAAGCGGTCGATGCCGCGGTTGAACTTCGTGTCGGCAAAGATCGGTTCGATCATCTGCTGGCGTTTGCGATAGAGATCGGCGCCGGCGTCGGTTGAAGGACGCGGCGCATGAATGCGTAGCGGCCGCCGTCCCAGCCCGGCCGGGTGCCCTTGCGCTTGCTGGCGTCGGGCGGGACGAGGACCTGGATGCCGCGGCCCATCAGCTCGTCGATCTGCTCGCCGTGCCAGTAGCCGGCGTCCGCGAGCACGACCCCCGGCGCAGCTGTGATTCCAGCCCGCGCGAGTTCGGTCTCGGCTTTGGTGATCATCGGGCCCATCTGGCCGAAGTCCGCCGAGCTGACCGAGACCTCGGCGGCGACCACGATCTGGTGCTCGTTGCAGACCGCCTGGGCGTTGTAGCCCTGCACGTAGCCGCGCGGCGTCTTGACGTTGCGCGAATCCGGATCGGTGACGTTGATCTTCCCGACGGGCTCGGGAGGCGGCGTGTAGGGCTTGGCCGGCGAACCGAAGCGGCGGCCGTCGCGCATCACCCCGCGCGCCCGGTAGGCCTCATAGGCGTCGTTGGCGCGCTGCTCGGTCCACAGCTCCTCTTCCAGGCGGCGCTTGGCTTCCTTCACCCGCGCGGGGCGTGGCGCGGGAATCGGGCGTGCCTCCTGCTCGCGCTGGGCGTCGAGGCGACGCTTGGCGCCATCCAGCCACTTGCGCCGACCGTTGGCGGTCGACAGCTCGGGCGGCAACTCGTCGCCGCGGCGATCACCGAACTGCTCATCCTCGGCCGCGTCGACCGCACCGGCGTCGCGCAGGATCTCCTCGGCGAGCTGCCGGTAGTCGCGCGTCGCGCGCTCAGACGCGTTGGCGTGCACCTTCGTGCCGTCGACGGCGAGCACCTCCACACCGGCCAGACCGGCGTCGGCGCAGAGCGTCAGCACCTCACCGAACACCTCGGCCAGCGCCGCCTCATGGCGCTGACGAAACCGCGCGACCGTGCAGTGATCCGGCGCCCGGTTGGCCGTGATCACACGAAACGCGATGTCCTCGAGACAGCCGCGCTCGATCACGCGCGAGGACCGCTTGCCGCGCGCGTAGGCGTAGACCAACAGCGCGACCATCATCGACGGATCGTGCGCCGGGCGGCCATAGCCGTCGGCGCGGTAACCGGCGTAAAACGCCGACAGATCCATCGCCTCGACCGCCGCGATCACGAACCGCGCGAAGTGATCGCCCGGCAGCCACTCATCCAAGCTCGGCGGCAACAAGAACACCTGCCCGCGATCGCACCCCAAGAAGCTCTGCGTCATCCCAGCATCGTCTTAAACCCGCCGGACGACACCACCGACTTATGCAACAGCCTCCATGCGAGCACAAGCGCGCCACGCTCCCCCGAGCGCAGGCGGCGGTCCGAGGGCACGCCTCACGTCGCCTCGCTGACGACACCGTCATCGATGCCGTTCGCCAGCGCTGGCGCTATCCCGAGCCGCCGAGCCGCGGCCCGCCGCGCCCGCTACCTGCGCTTCGACGACTCGATCCGTA
>CAVSHS010000015.1:0-28243 GCA_963727785.1 uncultured Solirubrobacteraceae bacterium
TTCGCGTTGCAGGTGCGTGCAGCCGATAGCTGCTGGATATGGACGTCGAGTCACGCGCCGATGCGCTCGCAGCGACCGACCGCGCCGCCGTCGATCAGGCGCACGTGTCGACTGCGAAGGTGATCCTCGATGGTGCGCGGATCGCTGCCCTGAAGGACCTCGGCCTGCTGGACACCGAGGCGGAGGAGGACTTCGATCGCTACACGCGGCTGGCGACGGACCTGCTCGGGGTTCCGGTGTCGCTGGTCTCGCTCGTCGACGCCGACCGGCAGTTCATCAAGAGCCAGTCCGGCCTGCCCGAAGAGCTCGCCGGCGTGCGACGCTCCCGCTGAGCCACTCGCTCTGCCAGTACGCGGTGGCGTCGCAGCAGCCGCTGGTCATCTCCGACGCTCGCGAGCATCCGCTCGTCGCCGACAGCCTCGCGATTCGCGATCTCGGTCTCGTCGCGTACGCCGGCATGCCGCTCGTGCTCTCCGACGGATATGCGGTCGGAGCGTTCTGCGCGATCGACACCGCGCCGCGTGAGTGGAGCGACCAGGACATCAGGATCCTCAGCGATCTGGCCGCCGCGGTCATGGCCCATCTCGAATTGCGCAGGTTGCTCACCGAGCGCAGCCTGCACGACCCCCTGACGGGGCTCGCCAACCGCGCGCTGCTGTGCGCGCAGGCCGACCAGCTGCTCGACGCCGTCGACCCGGCCGACGTGAGCTCGGTCGCCGCGCTCTGCATCGGGCTGGACGGCTTCGGCCTCGTCAACGACGCCTACGGCGCGCTGGCGGCCGATCGGGTGCTCCAGCAGATCGGCGAGCGACTGGCTGCCGGGACGCGCCGGCAGGACGTTCTCGGCCGGGTCGGCGGGCGACGTCTTCGCGATCGTGGGCCAGGACATGGGCGACGAGCGCGCGGTGATCGACCTCGCGGGCCGGCTGCGCGCGGTGGTGTCCGAGACCGTGATCGACATCGATGGCCACGGCGTCGGCGTGACCGCGACCATCGGTCTGGCCATGGGAATGCCCGGCCGATGCGGCGCGGACCTGCTGTCGGGAGCCGACGACGCGATGCGCCGCGGCAAGTCGCGGGCCGGCGCGGTCCTGACGGCCGTCGCCGGCACGGGCGAGGTCGCGGCGGCGCACCTTCGCCTGCGCGGCGCGCTCGCCGGAGCGCTCGCGCGGGGCGAGATGCATGTCGTGTACCAGCCGATCGTCGCGCTCGACAGCGGTATCCCGATCAGCTTCGAGGCGCTCGTCCGCTGGGACAGCCCAACGCTCGGATCGATCTCGCCGGTCGTCTTCATCCCGGTCGCCGAACGCACCGGCGACATCGTGAAGATCGGCGAGTGGGTCCTGCGAACGGCCTGCGCGCAGCTCGCGGAGTGGCGGCGCGACGGCGCGGCGCTGTCGATCTCGGTGAACCTTGCGCCGCTGCAGCTCGAGCTCCCCAACCTCGTGGACATCGTGTCCTGCGGCGCTGAGCGACCACGGCCTGCCCGCGTCCGCGCTCACGCTCGAGATCACCGAGGGCGTCCTGATCGACGCGGGCGCGCTGCAGGCGCACAACCTGCAGCGGCTGCGCGAGCTCGGGGTCACGATCTCGCTGGACGACTTCGGCACCGGGTACTCGGCGCTGGGCTATCTCAAGCGCTTTCCGATCGACCAGCTCAAGATCGACCGCTCGTTCGTGACGACGCTCGAAGCCGATCCCCGCGACGCAGCGCTCGTGCAGGCGATCCTCGGGCTCGCACCGAGGCCTGGACATCAAGGTCGTGGCCGAGGGCATCGAGACGGCCGGTCAGCACCGGCTCCTGCAGCAGTTCGGCTGCGAGCTCGGCCAGGGCTACCGCTTCTCATGTCCGCGCCTGGCGGAGGAGTTCGGCTCGGCGCCGCACCCACCGTGCACGCGTTGCAGCGCGCCTGAGCTACTGCTCAATCAGCGCGAGGCGCTCGTGCGACGACCAGCCGCAGAGCGTCAGCACGCGCACGAGCGGGGCGGACGGCTCGGGCAGCACCATCCGCCGTTCGCCGCCGAGCGCCTCGGCCGCGCGCAGCAGCGCGCGGCAGCCGGAGATGTCGGCGAAGCCCAGGCCGGAGGTGAGCACGACGAGGTCGTCGTCGCCCTCGACCTCGGCGATGCGCGCGGTGAGGTAGGCGGAGGAGTCGATGTCCAGCGCGCCCGCGAGCGCGATCGCGCCGTCGTCGCGCTCGGAGATCGTCAGGCGCCGGCGCGCCGCCGTCGTCAGCGCGTGGCCGGTGCAGAGCTGGAACTCGTGCGTGGCGACGAGCCGCCCGAGCACGTCGGGATCGAAGAGCCGGCGGTCGTACAGGCACATGCCCGCGATGTCGGCGGTCGCGAACACGCGGTTGACCTCGTGCTCGTAGCGCACGACGGCGCCGGTCTCGCCGGGCCGCGTGAGCGCCCAGCTCATCTCGGTGGTGGTGGACAGCGCGCTGTAGCCGTCGCGCAGGGTGGCGCGCCGCTCGGACTGCAGCCCGGCGACGATCGCCGCCGGGTCGATCGGTACCCGGTCGTAGGCGATCCGGCGGATCTCGATCTGGCCGAGCGCGAGCCCGGCCTCGACGTCGATGCCCTCCTGCGCGAGGTACGCGCGGATCGTCGCGTCGTCGCTGGAGTGCGCGTGGTAGAGGAAGCGCTCGCCGCGCCGCAGCGCCTGGCGCGCGTAGCGCCCGACGATCGCCTGATGCTCCTCGTCGGAGCCGAAGCTGGCGCACACGTGGTCGCCGGGGACGATCCCGGCCGCCGCATGCTGCGCGAGGCAGGCCGCGGCGCGCGCACGGCGCACTCGCCTTCCACGCCTACTCGTGGTCCCCGTCACCGTCGGCCTCCTCGTTACGACTCCCCAAGGCCCGAAGAGCGAGTGTAACCACGGCCCGTCTCGTACAAGCCGGGAAAACGTAGGAGTTCAGCTAAGGGTGGGCGGGTCCTTCAGCGGTGCTCGATCGGGATCGTGAAGGGCTTGACGTCCCGCGCGCGCACGAGCTCGGATCCGGTCCCCTTCTCGTAGCGGACGATGTCCGCGCGGACCTGCTCGCGGCGTCCCTCGAGGACCTCGATCTCGGCCTGCAGCTCGTCGCGCCGGCGCTCGAGCGCGACCACGCGCCGGCGCGTGCGCTCGAGCTGCTCCTCGAGCTCGAGCACCAGCTCCACGCCGGCGAGGTTGAGCCCCAGCTCGACCGTCATCTGCTGGATGCGGCGCAGGCGCTCGACGTCCTCGTGCGAGTACAGGCGCGTGCCCTTCGGCGAGCGCTTGGGCTCGATCAGCCCGCGCTGCTCGTACATCCGCAGCGTCTGCGGGTGCATGTCGGCGAGCTCGGCGGCGACCGAGATCATGAACACGCCGCGATCGGAGGAGACCTCGATACGGGTGGTGGTACGCCGCCGCGTGCTCATCGCGAGGGCTCTCGCCGAAATCCGACGGATGCGACGGTCGAGCAATGGCGTGCTGTCATCGCGAGATCAGTCGAGAACAGCCGCGCGCGTGGGTTGCCGTTGAGGACCTTCGCGAGATCGTCGACCGCGGCCTCCTGCTCGGCCGTCAGCGTGTCGGGGAGGTCCAGGACGAAGCGGTAGTGGATGTCGCCGCGGCCGGTCTTCCCGAGCCGCTTGGGTCCCTCGCCGCGCAGGCGCTGCACGCTGCCCGGGCGGGTGCCGGCCGGTACGCGCAGCGTCTTGCGCCCGTCGAGCGTCGGGACCTCGATCTCGGCGCCGCGCAGCGCCTCGGGCAGCGTCAGCGGGACCTCGACCTCGACGTTGTCGCCCTTGCGCGCGAAGACCGGCGAGTCCTGCACGTGCGTGACGACGTAGAGGTCGCCGTCGGGGCCGCCGTTGCGACCCGGCTCGCCCTTGCCGGCGAGGCGGATCCGGCTGCCCTCCCTGACGCCCGCGGGCACGTTGACGCGGTAGCGCTTGACCGTGCGCTTGCGGCCCTCGCCGCCGCACGTCGGGCACGGGTTCTCGATGATCGTCCCGGCGCCGCCGCAGCGCGAGCAGGGCTGGGAGATCGAGAACAGGCCCTGGCCCTCGGACTCGATGCCGCGGCCGTTGCAGCGCGGGCAGACGATCGGCGACGTGCCGGGCTTGGCGCCCGTGCCCTGGCAGGTCGGGCAGCGCTCGTAGGTCGGCACGGAGATCGGGATCTGCGCGCCGGCGATGGCCTGCTGGAAGCCGATCGAGACCTCGGCCTCGAGGTCGCGGCCGCGCTCGGCGCGCGAGCGCGGCGCGCCGCCGCCGCCGCCCGCGCGGCCGCGGGCCTGTCCGAAGAGGTCGGAGAGGATGTCGCCGAAGCCGCTTGTGTCGAAGCCCGGCTGGCCAGTGCCGCCGCGGCCGGCCTGCGAGAACGGGTTGGCGAGCGCGCGGTCGTAGGCCTTGCGCTTCTCGGGATCGCCGAGGATGTCGTGCGCCTGCGAGATCTGCTTGAAGCGCTCCTCGGCCTTCGCGTCGCCGGGGTTCTTGTCGGGGTGGTACTTGCGTGCGAGCTTGCGGTAGGCCTTCTTGATCTCCTCCTGCGAGGCCTTGCGCTCGACGCCGAGCACCTTGTAGTGATCCTGGGCGGCCATCGTTCTTCCGGCCCTAGCCGGCGACGATCACCCGCGCGGGACGCAGGACGAGCTCGTTGAGCCGGTAGCCGGACTGCAGGACCTCGACGATCGTGCCCGGCTCGGCGCCCGCGACCGGCGTCTGGGCGACGGCCTCGTGCTGGACGGGATCGAAGCGCTCGCCCTTCGTCGCGTAGCCCTCGATGCCGGTCCGCGCGAGCGCGGAGGACAGCTCGGACTGCACGAGGCGGATGCCCTTCGTCAGATGGTGCTCCTGGTCGGCCTCGGAGGACTCGACGGCGGCGAGGGCGCGGTCGAGGTTGTCGAGCGCCGGCAGCAGCTCCTTGGCCAGGCGGCCCATGCCGCGCGCCTCCGCGGCGCGCACGTCGCGCGTCATCCGCTTGCGGAAGTTCTCGAAGTCCGCCTGCGTGCGCTGGGCGAGGGCGAGGTACTGGTCGGCCTTCTCGGCGCGCTCGCGCAGCGCGGCGGGGTCGAGCTCGACCTCGGGCTCGACCGGCTGCTCCTGCGTGGACGCGGGGGGCGCGGGCGCGCCGTCGGAGCCCGCGGCGGCGGGCGCCACGGGCTCCTGCTGGGCGACGGGCGTGGGCGGCGCCGGTGCGTCCGGCGCCGCCTCCCGCTCGATCTCGTGCTCCTGCGGCGAGGGCACGGGCTAGCGGCCTTCCTCGACGACCTCGGCGTCGACGACGTCCTCCTCGTCATCCGCGGAGGCGCCCGGCTCGCCGCCGTTGGCGGACGACGGCGGCTCGCCCTGCTGGGCGCGGGCCTTCTCGTACATCGCCTCGGAGATCTTGTGGAACGCCGTCTGCAGCGCCTCGGTCTTCGCCTGCAGCTCGGCGGCGTCCTCGGACTCCAGCGAGTCGCGCAGCTCCTTGATCAGGCCTTCGATCTCGGTCTTCTGCGACGCGTCGATGTTCTCCTCGAGGTCCTTGAGCTGGCGCTCGGCCTGGTAGGCGGCGTTCTCGGCGCCGTTGCGCGCCTCGGCGAGCTCGCGCAGGCGCTTGTCGTCGTCGGCGTGCGCCTCGGCGTCGGAGACCATCTGCTTGATCTCGGCATCCGACAGGCCGGAGCCCGACTTGATCTCGATCTTCTGCTCCTTGCCGGTGCCGAGGTCCTTCGCCGACACGTTGAGGATGCCGTTGGCGTCGATGTCGAACGCGACCTCGATCTGCGGGATGCCGCGCGGCGCCGGCGGGATGCCGGTGAGCTGGAACTTGCCGAGCGACTTGTTGTACTGCGCCATCTCGCGCTCGCCCTGCAGGACGTGGATCTCGACCGAGGGCTGGTTGTCCTCGGCGGTCGAGAAGACCTCGCCCTTGCGGGTCGGGATCGTCGTGTTGCGCTCGATGAGCTTCGTCATGACGCCGCCCTTGGTCTCGATGCCGAGCGTCAGCGGGGTCACGTCGAGCAGCAGCACGTCCTTGACGTCGCCGGCGAGCACGCCGGCCTGGATCGCGGCGCCGATCGCGACGACCTCGTCGGGGTTGACGCCGCGGTGCGGCTCCTTGCCCGTGAGCTCCTTGACCTTCTCCTGGACGGCGGGCATGCGCGTCATGCCGCCGACCATCACGACGTGGTCGATCTTCGCCGCGCCCTTGTCCTTGGCGTCGTCGAGCGCCTGGCGGACCGGGGCGACGACGCGCCCGAGCAGGTCGGCGGTCAGCTCGTTGAGCTTGGCGCGGGTGAGGCGCACGTCGAGGTGCTTGGGACCGGACTGGTCGGCCGTGATGAACGGCAGGTTGATCTGCGACTCCTGCGCGGTCGAGAAGCTCGATCTTCGCCTTCTCGGCGGCCTCGTAGAGGCGCTGCAGGGCCATCGGGTCGTTCTTGAGGTCGATGCCCTGGTCCTTCTTGAACTCGGTCGCGAGCCAGTCGACGAGCGCCTTGTCGAAGTTGTCGCCGCCGAGGTGGTTGTCGCCGGCGGTCGACTTGACCTCGAAGACGCCGTCGCCGATCTCCAGCACGGACACGTCGAACGTGCCGCCGCCGAGGTCGAAGACGAGGATCGTCTGGTCGGTCTCCTTGTCGAGGCCGTAGGCCAGCGAGGCGGCCGTCGGCTCGTTGATGATCCGCTTGACGTCGAGGCCGGCGACCTTGCCGGCGTCCTTCGTCGCCTGGCGCTGGTCGTCGTTGAAGTACGCCGGCACGGTGATGACGGCGCCGTCGACGGTGTCGCCGAGGTAGGCCTCGGCGTCGGCCTTGAGCTTCTGGAGGATCATCGCGCTGATCTCGGGCGGCGTGTACTCCTTGCCCGCCGCCTCGACGCGCGCATCGCCGTTCTTGCCGGAGATGACCTTGTAGGGGACGATCGACTCCTCCTCGCGCACCTCGGCCTCCTTGCGGCCCATGAAGCGCTTGATCGAGAAGATCGTGTTCTGCGGGTTGGTGACCGCCTGACGCTTGGCGACGGTGCCGACGAGGCGCTCGCCGGATTGCGTGAAGGCGACGACGGAGGGGGTCGTACGGCCGCCCTCGGAGTTCTCGATGACGGTGGGCTCGCCACCCTCCAGCACAGCCATGCAGGAGTTGGTGGTGCCGAGGTCGATGCCGATGGTCTTGCCCATGTGGGAGCAGTCTCCTTCTTTGATGCCTAAGAAATCTGCGTCTGAGTGTAGTAGATCTGTGTTGCGTCTCGTCAACGCTGGGCCCGCGTCCCCGGAGGCGGTGCGATCCCGCGCTCGAGGCGCTGCGATCTAGCGTATGGACTCGCGTGCGCGCTGCGCCGCGGTCAGCCCGCCGCGCATGAACGCGTAGAAGCCCGGCTTGCGCCTGCCGTCGTGCGTCAGCAGGCCGCCGTTGACCACGCGCTCGCCGGGGATCGGGGCGCCGTCGCGGAGGTGGATCCAGCCCAGCGCGTCGGCGTGCACCCTGCGCGCGATCCTGAAGGCCTTCGTGATCCACCGTGCCTGGACGGCCGGTGTCACGTAGAGGTTGAACTCGCTGTCGGGCGCCGTCGGCATCGTGAACTCCGACAGGAAGAGCCGGATGCGCTTGTGCCGCGGGCGACCGAGGTGGCGCTGGATCTGCCTGTCGAAACGCGCGAGATCGGAGAGGTCGACGGACGCGGACGGCGGGTTGCCCAGGTTCGGCGCGCGGAACGAGAACGGGTTGTGCCCGTAGAGGTCCATGCGCGGCGGACGCCCGTCGGCGAGCCGCATGCTGCGCACCCAGTCGCCCGGGCGGATCTCGCCCGTCGTATAGGTGTTGCCGCCGATGACGAGGTTCGATCGCCGCTGCGCCTTGAGCTCGCCGTAGGCGGCGTCCAGCAGCCGCGCGTAGCGTCTGGGAGCGCGCGCCTGCGCGGGCGTGATCGGTGTCCCGAGCGGCTGGCGCACGAGCGGCTTGAAGTTGTGCGATCGCGACGGCTCCCCCCAGATCATCCAGCGCCGGACGGCGGGGTAGCGGCGCGCCGCCGCGCGCGCGAAGTCCGCGAAGTCGGCCGCCCGGTCGGGCGCGTATTGCGGTTGCCCTGCCGCCGTTGGCCCATCGTGGCGTGCCGATGAGCATGAGCAGCACGGTGATCCGATGCGCGCGGGCGTCGGCGATGATGCGGTCGATGTCGGCCGGCCACCGGTACGCCGGATCGGCCGGGTCCTGCGGATCGGCCGGGCGGGTGGGCGCTGCCGCGCTCCATCTCAGCACCTTCTGGTACAGCGTCACGCCGAGCTGCTGGTAGAGCGGGAACTGCGAGACGCCGTCGATCTCCGCCGGCCCCCAGAAGCCCTTCTGCAGCGGCTGTGCCGCGGCGGCGGGAGCGGCCCCCGCCGTCGCGAGGAGCGCGCTGCTGACGAGGGCGAGCAGCCAGGTCGATCGCCGAGGATGCCGGGCGCGGCTTCCTGCATCGATCACGTTCACGAGCAAGACCTGCGGCAAAGGTACCGTCCGCTGCGCCGGACATTGTGCGCCGGCTGGGTGTATGCGACCGTACCGGCCACGGGAGCAGCCACTGCGCGCGTAGAGGTGCGCGAACACCACGAAAGGTCAGGCATGCGGTTCCTCATCACCGGCGGCGCGGGCTTCATCGGCTCCCATCTCGCCGAAGAGCTCCTGATGCGCGGTCATCGCGTCCACGTCCTCGACGACCTGTCCACCGGCTCGATCGACAACGTGCGCCACCTGAAGACCGACCCGCGCTTCAGCTACACGATCGAGACGTGCGCGAGCGCGTCGGTCGTCGCCGAGCTCGTCGACGAGGCCGACATCGTCTACCACCTGGCGGCGGCGGTCGGCGTCGAGCTCATCGTCGAGAGCCCGGTGCGGACGATCGAGACGAACGTGCACTGCACCGAGGTCGTGCTCGCGCAGGCGAGCAAGAAGCGCAAGCCGGTGTTCATCGCCTCGACGAGCGAGGTCTACGGCAAGTCGACGGCCGTCCCGTTCCGCGAGGACGGCGATCTCGTCATGGGGCCGTCGACGACCGGGCGCTGGTCCTACGCCTGCTCGAAGGCGATCGACGAGTTCCTCGCGCTCGCCTACTGGAAGGAGCGCAAGCTGCCGACCGTCGTCGTGCGCCTGTTCAACACCGTCGGGCCGCGGCAGACCGGGTGCTACGGGATGGTCGTGCCGACGTTCGTGGGCCAGGCGCTGGCCGGGCGGCCGCTGACGGTGTTCGGCGACGGCCTGCAGACGCGCTGCTTCTGCCACGTGGGCGACGTCGTGCAGGCGCTCGTGGAGCTGATGATGCTCGGCGACGGCGCCTACGGCGAGGTCTTCAACATCGGCTCGCAGGAGGAGATCTCGATCCTCGTCGCTCGCCGAGCGCGTGCGCGCGCTGACGCAGTCGGAGCTCCGAGATCGCGGTGATCCCGTATGCGCAGGCCTACGAGGAGGGCTTTGAGGACATGCCGCGGCGCTATCCGGACATCGCGAAGATCCAGGCCGCTGTGGGATGGACGCCCACCCGGTCGCTGGCCGAGACACTCGAGGACGTCATCAACTTTCATCGAGCGGAGGCGGCGGTCGTCTAGGGATCCGGCGGCGGTGGGTCGTCCTGTGCATCGAGTTGCTCCTGGAGCTGCTGCACCCCGTCCAGGAACGCCGTGGTCGCGAACGTCGGCCAATCCGCCGGCGAGGACGACGACCGGCTCGGCCGTCTGCTCGACGAGCTGCTCGCCGTCGTCGACGACGAAGACGGGCTGGACGATGACCTTGAGCAGCCTGAGCTTCCTCATGCCAGCGCCACGCCCGCACTCGTGATGCGTGCCGTCGGCGTCCTTGGCCCGGAACATGACCTTGGGGCCGCCGCGATCGGGCCTCGAGCCACATCGCGACCTCCCCGGGGTTCAGCTCGTCGTCGGCCGGTGGCAGCCGTGCTGCCCACGATCATGTGGCCATGCGAGCCGACGCGCCAGTATGTCGTCGACCCGTCGTGGTCCCGGGCGGCGAAGAGGTCGCCGCTCTGCTGCCTGCCCTGTGATGCGACGATCGCGTCGGCGCCGGCGGCGTCCTGCACGGTGAGCCCGGCGCGGCCGTCGTCCACGCCGATGGCCATCCGCCGCCGGAAGAGGAAGAGCGTCGGCTGGCCGCCCACCGCCACGGCGCCGCTGTCGGTGCCGGTCGCGATGGCGAGCGCGGCTCCGGCCGTCGTGCTCCATGATGAGCGCGCTGCCGTGCTCCTCCGGCGCTCGCAGCTTGAGGGATTGGCTCGTCGGCAGCCTGCCGCCGAGCGCCAATCCTGCTTTGCCCCACGAGGCGAACGGCGTTCCGGTGTCCCAGTCGCTGAACGTGAACGTCGCGCCGCGCAGCTCGAACTGATGGTTCTGACCCGTCTCGCGATCGAACTGCCACATGATCGCCCGGCGGGTGGGTCCCAGCGGCGGTGTTCGCCGATCGTACGAGCGGTGCGAGTACTCGAAGTAGGACTCGACGAGGCGCTTCTCGCCGTCGTCGTAATCCTGCTCGATGCACCACCGAAACGCGGGCTCCGCATCGATCGCGCGCGCGCCGGAGCCGGCGGTGTTGTAGCCCAGGTACATCACGGCGTCGAACGTCCCGTTGAACCGCCTGCCGGCGATCTCCAGCCGGAACGGCCCCTTGCTCGGGATCGCGCGGCTGGAAGTTCCAGACGGTGGTGGGCGTCGGGTGCGCGCGGCTACCGGCCTGCGTCTGGTCGCCGAGACGGCCCGACGCAGGACGCAGATCCGCCGAGTCGCCATCGTCGGACGAGGCGCAGGCCGGCAGCGCGAGTTGCGGTTCCGGCAATGGTGAACAGGCCGGCGACCTGGCGCCGCGTCATCGGCGGTCGAGCGGGCGTCTCTGGCATGTGACTCTCCGCCGTCACACGCTGCAATCGGCGGGGCTTCGAGCGCACATCCTGCAGTATGGCGATTTCACCACGCAGTCCAACCGTCACGGATTACCAGAAATCCGGACCGAGTACCTGCAAGAGTCCCTCTAGTAGAATCGCTTCGAGATGCTGATTAGGGGCGTTCTCGCTGCCGTCGTTGCCGGCGCGGCCCTCATGACGGCAGGGTGCGGGCGTGACCTGGATGGCGCCAAGGTGGCCACGACATCGAGGTGAGTCGGACATCGGGAGTGAGCCTGAGCGCCGAGCAGCAGGCTGCGATCCGCACGAGCCGAGCGCTGACGAAGGACGCGGGCCCCGCGTCGGTCGTGCTGACGTTCGTCGAGGACGTGCGCGATGGAGCCGGTCCGGCGTTGCTCCCTTTTTATGACAGTCGCATCTCACATCGCATCGGCTCGGAGAACATGGTCGGCGCCCTGCAGGTGATGACCGCCATCACGGCGACGACCCGGCCCGTCGTCACTCGCAGTCGCAAGACGAGGGCAGGTGAGCTCGTCGTCGTGCGGCTGCTGCGTACCGACGGCAGCGACAGCCGGTACTCCTTCCTGCTGCGGCGCGACGGGCGATCGTGGAAGATCGCCTACGACAGCCTGATGCTCCAAGGGCTGCAGTCCTACGTGACCACCCGCGAATCACGCAACTCCGGTAAGCCGTCGTCCGAGGCGACTCGGGCGGCCGCGCGTGCCGTGACCGCCATGCAACTCGCCACCCTCGACGAGCTGCCGCGCAGCAGCGCCAGGCGGCGGCCGCCGGGCAGCAAGGCGCGACGCGCCCGGTCGTCGTCGGGCCGGTAGCGACGTCGCGCCGGACCGTCCGCGCGACAGCGAACGCGTGAGATCGACTCCGGACTCTGCTTGGCGGCGGCATCCGTCGCGACGCGCTGTGGCTCTTCGGCGGTCAGCTCGTCGCGCTCGCCGTGACCTTCGTCGCCACGCCGATCCAGCTCGAGCGGATGGGTGCCGAGCGCTACGGCATCGTCGTGGTCCTGTCGGCCGCGGTGGGATACGTCGGGCTGCTCGACATCGGCGCCGCCTGGGGCGTGATGCGCTTCGTGCCCTGGCACCGGACCCGCGGCGACGACGAGGCGGCGCAGCGTGTCGTGGCCGCGGCCGTCCTGCTGTCGCTCGGCGTCGGGCTGAGCGTGGGGCTCGTGGTGCTGGCGCTCGCCCCGACCCTCGCCGCGCTGCTGGACGTCAGCGCTGGCAGCGCCGCGCAGACCACCGACGCCGTCCGCGTCATGGCCGCGTTCGTGCCCGGTCCTGCTGCTCACGTCGCTGTTCTCGGGCCTGGGCCGTGCCGTCGGCATGTTCGCGCTCGTGGGCGTCGTGGCGGCCGGGCAGGTCGTGGCGCTCAACGTGGTCTGGGCGGCCGTGGCCGGCGAGCCCGATGACGTGCTCAAGGTCCTGATCGCGCAACTCGTGATCGGCTGTGTTGCGATCGCGGTCACCGCCGCGGCGATCAAGGTCGCGGCGCGGGTGGGCACTGCGAGCCCGGCTCCCCAGCGGTGATGCGTTTCGGGAGATCACCTCGTTCGGCGCGAAGACGTCCTCGGGACAGGCGGGGCTCGGCATGCTGCTCGCCGCCGACAAGCCGGTCCTGGGCTCGGTCATGGCGGTCAGCCTCATCCCGGCCTACTCGATCCCCTTCGCGCTGGCGTCGCGGATCACGCTCGTGTCGTCGAGCGTCTCCTCCGCGGTGTTCCCGCCGGCGGTCGCGGCGCTTGCCGCCGATGACCGGTCGGAGTTCGCGCGGCTGCGCCGGCGGGCCTTTGCGGTGGTCGGGCTCGTCGGCGGCCTGCTGGCCGTCAACTGCGTCTTCGGCGGGCGACCGTTGCTGGAGTGGTGGCTCGGTGATCCTGTCGCCGCGGACGGCTGGATCGCGCTCGCCATCCTCGGCGTCGGGTTCGGCGTGCTCGCCTGCGGATCGATCGGCAACATCCTGCTCGACGCCGGCGGCCGGCCAGGAGCTGCGGCGATCGTGATGGCCGTCGGCGGCGTCGTCGGCCTCGCGCTCGCAGGAGCGTTTGCCGCGGTCTGGGGCTCCGCCGTCGCCGCCGGCGCCGGGAGCTGCGTCGGCCTCGTGATCATCGGCCTCGGCGGCATCGAGCTGGCCCGCCGTCTCGTCGTCGCCGTGCCCAGGATCCAGGTGCTCGCGACGGTCTTCGGCGCGTGGCTGCCGCTCGCGGCGGCCGGGGTCGTCCTGCGCCTGGCATGCGAGCTGTCGAACGTCCCCGCGCTGCCGACGGTCCTCGTCATCGCGGCCGGGACGGGAGCGATCGCGCTCGGGTTGTTCCGGCGGATCGGCGCTACGGCGTGATGTAGGTCCGCCGCGGATCAGGCGGGGTGTGCATCGTCATGTCGTCGAGGTAGTAGTTCGCGGGCCGCCGCGGCACCTCGTCGAGCGCCAGGAAGGCGTCGCCGGCGAGATCCTCGCGGACGAAGAACGCGTTGACTCCGGCAAGCTCGGTATGGACGAGGCGATAGCCCTTGCGCCGGCCGAGCGCCTCGAGCGCGCCGAGCGACGCTCCGAAGAACGCCGTGCCGTCCGGCCCGGCCGGCGAGTAGGGCTGCACCTGCTCGGCGCGAGGGTCCAGCGCGGCGTTGTACTCGATCACCAGCAGACGGGGGCGGACCGATTCGAGCCGTTCCCACAGGTGGTAGTCGTTGCCGTCGACGTCGATCGACAGCACCGCCGGCTCGGGATCGACGCCGCAGCGGGGCAGCAGCTCGTCGATCGTGTCCGGCTGGACGTAGGCATTGACGGTGGACACGCCGGCAACGTGCTCGTAGCGGCGGGCCAGGCGGGCGTGGGCGCCGACGTCGGCCTCGAGAAAGACGCCATGCCAGCCGAGCACGTGGGCCAGGAAGACGCAGTTGCCCTCGGCGCCCGTGCCGACGCCGAACTCGGCGAACGTGCGCGACCCGAAGCCGATCCTGCGCAGCACCTCCTGGATGACCCCGTCCTCGCCGTTCTGCGAGAAGGCCTTGAGCTCGAACGGCGTGAGATCCAGCGGCGAGATCTCGTAGCGGCGGGCAAGCTCGCCGACGGCCGAATAGATGCCACGCGTTCGAACGCCGCTGGCGTTGATGGCCGCGCCCGACGACGACGACAGGAAGTGGCGAAGGCGTGCGATCACCGCCCCGGAAGTGTGGCGCACGGCACGATCGCGACCGGCATGCGCCATGCGCTCGTCCGCGCGACCCGGTGCCGTCCCTTCCAGCCGCCGGAAGAAGGCATCGTGATCGGTGATGCGCTCGACGAGCTCGTAGTCCTGACCCAGGATCGCGCCGATTCGCGCGAGACGCTCCTCGGTCCAGAACTCCACGAGGAGGAACGCCGGCCGATGCCGGGAGAGGTCAAGCCCTTCCAGCACCTCGATCTCCAAGCCCTCGACGTCGAGGCTGAGAAAGTCGACGGCGCCGATGCGAGCCTCGTCGAGCAGGGAGGAGAGCGTCCGCGCCGGAACCTCGACCTCGTAGGTCGTGTCCCAGCCGAAGTTGACCTCTGAGAACGGATACAGCATCCGCTGCGATCGCGGTCGACCCGAGGTCGGCGTAGCGCAGCACGAGGCTCGGCACCGCGGCCTCGTCCGAAACGAGCGCGCAGTTCTTGACAACAGCACCATGCCGCTCGCGGAGACATTGTCGGTAAAGATCCGGAATCGGCTCGACGAGCAGACCGCGCCAGCCCCGGAAGCGCTCGAGGTAGTACGTGTTACTTTCCCGGAAGCCGTCATTCGCGCCTGCCTCGACGAACACCCCGCCGTCGAAGTCCAGATATGGCGAGATGCGCGCCTCGAGGCTCTCACCGGGATGGGAGTAGCGGCTCGATCCGGCGCGCTCGAACGCTCGGCGCCGCGCACGCCGTACCGCTCGGACGACACGTACCGCGCGGCGCCGGTTCCTCGCGCTTCGCAGGAACGGCAACCGGCCGAGGCTCCGTCGGGACAGGGGAGTCGACAGCATCGTGCAGATCGCAGTGTCGCGCATCGGAAGGCGAGGCCGCCGTCGCTATAGTCGCCGCCGGGCGGACCATTCGATGCCAGCGACCTTCAGCAGGCTTCGCCGCGTCGCGCGGATCCAGGCTCGTGTGCTGACGAACGAGGTGGCCAAGCGCGCGCCCGAACGCCCTCGCCGGACGACGTACGGGCCGTACGTGTTCCGGTATCCGAGCCGCAGCATCGTCGGCCGGGCCGTCGCGGAGGGCCTGACATGGGATCCGCACCTCACGGGCATCGTGGCTCGCCTGCCGCCTTCGGCGCTCGTGTGCGAGGTGGGAAGCAACGTCGGCGCAAGCCTGTTGACGATGGTGCGCGCCCGCGCAGGACTTACGGTTCGTGTGCTTCGAGCCATCGGACCGATTCCTTCCGTACCTGCGCGCCAACGTCGATGCCAATGCCCTGACGGATCGTGTCACCGTCGAGCCCCGGCTCGTGGGTCCCGACGGCGAGCGGTGGCAGTTCACGAGCAATACGTCCACCGGTTCGGTGGTGGCGGGCCGCTACGACCGCCACCTCCTCCTCGAGACGCAGGCGATGACGTCGATCGGCCTGGACGGATACTTCGCCGCGCTCGGCACGCCCCCGGCCTTCCTGAAGATCGACACCGACGGCTTCGACCACAAGGTGCTCGAGTCGGCCCGTGACCTGCTCACAGATGCTCGGCCGACGGTCTTCGTCGAGTACACGCCCGCGCTCCTGAAGCGCATCGGCAGTTCCCCCGATGGGCTGCGCGAGCTTCTGCTGGACTGCGGCTACCGCTCGGCCGATCTGTACCGCGGCGAGGGTGCACTGCTGCGCGCGGACCATCCGCTCAGCGAGCCGATCGAGACCGACTCGTACCTCGACGTGGTCGTGCACGGCGCCCGGTAGGTGCCCCGCACCGTCCTCACGGTCCTGCCGGACCTGCCGGTGCCGCCCACGACCGGCCTGCAGCTGCGCCTGCTCGTGCTGCTGCACGTCATCCGCGCGCTCGGCGCGCGCAGCAGCGCCGTGTACTTCGACAACGACGAGCCGCGTGGAAGCCCGGGCGAACTGGCCGATCTGTGCGAGACCGTGACCTGCGCGGGCCGCACGCGGCCGTATGCGACGTTCTCCGTACGCGAGCGCGTGCTCCAGCGCCTCGCGTTCACGGTCGACGCCGCTCGGGCGCGGCTCGGGACGCGGTACCCGTTCTCGCTCCCCTACGACGCGATCGGCGCGGGCGAGCGGATCGCCGACGAGGCTGCCCGCGTCGGCGCGGACGTGGTGGTGCTGCCGACGTTCCTCGGCCACTATGCCCCGCGGCTGCGAGCCGACGGCCTCGCCGTGATCGGCGAGGCGACGGATGTTCTCAGGATCCAGGCGCGCAACCTCATGCGCCAGCACGGCCGGCGCCACCCGGAGCGGATCCCCGGCCTGCTCGCCAACTACCTGGCCACGCGGTCGCTGGAGCGCCTCGCGCTGCCGCTCTGCGCCGAGATCTGGGCCAACTCCGAGCGGCAGGCCGCCGAGCTGGCGCGGATCGCACCGGGCACCGACGTGATCGTGGTCGGCAACGTGCTCGACGAGACCGAGATCGCGGCGTCGCCGCTCGGTCCCGAGCCCGTGGTCGGCTTCATCGGCAGCTACCGCTACACGCCGAACCTCGACGCCGCGCGCCACCTCGTCGAGCAGGTCGGCCCGGCATTGCGGGCGCGCGTGCCCGCTGCGCGGGTGGCGCTGGCGGGTGCCGGCCTGCCCGCCGAGGTCGAACGCCGGTGGAAGGCCGGCGCCGGCATCGACGTGCGCGGTCACGTCGCAGACTCGGGGGAGTTCATGCGGTCGTGCCGCGTGCTCGCCTTCCCGCTGTTCTTCGAGAGCGGGCCGCCGCTGAAGGTCGTGGAGGCGCTGGCCCGCGCGCGTCCGACCGTGGTCTCGCCCCAGATCGGCGCGGCGCTGGGGCTGAGGGACGGTCACGACACCCTGATCGCACCGACTGCCCGGGCGGGCGCCGACGCCATCGCCCGCCTGATGCGCGACGACGTCCTCGCCGAGCAGCTGGCCCGCCATGGGCGCGCGACGTTCGAGCGCCGGTTCTCGCTGCGGGCGGCCGTCGCGGAAGCCCGCCGGCACAGCATGCTGTCCGCCGACCGGGGCGGACTGATGCGGCTGCTCGTCGTCAGTCATCCCGCCGTGGTCGCCGAGAACCAGCGGGTCTACCTGCGACTGCTGGGGCTTGGGTGGGACGTGACCGTCGTCGTTCCTCATCGCTGGAGACACGAGTACGCCGCGGACCCGTTCGTGGCGCGGCCGCTCGAGGGGTTGGAGGGACGCCTTCGCCACGCACGGGTGCTGCTGGCGGGCCGGCCGGGACGTCACGTCTACGTGCGCCCACCCGGACGGCTCATTCGTGAGCTGCGCCCCGACGTGGCCTTCGTGGAGGAGGAGACCTACACGCCGGTGGCCGCGCAGTGGGGCCTCGCGCTGCGGCGTGCCGGCGTGCCGTACGGCGTGCAGGCCGACGAGAACCTCGATCGCCGGCTGCCGGCGGTGGCGCGCGGGACGCGGCGGCTCGTGCTCGACACCGCGGCGTTCGTCGCGGCGCGCTCTCCGGCGGCGGCGGAGCTGGTCCGCCGCTGGGGAGGCACGCTGCCCACGCCGCTGGTGCCGCATCCGGTCCCGGAGTGGGAGCTGCCGCCCGCCGTGCGGCACAGCGGCTTCACCGTGGGGTACGCCGGACGCCTCGTGCCCGAGAAGGGCGTGCTGGAGCTGGCGGACGCGGTGCGCGCCCTCGGTCCGCCGGCGCGGCTGCTGCTCGTCGGCGACGGCCCGCTGCGGGCCCGGCTGGACGCGCGAGCCGGGCGTCGACCTGCGGACCGGCGTGGCCCATGACGCGATGCGCGCACAGTATGCGGAGATGGACGTCCTCGTGCTGCCCTCCCGCACCACGCCGGTTTGGGCCGAGCAGTTCGGGCGCGTGCTCGTCGAAGCGCTCGTGTGTGGCGTGCCGGTGGTGGGATCGAGCTCCGGCGAGATCCCATGGGTCGTGCGCAGCACCGGGGGCGGAACGGTCTTCGCCGAAGGCGACGTCGCGGCGCTGACCGATGAGCTGCGGGCGCTGCGCGACGACCCGGCGCTGCGTCGGGAGCTCGCCCGCCGGGGCCGCGAGCGGGCGGTCGAGCTGTTCGGCGAGCGAGCGGCCGCCGCGGCACTCGACGAGGCGCTGCGACATGCGCACGAGCACCACCGCGCCGGTCGCGATGCAGGCGCGCTCCAGGCGCCGGTGACGGACACCCAGATCGACGTCGATCGCTCGATCGGCCTTCCCCGTGGCCGCTGGTGGCGGCGCCCGGGCGATCGCCCGATCGTCTTCGCAACCGCGCTGCGCAAGCTCGCGCCGCTCCGACGGCCGGCTGCTCGACGTCGGCTGCGGGCAGGGCCAGTTCCTGGCCCGGGCAGCGCGTCGGTTCGACGCCTACGGCATCGACATCTCGCCGGCGCGGGTCGAGCGTGCGCGTCGGGTCACCGGCCTGGATGGCGCCGTGGCGGTCGGCTCGGCGACCGAGCTGCCGTTTCGGGCTGGCTTCTTCGACGTGGTCTGCGCGCTCGACGTCGTCGAGCATCTCGACGATCCGGCACCGTTCCTGGCGGAGGCGCGGCGTGTGCTGCGGCCGGACGGTCTGCTGCTCTTCTCGACGCCGAACACCGCGTCGCTCGGCCACCGGCGCAAGGGACACGAGTCGTTCATGTACCTCGATCCGACCCACGTCTGCCTGCTCGCACCGGCCCGATGGCGCCAGCTGGTGCACGACAGCGGCTTCGCCGTCGTGCGCGACGGGACCGACCTGCCGTGGGATCCGCCGTACTTCAGGCGGCTGCCTCGGGTGCAGCGCTATGCGTTCCTTGCGCTCGCCCAGCTGGGGTTCCTCATCGACGTGATGTTCCCCTGGAGCCTGGGCGAGAACTACTGGTGCCTCGCGCGGAGGACATGAGCACATGCGGGTCGTGTTCGTCGGGGCCGACGACAACGGGTCCCTGGCGCGCTGCTTCGCGCGGGGGGCGGGCGAGAACGGCCTGGACGCGCACGCGCTGTTCGCCGACCGCCTCGTCGCCGGCTGGCGGCCGCTCTTCCTGGCTCGCCGCTTCGGCATCGACGCCATCGCGGCGGTCCCGCTCGCGCGCGTGCTCGAGCGGCGCCTGTCGGCGCTGGACCCCGACCTCGTCGTGGTCGTCAAGGGCCGCTTCATCGACGCGGCCTGCATCGACCGCCTGCGCCGCCGAGTGCGCGGTCCGATCGTCAATTACTACCCGGACGACCCGCTCTGGCCGGGGCACGACGACCGGCGGCTGCTCGCGGCGCTGCAGCGCTACGACGAGGTCGTCGTGTGGGGCGAGCGCGTGGCCGAGGGGCTCCAGCGGCTCGGCATCTCCTCGAGGGTGGTGCCGTTCGGCTACGACCCCACCTCCTACGCGCCGCCGCGCGACCGCGTCGCTCCCCGCTACGACGTCGTCCTCGTCGGCCAGCGCTACGCGGCGCGGGAGGCGTTCGTCGAGCCGCTGGCCGACCTGCGCCTGCTCGTCTCCGGGGTCGGCTGGGATGCCGCGCAGGCGGACGTCGTGCGGCGGCTGGCCGCCACGCGCACGTACTCGGCTGCCGAGATCAACCGTCTCTACGCGCAGGCGGCGTTCGGCCTGAACATCCTCAGCCCGTGGAACCTTCCCGCGCACAACATGCGCACGTTCGAGATCCCGGCGACGGGCACCGCGATGGTCGTGACCCGCACGCCCGAGCACGAGCGGCTGTTCGGGGAGGACGGGGCGGTGCTCGTGGACGAGCCCGCGGAGGCGCGGGCGCGGATCCTCGAGCTGCTCGACGACGAGGAGGAGCTGCGCCGCCTGGGTGAGCGCGGACGCGAACGCGTCGCGCCCTTCACGTACGCACGGCGCATGGAGGAGCTGCTGGCGCCATGGCGATGAAGCGCCTCGTACCGATGAGCGCCCTCGGCGCGCGCCTGCGGGCCGTTCCCGCGGCTGCCGCGCCTCGGTTGCGGGAGAGGCCCAGCGCGCTGTTGCCGGCGGCCCTCGTCGTCGCCGCCCTGGCGCTTATCGCGGCCGGCGTCGCGGCTCACGGCGCTCTGCAGCAGGCACTGCTCATCGTCGCCGCGGCGGCCGCCGTGATGATCCCGGTCGCGGCGGCGCGCGGGCGCGGCCGCGTCGAGCCGCTGGAGGTCGGCGTCGCGGTCGCCATGGCCTATCTCGTCCTGTTCCCGCTCCGAGCAGCCGTCGTCCTGCTCGGGTGGGATGACGCGGCGAACCAAGGCGTGCTGACGGCCGGTGACGCGACGGTGCGCGACGCGCTCGTCGCCGTGGCACTGGGCCTCGTCGCCGGCGGGATCGGGTACGCCGTGCCGCTGGGGGCGCGCCTGGGCGCGCGGGTGCGCATCGCGCCGGTGGCTGCGGCGGAGCATCCGGCAGCCGTTCTCCCCGCCATCCTGTTCGTCATCGGCGCCGCGGCTCAGTCGCTCATCCTGGCTGCGGCGAAGCATCCGGACGTGCCGCTGGTCGGCGGCCGCGGGTCGGGGCTGGTCTCGAGCTCCAGCGTGCTCATGCTCGTCGGGCTCTGCCTGCTCACGCGACGAGCGGCGCTGTCGCGCAGCCGGGCCGACGTCGCCTGGGTGGTGATGGCGACGCTGGCCGGAGCCGCCGTCGGCTTCGTCGGCCAGTTCAAGGAGGTCGTGCTGCTGTCGCTGCTGGCGCCGCTGATCATGGCCCACTTCACGATCGGCCGGGGGATCCGGCTGCGGTGGCTCGCCCTCGCCCTCGCGGTCGGCGTGTTCGTCGTCTTCCCGGTGGTGACCGCATGGCGGCAGGTGTCCACCGCCGCGGGAACCGACAATCCGGTCACCGTCGCTTCCAAGCTGCCTGCGCATTACCTGCATCACGATCTCCTCACCGGGGGCGAGCGCCCGCTCCGTGCCAGCGACCTGCTGACCGAGCCGCTTGCGACGACAAGCCACCGCCTCTACGGCTTCGACTCGATGACGCTCGTGGTGCGCCACACGCCGTCGCAGATCCCCTACCGGCTCGGCGCGACGTTGGAGGGGCTCTGGACCGGCGTCGTGCCCCGCATCCTGTGGCCGGACAAGCCGAACATCGGCATCGGGTACTGGTTCGCGGTCCACTACTGGGGCACGCCGGCCGGAGTGGAGCAGGTGCCGCAGACCGTCACCCACCCCGGCGAGCTGTACATCGACTTCGGCCTGATCGGGGTGATCGTCGGCATGGCGCTGCTCGGGCTCTGGTACCGCCTCGCGTACGCCGCGCTGCGGCCGGCGGAGAGCGGCACGGCGGCGGTGGTCTACACGATCCTGCTGCTCACGGTGGTGTCGGTGGACCGGGACCTGCCGCTGGTCTACGTCACGCTGCTGCAACGGATGGTCGTGGTCGGGACTGCTGCTCGCCGCGCTCGCGTTGCTGGGGCGGCTGCGCAGGGAGCGAGCATGAGGCGCCCGGTACTGGCGGTCGGGCGGCGCGTGCGCCAGCACCACGTCGTCCGCGTGCTCGAGACGCTGCGGACGCCGTCGCGGATCCTCGACGCCGGGTGTGGCGAAGGGCGGATGATGGAGGCCATGGCCCGGCGCTGGCCGGATGCCCGACTCCTCGGCATCGACGAGGACGATGACGTCCTGGACCGGGCGCGCTCGCTCCTCGCCGGCCATGAGCAGATCCAGCTGCGCCGTGGCCTCGTCGGTGGTGCGCCTGTCGGTGACGCATTCGATCTGATCGTCTGCGTCGACGTCATGGAGCACATTCGCGAGGACGCCGCCGCCTTTCGATGGCTGGCCGACCATCTGATGCCCGGAGGAGCGCTCGTCCTGCACGTTCCCGCGAGTCCTCAGCGCCACGTCCTGCGCTCGATCGATCGCACGCTCGCGGCCGAGGTCCGCGCCGGACATGGGCCGCACGTGCGGGAGGGATACGCGCCGCAGGCCTGCCTGGCCCTGCTGCAGGCCGCCGGCCTGCAGCCTCGCTCGCTGGGCTTCACGTTCCACAGTCCGGTGCTTCGCCTGGCCGAGGATCTCGACAGCGTGATGTACGAGCGGGGCCTGCGTCCGCTGAAGGCCGCGCTGCTGCCCGTCCTGCTGCTCGCCTCGGCCTCCGAGCGCCACCCGGCCGCCACCGGTCCCGGCTACGGGCTCCTCGTCGTCGCCGACGCCCCCTCCTAAGCTTCTCGCGTGTGCGGCATAGCCGGGGTGTTCGGAGCGGTCGACGAGCTGGCGCTCATGCCGATGCTCGCCGCGATGCGCCACCGCGGACCGGATGACGAGGGCGTGCTCGCCCTCGACGACGCCACCCTCGGCGCGCGGCGGCTGGCGATCATCGACCCCGCAGGCGGCCATCAGCCGGTACGCGACGAGGACGGCCGCGTCGGCGCCGTGCTGAACGGTGAGATCTACAACCACGCGGCGCTGCGCCGCGACCTGGAGGCGCGCGGGCACCGGCTGCGCTCGCGCTGCGACACGGAGGTGCTGCCCCACCTCTACGAGGAGCTGGGGGACGGCATGCTCGCGCTGCTGCGCGGCATGTTCGCCATCGCCGTGTGGGACGGTCGCCGGCGGCGCGGGATGCTCGCGCGCGACCGGATGGGCGAGAAGCCGCTGTTCTACGCCCGCGCCGGCGACAGCCTCGTCTTCGCCTCCGAGCTGCGCGCGCTGCTGCGCCACGCCCGGGTCCCGGCGCAGCTCGACGAGGACGCCGTGCGCCTGTACCTCACGCTCGGATACGTGCCGGGACCCCAGACGATCGTGCGGGGCGTCCGCAAGCTCGGGCCCGGCGAGCGCCTCGTCTACGAGAGCGGGCGGGTGGAGGTCGAGCGCTGGTGGGATCTCGTTCCCGCCGACCCCGCCTATGGCGTCTCGGCCTCCGGCGCCGCCGAGGAGCTGCGCGGGCTGCTCGTCGACGCCGTCCGCGCGCAGCGCGAGGCCGACGTGCCGGTCGGCGTCCTGCTGTCGGGCGGCGTCGACTCGGCGGGCATCGCGGCGCTCATGGCGCACGGCGCCGACGCGGCGCGCGTGCGCACGTTCACCGTCGGCTTCGCCGACGACGACTTCGACGAGCGCGGGCCGGCGCGCGCGGTGGCGCGCACGCTGGGCACCGACCACACCGAGATCGAGGTCGCGAGCCCCGACCTCGACGGCCTGCTCGACGTGTTCGCGAGCCTGGACGAGCCGATCGCCGACCAGGCCGCCCTGCCCACCTACCTCATCGCGCGCGAGGCCCGCCGGCACGTGACCGTCGTGCTCACCGGGGAGGGCAGCGACGAGCTGTTCGGCGGCTATCCCCGCTACCGCTGGACCGCCGCGGCGAACGGGGCCGCTCGCATCCCCGCGCCGCTGCGCGCGGCGATGCGCGGCACGATCCGCAGCGTCGCGCCGGCGCGGGCGCGGCATGCCGATCTCCTGCTGCATCCCGGCCCGCCGCTCGCCCGCCGGCTGGACTGGGTCGGCATCCTCGCGCCCGCGCAGGTCGACCGCCTCACGGGCTCGCACGGCACGGCGGCGCTCACGCTCGGGCGGCTGGCCGAGATCAGCGCACGCTACGGAGCGCAGGGCGTCGAGGCGGACATGCTGCTCGACGCGCGCACCTGGCTCGTCGAGGACGTCCTCACGAAGGCCGACCGCATGACGATGGCCCACTCGCTCGAGGCCCGGGCGCCGTACCTGGACCAGCGCGTCGTCGAGTTCGCCACGGCCCTGCCCGCGGCGTTGCGGCTGCGCGGTCGCGAAAGGCAAGCCGCTGCTGCGCGCGGCGCTGCGCGGGATCCTTCCCGAGTCCGTCCTGCAGCGACCCAAGCAGGCGTTCGCGGTGCCGGTCGACCGCTGGTTGCGGTCCGCGCTGCACGACCACCTGAGCGATCTGCTGCTGGACCGCGACGCGATCGCCGGCACGCTGTTCGAGCGCCGCGAGCTCGAGCGCCTCATGCTCGAGGGCGACGGCATCGCCGGCCGCGGGCTGTGGGCGCTCGCGGCGCTCGAGGGCTGGGCGGGCCAGGTCCTCGGCGGCGGGCTGCGAGCCCCCGCGCCCGCATGAGCCGCGTCGCGCTGCTTACGCCCGACTTCCCCCCGGCCGTGGGCGGCGTCCAGCGCTACGTCGCCGAGGCGGCCGCGGCGCTCGCGCGCCATCACGACGTCACGGTGATCACGGTCGCGCAGAACGGCAGCAGCGCGGCTCACGACGATGCGGGTGCCTACCGCGTGGTTCGCACCCACGGGGGCTGGGGCGGCGCCCGCAGCGCCGCCGCCCTCGCCGAGATGACCGCGGCCGCGCGGCGTGCGCGCCCGGACATCGTGATCGCCGGACATCTCGCGACGTTGCCGTCGGCGCTGGGCGCCGCCCGCCGGCCCGTCGTGTGCTGCTTCTACGGAAGCGAGCTGTGGGCGCCGCGCATGCGCCCGCTGCTCGTGCGCCTCGGCGGCCGCGTCAGGCGCGCCGTGTGCATCAGCCGCTTCACGGCGAACGAGGTCGAGCGCTGCGGCGTCGCGGCCGAGCGCATCCGCCTCGTCTGGCCCGGCGCCGACATGCCTTCCGAGGCGAGCGCGCCGCGCGCCGCGCTCGCGGCGCGCGGTCTGTGGGATCCGCGGACCGGCGCTGCCGTTCCGTACCTGCTGAGCATCGGCCGCCTCGTCGAGCCGCACAAGGGGATCGACCAGGTGCTGCGGGCGCTGCCGGCCCTGCTCGGCGCGCTGCCGGACGTCCGCCTCGTCGTCGTCGGCGACGGGCCGCTGCGCGCGCGCTACGAGCGCATCGCCCGCGCCTGCGGCGTATCCGAGCGCCGTCGTCTGGGCCGGCCGCGTCGACGAGGCCGACAAGGGGCGCTGCTCAAGGGTGCGCGGGCGCTCGTGCTCCTGTCGCGCGCCTCCCCGGCCGCGGCGCAGTTCGAGGGCTTCGGCATCGCGCTCGTCGAGGCCGCGCTCGCCGGCCTGCCGTCGATCGCCGGCAACTCGGGCGGCATCCCCGACGCGGTGATCGACGGCGAGACCGGGCTGCTCGTCGATCCCTGCGACCCGGCGCAGTTCACCCGCGCGGCGCGCGCGCTGCTGGAGGACAGCGCCCTTGCCACGCGGCTCGGAGAGGCGGCGCGCCGCCGCGCCGAGCGGGAGTTCACGTGGCCGCGCGCGATGGAGCGGATGGTGTCGGTCGTCGGTGAGCTCGCATGACCGCCGCGCGGATCGCGATCGTCGACTCGACGGCGGAGATCGGCGGGGCGCAGCTGTCGCTGCTGCCGGTGGCCGCGCTGCTCGCGCGCGAGCGCGAGGTCACCGCGTTCCTGCCGGGTCCCGGCCCGCTCGCGGCGGCGCTCGAGGAGGTCGGCGTCCGCCTGGCGTCGGGCTTCGAGCTGCCGGAGGCCCTGCGCAGGATGTCGGGCAACTACGAGGACGAGGTGTCCGCGCCGCGGGCGCTCGTCACGGCCGCCGGCCACCAGCGCAGGCTCGCCCGCGCACTGCGCCGGCTGGATCCCTCGGTCGTGTACCTCAACGGGTTTCGCGCGCAGATGGGTGCGACCGCGCCGGCGCGCGCGACCACGGCCCGCGTGGTGTGGCACGTCCGCGACTTTCGCCGCCCGGGAGTCCTCGGCGCGGCCTGGTCGGCGCTCGCGCTCGCGGTCTCGACGCTGATCGCCAACTCCGCCGCGACGGCTCGTCAGCCCGGTCTGCGCCACGTCGCGGGGCGCGTGACGACGGTCCACAACGGCATCGACCTCGGTCGCTTCGTCCCGGCGCCGCCGCCGGCACGCCCGGTCATCGGGATGGCCGCGCATCTCTCCCCCTGGAAGGGCCACGCGCGCTTCCTGCGGGTGCTCGCGCGGCTGCGCGCGGACATCCCCGAGCTGCACGGACGGATCGCCGGGGGCGAGATCTACACGACGGCGGGCCACTCGGGATATGCCGATTCCCTGCGCCGCCAGATCGCCGAGCTGGGCCTGGAGGAGCGCTGCACATCGAGCGCGTGGCGCCCGCGGACATGCCGCGGTGGCTGGGCTCGCTGACGGCGCTCGTCCACTGCCCGCAGCGACCCGAGCCGTTCGGGCGGGTCCTCGCCGAGGCGCTGGCGACGGGCATCCCGGTCGTGGCCTG
This sequence comes from uncultured Solirubrobacteraceae bacterium, assembly GCA_963727785.1. Lineage (GTDB taxonomy): Bacteria > Actinomycetota > Thermoleophilia > Solirubrobacterales > Solirubrobacteraceae > CADCVQ01. The sequence continues at coordinate 25,966 of CAVSHS010000015.1, forward strand.
CGAGGAGGGCGCCGCGCCGGAGGTCCTCGGCGGGGCCGGGCTGCTCGCCGCGCCGCACGACGACGCGATGCTCGCCGGGCTCATCCGCCGGCTGCTCGCCGACCCCGAGCTGCGGGCGCGCCTCGCGCTCGCCGGGCGCCGGCGGGCGGAGGCGCTCTTCGACGAGCGGGTCTACGCCGAGCGGGTGGCGCGGCACCTGCGATGAGCATCGACCGCGTCCTGCACGTCTACAAGGACATCTATCCGCCGGTGCCGGGCGGCATCGAGCGCCACATCGACGCGATCCGCCGGGCCACGCCGGGCTGGCGCCACGACGTGCTCGTCTGCGCCCACGGCCTGCGGACCGTTCGGCGGGACACCCCGTATGGGACCGAGACCCACGTGGGACAGCTCGGCCGGCTGCTGTCGGCGCCGCTCGCGCCGACGTTCCCCGCCGCCTGCGCCAGGAGCGCCGCGGCGCGCTGGTGCACCTGCACATGCCCAATCCGACCGGCGAGGCGAGCGTGCTCATCGCGGGGCGGGACGGCCCCCTCGTCGCGACCTACCACTGCGACATCTTCCGTCAGCGGGCGTTGCTGCCGCTCTACCGGCCGCTGGTGGTCGCCTGCCTGCGAGCAGCCGATGCGGTCGTCGTCGGGAGCGCGGCCCTTGCGGCGACCTCGCCGCTCATCCGTGCCGCCGATGTGCCGACGACCGTCGTGCCCTACGGCATCGACGTCGAGCGATGGGCGCCGGGGACCGCCTCGGAGGAGGCGGTCGCCGGCCTGCGCGCGCGCTACGGCGCCGAGCACGTCCTCGCGGTCGGGCGGCTCGTGTCCTACAAGGGCTTCGAGCGGCTCGTCCACCTGGCACATCGCCTGACGTTGCCGCTGGTGATCGCCGGCGACGGCCCGCAGCGCGGGCAGCTCGAGGCATTGATCGAGCGAGCGGGCGTCGCCGATCGCGTCCACCTCGTGGGGCGCGTGTCCGACGACCGGCTCGCCGCCCATCTTGCCGCGGCCGCCGTCTTCGTCATGCCGTCGATCAACCGCGCGGAGTCCTTCGGGCTGGCGACGCTCGAGGCGCAGGCAGCGGGACTCGCGATCGTCGCGACCGACGTCGGCACCGGCACGGGCGAAGCCTTCGCCCCCGGCACGTCGGGGCTCCTCGTGCGCGCGGACGACGATGACGCGCTCGTCGCTGCGCTGAACAAGCTCGCCGCCGACCCCGAGCGGCGGCGCGCGATGGGCGAAGCCGGTCGCCGCCGGGTGGCCGAGCGCAACTCGCTCGCCACGCTCGGGCGCGCGCTCGAGGAGCTCTACGCGGCGGCCGTGGTCAGTGCTCGCGCGTGACGCCGTGTGATCGCGTGCGGGGGAGCGCGGGTCGCTGGCGCAGGGCCAAGCCCGCAAGCCCGCCGATGAGCAGCACGCCGGCCGCCCCCGCCCGATCGCGAGCAGCCCGCCGCCGCCGTCGGGCGCGGCCGCCCGGGCGCGGATCGTCGCGGCGCGCTCGCCGGGCGATCCGTCTGGTCACCGGCCGGCTGCTTCGTCCGCGCGGGCGCATCGCCGGCCGCGGACCGCGGCTTCGTGGCCGGTCCCGACGTTTCCTCCCTCGACACCCGCGCCGAAGAGCGGGGCCCCGCCGGGCGTGGCGGACGAGTGGCTCGACCCGCCGCCGCTGCCCGCGTTGCGGGCGTGATCGACCGGCAGCTGGTACTCGGTACCGGCGGGCGAGTCGGGGGCGACCTTCGGAGCGTCGTCCTGCGCCGCCGCAGGGGCCGCGACCGCCAGCGACACGGCGAGCGCTCCGCACCAACGCATGATGCGTCCTTGCAGCATGCCGATCAGCCTACCCCGGCTCGCAACCGGCTCGCCGCACCCCGCGGGTCGCGCGCGAGCTTCGCGAGCCCCGGATCGCGCGGGTTCAGGCGCGCGGCGCGACGGTAGTCGGCCTGCGCCGCGCGCAGGTCGCCCTCGCGCACCGACAGGTCGCCGAGCAGCGCCCACGTCACGAAGTTGCGCGGCTCGCGCCGGGTCGCGTCGAGCAGCACGGCGCGCGCGGCGTCGCCCTCGCCGAAGCGCGCGAGCGCCGCCGCCTTCGTGTAGTAGGCGGCGATGAACTCGCGGTCCAGGCGCAGCGCGCGGTTGGACTCGACGAGCGCGCGCGCGGGATCGCGGGCTAGCGCGCCCTGGGCGCGCTCGACGTAGCGCTCCGACAGCCCCTGGCGGCTGAGGCTCAGCGCCGCGACGGTGATCGCCAGGCCGATGAGGACCGCCGATGCGGCGCGCGCGCCGTTGGA
>CAVSHS010000016.1:0-10731 GCA_963727785.1 uncultured Solirubrobacteraceae bacterium
CGTGGTGTCCCCGGTTCGAGTCCGGGTCTCGCCATCCCGGAAGTACCTGCAAACTAGCTGTTTCTGCGTGGAAGGCGTTGCAGAGGCGAGATCGACAGGACGCGCTCGCGGGCCTCTTGGGGCCTTTTCGGCACCTTCGCGCACGGGGAGATTGGTGCCGTGGCGCACATGGGCAGTCATCGGGTTCGGCCCAGGCTCATGCATCTTCCGATCCGGAATCGTTGTCTCTGATCTCCGTGGAGGTCGCCGCTCGCACGCTCGCAAGGAACGCCTCCTCGTCGGCGCTGGCCGCGCGCGGCCTGCGCTCCAACGCGCCCGCCGCGCATGGCGGGTAGTGCGCGTGATCGATGCTCGGTCGGCCTGGCGTCGTCAGCGCGTGCCTGGCGACCTCGCGTGGCCCGTCGGCGCTGTCGGCGTGAACGACGACGAGCTCGGCGCCGTCGGCTCGCGCCCACACGCGTTCGTCGACGAGCGTGGACGCGACCGAGTGGAGCGCGCCGCCGATCGAAATTGAGATCACCGGGGTACGTGGTTTCCTCAGTATCAAGGTAGGTGTGCCGGCGAAGCCGGCCGTCGGTCCGTCTCGCCGCATAGTGCAGTTGTCGGCCCATCGGTGACGTCGAGCTCGAAGCGGCGCGCGTGGAGCTGCTCGAACTCGATAGGCGGGATGTCGTCGAGGCGCGGTCGCCCTAGCGCGCCGATCGCGGACGCGAGACGGTCGGCCTGCGTCAGCGGCACGTGCCGATGAGCCGGCTGCCGCTCCGGACGCGCTCAGGGTTTGGCCGGGTGCCGAGGCCAGATGAACTCGACGGGCCGCATGCTGGTCGGGGGCTCGACAGCCTCCACCATCAGGCCCAGGGCCTCGGAGGTGTCGAAGTGGCCCATGCGCCGCGGCTGTTCCCAAGCGCCCCCGCCACGGCAATCGCCCCGGCTGGCCTGCTGCCCGACATGGAGACAGAACCTGTCGGGAGAACATGGAGGCGGTTCAGCCTAGGTGAGCCAGCCCGGCGCCTCGGCCAACGCCGCCCTCGCGGCTCGGCGCCCGTTCTCCTGCGCGCGGTCGAGCTGGTGCCACTCCAGCATTCCGATGTCGTCGTTGGCCGGGCGGATCACGAGGTCGGCATGCCGTTCGGCGGCCGCGACGGTGTCGACGCTGCCCAGGACGACCGCGCGGCTGATCGTCTCGAACAGGGTCGGGCGCGGTGACTCGTCGTCCCAGAGGCCCTGCTCCCGGGCGCGGCGGCGCGTGCGGGCCGCGCGGACGGGCGGTGTGTAGCGCGAGGTGACGTCGACGGCGATCACCGGCCCCTCCCCGGCCGCCGCCATCACGTCGACCGGCAGGTTGTTGCGGATCCCGCCGTCGACCAGGAGCCGACCGTCCTGGACGAGCGGCGGGGCAAGCCCCGGGAGACACTGGCTGGCCGCCGCCGCGACGGCGAGAACGCCGTCGCGATGGACGACGAGCTCGCCCGAGACGAGGTCGCAGCTCACGCAGAAGTAGTCGCGTGGCAGCTGCTCGATCAGTCCTGGCAGGTTGCGCTCGAACACCGCGCGGACGCGATGACCGCGGATCACCGACTGCCGCGGCACGGTGTAGTCGCCCAGGGGGTTGCGGCGCACCCATTCCTCGTAGCAGCGCGCGACCATCTCCTCGGCGTCCATCCCGAGCGCGAACATCGCTCCGATCCACGAGCCGCAGCTGACGCCGCCGACGCGGTCGATCTGCACGCCCGCGCGCTCGAGCTCCGCGAGCACGCCGAGATGGGCGAAGCCGCGCGCGCCTCCGCCCGAGAGGACGATCCCGATCGACCGGCCGCACAGCCGTCGCGCCATCGCGGCGACCGTGGGCTCCCAGTCCTCCCCCGGCGCGACGCGGTGGCGCGCCCGCGGACGCAGCACGCGGCTCCATTCGGCGATCGGGCGCGCCTCGGCCGCGTCATCCAGGTACACGAGCTCGCACCCGCGCAGGCCGGGGTGCCAGAACAACCAGTCGGGGACCGGGCCGCCGCGGGTCAGCGCGAGCACGCGGTCGGCCTGGCGTAGGCAGAGCGCCGACCACGGTCCGCCGTCCTTGGGCGTGCCGGCCTCGAGCAGCACTCGGTCGTGGTCGCGCTCGAGGCGCTCGAGGAACATCGCCTGATCGGCCTCCGAGCGCCCCGCGACCGGTCCACTGTGGGCGACGGTTCCGAAGCGCCCGAGTTGCGCGGCGAGAGCGCGGCACAGCTCCGCGAGCGGAAGGCCGTCCTCGAGCCCGACGACGGCAAGCGTCTTGACCGGCGCGGCGGGCGCCGCCCCAGCGGGCCGGCTGGCCTGGACCTGGCGCGCGAGCTCACGGGTGACGCGCAGCCCCAGCTCGGGCTCCTCGCGCAGCAACACCTCGAAGGTGTCGCCGTCCACGCGCACGAGTACGGCATCGCGGCGCGCGCGGACCGAGGCAGACCGGGGCGAACGCGTGAGGATCGCGAGCTCGCCGAGGACCTCGCCGGGCCGCACGACCCGGATGACCTCCTCGTCGAACCCACCCTCCTTGACGACCTCGAGCCGCCCCGCCCCCAGCACGAACAGACTGTCCCCGGGATCGCCCTCGTGGAAGAGCCACTCGCCGCCCCGCAACCGCACGAGCGTGGCCTCGGCGGCCAGCCGCTCGCGCGCCTGCGGCGGCGCGTCGGCGAGCAGCGGCACGGCGGCGAGGAAGCGATCGAGCGGCGCCGAGGGGTCGAGCACGGTGCTGGTCGGCGTGACGGCGGCGGGCCGCGCCCCGTTCGTCGTCACGGCGACCATCGAGCGCGCCTGTCCACCCACCGGGGGGAGGGCGTCGTCGTCGTCGGCTTCGGGCGCCGGGGGTGGACGGCCGAGCAGCGGCGCGGCCAGAGCGACGAGGCCGAACACCCCGATCGAGAAGAGCCACCCGCGGCGCGCGCCTTCGAGGGCGTCCGTCGCAGCGCCGACGATTGCCACGAGCGCCGCCACACCGAGCGCCGCACCGAGCTGGCGCGCGACGGAGTTCAGCGCCGTCGCCGTTGCGAAGCGCCCGCCCGGAGCCGCGGCAACGGCGGCGCCGCTCAGGGTCGGGAACGCGAGGCCGGCGCCGACGCCGGCGAGGATCGTCGCCGGCAGCCACTTGGTCAGGAACGACGGATCGGAGTCGCACAGCAGCAGGTAGCCCGCCGCTCCGAGCGCCCATGTCGCGGCGCCGAGGCAGATCAGCAGGCGGGGGCGAGTCTCCGCACCGCGCCCGATCTTGGCGGCGACCACCGCGGCGATGATCGGCCCCGGTGTCATCGCCAGCCCGGCGTCGAGGATCGACCATCCCCATACGCCGGTCAAGAAGAGCACGTTGTTGAGGATCAGCGCGAAGTACGACGCCGCCGCTACGAGCATCAGCGTGTTCGCGACGGCGACCGAGCGGATGCGGATCAGCGCGCCGTCGACCAGGGGCGACGGGTGACGCCGCGACCGGCGGACGAACCCCCAGCCGAGCCCGACGGCGAGCGCGAAGCACGCGATGACGCCACCGCTGCTCCAGCCCCAGTCCTCCCCCTTGACGATTCCCAGCGCCAGGGCGGCGACGGCGACGGCGAACACGACGGCGCCCGGAAGGTCCGGCAGCGCGCGGCGACCGGGCGCGCGGCTCTCCACGAGTCGGCGCCGCGCGAGCACGAGAGCGACCGCGCCGATCGGAAGGTTGATGAGGAACGCCGCGCGCCAGCTCGAGACCTCGACGAGGACGCCGCCCACCGACGGTCCCAGGCCGGCGGCGAGCGCCGCCGTCGCGGCCCAGAGGGCCACTCCCCGGGTGCGCTCCTCGGGGAACGCCTGCACCACCAGACCGAGCGACGACGGTACGAGGATCGCCGCCCCGGCCGCCTGTAGCACGCGTGCGGCGATCAGGACCTCGACCGTGGGCGCCGCCGCGCACAACGCCGACGCCCCGGTGAAGACGACCAGGCCGATCTCGAACACCTTCTTGCGCCCGAGCAGATCAGCGGCGCGTCCGGCGGCCACGAGGAAGGCGGCGAAGACGATGTTGTAGGCGTTCAGCACCCACGAGAGCCCGGCCGCCTCCGAGTCCGGGAACGACCGCTGCATGTCCGGGAAGGCGATCGTCACGATCGTCGCGTCGACGAACGCCATGAAGACGCCGAGCGAGGCCACTGCCAGCACGGTCCCCGGCAGCAGTGGCCGGCGGATCACCACGGGGCCGAGGGTGAGTGAGCGCCGCGCCCGGCGCTGCTGGACCGGTTCGGCGGACGTGTCCGCGTGAATGGTTTCGCTCACCGCCCAGACACGCCCCGGCGCGACTCTACGCCCCGGCACGCACGCCGGGCAACTCTTGCGCGCGGGCATACGGCGCGGATACGGTCGCTGCGTGGCAGGCGTCGTGGTGCCGGGAAGCGGGCTCGAGCGTGACCTCGAGGAGCGCTCGGTGCCCTTTCGGGCGCTCTACGATCACTGGGAGCGCACCCGGTGGTCGCTCTCGCAGCTCGACTACACGGTCGACCGGACGAGCTTCGAGGCCCTCGACGCAGCCGAGCGACTCCGCCTCCGAGACCTGTTCGCGCACCGCTACGACGGCGAGTCCACGGTCGCCCGTCTGCTGACGCCGTTCGTCTCGGCGGCACCCGACGCCGAGGTCGAGCTCTTGATGGCGACGCAGCTCGTGGACGAGTTGCGACACGTCCGCACGATCGTGCGCATCTACGAGGAGGTGTTCGGGATCGACGGCGGCGCCGAGGCGGTCCAGGCGCTCGCCGACGCCGGACGCGACCCCATCACCGCCCAGCTCTATGCCGAGATGGAGCGATGGGTGCGGGCGCTGGCCGATGACCCGGGTCCCGACACATATCTCCGCGCGGTCACGGCGTATCACCTGCTGGGCGAGGGCGCGGTCGCATGGGTATCGACGCGTTTTGCCGAGCGCGCCGTCCCGAGCATTGCCGAATTTCCAGGCATCCTCGCCGGCCAGGTGCTCGTGTGCCGCGACGAGTCACGCCACATCGGGATCGGCGTGACCTACGCGCGCCGCGAGCTCGTACGCGACCGCAACCGCGCCCTGGCCTGCATCGGCGAGGTCGTCGGCAGCGCGACCGCGCTGTTCGACCGCCTGCGAGGCGACGCCGACGGCGCGATGCCCGGTGAGGTCGAGCGGCTGTACGGCACCTCCGCCGACGGCTACCACGAGGAAGTGGTCCGGATGGTCGGCGTGAGAATGCGCGCGATCGGCGCCGTCTGACGGCCGCGCGTCCGGGGCGCGCGACGCGAACTCAGCCGATCGGCAGGATCACTGAAAATCGTGGTGTCCCCGGTTCGAGTCCGGGTCTCGCCATACGGCGAGCGCACGCTGACAAGCGCGCGGCACTGCCCCGGCCTGCGGCTGAGCGGCGCGCTGCCTGCTCAGCGCTGGAGGAGCATCTCGGCGTCGCGGACGATCGCGACGCCCCCGAGCTCGCTCGCGAGAGCGACCGCGCGGTCGAGCAGGTCGGTCGCCCGGGCGCGGTCCTCATCGCGATCGCGCATCAGCAGCGCGCGGCCATGGTTCATCAGGGTGCGAGCAAGGAATATCCGCGCGCCCATGCGCTCGTGGATCGCTGCAGCCGTCGTGAAGTGATCGTCGGCGGCGTCCCAGCGACCGAGCGTGGCGGCGAGGAGCCCGAGCGGGCGTTCGACCGAGCCGCTCACGGTGATGACCGATGTGACGATCCGCTCGCGGTACGGGAGCAGCATGTCGTAGATCGTGGCCGCGGCATCCCGCGCGTCCAGCCGGGCGGCGATCTCGGCGAAACGACCGATCGCGTTGATCCACGTGACGTCGCGCGGCAGGGATGCGAACTCGTCTGCGGCCGCCCGCTCGAAGACCGTCCTGGCGTCGTCGATCCGACCCAGCTCGATGTAGGCGATCGAGATCATCGCCTGCAGAACCGGAAGGCCGGGAGTCTCGGCGACACGCTGCTCGAGGATCTCGATCAGCTCTTGCACGCGCCCCTGTTCAGCGCGGACCTGGAACAGCTGCACACCAGCGATCATCGCTGCGTCGGGCTGCCCGGACTCGTAGCCGAGACCCGCTGCGTGGTAGGCCGCCGCCTCTGCGGCTGCGATATCGCCACGCAGAATCTCCCGGACGCACCCGTGGTAGGCGGCCGCCCACACCATCGCCGGCTGGCCCAGCTGTTCGGCGATCGAGCTCATCGTGTCGTTCGCGCGATCCATCTCGTCGACCTCGCCGAGCTGGATGGCGGCGACGTGGCGGATCATGGCGGCCGGCCACCGCAGTCCGGGATCGCGGAGCTCTGCCGCGAGCGCTTCAAGTTCACCCGACAGATCCCACATCGTCCTCGCCGAGTCGACTGATGCCAGCATCGCCATGCAGGCCCAGTGCAGGACGCGCGCGAGCGCAACACGATCGCTGCACTCACGTGCGGTCGCGAGCGCATCGTCCACCAGCGAGCTGACCCGCGGCCAGTCGCCGGCGAACGGGAGTTCGGCCGCCAGTTGAGCTCGCAACACCGGGGCCTCGGCGGAGGTGGGCTCCATCGCCGCGATCGCGGCCTCGAGCATCTCGACCCGCTCGCCGTCCACCTCACCGCTCCGGGCGACCCAGCCGCGACTGTTCTCGAGCGTTGCGTGCACCAGGAGACGCGGCAATCCGGCGCCGTGGGCGATCCGGCTCGCCTCCAGCAGCGTCTCGCGGAATCCCGCGTCGCCCGCGTGCTTCTGCGCGCGGCCGACCCCTGTCAGGAGCTCGCAGCGCTGCTCATCGGTCGCGTCCGATCCGAGCAGTTCCAGCGCGTGCGTGAACCACCGCAGCGCCTCGTCGGGCGCCAGTTGCGCCAGGGCCTGCTCGCCGGCCTGGCGCGCGTAGCCCACCGCCTTGGCGCGATCCGTCCCGACAACTGCTCTGGCCCAGTGGTTCGCCAGCTCCGCTACGCGCTCTCCCGGGTCATCCCCGCAGACGTCCTCCAGTGCTTCGGCGACGCGGCGGTGCATCCGCGCTCGTCGGGTCGCCATCAGCCCCTGGTAGAGGGTGTCGTTGATCAGGGCGTGGGTGAAGCTGAACCGCCCGAGCCGCTCGGGCTGTTCGGCCACGATCGAGGACTCGATCGCGGTGTCCAGCACGTCCAGGATGTCGTCCTCGGCACGATCGAGCACCCGTGTCAGGATCTCGACGTCGAAGCTTCGGCCGATCACCGCCGCGGTGGTCAGGATCCGGCGCGCGTCATCGCCGAGCCGCTCGACCCTGCGGGTCACCACGTCGCGGACGCTCTGCGGCAGGTTCGCGATTGCCGAACGCTCGACATTCCAGCGTCCCGTCCGCTCGTCGAATGCCAGCGCCCCGGACTCGGTCATGTTGCGCAGGATCTCGCCGAGGAAGAAGGGATTGCCGCCTGTCTCCAGCGAGAGTTCCCCGGCCAGCGCTGAACCGTCCGCATCGAGGTCGTGGCCGGCCGCCGCACGCAACAGCTCGGCCACCTCGTCCGGCCCCAGACCGCTCAACGCGATCCGCTCCACACCTTCGACCCGCCGCAGATCAGCCAGGGCTGCGGTCAGAGCGTCATCTCTGACGAGGTCCGAGTCGCGATAGGTCACCACGATCTGCACCGCGCCCTGATCGACGGTCCGCGCCACATGCTTGAGCAGCGCGACCGACTGCCCATCGGCCCAGTGGAAGTCGTCGAGCACCACGCAGACCGGCCGGGACTCCGCGGTCGCGCGCAGAAGATCGGCGACCGCCTTGAACAGCATGAGGCGCTCCGTCTCCGGATCCGAAGACTGCGGAGCCGGCGCATCTGGCAACCGCCGGGCCAGGTTGCCGGCCACGCGCCCGACCTCGACGCCATGCTCCGCGACATACCCTGCCAGCACGTCCTCCGGGGCGTGGTCGACCAGCTGCGAGCACACGTCGATCCACGGCTCGTACGGGACCGCCAGATCCTCGCTGCACGACCCCCAGACCACGGCAAACCCGTCCCCGTGCGCGCGGAGCGCCTGATATGCGGCCAGCCGCGTCTTCCCGATCCCGGGTTCGCCCGACACGAACACGACGCTGCGCGCGCCGACCCGGGCGGCTTCGCGCGCGCGCTCGACACGGCCGCGCTCCGCAACACGACCGACGTACGAGAGCCGCGGCACGGAGCGCAGCAGCGAAGGCAGCGGCCACGCCAGCGTCTCCACGTAGGCCTCGTCCAGCAGCGGCTCCCACCGCACCGCGAACGCCGCCACCGGCTCGGGGATCCCCTTCAGCTCGAGCTCACCGAACGACTCGAACTGCCCACCGTCGACCCGCGCGGCGAGCACTTTCGTGGCGTACGACGCGAGGATCCCGTCCGTCGGCGCCTTGTCACACAATCCGGCCGCCTCGATCGAGGGCATCCCGAAGTAATCCCCGTCGCTGAGCGTCGACTCCCCCGTCGCCAATCCGATCCGCAGATGCAACCCCAGCTCCTGCCCGCGATAGCGCCGCTCGAACAGCTGCTGCGTCAACACCGCACATCGCACCGCCGCCGACGCTGAGTTGAACGCCACGGCCAGTCCGTCGCCGGTGTTCTTGAACTCCCGACCGCCCGAAGTCTCGATCGCCTCCCGCAGCAACGCGAAATACTCGTCGCGCAGCGCATCGGACCGCGCCGGTCCGACCGACGTCGCCAACCTCGTCGACCCGACCAGATCGACCAGCCAGATCGTCGCCAGCTCAACCGACTCAGCCACGCTGCTCCCGCACGTACGGTTCCGGTTCAGCGCGAGTCTAGGGCGTGTCCGAACTGACCGGCAACGTCCCTTCGGCCCGCTCGTCCACGAGCCGGTCGGCGGCCCGGGCGGTGCGCTCGTCCGCCAGCCGGTCGGCGGCGTGGACGCTGCGCTCGTGCGACCCGACAGCCCCTAGGAACTCCTGCCGTCCGAGGGCCAGCACCCGGGCGTCGCCCACGGCCTGCACGGTCGCCATCCGCGGCTGGGCGCGCAGCAGGGCGATCTCGCCGAAGCACTCGCCGGAGTGGCGCTCGTCCACATGACGGCCATCGACGAAGACGTCCAGCTCGCCCTGATCGAGGACGTAGAACGTCTGGCCCGGCTCGCCCTGACGCAGGAGCACGTGCCCCGCCGGCAGATCCTCGAAGGTCGCGCGCGCCGCCAGCGTCTCCAGCGTTGCGATGGGAAGCGGCGCGAACATCTCCAGGCCGCGCAGCAGGGCGTACGCGCGCTCGGGCACCTCGATCCCCGCCTCCATGCGAGAGAACCGCCGTCGCAGCGCGAGGGCCAGAACCGGGAGGGCGAGCCCCACCGTGACCAGCGCGCCCTCCACGCCGAGGACTGACAACAACGCGGCGGCCAGGATGCTGCCGAGCGCCGTGCCGAGGACGTAGACGCCCTCGTTGACGCCGAACACGCGGGCGAGGACGGTGTCCGAGGCCCGGCGCTGCAACAACGTGTTCAGCGCGGACTCGAGCACCGCGAAGCCGCCCCCGAGCACGACGAGCAGCAGGAGGGCGGGGACAGGCGCGGCCCACAGCGCGATCACGACCAGGGGGATGCCCGCCAGCACGCAGCCGAGGCTGACGCCGGAGGCGAGGCGGCCGCGGCTGAGCAGCGACAGGGCCAGCCCGCCGCCGGCCACCCCACCGACGCCCCAGGCGCTGCTCAGCACGCCGACCCCGCTCTGCCCGGTCCCCAGCAGCTCGATCGCGCAGGCGACCAGCAGAACATCCACCGCGCCCTGAACCGCGGCGTCGACACCGCGCACGCCGGTCAGCAACCGCATCTGCGCGTCCGCACGCACCGTTCGCAGGCCGGCCGAGAGCTCAGCCCATGCTGACACCGCCACCGGCTCGGGGTCCGCGCCGCCGACGCGCGGCAACCCCAGCAGGACGAGCGTCCCCAGGGCGATGGCGGCCGCGCACGCCGGCAGCGCTGCAGCGAGGCCGAGAGCGACGAGAAGCGCGGCGGCGAGCGAGCCGCCGAGAAACCCCGCGTACTCCACGACGCCCCAGACGACGTTCGCGGCGGCGACCTGCGTCGGCGTGCCGGCCAGCTGCGGGATCAACGCGAACTGCGCCGGGCGAAACGGCGCCGCAGCAGCAGTCGTCAGGGCGGCGAGCGCGAGAACCGCCGCGTACGGCCCGTGCAGGGCGACGGCGATGCCGACGGCGGCCATCAGCACCGCCTGCGCGGCGCCGCTGGCGACCAGCACCCGGCGACGCGGGTAGCGGTCGGCGAACACCGCGATCCAGGGCGCGAGCAGTCCCGCCGGCAGCTGGCGCACCAGGGCGGCGACGCCGACGGCCGCGGCGCCGCCCTCGTCGTACGCGTAGATCGCGAACAGCACCGTGAACGCCCACAGGCCGAGGTACGCACCCGCCGAGCCGGCCAGCATCCGGCGCAGCCCGGGGCTCTCGAACGTGGTCTGCAGGACGCGCATCGCACGGACAAGTCTCGTCGGTCGCAGCCACGCGAGCATCGACCGAGGGGCTCATGCAGGCGCCCAGGTGGCTCAACGTCCGGGGGTGATTAGCCTGGGCGTGCCTCGGCGCGGCCGAGGGATCGGATGACGGCTCTGCCTGACACACGTATCCGAACGGGATCGCGATAGGTTTCGCCTTCTGTCGGAGACCGCTGAATCTGTCGAACTGGGCACGATCTACGTCGTCGACCTCGTCGATGCGACGCAGCTCGCGACGTCGCTCGGCCCCGCACGCGCGGATGCCCTGCGGGAGGAGTTCGTCCGCTTGCTACGCGAGGCCA